>CAVURC010000006.1:0-231769 GCA_963743825.1 Ilumatobacteraceae bacterium | reverse complement strand
TCGGTCACCGGTTGTGTGGTTCAGACTGGATTGCAGAGTGCGGATTATCGGGTTCTCTCGAGCGGCCCATCGTTCGACCCCCGGTGCGGGGGATGGTCGTTCTGGATCGGCTCAGCGGTCGCCGCCGGATCGTCATCTTCTGCCGGTGGCCAACGCCCGCGACCAGCTCGGGGCCAGCGCTCCGGAACCACTCGTCCTGGGTGATCTTCTTCGATCGGCAAGACTCTCCTCAATGGTGAGTGACCCGATGGAGTTCGCTGTGCTTGGCGAGGTCCGGGCGTCGTGGGCTGGGCAGCCAATCGCACTGGGTGGGCCTCAACAGCGTCGGCTGCTTGCCGTGCTCCTCGCCAACACACCACGGTCTGTCGCACTCGAACGCATCATCGAGGTCATGTGGGACGACTCGCCTCCCGACGGCGCTCGTCGCACAACGATGTCCTACATATCCAGGTTGCGAGGTGCGCTCGGCCCCGATCGCGTCGACCTGGTCGACACCGGCTATCGCCTCGTGGTCGCCGACAGCGAGGTCGACGCCGATCGCTTCGAGCGATTGGTCGAGCAATCTCGGGTCGCGCCTCCGACCGAGGCGATCACCCTGCTCGATCAGGCCCTGGGACTGTGGCAAGGACCCTGCTTCGGTGAGTTCAGCGTTTCGTGGTGGGCGATCCCGATGGCATCCAGGCTCGAGGAGATGCGGTTGTCGGCCGAGGAGGAAAGGATTGACGTCCTCCTCGCACCGCGTCGACCGCATCGAGCAGGCGACGGCTCAACTCGAGCTGTTGACCGCAGCTCACCCACTCCGACCCGGGTTCACAGAGCGGCTCATGCGTGCCAGCGCAATCGCCGGGCGGGAGGCCGAGGCATTGCGAGCGATGAGTACATACCGCCGCCACCTCGCTGAGGAGACCGGCCTCGATCCCCCGGCGGCGCTCGTCGAGCTCGAGCGGTTGATCTTGTCCCAGGAGTATCAGGATCACGAGCTGGCCGCACGGCCGCCGGTGCGCGGCTATCGGCTCGGTGACTGTCTCGGTTCGGGTGCTCACGGTGTGGTTTATCGGTCAGTTCAGCCTGGTGTGGGACGTAGCGTCGCCGTCAAGATCGTCAAGCCGGAATTCGCAGACAATCCCGAGTTCATCGACCGCTTCGAGCGCGAAGCGCAGCTCATCACTCGACTGGAACACCCTCATATCGTGCCGCTCTACGACTTCTGGCGTGAGCCAGGAGGCGCCTTTCTGGTGTTTCGGCTCCTGACCGGCGGCACCCTGAAGGAAGCACTGGAGCGCGACGGGCCCTGGTCCGTCGCGGAGGTGGTCCGGTTGATGGAGGAGATCGGCGGTGCGCTTTCGACGGCGCACAACGTCGGTGTGGTCCATCGCGACGTGAAGCCCTCGAACATTCTCCTGGACGGGGCGGGTCACGCATACCTGAGCGACTTCGGTATCGCCACGCTCGGCATCGACGATGCTCACGGAGAAGCCGCCGTGTACCCGTCGCCGTACTCGCCGCCAGAGCTGAACCGTGGGACCGCATGGACTCCTCGATCCGATCAGTACAGCTTCGCACTCGTGCTGGACGAGGTGCTGACCGGCAGCAGCGACCACGGCCACGTGGCGCCAGCCGGAAAACGCTCTGACTGGTGTCATCGCCGACTTGGTCGCCGTTATCGAACGCGCCACCGACGCTGACCCCGCACGTCGATTCGCCTCGATCGACGAGATGCTGCTGGCGTGCCGGAGTGTGCTTGCACCGGAACTCGCACCCATCGATGCGACGTTGTCGAGACGTCAGGTCATCAATCCCTATGTCGGTCTCCGACCGTTCGACGAGGCCGATGCCTGGACCTTCTACGCACGTGGCGAGCTTGTCGCCGCGGCGTTGGTGGAGCACGTGACTCGGGATCGGTTCGTCGCGGTCGTAGGCGCATCCGGTTCGGGCAAGTCGTCGATCCTCCACGCAGGTCTCGTCCCAACGCTGCGCCGACAGGATCGTCCAGTCGTGACGATGGTGCCGGGGGACGGCCCCGCAGGATCGGTTGCACTTGGCACTGGCAGGTGTTGCCCGCAACGAGGTGGCGGGAGCGACGCTGACGGAGATGGTGTCGTCGGTGAGCACCCAGGCCGAGGAACCGTTGGTGCTCATCATCGATCAGTTCGAGGAGCTGTGGACGGTCACTGACGCCGCGGCCCGGCGGGAGTTCATAGCGGACCTTCGAGCGCTCATCGAGTCCGACGTGAACTGCTCAGTGGTCATCGCGGTCGCGAGCCGACTTCTACGACCGGCCACTCGCCACCTCCGAGTTGGGTGAGCTGATGGCCGTCCACACCTTTGCGGTCAGGCCAATGAACGCCCTTGAGCTTCGAGAGGCGATCGTTGGTCCGGCCGCGGCGGCCGGAGTGCTCTTGGAGGCGGGACTTGACACCGAACTCGTTGCAGACATCGTCGATCAACCAGCAAGCCTGCCCTTGCTGCAGTTCACGCTTCGCGACCTGTTCGACCGACGCCGCAAGGACGTGATCACTCTGGACGTGTACCACGAATTGGGTGGGGTGGTCGGTGCGGTCGCCTCACGTGCGGAGCAGCTCTACGACACGCTCGATGCCGTCGACGCCGATCTGGCCCGACATGTGTTCCTTCGACTGATTGTCACCGGTGCCGGCAACGACGACACAAGTCGGCGTTCACGACGCAGTCAGCTCCCTGCGGGCATCGGCCCCCTCCTCGACCTGTTCGTCGAGCATCGCCTGATCACCACCGACATTGATCCGGCAACGTGTGAGCCGACCTATGCGCTCGCTCACGAGTACCCTCACGATCTCGTCATGGCCGCGGCTCCCAGCGCGTGGCTCGCGGACGGTCGTAACGACCGTCGCATTGTGCAGCAACTGTCGGCTGCCGCGGCCCGTGGGACGATCGTGGTCGACAGGATGCCGATCTCTACCGGGGCGGACGGCTCGACGCCGCCGAGGAGGCCGCCGGCGCAGTGACCGCACTCGAGCACGAGTTCCTCAAGGCGAGTCGGGCCAGCGTCAACCTCGCGATCCACGCCGACGATCGACGCCGACGCCGACTCCGGCGCCGACTCGTGGCCACGTCAGTGGCATTGGTGATCGCCAGCCTTGCCGGCGCGATTGCGCTGGCACAGCGACGCGAAGCCCGGGATCAGGCCGATGCTGCGTCGGTGGCTCGCCTGGTCGCCCTGTCTCAGAGCCTTACGGCGTCCAAGCGCGATGTTGCGGCGCTCGTCGCCCTCGAAGCGTCCATGCGAGCGCCGGGCGCAGCGACCGACGGGGCAATGATGAGCGCGCTCTACAGCGAACCGTCGTTCCTCGGAGATCTCCGACCAGCCTTTGCCGTTCAACAGATCGACATCGGCCGCGACGGTCGCACGCTGTGGGGCACCCCCGCTTCGCTCGGGGACCCTGTCATCCGGATCGACCTCGAAGGCACATCCTCGACAACGTTCGAGGTACCTGGCCAAGGTGAACTTGCAGTCACGTCCTTGGAACCGGTCGACAATCAACGGGTACTCGTGGTCCTGGACGACTACGCCGGCGGCGACGGGGGCAAGCGTCTCCATCTCGTCGACGTCGAAACGAGTACACCACTCGAAAGCGTTCAACTCGACAAGTTCATCGTCGACATGCAGGTGAGCCCTTCCGGAGATCAGGTTGCAGTGACGACGGTCGGGGATTCGAACACAGCAGCGTCTGTCGTGGTGTTCGACCTCCCCGACCTCGACCTGGTGGCTGCTGTCGAGCAGCCAGGGCCGATCGAGCTGCTCGACGGGCAGAGCTGGTACTCGTTCTCCACCTGGATCGATGACGACTCGATCGCCGTGGGGAGCACGAGCGGACGGATCATGATCTGGCAGCCCGAATCCGGTGAGGTGGTGAAGCGCATCAACGATCCTCCAGCGCCAGGCGTTGGTCAAGTCGCCAATCGCCTCGTCCTGTCCCCCGACGGGTCAACATTGGTAGCGGCCGACTACTTCGCCGATGGTTCGCACGGTGATGGACTGATGGCCTTCGGCCTGGCGACAGGTGAGGCTCAGTGGGACCGATCGCGTTCCGCGAACCCGATGTTCGCGATCGACGGCGCGAAGCAGGTCGTGTACGCACAGGAAGCGGGCGCGGGGTCCTCGCGCTTGTTCAGCTTCGATCTCGCCACCGGCCAACGACTCGAACGGATCCTCGACGGCCAGCACGGGAGCGCCTGCTCCGTCGCTGTCGCACCGGACATGAGTCGTTTGATACTTGCGAGCTGCAACGACACATCGATCAGCACGTGGGCGCTCAATGGAACGACACCGGCCGGTCCGTCATTTGCCGGCCCAGGATGGCTGACTGGCTGGAACATGTGGGCGTTCGACGGATCCGAGGTTGCGCTGTTTGGCCCTGACGGCAGCATGGTCGTTCGCGATGTCGAGTCGGGCGAACAGCGGCCCGCCCCGCAATCTCTCGACTTCGACGCGTGGTCCTGGTTCCTCACCGATGGGCGCATGCTCAGCGTGCGTCCGGCCGACGACGAGATCATCGTGTCGGATCAGAATCTCACCGAAATCGAGCGGATCACCGCAGTGATGCCGGACTCACCGGCAGGCATCGCTTGGACAAAGGCGGGAGACATCGTCGTCGTCGGAGATGTCTACGAAGACGACATCCGCGTCATCGATGTGGCGACAGGTGACGAGCGATGGCACCTCACGACAGGTGACGGCCGCAACCTGGGACTCGACGTCACACCCGACGGATCCCGGCTGTTCGCCGGCAGCCAGGACGAGGTGGCGGCCGTGTTCGATCTGGCCACCGGTGAGCAAATCGGCACACTCGGACACAGTGCCAACGTGACCGTCTCGCCCGATGGCTCACTCGTCGCCGGCAGCGCATTCGACGGAACCATCTCGTTCTACGATGCCGTCACGCTCGAACCGGTCGGCGAACCGATCACCGGGGCAACTGCCTTCAACAACTCGATGCAGTTCACGTTCGATGGACGGCTCCTCATCACCAGCGGCCTCGACAACACGCAGCGGATCTGGGACGTCGAGTCCAGGCGGCAGATCGGCCCGGGGGTGCCGGTCAGCTCGTGGACCGTGGCCATCGCTCCGGACTCGAGCCGTATCGCGACCAACACCGCCGACGGTGTCGTGCTGTTCGACCTCGATCGGGCGCGGCTGCGTGCGGCGATCTGTCGTGTCGTCGCACGCAACCTCAGCGACGACGAGTGGCGTCAGGTCATCGGCGGCACACCACGTGCGCTGTGCCCTGCCGGTGTCTGAGCGCTTCGGTTCACGGTTGGAACCGGGGATGGGTCATCGACACACCGCCGCCGATGATGACCTGGCCGCTGCCGTCGAGCCCGATCAGTGCGGCGGTCGGTGAGTCGTCGACATCGAACTCGCCCGTGACGTAGGTGAACACGATCGCGCTCCCGTCAGGCGTGAACGTCGGTTGAATGGCGTGTTCCTCCACCGCGTCGAAGTCTGTGACCTGCGCCTCCCCGCTGCCGTCCGCACGGACCGTGAACAAGTTGTCCGCTCGGGAGAACACGATGAGATCATCGACCGGGCTCCAATCCGGCGAGGGTGAGCCAGGACCGTCGAACGGGCCGCTCAGCGTGGCGAGATACTCGGGTGTCGTCGCCCCCTCGGCGGGCACGACTGCGACCGCCATCGAGGTGATCTCCCCCTCGCTGAGCAGGTTGCTGGCGAAGGTGTCCTCCTCGAAGACAATCGACTCGCCATCACCGGACCAACGTGGGTGGAACAACCACACCGTCCCGGACGTGTCCTCATAGATCGTCCGAACGTCGCCCGTCGCCACGGTCACAGCAAGGATTGCCGACCGGGATGTGGTGGTGCCATCCACCGACTCGGCGACCATGAACGCGATCTCCCTACCGTCAGGGGACCAGGCCCCGTCCTGAAGCGATTGACAGGGCGACACGCACTCGTACACGGTCGCTAGGTCCGACCCGTCGGCGTTCACCGTCCACAGTTGAGAGAACTGCGTGTCGAACACGATACGCAGTCCGTCGCGTGACCAATCCGGATGCTCCTGGCCATCCGGGGCCTCTGGTGCTACGACGCCCGCAGTGGTGCCGTCGGGCAGGACCGTCTGCACACCGCCGCCGCTCTGGAACACGATCAGGGAATCGGTAAACGCGGCCGAAAGTCCCGGGTCTGCACTGGGCGCAGCATTATTCAGCGAGCTGGTCTCGGGTGTTGTGGCTGGCACCGTCGTGCTGGCTACCGCTGTTGAACCAACAGGGTCAAGTGACGGCGCAGACGAGTCGTCCGCCGACGAACATCCAGCGAGCGCAAGCGCCGCGCCGAGGGCCAGGGCCACTACACGGTGGGCCGGTCGAGAGCGGTTCGAAGCTGTTTGGGGACTGCTGATTGAATGCACGACGCCTCCTGGTGGAACTTTGGTGAGCGGGTCGGCACCATCCAGACGCAACCCGTCTGCAATTCATCTGCAACACCACCACCTGCGCTTGTCGCTGGCCCAGTGTCCCCAGGCAGACCCCGAGTCTGGGCTCGCTCCAGACCACGGATCGACAGAGCATCTATCGATCCGCTCGGCTCAAGTACCCGTCAGACACCGGCTTACCAGGCACCCGATAATCGCCGATTCCCACTGACGACCGGTCGCTCGGTATCCGGCGAACTGTTTGAGGTCTGCGACGTGTTGGCCCACCGCATATTCACGCCGATCACATGGCGCCCCTGGCAGGGATCGAACCTGCGACACACGTTGAGGAAACGTTCCAAGCCGTCCGTTCGGGTTCGATGCGTCCATTGAGAGGCGTCTGACCAGAGCTTTCGTTCGGGCCATGTTGTTGCGTGTTGGTCAGTGTTGTCCCATAGGTGGGACAACATATGGGACACACGTGTGTTCGCCAGCGGCAACTCGGCGCAGATGCGACGGCGGGCGCAAGCCCGTCTCCATCGTCTCTCATTGGTGCCGGTCAGATGGCGCAGATGCTGAACGGCGCGACATTCTGGAGGAGGTCTGCCGCGTGCAGCACGGCGTCACGCGTCGGCTCGACGAGGGCGGGCTCGTGAGGTCTGGCACCGTGGGCTCGGAAACCGATCAGCTTCAGCCTCATCGTGGGATCGATGTCAGCGAGCCATCGCGCAGTTCGCTGCAGCAAGTCGGGGCCGTCGTTCACACCAGCCATCAACAGCAGCCGCACCTCGTACAACAGGCCGAGCCGGTGGAGATGTTCGATACTGGCGAGGACCTTGTCGTTCGGATGTCCCGTCATCTCGACGTGGATCTCGGGATCGAGGCACTTCAGGTCGATCATCGCGCCGTCCATCACTGGAGCGAGGTCGTCCCACACGGAGAGATCTGCGGCCCCGTTCGAGTCGACGAAACAGGTGAGTGCGGACAGACCGACGTCGTGCTTGACCGCGGCGAACAGCGACCGGAGGAACTCCGGTTGCTGAGTGGCCTCGCCACCCGAGACCGTGATGCCGCGGATGAACGGTGCTGCTCGGCGGATTGTCACGAGCAGATCGTCGACGCTCATGTGGTGCGGGTCGTGGCCGTCCAGCGGTTGATGGCCAGGGATCGTCTGCGGGTTGTGGCAGGCAATGCAGTCGAAGTTGCAGCCCTGCAGGAAGACGACGAAGCGGTTGCCGGGGCCGTCGACGCAGCTGTTGCTGATCGTGTCGGCGACGAACCCCGAACGAGATCGACCAGCGCCCACAGCGCTCACGTCACCGAGGGACGCGCTCATTGCACCCGATGCGCTTCACGGCGCGCTGCGTGAGGTGGTAAGCGTTCTCGCTGCCCGCCGCGAGATGGTCGCTCGCGTGCCGTACGACGGCGTCTCCGGCGATCGCCTCGAGGTCGCTCTTGCGCACGAGATATCCGGTGATACGAACGAACTCGTTGCTGTCGAGGTTGAACGTGAAGTCACGCATGCCACTGGCGAACGCACCGCGGATGATGTCGACGAGCGCCTCGGGATTGCGCGTGGCGGTCTCGTCCACGTGGAAGATGTCACTGACGCCGGACGTGAACAGGTGGTGGTGCGGCGCGCACGTTGCGATGTGATCGAGCAGTGGAGGCTCGTCGCCGACAGGGATCCGCGTCCCGGCAGTGACGGCGTCGTCGAGATCGATACCGCTCTGGCTGTGCAGGTAGCAGCGTCCGTCACCACCTTCGCAGTGGGGCATCGGGCGTGCGGCGACGAGTTCGGCGACCCGTTCGACGACGCGCACCGCCAACGCGTTCGCGTCGGCGTCGTGGCCGTAGCGCGCCTCGCCGCCACGATCGTTGCCCCCGTAGGCCATCAAGAGGTTGACGCATTCCGCGAGGCCGAAGATGCCGAACATCGCGGAAAATCGGTCGATGTCGATCAGGCCTTCGGTGGCGAGCCAGTGGGTGGCGAAGAAACGTTGCTGCTCCACGAGTGACCGAACGCGCGCCTCGCCGAGCTCGGCGGTCAACTCCACGTAGTGCGGCAACGTGCGAGCGAGGAAGTCGTCGACGGGGCCCGTATGGAGCAGTGCGACTTCCTTCAGGTTGAGTCGTACCAGGGTGTGGGCGCCGCCACCGATCTTCAACGAGTTGTAGCAGCTGACCGCCGCGTAGCGTTCGCCGTGGTCACCGACCATCATCGGATGGTTCACGAAGTGGGGCTTCCCGGTCTCGAACACCGTGCGAACGGCATCCTCGATCAGATCGTCGGGCGTCACCTGGGGGTCGACCTTCAGGGTGATGTTCGGGACGGCCTGGCGCAGCGAGCGCTCGACGCGGAGGATCGAGCGGGTGATGCGGGTGTCGTGCGGGCCGAGGTCGACGTGGACGAACGCATCGGGCAGCATCCGGTCGATCCCGATCCAGAACCGCCGCATCTTCGCGTCGAGATCGTGGTCGGTGATCTTGTCGGTGACGAACGGATCGAGCACCTTGTCGAGATCGCCGAGATACACCGGGTAGGTGGTGACACTCGGCACGTGGGTGTACACGACCTGGAGGAACGCCAGCGCATCGTCGAGGTCAGTCGGCGCCGGCATCTCGAGGTACTCGAGACCCTGACGCATCGCGAGTTCGTAGTCGGGCAGGACGTAGCGGGCGGTGAAGGGGGCATTGCCCTCGAACATGTCGCAGATCACGCGCTTGTCGAGCGCCGCGGCGCATTCGGCCGACAGCGCCGGATACGGCAGGGTCTCGGTCGCCAGCACGGCAAGCCGACGCAGCTTCTGGTCGTACGACAGGGTGGCGCTGCGCACCATCTCGGTGGCGCGCTCGTTCAGCTCCTCGATCTCCATGGTTCGACCGTAGGGCGTGCGGCCGCGCCGGGGTAGGGGCTTTGGTCGGCACAGGGGACGTTGGGCCCTGGCGACCGCACTCGGCGATCCATGAGTGTGGCGCTGTGCAATTGGTCGCTTCCTCGTGATCGCGCTGACGATCGCCAGCGCACTCGCGGCGGTGCTGGCGCTGTTCGGTACCCGCGTGGCGATCGGAGTGCTCGCAGAGCGTGGCGCCAGCCAGCCGATCCTCCAGCAGAACGCAGCCAACGAGCGGGTCCCACCGCACGCACACAAGGCCGGCACCCCCACCATGGGAGGCCTGGTCATCCTCGCGGCTGCGCTGACCGGGTACCTGCTCAGCCACGTGCGAGCGGGCGTGGTCTTCTCCGACCAGACCCTGATCATCATCCTCGGCATCCTGGTCATGGCCGGTCTGGGGCTGATCGACGACCTCGTAAAGGTTCGATCACACCAGAACCGCGGCGTGTACTGGAAAGTCAAAGGATTGGTGTCGTACCTGATGGCCGTCGGCATCGCCGCGATACTCGTCACCACCACCGACATCGACACACGGATCTCGCTGACTCGCGCCGACCTGCCTGGCTGGGACTTCGGGCCGGTCGTGTGGGTGTTCTGGGCGGGCATGATCATCTTCGCGACGACCAACGCGGTGAACGTCACCGACGGCCTCGACGGTCTCGCCGCCGGCTCTGCCCTGTTCGGTTTCATTGCGTTCACCGGGATCGCGTTCTGGGCGCTGCGTAACCCGTCGATCTACGGCGACGTGGTGAACCCGTACGACCTGGCGGTGCTGGCAGCGGCGTTCGCGGGAGCGTGTGCTGGGTTCCTGTGGTGGAACGCTGCGCCGGCCAGGATCTTCATGGGCGATGTCGGCGCGCTCGCGCTCGGCTCCGCGCTCGCGCTGCTCGCCCTGGCGACCGACACGCAACTCCTGCTGCTGCTGATCTGCGGGATCAACGTGATCGAGGCAGGGTCGGTCGGATTGCAGATGGCGGTGTTCAGAGCATCGGGGCGCCGTCGACGTCTGTTCAGGCTCTCGCCGATCCACCACCACTTCGAGGTGGCTGGATGGCCGGAGACCACCGTGATCGTGCGGTTCTGGTTGATCTCCGGCGCGTGTGTTGCAATGGCCGTGGCGATCTTCGTCGCCGACTACACCCACCAGGTCGCACTGCCATGATCGGTCGCACCACCGCCTCGCACCTCGACGGTTGGCACAGCGTCGCTCGCTCTCGTCTAGCTTGGATCGCGTCATGACGTCGATGGCCGTTGACCGCAAAGCTGCAACGTGGGGGCTCGTGGGCGTGGCACTCGTGCTCGCCGTCACGTTCCTCGGCAGCGGGCAACTGGTGTGGTTCGATGCAGCACTGATCGGCTACCTGTACGGCGTCGTGTTCCTGGTGTTCGGGGTGATCTATCGGTACTCCGTATGGTTGCGCCGGCCTCCCACCGCGATGCTCAACCGTCGCGGCTGGACTGCCTTCGGTGAGCGCAAGGGCAGGAACCTCGCAGCGCTGCCGGCGCTGGTGGGTACGCACCTCCTCGCCCAGGGCTTCATCCGTCGTCGGTCGACGAGCCGCTGGCTCGCTCATCAGTTCGTGTTCTGGGGGTGCATCCTCGCGGCCCTGATCACGTTCCCGCTCACGCTCGGTCTGCTGCATTTCGAGAGCGTCGGTCAACAGGGCGACCGTTACGAGGTGTACGTCTCGCGGGTCGGCACGATCCAGTTCGACGCGGAGAGCATCGTCGGCTGGACCTTTTACCACGCGCTCGATATTGCAGCGGTGCTGGTGCTGGCCGGTGTGTTCATCTTCCTGCGCCGTCGTTTGAGCGACCCGGGTGCGCTCGCCGTCGAACGCAGCGGGGACTTCCTGGCGTTGGCCGGGTTGTTTGCTGTGTCGGTCACAGGGCTGTTCCTCACTGCGTCGAGCTTGTGGCTCGACGGTCAGTACTACTCGGCGCTGAACACGATCCATGCGCTGACGGTGATCCTCGGGCTGATGTACATCCCGTTCGGCAAGCTCTTCCACATCTTCCAGCGTCCCGGCAATCTGGGCGTGGCCTACTACAAGCGGGCCAACGAACAGGGACCGCCCGCCGTTTGTCGCCGATGCGGCGACGAGTTCGCCAGCGCCCAACAGATCGCCGACCTGCAAGCGGTGCTGCCCCAGGTCGGCTTCGACTACAGGATCGTCGGCAACGATGCCGACGACGACAACTATCAGAACACGTGCCCGACGTGCCGACGGACCCAGGTGGCACTGGCGCAGTGCGGGCGTGTTGGAGGTTTTGGCTGATGGCCATCCCACCGATTTCCGACGAGGCACTGATCGCCAAGTACGGCCCTCACCTCAACCGCACACCGCCGGGTGGGTGGAACCACGGCATCGAGCCCGACAAGGTGGTGAACACCCACTGCTGTTTCTGCGGCCAGCAGTGCGGTATCAAACTCAAGGTCAAGGGCAATGCCGTCATCGGCTTCGAGCCGTGGTACGAGTTCCCGTTCAACGAGGGCAAGCTGTGCCCGAAGGGCGTCAAGCGCTACCTGCAGGGCAGCCACGACGACCGTCTCCTGTACCCGATGGAACGCGATCCTTCGTCGCCCGACGGGTTCCGCCGCATCACCTGGGATCAGGCACTCGACCGGGTCGTCTCCGAGATCCGCCGGATCCAGGCCGCTCACGGCGACGACGCGTTCGCGATGCTCTCCGGGGTCTCGTTGACCAACGAGAAGAGCTACCTGATCGGCAAGTTCGCCCGGTTGGCGTTGCACACGGCGAACCTCGACTACAACGGTCGGTACTGCATGGTGTCGGCCGGTGCCGGCAACAAGAAGGCACTCGGCGTCGATCGCAACCCGAACCCGTGGAGCGACCTGCCGCTGGCCGAGGTGATCTGGGTCGCCGGTTCGAACATTGCGGAGACGTTCCCGATCACCACCAGCTACATCTGGAAGGCCCGCGATCGCGGCGCGAAGGTGATCGCGCAGGACCCGCGGGTGACGCCGCTGGGGCGAACCGCCGATCTGTACCTGCCCGTGCGGCCCGGCACCGACTCGGCGCTGTTCGGCGCCGTGCTCCATGAGCTGATTCGCAACGACTGGCTCGATCACGAGTTCATCGAGGCGCACACCAACGACTTCGCCGACGCCGCAGCCGCGGCCGCGGACATGACGCCCAAGTGGGCCGAGTCGATCACCGGTGTGCCGGCGAAGCGGATCGAGCAGGCTGCCGAATGGTGGGGAACTTCGGCGACGGGGATGTTGCTGCACGCCCGTGGCATCGAGCAGCAGTCCAAGGGCACCGAGAACGTGCTGGCGGCGATCAACCTCGGATTGGCGACGGGCAAGTTCGGCAAGCCCGGATGCGGTGTCAGCACGATCACCGGGCAGGGCAACGGCCAGGGCGGTCGCGAGCACGGCCACAAGTGCGACCAGCTCCCCGGCAATCGTGACATCCGCAACCCGGAGCACCGTGCGCACACCGCGGCGGTGTGGGGCTGCGACGAGTCCGAGATTCCCGGCGCCGGTGTCACCGCCGTCGAGATCCTCGAGCAGATCCACGAGGGAAAGATCAAGGGGCTGTTGTCGATCTGCTTCAACCCGGTCGTGTCATCCCCCGACGCGAACTTCGCCGCCGAGGCGCTCGACAAGCTCGAGTTCTACTCGGTGATCGACTTCTTTCTCTCCGAGTCGGCGCAGCATGCCGACATCGTGCTGCCCGGCTCGCTCCACGAGGAAGATGAAGGAACGTCCACCACGGGTGAGGGTCGGATCGTGAAGATCAACAAGGCGGTCGATCCGCCAGGCGAGGCACGCGTCGACTGGGAGATCCTCACCGACCTGGCTGCCCGCCTCGGCAAGGGTCACTACTTCGACTACGACAACACCGAACAGATCTTCGAGGAGCTCCGGCTGGCGTCGGCTGGCGGCACGGCGGACTATCGCGGTGCCACGTGGCAGCGCATCGAGGATGAGATGGGGCTGTTCTGGCCGATCCCCGAGGTCGGCCATCCCGGCACACCGCGGTTGTACGAGGGCGGCAAGTTCTTCCATCCCGACGGCAAGGCCAAGTTCCACGGCGTCCCGTATCGCCCGGCGGCCGAAGTCGTCGACGACGAGTACCCAATCTGGCTCACCACCGGTCGCGTCGTCAGTCAGTACCTCTCCGGCACACAGACCCGGCGCATCGCCGCGCTGGTCGATCAGTACCCCGAGCCGCTGTGCGAGATCCACCCCCAACTCGCGGAGCGACTCGGCATCTCCGACGGTGACCGTGTCACCGTCACCTCACGTCGCGGTTCGATTAGCCTGCCGGCCAACGTGGTGGCCACGATCCGGCCCGACACGGTCTTCATCCCGTACCACTGGCCCGGCGCGAAGGCCGCGAACCAACTCACCAACCGGGCGCTCGACCCGACCTCGAAGATGCCCGAGTTCAAGGTGAGCGCGGTTCGCGTCGAGCGCTGCACCGACGAGACGACACCATGACGATCGAGGGCCGGTTCGGTATCGACGAGTTTCCCGTCTTCGTCATCGATCAGAGTCGCTGTATCGGCTGCGAGGCCTGTGTGCAGGCGTGCATGGAGTGCGGCACCCATCGGGGCCAGTCGCTGATCCACCTCGATCGCTTCGAACGCTCGACGACAACGCAGACCGCGCCGATGGTGTGCATGCACTGCGAGGACCCCACCTGTGCACAGGTGTGCCCCGCCGACGCGATCAAGCAGACCGAGGGCGGCATCGTGCAGTCGGCCCTGAAGCCGCGGTGCATCGGGTGCTCGAACTGCGTGCTGGCTTGCCCGTTCGGTGTGCCGAAGTACATGGCCGAGATCGACCAGATGATGAAGTGCGACATGTGTATGGACCGGACCTCGGAGGGCCTCAAGCCGATGTGTGCCTCGGTCTGCCCGAGCGAGGCGCTGTGGTACGGCACCCTCGACGACTTCGACCGGACCCGACGCGGGTCTCTGTTGCGCGACTTCATGTTCGGACGCCAGGAGGTGCGCACCAAGGTGTACACCGTGGTCGACGACACAGCGTCCGGCCCGATCGATGTCCTCAGCGGGACGTTGAGCAACTGGCTCGACGATCCGTTCGATCTCGAAGGGACGGGAGAGTGATGAGCGCGGACCCGCAGATCGACGGCGAAGCGGTTCCTGTCGATCCACCGACGTGGAAGCGTGACTTCCCGTACCAGGCGGCGGCCGAGGAGGAGGTCACCCGCCGTGAGTTCGCCCGTTATCTCGCGCTCGGTGCCGGGGCTCTCGCGGTGGGCAACGTCGGGCTCGCGGCATGGACCCAGCTTCGCTCGATCAACGTCGGCGAGCCCCGCGCCGTGGTCGCTCTCGCCGACGTCGAGGTCGGCGGCACGTTCCTGTTCCGGTATCCAGAGAACGCCGATCCGGCGATCCTGTTGCGCGTCGACGACACCCAGGTCGTCGCGTTCAGTCAGAAGTGCACGCATCTCGGCTGCGTCGTCTACTACCAGCCGACGGAAGCCCGATGGCACTGCCCGTGCCACGAAGGCAATTTCGAGCCACTGACCGGCGACGTGATCTCCGGGCCGCCGACTCGGCCGCTCGGCAAGATCGAGGTCGAGGTCCGCGAGGACGGCATGATCTGGGCGCTCGGCGCAGTCGAGGAGTCGGAGACCGCATGAGTCGTTTCGTCGCCAAGTCATCGCCGAGCCGGCAGCGGTCGTCGTCGGGGCTGATCGTGTATGTCGTGATCCTCATGTCGATGCAGGTCTTCCTCATCAGCGTTGCTGCTGAAGCGTTCATGGCCGACGACGAGCGCCTGGCGTGGGCAACAGCAGGCGTGTCGGTCGCGCTGCTCATCGGCACCCTCGCCCTCGTCCGTTTCCTGCGGCCGCAGTGATGCACGCGACCGAGGACGCATCGGCAACGACGACCACCTCACCGATCGAGGCGCTGTTTCCCGGCTACTTCGCCATGGTCATGGCGACCGGCATCGTCGCCGTTGCCGCGTTCCAGCAGGATCTCGAATTCGTGGCCCAGGCACTGTACGTCGTGGCGGCCGCGGCGTACATCGTGCTGTCGGTGCTGTTGATCGCCCGGGTCATTCTCTACTGGGATGCATTCGCTGCGGACGTCGTTCAGCACGTCAAGGGTTTCGCGTTCCTCACGACGGTCGCCGGCACGAACGTGCTCGCTGCCGGGTCGGGAATCATCCACGGTTGGTGGGACCTCACCTGGGCGCTGTGGTTCCTGAGCCTCGCACTGTGGGTGGTGTTCATCTACACCACGCTCATCTCGGTGGTGATCCGCGACGGCAAGCCGGGACTCGAGCGGGGCATCAACGGCACCTGGTTCCTGCTGACGGTGTCGATCGAATCGATCGCTGTCGTTGCGGGACTGCTGGCGACGCGCCACGACAGTGACCTGTTGGTCTTCGTCGGGCTCGCGGCGTTCACCCTTGGCATCCTGATCTACGTCATCGTGATGACGATGGTGTTCCTGCGCTGGACGTTCCTGTCGCTCGACCCGACCGAAGTCGACCCGCCCGCGTGGATCGCCGCCGGTGCGGTGGCGATCACGGTGCTGGCCGGCTCCAACCTGCTCCTGGCGGCGCCGGCGTCGGAGCGGCTCACCGAGATGAAACCGTTCCTCGAGGGGATGGTCATCATGGCATGGGCCACCTCGACGTTCTGGTTCCCGTTGATGGTGGCGATCGGGGTCTGGCGTCATCTGATTCGGAAGCTGCCGTTGCGGTACCACCCCGCTTACTGGTCGCTCGTGTTCCCCATCGGCATGTACGGCGCCTCGACGTACCGCATGCTCGCCGCGATCGATCTCGACGGACTCGACTGGCTTCCGAAAGTGACGCTGGTGTTCTCGTTGACGGCGTGGTCGTTGACCGCGTTCGGACTCGCACACCTCGGAGTCTCCACGCTTGGCCGACGCCGGGGTTTCGTCGATAGATCGTGATACGATCTATCGACGGTGTCGGTCGATACACACTCCCGTGACGGGTTACGACAGAGGCAGCTGGCGCAGTTCTTCGGCGTCCGACCGAGGATGGTCGCTCTCGTCGCAGCAGTCGGGATCGGCGGCGGTGCGATCGGAGCGGTCTACCTCCGAGCACTGAAGGTCACGACTGACGCGTTTGGCCCCGACCGTTGGAGCGACGTGGTCCACATCGTCGTGCTCGCCGGCGTCGGTCTGGCGATCACGGTCCTGGTCCGCGTGCTCGGGCGACCCGCCGACGTCGAGCTCCTGGTCGGCAACATCCATGTGCCCGGCATGACCGACGACGACCGCTTCGACGACGACCCCTCCGACGACGACCGCGCTGGGACGCAGGAGCCCCACGGCCGTCTGCGGTCGCTGATACCGGTCTCGCTGCTGTCGGTCGGTGCCGGGGGCACGCTCGGGCCCGAGGCGCCGCTCGTCACCACCACCGGTACGGCGGCCACGAGACTCGCGCAGCGCGTTGGCGTCGCGCCGCGTGACGTCCGCATACTCGCCATCGCCGGCATGGCAGCAGGCTTCAGCGTGCTGTTCGGCGCACCGCTCGGTGCGGCGATCTTCGCGCTCGAGATCCCGCACCGTCGAGGCCTCGAGTACTACGAGGCACTGATTCCCGCCATGATCGGCGCACTGTGCGGGTACGCCATTTCGACCGCGTTCGGCGGCCTCGGGCTCGAACCGATCTGGAGCCTTCCGCTCGTCGAACGCATCGACGGTGTCGACCTCGCGTGGGCGGTGGTGGCCGGCGTCCTCGGCGCGGTCATCGGCGTCGCCTTCACGCTCGGCGTCGCCGGACTCCATCACCTCGCAGCCGTCATCCCCGGAGGGGCCAGGCCCGTCCTCGGAGGTCTCGTTCTCGGAGTGCTCGGCCTTGCATCGCCCTACGCCCTCACCAACGGCGAGTTCCAAATCGAGACGCTCCTCGAGTCACGACCCGCAGTCACCGTGCTCGTGCTCGCCGGCCTGTGCAAGTTGGCGGGGGCTGCCGTCGCCCTCGTGACGGGCTGGCGCGGCGGGTTCATCATCCCGCTGTTCTTCTCCGGCTTCGTCCTCGGATGGGCGGTGACGCAGTGGCTGCCGATCGACCACCCGTGGGTGTTCATCGCCGGCACGATGGTCGCAGCGAACGTCGGGGTCACCAAGACGCCGATCGGATCGACGCTGGTGGTGACCGAGATGGCAGGATTCACCATCTTGCCGTCCACCTTGATCAGCTCGCTCACGTGTCTCGCGCTCACCTCACCGGTCGGGCTCCTCGAGAACCAGCGGCAACGATTCGACGCGTACGCCGGCTCGCAGCCCGAGGTGCCAGACGTGCCGGAGGTGGAACGTTGACGGAGATCCCGCCGACGGAGTCCTCGTTGACCGACGACGAGTATCGCTCGCTCGCAGCGTTCCGGCGCGCGCTGCGTCGGTTCCTCTCCTTCTCGGAGCGCGCCGCACGAGAGCACGGCCTGACGCCGTCGCAACACCAGTTGCTGCTCGCGATCCGTGGTCATCCGGGCGCGGGCCCCCCGTCGACGAGCGATCTCGCCGAGGCGCTCCAGCTGAAGCTGCATTCGGTGGGAGAGTTGGCTGATCGAGCCGTCGAGAAAGGATTGGTGCAGCGTCACCACGATCCAGCGGATGTACGCCGTTCGCTGTTGGAGCTGACACCCGACGGACTGATCGAGCTCGATGCGTTGTCGGTGCTGCACCGTCGCGAGTTGCGTCGATTTCGTGGAGAGTTCGGCGCGCTGCTCGACGGGCTCGGCGACGAGCCCTGAGTCGGCTCGCGGTCAGCCCGGCCAGTCTGACCGGATCTCTGCGTCGTCGAGCAGGTGTGCGAAGCAGGGCGATTCACCGCCGAGGTCGCCCGAGCATGTGGTCGAATTCGGGCCGTCTTCCGAACGACACACGTGGGTGAGTTCGGGCGTTTCTAGCACCTGCACGATCTCACCGTTGCCCGCCATCCGCCAACCGCGAAGCCTGCTGCGCAACAGTTCCAAGATGACGTCGGGATCGTCGTGATCGTGCTCGATCTCGATACATCCGTGCGCGGCATCGAGATGCACGGTGGCGACCCGGTGCTGACCGCGGAGTTGATCCTGGATCGCGTTGAGGCACTCGGCGCAGTTCGCGTTGTGCAGTTGGATGAGGGTTCGCATCGTTGATCCTCTCCTGGCCGATCCTCTCCCTGGCTGTGGCGCTCGGTCGTCGAGCGACGGGGAGTCGTCGAAGTGAATTGTTACAGCAATTACTAGAACAATGCAACGGTGTCGGATACCCTGTCGATGTGACGACGTTCCTCCTGCCGAGCGAGCCGGTCACCACGCTGGATCAGTATCTGGCCACAGCGACCGGCGGAGCCGGCATCGAGCGCGCTCTCACGCTCGGTTCTGCGGCCACGATCGACGAGATACGCCGATCGGGTCTGCGGGGACGGGGCGGTGGTGGTTTCGCGACCGGTGACAAGTGGGCGGGGATCGCGTCGAACAGCGGTGCTCGGCGTTTCGTGGTGTGCAACGGCGCCGAAGGTGAGCCGGGTACGTTCAAGGACCGGGCGTTGATCCGAGCCAATCCGTATCAACTCGTCGAAGGCCTCGTCATCGCCGCGATGGCCGTCGAGGCCGAGGCAGCGTTCGTCTGCCTCAAGGCCAGCTTCGAACGCGAACTCGCTCTCGTCACGCAGGCAGTCCAGGACTTCCAGGTGGCCGGGCTCTGCGGCGACTGCACCGTCACCATCGTGGCCGGCCCGGACGAGTATCTCTTCGGCGAGGAGAAGGCGATGCTCGAGGTGATCGAGGGCAACGAACCGCTGCCCCGGTGGCTGCCGCCCTACCTGCACGGTCTCTTCGCCACCGGTCCGCAGCTCGGCTGGCAGGCAGGTGAACAGTCGGTCGACGTGATCGCCGCGCCGGGATCGGCAGCGGCATCCGAACCGGCATCAGGGTCGAATCCGACGCTCGTCAACAACGTCGAGACGTTGTCGAACGTCACCCACATTCTCGCTCGCGGCGCCGACTGGTTCAGGTCGATGGGTACGAAGGAGTCGCCCGGAACGATCGTCACGACGGTGGTGGGTGATGTGATCGCCCCTGATGTCGGCGAGGTCGAGATGGGCACGACCCTCGGCACCGTGATCGACGTGGTGGGAAGTGGGCTGGCCCCGGGACGGTCCGTGAAGGCCGTGTTCTCCGGTGTTGCCAACGCCGTGATCACTGCGGAGGATCTCGACGTGCCCGTCTCCTACGAGGGATTCCGCGCCATTGGGAGCGGCATGGGATCGGCGGGCTTCATCGTCTACGACGACACGACCTGCATGGTCGACGCGGCCTACCGGTTCTCCCGATTCCTCTCGGTCGAGTCGTGTGGGCAGTGTCCACCATGCAAGCTGGGCTCCAGTGCCATCACCGGGCATCTCGAACGGATCGAGACCGGGGTCGGCGGCGATCACGACCTCGCCGAGATCGTGAGGTGGCTCGACCACGTCACCGATGGGAGTCGTTGCTACCTCGCCACAGAAGAGCAGGTCCTGGTCAGCAGCATCCTGCGGGCGTACCCGGAGGAGTTCGCCCAACATCTGGAACTCGGGCGCTGCCCGCGCCCTCGGCGGCTTCCGATTCCGAAACTGCTCGACCTGGCGAACGGGCGAGCAACCTACGACGAGTCGTACTGGCTCAAGCAGCCCGATTGGACATACGGTGCGAGTGAAGCGACCTGAGCGTGTCGGCCCATCGACCGGTTCCCCGATGACCAGGCAGCAACGCCAGGCGCGGGCGCTGGGCGACCCGACCAGACACTCGATCTTCCGCTACGTGGCCGCCAAGCGCCGACCGGTCGATGTGGCGGAGTTGACCGCTCACGTCGGACTGCACCACAACGCGGTGCGCCAGCACCTCGCCCGGCTCGTCGACGCAGGGCTGGTCGAGGAAGCCTCGGCCCCGCCGCAGGGTCGGGGACGTCCACGGTTGGTCTACGCGGTCGCACCGAACGTCGACAGCCGATGGGGGGTCGTCGGCCCCTACGAGCAACTGACCGTGCTGATGAGCGAGATCATCCGCAGCGGTGACTCACCGGTCGTGGTCGGTGAACGTGCCGGCCGAGCGGCGAGCGGTGACGTCGACGCGTCCGACTCGGGAGCGGACCCCGTCGATGTCCTCGTCGAGCAGATGGCCCGCTACGGCTTCGAACCCACGGCAACGCAGCAGGGCGACGCCGTCGACATCCTGCTCCACACGTGCCCGTTCGAGACGACCGCGCTCGCCGATCCGGACACGGTGTGCGGCCTCCACCTCGGCATCGCCCGCGGCGTCGCCGCTGCCCGGGGCGGCCTCGTCGTCGACGAACTCGTCCGCAACGACCCGCGTGAAGCTCGATGCGTCCTGCATTGCCGCACCGACCCCCACCACATCGAACACCTCACCGACTGAAGGAGCCACCCATGACCGCAATCACCGACACCATCACCGCAGCGACCACCTTGGCCGACATCGTCACCACCTGCCCCTCGCTGGCCCGCGAGCTCGAACGACGCGACCTCGACTACTGCTGCGGCGGTGCGGCCACACTCGAAGATGCGTGCAGCACCAACGGGCTCGATGTCGCCACGGTGATCAGCGAACTCGCCGTCGCGTCTGCGGAGTCGCCGAGCGAGGCGTGGTCGACGATGGGTCTCGTCCAGCTCGTCGACCATCTCGAGTCGACCCACCACGAATACCTGTGGGCGGAGATGCCGCGATTGTCGGCACTGGCCGACAAGGTCGTCGCGGTCCACGGCGAACGCCACCCCGAACTCGCAGCGATCAACGACTGCTACTCGACGATCCGCGCCGATCTCGAACCCCACCTCACGAAGGAAGAACGCGTGTTGTTCCCGATGATCCGCGAACTCGCCACAGCCAGCACCGCCGCGTCGTTCCACTGCGGGTCACTGCGCAATCCGATTTCGGTGATGCTGAGCGAACACGACACCGTCGGTGACCTGCTCCGCCAACTCCGCCAACTCACCGACGGCTACCAACCGCCAGCCGACGGGTGCGGGTCGTATCAGGCACTCTTTGCCGGCCTCGAGCAACTCGAAGCAGACACCCATCTCCACATCCACAAGGAGAACAACCTGCTGTTCCCTGCCGTCGTGCAGGTCGAGCAACGCCTCAGCGAATGATCGTTCATCCACTCACCGACGACGAGCTGGCACAGCGTCACGATCTCGTCGATCGCGACGACATCGACGTGCTGGTCCGGTCGTTCTACCGCTACGCCGCGATGGACGAGCTGCTCGGGCCGATCTTCGCGCGTGCCGGGGTCGATTGGCCGTCGCACATCGAGACCCTCACCGACTTCTGGGCCTGGCAGCTGCTCGGCGAGCGTGGCTACGACGCCAACCCGCTACGAGCACACGAACCCGTGCACGCCCGGACCCCGTTTCGCCAGGAGCACTACGACCGCTGGATCGAGCTGTTCCACAGCACCATCGACGAACACTTCGTTGGCGCCACAGCAGACGTCGCGAAGAAGCGAGGCGCCAAGATGATCTCGGCACTGCAGCGCCTCCTCTCCGGCTCCCACGCACCGGCAACCGACCCGATCCAGCCGCTCTGGGCGGTCGATTCGCGCAGCGAACGTCGCTGACATGGCTCGCCGGTCAGCACACAGGAACTCGTCCTTGATCCCCCGATCGGGTGCCGGTACCGTCGGCGCCAGACCCAACCGACGAGGCGAGGGGCGCACCGCTCATGAGTCCAGCCACCGGGACACCCATTTCGTCAACTCCGTCCACCATGGGTGACGACCCAAGGGCACTGGCACGTCGGGCCCTCAGCCTGGCGGTGAGATCCTCGCCCATGTGGTCAGGTGCCGTGTTCGAGGTGATCGAACTCTCTCGACTGCATCCGCACGAGTTCGACAACGACAGCATCGAGTCAGCGATTGCGCTGGTCACCACGTTCACCCGGCCGGGACCGGTGATCGACGAGACGATCCAACTGCTGGTCGGACTGAGGGAGACAACTCACGGTCTGCAGCGAGTTCAGGAGGTGGACGACACGAACGCGGCGCCCCCGATCACCGACGCCTCCCCGCCCCAGCGCCCGATTCTCAACATCGTGATGATCGAGGGCAGAGGCATCTGGATCGAGCTGACAGGAGCGCTCATCGAACGCGGATGCGACGTCGTGGCGGCACGACTCACACAGCTCAGTGGCCTCGATTTCAGTGTGGCCGTCGTGGACGTTCGACGAATCTCCGCGCTCGACGCGGTCGGCATCGCCTCGATTCTGCAGTTCGCCCAACCGATCATCGAAACCGGTGGCACCGTGCACATCATCGATCCCGACGAACACCTCCGCGCTGTGATCGACCCCCGGCACTGCGGGATCATTCATACAGCGGAGCCACCGAATGGAAACTGGTGGGGATGATCCGACCGGGGTCAGCGCACCCTGCGCTTGGCCGGTGTGTGTCGACGGATGAACTCCAGAATCTCGACGTGCTTCTCGGTGTCGCGCAGCATGACATCGATGAGCAGGACCCACAACGTGGTGTCCTTCACGTCGCGCAACTCCTTGCGTAAACGTCGAAGCTCCTTGGCGTCGGCCTGCTCGTTCTCGAGCAACCGCGTGGTCACCTCGCCCAGTTCGACGGGGTCGGCGCGGTCGAGGTCAAGCCGGGGGACGATCGGCTCGTCAGCTGAGAATTCGGACTCCGACTTCAGCGACGTTGCCAGCTCGTCGAAATACCGGTGGTGACGTCGTTCGTCCTCCAAGAGCATGTTGATGACGTACCGCAACGCGTTGGATTCGGTCGTCGCGGCAAGCTCGGCATAGTCGGCCAGCATCGCCCCCTCGCGCTGCGTGTGACCGGTGAGATGCTCGAACATCTGGCGCTCCCAGACGCTCCCGCCACGAGGAGGAGAGGGCTGGCCGTCTTCCATTGTCCCACCGTGCCCGAGGCTCCTCCTTGAGACAAGAGTCGTTGGTCCCACACTCCAGAGGCAGTGAAGAACCCACTCCTGCTGCATTACCTGAGCCCCCCATAACATGCCCCTCGTGAATGTCGCCGAACGCCGCGCGCGCCGAGCGGCCAGGGGCGGGCGAACCGCTGCCGCGGGCGGTGCAGGTGCGCCGACTTCTGGCGATTCAGTCGCCCGATCACGTGTGGCACGCGCGGCGTGGTTCGGACTCGGCTGGATTGCCGTCGGCATCGGTGGTGTCGGCGTCGTCGTGCCGGGACTCCCGACGACCGGATTCATGATCCTCGCTGCCGCCTGCTTTGCCCGAAGCAGTCCGAGGTTCGAGCAGTGGGTGCTCCACCTGCCCGGCATCGGTCGCTCGGTGATGAACTACCGATCAGGTCTCGGCATGCCCAGACGAGCGAAGGTCGCCGCCGTGTCGATGATGGGCGTCGCCGTCGCGATCAGCGCTGGACTCGTGCTCGACAACAATGCACTCCGCCTCGGCATCGTGGCAGCCGGTGTCATCGGCACGTGGTACATCATCCGACGGGTGCCGACCTCGCCAGCGGCCACCGCTGCACCATCCACTGGCATTACCTCAGACGCCGCACCATGAGCGGACCCAATGGCGACGAACCAACGCACCCGCACGTCAGAGCGGGGCTACTCATGTTGGGTGTCGTGGCGCTCTTGGTGCTCATCGCGACGCTCGAAGTGTTGTAGCGGGCATCAGCAGACTTCACGGTGCCGCGTGAAGGTGCGTGACCACCGGTCGCGGGTTCAACGGCGCCGGATAGCCTGAACTTGGCGGGATGGTTGTGCACGCACCGACACTCAGGCGCGCGCATCGATGGACACGTTCGTGAGGAGCACACAATGAACCAGTCATCTGAGACAACGACGTCTGACACTGTTGATCGTGATCAGATCGCTGCTCGTGCCGCTGATCTCGAGGCCGCACGAGAACACCTCGTCCGAGCTGCAGCGGAATACGAGGCACTACTCGCCGATGACGACACGATCCAGGAGGACCGGGATGCAGCCGCTCAATTCGTGGCGGAAGCACGAGCCGGTGTCACCCGGGCCGAGGCGGCCCTGACGCGAGCTGAAGCGGGAACACACGGACGATGCGAGCGATGCGGATCGCCGATTCCGAGCGAGCGTCTTGCTGCCCTTGCCGACGCCACCACGTGCGTCTCCTGCGCCTGAACGACCCCGCAACGGCACCGTATTGCCGACGTTTCAGCCTGAGGTCGAGGTCAGCACTCGGCTGTGAGAGCCGACCTGGGTACCGACTCCAAGCTGGAGCCCGATGACGCTGCCTGCATGCCTGGTCATCTGCATGCGGTGCGGCCGTAGAGCGTTGGCCCGGCGATGCTGTCGCTGTCACGCTGTCACGCTGTCACCGTCAACGTTCCGAGCGTCATCGCTGCAAGCGATGACATCAGTTCATCGCGTGCTCGCTCCCGCGCAACATGCAACGCACAGGGCGCCGCCCGCGAGAAGTCGGTGCCGCGGTCTACGACTGGGGTTCGTGGACAGTGCAGACCTGGACCGCGACCGCGTGTGCTCGGCCCATGGTGATTTCACCGTTTGGAGCGACGTCGACGGTGTGCCCGATCGTCGTGATCGCGGTGATCAGGACGCGTTCGTCGAGGTCGTGAGTGATCGCGATACAACCATCGGCGTTTCGGGGATCAACAGTGTGGACACCTGGCGTGGCGGTGATCGTTTCAATGACCTGGTTGAAACAGGTGGGGCAATTGATGTCGGCGGTGACGTAGGTGAGCACGAGTCGGGTTCTTTCAATGCGATGGTGTTCAGCGGTCTGGTAGTTCAGCGGTGGTGGGCGGGTCGCCAGGTTCCTTTGCCGAGGAATCGTTGGGCCATGGCCCATGCCATTCCCGTCGCCCGCTTCTTGGCTTGGTCGGCGTGTGGGCCGGCCCATCCGCCGTCGATGGTGTCGTCGAAGACCTCAAGCCACCGATCGAAGAGTTCCGGAGTGAACGCGTCGGTGTCGTGGAGCGACCGGTGGATCTCGATGATGTCGATCTCATAGCTGGGGGCGTAGAGAAGGACATGACACCAGTAGTCGGCGACGGACTCGATGTGGGCTTGCCAGTCAATGAACCCTGGCGCGAAGTTGAAGTAGGGCTCGAGCAGTTCGTCTTGGACGACATCGACGTACTGGCGCACCACCATCTCGGCGATCTCCTCAGCCGTGTCGAGATCGCGGCCGCGATGCTCCCAGGGGCCCGAGCGGCGACGTGAATCGACCTCGACCAGTCCTGGGACCATGGGCGCCTCGGGGGCTCGGTAGAACTGGATGAAGAACGTTGCGTCGGTCGCTGGTTCGACGCGGTGCTCGACGCCGGGCGCGATCACCGCGGTGTCACCGGGGCCGAGCCCGATGTCGCGTGGGGTGTCGCCTGCGAGATCGGTGTAGCGGACCGTGCCGGACTGGACGATCAGCTCAGCCCACACCGTGGTTCGGTGCGACTCGGCAAGCTGATCGGGCAAGGATGCGTAGTCGAACAGCGGGGTGCGTCGAGCCTCGACGAGTTCGGATGGAAGCGTCGGTTCGGTCATCAGTGTCCATCCTTGGTTCGATTTTGGGGGCTGGACGCAACCGTACCCGCCGCCGTCGGGACCGCTGACCGTTGTCGGGGCATGCACCGGGCAACTGCGCCCCGGTTGGGATACGTCCGCCCCCAATGATCGCCACAGACCCGGCCGGGAGCATGATCATCATGTGCCTCACACCCTGATCAACGACCCCGCCAGCGAAGTGACCATCCAAGCCGGAGCAGTCGTCTCCAAAGTCGTGCACCGCAACGACGGACTGGACGTCACCGTGTTCGGCTTCGATGCAGGCGAGGAGCTCACCGAGCACCAAGCAGCCCGAACAGCCGCTGTACAGGTTCTGTCCGGGCTCCTCCACTTCACCGTCGAAGGCGAGCAACTCGAGTTGGGTCCAGGCTCTTGGCTCCACATGACACCAGGGGCGCCTCACTCGCTTGTGGCCGTCGAGCCAAGCGTGATGCTCTTGACGCTCATCGATCCGTGAGCAAAGGATGGACGCGAATCCACAGTTTGCCTTCAGGCACCGAACACCGATGCCCCCGCTCGTAACAGCACCCCCAGACGTCGCCTGACGACCGAGCGATATCCTTACTTCCGATCGGGCACAGCGCACCGGCGCCGCGCTCATAATCGCGGCCGAGAACGCGCCATCCTGTACTCGGGTTCCGGCGAAGTGTGCGGCCTCCTGGGTAGATCAGCCCACCGCATAATCACTGGTTTGCGGGTCTGCGTTGGGCGCGCTCAGAAGTCGATCTCGATGCCCATCGACGGTCGAGTTGGTGTCAGTGGCGTCGGCGGTTGCAGCTCGAGTCCTCGTCGCTGCGCCCATTGGGAGAGCGGGGCGGCGAGTTGGCTGATGCCGGGTCGGCCGTCGTGATCGCCGAGCGCGGCGGCGACCTCGACCAGCACGGTGTCGGACACGTTGCGACCATCGGCCCAGTGCTTCCATTGGTCGAGGGCGTGGCAGAGGCGCCCGGCGTCGTGGGCGACGCCTTCGAGGTCGTTGAATTGGTCGAACATCCGCCGGGTCGAGTCCATGCGGTGGTGATCGTCGATCACGTCGCGGAGCTCGTTGACCCGGCGTCGTGTCGGCGCTGCGAGTTCCTCGGCCCGGCTGAGTCGATCGGTGGCGACAGCGAGGACGTCGCTGGCTGCGTCGACGTCGCGGCGAGCCGTTCGGCGATGTATCCGACCGGCACGCCGCAGTTCACCTTCGGCATGGCGTAGTCCCGACTGTGCTTCGTTGACGATGCGTTCGGCGGCGTCGACCCGGGCAGCGAACGGTGCGTGTGCCTCCTGTGCCGCCGGCAGCTCGTGGCGGGCCGCTGCAACACGCTCTCGGGCGGCGGCGCGCTCGGTGTTGCGTTCGTCGAGCCGCTGCTGGGCGGCGCGCCGGCTCTCCTCGGCGTCGGCGCGGACCTGGTCGAACCAGTCCGGTATCTGGACCCGCCGTTGCGGCACGCTGGTGGGGATGGCGGCGGCGAGGGTGCGGCGTTGAACGGTGGCGGGGATGTCGGCGCGGTCGGAGAACAGGACTGCTTCGAGCACGGCGCGTGCTTCGGCGGGGTCGTGGGTGTTGGTCACCACCAGAGCGAGGTTCTCACGCTGACCGCGGGTCATGGCCATATACAGGCCGCGCCTCGTCGTCGCCGTCGTGGCGAGGGTGACGCCCATTCCGGAGGTGTCGCCTTGGGCACCGGGTTCGGTGGTCGCATACGCGAGTTGCATGTGCTGGCGGACGTAGTCACGCGGCAGGGTGATGGTGCCGTGTCCGTCGAGTCGGGTCACGGTCACATCACCCTCCTCGACGCTGTCCGTCGCTGTAACCGTCCAGCGTTCACGATTCCGCACCGGCTCCCCCACCGAGGTGCGCAGGCGGCGTTCATTGCGACGCGTCGCCACCACGTCACCGACCATCACCCACGCATCAGCAACCTCAGTGAGCGTTGCTGGATCGAGTTCGCCGCTGTCGAGGCGGCGTTGTTGAATGTGATCGTTGATGGCGTTGACGTGTTCGGTGCGTGTCGTGATGATCGACAACGACTCACCAGCCGTCTGACACTGCAACCAAAGGTCGCCGATCGTGTCGAGATGCTCAGCGAACGTCCCCGCCCGAATCCGGCCGTGCGCCGCGTACGCGTCGAGTGCGGACGGGTTCCCCCGCCGCAACTCCAGTGACGCGGCCGCTTCCCAACGATTCGTGAACCGATGCAAATGTTCCAGCTCGACAGTCCGGCCGGTGTCGCACAACTCGAGGAACATACCTCCACGACCGACCGCTTGCAGCTGGTGGGGGTCACCGACGAGGGCGAGTCGCCACTGTCGTTGTTCGGCATGGGCGACGAGGCGTGACAGGTCAGAGGTGTTCAACATGCCGGCCTCATCCACGATCACCGTCATCCCAGGACCGGCATCCCACCACGAGTCGTTGCTGTCTGGTCGGTCGAGTTCGTAGAGGAGTTTGGCGACCGTGTCAGCGATCATCCCGGTCTCGGTTTGAAGGACACGGGCCGCCTTCGCCGTGGGCGCCAACCCCATCACCGCCCGCTGCTGTCCGTGGAGGTCGGACACGGCGGCTTGCAGCATGCGGGTCTTTCCTGCACCGGCGGGACCCACCACCAACACCAGCCGATCGTGTCCGGCCACGGCGCTCGCCGATGTGTGTTGGCCGTCATCCAACGCGACGTCGGTGATCGTGGCTGACGGTGTCGGGTTGTTGGCTTGGGCGTCGAGCGCCCAGGTGAGGATGTGTTCTTCTTGGGTGAGGATGTGTTCGCTGGTGGCCTGGTTCGTGATCGGCTCGATCCACACCGACCGGCCATCCGATGCCCGACGTGGCGTCGAGTCACCGACCGGGTCGAGATCGATACAGGACTCCAGCACCGTGTTCACCGACGCGTCGAGGGCGGTCGCCCAGCTGGTCCCGTCGTGTCCGGGTTGTGGGGACACGGTGTCGCAGATCGTGCGCAGCACGTCCATCCGATTCCACGTCGACTGCCGCGACGCCAACACCTCCACCACCTCCGACACCGGCACCGGCACCGGCGACACCTCCACCGGATGCTGCCCGGCGGCCTCGGTGACCGCCGCGGTCAACGTCGCGGCGTCGAGGCCGAGGCTGGCGGCTTCGCGTTGCCACCGTGTCCGCAGATCCGGCACACCAAGCCCGGTCTTCTTCGATCGGGTGTCGACCGCGGCTTCGCGTTCCATCGCCGCGTACTCGAACCCCGACGGGTCACGACCCTCCCGGTGCAGGAAGTCGGCGAGCTTGTCCCCCATCTCGGTATCGATCTCGCGGGCCCGCTTCGAGAATTGATCCAACAACTCCGATGGGACGCCAGCGATCTCGGCTTGGCCGTTCACGATCGGATCGAACACCACCCCGTACCGGGCGGTCACCTCGGCGCGCAGCACCGATTGGTAGAGGTAGCCGAAGGCTTGCTGGTACTTCTTCAGCGTCAACGCATCCAGCGCGTACCAGCGACCATCCGGGGTTTGGACCTTGGCGGAGATCACCACATGGGTATGCAACTGCGGATCATCAGCGCGGCTCGTCGACTGCTGAAACACCCCCACCGTCAACCCTCCGGTTTCCGGGTGCAGTCGGGAACCGTTCGAGCGGATCCGTGTCGTCGAGCCGTACTTCTCCACCATCGCGACGACCGCGTCAACGGCGACGTCATGACACTCGGCGAAGCCTTCGTCGCCGGTCAATGCCCACAGCACCGACAACGACTTCGGTGCCGACAACGTCGCGTCGTACCCCGCGACTGCCTTGACCGTGTTCCCATGCCGGTCGACTCGATCGACCAGTTCCCGACCCAACTGCACACCGGTCGTCGGGTGATGACCCGACAAGAGTGCTTCGAGGGCTTCGGTCGTCACCTCGCCCGACAGGCCGAGTCCCGGTGCTTGGGACCCGGCCCACACACCCGGTTGTTCACCGTCGGCCTTCGTGAGATAGCCCGTGTAGTAGGCAGCCGACACTCCCGCACCCGCCGCGTACAGCGTCGTTACCCGGATCACGATCGCTCCCACCAGCGCGCGGGCACCTGTCTGAACTTTGAAACAGGAGCGAAGCGACGAACAGACACGGGAAGGGACCTCAGACCTCGAGAGAGAGGGCGAGCTGACCGGACGAGCAGCGGGCCGACGAGCGAGAACTCGAGGGAGCGGCAGGCGGCTGCGACGGGCAGGCAACGGACACGAAGCTGGCGGGGACAGCGAGGCGATACGAACCAGCCTCGAAGACACCGGAGGAGGAGCGGACCTGGACCGCTTCGATCACGCCGAGATCGCTCAGCCGACGAAGGGCGCGAGCGACAGTGTCCTTCGCGAGTCCGAGCGATGCGGCAAGCGAACGGATCGACACTTGGGCGACGACGTGATCGCCGTTGCCGGTCGAGCGCTCCATCATCTCTTCGAGAACCACCCACGACGTCGCACCGAGTTGCCGGCGCAGCTTCGCTGCATCGGGCCCTGTGGTCACCGGACGACGGGATGGTTCAGTCGCCACCGGCTACCCCTGACGAGACTCGCCCGTCGCACAGGCGCACGACGTTGCCGGTCGACACCAGCTCGAGCAACGCCCAACGGGGCACGCGCAAGCACTTGACGCCGAAGCGGATCACCGGCAAGCCCTGAGTTCCACCGGACGCGAGGTAGTCGTTCGCCAGGTCGTACGCGAGCTGCCGGCCGATGCGCATCACCTTCGACGCTTCCTCGACCGTCAGGAGCTCAGGCGGTGCCGACTCCACGATGTCGTCCATCGGATCCATGGGACTGTCCTACTTACACCCATGAAATTCAGCTGACAAGCGGCCCAATTCCCTGGGCGAGGGCCGCTTCGGACACCAGCGGACATGAGCGGACACCGACGGTCACCAGCGGACACCAGGCACCACTTCGACAGTGACGAATGTCACATCGCGCTCACCGTCCCGAAGATTGGGACACGGACGTCACCCGTGGAGGATGAGGACGGCGCGGTCCAGTTCGACGAAGTCGACGTCCTCGAACGCACTAGCCAGGCGTCGGAGTACCCGGCGAACAAGTCCATCAAGTCATCGTTGCGGATGTTGCCCGTCGACACCAGGAGCAGCCGACGAGGCGCCCCCGACAGCAGATGTCCATCGACGAAGTCACGATCCTTCGTGACGACGATCCGATCTTGAACCTCGGCGATTCGGGTGATCTCGCGATCCGGGGTTCGGTTGCCATTCGGCAGTTCCGACGTGTGCACCACGTCGTGGCCCAACTCGATCAGCAGCGGGACGAGACGAACGGGCAGCTGCGCGTCGACCAGCAGGCGCATCTACGCCGCTGACGTCGGTACCGAGGTGCGAGTCTGAGTGACCTTCGCCGCGTACTCGAGCGCCGCAAGTACGTCGTCGCGCTCGAGGTCGGCGTAGTCCGCCAACACTTCGTCCGTCGTCATCCCGCTGGCCAGCAGGCCCATGATCATCGACACGGGATAGCGGAGTCCTCGAATGGTCGGCGACCCGTGACAGATCTCCGGGTTCACGGTGATCCGGTCCAGCAACGTCACGACGCCGATGCTAGCCCTTCGTCCACGCGACGATCGGCGAGGTTCAGGGATCCGGGACGGACGCTCGGAACGTGCTTCGACGCGCCTACAACACCCAACGCAAGACGTGGTATCTCGTGTCGACTGGTGTCGAGACGTCCGTGGCGCCGTGGCACGTCACGATTGATGGCGGGAAATCCTGTGCACCTGGTGTGCACCTGGCGGTTGGTCGCAACCGGCCCGGTTGAGCGATATGGCCCCTGACCAGGGCTTATAGGGTGGGCGATGGGAGTCTCGATCTCCCGACCTCCACGGTGTGAACGTGGCGCTCTTCCGGCTGAGCTAATCGCCCCTGAGGGAAGCCACAAGTTACCAGTGCGGGCGCCTCATCACGCCACCTGTCCCACCCGAAGTGCGTCAGGGTCGAGCGATGCAGGCGATCCCCATGCCCTGTCGATCCTGGTGCGCCTCGGTGCCGCCCGGGCACGTTGCATCGAACGGCACCAGGGCGGTCACCACCAGATCGACCGCTGGATCACGCGTGCAGAGAACCTCTCGGGCGAAGCCGTTGGTCTCGATGGCGACGCAACTGTCGACGCCGAGAATGCCGTCGGGGCCGGACGGCTCGCCGGGTTCGGTGAACTGGGCCAACACGACGACGCCGATCACACCGATGACGCCGACGACCAAGAGGCTGCGCCACGGAACTCGTGCGGGCCCGAGATGGCTCGGGTGCATCGGTGCGCTGTACGCCGCAGCCGGTTCGGATGACTCCGTCCGTGGCGCCGGCGCCGACGGCCGGAGACCTGCGTCGTACACCGCTCGACGGGCCGGGTCGCTGAGCACTCGATATGCCTCGTTGATCGTGGGCATCGAGTCGGAACCCGCAGCCGATCCCTTCGATGCCTGCCGATCAGGGTGGTACTCGCGGGCGAGCCGACGATAGGCATCACGGATCTGCGCATCGGATGCGGAGGGATCGACGCCGAGTGTGTCGTAGTGCGTGGACACGATTCGAACAAAGCTACGGCCTCTCCCCCGAGCACGGTCTGTTGGGGTCGGGTCCGGAAAGACCGGGGCGGTCAGTAGCCGGCGTCGACGTCGACGAGGCCGATGAGTTCTTCGCCGCGCCCGAAGCGTCGGACGTTCTCGGTCACCCGTTCGGCCAGCAACGGCTTGGCCATCTCGGGCGTGTTGCCGACGTGCGGCGTGATGATGCAGTTCGGCAACGACCACAGCGGATGATCGGCAGGCAGCGGTTCGGGGTCGGTGACGTCGAGACCGGCACCACCGATCGTGCCCTCGCGTAGCGCGTCGACGAGATCGTCGGTGACGATGTGGCGTCCACGCGCCACGTTGACGATCCACGCGTGCTGCTCCATCAACGCGAACTCATCGGCACCGAACATCGCCTCGGTGTCGGGCGTGAGCGCCAACGCGAGCACCACCAGATCGGCCCCGGGCAGTGCATCTGCGTACCGGTCGGCAGCGAGGACGTCGTCGACCCCATCCATTGCCTGCACCTGGCTGCGTACGACGGTGATCCGGCAGTTCCACGGCTGCAGGAGACGCACGAGCGACTCGGTGATTCCCCCGCCGCCGAGGATCGTCACGTTGCCGTTCAACAGGTTGCGCCCGGCGGGCCTGCTCCACTCCGACGCCCGGGCGTACGCGCCCACGTTGCGCAGTCCGGCGACGCCGAGTGTCAACGCCATCTCTGCAACTGGCTCGGCGTACACGCCCTTGCCACAGGTCCAGACGCGGTCGTGGTCGAGATGATCGACGAAGTTCTCGATCCCGGCGAACGGGAGCTGCACCCAACGGATGTGGTCGGCGTGGTCGAGTGCCACCGCCAGCGCGTCGACATTGCGAGCGTCGCCCCACACGACCGCCTCGGCCTCGTCGATCGGCACCAGCTGAGCGCCGCCGGCAATGACCGCCTCGGCGAGCCAGTCGGGGGCCGAATCCGGACCGAGATGGATACGAGGTGCACCGTTGTTCGTCATCTTCGCTCGCACCGTAGTGGCTGTGCCGAATTGCCATCAGGATTCGACCGCCCGAAGATCGGGCATGATGACGCAATGACCACCACCGCACCCGTTGTTCGCACCGTTGGGGTACCTCGGGAAGTGAAGACCGCCGAGCACCGCGTCGCGATGACACCCGACGGCGTTCGCGAACTCGAACGGCACGGCATCCAGGTGCTGGTCGAGTCGGGCGCCGGCGAGGGAGCATCGATCACCGACGACGACTACGTCGCTGCGGGCGCCGAGATCGTCGCCACTGCCGCCGATGCGTGGGCGCAGGAGATGGTCGTCAAGGTCAAGGAGCCGCAACCATCGGAGTACGGATTCCTCCGCGACGACCTGACCCTCTTCACCTATCTCCACCTGGCGGCGTACCCGGCTGTGGCCGAGGCACTCCTGGCGGCGAAGACAACGGCGGTCGCCTACGAAACGGTGCAACTGTCCGACGGCTCGCTGCCGTTGCTCGCACCGATGAGCGAGGTCGCCGGCCGCCTCGCACCGCAGATGGGCGCGCACTACCTCGAACGGCACAACGGCGGGCGGGGCGTGCTGATGGGCGGGGCGCCAGGTGTGCGTCCTGCCAAGGTCGTCGTGCTCGGCGCCGGCAACGTCGGTTGGAACGCCGCGTGGATCGCCGCAGGCATGGAGGCCGAGGTCGTACTCGTCGACAAGAACCTGGACCGGTTGCGTTTCGTCGATCAGATCCACCGCGGACGGATCATGACGGCGGCATCGAACCGCGGGGCGATCGAGCGCGCGGTCATCGATGCCGATCTCGTCATCGGCGCCGTCCTCGTGGCCGGCGGCCGCGCGCCGGTGGTCGTGAGCGAGGAGATGGTCGAGCAGATGAAGCCGCGATCGGTGATCGTCGACGTTGCGGTCGACCAGGGTGGCTGCATCGCGACGACCCGCGAGACGACGCACGACCAACCGACCTACGTCGTGCACGATGTGGTGCACTACGCGGTCGGAAACATGCCCGGCGCCGTTCCGCACACGAGCACCTACGCGCTCACGAACGCCACGCTGCCGTACCAGCTCGACGTGGCACTGCACGGAGCGATCGGTGCTGCCCGCCGCGACCCGGCGCTGGCGCTCGGCCTGAACACCGTGGGCGGCCAGTACGCGAATCGCGATCGTCGCGGAGTCACTCGGCGCCACCGCAGCGACTCGATCGCCGCTCGGTAGCCCGGTCGCGATGAGCGAGACCCGGCATCCTGGCGTTCGCTCATCGATCGGAGCGGCGGACCGTGACTGCGACCGGTCAGTCGTCTGGCGACGGCGGACGCCGATACCGCTTCGTCTCCCCACGCTGCTTCTTGGCCTCGACGCGCCGACGTTGAGAACCACGAGTGGGCTTGGTGGCCCGGCGCGTACGTGGCACGTACAGGGCTCCCCGAAGCCTTTCCGGCGAGGCGTTCCTCGGCCAGCGCACGATTGCGCAATTGGGAACGTTCGTCGTCGGCCACGACGCGGACGACCGGCCCGAGCTTGGCGAGCACCCGCTCGCGTTGCGCGTCGGTGAACGCGCTCGAGGTCTCGACGTCGAAGGTGAGTTCCGCTCGGGTCGCAGCCTTGTTGGCGTGCTGGCCTCCCGGGCCGCCTGACGGGCTGAATGTCACGGTGAGTTCGTGACGCGGGATACGGACGCTGTCAGTCACCACCAGCCGATCGTCCGTCGCCGCCACTCCCCCAGCATGCCCGACGGCGGCTCGATGACGTACCGTGCGCCCATGGGAGACATCAAGCTCGGCTACAACACGGGGTACTGGTCGGCGGGTCCGCCGAAGGGGGCACTCGAAGCGGTCCAGGAAGCCGAACGACTCGGGTTCAACTCGGTCTGGACGGCCGAGGCCTACGGATCCGACGCGCTGACGCCGCTCGCGTGGTGGGGCGCATCGACCGAGACGCTCAAGCTCGGCACGGCCATCGCCCAGATGTCGGCGCGGACCCCAGCCGCCATGGCGATGGCGGCGATCACGATGGACCACCTCTCCAATGGTCGATTCATTCTCGGCCTGGGAGCGTCGGGCCCACAGGTCGTGGAGGGCTGGTACGGCCAGCCGTACCCGAAGCCGCTCGCACGAACTCGCGAGTACGTCGAGATCGTCAGGTCGATCATCGCCCGCGAGAAGCCGGTCGAGTTCCACGGCGAGTTCTACGACATGCCGTTCGACGGCGGCGCCGGGCTCGGCAAGCCGTTGAAGTCGACGGTGCACCCGCTGCGCAACGACATTCCGATCTACCTCGCTGCCGAAGGCCCGAAGAACGTTGCCCTGTCGGCCGAGATCTGCGACGGGTGGTTGCCGCTGTTCTTCTCACCGAAAGAGGATCAGTTCTACCGCGACTGCCTCCAGCAGGGATTCGACGCGTCAGGCGACCCGACCAAGAAGGACCGCTTCGAGGTGACCGCCACGGTGATGCTCATCCCCGGCGACGATGCCGAGAAGTGCGCCGACATGGTGCGCCCCTTCCTCGCGCTCTACGCAGGCGGCATGGGCGCCAAGGATGCGAACTTCCACTACGAGGTCTTCGCCCGGATGGGCTACGGCGACGTCGCCGACAGGGTCCAGGAGCTGTATCTGGAGGGCAAGAAGGCCGAGGCTGCTGCGGCCATCCCGCTCGCCATGGTCGAAGATGTCGCACTCGTCGGCCCGCCCGACAAGATCCGCGACGAACTCGCCAAGTGGCGCGAAACCTGCATCACGGAGTTCCTGCTGTCGGGCCCGGCGATGGCCCTCCCGAGCTTCGCCGAGTTGGTGCTGGGCTGAGGCCCCCGGATGACGCTTCGACACGGACGACCGCAGGTGGCCATTCCCGGCCCGTCGATCATCCCCGATCGGGTCCTTGCGGCGATGCATCGACCGATGCCGAACATCTACGACGGTCCGCTGATCGAGCTGTCGAACAGTCTGTTCGACGACCTGCCGTCGGTGGCGCGAACGTCAGGCGAGGTGTTCATCGTGATCGGCAACGGCCATGCGGCCTGGCAGATGGCGGTGTCGAACACGATGCGACGAGGTGAGCGGGTGCTCGTCCTCGAATCCGGGACGTTTGCTGTGGCGTGGGGCGAACAAGCAGCTCTCAGCGGCGCCGAGGTCGAGGTACTCCCCGGCACCGACCACGGCCCGATCGATCCAGCCGCGGTCGAGCAACGTCTGCGAGACGATGTCGATCACAGCATCAAGACCATTCTCGTCGTCCTCGCCGACACCGCAACCGGTGTCCGCAACGACATCGCGGCGATTCGTGGTGCGCTCGATGCCGCCGGGCACCCGGCGTTGCTGATGGTCGACGCGATCGCGTCGCTCGGCTGCGATCGGTACGAAATGGACGAGTGGGGTGTCGATGTCACGGTGAGCGCCAGCCAGAAAGGTCTGATGACACCGCCCGGGCTCGGACTCGTCTGGGCGAACGAGAAGGCTCTGGCGGCGCACGAACACGCCGACATGCGCGTCGGATATCTCGACTGGACGTCACGGCGCAACGTGGACGCGCATTACCAGCTCTACAACGGAACTCCGCCGATCTCCCTGCTCTATGGGTTACGTGAGGCGCTCGACATGATCTTCGAGGAGGGCCTCGACGAGGTGTGGTCGCGCCACGAAACCCTCGCCAGGTCAGTCTGGGCGGCGGTCGATGCGTGGCACACGGACGGCGGACTGGGCTGCAACATCAACGATCCGGCTGCGCGATCACACGCCGTCACGACGATCTCGACCGGCACGGTGGACGCGGTCGAGCTGCGCCGGGTCTGCGAGGACGACATGGGGTTGACACTGGGCCTCGGGATCGGTGCCGCCGTCGAGCGGCGCTTTCGGATCGGCCACATGGGCCACCTCAACCCTCCGATGCTGCTCGGCACACTCGGCACCATCGAGTCGGCCCTGCACGCCATCGGCGCTCCCGTCGGTGGGTCCGGCGTGGCAGCCGCCGCTCGCCTCATCGGCGACCGCATCAGCCATGTCTGACGTGGCGCCCGGCGGTGTTCAGCCGTCGACCGTGCCGACGCGTCCGGTGTCGACCCATTCGCGCAGCTTCTCCCACGCGTAGATGCCGGTGGAGTGGCCGTCGCTCCAGTCGATGCTCAGCCCCCAGGCGCCGGAGAGTTCGGCGTCGGTGATCGTGATCGGCTCACCCTTGTCGATCCACGGGGCGACGGGCTGACCCCGACTACGTCTGGCGTTGCAGTCGGCGCACGGACACGCCTGGCGGAGCGGGGCGAGCTCGAAGCGAGCGCGGACACCGTCCTCGAACAGCACCTCGACGTGCGACTGACGATCGACTTCGACGGATTCGATGTCATGGGCAGTCACGGGTCAACACTACGTTGACGTGATGGGAGTTGAACTTCGCAAGGACTCGATCGACCTCGGCATCGTGATCAAGGACAGCCAGCGCTCGCTGGCGTTCTACCGCGATGTCCTCGGCTTCGAACACGTCGCTGACACCCCGATGCCGCCCCCGCTCAGCGGCACCATGCATCGGCTGATGTGCGGGACGACGTTGATCAAGTTGGTGAAGCTCGACGACGTGCCGACTGCCGAACCGGCGCCCGGCGGTCTCGGAGGGGGCACCGGCTACCGCTACTTCACCATGACGATCTCGAACCTCCCCGAGATCACGCAGGCCTGCCGTGACAGCGGCGCCCGGATCATCATCGACAACGTCGAGCTTCGACCAGGCCTGATGGTGTCGATGGTCGAGGACCCCGACGGAAACTGGGTCGAGTTCATCGATCCCGGAAACTGACGGGATGTCATCGCCCCCCACCACGGTGCCGCCGCTGATCCGACACCTTCCCGGGCCAGGGGCGAGGCTCGCCGATGGCACCGTCGACGGCGACGCGATCCTCGCCGGCTTCACCGACTACGCCACCGAGATCGGGCTGGAGATGTACCCCGCTCAGGAGGAGGCGATCTTCGAGGTGGTGCTCGGCAACCACGTGATCCTCAACACCCCGACCGGCTCGGGTAAGTCACTCGTCGCTGCCGCTGCTCACTTCACCGCGCTGGCCGCGGGCAAGCGGAGCGTGTACACCGCCCCGATCAAAGCGTTGGTGAGCGAGAAGTTCTTCGCACTCTGCCGTGAATTCGGGTCGGATCAGGTGGGGATGGTCACCGGAGATGCAGCGGTGAACCCCGAGGCGCCCATCATCTGCTGTACGCAGGAGATCCTCGCCAACTGGGCACTTCGCGACGGGCGCGACGCCCCGGTCGACGTCGCCGTGATCGACGAGTTCCACTTCTACGGCGACCCACAACGCGGCTGGGCGTGGCAGGTGCCGCTGCTCGAGCTACCGAACACGCAGTTCCTGCTGATGTCGGCGACGCTCGGCAACGTCGAGTTCTTCCGCAACGACCTCACCGCACGAACGGGCCGCGACACCACCGTCGTGAAGTCCGTGCAACGGCCGGTGCCGCTCGACTTCGAGTACCGCACGACGACGCTGCACAACAGCGTGACGTCGCTCCTCGAATCGGGCAGGGCACCGATCTACCTGGTGCACTTCACCCAGAAGGACGCAACCGACGCGGCGCAGAACTACCTGGCGCTCGACCCGCTGACCAAGCACGAGAAGGAGAAGGTGCGAGAAGCGCTCGGCGGTTTCCGGTTCGACTCCCCCATCGGCAAGGACCTTCGTCGCTACATCACCGCCGGTGTGGGCGTACACCACGCCGGCCTCCTGCCGAAGTACCGGCTGCTCGTCGAGAAGCTCGCGCAGGACGGTCTGCTGAAGATCATCTGCGGCACCGACACGCTCGGCGTGGGCGTGAACGTTCCGATTCGGTCGGTGTTGTTCACGCAGCTCTGCAAGTACGACGGGTCGGGAGTCCGGATCCTGTCGAATCGTGAGTTCGCCCAGATCGGCGGACGGGCCGGCCGCAAGGGGTTCGACGATCGCGGCGACGTGTGGGTGCAGGCGCCCGAACACGTGGTCGAGAACCAGCGGCTCGGCGACAAGGCGGCGGCGAGCGGCAAGAAGAAAGTGGTCAAGAAGAAGCAGCCCGATCGGGGCTACGCGCACTGGACGCAGGAGACGTTCGACAAGCTCGTCAGCGGCGAGCCCGAGGCGTTGAAGTCGCATTTCCACGTGAGCCACCAGATGGTGATGAACCTGCTCGATCGGCCGGTCGTGCACGGAGTCGATGGGTCCGCCGCCCAGACCAAAACAGTCGACGGGTGCCGGGCGGTGAAGCTGCTGCTGACCGACAACCACGAGCCGCGCCGGCGTCAGCGGGCGCACATCCGTCGGGCGATCTCGATCTACCGGTCGCTGGTCGAGGCGGAGATGTTGGAGTTCCCGGACGAGCCCGACGAATACGGCCGCCGCGTGCGGGTGAACTTCGACCTGCAGGACCAGTTCGCACTCCATCAGCCGCTGTCGTTGTGGGCCGTGGAGGCGCTCGGTGCACTACCAGCCGCGGAGGCCGAGGCTGCCGCGGTGAACCCTGACCAATCCGGCGATGCCATCGACCATGCGTTGAACGTGTTGACGATCATCGAGTCCGTGCAGGAGAACCCGGGCGTGGTGCTCGCGGCGCAGGTGAAGCGGGCCAAGGACGACCTGATGGCCGAGATGAAGTCGTCGGGCGTCGAGTACGAGGAGCGGATGGAGCGCCTCGCCCAGGTGGATCACCCCAAGCCGAACAGCGTGTGGATCTACGCCAACTTCAACGACTTCCGAACACGGCACCCATGGGTCGGCTCCGACACGGTGGCACCGAAGGCGATCGTGCGCGAGATGTTCGAGCGGGCGATGACGTTCGGCGAGTACATCAACGACTACGGGCTGAAGCGGTCGGAGGGTGTGCTGCTGCGCTACCTGTCCGACGTGTACAAGGGCCTCGTCCAGAACGTGCCGGAGGACCTGGCCACCGACGAACTCGGCGACATCGTGGCCTGGCTCGGCGCCGTGGTTCGTCATGTCGACTCGAGCCTGATCGACGAGTGGGAACGACTCCTGCACCCGGACGAGGCCACCTCGGTCGACGAGTTGCGGCCGGCGCTGCCGACCGGCGAGCGAACGATCGTCGACGACGATCGTGCCTTCAGGGTCATGGTGCGCAACCGTGCGTTCGACTGGGTGCAACGCCTCGCCCGGCGACGTGGCTACGACGAGATCGTCGCCGACGCCGCCGACCGGGAACGTTGGCCGTCGGGTGAGACGCTCATCGAGGCGATGCAGCCCTACTGGGCCGAGCACGATGCGATCCTCGTCGATGGTGGTGCCCGCTCCGGCGAGCTGTTCCACTACGACCGTGCCAGTGGGCGGGTCACCCAGATCCTGCGCGACCCCGACGACACCAACGAGTGGCGCCTGGAGGCGACGGTCGATCGCGAGGCCAGCGCCGAGGAAGGCCGCGCCGTGCTGCGGTTGGAGGAAGCATGCCGCGCCTGAGCGCCGGGATCGTGCTGTACCGCTCGACCAGCGGGTACCCGGAGGTGCTGCTCGGACACATGGGCGGTCCGTTCTGGGAGCGCAAGGACGCCGGCGCGTGGACGATCCCGAAGGGTGAATACGACGCGGGTCAAGATCCGTTCACCGCGGCCTGCCGCGAGTTCGAGGAAGAGATCGGCTGCCGGGTACCGGCGACGTCGTTCATCGATCTCGGTGAGGTACGCCAGTCCGGCGGCAAGGTGGTGCGGGCATGGGCGGCCGAGGGCGACCTCGATCCCACAATCGCCGTGAGCAACGGCTTCGAGATGGAGTGGCCACCGCAGTCGGGAACGATGCAGACCTTCCCCGAACTCGATCGGGTGGCGTGGTTCGACGTGCCGACCGCAGTTGTCAAGATTGTCAGCGGCCAACGCGACCTTCTCGATCGCCTCGTCGCCATCGCGGCGGATTTCAACAGTCCTGGTAGAAGTGCACCATGACTGACGAGAGTCCGGACTCGAGCGAAGCTTCAGTCAGCCGGATCGCTGCGCTGCAGGCCACCGCCAAGTCCCGTACTGCCGACGCAACCGAGTGGGCGGCACGACTACGCGAACGCTCGGTGATCGTCGAGGCGGCGTTCGTCATCTACGAACGCGACCGGGTCTCCGCTGGATCGGTCCTCGGCAGCGCCATCGCCTTTCGTCTGTTTCTCTTCCTCGTTCCCACGATCGTGTTCTTCGTCGGGCTCATGGGCGCCATCTCCGGCTACGTCGAACAAGACACCGTCATCGACTCCGCGAGCCTGACGGGCGCCATGGCCGAACAGGTACGCACCGCGCTCAGTCAGTCGTCGACGGCGGCCATCCTGACGTTGGTGACCGGGCTGTTCCTGATGATCACCGCCGGTCGAACCCTCGCCAAGGCACTCGTCGCCTCGAGCAGTCTCGTCTGGCTCACCGGCGGCAAGGTCACGGCGAAGGCAAAGGTCGTGGCGATCATCATCGGTCTGATCACGAGCCTGATGCTGATGGCGCTCTTGATGAACAAGATCCGCTCCGAGCTTGGGGTCGCGATTACCGGGCTTTCGTTCGGCGTGGGCTTCGTGTACTACGTCGTTGCGTTCGTCGTGCTCATGTCTGCGTTGCCCCGCCGAACTCATGACCCTGCAGCGCTCCTGCCCGGTGCTGCGGTCACCAGCCTGATGCTGGCCGGCATGCAAGCGGTCTCACAGCTCTATCTGCCCGGTCGGTTCTCCGGCGCCTCGGAGCTCTACGGCGGCATTGGGGTCGCCGTCGTGACATTGGGCTGGCTGTTCATCTTCGGGCGCACACTGGCGTTCTCGTTCGCAGCGAACGCCGCCCTGTTCGATCGGTTCGGCAGTCTGTCGCAGGGCCTGTTCGCCCTTCCCGTGGTGCGGACGCTGCCTGCGCGGTCTGCGTTCGTGCGGCGCTACTTCGGCCTCGACGCAGATGGTCGATCGGTCGAGTCAGCTCCAGCGAGCGGGGCCGTCCTCGACGAACAATTCCTCACCGGTATCGAATCGCTCAGCGACGTCGAGCAGACCAACGATCCAGACTGAAGCGCCCGGTCTTTCCGGACCCGACCCCGACAGACCGGCTAACTCTGTGACACCCGCGTGCGAGAGTGATCATCGAGGGTGCGTTGGCTCGCAGCCGACTCGCCGCCGCCGCTGTGGCCATCGAAACTCGCTGACCCTGGAGGTCGTTTCATGGACCGTCGCAACACCACCGGCTGCTCTCGCACCGACGACGAGATCCCACCGGTTCCACCCGTCGAATGGGACCCCAACTGCGAATGCCTCGTGTGCCAGGCCTTCGTGTCGTCGTGGGCGATGGACCGCCTCGAGCGCCAGATCATGGAACTCGTCGGCGATGTCCTTGCGCACGGCTGGAGACCGAATACACTGCTCTGCGAAGTTGGCCGTCTGGCCCAGCGCGGGCCGTTCGCACAGGAGATCCTGACGATTGCGCTCGTCGCACACGCCGGACACTGGCTGAGTCGGCCCGACAAGGCCGACCAACTCGCCGAGGTCGACGAACTTGCCATTGATCTCCGCACGAGGTCGGCCTGACCATTCCCGGATGGCTCCAGCGCTACGGCACCGAGGAGGTCGCCGTCGACCTCGCGCTCGAGGGCGTGGTCGATCTCTACGAGATCCTCCTCGGACTCCCCTGCCCGCCGCCGCTCGGCGCCGCTCTGCGTTGCGGAGTGTTCCGGACAGCTGATGCGACGCGGCAGTTGCCGGTCCGGCGAACTCTGCGACACGCGGGCTGCGGCTTCGGAATCGGCGGGGTCGGACTTGCCGCGTCGGCGTCGGTGCTGACGACTCGTGCGGTTCACCTCACAAACCTCGACGCCTTGGGCAGCGAGGAAACGGGCGAGACCGAGACCGTAGGAACCGGTGCCTTCGATCCCGAAACTCGAGATCTCGCCCCGACGCTTCGCCCACGACAACAACTGCCGGTAACCGGCCGGTGTCGTGTCGAAGGTGGCTGTGGCGATGATGCGACCGAGATGATCGCACACAGTTGCGGTGTGGGTGTCGGCATGGGTGTCCACGCCAACGGTGATGACCCGTTGCGGTGTCATGATGGTGATGCTCCTGACTGATGGCTTGGTTGAGGGGCACCACCGGTCGGGACGGGCGGACAGTACACACTGGATGCAGTTCCAACGCTCCTATCAGGTCACGGTCCGCCCCGACCGGCCGGTGCGTACCCGACCGTCCGACACCGGCCGACAGATCAGAGTGAAGACACGAAAATCGGTCGGCGAGACCCAGAGTCAGACCGGCATCGAACGGCGGACAAGAGCATTCTCGCAAGTGTGTGAGACCCCCTTGTCATGATTGGCGGTATGGCTTCAGTCGGGATTCGCGAGGACGACAGCGGCGAGGCGTTGTCGGCTGTCGCGTGTCTCGACGCGATCCGGCTCCGCCTGGTCGCAGTCGATCGACACCGAACCCGCCGGCGAGCGCTGCCGCCGACGCCGTGCGCCGTGCCGACGTTGCGGTGGCCGCACTCGGTGATGTCGATCTCGCTGAGCTGGATGCGATCGAGCTGCGAGCATGGCTCGTCGGGATCGAAGAACTGCGCCGTTCGGTCGAGGCTGCCGTGGTGGCCGCGGCTGGTGCGGTCGATCGCCACAACCCGTTCCGGTCGCAGGGGTTCTTCTCCGCGAAGACCGTCATCAAGCACATGTGTCGAGCTCTCCGGTCCGGAAGCCCACCGCCGAGTCCAGACCGCCCGCCTGCACAATGCACTCCCCGACTGGGCGGCCGCTGAAGCCGACGGCGCCGTCGGTGTCGCCCAATGCGAGTTGATGGCCCGCATCGCCGCCAACCCACGCATCGAATCGGCAGTGCTTGGAACGCGACGCACCCGCCCTCCTCGACGACGCCATCGGGCAATCGTTCGACGAGTTCGAGCGTCGAGCCCGCACCTGGGAGGCACTCGCCGATCCCGACGGTGACCTCGCCAAGAACGAACGCCAGACACGCCAACCGTGACTTCGTGCTGCGGCCCCGACCCGACGGCGGCTGGACACTGACGGGCAACCTGGCCGAACTCGCCGGTGTCGAGTTCATGGAGATCTTCTCCCACTTCGTCGAAGCCGAATGGCACAGCCGACTGGGCCGAAGCCCGAGCCCGCCTCGGCGATGACGCCACCACCGCCGACCTGCAACGCACCGAAGCACAACGACGAGCCGACGCACTCCTCGCCATGGCCCGTGCCGCCGCCTCCACACCGCCCGGATCGCAGCAACCCCGACCAACCGTCAACATCCTGATCGATCAGGAGTCGTTCGAAGCCCACCTCCGTGGCGAAACCCCCGACCCGCGCCGCTACCGCGACGTGGTGATCCGCACCCAGAGCGGACGACGCCTGCACCCCGACGACGCCATCAACGCCGCACTCATCGGCCACATCCGCCGCGTCGTCTACGACGCCTCCGGCACCATCATCGACCTCGGCCGCCGCAGCAGACTCTTCCGCGGATCCTCACGCGACGCCGTCATGCTGCTGCTCACCACCTGCATCTGGATCGGCTGCGACCGACCCATTGCCTGGTGCGACGCCGACCACTCCCTCGGCTGGAAAGCCCACGGCGCCACCGTGCCCCGAAACGGCGGCGGACTCTGCCAGGGCCACAACCACCTCAAAGAACGCGGATTCGACGTGTTCCGCGACGACACCGGCAACTGGCACGTCATCGACCCCGACGGCAACGAGATCACCTGACCTCGGTGCGACGTGAGTTCGGTCAGTCGAGCACGGCCTGCGGCACCGAGACCACACGAGCGCGCAGCCACTCGCCCACTGCCTTCGCCTGCGCGTCCTGACGCGTCGACGCAGCGACGCCTTCCTGCAGGAGGCCACGGATCACGAAGTTGAGCGCACGCAGATTCGGATAGCGATACCGGTCGACTGTCATGTCTGCCGTCTCGGGCAGCAGCTCGCGGAGTCGGTCGACGGTCAGTTCGTTGTCGAGCCACGCCCAGCCCGCATCGGAACGGGCGTACAGCCCGAGGTTCGCGTCGCCGCCCTTGTCGCCCGACCGCGCACCGACGAACGCCCCGATCGGAACGTCGACGAGTTCACCCCCGAGTGCCTCCGGTCGTTCCGGACCCGACCCCAACAGACCGGCCGGTCTTTCGGATCTGACCCCAACAGACCGGTCGGCGCAACCGAATCGATCTGGGTGGTCGTGCCGTTCACGTGGACGTACTGCGGAACGAGATCACTCGGGACCGTCGCCGGGCGATACACGCCGAACGGTGACGCGGCACCGGGTCCGCCGCTGAGGCCGTACATGCCCGGGGATTCCGGCCAACGCGGTGTGCACCATCGCGTCGGCGAACGCACGGCCGACCTTGCGTTCGTCGGGATCCTTCACCGTCACCCGCCAGAGCGCAGTCGCCTCCTCCTGGGTCGCCGGATCGGTCTTGTTCGTGTGGATGACCCTGCTCTCGATCGAGGCGAAGTCGTCGGGGCCGTAGGGACAGGCATCCCAGAACGTCGCCTCGGCGAACGCTGCCTTCTCGTCGATGTCGAGCCCGGTCAGCGCCACGGTGAACGAGTTGCGGAAGCCGCCGAGTTCGTTCATCGCCACCTTCAACGTGGTCGGCGGCGCCTGGCCCTCGACACCGAACACCCGCACCCGATCACGATCGACCTGTTCGACCTCGATCGTGTCGAAGCGCGCCGTCACGTCGGGGCCGAGGTACTCCGGGCCGCCGATCTCGTAGAGCAGTTGCGACGTGACGGTCTCGACGTTGACGACTCCCCCGGTGCCGTCGTGCTTGCCGATCACACAGGAACCATCAGCGGCGACCTCGGCCCACGGGAACCCGAAACGGGCACGTCCGCCGACCTCGTTGCGGCCCTCGATCTCGTGGAAGAACGAATAGTTGCCGCCCGTGGCCTGAGCGCTGCACTCGATGATGTGACCGGCGACGACACCGCCCGCCAGCTGATCGAAGTCGGTGCGCTGCCAACCGTGGTGCCATGCCGCAGGGCCGCACGTGACCGCTGCGTCGGTGACGCGCCCGGTGATCACGATGTCGGCGCCCTTGGTGAGCGCGTCGACGATGCCGAAGCAGCCGAGGTAGGCGTTGGCCGTGAGGAACCTCGACGGGTCACCGAGTTCGCCTCCGGTGAACGACTGCAGGGCACCGGACTCGGCGAGTTCGGTGATCCTCGGCATCAGATCGTCACCGTCGATGTAGGCGATCGTGGGCGACAGGCCGAGGCGGTCGGCGACCTCGGCGACGGCGTCGGCACAACCACCCGGGTCGAGCCCGCCGGCGTTCGACACCACCTTGATGCCACGATCGAGGCAGGTGCCCATCACCTGTTCCATCTGGCCGACGAACGTCCTGGCGAATCCGCCACCGGGGTGCTTGGCCCGGATCCGGCTCAGGATCAGCATCGTCAACTCGGCGAGCCAGTCGCCGGTGAGCACGTCGATCGGGCCGCCCTCGACCATCTCCAACGCTCCACTCGGGCGATCGCCGAAGAAGCCGGAGCAGTTGGCGATACGGATCGGAGAGCCGGGCGCCGCAGTCATGACTCTGCCTCGATGTGATCGAGTGAAACGAGCAGATCTCCGGTGTCGACCCGGTCACCGACGGCGAAGCGAACCTCGGTGACGATCGCGTCGCCGGAGGCAATGATCTTGTGCTCCATCTTCATCGCCTCCACGACCATCAGCAGCTGACCGTCGGCCACCTGGTCACCGGTGGCGACGTGCACGGCGATCACGGTGCCCGGCAACGGGCTGATCGGGCCGCCTGTCGCAGACTCGGCGTCGTGCAGCATGAAGCGCGGCGCCCGCGTGAGCGTCAGCGCACCCGCAGCACTGCGCACATGGACCGTGACCGCACCGATCCCGTCGTCGTCGAGGCCGAGCCGTGGCCGCACGATCTCGGTGTGGATCACCGCACGACGGCCATCGATCTCGACCGTCTGGCGGTCGGCGCCGCGATCGAGCAGGCGTACCTGCAGCGTCGGCCGGTCGTCGGTCGAGAGCGCGCCGGTCTCGTCGGGTTCCGGCCACGGCCCGAGGCGTACCGACCCGGCCCACCTCGTCGAGCCGTCGGGCTGCCACGCCTGCGCCATCTCGTACTCGACGTGGAGATGCACGCCAGTCGATTCGATCCACACCTGGCGTTGGCCCTGGGTTCGCATGTTCCGCCATCCCGACGGGGCGAACGGTGTCGCTCGATCGGTCACACGGTGTTCCTGCTCGACGGCGAAAACGGCACCCAACAGGAGCGCTGTCCGGTCGTTGCCCGCCGGACCGATCGGTGTGAGCACCTCGGGGTGCTCGTCGAGGTAGGCCGTTGGAGTCGCTGCCGCAAGGAAGTCCGGCTCGCCGCAGATGGCAACCAACGAATCGACATTCGTGCGGATACCCGTGATCTGCGACGCACGAAGCGCCCTGGCCAACACCCGGGCAGCGCCAGCCCTCGTCGGCGCATGCGCGATCACCTTCGCCACGAGCGAGTCGTAGTCCGAGGAGATCTCGGCGCCGTCGCTGACGCCGGTGTCGACCCGCACGCCCTCGCCGATGTGGAACCGGTCGATCCGCCCCGTCGAGGGCATCCAGCCCGCTGCCGGATCCTCGGCGACCACACGTACCTCGATCGCATGACCCGTGATCACCACGTCGTCCTGCACGAGCGGGAGCGCTTCACCGGCGGCGACGCGCAGCTGCAACTCGACGAGGTCGAGCCCGGTCACCGCTTCGGTGACGGGGTGCTCCACCTGGAGACGCGTGTTGACCTCGAGGAACGTGATCGTGGACGATGAACCGGCGACACCCACCATGAACTCGACCGTGCCGGCACCCTCGTAGCCGACGTGGCGGGCGAGCGCCACTGCGCCCTCGCACAACGCGGCTCGAACCTCGGCCGAGATGCCCGCCGACGGTGATTCCTCGACGACCTTCTGGTTGCGGCGCTGGATCGAGCACTCACGTTCACCGAGATGCACCACGTTGCCGTGCGTGTCACCGATGATCTGCACCTCGACGTGACGGCCGCGTTCGAGGTACGGCTCGATGAACACGGTCCCGTCACCGAACGCCGACAACGCCTCGCGAGATGCAGCGGCGACCGCTTCGTCGAGTTCGTCGGCGCCGCGAACCACCCGCATCCCCCGGCCACCGCCACCCGCGGCCGCCTTCACGAGCGCGGGGTACGTGACCGTCGCCCCATCGACGACCCGGCCGTCGACGACCTCGATCATCGACGTCGTCGGCACGCCGGCATCCAGCGCCGCCCGCTTGGCTGCCACCTTGTCGCCGAGCAGGGTCACCTGCTCCGGCGTCGGGCCGACCCAGACGAGGCCGGCATCGATGACCGCTTGCGCGAACGCGGCGTTCTCGGCCAGGAACCCGTAGCCGGGATGGATCGCGTCGGCCCCTGTTGCGAGCGCCGCGGCGATCACGGCATCGCCGCGCAGGTACGACTCGGCCGGGGTCGAGCCGCCGAGAGCGATGGCAACATCCACCGAGTCCACGTGCAGCGCACGCGCGTCGGGCTCGGAGTACACACCCACCGTGTCGATGCCGAGGCGGTGAGCAGTGCGGGCGATCCGCACGGCGATCTCGCCGCGGTTGGCAATGAGGAGACGGGTGATCGGTCGGCTGCGGTTCTTCGAGGTGTCCGTCTGCGAGGTGTCCATCAGTGCCTCCACACGCCGTACTCGGTCGCACCCTGCACCACGTTGCTGTGCACCGCCGACAACGCCATCCCCATGACGGTGCGCGAGTCGGCCGGGTGGATGATCCCGTCGTCCCACAGTCGGCCGGTGGAGTACAGCGCGGTCGACTCGTGCTCGATCTGCGCCTCGAGCCCGGCGGTCTGCGCTGCCAACATCTCCTCGTCGATCTCGATCCCCCGGCCCGCCGCCGCATTGCGGGCGACGATCTCCATGACGCCGGCGAGCTGCTTCGGGCCCATCACGGCCACCCGGTGGTTGGGCCAACTGAAGATGAACCGGGGGTTGTACGCCTTGCCGGCCATGCCGTAGTTGCCGGCGCCGTAGCTCGCACCGACCATCAGGTTGAAGTGCGGAACCGTCGAGTTCGACACCGCGTTGATCAGCTTCGCGCCGTTGCGGATGATGCCGCCCTGCTCGGCCTTGGAACCGACCATGAACCCGGTGATGTTGTGCAGGAAAGCAAGCGGGATGTCGCGCTTGTTGCAGAGTTGGATGAACTGCGCCGCCTTCGACGCCTCCTCGGAGAACAGAATTCCGTTGTTGCCGAGGATGCCGACGGGGAACCCGTGGATCGATCCCCAGCCGCACACGATCTTGTCGCCGTAGAGCGGCTTGAACTCCTCGAAGCGGCTGCCGTCGAGGAGACGGGCGAGCACCTCACGGATGTCGAACGGGATACGGACGTCGGCCGAGGCACACCCGAGCAGCTCGGCCGGGTCGTACAGCGGCGGATCGTCGGGCTCCGTGGCTCCCGGGCCGAGCTTGTTCCAACGCAGGTGGCGCACGATGCTGCGCGTGATGCGGATGGCGTCCATCTCGTCGACGGCGAGGTAGTCGGAGAGCCCGCTGGTACGTGAATGCATCTCGGCACCACCGAGCGTCTCCTCGTCGACGATCTCGTCGATCGCCATCTTCACGAGTGGCGGCCCACCGAGATAGGCGGTCCCGCGGTTCTTGACGAACACGGTGTAGTCGCTCATTCCCGGCGTGTAGGCACCGCCCGCCGTGTTCGGCCCGAACGCCATCGTGATCGACGGGATCCCGAGTTTCGACAGTTGCGTGAGGTCCTTGAAACTGGCGCCGCCCTGGATGAACAGGTCGGCCTGGCGCGGCAGGTCGGCGCCCGCCGACTCGTTGAGGATGATCACCGGCAACCGGTTCTCGCGGGCGATCTCGTGAAAGCGCGAACCCTTCTTCCAGGTGGTGGGGTTCCCCGAGCCACCTCGATAGGTCATGTCGGATCCGGAGATCGCACATTCGACGCCTTCGACGATGCCGATTCCGGCGCAACTGCCGACGCCGACCGGATCCTGAGTGCCCCATCCGGCGAGCGGGCTCAGTTCGAGAAACGGGGTGTCGGGATCGACGAGCGCCTCGATCCGCTCGCGTACGAGCATCTTGCCGCGGGTGCGGTGGCGGTCGACGTAGCGCTGCCCACCGATGGTCGGCACCGACGCCATCTCGACCGCGACGCCGTCCCAGAGCGCCTGCATCTCGGCGAGGTTGGCTCGGTACTCGTCGGACTTCGTGTCGAGTCGACTGCGGATGACGGTCCCGATGGTCACGTCGATCACCGTAGTGGAGGCGGGCTCAGGACCTCCGAGCCGCACCTCGCCCCGCTCGATCGGATACACCTCCATCGGGTACACCTTGGGGATGGACGTCTCCGAGGTACTCGACGATCTGGTGGCCGAACAGCAATCGCTCGACGACATCGTCTCGCCGCTCGACGCCACGCAGTGGAAGCTGGCGACGCCGAGCCCGCGATGGACCGTGGCTGACCAGATCGGGCACCTGGCGTACTTCGATGCCAACGCGGCGCTCGCGATCGTCGACGTCGACGCCTTCCACGAGCAGATGACCAAGCTGCTGAGCTCCGGCGACAGTCGATCCGGTGACGACATGACGCTCGGTCCGTTCCGCTCCATGTCGCCCGACGAGCTGCTGGCTGCGTGGCGTTCGAACCGCGCGGCCCTGGCGGCAGCAGGTGCCACACTCGCCAACGACAGCCGCATTGCATGGTATGGGCCGTCGATGGGCGCCAAGTCGTTCCTCACCGCCCGGCTCATGGAGGCCTGGGCCCACGGACAGGACATCGTCGACGCACTCGGCGCCACCCGACAGCCGACCGACCGCCTGCGCCACATCGCGCAGCTGGGCTTCATCACCCGCGGCTGGACCTACATCAACCGCGGACTCGACGTGCCGTCGACGCCGGTGCGGGTGGTGCTGACTTCACCGTCGGGCGACACGTGGAGCTTCGGGCCCGCCGACGCAGCCGAGTCCGTGACGGGTCCGGCACTCGACTTCTGCCTCGTCACCACCCAGCGGCGCCACGTCGACGACACCGACCTCGTCGTGACCGGAACCTCCGCCCGCGACTGGATGGAGAAGGCCCAACTCTTCGCCGGACCACCATCAGACGGCCCCGCACCCCGCCCCTGATCACCGTCACCACCCCCCCCAACCCGAAATGTGCGCCAGAACGTGCACCGGGCGGGCTCGGATCCGCATTTTTCGGATGGGTAGGGTCGGGGGATGACGTATGAGCCGTTCACGATCGCCGTTGCCGACGCACTGCTCGACGACCTGCGGGCCCGGCTGCGAAACACTCGCTGGCCCGAGCGTGAGCTGGTCGACGACTGGTCGCAGGGCACACCACTCGCGTACGTCCGAGACGTGTGCGAGTACTGGGCCGACGAGTACGACTGGCGATCGAGGGAGGCGCTGCTCAACCGGTTCGACCAGTTCACGACACCGGTCGACGGGCTCGGCGATCCCGGACTGCACTTCGTGCACGTTCGCTCACCTCATCTCGATGCGGTGCCGCTGCTGATCACCCACGGATGGCCGGGTTCGATCGTCGAGTTCCACAAGATCATCGAGCCGCTCACGAACCCGACGGCCTTCGGCGGCAACGCTGCCGACGCATTCCATGTCGTTGCCCCCTCGCTGCCGGGGTTCGGATTCTCCGGCAAGCCGCTCGACACCGGTTGGGGTGTCCAGAGAATCGGGGAGGCGTTCGCGCAACTGATGGCCGGCCTCGGCTACGACCGATACGTCGCCCAGGGCGGCGACTGGGGATCCGCCGTCACGACAGCGATCGGCGGTACCGACATCGATCACTGTGCCGCCATCCACGTCACGCTCGCCATGGGTGCCCGTCCACGGTTCGACGGCGAGCCGACCCCCGACGAGCAGCGCGCCATCGACGGATTGACGTACTACGCCGACTGGGACTCGGGGTACTCCAAGCAACAATCGACGCGACCCCAGTCGATCGGTTACGGACTCGTCGACTCCCCCGCGGCGCAGGCCGCATGGATCCTCGAGAAGTTCTGGGCCTGGATGGACTGCGACGGCCATCCGGAGAACGTCGTGACGCGCGATGAGCTGCTCGACAACATCATGCTCTACTGGATCAACGGCAACGGGGCGTCGTCGGCCCGCCTCTACTGGGAGAGCTTCGGGCGCGGTCCCCGACCGGAGCCCGTGACGATCCCATCAGGATTCACCGTGTACCCGAAGGAGATCGTGCCGCCCGTTCGGGCTTGGGTGCAGGACTCGTTCACCGACATCCGGCACTGGCACCAACAGCCCAAAGGCGGTCACTTCGCAGCGTTCGAGGTGCCTGAGCTGTTCGTCGACGACATCCGCAACTGCTTTCGCCAGTTCCGTTGAGGTCTCGGCTAACTTGACCCGCGGGTCAAGTCCGGCTCGAGTCCACCGGACGCCCACCTCACCCGATGACAGCACACAGCGAGATCGACGTCGCGCCGCAGCGCGACTACACGCCCGGCACCGCCAGGGCTGCGTTCTCGTACCGGAGCTTCCGGATCATCTTCATCGGGCTCGCATTGTCGAACATCGGCACGTGGATGCAGAACTTCACGCTGCCCGCCTACATCGACGTTCGCACCGGCCGACCGGCACTCGTCGGCCTGATGGTGTTCATGCAACTCGGTCCACTCCTGATCCTGTCGATCCCCGGCGGCGTGCTGGCCGACCGGGTGTCGAAACAGAAACTCCAACTGACGATGCAGAGCGCCTCGGTGGCGCTCACGATCGCGCTGGCGTACTTCGTCTACGCGGAGACCGAACTGTGGACCCTGTTCGCAGCCCAGCTCGGTATCGGCATCGCCAACGCACTCAACGCGCCGGCCTTCCAGTCGTCGATGCCGCTGCTGGTCCATCGCCAGGACCTGCCGGGCGCGATCAGCCTCAACTCGGCGATGATCAACGGCACCCGAGTGGTCGGCCCGATCCTCGCCGCGCTCCTCGCCATCGCGGGCATGACCGTCTCGCAGATCTTCCTCGTCAACGCCGCGACGTACCTCTTCTTCATCGCTGCCCTGCTCATCGTGCGGATGCCCGACGTCCGCAGCGGCAACACCGCCAAGGGTTGGCGGAGTCTGCTCACGGGCGTCAACACCGCCAGGCATCGCAAGGTGCTGAGCCGGCTGCTCGGTGGCATGTTCCTGTTCTCGCTGTTCAGCCTCGTCTACATCGGCCTGTTCCCGTCGGTGGTTCGTCTGAATCTCGACATCTCGCCCGCGAGCACCACCTACCGCTGGCTGTATGCCATCTGGGGCCTCGGCGCGTTCTTCGGGGCGCTCTCGGTCGGCACGTTCCTGTCGCGGGTCGACCGCAAGGTCTTGATCGTGCGGGGCTTCATCGGCTTCGGCGTCGCGCTCGGGGTCTTCTCGCAGCTGCGTGGCCCGACACTTGCGTTCCCGGTGGGGTTCGTGCTCGGGTTCTTCTACTTCATGACCGCGACGGCGATCACCACGACACTCCAGCTGAACATGAAGAACACCGAACGGGCAACGGTGATGCCGTTGTGGTTCATGGTCTTCGGCGGCACCGTGCCGATCGGCAACCTGCTGTTCGGCGTCGTCATCGAATGGATCGGCGCGCGGGCGGTGCTCGGATTCGGTGCGGCGTTTGCATTCTTCCTCGCCTGGTGGGTCGACCTGCGACGGCTGCCACCGTCGGCCTTCCTTCCCGAGGAGGACGGAGGCGAGCCGGCCTGACAGGTGTGGGCTACGGTCACGCCGGTGAAGCGTTGGCTCCCACTCGTCGCACTGTCCGGCGCCCAGTTCATCATGGTCCTCGACCAGTCGGTGATGAACGTCGCGATCAGCCAACTGGTCGAGGATTTCGACACGACGGTCACGACGATTCAAGCCGTCATCACCTTCTACAGCCTGATGATGGCGATGTTCATGCTCACCGGGGGCAAGATCGGCGACATCCTCGGTCGCCGTCGCACCTTCGTCATCGGCCTCGTCATCTATGCCTGCGGCTCGGCCCTGACCGCAGTAGCGCCCACCGTCGCCGTCCTCACGCTCGGCTGGTCGGTGCTCGAAGGAATCGGCGCCGCGCTCGTGTTGCCTGCCATGGCCGCGCTGATCGCCGGCAACTACGAGGGCCCGAGTCGCAAGATCGCCTACGCGATCATCGGTGGCGTCGCCGGCGCCGGTATCGCCATCGGCCCGATCGTCGGCGGGTGGGCCACCACCGAACTCAGCTGGCGAGTCGTGTTCGCCGGCGAGGTCGTCATCGTGATCGCGGTCCTGATCATGACTCCCTTCGTGCTCGACGCGCCGCGCAGCGGACCCAAGCCGCGCCTCGACGTGGTCGGCTCGGTGCTCGTGGCCGCGGGGCTCGGCGCCGTCGTCCTCGCCACGCTGCAGGCCGGCACCTGGGGTTGGGTCAAGCCGAAGAACTCGCCGATCGAACCGTTCGGCTTCTCGCTCACGTTGTTCCTCATGGCGTGCGGGGCGTTGCTGCTGTGGGGGTTCGTCCGTTGGCAGCGCCACCGCGAGCTGGCCGGGAAGGATCCCCTCGTCCACCTCGACCTGCTCTCGATCCCTGTCCTGCGATCCGGACTCATCGGGTTGTTCTCCCAGAACCTCATCCTGATGGGGATCTTCTTCACGATCCCGCTCTACCTGCAGCTCGTGCTCGGGCTCGACGCGCTCGAGACGGGCATCAAGATGCTCCCCGTGTCGATCATGATGTTCATCGCCTCCGCGGCCGGGTCGCGACTGTCGAACCGTTTCTCCGTTCGCGGCATCGTGCGCACCGGCCTCGCCCTCACCGGGCTCGCCAGCTTGCTGTTGCTCGCCACCATGCAGCCAGATCTCGATGAATCGTCGTTCGCTGTCGCGATGGGTGTGCTCGGTGTCGGGATGGGGTTGATCGTCTCGCAGCTCGGCAACGTGGTGCAGTCGTCGGTCGATGCATCCGGCCGCGGCGAGGCGGGCGGGCTGCAGTTCACCGGCCAGCAGCTCGGGTCGTCGATCGGTGTCGCTCTCATCGGCGGTGTGGTCCTCGCCGGGCTCGCGAGTGGCTTCGTCACCAACGTCCAAGCCGACGAACGCCTCGACGACAGCATCGAGCAGCAGGTCGTGGTGGCCGTCGAGGACGGTATCGACTTCGTGTCCGCCGACTCCGTCGAACAGGCGGCCCGTTCCGCCGGCCTCACCGACGACGAGGTCGACGCGCGTCGTCGACGACTACGGCGATGCCCAACTCCTCGCTCTCAAGACCGGGCTGCTGGCGGCTGCGCTGCTCGCCCTCGGCTCGCTCGCCTTCACCGCGAACCTCCCGAGCGACGTCGGCTCACGCGAGGACGTCGACGACGCACCGGCTCCGGCCGGTGTCGGTAGCAGCGGCTGAAACGGCCTGCTGTCACCCCGTCAAGGTGACAACGACACGTTCGAGTCCGGCGGCGCGGCTGGCCTTGACCAGCACGGCAACGTCGCTGTCCATGTCACCGATTGCGGAGCGCACGTCGTCGGTCGGTTCGATCCCGTAGAGGGCGGTTCCCACCGCGATCAGTTCGATGCCGAGTTCGTGTGCGTACCGGGCGATCGAACGATGGGTGGGTTCGGGATCCTCGATCTCGGCCATCAGTCCGAGCACAGCGACATGCCGATCGGCGCGCATCGCGGCGAGCGCATCGAGCGCGGCGCGCATCGATGTGGGGTTGGCGTTGTAGGCGTCGTTGACGATCGTCGCCCCGCTCGCAGCAGTGGTCACCTCCATCCGCATGCCCGACACGGCGGCCGTCGCCAGTGCACCGATGGCCGCCTCCAGATCGACCCCGACGATGCCGGCGACGGCAAGCGCCGCAGCGGCGTTGGTCACCATGTGCAGCCCGGGCACCGCCAATCGCACCCGACCACTCCCCCACGGCGTGTCGACGGAGAACTCGGCGACTGCTGCGTCGTCGAGCACGACGTCGCTGACGCGCACCTCGCCGTCGGCTCCGAAGGTGATCACGTCGGCCCCGGTCCGTGCCGCCATCGCCGCGACCCGCGGGTCGTCGGCGTTCAGCACCGCCGTGCCCGAGGCGGGCAGCGCTTCGATCAGTTCACCCTTCGCCCGGGCGACGCCGTCGAGGCCGCCGACCAGTTCGGTGTGCGCTTCGCCGACCACGGTGACCACACCGATGTCGGGCCTGGCGACCTCGCAGAGCCGGCTGATGTGCCCGAATCCGCGCATCCCCATTTCGAGGATCAACACCTCGGTGTCGTCGGGAGCGTTCAAGATCGTGACCGGCAAGCCCTGGTCGTTGTTGAAGCTGCGCTCATTCGCCCGGGTCCGCCGCCCTGCGCCGCACGCCGCCGCCATCAGGTCCTTCGTCGACGTCTTGCCGACACTGCCGGTGACGCCGACCACCCGGGCGTCGAGACGTCGGCGGGCCCACGCCGGCGAGGGCGAGCAGGGCCTGTGCAGTGTCGGCCACCTCGATCGCTGTGCCGTTGCGTCGGTAGGGATCCGGCTCGCACGTCAGATGCACCGGGGCACCCGCCTCACGGGCAACGCCGATGAACTCGTGGCCATTGCGTTCGGCGACGATCGGTACGAAGAGTTGGCCCGGCTGCGTGGACCGCGAATCGAACGACGCCCCGTCGAACTCGACGTCGGGGCCGATCAGGCGCCCACCGATTCCCGCAGCAGCCTCGGATGCTCGAATCCTCACGGACGCCGACGGTACCGTGGGCCGATGGCCGGCGACCCGCATGCTCGGATTCATCTGGTGGTGCTGTTCGGCGGCGAGTCGGCCGAGCACGATGTGTCGTGCACCACTGCAGCACACGTGCTGCGCGCCGCCGATCGGCACCGGTATCGGATCACACCGGTGGGCATCTCCACCGAGGGCCAATGGGCGCTCGCCGAGCACGCCGCCGCCGCCCTGCTCATCGGCCCCGACTCGATCCCCGGACGCCTCGACCCGACCGGCACGAACGTGTCGCCCACCCCGATGCTGGCCGACGCTGCCGACTCCGACGAGATCACGGTGGTGCTGCCCCTGCTGCACGGACCGCTCGGTGAGGACGGCACGGTGCAGGGCATGCTCGACCTTGCCAACGTGGCGTATGTCGGCAGCGGCGTACTCGGATCCGCCGTGTCGATGGACAAGGCCATGGCCAAGCAGGTCCTCGCGGCTGCGGGCATCGCGCAGGCCCGATATCGGGCGTTCGCCGAACACGAGATGACTCCGGGACTTCCCGCCCAACTCGTCGACGACCTCGGGCTCCCGCTGTTCGTCAAACCGGCCAACATGGGATCGTCGGTGGGCGTGTCGAAGGCAACGACGATCGAGGCCCTGCGCGAGGCGATCGACCATGCGCTCACCTACGACGAGATGATCGTCGTGGAGGAGGCCATCGTCGGACGTGAGATCGAGGTCGCCGTACTCGGCACCACCGACCCCCAAGCGTCCGTGCCCGGCGAGATCGTTCCGGGCGAGGAGTTCTACAGCTACGAGGACAAGTACGTCACCGATGGCGCACAGCTGCTCATCCCGGCGCCGCTCTCCGAGGCAGCCGCCGACGAGGTCCGACGACTCGCCATCGACACCTTCCGTGCGTTGCGCTGCGACGGGCTCGCCCGGGTCGACTTCTTCTACGAGATGGACGACGACGGCAACGGCCGGGGTTTCCTGTGCAACGAAGTGAACACGATGCCCGGATTCACGCCGATCTCGATGTACCCCAAACTGTGGATCCAATCGGGGCTGAGCTACAGCGAGCTGATCGACCGCCTCGTCGACCTCGCGCTCGAACGCCACGCCCGCCGCCGCCGCAACACCAAGCGCTGACCGAGCGATCCAGCCACTCGAGCGATGAGACCCCGCGCATCCGGGGTCCTCATCGCTCATCGCACGACGGGTGTCAGGGGGCGAGGGCGGCGCGGAGGAAGGCGCGGAGTTCGTCGCGAAGGCGGCGCAGACCGACGGCGTCCGGCTGCCAGCCGACGGCGCGGAGCGCTTCGGGTTCGGTGGCGATGCCGGTGAGGGTGGCATAGCCGAGCGCAGCGACGAGTCCCGGGTCGCCGCGGCGCAGACGGCCCGCGTCCATCTCGACCGCGAGATAGCCGACCGCTCGGTCGATCAGCGACTGCAGCCGTTCGCGCAGTCTCGTCGCCTGCTCGGACTCCAACCGGCTGACCTCGCGGATCAAGCCGAGCAGCGCCGGTCGGCGCACCGCGGGACGGAACACCGCGCGCACGACGGCGTCGATCCGATCGAGCGGATCGTCGGGTGCAGCTCGAAGGGCGGCGTCGATCACGACCACGAGTTCGGTCGCAGCGACGGCGAGTACATCGTCGACGAGGGCATCCTTCGACTCGAACCAGTAGAGCACCGTCTGCTTGCGCACCCCGACCGCCCGAGCGATCTCGTCGAGCGACACCGCGTCGACGCCACGCGACCCGAACAGGTCGAGCGAGGTTGCCAGGATCCGGTCACGCGTCGTCATCTCTCTCGTCATCTCTCTACCAATTGGTAGAGGATCGTGCTAGAACTGTCAACCGTGATCGCCGAAGAGCTTGCGGGCAAACGGATCGCCATCACCGGCGCCACCGGATTCGTCGGCACCGCGCTCGTCGAACGGCTGCTGCGGTGTGTCCCCGGATGCGAACTCGTGCTGCTCGTTCGTGACGGCCAGCGCACGCCTGCGGCCAAGCGCACCGACCGCGAAATCTTCAAGAACGACGCCTTCGACCGGCTCAGAGCAACACACGGCGACGACTTCTCCTCGGTCACCTCGCGAGTCAGCACGATCGCCGGCGACGTGACCCGTGACGGCCTCGGTCTGAACGACGCCGACCGCGCCCTGTTCGCGTCGTGTGACATCGTCATCCACTCTGCCGCTGCGGTGTCGTTCGACTCGCCGCTCGATTCTGCCGTCGAGATCAACCTGCTCGGGCCGTCGCGCATCGCCAACCTGTGCAACGAGATCGGCATCACGCCGCACCTCGTCGCCGTGTCGACCTGTTACGTCGCCGGCAACCGGCGAGGCAATGCCCCCGAGCAGCTCGTGAGCGATGGCCCGTTCGACATCGGCATCGACTGGCGCAGCGAGGTGGCCGCCAGCCGGCGCCTGCGTTCCGATGCCGATGCCGCCAGCAGGAGCCGCGAGAACCTCGAGCGTTTCCGATCCGAAGCCCGGACCGAACTCGGTGCAGCCGGAGCACCCGCCCTCGCGTCGAAGACCGAGGCGCTGCGCGAACGATGGGTCAAGGACCAGCTGATCGAGGCCGGGCGCGCCCGAGCGGCGAGCGTCGGGTGGCCCGATGCCTACGCGTTCACGAAGGCACTCGGCGAACAGGCGCTGACCGACGTCAAGGGTCCGGTACCGGTGTCGATCGTGCGGCCGTCGATCATCGAGTCGGCACTCGCCGAGCCCAAGCCCGGCTGGATCCGCGGCTTCCGCATGGCCGAGCCGGTCCTGATCTCCTACGCCCGGGGCCTGCTCGACGAGTTCCCCGGCGTTCCCGAGGGCACCGTCGACGTGATCCCCGTCGACATCGTCGTCGCCTCGATCATCGCGGTCGCCGCGCTCGGCCCCGAGCGGGCGCCTGCGATCACGCAGGTCGCGTCGGGCGGCATCAATCCGCTGAAGTACCGGATGCTCGTCGACAACGTGAGCGGCTGGTTCCTCGAGCACCCGATCTACGACGCCAAGGGTCAACCGATCGTGGTCCCCGAGTTCCGGTTCCCCGGTCGCGGTCGGGTGCAGGCGCAACTCGGACGGGCGAAGAAGGTGTTGACCGCCGGCGAGAAGGTGCTCCAGAACCTTCCACTGCGTGGACGGCAAGCCGAATGGTCGGCGCAGATCGAGACCAAGCGCGTCGAGATCGAGCGGGCGCTCACGTACGTCGAGCTCTACGGCCTGTACACCGAGTGCGAGGCGATCTATCAGGTCGACAACCTCATGCGCACGTGGGGTGAACTGAGCGACGCCGACCGGGCCGAGTTCAACTTCGACCCCCGCTCGGTCGACTGGCCGACGTACATCACCCAGGTCCACCTGCCCTCGATCGTCCAGCACGCACGGGTCAAGACCACGCCCGGGCCGGCCGCGTCGACCGATCGCATGGCGCGCATGCGCAAGCAGGTGCTCGACCCCAAGCGTCAGGTCGTGGCATTCGACCTCGAGAACACCCTGATCGCGTCGAACGTCGTGGAGAGCTACTCGTGGCTGGCCACACGCCGCCTCGACACCCCCGAGCGGGTTCGCTATTTCCTGCGCACCATCGCCGAAGGGCCGGGCCTGCTCAAGCTCGACCGCGCCGACCGCACCGACTTCCTGCGTCACTTCTACCGCCGCTACGAAGACGCCCCGGTCGAACAGATCGAACGCGACGCCCGCGAGATGTTCGCCCAGATGATCATGACGAAGTCGTTCCCCGAGGGTCTCCGCCGTGTCCGTCAGCACCGGGCGCTCGGGCATCGCACGATCCTGATCACCGGTGCGCTGAGCTTCAACGTCGAGGGTCTGCGGCCGCTGTTCGACGAGATCGTCGCTGCCGAGATGTCGATCCGCTCCGACAACACGTACTCCGGCGAGATGGTGACCGTGCCGCCGACCGGCGAAGCACGAGCGCAGATCCTGTTGGACTACTGCGAGGCGGAGGGTTTCGACCCCGACGAGTGTGTCGCCTACGCCGACTCGTCGTCGGACCTGCCGCTGTTCGAGGCCGTCGGCTTCCCCGTCGCCGTCAACCCCGAGACCCGGTTGGCCGCGATCGCCCGCAAGCGCGGGTGGCTCGTCGAGCACTGGAGCAAGTCGCCCGGCGGCCCCCGACCGAAGCTCCCGATCGGGCCGCTGCTGTCGGAACGTGAACGTCGCCAACGCTTCGGAGCGGGGGCCCGCCGATGAAGGCACTCCAGGTCTCCCGGTCGGTGCCGAAGATCGGTATGGCGCGGATCGCGTCGGCGATCTCGCCGATCACCGCCACCAAGCTCGGCCCACTCGCCTACACGAGCGTCGACGAACCCGTCCTTCCCGGGCCGGGCTGGCACCGGGTCCACACCCGCCTCGCCGGAATCTGCGGCTCCGACCTGTCGCTCGTCGAGGGACACGCGTCGCTGTACTTCGACGACGTGGTGTCGTTCCCGTTCGTACCCGGCCACGAGGTGGTCGGCGAACTCGACGACGGCACCCGGGTGATCCTCGAGCCGGTCCTCGGCCACGAGGCACGCGGCTTCGCTCCCCCGTTCCCCGGCGCCGCCCCCGGCGACGGCGACGACTACGCCCACCTCGCAACCGGACCGCTCGAACCCGGCATCCAGACCGGATTCTGCTGCTCGACCGGTGGCGGCTGGGCGCCCGAGTTCGTCGCGCACGAGTCACAGCTCCATCGCATCGGCGACATGCCCGACGAACGTGCCGTGCTCGTCGAACCGTTCGCCGGCGGCATCCACGCGGCGCTGCTCGCCGCTCCCGTCGTCGCCGCCCGCCAGGACACCAGCCGCCCCGCAGTGGTGGCCGTGCTCGGCGCCGGCACGATGGGCCTCGCCGCGATCGCCGGCCTGCGCCGCTACGTCCCCGACGTGGAGATCATCGTCGGCGCCCGGTACCCGCATCAACAGATGCTGGCCAAGGCCTACGGCGCCGACGTCGTCGTCGGGCCCGACGGGCTCCAGCGTGCGGTTCGACGCGTCACGGGCTGCCACCTGATCGGCGACCACCTCAGTTCTGGCGCCCACGTGACGATCGACGCCGTCGGCACCAGCGACTCCATCACCGCCTCGCTGCACATCACCCGACCGCGTGGCCGCGTCGTGCTCCTCGGGATGCCCGCCGACGTCACGCTCGATCTCACCGGGCTGTGGCATCGCGAGACCGAGCTCAAGGGCGCGTACACCTACGGCACCGAGCACCTCGCCGACGGCCGGACGGTCCGCACGTTCGACCTCGCCATCGAGACTGCGAACGCCGTCGAAGCCGAGCGGCTGCTCTCGGCCACCTATCCCCTGTCCGACCACGTCGACGCCATCGCCCACGCCGCCACCGCCGGCCGCCGCGGCGCCGTGAAAATTGCCTTCGATCTGCGCACTGGAGACACCTGATGCCTCGCCCTGGATTCGTACTCGACGTCGACCGCTCGACGCCGCCCACACTGTTCTGGCACGGGGAAGGCTTCCGGTTGGAGAAGCTGCCGGCCGACCGCAGCCGTGTGATCTACGCGCCGGAGCCCCACGACGCCATCGACGACGTCGACGGTGCGATCAGGACCGCGCTGCTGAATCCGATCGACATGGATCCGCTGCCGTCGCTGCTGTTTCCCGGCATGAAGCTCACCATTGCGTTCGACGACGTGTCGCTTCCCCTTCCGAAGATGCGGCGCCCCGACCTGCGCCAGCGGATCATCGAGCAGGTGTTGACGATGGCCGCCGACGCAGGCGTCGACGACGTGCACCTCATCGCCGCGCTCGCCCTGCACCGCCGGATGCACGAGTTCGAACTGCGCCACGCCCTCGGCGACCGCGTGTACGACGCGTTCGAGCCGCGTGGCCTGCTGTTCCAGCACGATGCCGAAGACCCCGACAACCTCGCGTTCCTCGGCACCACCGACCAGGGTGAGGAAATCGAGATCAACAAGCGCGCCGCCGAATCCGACCTGCTGATCTACGTCAACATCAACCTCGTCGCCATGGACGGTGGCTGGAAGTCGACCGCCGTGGGCCTGGCCAGCTACCGATCGCTTCGCCACCACCACAACCCCACCACGATGGAGGCGTCGCACTCGTTCATGGACCAGCACGCCTCCGAGCTCCACAAGAGCACGTGGCGCATGGGCAAGGTGATGCGTGACCACGGCCCCAAGGTGTTCCAGATCGAGACCACGCTGAACACCGACACGTTCCCGCAGCCCTTCGAGTTCCTCGCCAAGCGGGAGTGGGAGTGGAATGCGAAGGACCGAGCGCTCTACCTCGCCACCGCCAAGTCGGTCGCCAAGGCGCCGCCGCGGATGGCCCGCAAGATCTTCCACAACATCGAAGCTCCGCACCAGATGACCAGCATCCAGTGCGGCGAGGTCGAGGCCGTCCACAAGATCACGACCCAGAACGTGTACGACCAGCAACTCGTCGAGGTCGAGGGGCAGACCGACATCCTCATGCTGGGGATCCCGTACATCTGCCCCTACAACGTGAACTCGATCATGAACCCGATCCTCGTGATGTGCACCGGGCTGGGCTACTTCTTCAACCTCTACCGGGGCAAGCCGCTCGTGCGGGAGGGTGGCGTGTTGATTCTCACGCATCCGACCACCAACGAGTTCCACCCGGTACACCACCCGAGCTACATCGACTTCTTCGAGGAGGTGCTGGCCGACACCACCGACCCGCACGTCATGTCGCAGAAGTGGGAGAAGCAGTACGCCGAGGACGACTGGTACCGCCACCTGTACCGGACCACCAACGCCTACCACGGCGTGCACCCGTTCTACATGTGGTACTGGGGCAGCCATGCGATGAAGCACGTCGGCAAGGTGATCATCGTCGGTGGCGACGCGGCGACGGTCCGCAAGCTCGGCTTCACGCCGGCGTCGACGATGAACGATGCGCTCGAGATCGCCTCCGACACCGTCGGGCGCCATCCGACGATCACTCACATGAAGACACCGCCCCTGATGCTCGCGGACGTGAAGTAGGACCCGATGGTCGACCGGAACCTGCAGCGGGCCCAACGGGCTGCCGGCGTCGCCGAGGACGCAGTGCGCCGCGCGGCGATGCCACTGCGCAACTTCGGGTTCCCGTACCGCACACCAACGGTGCCCCGCGGCGTCGAAGTGCCACCAGAGGTCTCCGGTCTCGGCGCCCACTACGACACCGACTGGGCCCGACGTCCGCTCGCATCGTCGGTGCGCAACGCGATCATCGAGGGCCCGATCCGCCTGACTGCCCGCGTCCTCACGTCGCCGGAGATCGTCGGTACCGACCGGCTCGCCGATCTCACGTCGCTCGAGCATCCTCCACCCGTCATCTTCGCCCCGAACCACCACAGCCACCTCGACACCGGACTCATGATCCGCTCGGTGCCGAGTGCCTGGCGGCGCAAGCTCGTGGTTGCAGCGGCGGCCGACTACTTCTTCGACAAGAAGTGGAAGGCGACGCTGTCGGCGTTGTCGCTGAACGCGATCCCCATCGATCGCGAACTCACGGGCAGGAAGTCGTCCGATCTCATCATGGGCCTCGTCGACGATGGCTACAGCCTCGTGATCTACCCGGAGGGCGGGCGTTCGCCCGATGGTTGGGGTCAGGACTTCAAAGGCGGCGCCGCCTATCTGTCCGCCCGCACCGGCGCACCCGTGGTGCCCGTGTTCATCGACGGCACCGGCGCCATCTTCGGCAAGGGGATGAAGCGCCCGAAGCCCGGTCGCACGAAGGTGGTCTTCGGTGCTCCGCTGCGCTCGGACGAGGGCGAATCGACTCGACGGTTCAGCGCTCGCATCGAGGCAGCCGTCACCACGCTCGGCGACGAGGCGATCACCGACTTCTGGACTGCCCGCCAGCGTGCTGCCGCCGGCACCAACCCGCCGTTGACCGGGCCGGAGCACACCGGGTGGCGACGCGACTGGGCGCTGGCCGAACGCCGCAAGCTCGGCACCGCTGGGCTACGGCGCCGTCAGCAGCGCCGCTGGCCCGACCTCGGTTGATCGCGAGCAGCCGGCACGACCGCGTCGCGTATCCTGTGCGAGCCGTGACCACGCCGACACTGCCCCGCCGCACACCGGGGCGGATTCCGCTTCGCCGCCATGTCGTGGAGTTCCTGATCACGGCATTCAGCTTCTGGCTGATCGCGTGGATCCTGCCCAGCATCTCGATCGCCAATCTGCGTACGGCGCTGTACTCGGCGATCATCCTGTCCGTCCTCAACGCGGTGCTGTGGCCGATCATCTCGCGCTTCTTCTCACGCATCATCCTGTGGACGGCCGGGCTCCTCGGCCTCGTGGCCAACGGGCTGATCCTGTGGCTGGCGAGTGAGATTCTCGACGGGCTGACCATCGACACCGTCGTGGCCGCCATCATCGCCTCGTTCCTCATGACGGTCATCGGCATCGCCGTCAGCACCTGGCTCTCGGTCGACGACGATGCAGTCTGGCAGCGCCAGACTGTCCGCCGGATGGTGAACCGGCTCGAGCCGCCGACGCCCACCGATGTGCCCGGCATCCTCTTCCTCCAGATCGACGGTCTCGCCGAGCCGGTGGTCCGTCAAGCGATCGCCAACGGGCACGCCCCGACCCTCGCCCGCTGGGTGCAGGACGGCTCGCATCGCATCACGGGCTGGGAGTGCGACCTCTCGTCGCAAACGGGTGCAAGTCAGGCCGGGATCCTGCACGGGAACAACCACAACATGCCGGCCTTCCGCTGGTACGACAAGGAGGCCGGCAAGGTCTTCACGTCGAACCGGCCCAAGGATGCCGCCGAGATCGAGGCCCGCCAGTCCGACGGGCACGGGCTCCTCGCCGATGGTGGCGTGTCGCGCTCGAACGTGTTCTCCGGCGACAGCGTCGAGTCGGCGATCACGTTCAGCACCCTGCTCGACCGCAGCAAGCACAGCCACAAGACGGCCAACTACTTCCTGTCGGATCCGTACGCGATCAGTCGGCTCATCACGCTCACCATTGCCGACGCATGGCGCGAAGATCGTCGACCGCCGCGCGCACCCGACGGCGCAACGTCGTGCCGCGACTCGATCGCAGAGGGATCTACCCGATCCTGCGAGCCGCGACGACCACGATCCTGCGCGACATCACCGTCTACACCCTCATGAGCGACGTGTACCGCGGTGTGCCATCGGCCTACGCCGACTTCGTCGGCTACGACGAGGTCGCACACCACTCGGGTCTCTTCGCACCGACGGCTCTCGACACCTTGCGCCGTCTCGACCGCCAACTCGCCCGTCTCGAATACGCCATTGCCGAGGCTCCGCGTCCGTATCACGTCGTCGTGCTGTCCGACCACGGCCAGACCCAGGGTTCCACGTTCCTGCAGCGGTACGACATGACCCTCGAGGACCTCGTCGACTCACTGATCGATGCCGATGTCGACATCGCCGTGCCGGAGATGTCGTCGGAGGGGTGGGGCAACTTGAACGGCGCGCTCACCGAAGCGGTGCGCGACAAGGACAGCCGTGTCGGCAAGTTGCTCGCCACCGCGACGCGCAACCGCATGGTCGACGGTGACGTCGTGCTCGGGCCGGCTCACGACGACGAACTCGCGGCTGCGAGCGGGACCGACGAGGCGTCGAAGGCCGACGTGATCGTGCTCGCGTCGGGCAACCTCGGCCTCGTGTCGTTCACCGACATCGAGGAGCGTGCCACGGTGGAGCAGCTGGGCACACGGTTCCCCGGCCTCATCGCCGGACTCGCCGAGCATCCCGGGATCGGCTTCGTCCTGGTTCGCTCGGAGTCACTCGGTGGGCTCGTGATCGGCGGGAGCGGCATCCGCTACCTGGTCGACGATCGCGTCGAAGGCGAGGATCCGCTGGCCGGATTCGGACCGAACGCCGCCGACCATCTCCGGCGCACCGACGCGTTCACCAACGCTCCCGACATCCTCGTCAACAGCTTCTACGACCCGCACGCCGACGAAGGCGCCGCGTTCGAGGAACTGATCGGGTTCCACGGCGGCATGGGCGGCAACCAGACCCACCCGTTCCTGCTGTTCCCCGCGGGCTTCGAACTCCCCGACGAACCGATCGTCGGGGCAGCCACGGTCCACCATCTGTTCAAGCGCTGGATGGCGTCGATCAACGACGGAACCGCTCCCGCCCCGTGGACGATCCCTGAGCGACCGACGGCGCCACCCATTCCGGTTCCGACGTCGAACGACTGAGCCAGATGGAACTCACCTGGGTCGGCCACGCCACGACGTTGATCGACGTCGACGGCTACCGGGTGCTCACCGACCCGCTGCTCACCAAGCGAGTCGCTCATCTGCGTCGACGGCGTCCCGAGCCTGTCGCCGAGACCTTCGACGTCGATCTCGTGCTCCTGTCGCACGTCCACGTCGACCACCTGCACCTTGCCTCGCTCAAGCGCCTGCGACCATCGGCTCGGGTGCTGACGCCAATGGGTTCGGCGAGGCTGCTGCGCAAGGCGGGTTTCGCCGATGTCACCGAGATCGAGGTCGGCGATCGGATCGAAGCGGGGCCCGTCACCGTCGAGGTGGTGCCGGCAGCCCACAAGCGCGGCCGCGGGCCCCACTCGCGCGTGAGCGCCGATCCGGTGGGCTTCATCGTCAGCGGCGCCGGACGTCGCATCTACTTCCCCGGCGACACCGACCTCTTCGACGAGATGGCCGACTTCGGTGACATCGACGTCGCGTTCCTGCCGATCTGGGGATGGGGTTCGACCCTCGGTGAAGGCCACCTGAACCCGCAGCGCGCCGCGATGGCCACCAAACTGATCCGGCCGGAGCTCCTCGTGCCGATCCACTGGGGGACCTACGCTCCCGAGGATGGGCGACGACGCCTCCCCCGCTGGTTCGACACACCGCCGACCGAGTTGCGCACGGAACTCGACGCCATCGACGAACTCCACCGCCTCGGCCTGGTCGAGCCCGGCGACTCGTTCACGGTGAGCAGCCGATGATCCGTCGTCGACTTCTCGGGCTCGCTGTCGGCGTTGCGGTCGTCGGCGCGGCGTGCACCACCGAACAGTCGTCGAACCCCGGCCCGACGTTGACATCGACCACCTCGACCGTCACTGCCACGGCGCTGCCCGCCACCTCGCTGCCCGCCAATACTGCGACGACGGCCGAGACCACGCCTGCGACCTCCGCGACCCCACCTGACACGACCTCACCTGACACGACGCCGAGTGCTCCGACCGACGCACTCGTGCCGCTCCTCGTCGGCGGCACGGAAGGTGGCTGGTTGTCGCTCGGCGCCTGGGAGTTCGAGCAGTGGGTCGAACCCGTCGACGCCAACGGCGACCCGGTCGCGCCGTCGATCGGCCCGGGAACGGCGGTCACCGTCTCGAATCTCGGACCGGACACGACCGGACTGCTCGGCGAGTCGACGGAAGCCTGTGTCGACGAGCGGATCGGCCCGACCATCGACGTCACGGTCCCGCTCCCCGATCCGCCCGGATTCGGCTACGCCGCAGTGGCGCTGCCGACGCCGAGTTGGGAGCTGACCCCTCGCCCGCTCGCCGTGTCGCCTCGCGCTCCGGCCGCGTACGCAACGCTCGGTGCCGACGCGTTCACCGGGGACCCCGTCGACGCATCACTCGGTGCCGTCGACCAACTCGTGGTGACCGATCTCGACGGCGACGGCGACGACGAGGCGCTCGTGGTGTTCGAGTACGTGCCGGCGGACACGATTCGCGGCGCACCCGGCGACCTTTCGTCGGTCCTGCTCGTCGACGCCACGACCCGCGCGTCGTCGACCGTACTGAAGTCGTTCGTCGACGAAGATCTGGGCCCGGACGACCTCCCGCTGATCGAGCGCTTCCGGATCCTCGACGTCGCCGACTACAACGGCGACGCCATCATGGAGGTTGCCGTCCACGCCTGGTACTACGAGGGGTCGTCGGTGATCGTCTTCGAGTACGACGGCACCGAACTCACCGAGGTCCTCGCCGCCGGCTGCGGCGCCTGACGTCTTGCCCCGTTGCGGGGGTCACCAGGTGTCGATGTTGGGGCGGCGGGGCGGGGCGAGCGGATCGATTGCCGCGCGATGGGTCTCCGGGGACGCGTCGAAGAGGGTCGCGATCCAGCGGCGGGTGTCGGCCGGATCGATGACGTCGTCGATCTCGAAGTGGGTGGCGACGCTGACCGCCTTGCCGTGCTCGTACAACCGATCGACCATCTCGCGGAACAGCACGTCACGTTCGGCATCGTCGGTCACGGCTTCGAGTTCCTTGCGGTAGCCGAGACGAACAGCACCTTCGAGGCCCATGCCACCGAACTCGCCCGTTGGCCATGCGAGGCACGCCAGCGGCGCCTTGGTGGTACCGCCCATCATCGCCTGCGCACCGAGCCCGTACGACTTGCGGGTCACCACCGACACCATCGGCACCGAGAGGTTGGCCCCGGTGACGAACAGCCGGCTGCAATGACGAACGAGTGCCGTGGCCTCCACATCGGGGCCGACCATCATCCCCGGCGTGTCGACGAGCGTGACGATCGGCAGTCCGAAGCCATCGCAGAGCTGCATGAAGCGGGCTGCCTTGTCGGCGCCGTCGGAGTCGATCGCACCGGCGAGGTGCGAGGGGTTGTTCGCCACCACACCGATCGGGCGTCCTTCGATGCGCGCCAGCGCCGTCACCATCCCGACGCCGAAGTCACGACGGAGCTCGAGCACCGAACCGACGTCGAAGAGTCCCTCGATCGCCGTACGGATGTCGTACGCCCTGAGTCGGTCGATCGGCACGACGTCACGCAGCAACGTCTGGTCCGGCGACTCCCATCCCGTCGTGCGCCCCTGGAAGTACGACAGGTACTGCTTGGCGACCTGTACCGCTTCGGCCTCGTCGGCGACGACGACATCGACCACACCGTTGGCGCGCTGTACGTCGATCGGCCCGATCGCCGTTGGTTCGAACACGCCGAGACCACCGCCTTCGATCATCGCCGGGCCACCCATCCCGATGTTCGAATCCTCCGTGGCGATGACGACATCGCAGCAGCCGAGAATCGCTGCGTTGCCGGCGAAGCAGTAGCCCGACGCGATCCCGACGAGGGGTACCGTCCCCGACAGCTCGGCGAACCAGCGGAAGGCGAGGCAGTCGAGGCCACTGACGCCGAGCCCGTCGGTGTCACCCGGTCGTCCGCCCCCGCCCTCGGTGAAGAACACGATCGGGATCCGCAACTGTTCGGCGACCTCGAACAACCGGTCCTTCTTGCGATGGTTCTGCGTTCCCTGCGTGCCGGCGAGCACCGTGTAGTCGTACGAGACCGCAACGCACTTGGTGGTGCGCGCAGCGTCACCGAAGAGGTCGGCATTGACATCGCCGATGCCGCCGACCAGGCCGTCAGCCGGTGTCGCAGCGATGAGATCCTCCACCGAACGACGTCGACGCTGCGCGGCGATGACGAGTGGGCCGTACTCGACGAACGAGCCGTCGGCCACCAGATCGGTGATGTTCTCCCGGGCGGTGCGGTGACCGCGTGATCGACGGCGGGCAACCGCGTCGGGGCGCTGCTCGTCGAGACCTCGTGCATGCCGATCGAGGACTTCACGGAGATCGTCACGCTCGAGCCCGACAGGACCGATCGCCACCGGTGCCGGCACGCCCAGGTCGCCGTCAGGCGCTGCTCCTTCGAGAAGCACGAACAACGTCTGACCCGCGGCAACGGTGTCGCCGTCCGCGATCGACACCGACTCGACCAGCCCCGCAACCGATGCGGTGATCTCGTGGTGCATCTTCATCGACTCGACCAGAGCCAGCACCTGGCCGAGACGAACAGGTGCACCCGCCTCGACGAACACGCCGACAATCGTGCCCTGCAACTCGGACTGCACCGGAACCGTCACGTCACATCGTCCCCTCGGGCGACCGCTGGAACGTGGTGATCGACTGCCGACCCATCACCAGCTCCGCGGCGACCGCGGCGAACAGTGACGGCACGATGAAGCCTGGCTGTCCCGTGGTCTCGGCGACGAACATGACCGCCGCCAGCGGGACCCGGTAACCGGCGCCGAGGAATGCTGCCATACCCAGCAGAACATAGAGCGTGGGATCGAGTGGGTTGACGATGTCGCCAACGCCCCGACCGACGATCGCGCCGGCGACGACGAGCGGGATGAACACACCACCCACACCTCCGCCGGCGACTGCGGTGGCCGTCGCCAGACATCGCAACACGAGCACTGCGGCGAGCAACCACAAGGTGTGCTCCTGCGACAACCAGACGATGACCCCGTACCCCGAGCCGATGGTCAGGCTCTCGCCGGTCAGTCCCCGACAGATCACGAACAACACCACGAGGAGCACGCTGGCAAGACCCACGCGCACACCGATCGGACGCAGGGTGAAGCCCTTCGCGTAGCGGATCATCCGCGAGAAGGCGCGCGCTCCGACCGCACAACAGATCCCGATGAGAATTGCCCCGGCGAGATCCTTGTACTCGAACGCCGCGCCGCCGTCGTTCTCGAACGTGAAGATCGGCCGCACGTTGCTGAGCGCGACGAACACGAGGTAGCCCGATGCACTCGCAACGAGTGCCGGCAGGAGCATGCGGCGCGCCATCTGATCCCGGAACGGCACCTCGAGTGCGAAGATCGCCCCGGTCGCCGGCGCCTTGAAGATCGCCGCGACGCCCGCAGCTGCTCCGGCGACGAGCAACGTGCGGTGGTCAGCGCCGCGGAATGCCGCCGGGAGGCGACGCTGGATCATGGCGCCGAGAGCGGATCCCCCGTACATGGACGGGCCTTCGAGGCCCATCGGGGCTCCCAGGCCGAGCGTGGTCACCGCCGCCGCCATCCGGCCCATGAATGCTCTCGGCCGCAACGGGTACTCGGGATCGTGGAAGGCGCGGAGATACTCGTCGGCAGTCGCGGACGAGGCCCCGTTGCCCAGCGTGCGCAGCAGGATCGCCGACAACGCGAGGCCGATGCCGGGGGCAACGGCGCCGATCCAGAGCGGGCCGTCGACGATGTGCTCGTAGGCGACCTCGACGACCACGTACTCGAAGAATCGAACGACGAGCCCGGTGATCGACCCGGTGATCGCCGCCAGCAACACCACTTCCCGGGAGCGGCGCACGAGGTCGCGGAACTCTTCACTTCGGATGTCGAACGACGAGGGACGCCAACCCGACATCATCGTCCGAACCGACACGACGGCTCAGTGTAGGCGCAGGTCTCCGAGCTGTCCGGTACCCGCCGGGGGCGCTCAGCGCAACGGCGCGAGCTGGCCGGCGAAGTACGGAATCGTCAGCTCGAGGCCGGCTCGAAGGTCGACGTCGGGCTCCCAGCCGAGCCGATCCCTGGCCAGCGTGATGTCGGGACGGCGCTGGCGCGGGTCGTCGCTGGGCAGCGGGCGATGTTCGAGTCCGCCGGTCGACCCGGTGAGCTCGACGACGAGGTCGGCGAGTTCGAGCATCGTGAACTCGACGGGGTTGCCGATGTTCACGGGGCCGGGCTCGTCGCTGTCGAGCAGTGCCAGGAAGCCCCTGACCTCGTCGGCGACGTAGCAGAAGCTGCGCGTCTGGCTCCCGTCGCCGTAGATCGTGAGCGGCTCGCCACGCAGTGCCTGGACGATGAAGTTCGACACCACCCGTCCGTCGTCGACCTGCATCCTCGGCCCGTAGGTGTTGAAGATCCGCACGAGCCGGGTCTCGAGCCCGTAGGTGCGCCGGTACGCCGCAGTGAGCGCCTCGGAGAATCGCTTGGCTTCGTCGTAGACGCTGCGCTCGCCGATGGGGTTCACGTGACCCCAGTACGCCTCGGTCTGCGGATGAACGAGCGGATCGCCGTACACCTCACTGGTCGATGCCATGAAGAACCTGGCGTCGTGTCGCCTGGCGAGTTCGAGCAACTGGCGAGTGCCGATGCTGCCCACGTCGAGCGTCTCGATCGGCAGGGCGAGGTAGTCCTTCGGCGATGCGGGGCTCGCCAGGTTCATGACCGCATCGATCGGGCCACCCAGATCATCGTCGAACGGTCGGGTGACGTCGTGTTCGAACAGCTCGAAGTCGCCCCGACCGATCAGGTGGGCGACGTTGAGTCCGCTGCCGGTGACGAAGTTGTCGACACACACGACCTGGTCGCCGCGTTCGAGCAACGCATCACACAGGTGCGATCCGAGGAAACCGGCACCGCCGGCAACGACGACGCGCATCAGCGCCGACCCACACCGTCGTAGCCGAACCCGGCTTCGCGAACCATGTCGGGCTCGAACAGGTTGCGCGTGTCGACGATCGTGGTGCCCGGCCGGGCGCGAGCGGCGAGTTGCGCCAACTCGATCTTGGCGAAGTCGGGCCACTCGGTGAACACGGCGATCACGTCGGCGCCATCGGCGACGTCGAGCGGATCGCTCACGATCTCGATGCCGTCGAGGACCGTCGTCTGATGGGGGGTCAGCTCGCCGGTGGTCGTCGGATCGAACGCTCGCACGTCGGCGCCGTGGGCTCGCAACTCGCTGATGATCGCCAGTGCGGGCGACTCACGTAGGTCGTCGGTGCCCGCCTTGAAGGTCAGCCCGAGCGCACCGACGGTCACGCCGGAGAGGTCGGAGTCACTGCGCCCGGCAGCCACCGAGATCTTCGTCACCATTCGTTCGAGCTGCTCGTCGTTGACATCGATGACGCCCCGCATCATCGTGAAGTTGTAGCCGTGATCCTCGGCGATCTTCACCAGTGCCCGCGAGTCCTTCGGGAAGCAGCTGCCGCCCCACCCCGGCCCCGGCCGCAGGAACTGCATCCCGATGCGCTTGTCCGACCCGATGCCCTCGACGACGGCGGCAACGTCGGCGCCGACCGCTTCACACATTGCTGCGACGGCGTTGACGAAGCTGATCTTCATCGCCAGGAATCCATTCGCCGCATACTTGATGGTCTCGGCGGATGCAGGGTCGGTGATGTGGATCGGCGTGTCGATACCGGCATAGAGCTCGGCGACCCGTTCGGCCGCCTCGCGGTCGGCGCTGCCGATCACCACCCGGTCGGGATGCAAGAAGTCGTGGACGGCGGTGCCCTCGCGTAGGAACTCGGGGTTCGACACGACGTACACGTCGTTGCGCTGGAGCACCCGCTCGACCGCCAGCGTCGAGCCGACCGGCACGGTGGACTTGTTGACGACGACAGCGCCAGGCCGCAGGACCGGTGCGATCTGGGCCGCTGCCTGCTCGATGTACGACAGGTCGGCACTGCCATCGTCGCCCTGGGGCGTCGGGACGCACAGGAACACGATGTCGGCGTCACGCACGGCAGTTTCGGCACCGAGCACGAACTCCAGGCGGCCCGCCGCTCGGGCGGCGTTGACGATCGACTCCAGCCCCTCCTCGACGATCGGGATGTGACCGGAGTTGAGCATGTCGACCTTGCGCTCGTCGATGTCGCCACACACGACGTGGTGTCCGAGATGGGCGAAACAGGCACCCGTGGTGAGGCCCACGTAGCCCGTGCCCACCACGGCGAGTCGGATCGGTGTCTCGTTCATGGAATCGGTTCCTCGTTCGGCTCGCGGTCAGTCGGCTCGCGGCCGCACGTCACTCCCGCACGACCGACTCGCAAGGGTATCGGCCGACAGCCGACGACCTTGACGGCCAGTCATCCACGATCGGACATCCTGTCGTTGGGTACCGTCGACAACGTGCATGCGTTGCTGGCCCAGACCGATCTCGAGAACGCGTGTGGCTCGGACGCCGGCTGGATCTGCGAGTGGCTGTTCGAGGTGACCAACGGCAACAGGGTCGTACCGCCACTCGTCGACTCCATCGTGAGTGTCGGCGTGATCGTCCTGGTCGCATGGATCGCATCGCTGTTGAGCCGGCGCTACTTCGCCCATGTCGTGGCCCGGATGGTCGCTCCCGACCGGACCGCGGCGTCGCGGCACATCGCCAAGTTCGGTGATCGCGCGACCGCGCTGGTCGCGAATCCGATGGGGATCGACGACGTGGCCGACCCGCGACGCGACGCACGGGTCACCTCGATCTCGGCCGTCATCGGCAGTACGAGCTCGGTCATCATCTGGTCCGTCGCCCTGCGTCATGGCGCTCGGCGAACTGGGTGTCAACCTCGCCCCGTTGATCGCCGGCCTCGGGATTGCCGGCGTCGCACTGGGTTTCGGCGCTCAGAGCCTGGTCAAGGACTGCATCGCCGGGCTGTTCATGCTGTTGGAGGACCAGTACGGCATCGGTGACGTCGTCGACCTCGACGAGGCGGTCGGCACCGTCGAGAAGATCTCGCTGCGCACCACCGTGCTCCGCGGGGTCGACGGGACGGTCTGGCACGTCCCGAACGGCGTCGTCCAACGCGTCGGGAACAAGTCACAACTCTGGTCCGTGGCGCTGATCGATGTCAACGTCGCCTACGACTGTGATCTGGCGGCGGCGCGCCAGGTGATCATCGACTGCGCAAACGACGTGTGCTCCAGCGACGAGTGGGCCGACGCCGTGCTCGACCCGCCGCAACTGCTCGGCGTCGAGGCACTGGGAGCTGACGGCATCACCATTCGAGTGACCGTGAAGACGCAGCCGGGAACCCAGTGGGCGCTGCAGCGAGCCCTGCGCGAGGCGATCAAGGCGGCACTCGACGGAGCGGGTATCGAGATCCCGTTCCCGCAACGCACCATCTGGGTGCGTCGTGACGACGACTCGGCCGTGGCAGCACCGGGCGACGATCCCGTCACAACCGCCACGTGATGCCACAATGACCCGATGACCGGCGCTGAGGTGGTGGGGCTCGATGCGTTCGCGCCGGCTTTCCCACTGGGCTGGTTGGTGCTCGGTGCAGTGTGCACGATCGGCGGGTTCGCCACGCTTGCCTGGCGGCAGCGACGCGTCGCTCCACCCCGTCCCGCTCCGTCGGCGACGGTCGGACGACTCCGCGACGACACCCCGGCGGTGGTGAACATGCTGGCGAACGACGCCACGGTCACCGCGGCAGCGTTGCGGGCCACGGTCATCGACCTCGCCGCGCGCGGCTGGTTGCGCATCCTTCCTCCCGACGACGACGACGAACTGGCCCGGGTCCGTCCGTCCGCGCAGGCGTACCACGGTGATTCGCTGCGGCCTCACGAACGACTCGTGCTGCAGCACGTGATGGCTCGGTTCACCGCTGATCGTGCGATCCCGGCGAGATATCTGGCCGTCGACATCCGCGGCTCGTGGTGGCGGCGTTTTGCCGGATTGGTGGCCACCGAGGCACGCGACACCGGCGTGATCACCCGCCGATGGCGACCCGCCGATCTCGCCGCACCGATCGCGTTCGCTGTGCTGGCTGCGATGTGCTGGTTCCTCGGTGTGCGCACGGGGACCGACGTCGCAGTCATCGATTCGGTCGAACGACGAATCGGAGCGTGGGTGCTGGTGGGTGCACTCCTCGTGTTGTCCGTTCGCATCGGTCGCGTCCTCGTTTCGCCGCTCTACACCCACACCAACAAGGGCGTCGCGGCCACACAGCGTTGGCTGGCGGTGCGTCAACGCCTCGACCAGGCAGGATTCGGCGATCTGGCTCCGAGCGCGCAGGTCATCGGCGATCGACGACTCGCCTACGCCACGGCCATGTGCGTCGCCGAAGGTGCCGCGGTCGAGCTGCCACTCGCACGCGAAGACCACTTCCGGGCGTGGAGTTCCGTGGGGGGCCACGCCCGGCTCGTGCGGGTGACGTATCCGTCGCGTCTCGGCTTCGGCGTGGCGCCGTACGTCGCGATCGCGACCGGGCTCGTGCTGTTCGTGGCGGGACTCCGCTTGCGCGCATGGTCCGACGACGTGGCGCGGGGCCAGGGATTCGACTGGGTCTACGAGCAGCTGCCGGAACAGGACTGGCTGATCGCCGACGCGGCAACGGCGCTGGCAATTCTGTCGTTCGTGCCGATCCTGATCGGGCTCTGGCTCGTGATTGCCGGCATCGTCGATCTCGTGTCGACCGTCGAGCGAACGGGCGTCGTGCTTCGCGCTCGCCGCCCCGTCGAGGTGTCCGGGCTCCCACGACGGCTGCGGCGACTGCTCGATCGCGACCGTTATCGCGTGTACGTCGCCATCGACGACGGGACGGCCGACACGATCACCGCGTGGCGCGCAACCGAACGTACGGCGGTTCCCCAGGGCGCCCGTGCGACGGTCAAGGCCTCACGTGTGCTCGGTCGGGTGCGCAGTGCGACGCCCGTCGGTCATCGCCTCGACGCGTGAGCATCCGGTGCCTTGCCCGCACCGACCTTCCAGAACCCCGCCTTGAGGTACTCGCCCTCGCGGAAGCCGACGGGGTGATCGACGTCGTGGCCGGTCCGGACGATTTCGGTCAGTGGGCGACCGGCAGCCGTTGCGGCGTCGAGCACCGTGTCGAAGAACTGCTCGGCGGTCACCCGGCTCGAGCACGACGCCTGCACGAGGACTCCGCCGGGCCTGACCAGGCGGAGCGCGAGATGCGTCAGGCGGGTGTACGCGCGCAGTGCCCCGTCGACGTTCGCCTGTCGCTGGGCGAACGACGGCGGGTCGACGACCACGATGTCGTAGCTCGTGCCGGCTCGAGCGAGCTGCACCATGACCTCGAACGCGTCGCCGACCTCGGTGGTGAACGTGCAGTTGCGCACCGTGTCGAGGTGCTCGTTGAGCGCCATGTTGCGCTCGGCTGCTGCCAGCGTCGGCGCCGACAGGTCCACGGCGTGGACGCTCGTGGCGCCACCGGCTGCGGCATGGACGCTGAACCCTCCGGTCGAGGCGAACACGTCGAGCACGTCGCGACCTGCGGCCATCGAGCCGACGCGGAGTCGATTCGCCCGTTGATCGAGGAAGTGCCCCGTCTTCTGACCTGAGCGCACATCGGCTTCGAACGCGAGGCCCCCCTCGGAGAATCGCACCGGGCCGTCGGCGACGACACCGGCGATCACGTCGCCGTCGCCCAGACCGAATGACTCGCCGGCCTGGAGGTTGCGTGCGAGACGCAGCACGACGCCGGCACAGCCGGTGACGTCGAGCAGCGCCCTCGTCAGCGTCAAGCAGGTGCGGGAACCAGGCGCCCGAGTAGAGCTTGACCACGAGGACGCCGTCGTATCGGTCGACGACCAGGCCCGACAGTCCGTCGTTCTCGCCGTTGATCACCCGGTAGGCCAGCTCGTCGGCGGCAGGATCCGATGTGAAGACCTCCCGCTTCTCGAGGGCGGCGCCGATGGTCGTTCGCCACCATGCCGCGTCGATCGGGGTCGGTCGCCCGACATGGAGGATCCGGAATCGAATGGGCGAGACCGGGTCGTACAGCGCGAGCGCGACGAACTTGCGGTCGTTGTCGAAGATCACTGCGATGTCGCCGGCGTCGGCTTCGTGGCTGATCGAGGTGACCGATTCCTCGAACACCCAGGGGTGACGGGCCTTCACATGGCGCAGAGCGTCAGGCGTGACCCTGACCGCGAGGCGCTTGTCGTTCGGGCCCGGCACGCGCAACAACCGGCGATGAATCTCCGGTCGGCTCATGTGGACACGAACGTGGTCACGATGCCCACACTCGGCGCAACCTTGCCGCCGTGGACGTCTGCCCACGCCGACACGACGCCATCGGGTCCGTCCGGTGCGCCGGTGCGGCGGTCGATGCTCAGCCACGAACGACTGCCCTCGATGAACTCGACGATCGCCGCGGTCGTGAGCGCCCGATACTGCTCGGCACCCCAGGCTGCGATGCGACGCTCGACGTCCATCGGCGCGAAGAAGAACTGCGGCGCCGGCCCGCGCATGCCTCCCGCATCCGCCGGCGGTACGGCGTCGTGGTGGCTCTTTCCGACCATCATCGAGTACTTGACGTGGTCGTCGAGCTGGGCGTGAACCGCAGCGAGCACCGTCGGGTTGCCGGCCATGTCGATGATCACGCTGTCGACCCTGGCCAGTGCGCCGATCTCGTCGTAGGTGAGGACCGAATCGTAGAAGCCGAGCGAGCGGACGAACTCGACGTTGCCGACGGACGTGAGACCGACGACGCGCAGCCCGTCACGCTTCGCTGCGCGCTGCGCGAATCCGATCGCCGTCTTCGACGAGGCCGAGAGCACCACGACCTGCTGCGCTCCGAAGTACGACTCGTCACCGTCTCGCCGAGCGCTCCGCCGCAGTCGGCGAAGAATTCGTCAGCGAGGAAGCCGGTGAGGAACAGCACACGAAGCACGGCGTGACGATCCTCGCCGTCGGGCGAGGCGTCGTACCAGGGATCGAGGGCGCTCGAGACGTAGGCGCGGTAGATCGGGGCGTGGGCCTGCCGATGGGCCCCGTCGTCGCGAAAGCCGTCGTCGGTGGCCGAGGCGGTGAACGTCACCGAACTCGCCATCGGGAACCACCCGTAGTACCGGCCACCGACGGGCAGGTCGGCCACCCGCGACTCGACGATCTCGGCCCACCCCATCGCAGGCACGCGCCCCCACGTTCCCGGGTCGTCGTCGGCGGGGAAGAAGTCCCAGTAGCCGAGCATGTCGCCCGCGCCGGCGTAGCTGATGTTGTTGGCCGTGACCGCGAAGCTGTCGATGCGAAGCCGGATCTGGCCGTCCGACAAGTCGCTGGTGACAATCGGGCTGAGTCGGCTCTCGCCGAACGACGCTCGCTTCACTTCCAGGACCTGATCGCTGCTGTTGTCGTGGGCCATACTCCCAGCATGCCCGATTCCAGCTCTCCGCTCGCACTTGCCAACCTCTTCGGTCTCGGCGGCAAGATCGCAGTCGTCACGGGCGGATCCCGGGGCATCGGCTTCATGATCGCCTCGGGGCTCGTCGCCAACGGGGTGCGCACCTACATCACTGCCCGCAAGGCCGATGCCTGCGACGCAGCCGCCGCCGAGTTGTCCGAGCAGGGCGAGTGCATCTCCCTGCCTGCCGACATTGCCACCGCCGAGGGCCTCGCCTCGTTCGTGTCCCAGTTGACCGAACGGGAATCGCAGATCGACATCCTCGTCAACAACGCCGGCGCAGCATGGGGCGCACCGCTCGGTGAATTCCCCGAGATCGGTTTCGACAAGGTGATGGACCTCAACGTCAAGGCCCCCTTCATGCTCACCCAGGCGCTTCTCCCTCAGCTGAAGGCCGGCGCAACGGCCGAGGATCCGGCGAGAGTCGTCATGATCGGCTCGATCGACGGGATCCGGGTGCCCGTCGGCGACAACTACTCGTATTCCGCGTCGAAGGCCGGGATCCACATGATGGCGCGACACATGGCGGCGCACCTGGTACGCAACAACATCACCATCAACTCGATCGCGCCCGGACCGTTCGAGTCGAAGATGATGGCGTACCGCCTCGACGACCCCGACAGTCGCAAGATGGTCGAGGCAGGCGTCCCCCGCCGACGCATCGGCTCACCGGAGGACATCGCCGGCACCGTGATCTTCCTCGCCAGCAGAGCCGGCGCCTACACGACCGGCGCCGTCATCCCCGTCGACGGCGGCATCTCCACCCTCTGAACCGAACGCTTCATCACCCCGGTTTGCGTGACGCTTTGGTTGGGACGTCCCAACAGAACTGCAACGCAAACCGTGGAGGAGCGTAGGCGGCACGGCGGACCGGTCAGATCAGCGGCGGAACCAGCTCTTCTTGGTCACATCCGTTGCTGCCGAGGCACACTGGCAGCGCTCGTCCTGTGGGACATGGCCGAGCACCTGCTCGACGTGAGCACCGCACCCGGCCCAGCTCGGGCGGCCACATGTTCTGCAGGAGGTCTGTCTACACATACCCGCCAGGGTATACGACGACGGATGCTGACGCAACCCGACGATCACACGTCGAGCGGCAACGTCACCGCCACCGTGAGCCCCCCACCGGCGGTGTCGCTCAGTGTCGCCGAACCGCCCGACGCTGTGGCGAGTGCATCGACGATCGCCAGACCGAGCCCGGTGCCGGGCCGCGACGTGTCCCCGCGCCAGAAGCGGCGCATCGCATCGCGCTTGTCGTCATCCGACAGTCCGGGCCCGTGGTCGACGATGCTCACCGTCGCCGACACCGCTGACACGTCCAGCACCACCGACACCGTCGCTCCCCGCGGCGACACCAGCAGCGCATTGTCGAGCACATTGTCGAGGATCTGTTCGATCGCGCCGGGAACCGTTCGCACGATGACTGCCGCGCCGTCACTGCCCGGCCCGACCAGCGTGACCCCACGCTCCTCGGCCACCGCCGTCCACGTGTCGACCCGATCATGGGCCAGCGACCGGAGATCCTCCGTCGCGGTCGCCGGCTGATCGTCGGTTCGGGCCAGCTGCAACAGGTTGGCGACGAGTTCGGTGAGCCGGCCCGTTTCGTCGATCGCCCGCTCCACCTCCTCGTCGATTCCGGCGGGATGATCGTCGGCGGCCAGATGGCTCTGGAGGTTCTCGAGCCGCAGCCGTAACGCGGTCAGCGGAGTCCGGAGTTGGTGCGAGGCATCGGCGACGAAGGCCCGCTGCGAGCTGAGCAGCCCGTCGAGTTGCAGCGCCATCGTGGTCATCGTGTCGTCGAGCGCCTGGATCTCCGGGGGGCCGGCCACGACCGAAGGCGTCACCGTCAGGTCGCCTGATGCGAACCGGCTCGCAGTGTCGGTCAGCTCGCGCAGCGGCCGAGTGACCGATCGGGCGATGGCCCAACCGATCACTGCCACCGCGAGGAGCACCACCGCAGCGACACCCGCCAACGCGATCCAGAACGAGCGGATCCGGGCGCTCACGTCGCTGGTGTCGAGCGTCACGCGGAGCGCACCGTGCACGGTCCCACCCGACGCCACCGGTACCGCGACGAACAGCAGGTCGGCGTCCAGCGTCTCGGAGCTCCGGGTGCCCGCCGTACGTTCCCCATCGAGCGCCGCCACCATCTCCGGACGGGTCGAGAAGTCTCGGGGAACGTCGTCGGCCGTGTCGACCTGCGAGATCCCGTCGTTGTCGACCACGACGACCCGTGCGCCGGTTCGATCTGCGTAGATCTCGGCTGCGGTCGGGTCGAGAGGCAATCCGGCCTCGAGGTCGTCCTCGTACAGCGTCGCGATCACGTTGGCGTCGTGTTCGACGTCGGCCTCCAGTCGCTCCTGTTCGCGCTGCGAGTAGAACAGCCCGAGTGGGATCTCCAGCAGCAGCAACACGATCAACGTGATCGTGAGGTAGCTGAGCAACAGCCGCTTCGTCACGCCCGCTCAACTCTCCGGGCGGCCGTCGACATACCGGTAACCGACCGACCGGACCGTCTCGATGACGTCGGCGGAGAGCTTGCGCCGCAGCGACGCGACGTGCACGTCGAGCGTCTTGGTGGAACCCCACCAGTGCTCGTCCCACACCTCACGCATCAGCTGCTCGCGTGTCTTCACTGCGCCCGCGTCAGACGCCAGACAGACGAGCAGGTCGTACTCCTTCGGTGTGAGAGCGACGGTCTCGGATTCGAACTCGACGCTGCGACCACGCAGATCGACCACCAGCGGACCGACCTCCAGCGACGCTGACGGACTCTGGCCCGGCGCCGTGGAGGTTCGCCGCAGCACCGCCCGGATCCTCGCCACCAGCTCACGGAATCCGAACGGCTTCACCACGTAGTCGTCGGCACCGAGCTCCAACAGCACGACACGATCGATCTCGTCGCTCCGTGCGGTGACCACGATGATCGGGACGGCGCTCACCGCCGCGCAGCTCCTGGCACACGACCCGACCTTCGAGGTCGGGCAACCCCAGATCGAGGAGCACCAGGTCGACCGGCGCTGCGGCGAGCGCTTCGGCGCCGGTCGCAGCCAGCACGACCTCGAACCCTTCACGCCGCAAACCGTCGGCCAACGGCTCGGAGATCGTCGCGTCGTCTTCGACCAGCAACAGGCGCACACCGTCACATTCGCGCACGCTCGGCGGCCACCGCCGGATCGCTTACCGAACGTTTGCCTTGGTCTGGCCCAGCGTTGGGACACCCGGGCGTACCGTCGCCTTCATGAAATCCCTCACCAGCCGAACCACACTCATCACTGCCGTTGCTGTCGCCGGCGTGTTGATCGCCGGGACTGCGGCGATCGCCGCCAACATCGGCATCCTCAACGCCTCCAACGACAGTTCGATCGGGTCACTCTCCGCCACCGACGATCTGGTGCCGTCCACCACCCTGGAAGCAGGCGTCCCGGTGGTCCTCGAGACCGCCACGCCCACGACCGCCGACCGCCGCACGACCGTCGCCGAGTCGTCGTATCTCGTCGACGACGCCGGCACCGTGTCGGTGACGCGCCACTCCCGGCGGGCTTGCACTCGTCGACGCCGCCGCCAACCCGGGATGGACGCCGGCCGCAACGCAGCCCGATCCCCTGTCGCTCCGGGTGGCCTTCGACAACGGCACCCGCACCGTCGTCTTCACGGCGACACTGAACGCTGACGGCACGATCGCCGTCGATGTGACCGAGCCCGTCATCGTGGCCGGTGCCGCGCCGACGACGATCGGGACGTCGCAGTCCGGCGACGACGACCAGTACGAATCCGACGACGACCAGTACGAATCCGACGACGACGACCGATACGAGGACGACGAAGAACGACGACTCGCACGAGTACGAGGGAGCGGATGACGATGACTGACTTCGACCCACTCCTGCGCCAGACGTTCCCGCCTCCGGCAGGACCGCCGCAGCCTCCGTTCGTTCCCGCCGCCCGATCGGCGACCACCGAGCCGACACGAGCACCAACACGCACCACCCGACCCCGTCGACGCCATCCGGCAACCGGTGGCCGGATCATCGCTGCCGGGCTCGGCGCCACGACGATGTTCGGGCTCATCGCAGCGATGGGGGTGGCCCAGGCGTCGTCCACCACCAACACGCCCGCCACCGATGAGTCGATCACGCTGGCACCCCTGCCGACGATCACGCCGGCACCGACGATCGCACCCGTCGTCGGGACGCCGGACCCGAGCGTTGCCGCCGCGCCCGCGACCGACGCGCCGGCAGCGACGGTCCCCGCTCCGATCGTGCTCCAGGCCCGGCCCGACGTCCAGGTCGTCACCCCCACGCCGGCCCAGGCCGCTCCCGCTCCCGATCGCCACCACCAGTGGAAGTGCGTGAACATCAGGCTCGCGTGATGGCGAGCGACGTGCGCGTGGTCGTCGTCGGTGACGCCGACGGCGAACGCGCCGTCGAGTTGCTCGACGACCTCGAAGCCCACTGGAGTCGGTTCCTCCACGATTCCGACATCACTCGCCTGAACCACTCGGCAGGGAGTCCGGTCAGGGTCGATCCGTCGACGATGACGTTGGTCGCGACGATGGTCGAGGCCTGGCGTTCGACGGACCGAGCGTTCGACCCGTCGATCCTCCCGGCGCTCATCGAGTCCGGGTATCGAACCAGCATCGACGACCCCTATCGAGTGACCTTCCTCCCCGATGGTCGGCTGGTGGTCGGTGGCTACGACTCGGGCCCGACGATGGACGACATCGTCATCGATCCCGGCGGCTCGACGATCACGCTCCCACCTGGTCTCGTCATCGATCCCGGGGGCATCGGAAAGGGCCTCGCGGCCGATCTTGCGGTGCGTCATCTCCTCGACCTCGGCGCCGCTGGCGCGCTGGTGAGCATCGGCGGCGACATGGCGATGGCCGGCACTCCCCCGAACGACGCCGACGGATGGACCGTGGCGGTGGCGCACCCCGAGCCGGCCGCACGGCACGCTGTGCACGCTGCTGGTCGGCGCCGGTGGCGTGGCGACGTCGAGCACCCGCTCGCGTCGGTGGATCCACGACGGCCGCGAACGGCATCATCAGATCGACCCACGTCGAGCCGAGCAGTCATCGACCGATCTGGCCTCGGTGACCGTCATCGGGCGTTCGGGCTGGCTGGCCGAAGCCCACGCCACCGCCGCGTTGCTCTCGGGCACGCACGATGTCGTCGACTACCTCGACCACCACGAGCTGAGCGGCATCGCTGTCGCTCTCGACGGACACGTACTCGCAACGGCCGACCTCTCGGTCGCCGTACCCAGCCAGGACGTGATGATCTGATGAGCCCGCAGTTCTGGTGGTACCTCACTCGGGCCTCGGGAATCGTCGCGTGGCTGATGCTCACGGCGTCGATCATCTGGGGCATCGTGCTGTCGACCAAGGCGTTCCCGGAACAGCGCCGGCCGGCATGGTTGCTCGACCTGCACCGCTGGCTCGGCGGTCTGACCGTGTCGTTCGTGGCGATCCATCTCGCCGCACTGGTCGCCGACAGCTACGTCTCGTTCGATCTGGTCGATCTGCTCGTGCCGTTCGCCTCGGCGTGGAAACCGGTACCCGTTGCGATCGGCGTGGTGGCGATGTGGCTGCTCGTTGCGGTCGAGGCGACCTCGCTGCTCATGAAGCGCCTGCCCCGCCGGATCTGGCGCTGGATCCATTTGTCGAGCTACGCGGTCTTCCTCCTGGCCAGCCTGCACGCGGCGTTCGCCGGCACCGACAGCTCACACTGGCTGTACCAGGTGACTGCCGCAGCGTCCATCGTTGCCGTGATGTGGTCGACGGTGTACCGCCTCACCCATCGCAAACGCGCAGACCCCGCGACGCCCCGCCTCATCGACGCCGCCAACACCTCAACACACGGAGACCTGATGGACATCGACACGCTGTTCGGATTGCCGGCTCATCCGCTGGTCGTGCACGCGGCCGTGGTGCTGCTGCCGATCGCTGCGATCGGACTCATCGTGGTGGCGGCGATTCCACGGGCGAGGAAGCTCTACGCGCCGATCGTGCTCGGTCTCGCCCTCGCCGCCACGGTTGCGGTCGGTCTGGCCCAGCAGTCGGGCGAGTCACTCGAAGACGACGTGAAAGAGACCGAGCTCGTCGAGGAGCACGCCGAGCAGGGCGAGACCGTGCTGCCGTGGGCCATTGCGGTGACGGTGATGAGCGCGCTCGTCGCGGCCGAACCGTACGTGCGCAATCGCTTCGACAAGCCGTCGCCGCGGGTGGTCACCGCCGTGCTCGTCGGCGCCTCGCTGATCGTCGGTCTCGGCGCGACGTACACCGTGATCGACGTCGGCCACTCGGGAGCGAAGTCGGTCTGGAACGACGTCGGCGACTGACATCCAGAGGAGCATCCGCCTCGGGTGTCACACGAGCGTGAACTCGACACCGCCGATGTCGAACCGCTCACCTGCGCGTGACCGGTCGACGCTGCGCAGAGCGACCCCGTCGATCCCGTCGCCGCGCTCCCCCGCCGCCACGAATCGCACGGACTCGGCGATGCCGAGATCGGTCCATCGACGACTCGATGCGTCGGGATGTCCGGACGCCACGGTGACCATCGAGATCGCGTCGACCGTCGGGATCTGCGCGCTCGCGGCCATCGACGGCCAGTCGGGTCCGCCCCACCGCCAGCTCCCAGCGGGGACGGGTTCGTCGAGCGACACGATGGCGCCACCGACGTCGCGCGGATGGAGGTGTCGCCCACGGATGTCGGCGAAGTCACCGGCCCAGATGACCCGCACGTCGCGGGCGCCGAGGTGAGCGAGCCGCACATCGAGGTCGTCGACCTCGTAGATGACCATGTAGCCACCGGTGCCACCACGCTTCTCGAGCAGTCGACCGACCGTGGTGTCGTCCTCGATCGGCGAGAGCACCTCGAGGAACTGGTCGCCGACGAGCAGCAGTGCATTGCGCAGCCCGAACTCGGCGACTCCCGGATCGTGGAAGCACACCTCCAGTCCGAACGTCTCGCACAGCTCGTCGACCACCGGGTCGAGATCGGGGGCGATCATCGCGACCTGCCGAAGCCGGATCACGACCCGCTCCCCAAGAACTCGATTCCGTTCACGCTCGGCGAAAGACATGCCCCTTGCTACTCCACCCCGCGACCGACCGCATGATGCGAACGGATCTACGCTCCGCCCATGCCGCTGCACCATGTCGCCTACGCCACCCGTGACGTCGACGCGACGACGCACTTCTACGAAGATCTCATGGGATTCCCGCTCGTGCACACCGAGATCACCGCGCTCGGCGACAGCTGGATCCGCCACGTGTTCTACGACATCGGCGAGCGGCGAGGCCATGCGTTCTTCGAGCTCCACGAGGTCGGTGAGCAACCGGGCTGGACCACCGACGTGTCCAACGGGGTCGGGCTGCCGTTCTGGGTCAACCACTGCGCCTTCCGAGCGACTGCCGAGCAGCAGGAGGCCGTGCGAGCCCGGATGACGGCCGAGGGCATCGAGCCGGCGATGGAGCAGGACCACGGCTGGTGCCATTCGCTGTACTACCTCGATCCGAACGGCATCATGGTCGAACTGTGTCGTGACACGCCCGGCTTCGAACCCGACCCGGCCGAAGCCCACCGGCTCCTCGGCGTCGACCCGCTCGTCGAGGCTGCCGCCCATTCGATCGCAGGAGCCTGACATGCCACGCCTCGGCCAGGTCGGCAAGGACGACGCCCATCCGCTCGCGCAAGCCATCTACGGCATGATCTTCGACGACCGTGACCCGGTCGTCGAGCCTGGCACGGCGTCCGGCACGCCGGGCAACTGGTGGACCGTGTTCGCGCTCGTTCCCGACGCCTTCGACCACACCACTGCCGGATTCCAGTTCTACCGCGACCCCAAACGCCGGCTCGATCCCAAGCTTCGCGAGCTCGGCCAGACGCGGGCGGGGTTCACCGTCGGGAGTCAGTTCGTGTTCAGCCAGCACTGCAAGGCGATGCGTGACGTCGGCTTCACCGACGAGCAGGTCGCAGCGATCCCGGCGTGGTCGGTCGCCGACTGTTGGACTCCGATCGAACGCGCGGTCCTCGCCTACACCGACTGTCTCACGCTGCAGCACGGCCGCGTGCCCGACGCGCTCTTCGACGAAGTGAAGCGGCACCTCTCCGACGAGGAGATCCTCGAGTTCACCTACGTCACCTGCACCTATGCCATGCACGCCACGATGTCGAAGGCGCTGCGGCTCGAGTACGACGACGTCGACGAACCGGTCGTCGAGGTCGCCGACCCCTCGGGGCGGATGGCGGGACTCGACGTGATGTCGGTCGTCGACGAGCCGGCACTGTCCGACGACGTCGATGGCGGCTGACCGGCCGCACCGATGATGTTGGCGACACTCGGCGACCTGGTCGAGGACGTCATCGTTCGATTCGACGGTCCCGTCAACGTTGCCTCGGACACACCGGCGCGCATCTCGCGTCGGCGCGGAGGCAGCGCGGCGAACGTCGCCGTGGCCGCGGCGGGGCTCGGACACGCCGCTCGCTTCCTCGGCCAGGTGGGCAGCGACGCCATCGGTTCGGCGCTCCTCGCCGAGATGGCCGCCGACGGTGTCGACGTCGCGATGGTGCGGCGGGCCGGGTCGACCGGCACGATCGTGGCGTTGGTCGACCAGACCGGCGAACGATCGATGCTCACCGACAGGAGGGCGTGCATCGACCTGTCCGATCCCGACCCGTCGTGGCTCGACGGCGTGGGCACGCTCCACGTACCGCTCTACTCGCTCGCCACCGGTGCGGTGGCAGCGACAGCGATCACGGTGATCGGGTGGGCCCACGATCGCAACATCGACGTCTCGATCGACGTGTCGTCGAGCGCCGTCCTGAGAGAGCTGGGCATCGACCGTGTACACCGGCTCATCGCCGACCTGAGCCCGGACCTGATCCTCGCCAATCGTGACGAGGCCACCACGCTCGACATCGACGGGCCGGTCTCAGGCGCGATCACGATCGTCAAACGCGGACCGGATCCAGCGGTCGTGTACTCCCCGAACGGTCCGTCGGTGGAGGTGGCGGGAATCGCCGTGACCGACGTCGGCGACACGACGGGCGCGGGTGACGCGTTCGCGGCAGGATTCCTCGCACACGCCGGTGGATGGCGGACCGATCCGGTTGCTGCGTGCGAATCGGGTCACCGATGCGCCGGCAGCCCTGCTCACCAGTCGAGCAGGCCGGTGATGTCGAAGGAATCAGCAGGTACCTGCGACGGCGAGCGGTTGATCGCTCGGGCGCATGTCGAGCACCATCGCGACGGTCTGATCGGCGACGGTGACGTCGAACGAGGCTCGTCGGAGCTGGTTGTCGGAGGTGACCCAGACGTCGTAGGTGACCGTGTCGGGCACGTCGACGCCGCATCACCGAGCTGCGATCCGGCCTGCGGCGACGCGGCGATGGCCGCCGCGACATCGACCGTCACCTCGTAGTGGACGGTGTCGACACCGTCGATGGTCTCGCTGCCGACCTCGACCACGTTGTCGGAGTCGAGCAGGAGCCGGGCCGATTCGACAGGGTCGACGAACAGTTCGTTCTGCATCTCCTCGAGCGACGTGCCGGACTGCTCGGCGAGCACACCGAGATCGGCCGACACCCACGCCGAATCGGCGGGAAGCAGATCGCTGAGTGCATCGGCCGAGAGGTAGACCATGCCGGTCGAGGCATCGAACAGCAACTCCACCGAACCGTCACCGACGGGCATCGCTGCGTCGAGCGACAACAGCGCCGCCAGATCGGCCGACACCGACATGAGCTCGGTCTCGTTGTCGACCGCTCCGGCCACCGTGACGTCACCGAGGTCGCCGGCGCTGACGGTGAGGTCGAACTCGACCGAGCGGGCGTCGATGGTGTTCTCCGCGGCTGCGGCCAGCGAGAACGGCTCGACCGCCGGGAGGGTGTCGCCGTCGGACGACCCGACGGCCACGAACGCCCCGACGCCCAGAGCAACGAGGGCCACCACCGCGAGCGCAGCACCGCCACGACGCTTGACGGGCTCGAGTGGCGGTTGGGGCGGGCTCCACGAATCGACGACCCGAGGCTGACCCGACGGAGGCGCAAACGTCGTACTCATGAGCTCAGGCTACGACGGCAGCGTCGGGGCGTCACGTCAAGACTTCGTCCGGTACGGTCACGCTCATGATGGACAACACCCACGTCGACGTGCTCGTGGTCGGCGCCGGCATCTCGGGGATCGGCCAGGCGTATCACCTGCAGACCGAATCACCCGACCGCACCTACCTGATCCTCGAAGGGCGCGCCGACATCGGTGGCACCTGGGATCTGTTCCGCTATCCCGGCATCCGCTCCGACAGCGACATGCACACGCTCGGCTTCGAGTTCAAGCCGTGGAACGCCGAGAAGGCGATCGCCGATGGACCCTCGATCATGGCCTATCTGCGTGAAACGATCGCCGAGAACGGCATCGACCGCCACATCCGTTTCAACCAGCTCGTACGCCACGCCGAATGGTCGAGCGACACCGCGACCTGGACGGTCGACGTGGAGCTCGCAACCACCGGCGAACGCGTGACCTACACGTGCAACTTCCTGTCGATGTGTTCGGGCTACTACTCCTACCGCCACGGCCACACGCCCGACTTCGCGGGCCGCGACCGGTTCCAGGGTCGGGTGATCCACCCGCAGCAGTGGCCCGACGACCTCGACTACGCCGACAAACGCGTCGTCGTCATCGGATCCGGCGCCACGGCGATGACCCTGGTTCCGGCGATGGCCGAGACGGCGGCCCACGTCACGATGCTCCAGCGTTCACCCACCTATGTGGCTGCCGGGCCCGACGTCGACGTGATCGCCAACGGTTTGCGCAAGGTGCTGCCCGACTCCGTCGCCTACGACATCACCCGCTGGAAGAACACCAAGCTGCAGCAGTTCATGTACAAGCGGATGCGCTCCAACCCCGACAAGGCCAAGAACCTTCTCGTCGGGCGGGTTCGCAAGTCGCTCGGACCCGACTACGACGTCGACACCCACTTCACGCCGAGCTATGCGCCGTGGGATCAACGCCTCTGCCTCGTGCCGAACGGCGACCTGTTCGAGGCCATCAAGGCAGGCACCGTGTCGGTGGTCACCGATCGGATCGTCACGTTCACCGAGACCGGGATCGAGCTGGAGTCGGGCGATCACCTCGAGGCCGACATCATCGTCACGGCAACCGGCCTGGAGATGGTGACGCTCGGCGAGGTCGACTTCGCCGTCGATGGTGAACCGGTCGACTTCGCGCACACCTGGTCGTACAAGGGGTTCGCCTATTCCGACGTACCCAACCTCGCGTCGACGTTCGGGTACGTGAATGCGTCGTGGACGCTGCGCGCCGACCTGATCGCCACCTACACCTGCCGCCTCCTGAACCACATGACCGAGACGGGCACCACCATCTGCACCCCCCGCTTGCGGCCCTCGGACGCATCGATGGTCGCGCGGCCGATGCTCGACCACCTGACGTCCGGGTACGTGCAGCGCGCGGCCGACCGTTTCCCCAAACAGGGCGACCGCGAGCCGTGGATCAACCCGCAGGACTACGCGAAGGACCGCAAGATGTTCCGCAAGGAACCGGTCGACGACGGCGTGATGGCGTTCAGCACGGCGCGCGTGCGCGATCACCAGTCGGTCGGGCGGTAGTCCTTCAGGAACTGGCCCCACACGTGCTCGCCGGTGTTCGCTCCGTCGATGATCGGGTCGACGATGCGAGCGGCACCGTCGACGATGTCGAGCGGGGGGTGGAAGCGATGCTCAGCGGTCTTCTGCTCGGCGATCGCCACCGGGTCCTCGTCGCTGACCCAGCCCGTGTCGACACTGTTCATGTTGATGCCCGACGCATGGAAGTCGGTTGCCGACGTCCGCGTCATCATGTTGAGTGCCGCCTTGGCCATGTTGGTGTGCGGGTGACGCGTGGTCTTGCACAGTCGATAGAACTGCCCTTCGACCGCCGACACGTTGACCACGTGCTTGTGATCGCCCGGCGTGGCGTCCATCAGCGGCTTGAGCCGCGCGTTGATGACGAACGGCGCCACGGCATTGACGAGCTGCGTCTCGAGCAGTTCGACCGACGACACCTCGTGCAGGAGGAGTCGCCACGAATTCCGGTTTCGAAGGTCGACCTGCTGAAGGTCCTGATCGAGGCGACCAGCCGGGAACAGATCGGCCTGGGCGTGGAGTTCGTCGGGCAAGCAGGGGCGTCTGCGACATCGCAGCAGCCTGCGTCAGCCCCGCCAGCGGTAGCGCCGAGCCCACGACATCTGGGGCGCCAACGGCGAGCGCGTCGCCGTCCGAGCCGGGCAGCAGGTGGTAGCCGCGCAGCCCTTCGTATGCCCCGACGAGCTGGAGGATCGCAGGGTCGAGGGTGTCGAGCGCGGCAGTCTCGCCGTCCATCATGTGGCGGTAGAAGTCAGGTGGGCGGCGCACGGTCTGGCACGCGTTGTTGACGATGTAATCGAGCCGATCGCGCGTCGCCAGCACGTGCCGGCAGAACGCCTCGACGCTCGGGGTGTGGCGCAGGTCGAGTCCGAACACCTCGAGTCGGTCACCCCACTCGGCGAAGTCGGGCTCGGCTGCGTACCGTGCCGCAGCGTCACGCGGGAAACGGGTGGCCACGATGAGCGAGACACCGCATCGCAGCAGCTTGATTCCCGCCTGGTAACCGATCTTCACCCGCCCGCCCGTCAGGAGCGCGACCCTGCCGGTGAGGTCGGCGAGCTCGCCGCGTTTGGTGTAGTTGAACTCGGCGCACTCCGGGCACAGCTGGTCGTAGAAGTGGTGCACCTCGTGGTACTTGGTCTTGCAGACGTAACAGTGCTGCGGTTCGACGGTTTCGCGGTACGCGGCCTCGTCGACGTCGTGCTGCACGAAACCGCCGGGGGCGTAGACGTTGGGGGTGGTGAACACGGTCTGTTCGCGCAGCGTGCGAATCCCCGTCTCTGCCAGCACCGTCTCGTCGCGCTGCACCTTCGCCGAGCGACGCTGGCGCTTGAGCGCCTTCGTTCGAATGCGTCGTTCCTCGGGATCGGGGAAGAACACGTCGCCGGCGGCGTTGATCAGGTCGATCTTCTCCTCGGGCGACAAGACCGTCAGCAGGTCGCGTGACGACCCGATCCGTTGGAGGAACTCGGTGACGGCGAGCAGTTCGTGACGAAGCTGTTCGGGTTCATGCACTGGTGATGTCCAACGGCGGGCGGTCGCCGAAGTTGATGCCGAGATCGCGCGCCGTGCGCATCGTGTCGCCGTCGAGTGGAACCAGTTTCAGTTGGCGGGTGGCCTCGGAGAGCGGCACGTACACGACGTCGGGGGGCTGCAGCCCCACCATGATTCCGTTCTCTCCCTCGTCGAGCGCCCGCACCGCAGCTGCCCCGAACCGCAGGCCGAGCAATCGGTCGAGGGCGGTCGGCGACCCGCCACGCAGCAGATGGCCCAGCACGACGGTTCGGGTCTCCTTGCCGGTCATCGCCGAGATCTCCGCTGCGACCTTGGCCCCGACGCCGCCCAACTGCACCGCCTGGCCGACCGCATGGCCGATGACGGTCACTTCTCCGCCGATCGGTCGCGCACCTTCGGCGACGACCACGATCGTGAATCGGGACCCGTTGCGGTCACGTTGCAGGATCGTCTCGGCGAGGTGTTCGAGCTCGTACGGGATCTCCGGGATCAGGATGCAGTGGGCACCGCCGGCCATGCCCGTGTGCAGTGCGATCCATCCGGCATCTCGACCCATCACTTCCACGACCATCACCCGACCGTGCGATGTCGCTGTCGTGAACAACCGGTCGATGCACTCGGTCGCGAAGTCGACGGCGGTGTCGAAGCCGAACGTCGCGGTCGTCTTGTCGAGGTCGTTGTCGATCGTCTTGGGGACGCCGATGACGCGCAGGCCGGCCTGGTAGAGGTGGTCTCCGATCGTGAGCGACCCATCGCCGCCGACGGTGATCAACGCGTCGATTCCGGCGTCGGCGAAACGTTGGATCAGCTCATCGGTCCGGTCGACCTCGACGTAGGTGCCATCGGGCTGGAGCACCGGATATCGGGTCGGATTACCACGGTTCGTCGAACCCAGGATCGTCCCGCCGGTGTGCTGGATCCCGCGAACCGACTGACGATCGAGGTTCATCAGGCCCCCGTCCGGGTACTCCTCGGGGTGCATCAGCCCGTTGAAGCCATCGCGGATGCCGACGACCTGCCATCCGCGATTTCGAGCGGCGAGCGTGACTGATCGAATCACGGCGTTGAGGCCCGGGGCGTCGCCGCCACCGGTGCTGATCGCGATACGCGAAATGTCGTTCACGAGGTTCCAGGGTAGGCCACCAGCGAGCACTCCCGATCCGCACAGGACAGCCGTCACGAACCGTTCACCTTCGGCGTCGGCCCCGCAATGTGGTTCGATGCGCAGATGGATCGCATCGAACCGACGCTCGACCTCGCCGGACAGGTGGCCCTCGTCACCGGGGCGTCATCGGGACTCGGGCGACGATTCGCCCGGCTCCTGGCGGCAAACGGTGCGCTCGTGGTGGCGACCGCTCGACGCCTCGACCGCCTGAACGACCTCGCGTCGGAGATCGCCGACGCGGGCGGGACCTGCGTGCCGGTGCAGCTCGACGTCACCGACGCCGAGCAGATCGCCTCCGTCGTGGCAACCGCGGAGAGTACGCGGGGCCGGTACAGATTCTCGTGAACAACGCGGGGATCCCCGATGCCCAGTACGCCACGAAGATGCCGCTGGAGCTGATCGACCAGGTGCTCGACACCAACCTGCGCGCACCGTTCCTGCTCTCGTGCGAGGTTGCTCGTCGCCTCATCGACGCGAAGCTGCCCGGGCGCATCGTCAACATCTCCTCGATCGGCGGGTTCAACTACGGCGGTGGCGGCGCCGCGCTCTACTCGATCAGCAAGGCCGGAGTGAATCGGCTCACCGAGACACTCGCCGTCGAGTGGTCACGCTTCGGCATCAACGTGAACGCCATCGCCCCGGGGCTGTTCGCTTCGGAGATGTCCGATGGCATGATCGAGCGCATGGGTGATCTCACTCGGGTGTTCCCGAGGCGGCGGATCGGACAGCCCGAGAACCTCGACAGCACGCTGCTGTACCTCGTGTCACCGGCCTCGGAGATGGTCACCGGCACGATCGTCAAGGTCGACGACGGCCAGGGCCCCCGCTGACGCCCCTCGGTTTCCGGCGTCTCAGGCGTTCGGGGTGACGAGGGCCTTGTCGCCGGTGGCCATCTTGGCGTAGCGACGGACCTGGTCGGGGTCGACGGCGTCGGCGAGCGACAATCGCATCCCGTACGTGCTGGCGAACGTGGTCGTGATCTCGTCGGCGACGCGTTGGCGGAGCCGGTCGGCACCCTCCTGGCCGAGCTTCATCAGGAACGGCGTGAGCAGCCAGCCGCCGATTCCCCACGACATTCCGAAGTCGCGGCGCAACGTCGTGGGGCTTCGGTCGAGTCCGCCGTAGATGTAGACCTGCTTGTGGATGTCGGAGCCGTACCGGCTGAACTCGCCCGCCTGCTCGCTCGCCACCGCCTCCATGCGCGACAGCAGCGTTCCGGCCAGCTCGCCGCCGCCGATCGCATCGAACGCGATGGTGGCACCGGTCGCCCGCAGGGCGTCGGTCAGATCGTCGATGAACGTCTCGGCACTCGAGTCGACCACGTGCACTGCTCCCTCGGCCCGGAGCAGGTCGACGTGTTCGGGCCGACGGACGATGCTGACGAGACCGACGCCATCGTCGACGCAGATGCGGTTGAGCATCAACCCGAGGTTGGACGCACCGACCGTGTGGACGAGCGCTGTGTGGCCCTCGGACCGCATGGTCTCCACCATTCCCAGCGCGGTCAGCGGATTGACGAATGCGGCGGCAGCGTCGGCTGGATCGGTCCCGGCGGCCATCGGCAGGCACTGGCTCACATGGAGGGTGCGATACTGGGCATAGGCGTTTCCGGACAGGAACCCGACGACGCTGCCGAGCAGTGCCTGCGCGGCCGGCGACGCCCCCGCCGCGACGACCACCCCGCCGCCCTCGTTGCCGACCGGCATCGCCTTGCCGAGCCGAGCCCGCTGCGCCGCAAGCACCGCGGCCGACACCGGCAGCGAAACGCCCGGATACATGCCGTCGCCGGCAGCGAGTGAGGCGTCGGCGTCGCCGCCGGCGAAGAGCATTCCCAGATCGGAGGGGTTGATGGGTGCCGCTTCGACGCGCACGACGACCTGGTCGTCGCCGGGCGAGGGCACCTCGGTCGAGCGGACCGCCAGGGTCACGATGCCGTCGTCGCTCAGCGTCGAACGCAATTCCAGTGCATGCTCGGGCACGTCGTGGGAAGTCATGGAGTCACCTCACCACATCCCGGCCACCCGCCACGATCCGGAGCAAACTCGTCAGTCCTCCACATCGGGTGATGCGATGTGACACAGATCGCCGCCATCCTGTGTACCGACGACGGCCACCGCCGTTCGGACATCATCACTACGAGGAGAAATCACTCATGTTGCTCGCCAGCGAATTCGGTACCGGCCAGGTCTTCTGGTCGATGTTGTGGTTCTTCCTGTTCTTCATCTGGATCATGATTCTCTTCCAGGTCTTCGGCGACATCTTCCGCAGCAAGGACCTGGGCGGCTGGTCCAAGGCCCTGTGGTCGATCTTCATCATCGCCGTGCCGTACCTCGGTGTGTTCATCTATCTGATCGCCCGTGGCAGCAAGATGCAGGAGCACGCCGTCGCCGATGCGAAGGCCATGGACGCGCGCCCAGCGCGCCTACATCCAGCAGGCCGCCGGCACCGGTACCAGCGACGCCGACCAGCTCGACAAGCTGGCCGGACTGCACAACGCCGGCAAGATCGACGACGCCGAGTACGCCGCGGCGAAGGCCAAGGTCCTCGGCGTCTGACAATCGCCCGAACGAACCGCACGACGGCGGTGCCACCAGCCAGTGTCTGGTGGCGCCGCCGTCGTTTCGCGTGGCGACGCAACATCATCCCGATGACTCGTCCGCTGAACCGGGCCGCTGGAATCACCCGATTCGGAGGTTGCGTGCCCGCGCCGCCACTCGCGATCATCATGTACGGTGCCGCCGCACCGGAGATTGCCGAACGAAGGGGAGACGAATGAGCACCACCATCGAGACGACCGAGACCATCGAGGCACCAGGACGGGCCCATTCGGTTCTCGTGTATGTCCTCATCCTCCTCGGGGCGGTGATCCTGCTCGTCACCACCGTGGGCGTCTGGGTCGATCGGCAGGTCCTCGACACCGACAACTGGGTCGAGGTGTCCGACGAACTGCTCGCCGACCCCGAGGTCCGTGCCGCGGTCGCGACGTTCGTGGTCGATGAGCTCTATGCGAACGTCGACGTCGCCGAGCAGCTCAACGGTCTGCTTCCGGGCGACTTCACCGGTCTGGCCGGGGTACTTGCGACGTCTCTTCGAGCTCCGGCCACCGAGGCCGTCGATCGGCTCCTGTCCACCCCTCAGGCCGCGGAGGTCTGGTCGCAGGCAAATCGACGGGCACACGAGACGATGGTCAACATCCTCGAGAACGAGACGGTGCCGGCCATCGACACCGCCGACGGGACGATCACCCTCGACCTTCGCCAGCTGGTGATCACGCTCGCCGACACATTCGGTCTCCCGGGCACCATCGTCCAGAACATCCCCGAGGACGCCGGAAAGGTGACCATCATCGAGTCGCAGGAGCTGGCGAATCTCCAGGACGCCGTGACCATCGTGCAGTGGGCCTCAGTGTTGTTGTTCATCCTGATCCTGGTGATCTATGCCGGCGCGATCGCACTCGCTCAGGGTTGGCGACGAGAAGCCACGCGGGCCGCCGGTGTCTCGATCTTCATCGTCGGTCTGCTCGTGACCGCCGGACTGCGGTTCGGCGGTGACACGCTCATCAACAGTGCGGTGAAGAAGGAGGAGAACCTGGATGTCGCCGGCGCCGTCTGGCGGATCGGATCCGAATTGCTCCGTGAACTCGGCGTCAACATCACCGTCATCGGGCTGGTCCTGGTCCTGGGTGCGGTGTTGGCCGGCCCGAGCCGGGTTGCCACGGCGATCCGACGATTCATCGCCCCGGCATTCGTCGGCGGTGCCGGAATCCGATGGGCGATCTTCGGAGTGACCTTCCTTGCGCTCGTGCTGTGGGCACCCTTGCCGATCCTGGACACCTGGCTCGGCGTTCTCGCGGCGGCGGGCGTCGTCGCCGCGTGCGTCGAGGGTCTGCGGCGTGCCTGTCTGGCGGATCGTGCCGCCGATGGCGAGGCGGCCGCCGTTCACGAGCCAGTGCCCGTCGACGCCTGATCTGAATCGGCCATCGATCCCGACGGCGGCGCTTCTAGGATCATTCGTCACATGGCACCGAAGCGCCCGATCCCGTTACCGAGCAGCAAGGTCGCCAAGGGTGCCGCGATGCTGATGATCGCCTTGCTCCAGGACGAACGGGTACGAGCGCAGTTGGGCAAGGCGCCCGATGCGGCGCGAGCGTTGGCGTCGGCGAACCGCGGGATCGAACGTCGCCTCGCCGCGCTGCAACGCCACGCCGACGCTGTCTTTCCCGATCCCGACGACCCCACCGGCGCAGCAATGCATCGAGCGATCAGCGAACTGGCACGGGCGGCCGAGATCTCCTCGACCATGCCGATCATCGAACGTCGACGCGCTCACGCCCGCATCAGGGCCGAGATGACCCGGCTCGAACTCCTTCTGGTCGACACCGTCTTGCCGCCCGGACAACTTCCGCCCGGACAGTTGCCACCCGGGCAACAGGCCTGACGCACGAGTCACCGGCGTCGAGTCAGAACGGGCGGTCGTTCGTCCGCTTCTTCGGCGGCGCCTTGAACGGCGCCTCGATCAGCGTTTCGAACTGCGTGTCGTCGGGCTGCTTCGGATCGTTCAGGTTCTGCAGGTACTTCTTGATGGCGGCGCGGGCGGGCGGCACATGGGCACCCTTGAGCCCGACGGATCGGCTCATCGCATCCTTCGCCTTGGCGACGCGCTCCTTGCGCGTGGCCTTCTCCTCGTCGGAGTAGTTCTTCTGGACCTTGTTGTCGCGTGCCTGCTGCTCGGCGAGTCGGCGGGCTTCTGATTCCTGGAGCGGTGTGAGTTTGGCCTGCGGAGCCATGTTCGTGATCCTTTGTCTCGGGAGGCCTCGCAGGGTAACCCGTGCGACCCCGAATGAAGTGCACGCGTCCTGAATCGCTAGCGTCGCGCACGCCCACTCATTCGTTCTCCAGAAGGAGCGCTCCCATGCGCGAAGCAGTATTCGTTTCCTACGCCCGTACCGGTCTCGCCAAGTCGGGCCGGGGTGGATTCAACATCACTCCTGCCATGTCGATGGCTGCTCATGCCATCGCCAGTGCGGTCGCGAAGTCGGGCGTCGAGCCCGAAGCCGTCGAAGACCTCGCCCTCGGCAATGGGGCCCACGGAGCAGGCAACCTGGGTCGCCTCGCCGGGCTCCTCGCCGGGCTCCCGGTCACCACTGGCGGCAACACCGTCCAGCGTCACTGCTCGTCGGGTCTGAACTCCATCGCGATCGCCGCCAACCACATCAAGGTCGACGGCGTCGATTGTGCGGTCGCCGGCGGCGTCGAGTCGATCTCGATCACGAGCGGCGGCATGGGTGGTTCGGTCAACATGGATCCGAAGCTGGAGGAGATGTACCCGGCCGTCTACATGGCCATGATCGAGACGGCCGACATCGTGGCGCAGCGCTACAACGTGTCGCGCGAGTACCAGGACGAGTACTCCTACACCTCGCAGATGCGCATGGCCGCCGCCCAGGAGAACGGCCTGTTCGACGACGAGATCGTTCCGATGGCAACGAAGATGAAGCTGGTCGATCGCGAGACGAAGGAGGAGTCGATCGTCGACTACGTGGTCGACCGCGACGAGTGCAACCGGCCGACCACCACCCTCGACGGCCTGGCGAAGCTGGCGCCCGTGCGCGGCGAGGGCAATTTCGTCACTGCGGGTAATGCCAGCCAACTGTCCGACGGTGCCGCGGCGGTGGTGCTCATGTCCGACGAGGAGGCTTCTCGCCGCAACATCGAACCGATGGGCGCATTCAAGGGCTGGGCCGTTGCCGGCTGCGAACCCGACGAGATGGGCATCGGCCCGATCTACGCCGTGCCGAAGCTCCTGAAGCGCCACGGCCTGACCGTCGACGACATCGACCTGTGGGAGCTCAACGAGGCGTTCGCCAGCCAGTGTCTGTACTCACGTGACACGCTCGGCATCGACCCCGAGAAGTACAACGTCAACGGCGGCTCGATCGCCATCGGCCACCCCTTCGGCATGACCGGTACCCGGTGCGCCGGCCACATCCTCCAGGAGGGCAAGCGTCGCGGCGCCAAGTGGGGCGTCGTCACGATGTGCATCGGTGGTGGCCAGGGCGCCGCCGGCCTCATCGAGATCTACTGATCACACGAGCCAGTCGACCGGAACCAGGGGGTCGGGCCGGTAGACGCAGTACGTGCCGGTACCGAGCGCCTGGGCGAGGTGCCGGCCGAGCGTCGGGTGGTGTTCGGCCAGGCGCGCCACCGAGTAGCGCATCGATCGCGTGACGCTGGTGCGTGCCCGCTCGGCGGTGGCGCAGGCGAGTCGGCCCCGGCCGCCGAGGCCGACCGCTCGTGCGAGTTCAGCGATCAGGTACTCGCGGTCGTCCATCGCGAGGGCGACACGGGCCGGGTCGTTCATCATCGTTGCGTCGTCGATGTCCTCATCGATCTCGGCGAGTCGCCGGCGATACGCCTCGCGCGCCCGCTCGTCGAGATGGAGCCCCGCATGGCCTCCGTCGGTGATCGCCAACCCGTCGTCACCTCCCGGTTCCGAACCGCGCGGCACCGTCGGAAGCGAACCCCGCTCCACGGCGACGAGGTCGAGCACGTGGAACTCCCGGTTCGGCTCGGCGAGCAGACGTTCCAGGTACCGGAACCCCAACAGGTCGTGGAGCAGGACCGTGGTTCCGTCGAAGCCAACAGTGCGGGTGTCGCCGTCGCAGCGGAAGACGCACGCCGCGCCGACACGCCCTGCCGTTGGTGGCCTCGCCGGCCGGTCGTGCAGCGCGCGTTCGGCCTCCTGTGCCCGCAGCACGGCACCGAATTCCTCGAACGACTGCCGTGCCGCCTGCCACTCCAACACTGCACCCTCGGTGTTCCCCGTCGCGCGACGCGCCTCACCCAGCACCATCCTGGCCTCGGCGGCCTCGTACGGGGCGCCGATCTCGATCCAGGCGGCTGCGGCCCGTTCGCAGTGACCGACCGATCGTGTGGCGTCGCCCTCGGCGAGCGCCGCTCGACCCTGCGCCAGTGAGGCAGCGGCACCGAGCGCGGCGCTCGAGTAGGTCGTCGCGATCTCGCTGAGCTCGTCGGCTGCACGCCGTGCCGTCTCGACATCGCCCGCCGCGACCGCGATCTCGACCTGCGCGCCGAGCAGCGGCGCGCGACGCAACCCGGCGTACGGAGGGCGCTCCTTCGACGGGATGTCGAGAGGGTGATCGATCGCATCGGCGATCATCGCGGCGGCCGCGTCGGTGTCTCCTCGTGCGAGTCGCAGGAGGGCAAGTCCCGGCTGGGGCATCCACGAGTTGGCGTGAGCTGCGAGGAAGGCCTCCTCGGCGCCTGCGAGATCGCCCTTGCGGAGCCGGATGTTGCCGAGTTCGGTCAAGGGCCAGCCGAACTCTCGTCGCATCCACGGGCGGAGTTCCTCGCACGCCTCCAGCGCCTCCTCCTCGGCACGCGCACACGGGCCGGTCAGCCGGTACATCTCTGCGCGATGCACCCGACACCGACCGCTGAAACCACCGAACGCCGAGTCGTGGCGCCAGTGCTCCATCGCCTGGGTCCACTCCCCCGCCCGCTCGTACATGGCCAGGCCTTGCACCGCGCAGATCAGTTCGCAGTAGGCCATGCCCGACGTCATGTCGTCGACCGCCCCGGACATCAGCGTCAGCGCCACGTCGTCGAGGATCTCGAGGCCCTCGTCGGTGTGACCTTCGAAGATGAGCAACCGGGCCGAGGCGACCCGCCCGATCAGAACGGACGCTTCGATGCCGTGTCGTCGTCCGAGTTCGATCGACGTTCGAGCGCACTCGCCTGCAGTCTCCATGTCGCCGCACCACAGCCGCTCGTAGGTACGCACCATTGCGACGACCGCGTGCACCGGCGTGTCCGCCACGTCGGCGATCAGTCGCTCGGCACGGCGCAGCCACCCGCGGATGGGCGCCATCAGTCCCGTGTCGATCATCAGGTACATCGCCACCATCGCGGCGGCGCGCGCTGCCTGGACCTCGTCGCCGCCGGCGAGATGCAGGTCGTACAGGTCCTCCCAGGCAGCAACCGACGCTTCGGGATCCCCGGCGCCGTACATCGCCTCGGCCCGGAGTTCCAGGCCGGTCGCCGACCGGGCGGCGGCGTCATCGTCGAGGAGTTCCAATGCGTCGGCCCATCGGCGATCCGAGATCGCCTGACGCACGGAAGCGAACGGGTCGCCCGTTCCACTCACTGGTACGAGAGCTCGTGTCGACAGCGCTCGCCGCTGAACTTCCGACCATTGTCCCATTGTGACACCGATTGTCACGCCCTCTTCTCGAACACCCTGATCCACTCACCACTCACGAAGGAAGCATCACATGCGCATTGCCAAAGACTCAGTTCCCGTCAAGTTCGCCGTTCCAGGCGCCACCGCCCGTCAGGTCACCGATTTCGGTGACGCCACCGGGTTCGGCACCATCGGCGGCGAGTACTTCTCGCTCGGTGCCGGCACCGACATCGCTCCGCTCCTCGACGGCCTCGTCGACGACATGTGCCAGGCCCCCCACTGGGGCTACGTCATCTCCGGCGGACTCGTCGTGGGCTACACCGACGGATCGGAGGACACCTGTTCCGGTGGCGATCTGTTCTACTGGCCCCCTGGACACACCGTCAGGGTCACCGACGACGCCGAGGTCGTACTGTTCAGCCCTCAGGCCGAGCACACCCATGTGCTGGACCACATGATGGCCAAGATGCAGGGTTGACCGGTCGTCGCGGCTAGCGTTGCCCCACCAGATCGGAGGGGCACGTGGAACCGACAACGAGTGAGGTGATGTTCGTCGCGCCAGGGCCAGGTGAGTGGACACTCGACCGCTCCCATTTCCCCGGCGGGACGACACCGATCGTGGCAGTCGCTGATCAGCGAGGGGGGCCGGCGAGGTTTCACGCGGGTGTTCGCCGAGATCGGCGTGCCGGCCGAGTGTCTGGAACAGCGTTTCGTCAACGGGTTCATGTACACCCGTCTGCGACCCCTGATCGGCGCCGACAAGCCGCCGCGCAAGCCACCCCCGACGCCCGTGCTGTGGGCCGTTGCGCGGCTGCACCCGGCGTTCAGGTCGCGAACCAAGCAGGCCGCCAAGACGCTGGCCGAACGACCGTCGAACGAGGTCGTGCAGCGACTGGAACGACACCATCCGGCCCGACTTGGCAGCGAAGAACCGCGCCCTGCAGGACGTGAATCCCGAAGCCCTCGACGATGACAGGCTCCAGCGCCACATCGGTGACCTGCTCGATCATCTCCGCCAGACGTACGAACTGCACTTCTGGCTCCACGGTCACGACCTCGGCCCGATCGCTCGGTACGTCTACAAGTCGATCTCCTTCGGTCTCGAGCCCACCGCCGCGATCGGCGCACTGGCGGGAGCATCGCCCTCGACGGCGCGCCCCGCCGAGACGCTCTGTCGGCTTCGGAGCCTCATCGAGGCGTCTGGTCGCGAGGTGTCGCGATCTCGATGACGTACGCGAAGTGTCCGACGAAGCACGACTCCTGCTCGACGGGTATCTCGACGAGCGCGGGCAGGTACTCACCACTGGCTACGACATCACGGCGTTCACGCTCGCTGAACTTCCCGGCCTCGTCCTCGACAGCATCTCGTCGGCGACGCCACCACCGTCACACGACTGCCGACGTCGTGATCTCGGAGCTCCGCGCCGCCGTCCCCGCGGAGCACCTCGACGAGTTCGACATGCTGCTGGCTGACGCCCGCAATGTGATGGACATGCGCGACGACAACGGGCCCCTCACCGTCGAGTGGCCGACCGGCCTGTTGCGACGAGCCCTTCTCGTGGCCGGTGCGCGTCTGGCCGATCGTGGACGACTCGCCGAAGCCGACCATGTGTTCGAGCTGACCCCCGACGAAGCACGACGCGTGCTGACCGCCCCCGATCCGTCCGCATCCGAACTGTCCGCTCGCGCCGCAAGCGCGGGTTGCGAACAGTCGGTTGTCAGCCGCCGCCGACGCTCGGGGATCCCGAACCTCAGCCGCCGCTCGACTCGCTCCCCTCCGCGCTGGCCGAAGTGGTTGCGATGGTGCAGGTGTCGCTGAAGTTCATGGGGATGGACGGCACCGGGGTCGGCGACGCGATCGCCGGGACGGGCATCGGCAGCTCCAGGTACATCGGACGCGCCCGGGTCGCCGGCTCGGCCGACGAGGCCCTCGATCGGCTGGAACCGGGCGACGTGCTGGTGGTCCGCGCCACCTCACCGGCGTTCAACTCGGTGCTCGCCATCGCCGGCGGCGTGGTGACCGCCGATGGCGGTGCCCTGTCGCACGCGCGGTGCTCGCCCGGGAACTCGGGATCCCCGCAGTGATCGGCGCCGCCGGAGCGCTCTCCATCCCGGACGGCCACACGATCGAGGTCGATCCGGTCGCCGGTATCGTGCGGCTCGTCGACGACACGGGAGCAATGAGATGCTGCTGAACCCGCACTACGGCGCCGACCCGGTGCTCGTGCTCGAAGGCGATCCGACCGCGATCCTCGCGCCGACCGTCCGACAACGCCGGCGTCTCGCCGCCACCGTCGCCGGATTCACCGAGGCAGAGTGGACCCACCCGAGCCGCTGCGACGGATGGTCGAGTCGCGACGTCATCGTGCATCTCGACGGCACCAACTTCTTCTGGACACAGTCGATCGCCGCCGGGCTTCGCGGTGAACCGACCAGGTACCTCGCCACGTTCGATCCGGTCACCTCCCCGGCCCTGTCCGTCGCTCAGTCGCGGGAGCTGTCGTCGTCGGAGGTGCGTGACCGCTTCGTCGAGTCGACCAACACGCTCGTTGCACTTCTCGAGTCGCTCGAGCCCGACGACTGGACACTGCTCGCCGAGGCTCCCCCGGGACACGTCAGCATCAGTGCGGTCGCCCATCACGCTCTGTGGGACTCGTGGGTACACGAGCGCGACATCCTGCTCCCGCTCGCTGCCGAACCGATCGTCGAGGCCGACGAGGTGATTGCGTGTCTGCGCTATGCGGCCGCCCTGGGGCCTGCCCTGGCGCGAAGCAACGGCATCGAACATCGCGGTCGGCTGGCACTCCACGCGACCGAGCCGGAGGCCGACGTGCTCGTCGAGATCGGTGACCATGTGCGTGGTGACCGACGTGAGACCGGCCGACGCCGACCTGACCCTCACGGGACCTGCAGTCGACCTGGTCGACATGCTCAGCATCCGACGGCCGGTCGATCAGGTGATCCCGGCCGATGTCGCATGGATGCTGGCGGGGTTGTCGAAGGTGTTCGACAACCCCTGAACGAGGCCCTCCGGGCCCGGGATGAACTCATCGTCAGCCGTGCGGTTCGGCGTCGCGGGCTGCGGCTTCCGACGCTGCACGATGCCACGGAACCATGCCGTCGACCTCGATGTCGAGTGAAATGCTGAGCGCAATCCGTACGGCGACCAGGATGCCGAGCACCGTCACGCTCTCGAGGCTCGGATCAACAGTGATCGTCTTGATCACGTCGGCAGCCACGAGTACCTCGAGGCCGAGAATGAGCGAACGGCCGAACCCTCGCCGAACATCGGCGAAGAAGCGGTCGATGTGGCCGAAGTCCTTCATGGCGCTGATGAGTGCGATGAGGCCACCGACGATGATGATCGCCACGCCGACCGCCTCGAAGACGAGAACGACGTTCTCCATCGTTCCTTCGAACGTCACGTTTCCCCGATCGGTTCGAATGGCATGGGCCTCCTCCTCGTCCGCAAGGTACCACCGGGCGAGAGCGCGCTCCCACCCTGCCCACCTCACCCGATCTGGCTGACGCTTCCCGTGGTCGACATGACGTACGTTCGTGGTTTCGACACGGGGAGAAGGAATGAACGACACACCTACGACAGTCGGTCGACGGTTCCCGGTGATGCAGGGGATCCTCCCGTGGAATCGCAAGGGGGTCCCGACCGACATCATCGCCGGCGTCACGCTCGCGACGCTCGCGATCCCGGAAGTGATGGGGTACACGTCGATCGCCGGGATGCCCGTCATCACCGGGCTGTACACCATCCTCGTTCCGCTCCTGCTCTTCGCGCTGCTCGGTTCGTCGCGGCACCTCGTCGTCGGCGCTGACTCCGCAACGGCCGCGATCTTGGCGGCCGGATTGGCGGGCCTGGCCACCGCGCAGTCCGACCAGTACGTCGCGCTCGCCGGAATGGTCGCCCTGATGGCCGCGGCGCTGCTGATCATCGCCCGTCTGGTCGGCCTCGGCTTCCTCGCCGACTTCATGTCGCGGACGGTGCTCATCGGATTCATGACCGGTGTCGGCATCCAGGTGGCCTGCGGTCAGGTCGGTGGCATGTTGGGACTCCCGACGGGCAGCGGCATCACGATCGACGGAAGGACGTTCGACAACACGCTCGCCAAGCTCTGGAGCACCCTCGAGAACATCGCGGACATCAGCTGGACCACGGTGGCGGTATCGGCAGGTGTCCTCGTGGTGATTCTCGGTGGAAAGGCCCTCTCGCCGAAGATCCCGGGTGCCCTCATTGCCGTCCTCGGGTCGATGTTCATCAGCTGGCAGTGGAATCTGGTCAGCCACGGGGTGGCCACGCTGGGCCCGGTGCCCGGTGGCCTGCCGAGCGTCAGCTTCCCGTCGGTACCGCGAAGTGACATTCCCGAACTCCTCGCCACTGCGGTCTCCATCTTCGTGCTGATCCTCGCCCAGAGCGCCGCGACGTCGCGGGCCTACGCCGCCAAGTACAGCGACAAGTTCGACGAGAACGTCGATCTGGTCGGCCTCGGTGCCGCCAACATCGGTGCCGCGTTCACGGGCACATTCGTGGTGAACGGCAGTCCGACCAAGACCCAGATGGTCGATGGTGCCGGCGGCAAGAGCCAGCTCGCATCGGTCACGACCGTCGGCATCGTGGCCATCGTCCTGCTCTGGCTCACCGTGCCGCTGCAGTACATGCCCGAAGCCGTGCTCTCCACGGTGGTCTTCCTCATCGGTATCGAGTTGGTCGACATCGCCGGAATGAAGCGGGTCTGGAAGTTGCGACGCGACGAGTTCGTCGTTGCGGCAATCACCGCCGGCACCGTCGTGCTCGTCGGTGTCCTGCAAGGGATCATCATCGCGATCGTCCTGTCGCTCATCGACCACCTCCGTCGTTCGTACCGGCCGCCCACTGCGGTGATGACCCCGATCACCGGCGACCATGCGGGCGATTGGTCTGCCGGCAGGGTCACCCCCGACGTGCGGACCGAGCCGGGCTTGGTGGTGTATCGGTTCTCCGCACCGCTCTACTACGCGAACGCCGAACACTTCACCGAGGAGCTGCTCGCGTTCGGCACCTCCGACGATCCACCCGACTGGGTGTGCGTGTACGCCGCCGCCATACCCGATGTCGACATGTCCGGCGCCGAATCGCTCGAGTCGATCCTCGCGAACCTCTCGGCGAGCGGCGTCACGCTCGTGTTCGCCGAGGTCATGCCCGAGGTCCGAGAGGAGTTCGACCGCTACGAGCTCACCGAACTGATCGGTCCGGAGCACTTCTTCCCGACCATCGCTGCGGCCGAGCAGGCCTTCCGAGCGCGCTCCAACGCCTGAGCGTCGACGGTTCCCGGTTCGTCAGAGGCCGCGCAGTACGGAGACCCGGCCGTCGGCTTCGGCCGCGACGAGCGCGTCGTAGTCGCGCTCGTTCTGGTCGGCGTACGTCTCGGAGAAGTCGGCGATCGCCTGATCGAACGTGTCGCCGCTGCCGAGATACGCGGCGATGGCGATGCGGTCGCCGGATCGAGCGTGGGCACGGGCGAGTGCGCGTCCGCAGATCGTGCCGTACAACGCAAGCGTCGCTGGATCCATCAGCTCCACCAACGCTGATCCCTTCCCGTCGCGGAGCTGGCGCAGGTAGTAGTCGCGTTTCACGCCATCGTTGCCGTCCACCGTCTCGTACCCGAGGAAGATGTCGCTGTTCGCCTGCATCAGATGCTGGCCGGCGACGATGCGTTGACCGTTGGACTTGAATCGGCTGGCGCCCGTGAACGATTCCAGTACCGATGGTTGTGCCTCCTTGGCCTGGAGGAAGAGCGGATCGCTGTCGTCGCGGCCGAGCAGCAGGATGATCCACGCCCGGGTGCCGACACTGCCGACACCCACGACCTTTCGGGCCATGTGTACCACCCGGAACTCCTCGAGCAGGTGCCGGCGATCGGTCTGGAGTGTCTGACGGTACCTGCCGATCAGTTCGTGCAAGTTCGACTCGAGCTCGTCCCGGCTCCGTCCGACGAAGATGTTCTCGATGGGTTCGATGAGCGGTGGGTCGCTGATGATGCGTCGCTCGCCATCCACCACGTGGGTCAGCTTCTCGAACGCCTGAAGGCTGTCCTTCGTGCGGGCCTTGTCGAGGTTGGCCTCGGCGCGTTTGCGCACTTTGGCGGTCGCCAGCTTCCCGGACTGTTCCACGAAGTTGGCGACATCGAGTGCCGTGTACCAGACCGCCAGGTTCGTCATGCCGGCGAACTCGGCCATCGCGTTCCGGTAGGCGGCCACAACGGCCAGCAGTGCCTTGCGGCGATCCTTGGTACTGAATCCATTGTCACGACCGGCGATTGCGAAGCTTGCTGCAAGGCGCTTGACGTCCCACTCGAACGGACCGGGCGCTGTTTCGTCGAAGTCGTTGATGTCGAACACCATGCGACGCTCGGGCGTGTTGAAGACACCGAAGTTCATCAGGTGGGCGTCGCCGCACAGCTGGACGTTCAAGCCCGACCGCGCACCACCCGAAAGATCGGATGCCATGATCAGCGCGGCACCGCGGTAGAACGTGAACGGCGACACGAGCATGCGCCCGTAGCGGATCGGTACGAGATCGGGGACGCGTGACTCGGCCTGCTGTTCGAGCAGGGCGATCGGATCGGGACGGATGAGACCGGTGTTGAGTTCGGCGTGCGTGCTCCGCGGCACCTCGCGACGGGCGGCCTTACCGCGGGCGACCCGCTCCTCGACCGTGAGGTGGGGAACCACGACGCGCTTGGGTTTCGCCGCCGTCGTTCGGGGGGCACGCTTGGTGGTCGTCGCTGTCGTGGTCCTCGGTGTCGCCATGGTCCGAGTGTAGGACTCGGGACCGAGCGGGCTGATCCCGACTCGATGAATCGTCCGATCTGGGTGACGCGGCTCATCGGGGGAACTGAGCACGATGTCACGGTTCTCACGACCGTCGCAGCGGTGGGAACCTCGACCGGAGACCATCCGACATGACCTGGTAGAGCGAGATCGGAGCACCGACGCCCCGAAGGTGATGTGCTCCGAGCGATTTGAACCCCACTCCCTGCGGTCCCGACGCCTTGACGGCCTCACGGGTGTTCGCGGACACGACGATCTGACCGCCGTGCCCGAGCGCGCAGACGCGCGAGGTGGTGTTGACGTCGAGGCCGACGTAGTTCGACGCGGTCGATGTCGGATACCCACTGTGGATACCGATGCGGACCCGCACGTCAGCGTCTCCCGGCCACGTCCGCTGGGGAAGCGCACGCTGCATCTCGATCGCCGAATCGACGGCCGCCCGGGGCGACTCGAAGACCGCGAAGAACTCGTCGGCCCTCGCCTCGACCTCGTGGCCGCCGCACACCGAGACACTGGACCGCAGGACGGCCCACAGCTGCTCGATCAATGCTGCGAAATGCTCGTCGACGCGCTGCACCAACGTGGTGGAACCCTCGACGTCGGTCATCAACAGGGTGACGAATCCGCTGGGCAGCACGGCGGAACCTGCGTCGAGCGGCGGCAGGGCCCGCTCCACCTCCAACTGTCCGGCAATGAAGCCGACCGGCACGATCCTGAACTTCTTCGCCGCGTTCAGCAGGCGCTTGCGGGCGCGATCACGGGCCGCGTCACTCTCGAAGTTGACCCTTCCGAACCGCGCCAACGCGTTGCGGACATGGCTCGCATCGTGAATCGGCAGCCGACGGCGGCCATGCGAGTCGATGTACGCGAACGCACGGTCGGGAAGTTTCGACCGCTCGGTGGGGTCGAGGCGTGCCACGTTCCAAACGGTAGCTAGGTCATCTCGGTCGAGACAGCGGACGTGGCCTCAGGCATTCACGAGCCAGGGCTCGGTGAGGTCGATGTACTTCTCGACCTTCATCAGCTCTGACCACTCGGCGAACTTGGAGGCGACGTCCTCGGACATCTCGCCCTGCTCGCCTCGACGGGCTGCGGCTTCGGTGGTGAAGTACGCCACCTCGGTGAACTCGTCGTCCGGGAAGTACGCCGTCACGACGCCGAGTAGTTCTGGACGCATCTCAGCGAGGATCGGATCGGCCTCATGTTCGAGTTCGACGAGGCGGCCCCTGTCGGCGCAGTGCCCTTCCATCACCTGGACGAAACTGGCGCGGTCGAGGTCGCCGTGGGTCATGAGTTGGACATCGTCGGAGTCGTGGAACCGCACCGGTGAGTCGAAGCACTTCTCGGTCTCCGACCACCACGCGCCCTGCTCCGGCCGATCGCTGTTGCGACGAGCAGCCTCACGACTCTCGAACCGGGCGATCAGAATGCAATCACCCGACGACGTACAGCCCCCTGTCGAGCCGAGATATCCGATTGCGTCCGGCATGAGATCTCGCTCCCAGATCTCCAAGCGTTCATGGAGTGCCTCGGGACGGCTGGTCGTACCTTCGATGATCTGAATGAACATTTTCTTACGCACCTCCTCATTGGATCAAGGGGGGGTTCACACCAGCATCCTCCCGCGACCGGACGGGGTCAAGGTCGCGGTCAAGGTCGAGTCACGGGTGGCCTGGTCGGGCTTGTGGCACCTCTACTGGCACACTGATGCCATGACCACTCCCGACGTGCCGGTGGGAGGCGACACCCGTCCGGCGTTCGATCCACCCGACCCGTCATTGCGCTCCGGGGTCGAACCCGATGCACGTGTGGTGTCCGACCCCGGCGCCCCGGTGATCATCGGTGTGTCGTTCGACCGGCTCGTCATGGCCCAACAATTCCTCATCGCGATGGGTGGCCTGCGTGACTCCGGTTCGCTCGAGCTGCAGGACGCCGTCGTGGTCAAGAAGGACGATTCGGGATCGGTCAAGGTGGTCGAAACGATCGACCCCACGCCCGGGCGCGCCGCGCTGACAGGCGCCATGTGGACCAGTCTTCTCGGTCTCCTCGTCGGTGGGCCGGTCGGGTGGGTCGCGGGTCTCGGCGTCGGAGCGGCTACCGGGGCGGTCACGGCGAAGATCGTCGATCTCGGCATCCCCGACGAATGGGTCGACTGGTTCCGCGACGCTGTCGAGCCGGGTACCTCCACCGTGGTCATCCTGGCCGACCACGTCCACGTTGCTGCGCTCGCCGACGAAGCCCGGCGATTCGCCGGAGCAGAGCTGCTCTACACGTCGATGCCCGACAACGCCTACGAGCAGCTGGTGGAGGCCTTCGAGTCGTGAACAACGCGAGCGCCGGTTCGGTGTCGACCCCCTTGCGGGTGTTCGTCACCCACAATCCCGAGGACCTCGACGCGTACTACGGCCGGGCGCTCCCCCACCTGGCCCGAATCGCCGACGTCGTGCGGAATCCGGCAGCACGCGACCTCTCGACCACCGAGTTGATCGATGCAGCAGCCGACTGTGACGTGATCGTCGCCCACCGATCCACTCCGGCAGATGCGGCCGTCTTCGAGCAGCTCCCGCGGCTGGTTGCCTTCCTGCGATGTGCCGTCGACACGAGCACGATCGACGTCGATGCAGCATCGGCCAACGGTGTACTCGTTGCCAGAGCCGACAAGACCTTCGTCGCCTCGACCGCCGAGATGGCCCTCGGCTTGCTCCTCGCGGTGGCACGCAACATCACGGTCTCGACGGCGGAGTATGCACTTGGCCGTGTGCCGGCACAGCGAACCGGACGACAGTTGCGAGGAGGGACGGCCGGCATCATCGGGTACGGGGCGATCGGTACACATCTCGCCGATCTGCTGGTGGCGATCGGTATGGAGGTACTGGTGCACGATCCGTTCGTCGCCGACCCGCGTGTGGATGGCGTCAGGTTCGTCGGGTTCGAGGAGTTGCTGAGCGCAGCCGACGTGGTGTTCCCGTTGGCACCCGGGTCACCCGACACCGAGAACCTGATCGGTGCGCCAGAACTCGCGTTGATGCGTCGAGGCAGCCTCCTGATCAACGTCAGTCGTGGCGAGTTGCTCGACGACGTCGCCGTTGCCGAGGCACTCGGCTCGGGTCACCTCGGCGGGCTCGGGCTCGACGTGGGTCGCGGCGACGATCAACGCCCCTCGCCAGCGTTGGCTGCACTCCCGGGAGTCGTTGCGACACCTCACCTCGGCGGGTTGACCTCGCAGAACGCCGACGCCCAGGCCGCCAGCAGCGTCGAGCAGGTCGCGGCGATACTCGCCGGTGACATCCCGCCTCGATCGTTGAATGCCGAGCACGCCACACGGCTGCACGCCCTGTGGGATTCCCGACCATCACCAGCAATGACAAGGAGCGACCCATGACCGATCCGACCGACAAGTCGACCGGCGCCCCGACCGCCAACCCACCTGCCAACCCGCCCGCCAACTATGCGTCCTACCCGTCGCTGGTCGATCGGACCGTCCTGATCACCGGCGGCGCCGACGGCATCGGTGCCGCACTCGTCGAGCAATTCACCGCCCAGGGCTCCAAGGTCGCCTTCCTCGATGTGAATGCGGACCGAGCGGCCGAGACGATCGAGCGGTGTCGCGAGCCGCGCCACACGCCGCGCTTCTACGAGGTCGACCTGGTCGACATCGATGCGTTGCGGGCCGCGGTCGCGCAAGCCCAGGTCGACCTCGGTGGCATCACCGTGCTCGTCAACAACGCCGCGAGCGACGAACGCCACGAGTGGCAGGACATGACGGTCGAGTACTGGAACGATCGTCTCGACACGAACCTCAGGCACTACTTCTTCGCCATCCAGGCCGTCGCACCCGGCATGATCGCCGCCCAGAACGGCTCGATCATCAACATCGGCTCGAGCAGCTACATGATGCAGGAGGACTTCTTCCCGGGCTATGCGATTGCCAAGTCCGGCGTCGAGGGGATCACCCGCACGATGGCGAGAACGTTCGGGCCCGACAACGTGCGGGTCAACACCGTGCTGCCCGGATGGGTGGCCACCGAACGCCAGCTCACCAAGTGGTGGTCACCCGAAGGCGAGGCGGGCACGCTTCGCGACCAGGCACTCAAGCGCCGCATCACTCCCATCGAGTTCGCCCAGATGGTGCTGTTCCTCGCCGCCGACGACGGCGGCGCGTGCACCGCCCAGCAGTTCCTGGTCGACGGCGGTCGCTTCTGACACCTGCCCGGCCGGCGGTCTGGTCAGTCGCTTCGTCGAGCCCCGAGGCCCGGCCCACCGGTACCGGCGAACTCGGCGGCCGGCGTGTGCCCGAGGATGATCGCGCCGAGGTCCTGATACAGCGAGTGTGAGACCCAACGGTGCGACGCCGCACCGTGCGCATCTCGCAGCTTTCGTTCCAGCGGGTTCGCCATGTACGCGGCGCTCGTCCCGGCCGTGTTGTGCAGGACATCGACGACTTCCATGCACATGTTGGACGCGTGCACACAGGCGAGGCGCGCGTTCTGTGTCGTCATCGCCGACGGCATGTCGGCGCCGAGCGTGAGTTCGTCCTCCACCGCTGCCATGGACTCCATCACGTAGGAGCGAACTGCTCGGTACTTCGCTTCGCATTCGGCAACACGAATCTGCGCGATCGGTCGGTCCATCAGCTTCGAGGGCGAGAGCATCGGCACCTTGTTGTGGGCCAGATCGACGAAGGCATCCAGCGCCCCGCGTGCAATTCCGAGTGCGATCGCAACCTTGTTGTACGACAGGCGCAACGGGATCGGGATGCGAAACACGGGATTGTCGTAACGCGGAGGCATCTCGACGAGGTCGACGGCGGCATGTTCCGGTCGTACGAGTGAGCCGTTGGCGCGGACGGTGTCGCTTCCCGAACCGCGGATGCCGGCCACGTCCCAGGTCTCGACGATCTCCCACTCCGAGCGGTGCATGAACCGCATCCGCATCGTCGACATGTCGGCATGGCGGATGTCCTGGCCCTCCTCCACCTCGGGTGCCGGCATGAAGCACCAGTCGGCGTTCCAGCAGCCGCTCAGGAAGGTCGACTCGCCGGTCACCCTGAATCCGCCGTCGGGCTGGCGTACTGCGGTGGCCGGCACCGATCCGGTGCCGCCGCCCCCGCACATGATGACCCGCGGGTTGTCGAGGTAGATCTCCTTCGCGAGCCCCGCCTCCATGCCGCCTGCCGCCATCGCGTTGATCTCCGACCCCAACATCACGTTCCAGCCGACCGACGCGTCGATCGCGCTGATCGCCTCCAGCACCTCGATCGTCTCGATCGAACTGGCGTCTTCACCACCGAGCTCCTCCGGGAGCGTGAAGCGGAAGAACCCGGCATCCACGAGCTGCGTGACACAGGTCTCGGGAAGCCGCCGGAGTTCCTGCGCCTGGTCGCCCCCGGCGGCGATGACATCGCGGAGCCCGGCCACACGATCGATGGCGGTTCCCTCGAGCCCGTACATCCCGGCTCCGGCGATCGGCTGAACGTGCGACATGACTGGCCTCCTGGTCCGAGCGCTCGCCGGATGACGTTGCGCCTCGGCTCGTATCCTGCCCGGCCGCTCGGATGACCGACGAGACGGGGCGTCGGGCCTGCTGACCTTCGACTCTGTCACCGTCGACTGCTCGGTGAGGCAATGGAGATGGATGACGCGCCGCGCGATCCATCCACGAGGAGGTCGACATGCGTACCGGCAGATTGCTCCCCATGATGGCCGCTCTGGCGCTCGTGGCCGGAGCGTGCGGTGGCAACGACGAGAACGAGGTGGTGTACTCCCCGGAGGAACTCGGGTCCGCCCTCCTCACCCCTGACGACATCGGATCGGGCTGGACCGAGGACGAGCGCGTGGTCACCGACACCCGTCCCGACGAATTCCCGTCGCTCGACCCCGGGATGTGGTGTCCCGCGGCCGCTGATGTGCCAGATGAGCTCCTCGCCCTGGTGCCTGACGGCGTGGCGTTCGTCCAGCTCGAGTCCGGCGACACTCCAACGTCGTCGAGCAGCGAGTCCGGCCGGAGCTTCCACGGCGTCTCCGAGCAGCTCTGGAGCGGCGACGATGCCGAGGCGTTCGTCGAGACCGCCGCCGCCGGCTTCGAGACGTGCATGGGCGAGACCTGGGAGGTCGACGACGAAGCGACGGCGAGCGTCACCGCGCTCGCCGGTGACGATGTCGGCGACGACTCGACCATGGCCCTGATCACGTACATCACGCCGGGACCCGACGGCGACTACGCGTGGCGTGGGCGCCAGCTCGTGGCCCGTTTCGGTGCCACCGTGATGCTGTTGCAGGAACTCGACGTGCAGCTCGTCGACAGCGAGCCCGTCTTCACCGACACCGAGTGGCAGGGCATCGTCGACACCGCGGCCGATCGGGTCGAAGCGCTCGATGAGAACTGATGACGATCAGGACCTCCGGCCCTGTCGCCTCGATGCGCACGGGCGGACGCTGAAGACAGAAGCGAACAGGAAAGGGGGTGCGCCATGATGGCCCTGGGTCCACTTGTGCTCGTCGGGATTGTCGTAGCGATCGTCCTCGCAGTGCAACGTGGTGCCCGTCACGACGACGTGCCACCACGCATCACTGCCTCACCTCATGCAGCGCTCGGGGTCGGACGAACGGCGCCCCCGGCCGAGCTGTCGAACACGCTCGATCGTTGGGTCGCCGACGGTCTGCTCTCAGCTGGTCAGGCCGACGCCATCCTCGAACACGAGCGTTCGGCCGTCGCCCTCCCGGCACCCGATCGTCGCAACGACATTCCCGCTCCCTACCGTCGGATCCCCGCGTATGCCGAGGCACTCGGCTATCTCGGAGGTGTGCTGGCCCTCGCCGGGTTGACCCTCCTCGTGGCCAGCTACTGGGCTGACATGTCGACCTCGTTCCGCCTGGCGCTCAGCCTCGTGACGACGGTTGCGCTCGTCGGAGGCGGCGCGCTCGTCCACGAGCACGTCGATCCGGCCCTGGCGCGCTTGCGCTGGTTCCTCTGGACGCTCTCGTCGGCCACCGCTGCGGTCTTCACGGGGGTCCTGATGATCGACGGCCTGGAGGTCGACACGCCGGCGATGGTCGTGGCGGCCTGCGCCGCAACGGTTGCGTTCACGAGTGGACTGCTCTGGTGGGGGCGCGACCGTCCGGTCCAGGAACTCCTCTTCCTCACCGCGGCGATCGTCAGCGCCGCAACGTTCGTCACCGCGGTCACCAACAGCGGCTACGGCGGGCTGACGGCCTGGCTCCTCGCCGCCGTCGTGCTCGCAGTCGGCCTTCGCGGACTCACCTCCCGACCGATCATCGCTCATGTCGTCGGCACGGTGGCGATCATGATCGGCGCCTTTGCAACGGTGTCGGAGTGGATGGGCGCAGGTGCGCTCTTCATCACCGCAACGGCCGGTGGGCTGCTCGTGCTGGCCGCACTTCCGCAGCTGACGATGGAGGTGACGAACCGAGTGGTGCTCATCGTTGTCGCCACCTTCGGCGCACTCCAAGGCATGCCCATGACACTCACGTACTTCGCCGACGAGAACGGTGGCGCCACGGGTCTGGCGATGTGGGCGATCGGCGGCACGCTGATGGCGGTTGGATCTCGCCAGCTACTGCGTGCACCCGTCGTGGTGGAAGTGATCGGGGGCCTGGGGTTGATCGGCGGTGCCGCTCTGACCGGAGCCCAGTGGTCGAACTTCGCCCCACTGTTCGGGCTCGCCACCGCGCTCACGCTGCTCGTGATCGGGATGCTGCCCGGCCGGGTCGTCTACTCCTTGATCGGCTCGCTGGGACTCCTGATCAACGTGCCGTGGACGATCAGCACGTTCTTTCCCGGCGAGGGCCGCGCACCGCTGCTGATCCTGGTGTCCGGCATGTTGATCGTGGTGGTGGCCGTGCTCCTTGCTCGCCAGGGAGATCGGCTGCGCACCGAACTCACGCTGCATTCGCCTGAGGATGGTGCAACGACGACGGCCGACGACACCCCCTCCGCTCGAACGCCAGTCGGCTGACCGAACATCGACCTCGGCGCCGAACCGCAACAGGATCGGGCCTCACGTTGTCGGTCCATCGTGCCGATGACTGACGTGATGAGCAGGGTTCGAGGATCCGTTGGCAGCACACGGCTCCTGCGCGTTGGAATCCTCACCGGTTCACTCCTGCTCGGCTCGGTCGGATGCGCGGTGAAGCCGGGTTCGCACGCCGGTGGCGCCAACCCGATTCTCGGCGGCGGCATCTCCGACGAGCTCGATGCCCTCGCCATCGTCGATCCGGAGGTGCACGCCAAGATCGACGACTGTGTCGACAGCGCGAAGTTCAAGGCCTATGGCGGCGACCCGGTGTGGCAACGAACGTGGGTCGACGTCGGCGAGTCGGACGTCGGGCTCCGCGACTTCTGCGCAAGCATGGCCGCCCGCGACCCGGCGACCTTCGACAAGATCCACACCGACTGGGTGGCGTGGGAGGCGTTCGTGGCAACCGAGAACGCCGTGCCCGCTCCGACCCCGTTGCCCGCATCCGCGACCATCCCGACGCCGACGACTCCTCCGCCCGTGCTCTCCGACCCGTCCGGGTGTCATCCCAGTTACACGCCGTGTGTTCCGATCTCGACCGATGTGGACTGCAGTGGCGGCAGCGGCGATGGGCCGGGTTACGTGACGGGGCCGATTCAGGTGATCGGCGACGACGAATATGGCATCGACGATGGGGATGGCGTCGCCTGCGAACCGAGGTGACCCGGCAGGCCCAGCGTCTACCATCTTGAGCCATGCCCAGCGAAGAGATCGACGGCGTCCCCATCTGGTTCGAGGAGCACGGCGACCCCACAGCACGGCCGATCGTCGCCCTCCACGGCGGAATCAGTCACCTTCGCCGGCAGCTTCGGTGACGTCCTCCCCTGGCTCACCGAGGGCCGCAGGGTGATCGGTGTCGAGCTCCAGGGCCACGGCCACACGCCCGACACCGGCCGCGCAATGTCGATCGAGCGCTTCGCCGACGATGTCGCCGAACTCATCGACCGGGTCGCGGGTGGCGGGCCCGTCGACGTCTGGGGCTTCAGTCTCGGAGGTCTCACCGCCACGAGCCTCGCAGTGCGCCATCCAGCCAAGGTTCGCCGCCTCGTGCTCGCCGCCTCGCACATCCGCCCCAACGGCTACCACCCCGAGATCACCGCACCGGAGCAAGATGACCCGCGCTTGCCGACCGAGGAGGAGTTCGCCACCTGGCAGTCCGACTACGAGGCGGTAGCGCCGAACCCGGCGTACTTCTTCCCGTTCCTCGAGCGCCTGCAACCAGTCGTGCATGACTTCGCCGGCTGGACCGACGACGAGATCCGATCGATCACCGCCCCCACCCTTCTCGTGATCGGCGACCGCGACTTCGTCCGCCTCGACCATGCCGGCGAGATGCTCGACCTCTTCGCCGACTGCCGGCTCGCCGTCCTGCCCGCCACCCGCCATACCGAGGTCATGCAACGCACTGACGAACTCCGGGCGCTCGTCGGCCCCTTCCTGTCCTAGCGACCGGCCGGCATCAACGGTCCCGGAACGCCTCCCACCGACCCTCCAAGCGAACTCGTGAACTCGTTGCGGAACTATTCCGCAACGAGTTCACGAGAACGGACGTCGGACGCGGGTCGATCGCCGACGATGGTGGCTCGGGCCATCTTCCGAGGGTGCGGCCAGTAGTCGTGCACGGCGTAGTGCTGCGTCGAGCGGTTGTCCCACACCGCCACCGTCCCCGGGCGCCAGCGAATCCGCACCTGGTACTCGGGGATGGATGCCTGACTCAGCAGGTAGTTCATGAGGTTGTTCGCTTCCATCGTGAAATCGAGCCCCACGCGGATGCGGTCGTAGCGCTGGAAGTTCACGAAGTGTGTGGTGAAGCCCTGGTTCACGAACAGCACCGACTCACCCGTCTCCGGATGCGTTCTCACCACCGGGTGTTCGGCCGGCGGATTCTCGGCGACCAGGGCCGCCCGCTTCTCGGGCGTCATCGCTCCGCCGAAGGAATGCTCGATGCTGTGCTGCGCCCGGAGCTCGCCGATGCGCTCCTTGACCCTGTCGGGCAGACGATCGTACGCGAGGGCCATGTTGGCCCACATCGTGTCGCCACCCACCGGCGGGCACTCGTCGCACTTGAGCACCGCCCCCATGGGCGGCTCCGCTCGGAACGTGGCATCCGTGTGCCACACGTTCTCGTAGGTGGATCGCTCGGCCTGGCGGTGGATCAAGAGCAGCGTCGGATGGTCGGGATGCGACGGTTGGATCGGGTGGCCCTCGAGCGGGCCGAACCGTTCGGCAAATGCGACGTGCTCGGCGGGAGCGAGCGCTTGGTCGCGGAAGACCAGCAACTTGTGGTGCATCAGCTGTTCGTGCACCCATCCGAAGAGGTCGGCGTTGCGCCCGGCCTCGGCGAGGTCGATGTCGACGATCTCGGCACCGATCGCAGGGGTGAGGGGTTCGACTGACGGCGCGGCGGTCATGTCAGTTGGCTTCCTTCCGGTGATGGATCCAGATCGATGATGGACGAGCCGGTCGTGGATCTGGACTCGAGCGCTCGGTGGGCGTCGGCGGCTTCGTCGAGGTGGTAGCGCTGGTTGATCTCGACGCGTAAGCGACCGGCGGCAACATGGCCGAACAGTTCGTCGGCAAGGTCGGCGCGTTCGGCCGGATCGGCGATGTAGTCGGCAAGCGCGGGTCGGGTGACGTAGGCCGACCGGCGTCGGGCGAGGGCTGGAGGGTCGATCGGAGGCACCGGACCCGAGGCCGTGCCGAGACAGACCATCAGCGATCGACGACCCAGGCAACGCATCGACGTCTCGAAGGTGTCACGGCCGACGCCGTCGTAGACGACACGCACGCCCTGTCCGTTCGTCAGATCCATCACTTGCCCCACCACGTCACCTGTGGTCTCGATGACGTGGGAGTAGCCGTGGTCGAGCGCGAGCGCGGCCTTCGCGTCGCTCGACACCGTGCCGATTGCGTTGAGCCCGAGGACGGCCGCCCATTGCCCGAAGATCAGTCCGACTCCTCCCGCCGCCGCATGGAACAACACCGTGTCGCCTTCGTGGAGCGGCCAGATGCGACGAAGCAAGTAGGCGGCGGTGAGGCCGCGCATCGTCATCGCAGCCGCCGTGTCGAAGCCGATGGAGTCGGGAAGGTGGATCAGTGAATCGATCGGCATCGTGCGCTCGGTGCTGTAGGCGCCGAGTGGGCTTCCCGTGTAGGTGACGCGATCGCCGGCTTGGAACTCGACGACGTCCGGACCGACCGCCTCCACCACCCCACTGGCCTCGACGCCCAAGCCCGCAGGCAGCGGCGCCGGGTAGAGGCCCGTTCGAAAGTAGGTGTCGGCGAAGTTGACCCCCACGGCCAGATGACGGACCCTGGCCTCCCGCGGCCCCGGAGGCGGCACGTCGACCGACTCCAGGTGGAGGACCTCGGGCCCGCCGCACTCGTGGAACCGAATGATCTCAGCCATTCTCGGCCCTCCGTTCCTCCAGCGCCCGCCAACGTGCTTCGGTCGGCCTCGGACCGCAGCAGCGCCGTGAGCAACGCCACGGTGCTCCGGGTGATCTGCGTGATGTCTCTCCCGAAGTCGCTCACCATGGAACGGGTCACGAACGACGACATGGTGAGCGCACAGGCATCGATGACCACCATCGGGCACCGCCCGGTGCCGCCGGCGTGTCGCCATGCCGCACGCGCGATCTCCGGTGGTCGTCCGCATCCGATCGGCTCGACGTCGTTCGTTGATCGCCCGAAGTTGCGTGGTCAACTCGGCACCGTCCCTGGCCGCCAGCTGCCACAACCCGAGCCCGGCACCGGCGTGCATCGAGTGGAGCGCCTCGACCAGGTCGTGCAACCACTCCTCGAGTGCCTGGTCTGACGTCATGGCCAGGTCCAATTGGATCGTCGTACCAGTCCAGCGCCGACGAGACGGCCGCCGCGATCAGGTCGTCGCGATTGCCGAAGTGACGAAAGAGCGTGCGTCGCCCGACGTCGGCTGCTTCGGCGATGTCGTCCATGGAGACGTCCAGCCCACGCTCGGCGATCAGACGCCGGGTTGCGCCCAGCACTCGCCGGCGCAGCAGCGCATTCGCCTCATCCTGGAGTCGCGGCAACTCGGTGGATTGAACATTTTCACTCGACATGACCATGATGGCACTCTAGAGTATCAGCATGGCACTGTCGAGTGCCACTAGAGGAATTCGAGAGAGGGAGCCAGATGTCAACGCTCAGCACCATGCACCGGCGGGACTTGGGTCGACACGTCGGGACGGTCATCAACGGCGTCCAGCTGATGGCGATGTCCGACGCCGAGATCGACGAACTGCGGACACCTTGTCGCCGAGCGCGGTGTCGTGGCGGTCCGCGATCAGCAGATGACCCTCGAGGAACAGATCGAGTTCGGACGGCGTATGGGTCCACTGCACGTGCACCCCGCCTATCCCGACGCCGAGCATCCCGAGGCGCTGCGCATCCACGCCGACGCCAACTCACGTTTCGTGGCGGGCGAGGGCTGGCACAGCGACGTGTCGTGCGACGAGGAGCCACCGGCGGTGTCGATGCTCCGCATCGAGGTGACGCCGTCGAGTGGCGGCGACACGGCGTTCGCGTCGATGTATCAGGCGTGGGAGTCGCTCTCGGCACCGATGCGGGAGTTCCTCTCCGGACTCGACGCGATTCACGCGGGCGATCTGCCGTGGCGTGGTGCCTACGGGAACAAGTCGAGCGAGGAGTTCCCGACGAACGTGCATCCGATCGCTCGAACCCATCCGCTCACGGGGCGTACGGCGCTCTATGTGAACAGCGGGTTCACCGACCGGATCAAGGGTGTCTCCAAGGCAGAGAGCACGGCACTGCTGCGCATGCTCTTCGAACACATCGCGTACGGCGTCGACTTCCAGTGCAGAGTCCAGTGGGAGCCCAACACCTTGACGCTGTGGGACAACCGATGTGTGCAGCACCACTCGAGCTGGGACTACTTTCCCGAAACTCGCTCGGGCTGGCGGGTCACCACCCGCGGCGAGCGCCCCTACTTCGACGGCCGCAACTGACCTCACTACTGACTTCGCGAAGGAGGGGATCACCATCATGAACGACACCAGCCTCGATTGGGCGACCGACTACGACATCTTCGACCCGGCCTACGTCACCGATCCGTATCCGATCTGGGACGAGCTCCGCTCGTCATGCCCCATCGCTCACAGCGACCGCTACGGGGGTACTTGGCTCCCCACCCGGTACCGCGACGTCGAGGCCATCGCCCGCGATGTGGAGCACTTCAGCTCGAGAAGCGTCTCCGTCGTCGAATCGCTCGACAATGACGTGCTGCCCTCGGGCATTCCACCGATTTCGGCGGACGCCCCGATCCACACGTGGTCGCGTCGACTCATCCTCCCGTGGTTCTCCCACACCCGTGTGGCGCAGTACGAACCCATGACACGCAACCTCTGCCGCCGTCTGGCGACGGAGATCGCCGAGCGGGGTCACGGCGATGCCGCGACGGAGTACGCCCAGCAGATCCCAGCCCGGGTGATCGCCGAGCTGCTCGGCGTGCCGGCCGACATGGCCGACACGTTCACAGGCTGGGTGCGAGACATCCTGGAGTTCGCGCACGACACCGAACGCCGCGAGCGCGGCCGCAACTCGATCGTGGCCTACCTCATCGCGCAGATCGAGGATCGCAAGACGAACCCGGGCGACGACCTCATCAGCGACCTGCTCCACGCCGAGGTCGACGGCGAACCCGTCCCGGAAGCGCACGTGCTCGGCACGGCCGCCCTGACACTCGTCGCCGGAGTCGACACGACGTGGAGCTCGATCGGGTCGTCGCTGTGGCATCTGGCAACGCATGTCGACGACCGCCGCCGCCTCGTCGAGCAACCCGAATTCATCCCGACCGCGATCGAGGAACTCCTTCGCGCCTACTCGCCCGTCACCATGGCCCGCATCGCAACCGACGACGTCGTCGTCGCCGGTTGTCCGATCCACAACGGCGATCGGGTCCTGCTGAACTTCCCCGCAGCCAATCGCGATCCCGAGGCGTTCACCGACCCCGACAGCGTCATTCTCGACCGTGAACAGAACCGACACGCCGCGTTCGGTCTCGGCATCCACCGTTGCGCCGGCTCCAACCTCGCCCGCATGGAGCTTCGAGTCGCCGTGGAAGAATGGCTGCGGGCCATGCCGGAGTTCCACATCGCCGACGTCAGCGGCGTCAGTTGGGCAGGAGGGCAGGTGCGCGGACCGCGGGCCGTCCCGGTGGTCGTCGGCTGAAGCTCCGAGTCGACCACTGACCTGACCTGCCGACCGGATGACGGGGTCGTCGATTCGACTGTTGGGGCTCCAGGCGGATCACGACGACACCGGTCCGGAGCTGTCATGGTGATGTCCGACCGTTCACCACTTCGAAGGAGACCATGATGCTTGCGTACGACTTCCCACTGCTGGGAGTGTTCTGGTCGCTCATGTTGCTGTTCATGTTCGTGATGATCGGCTTCGTCGTCATCTACACGTTCGTCGACAACTTCCGACGCCCGGACCACAGCGGTGCAGCGAAGGCCGGATGGGCGCTCCTGATCATCGTGCTGCCGTTGTTCGGTGCATTGATCTACATCCTGAGTCGGCCCGAGATGACCGTTCCTCCACCGCGCCCCGCCGTGTGACCCCACGGTCGGACCCGATCGCACGACCGGACGCCCATCGATGTCGGTTCAGGTCCAGACTCGTCGGGCAATCTCGGCCCACAGTTCTCTGAAAGCGGTCGCGGCTGCGCTGCTCGGAGCGAACACAGCGACGGGCGCGCGTTCGGGCCCCATGCGTTCGATGACGCTGGCGTTCGGGATCGCCGTTTGCAGGAAACCTGGGACGTCGCTCATCAGATGCGCGACGAGGTCGCGCTGCAGACGCTTGCGGCGGTCGAGCATCGAGGCGAACGGGAGCAGGATCGGGCCACCGGTCTGCTCGGCGAGGAAGCGCGTGAGTTGTTCGAGGGTCCGTTCGGACAGAGTGGTGGGAATGGTCGGCACGATGAGTGCATCGGCCGCTTCGAACACGCTCTCGCTGGTGAGCGTGATTCCGGGGGCGCAGTCGAGCAGGGCGATGTCGTAGCGGTCGGCGATCGGCGCGAGGAGCTCGGCGAGGCGTCCGGTGGGGTGTTTGGTGTCGTCGAGCTCGAGGTCGAGGTGGCGCAGGGAGAAATCGGCGGGCACGATGTGGATGGCCGGATCGTCCGTGGCACGGATGTTCGCCGCAAGTGATCCTGCGCCGCTGACGAGTCGTTCTGCTCCTCCTTTCACGGAGGGCTTGACCCGTACGAAGAACGTCGCAGCGCCTTGTGGGTCGAGGTCCCACAGCAGCACCCGGGATCCGGTTGCGGCAGCTTCGTGGGCGAGGTTGATCGCGGTGGTGGTCTTACCGACGCCACCTTTGATGCTGTACGTGGCGAGGACCTTCACCCGGTCATCCCGTCGAGTAGTGCGTCGAGCGCGCGTTGGGTGGCGAGGGTGTCGTAGTCGGCGAATCGTTCGGCGAACTCGACGCGGGCGGCGTGGCGTTGCTGGTCGAGGCGTTCGATGAGCTGGCCGATGGCGAGCATCGTCTCGGCTGACGCGCCGGTCTCGTGCAACTCGGTGGCGACGTCTCGCAGCATGTGGATGTGGACCTCGGCATCTTGGTGCTCACCGAGGTTGTCCTGCAGCGCTTCGAGTCGCTTCACGAACTGCTTGCGAGCGCGCTTGGGGAGCAGGCTGCCGAAACACACCAGGAGGTAGCGGAGCTCCTTGGCGTCCTTGCGGAGACTGTGGACCTGTTCAGCAGGTGTATCGGGCTCGATCAGCCGGCCGTGATCGACCAGCAGATCGTGGGCGCGGGCGATGCGTCGAGCGATCAGCGGGCCGAGTGGCCGTCGAGCGCGCTCCGGGAGTGGGCCATCGCCGGTCGGTTCGGTGAGCCATTCCTGCCAGGAGTATCATCAAGGTGGTGGCGCGTTCGGAGCGAAGGCCGCGTTCGAGTTCGACGTGACCGTCGATGCATCGTCGTTCGAGTAGGCCGCGCACCGGATCCAACAGTGACGCCACCTCGGCGCCGAGTGGGTCGGCGTACTTCGACCACTCCAGCAAGTAGACGTCGAGGTCGCGTGGCGTGCTCGTGAGCGCTGCGAGCCACGCCAACTCCTCGCGGGCGTAGTCGAGGATCTCGGCGGGCAGCACCTGCTTGGCGTTGGCGAGCACGACTCGGCTGCGTCGCACCGCAATCCGCAGGTCGTGAAGGAACTCCGGGTCCGTCTGATCGATCGTGCCCTGCCAGTTCGCTGTGATCGTCGTGGCGAGATTGGCGAGCACCAGTCGGAACCCGTCGATCGCCGACATCGCCGGGTCGAGCGGAACGGTCGCGCTCGCGGTGAAGCCGGCGAGGTCGACACCGGCCGCGGTCGCGCACAGCGTCAAGGTGTCCGATGCGCATTCCTCGATTCCCGCGGCACGCAGGGTCTCGAGGGTGCGGTTGGCCTGCTTGGCGTACCCGGGGATCTCGTGGATCTCGATCGTCGATCTGGGCCAGCCGATGTCGGGCCGATCGACCACGAGCATGCGTTCGTGCAGTTCGGCGGCAACGACCACCTTCCCCGCCGGGTCCCGCAGGACGCCGCTGGTCCGGCGCGCGCTGATTCGCAGTTGGGGCAGCAAGGCTCGCACATCGGTGAGCGCAGCGACACGGGCCCGGAATGGGCCAGACGGGAGATCGGAAGGGACACGAGGTGCGGCGTCGAGCGTGACGTGAGCCGGTGCGGTGCCCTGGCCCGACAGCACGAGTTCGAGTCGCTCGAGCTCGGTCATCTGGAGCCGCAGACCGGCGCGAGACAGACGGCCATCGAAGGTGTCGAGCAGGGTGATCGTGCTCACCCGCGACCCACCGAAGACGAATCCGAGGTCGGTGAGTGTCTCGATCACGGCGCGTTCGCGCCCGACTGCGTCGAATGTCGCCGACTGCGTCATGTGTCGAACGTAGCGGTTCGGCCGTATCAGCTGTCGCGCGCGTCGGCCGGCGCGATCATGCAGTTCGTGGCAATTCACCGAAGCCGCTCTCGTCATCTTCACCCTCGTCGGCATCGCTGGCATCAAGCTCCGCCGGGAGACCGCGTCGAGCCTCCTCGTACTCGTCGCCGCGGTGGCGGCGACACTCGTGGTACTGGTGTTGTTCGGGATCGACACCGCCCGTAACGCACCGCGGACGTTCGTCGCCAACGTGGTCGTCGGGGCCCTCGCCGTGGCGCTCGACACGACGTGGAGAGCGCGACGAGACCAGGGCACCACCACGAGAGGTGCCGAATCGTCGACTGCGTGACGCGTGCACCGGCATCATCGATGCCGCGATGGGGCTGAGCGGCTCGCTTCGGTCCGCCGAGTATCGTCGTTGATTGGTTGACGATCGAAGGTGAAGGGTGTCGATGAACTCGATGAAGATCTATTTGGCGTTCTGGTTGTCCGGGCTGATTGCCGGAGTCGTGTTGATGGAGCGGTGGCGGCGCCGGGGCGAGGACTACGTAGCAGAGGCACCAAACGTGCCCAACGTGGTCGATGCGCCGCGGCAGGCCGACGTCTCGGCGGTCCCAGCGAGCGCGTCGAACGTCGTGGGCATTGTCGTGACCGGTGCGAGGCTCGACGCGCAGAACGCCAGACAATGGTTCGAGCAGAGGAAGGTGTCGCGCTCCGACAACGCCCAGTGAAGTGACCTTCGCCGTGATCGCCGTGATGGTTACCTCGACATGGACGAACCCGACGACTCCGACGAGACGGTCATCGCGTTCGCCCGGATCGAGAACCACTACTTCGTGAACGGCGGGTTCTTGCGCTCGCCCGACCAACTCCTCGACGACGTCGACCGGATCGGGCACATCCCGGCCGTCATCGTGCAGGGCCGTTACGACGTCGTGTGTCCGATCCGATCGGCGTGGGACCCCCATCGCGTCTGGCCGGAGGCAGATCTGCGCATCGGCCCCATGCCGGGCATTCGATGTTCGACCCGGAGAACACCAGCGCGCTGGTCGACGCGTACGACTCCTTCCGACCCGTCGATCGACCTCACAGCGAACTCGTGAACTCGTTGCCGAACTATTCCCCAACGAGTTCACGAGAACGGCGATTGCTGGTGTCGGAGGGGGGACTTGAACCCCCACGCCCATTAGTAGGGCACTAGCACCTCAAGCTAGCGCGTCTGCCATTCCGCCACTCCGACGTGGTGTTGGGTCTCAGACCCTATCTCGCCGAGCGCTCAGCGCCACCCGGTCGTGCCTCGATTACTCGTAGAGAAACGGCAGCGCCATCACGGTGAACAGCCAGATCAGCGCGAACACGAACGTGATCCGGTTGAGGTTCCGCTCGGCCGCCGTGGATCCGAGCGCCGCTCCACCACCACCGCCGAACATGTCCGACAAGCCACCGCCACGGCCGCTGTGCATCAGGATGCCGGCGATCAGGGCACCCATCGAGACCACGTTGAGGGTCAGAGTGATGTAGAGCATGACGTCACGCACGGTTGGCAATCCTACCGGTCAGCAGCGTCGTCCGGTGCCCACCGCTGACGACGGTACAACCAGGTCGGTGCCACCTCGTCGCTCGGTCGAATCCCCAGTCGGAGATCGACTCCCCAACTCCGACACAACGCTTCCAGACGGTCGTACTCCCCGCCGGACTCGACCTGGTCGATCAGCAAATAGCGTCGGCGCCCGAACACCGCGACCAGCCCGCCGGGCGCAAAGCTGCGCTGTGACAACTTCAGCGACGGTCGCGCCCTCGAGATCGTGATCGACTGCCAGGGCAGGAATTGACGGCGCAGGAGCGGCCGGCGCTGCACCCCTTCGGCACTGAACCTCGACGAGATCGGGTAGTCGACGAGCACACCGACCACCAACACGCAGCCGACGATCAACAACACGACCGCGATCACCGCACCCTCCGAGCCCACCACCGAGACGATCCCGGCGATCAGGACCGTCACCGCCCCCAGGTAGCTGAACACGATTCCGTGCCAACTGGAATGCAACGTGAGATGCTGTTCCGCAGCGTCGGTCACGATTGGGGTGTCAGGACAGAGCGGCGACGCGTTCGAGCAACGACTCGCCGGCGGCCAACGGGAAGTGGCACGCAACCTCGTGGCCCGGGGCGAACTCGACGAGTTCCGGCACCTCTTGTCGACAGCGATCCTGCGCCAATGGACATCGGGGATGGAAACGACAGCCGCTCGGCGGGTTCGCGGGGCTCGGCACATCACCCTGGAGCAGAATGCGCTCGCGGCTGCGCTCGCGTCGAGGGTCGGCAATGGGCACGGCTGACAGCAGCGAGTGGGTGTACGGGTGAGCAGGCGACTCGTAGAGCGACGTGCTGTCCGCTATCTCGGCGACACAGCCGAGATACATCACGACCACGCGGTCGCTCGTGTACCGCACGACCGAGAGGTCGTGTGCGATGAACATGTAGCTCAACTGGAACTCGTCCTGGATCTCGTCGAGCAAGTTCAGGACCTGGGCCTGGATGCTGACGTCGAGCGCCGAGACGGGCTCGTCGAGCACGATCAATTTCGGACGGAGCGCGAGCGCACGTGCAATTCCGATGCGCTGGCGCTGTCCACCGGAGAACTCGTGCGGGTAGCGATTGCCGTGTTCGGCGAGAAGTCCGACTCGTTCGAGAAGGTCGCCTGATCGCTCGGCGGCCTCCTTCTTGCTGACGCCGTGAATCCGCATGGGCTCACTCACGGTGTCACCGATCGGCATGCGGGGGTTCAGCGATGCGTAGGGGTCCTGGAAGACCATCTGCAACTTGCTGCGAAGCTGGCGCAGATGCCGTTTCGAGGCGGTGGTCACGTCCTCGTCGCCGAACAACACCGTCCCCGACGTGGGCTCGACCAGGCGCAGAATCGACCGTCCGAGCGTCGTCTTGCCACATCCGGACTCGCCGACGACGCCGAGTGTCTCGTTCTCGAACACGTCGAACGACACGCTGGACAGCGCCTTCACCGATCCGACCTGGCGCCGAAACACCCCCGCCCGGATCGGGTACTCCTTCACGAGGTTCCGCACACTCAACACGGGCGGCGACCCGGGCCCGGCCGCCACCGAGCGCGTGCGCGCTGGAGCCGAAACATCGATTCCGGTCATACCGCCACCTCGCCAGGCATGAACAGGTCGGCCATGTGATGGCATCGACTCGCATGACCATCGGAGACGGGGTCGAGTGTCGGCACCGACTCGGCACACACGTCGTCCGCGTGCAGGCACCGCGGGCGGAATGCACACCCCGACGGAGGGTTCAGCAAACTCGGCGGGTTACCCGGAATCGGGAGCAGGGTGTCCTTGGTGCCGTCCAGATCCGGAATCGAATCGAGGAGCGCTCGCGTGTACGGATTCGACGTTTCGTAGAAGATCTCGTCGACCGTCCCGGACTCCATCACTCGCCCGGCATACATCACCTGCACCCGATCGGCGCTCCCGGCGACGACGCCCAGGTCGTGCGTGATCAACATCATCGCCGATCCTGTCGCGCTCTGGACGTCTCGCAGTACCTCCATCACCTGCGCCTGCACCGTGACGTCCAGCGCCGTCGTCGGTTCGTCGGCGATCAGCAGCTTGGGATCGTTGGCGATGGCCATGGCGATCATCGCCCGCTGGCGCATCCCTCCCGAGAACTCGTGCGGATACTGTGACGCACGAGCCTTGGGATCCGGAACACCGACCAAGTTCAACAAGTCGACGGCACGATCCCACGCCCCCTGCTTGGTGACGCCGCTGTGCAGTCGGATCACCTCGACGATCTGCGAGCCGACACTGAACACGGGGTTCATCGCCGTCATCGGATCCTGGAAGACCATGGCGATGTCACTCCCACGAATGGCCCGCATCTCGTCGTCGCTCATCCCCAGCAGGTCGCGGCCCTGGAAACGGACCTCGCCGGTGATCTCGGCGTTCTTCGCGTGGAGCCGCATCAGCGCCAACGCAGTCACCGACTTGCCGGATCCCGATTCACCGACGACGGCGAGCACTTCTCCGGGGTGGATCTCGAAGGACGCGTCGATCACGGCTCGAACGAGCCCATCGGGCGTCCTGAACGAAACGCTCAGGTCCTGCACTGACAGCAACGGTTCGGTGCTCACCTCAGCCCCGCTCGTCCTTGGAACGCGGATCGAGTGCGTCGCGCAGACCATCACCGAGGAAGTTGACGCACAGCACGATCCAGACGATGCAGAAACCCGGGATCAGCACACGGATCGGATCGCTCTCGATACTGCCCTTCGCGTCAGCCACCAAGGTTCCCAGCGACGCGTTGGGCGGCTGGACTCCGAGCCCGAGGAACGACAAAGTGCTCTCCAGCACGATGGTGGTCCCGAGCAACAGCGTCACCTCGACTGCGATCTGCCCAACCACGTTCGGCAGCACATGGCGAACGATGATGCGCGTGTTGCCGGCGCCGGCGGCGCGTGCCGCCATGATGAATTCCTGCTCCTTGATCGACAGCACGACGCCTCGCACGACTCTCGCGATGCGGGTCCAGAGCAGCAGGGCCAGGATGATGGACATCCCGATCGCGTCGCGTCCGAAGTTCTGGGAGAAGACCGACAAAGCGATCAACGCCGGCACGATCAGGAACAGGTTGATCAACTGCGAGATCAGGCCGTCGGTCCAGCCGCCGAAGAACCCGGAGATGGCACCGAGGATGGTGCCGATGGTGGTCGCCATGATGGCGACGAGGAATCCGATGAGGATGGAATACCGGCCACCCTGTGCGGTGCGCACGAACAGGTCTCGGCCGATTTCGTCGGTGCCGAACCAGTGCGTGAAGGATGGTCCCTGGAGCCGGTCGGCGATGTTCCTCTCGTCGAAGGCGAAATCGGAGAACATCGGACCGACGATGAACAACACGATGATCGCCACGAGACCGACCGCACCGAAGATGGCCATCTTGTGGTGGCGGAATCGTCGCCATGCGAGCCGACCGAACGACTGCGGAGCTGATGTGAGCCCCTCGACCTCGCCGGGGATGAAGATCGGGACTCTCTGGGGTGGGCCCGAGGATGTTTCGAGGCCTTCGAGTGTGTCAGCCATCGCCGCCTAACCGAGCCTGATCCGGGGGTCGAGGACGCCGTACAGCACGTCGGCGACCAGGTTGAACACCACCGTGATGATGCCGGTGAAGAGCACGATTCCCAGAATCAGATCGAGGTCGGTGTCACCCAGCGCCTGGAGGAACGCCGGGCCGAGCCCCGGCCACGAGAAGATCGACTCGGTCACGATCGAGCCGCTGAGCAGCGCCGACAGGCTGAGTGCCCAGAGTGTGACCAAGGGAATCATCCCGTTGCGAAGGGCGTGCTTCCACACGACGGTCTTCTCGCTGAGGCCCTTGGCGCGGGCTGTTCGGATGTAGTCCTGGTTGAGGGTCTCGAGCATCGATGCGCGGCCGAATCGTGAGTCGGCTGAAATCGACAAGATGACAAGACAGAGCAACGGGAGCGCCATGTCGCGCAGGAGTTCGAGGGGGGTGTCGCCGGACTTGCGACCAGTGTTGAACGGCTTCACGCCGAACCAGTTCTCGAACTGGACGCCGAAGACGTTCTGGATGAGGAGGGCGAGCACGAACGAGGGGAACGCGAGGCCCAGGAACGCCAGGCCGGTGAAGAAGTAGTCGCCCTTCGTGTACGGCCGACGGGCCGAGTAGACCGAAAGCAGCAGCGCAATGACGGCGCTGATGAGAAAAGCGGGGACGGCGAGCAGTGCGGTGTTGTACCCGCGGTCCTTGATGATGTCCCACACCGGCTCACCCAGGGCGCTCGAATCGCCGAGATCACCGCGAAGAACAGCGCCGAACCACACGAACGGGCGGATGATGATCGGCACATCGAGGTTGTACACCTCGGTGATGCGGTCGAAGCCGTCCTGGCAGCGCGGGAGGCAGAGGTAGAAATCGGCTCGAGGATCCGACGTGAGCGAGACGCCGACGAACACGAGATAGAGCGCGATGATCAGCAACGGGATGGTTGCCAGCACTCGACGGGTGATGTATGCGAACAAGGTTGCCGTTTCAGGAAGAGCCGAACGGGGTTGGAGTACCGGTCGGGGACCCGCCGAAGCGGGTCCCCGACAAGTACATCACATTGCGTTGATCAGTTCGCGAACTGGAAGTCGGCGACGTTGGTCAACGGACCGGCACCCTGAGCGTCGGGAGCGACGCCTGCCTGTGCGAGGTCGGAGGTGTAACCGTAGAACGACGGCTTCTGCGTGATCGGCAGGAGGAACAGGCCGTTCGGATCCACTTCGAGTGTGGTCACGTACTGGTCGAGCACGTTGTAGCACTCGGCGCGGGCATCGTCGTCGATGGTGGCGTCACACTCGGCGGCCTTGGTGTTGAACTCCGCGTTGTCCCATCCGTACGGGCTCTCGCCGACACCGATGCTGTAGTTCGGAGTACCACCGCCGGGCCACGGGCCACCGACCCAAGCGAACTGGGCGATGTCCCAGACGCCACAGTTGCCCTCGGCACCTGCGGTCGACGAGCACAACAGCGCGTCCTCGCTGAACGGCTGAGCGCTGAAGTAATCGGCGCCTTCGACGTTGTCGATGACGATGTCGATGCCGGCTTCCTTCATCTGGGCCTGGATCAGTTCCTGCTGGATCTCACGGAGGCGGTTGCCACCGGTCGTTCCGACACGAAGCGACAGCACACCGTCTTCGGGATGCTCGTAGAGGCCATCGCCGTTCAGCACGTACCCGGCTGACTCGAGTGCTGCCTTCGCGGACTCGACATCACCGGCGCCATAACCGGCCTCACCGGCGTGGTCGACGTACGGCGTCTGGTTCGACAACCAGTAGACGTTGCCGAGGCCTTCGGCGGGCAGTGTGTCGCCGAACAACGGCGTGTACAGACCCTCCATCACTTCCGCCTTGTTCATGGCGAATGCGAGCGCCTCACGCACTTCGGGCTTCTTCAGGTGCACGTTCTGGGTGTTGAGACCCCAGTGCTCGAAGACCGGTCCGGGCTCGCTGGAGACGGTGAAGCCCTCGGTCGAAGCGAGGTCCTCGAACGCCAGCTGCGGCTGGGTCATGATGATCTGTGCTTCGCCGGCCTTCAGCGCGTTGATCTGCGCATCGGTGTCGGTGACGAAGTTGATCTGCACGCCGTCCACGTATGCGACGCCCTTGTTGACGGCGTCGGGGCTGTTCGAGCCGTGGTAGGTGTCGTTGCGCAGCAGGTTCATCTGGACGCCCTTCTCCCACGAGTCGAAGTTCATCGGACCGGACGACGGGATGGTCGTGCCGTCGGCGAGCTTCCACTCGCGCAGCGCGTCGTTCAATTCCGCGGCGGCCTCGACCGGATCGGCCGAGAACACGTGCATCGGATAGATCTCGGTGAGCACCGCCGGGTAGCCGGCGAAGAACTCCGACCAGGTCACGGTGAACTGGGTCGGGCTGTCGACGGTGAAGTCGGTGACCGTGTCGTAGCCCACGCGGCTGCCGAGCAGGTAGACGTAGGCGGGCTCGCCCTCTTCGTCGACACCGTCGGTCGCCATCAAGGCGTCGAACGTGAACTTGACATCGTCGGCGGTGAGGTCGTCACCATCGCTCCAGACGAGACCGTCGCGCAGCGTGTACACGCCGGTGACGGAACCATCGGCGTTCTCGGTGATCTCGGCTTCACTCGCGAGCAGTTCGGGGTAGTACTCCGTCGAACCGGAGATGCCGTACAGACCCTCGATGAGCGCGGAGCGGATCCACGAGACGATCGAGAGGTTGTTCTCGGGGTCGTCGAGGTGCAGGTCCGGTGGTTCCTGCTCGTGTGCCCAGATCAAGGTGCCTCCGTCGGCGCCCTCGACCGCTGCGCCTTCGGTGGTCTCGGTTTCGGCTTCGGTGGTCTCGGTTTCACCGGCGGGTGTCGAATCGCCACTGCTCGAACCGCCATCGTCGTCGCTGCCACAGGCTGCGAAGATGATGGCCGAGGCAGCGACGAGTGCGAGGAGCTTGGAGCCCCGTCGTGTCGTGTTCACGTATGTGTCCTCCTGGTAATTGGATGAAAGTGGGAAGCGTGGTGTAGCGGGAACCGCCCGGCATGCCGGCGTTCGACCACGGGTCAATCTCTTCGAACCCCCTCCCCGGTGGTTCGAAGCACCCGACCATAGCAGCGCCGGGTTACCAAGGGGTAGCAGCCCCCCAGAATGAGACGCGGCGTCAGACCCCGCGTCTCGTTTGGTCAGGTGTCGAATTGGACGATCTTGGCGAACTCGTCGGGGTCGAGGCTGGCCCCGCCGACGAGGGCGCCGTCGATGTCGGGCTGCCCCATCAGCTCGGTGGCGTTGGACGCCTTGACCGATCCGCCGTACTGGATACGAACGGCATCAGCGGTCGCGTCGTCGGTCAGCTCGCGGATCTTGCCGCGAATGGCGGCGCACACGGTCTGCGCATCGTCGGAGGTGGCGGTCTTGCCGGTACCGATCGCCCAGATGGGCTCGTAGGCGATCACGAGCGACGCGATCTGTTCGTTCGTGCGACCGGCGAGCCCGGCCTCGATCTGGCCGAGCACCTTCGATTCGGTCTCCCCCGCCTCACGTTCGCCGAGCGTCTCGCCGCAGCACACGATGGGAGTCATGCCGTGCGCCTGGATGGCGGCAACCTTGCGGTTCACCATCTCGTCGGTCTCACCGAAGATCTCGCGTCGCTCGGAGTGTCCGACGATCACATAGACGACGTTGAGCTTGGCGAGGAAGGCGGGCGACACCTCACCCGTCAGAGCGCCCGAATCCTCCCAGTGACAGTGCTGTGCTCCGAGGTGGAAGTCGAAGTCCTCGCTCTCGATCACCGTCTGGATGCTGCGAATGTCCGTGAACGGAGGATGGATGCTGACGTCGACCGCCTCGAGCGTCTCCTTCGGCACGAGATACGACAGCTTCTGGACGGTCTGGATCGCCTCGTAGTGGTTGAGGTTCATCTTCCAGTTGCCGGAGATGAGCGGACGTCGTGTCATCGGATTCCTTCTCGTAGCGCTGCCAGCCCGGGGAGATCGCCGTTCTCGAGGAGTTCGAGGCTGGCGCCGCCGCCGGTGGAGACGTGGTCGACGTCGTCGTCGAGCTTGAACTGGGCGAGCGCCGCCGCGGAATCGCCGCCGCCGACGACCGTGAACGCCTTCGTGTCGGCCATCGCATGCGCGACGGTCAGCGTGCCGTTGGCGAAGCGCTCGTCCTCGAACATTCCCATCGGCCCGTTCCAGAAGACCATGCGCGCATCCATGATCACGTCGGTGAACGCGGCAGCCGACCCCGGGCCGATGTCGAACCCCTTGGCCCCGTCGGGCAGCCGGGTGCCGAACGTGGCGTACTCGCCGCGTGCATCCACGCCGGTGATGTCCTCCGGCAGGTGAATGGTCTTGCCCTTCGCCCCGGCCTGTGCCAGCAATCGCTTGCACGTGTCGACCTGGTCGGGCTCGAACAGCGAGTCGCCGATGGGGTTGCCCTGCGCGGCGAAGAACGTGAAGCACATCGCGCCGCCGATCACGAGCGAATCGACGACCTCGAGCAGCGCCTCGACGACACCGAGCTTGTCGGAGATCTTCGCCCCACCGAGCACGGCGACGAACGGGTGCTTCGGGTTGTTGCGCAGACCGAGGAGTACTTCGACCTCCTTCTGCAGGAGGCGGCCCATCGCCGACGGGACGAACTGCGGCGGGCCGACGATCGAGGCGTGCGCCCGGTGCGATGCCCCGAACGCGTCGTTGACGTAGGCGTCGATGCCCTCGACGAGCGTCGCCACGAAGGCCGGATCGTTGGCCGTCTCGCCGGGGTCGAAGCGGAGATTCTCGAGCAGCTCCACACCCGGGGCGAGTTCGGCCAGGCGGGCGCGCACCGGATCCATCGAGTACTTCGGGTCCGGTGCCCCCTTCGGTCGCCCGAGGTGGCTCGCCGTGACCACCGTGGCACCGCGTTCGGCCAGCCATTCGATGGTCGGCAGTGCGGCGCGGATCCGGAAGTCGTCGGTGATCGCCCCGTCATCGTCGAGCGGCACGTTGAAGTCGGTTCGCACCAACACCCGCTTGCCGCTCAGATCACCGAGCGTCGCCTCCAGATCCTCGAGTGTCGGGATGGGGGTCTCGCTCATCGTGGTCAGCGCTTGACCTTGGCGCCGGTGAACGCCGTGAGGTCGACGAGGCGGTTCGAGTAACCCCACTCGTTGTCGTACCAGCCGTTGATCTTCACGAGCGTGCCCATGCTCATCGTGAGACCGGCGTCGAACACGCACGAGTGGGGGTCGGTGACGATGTCGCTCGACACGATCGGGTCCTCGGTGTACTTGAGCACACCCTTGAGTTCCTTCTTCGCAGCAGCGGCGAACGCTGCGTTGATCGCCTCGACCGTGGCCGTCTTCTTCAGCGTTGCGGTGAAGTCGGTGAGCGAGCCCGTCGGGGTCGGTACTCGCAGTGCGGTGCCGTCGAGCTTGCCCTTCATCGACTCCAACACGAGTGAGGTGGCACGGGCCGCGCCCGTGGAGGTCGGCACGATGTTGATCGCCGCGGCGCGGGCGCGGCGCAGGTCGGAGTGCGGTCCGTCGACGAGGTTCTGATCACCCGTGTACGAGTGGATCGTGGTCATCAGGCCCTGCTCGACACCGAAGTTGTCGTCGAGCACCTTGACCATCGGCACGAAGCAGTTGGTGGTGCAGCTGGCATTGGAGATCACCTTGTGCTGGCTGATCCGGAAGTCCTTGTGGTTCACGCCGTACACGAACGTGGCGTCGGCGTTGGTGCAGGGAGCCGACACGATCACCAGCGGCGCGCCGCCGTCGAGATGCGCGCTCGCGGCGTCACGGGTGTTGAAGAAGCCGGTCGACTCGATCACCACGTCGACGCCGAGTTCACCCCAGGGGAGGTCGGCCGGGTTGCGCTCGCTGAGCACGCGCAGGGTGTCGCTGCCCGCCTTGATGCTCGACTTGGTCGCCGACACCTTCTGCGGATACCGCCCGAGTACCGAGTCGTACTGGAGGAGGTACGCCATCGTGTCGATCGACCCGAGGTCGTTCACCGCCACGAAGTCGAAATCCGCCCCGCTCGCCTTGGCGGCACGGAAGAAGTTGCGTCCGATGCGTCCGAAACCGTTGATGCCGACTCTGATCGTCATGACTGGGTGCCTCCTGGGCAGGTGGGGGAACGACGTTGTCCGACCTCAACTGTAGTTCGCGGTCGATCGCCGACCGGAAACGACTCAGCGCGAGACGTCGCGATGGGAGGCACGAACCGCCACGCCACGCTGACGCAGGCGGGCCGCCAACTCCTCGGCGACGGCGACGGACCGGTGGCGCCCACCGGTACAGCCGACTGCCACCGTCAGGTAGCTGCGTCCCTCGGCCTGGTATTGCGGCACGAGCGTGGCCAGCAGCGCGTCGAACTGGTCGACGAATGCCGAACCGGCTGCGGTCTCCAACACGAAGTCGCGCACCTTGGGGTCGTGGCCGGTCAGTGGCCGCAGGTCGTCCTCCCAGTGCGGGTTCGGCAGGAACCGCACGTCCATCACGATGTCCGCATCGAGCGGCAGGCCGTGCTTGAACCCGAAGCTCTCCACTGCCACCTGGAGCCGTGACCCCGTCGTGGTGTCGAAGGCGTGGTCGATGCGCTCCTTGAGCTGATGCACGTTCAGGTCGCTCGTGTCGATCACGAGGTCGGCGGCGGCGCGCACCGGTTCCAGCATCGATCGTTCGAGCTCGATCGACTCCACGAGGCCGTCGGTCTGGTCGGCGAGCGGATGGCGGCGACGCGTTGCGTCGTAGCGGCGTACCAGCTCGCGCGTGGAGGCATCGAGGAACACCATGCGCAGGTCGTGGCCGGCGGCTCGCAGCTCGCCGACCTTGGTGAGCACCTCGGCATGTTGGCGTCCGGCCACCAACGCGAGTCGTTCGATGTCGCTCGTGGGCTTGGCGGCGAGCTCGACGATCGTGCCGATCAGGGCGGTCGGGAGGTTGTCGACGACGAACCATCCGAGATCCTCGAGGACATCGGCCACACCCGAGCGACCGGCCCCCGACAATCCGGTGATCAGCACGATGTCGGCCACCCCGTCACCCTACCGACCCACCCCAACCCACCCGAGCGATGAGCGTGACCGGCGCACCCCCTGCGCCGATTCCTCATCGCTCGCGCACCGAACCCGGCTGCGATGAGGTTCCGAGCACCCCCTGCGCCGTTCCTCATCGCAGGCGGTCGGGCTCAGGTGCGGCGGAGGCGGAGGTAGAGGAGGCGGGGAATGGCGGCGGCTTCGGCGTACTCCTCGGCGCGGGCGAGAAAGCCGTCGGGCGGCACCGGCTCGATCATGTGCTCGAGCACGAAGCCGTGGTCGGCGAGCGCGTTGAGATAGCGCGACAACGGTCGATGCACGAACCGGATGAACACACCGTGCTCGACCTGTTCGACGAAGCTCTGTTCGGCCAGATACGGCCCGACGCGCCAGTACTGCTCGGGCGGATCGACCGTGTGGTCGTCGATCCAATAGCTCCCCGGCGTCTGCAGCAGCGGATGGTTGAGGAAGAACGAGAACCGGCCGCCGGGCCGAACCACCCGTGCCACCTCGGCGATCGCGGCGTCGACATCGTCGATGTGTTCGAACACGAGACACGCAACAGCAGCGTCGAAGCTCGCATCGGCGAACGGCAGGTCGGCCGCACCCGATCGCACGAACACCGCTCCCCCGTCACGCTCGTGCGCGATGCGGATCTGGTTCCACGTCGGATCGATGCCCACGACGCGCGCACCCGGCCGCGGCGAGGATCCGGCTGATCTGTCCGTCGCCGCAGCCGACGTCGAGCACGCGGCCGAAGCCCGACAGTTCGTCGAGCGCCATCGGCAGGATCTGCTCGACGTACTCGGGGTCGGCGCCCTCGGTGAAGCCGTCGATCCACCAGTCCGCATGGGCTTCCCACAAGTCGTCGGTCACGGCGAGGAGGCTACGGTCGCCGCATGAAGTTCTCCGTCTGGCCCAACCCCGAACGACCCGCCTGCCGAGGTCCTCGACCTCGCCCGCATGATCGACGCCGAGGGCTGGTACGGGCTCTGGTTCGCCGATCACTACATGCCGAACACCGGCTGCGAGACGATCCAGCCGGGCGACGTCCACGAATGCTGGGCGATCCTGCCGGCGATCGCCGCGGTCACCGAACGCATCCGGATCGGGTCACTCGTCGTCGCCGACGTCGGTCCACCACCCCGCCGTGCTCGCCAACCGTGCCGCCACGATCGACCACGTCTCGAACGGTCGCATGGTGCTCGGGATCGGCGCCGGCTGGCAGATCAACGAACACACGGCCTACGGCATCGACCTGGAGGAACCGGCGACCCGTGTCTCCCGGTTCGACGAGGCGATCCAGGTCATCCGGTCACTGCTCGACAACGAACGCACCGACTTCCACGGCGAGTTCTACGACATCACCGACGCGCCGGCCGACCCGAAGCCCGTGCAGTCACCTCTTCCGATCCTCGTCGGCACGGGCAGCCCACGCATGCTGCGCATCACCGCCCGCCACGCCGACGAGTGGAACACCTGGGGCGCCCCCGACATGGCCGGCGGCGCCCTCGACAAGCTGCTGGTCGCCTGCGAACAGGTCGGCCGCGACCCTGCGACGATGTGGAAATCGACACAGGCGCTCGTGTTCATGTCCGACAACGCCGAGTTCGCCGAGAACGTCCGCGCCGGCGACATGGGCGAGCGCTCGATCATCGGGTCGAACGACCAACTCGTCGACGAGCTGGGTCGCTACATCGAGCTGGGCTTCGACGAGTTGATCATCCCCGACTTCACGCTCGGCGCCACGTCCGAGGAGCGCCTCGCGAAGTTCGGCGAGTTCCGGGCCGAGGTCATCTCGCAGCTGGAGTGAGCACTGACTCGCTCACGTGAGCGCCGTTCGACGGCGACCCCGCGAGAAGACCAGGAACAGCAGGCCGGCACCGAGCAGCATGAACGCGAGGTTCACGACACTTGTCGAGTCACCACCCGTCGCCGGCAGGCCAGTCGGAGGCGGCGGCGTCGTGGTGACGGGCGGGACCGCCGGCACCGTGACCGATGACGACGAATCCAATGTCGTCTCCGACCCGCCGCCAGTGAGCGTTGCGCTGTTGCTGACCGTCTCACCCGGAGCAGCGAGAACCGTGGTGAAGATCGTCAACTGCGAGGACTGGCCAACTGCCAACACATCGTTGTTGACACAGGTGACGACCTGACCGGCGGCCTGACACGTCCAGCTGGCCCCGGCAAACGATCGGTACTGAAGGTTGGCCGGCAGCGTGTCGACGATCTGCAACGTGTCCACCGTCGCGTTCGGGCCGTTGTTGAGCACCCTCAGGAACCACGGGGCGACGCCGTCGGCGATGATGCCGACCGTCTTTTCGAACCCCAATGCGATCAGCGGATCGACCGGAGTCGGGTCGGTGGCTGTGTTGTTGTCGGGGTCGAGATCGGTGTGCGGTGACGACACCGACGCCACGTTCGTCACCGACGGCCACGCCGATGGTTCGACATCGGCGACCAGCGTCACCGTTGATGTCGCTCCGACGGCAAGGGTACCCGCGAGCGTGCAGGTGACCGTCGTAGCAACGAGACCGCAGGACCAGCCAGATCCCTCGGCAGACACGAACGCCAACCCCGCTGGGAGGACGTCAGTGACGACCACCCGGCCGGTGTTCTCCGTCGGTCCGCTGTTCGTCACGGTCAAGGTGTATATGACCTGACCACCGACCTGGGGGCGACCGACGTGGGTCTTGGTGATCGCAAGGTCGGACTGGACGGCGACCGGTGTCGTCGAGGTCGCGGTGTTGTCGTCGGTGTCCGGTTCAGGAGTCGTCGTCGACACCACCGCCGAGTTCACCAACTCCGGGAAGGCCGCAGCCGTCACGGTCCCGGTCACCGTGAAGGATGCCGAGTCGAGCGCAACCAATGCTCCGACATGGATGCACGACACATCGTTGCCGGTCACCGTGCAGGCCCAATCGGCGTCGTCGTCGACCGTGACACCGGACACCGACGCCGGGACCGAGTCGTCGACCGTGACGTCGAACGCGTCCGATGGGCCCTCGTTTTCGACGACCACTGTCCACGTGACCTCGTCACCGATCACTACCGGAGAGACGGCGACGGTCTTGGTGATCGTCAGATCGGTTTCGGTGACGATCGTGACGTCAACGAAACTCGAGTCATTCCCCGAGTTCGGGTCGACCGTCGGCGAGTCGACCGACGCGGTGTTCCTGGCCATCGACGGCAGTAGCGCCGACGACGTCGACACCGTCATCACCAGATCGGCTGCGGTCGCGTCAGCCGGCAGCGGCACCGGAACGCCGGCAGCCACGTACGTACAGGTGACCGGCTGACCACCCGGTGCGTTCGGGTCGCCAGGCACGCAGGCCCACGGCCCCGTCGCTCCCAGATAGGTGAATCCGAGCGGGAGAACGTCGTCGATCTCGACATCGGCGGCTGCATCGGACGGTCCCATGACGTTGTTCACACTGAACGTGAACGTCGTGTTCTCACCGGCACGCACCGGGCCGGCGTCATGCGTCTTGGTGATCGCGAGGTCGGCTCGAGCGGCGACAGCGACGCTTGATGACGACGAGTTGCCCGCTGGAAGGTCACCCGGTGACGTCGTGGACACTGTCGCCGTATTGGTCAGCGTGGATCCGTCAGCGACATTCGACGCGACTGCCACATCGACCGTGATCGTTGCGGTCGTCGACGGCATCAACGTTGCGACAGCGCAGACACCGGTCGCCGGCAGACAGGTCCACCCTGGAGGCGCAGAGAACGACAGGATCGTCATCCCGGCCTGGGCGAAGTCGGTGACGACGATGTTGTCTGCCGTCGACGGGCCGTCGTTGCGTACCTCGAGCGAGAAACTCGTCGTCTCGCCAGCTCGAACCGGGTTGGCGCCGGTCGTCGTCTTCACGACCGACACTTCGACGTCATCGACCACGTCGAAGTACGAGGTCGACTGGTTGTTGGTGGAATTCGAGTCCGTCGTCGGTGACGACACCGTCGCAGTGTTCGACGCCGACGTGGGCCCGGCACCCGGACGGAGATCAGCGTTCACCGTCAGCACCTGTGACTCGCCGGCCGCGAGGCCGTTCGGGTTCGTGCAGGTCAGGACACCACCGACGGGAGAGCCGTCATGGACGCAGGTCCACTCGCCCGACAGGTCACCCACCGGGGAGTCGAACACGACCTCGCTCGGCAGAGTGTCCGACACGGTGATCGTCGCTGGATCGTCGGACGGGCCGTTGTTCCCTATCGTCAACGTCCAGCTGATGGCGGTGCCGGCGGTGACTGTCGTCGGGCCTGTCTTGAGGATCGACAGGTCGGCGTCGACGTTCACTCCGCTGACCACGGTCGCTGTGTCGTTCGCCGGGTTCGGGTCCGGTGTCACACCAGGGTTCAAGTCGGCGGTGTTCGTGATCGAGCCGACGACATCAGGGGCAACGGTGACGTCGAACGTCAAGGTGAACGTCTGGCCGACATCGATGCCGCCGGCGTAGGTGCACGTGACGGCGCCAGTCGCCGGGAACGCGCCACACGTGGCGCCGCCGGTGTTCACGGCGATGCCGGTGACCGTGACACCCGGCGGGAGCGTGTCGGTGAAACTGAACGCGCCGGCATCGGACGGACCGATCACGTTGTTCACCGTGATCCGATACTGGCCCACCGACCCGGCCTCGACGGTGCCGAGGATGGCCTTTTCGACAGCGAGGTCGGCGGACGTCGTCACATCCACCACGTCTGACGCAGTGTTCGGGGTCGTCGGATCGAACGTTGTCGGCGTCACAACCACCGTGTTGGTGACGTCGGCGATCTGGTCGCGATTGATGAGCGCGGTGAACGTGAAGGTGTCGGCGGCCCCGCGCGGCATGTCGGTCGAACGGGTGCAGGTGATGTCGCCGCCGGTGGGGGCGCCGTCGTGGGTGCACGACAGGTCGGGGTCGACCAACTGGAAGCCGACGAAGGAGACTCCCGCCGGCAGGGTGTCGACCGTCACGATGCTCGCCCGTGACGTCGACGGTCCCAACACGTTGTCGACTGCCACCGTCCAGTTCACGAGGGTTCCCGCAACACCGGAGTCGGTGTGTGACTTGACGACACGGAGATCAGCTTCGGTGGTGACCGTCGTCGACGCGTCATCAGTGTTGTTGGCAACGTTCGTGTCGAACGTTCGCAACGTGACTTCGGCATCATCGGTGTAGACGGTGTTCGCAGGCGTGTTCGAACCGATGCTCACGGTCATCGAAATCGGTGGGAACGTGGCAGCCGGTCCGGACGCCGCCAAGGTGTCGTTGCTGTTCGTGCGGACACAGGTGACGACGCCGCCGGTCGGCGAGCCGTCATGGCTGCATGTCCAATCGGTTCCGGTCGCCGACACGAACGACGTCCCCGGCGGGACGACGTCAGTGACCGTGAACGGCCCGACGGCAACATCGGCGCCGTTGTTCGACACGGTCAGCGTCCACGTGTGGGGGGTGCCGGCGATCGCGGTCGCCGGGGTGGTCGAGGTGATCTGCACGTCGACGGCATCGATGCGTGTTGCGGCGGACGCTGGGGGCGGATCGTAGCGCCTCTCGGCGTTCCCGGACGCTCCGGTCAGGTCGACGACTGCAGCGTTCACCGTGTTGGTGTGCGGGATCGTTCGCCCGACACCCGGCGACGACACGACGGAGGCAGATGGTCGAGCTTGGAACGTGATCGTGAACGACTGAGACGGCAGCAGCGATCCGATGTTCCACTCGAGCCGGCGGGCGGTCGCAGGACCGGACACGTTCGGGTTGGTGACGACCGGCGGGTTCGCTCCGACGGTCACCGATGACGTCCCGGCGACGAAGTCCCAGTTCGGGGGCAGGACGTCGGTGACATCGACACTGGCGGCGGTGCCAGGACCGGTGTTCGACCCGGAGATCTGCCAGGTGACAGCACCGCCGATGTAGGCGGGCGGTGCGGACAGCACCGACTTGGACAGTGTGACCGTCGGGAAGTCGGCTTCCACGTTCGCGACCGCGGAGTTCCCGATGCGGGTCCGGCCACCCGACGGCAGCGTCGCGTAGCTGTCGTTGTCGACGGTGTTGACGAGCGCGGCGTCCCCGACGAACTCGAGACTGTTGGTGCCGTCGACGGTGGCGTCGAACGTCGCGGTGTACGTGAGGTTCAACGTCGCGTTCGGGGCGAGCGGGCCGGGGAGGTCGGCCGCATCCCAGGTGATTTCGCGGGTCGACGAGTTGAACGTCCCGCCGTTGGAGATGGTGCCGGGCACGATGCCTTCGGGGACGAGGTCGACAACCACCATGTTGTACGCGTTCGAGAGGTTGGAGCCGGTGTTGCGCAGCGTCACCGTGTAGGTGAACGCATCCGTCAACGCCGGTGCCGGGTCACTGACGCCTTTCGAGGTCACCAGCGTCGGCTGCACCACCGTCACCAGCGCAGACGCAGGCGTGGCGACCAGCGGCCGATCCCACGTGTAGGGCAGCGCGGTCGGGTCGGTCTCGTTCGTGACATCCCAGCGCACGTTGACGGAGTTGTTCAGCGGTGTGCCGCCCGTGTTGCCGGGAACGTCGGACACCGCAGCCGAATAGACGGCAGTCAGGCGGCGAGCGGCCGGGTCGGCGGCGATGTCACCGTAGAAGACCACGACGTCACCGCCAGGTCCGGTACCGGGTGCCCACAGCGAACCGGAAATGCCCGGACATGGTATTGGGACCAGCGAGTACGAGCACGTCGCCGACACCAAGTTGATGCTGGAACGGTCGATGCCGGCAGGCAACGTGTCGACGAGTGCCACCTGGTAGAAGTTGGTGTTCGCCCCGATCGGCGCGGTCACCGTGTAGGTGACCGTTTCCCCGATCGTCGCTGTCGACTTGTCGACCACCTTCGAGGGGGCCGACCCCGCAACTTCGATGGTGTTCGCCGGTGCGGTTGCGGTGTAGACACGCTCGAGCGGGTTCGGTGGGACCCCTGGAGTGGTCCGGTTGCCGTCGTTCAAGCTGGAGCCGGTGAGCACAGCGGTGTTCGCATACAGGTCACCGGCGACCGCGGTCAAGTTGACGGTGACATCGTAGGAGACACGGACCGTCGTGTTCTGCGGCAGCGAGCCGATGTTCCAGGCGACACGTGTCGTTCCGGCGGCACAACCGTCGACAGGGCCGGCGTTGGGGCCGAGAATCGCGAACGGGGTCGGTGCCTGCGCGCCGGCGCCGAGCTGCGTGGTCGCGGTGACATTGCCGGCGAACGTGATCCCGGTCGGGAGACAGTCGACGATCCAAGCGTCGTACAACGTCGGACGCCCGTTCGGCTGCGACGCGGTCAACGTGTAACGAACCGTGTCACCACCGGCAACGAACGCGCCACCGGTGTTGTTGAGCTTCGTCAACGATGGCGTCGGCTGGATCAGCGAGACGTTCCTCGCCTGTGAGACGTTGACGGCGCTCGTGGATCCACCGGCGACAGTGCCGGCCTGGAACCGGGCAGTGTTCGTACGGTTCGTTGCCGGTGGTGGCGTCGGGGAGCCGGCGATACCGTTTCCGACAGCACGAGCCGTGACTGTCACCACGAACCGCTGATCGGTCGATGACGTGTTCGAGTAACGGTTGTTGGGGGAGCCGACACCGAAATCAAGCTGGCCGGTGGTGGTGTTCAACACGACGTTCGCCGGGGGCGGCGACACCGTACCCGAGGCGCCGACGGCGTCGGCCTCGAACGTGAACGACGGGACCGGCGACGCGGCGATCGCCCAGCCGGCCGTCGTGAACGTGTCCGTCAGCCGTCCGGAGTAGATCGACGTCCCCGCCGGGATGGTGACACCGTAGTAATATGTGACGACTTCACCGATGACGGCTTGGCCGGACGTTCCCGGTGTCGCCGGTCCGGTGTTGCCGGACAGGATCGGTGACGTGAACAGCTTCGTCGGGTTCGCGATGGCACGGGTCCGCACCGCAGCCGGGTCGGACGCCGCCGGAGCGTTCCATGAGATCGCCGGCACGGAAGCGTCGATGTTGCTCGCGGGGAAATACGTGGACCCGACATTTGGTTCGTTCGTGAACGACTCGAACTTGACGATGCCGGCAGTGTTCGTGAACGTGACGCCTGTGCCGATGCCGACCGGCCAGGTGACGTTGTACGACAGGGTCTTGGTGTTGCCGAGGGTGATCGCCTCGGAGTCCGGAGCTGATGGGTTCACGACGAAATCCCAGACGATCACCGAACGGGTCGTGTCGCCAGCGATCGACGGATGACCCAAGGTGCCACTGTCGTAACAGGCGGCGTACGGCGGGTTCGACAGTGCCGACACGTCAGCACAACGCAACGGTTGCGGCAAGACGTCGTAAACCTTCAACCCGCGAACCGAATAGTTGGTGCCGTTCGTCGCCGAACCGGCATGCGTGACATCGATCCGGTAGGTCGCCATCGACCCGGACTGCACCACTGGAGTTGCCTGCACCGGCGGCGGCGAGTACGCCGGGTTGTCGACAGCCGACACGGTCTTCGCCAACGTGAGCGGCACCGACGGCACGATCGCGAAGGGCGTCTCGTCACGGAACGACGACGTTTGCCCCGGTGTGTTCTCGACCACCATCTTCATGAGGTTGCCGGTGATGTCCGGAGTCGCCGACGGGATCGCGTTCACCGTCCCGGAGAACACGACATCGAACACTCCGCCCGGCAGCACATACCGGTCCGAACCGAAGACTGCTCCGACACGCCAGATCGGGTTCTCCGTGTCTGCTGCAGCCTGCGTCTCGTTGAACGTGAACGCGACGTTGTTCGACGGCAACGCCACCATCGAGCCGTCGGTGTAGGTGACTCCCTGCGGCAGGAAATCGGTGATCACCGGGTTCTTGTTGAATACCCCGGACGCATAGTTCACCGTCAACCTGAAGCACACCTCGTCACCGAGACGGAACCCGAACTGCGTGAGATCGAGCGGCGGCGGCGGGTTCGTGTAGGCGCCGGTGTTCGCGTTGCAGGCTTCGCCGACGACGCGGGGCTTGACTCGCTTGTCGATCGACTGCGACAGCGTGGACTGGCCTGCCGACGAGTCGTCGCCGACTGGCTGACTGCCGGTTTCCCCGGTGTCGGGGATCGGGGTCGAGGTGGCATCGATGTCGACGTCGTTGCGGAACGAGTCACCGGCAACGGTCGGGCGTCCGTTCGGGGTGCCGTTCTGGTACTGCGAACGCATCCGCGCCTCATAGGTGACCGTCAACGACGACGACGGCGGAATCGGTCCGGTCGCCGAGAACACCATCGTGAACCCGCCGTTTGTCAGATCCTCGAGCACCGACGTGTACGGCAACGGCTGCGTCGTGGCACCATCGGTGACCGTCGGGCCGGACGCAATCGGATCACACTCCGCAGCGGGCGGCGAACCTGATGCATAGTTGGCGACGTTGTCGAGCGGGCACAGCCCGTTGCTGATCGTGTCGGTGAGTACCGGGTTCGCCACCGACACGTATTCGCTGGTGTCGATCGTCACCGCATAGGTCGCGATCCCGCCGGCGGAGAACGTGCCCGGCGTGACACTCTTGCGGATCCGGAGATCCTCGACGTACACGAACTCGGTCGACTTGTCGAACACCGCCTGGGTGGCTGGGGCTTGAACGGCACCGAGATAGATGCCAGACACGCGGGACCGGTTCGCGATCGACGTCTCCGGGGTCGTCTCACGGGTCGGCGCGCCCGTGACGTTGTTGTCCAGGTTCGCCTGCTGGCCGAACGGGAACGTGTTCGGAGGCGTCGGACCACCGAAGTCCATGGTGTTCGCTCGCAGCGGGATGCCCGCTGCGTACTGGATGACCCGATTCGCTCCGGCCGGAAGGTCCCCGAGGTCCCAGACGATTCGGGTGTACACCCCGGGCGGGTACACGGTCGTTCCATCCGGGACGGGGTCGAGCACCGTCGTCACCGTCGTCGGGGTCAGACAGTTCGCACCGACCGCCGGAGTTCCGATCAACGACGGCGCTCCCGGGAACTCGGGGGCGCCGAAGTCGACGCCGCCGCAGCCGAGGAACTCGAGCTGCGCCGGCAGCATGTCGACGACGATGATGCCGTTGACGCCGTCTTCATCTGTGACGTTCACGTCCAGCGTGTACACCGTTGTCTGGTCGTGGATGCCGCGCAGCAGCTCACCTTCAGGCGACGGCTCCGACTTGTCGATCGTGATCGCGGTGATCGCCGTCGGTAAAGACGTCGCCGAATCCGTCTGCGTGTACGTCGACGCGATCGGTGCGCCTGTCGCGGTGAAGCGGGGCACCGTACGCGGGTCGGTGTTGCCGAAGGCGGCAGCGCTGAATGGGACGTTCGCACCGACCGGGTACGTGGCGAACACTGCCGGAGGGACCGACGACGCCGTCTTCGGGGTCGCCGTGAACTCGAGCGACAGACTGTCGGCGATCTGGAGGTCCGACACATTCGACCAGATCAACGTCGTGACACCCGTCGTCGCGTTCGTGGTCACCGTCGGGTTCCCGTACGCAGCTGGTGACGTCGAACCGGGGTCGTAGACCACGTCCGGCGCGAGCGTAGCGGTCGCCGAGATATTGTACTGGACTTCGTCACCGCTGTTGGTGACACCGACCGTGTAATCGACACTGTCGCCGGCGAGAACCGACGCCGACGCCGACGCCGACACGCTGATCGACGCGGCAGCTTGTACCGGAGTCGCAGCGCCCCACACGAGCGCTGACAGCGCCGTGACGAACACCGCGATCAGCGTGAGCGGGCGGTGCGTGGAAGTGAGCGTCATGGGTGCTGTCCTGGACTTAGGCGATCCGATGCGTGCGGCACACCGGAGTGCAGGGGCGGGGTTCGGTGCGACCTGACATGTCCCTGTCGGCACGACATGACGAGAACTTGACGATTTCCCGCTCCGATTCATGAATGGAACCTTGCGTACACGGCCTCGGCCACGGCATCCGGCAGGAACGTCAGCGCCTTGAACTCGTCGAGTTCCGCCCGCTTCACGGCATTCACGCCGCCCAGTGCCTTCACCAACTTCTTCAGCCGGACCTCACCGAGGCCCGGGATCCCGTCGAGGGCGCTCGTGGTCATCCGCTTGCTCCGGCGCTCGCCGTGGAACGTGTTGGCGAAGCGGTGCGCCTCGTCGCGGATGCGCTGCAGCATGAACAACGCCTCACTCCCCCGCGGGATCTCCACCGGCTGGCTGCGCCCGGGGATGAAGACCTCCTCGAATCGCTTCGCCAGGCCCGCCACCGGAATCTCGTCGGTGAGGTCGAGCTCGTCGATCACCCGCTTGGCGGCACTCAGTTGGCCCTTGCCGCCGTCGACGAGCAGCAGCTGCGGCGGGTAGGCGAACTTGCCCGGCTTGTCGCCGCGCTCGTTGACCGGACGGTCACGTTCGTCGAGGTACGCCTGAAGCCGGCGACGCACCACCTCCGCCATCGCCGCATAGTCGTCGTTGCCCTCCACATCGTTGATCTTGAAGCGGCGGTACTCACGCTTGTTGGGCAAGCCGTCCTCCAGTACCACCATCGAGCCGACGTAGTCGGTGCCCTGGAGGTGGGCCATGTCGTAGCACTCGATCCGAAGTGGAGCTTCGGGGAGGCCCAGATGATCCTGGAGTTCGGTCAGCGCACGGCTGCGCGAGTTGTGATCGCTCGCCCGCCGCATCCGATGACGCGTGAACTCACCCTCGGCATTGCGGGTGACGGTTTCGAGCAACGAACGCTTGTCGCCGCGCTGCGGCACTCGCACCTGCACCCGTGACCCGCGGCCCATGGAGAGCCACTCCTCGTAGGTTGCGAGGTCGTCGGCCTCGTACGGCACCAGCACCTGCTTGGGAACGCCGAGGATCGGGTCGTCGCCGTACATCGACTCGAGGATGCGATCGATCAGACCACCGGGAGTGAGTTCCTCCACCTTGTCGAGGATGAACCCCCTGCGCCCCACGACTCGGCCCTTGCGCACGTAGAACACCTGCACTGCCGCTTCGAGTTCGTCCTCGGCGATGCCGATCACGTCGAGGTCCTCACTGCGTTCGGCGACCATCTGTTGTTTCTCGATCGCCTTGCGGACCGCGAGCAGACGGTCCCGCAGGCGCGCCGCCCGTTCGAATTCGAGGTCGGTGGCCGCCGCCTGCATGTCGGCTTCGAGGCGGTTCACGATCTCGTCGGTGTCACCGTCGAGGAACTCGCACAGATCGGTGACGAGCTGGCGGTACGGCATCTCCTCGATCTCACCGACGCAGGGCCCGGCGCACTTCTCGATGTGGAAGAGCAGACACGGCCGACCCAGACGCTCGTGCTGGTTGAACTTGGCCTGGCTGCAGGTGCGCACGGGGAACGACCTCAACAGGAGGTCGAGGGTGTCGCGGATCGCGTACGCGTGCGCATAGGGCCCGAAGTATCGGGTGCCCTTGCGCTTTCGGCCGCGCATCACGAGCGCCCGGGGCCACTGCTCGTCGATGGTCACGGCGAGGAAGGGGTAACTCTTGTCGTCGCGCAGGCGCACGTTGAAGCGCGGGTCGTGCTGCTTGATGAGCGAGTACTCGAGCATCAACGCCTCGACCTCGTTGCGCACGATCGTCCATTCGACCGACTCGGCCGTCTCGACCATCTGGGCGGTGCGCGGGTGCAGGTTGACCGGCGACTGGAAGTAGTTCGACAGCCGCTGGCGGAGGTTCGACGCCTTGCCGACGTAGATCACCCGGCCGTGGACGTCCTTGAACTGGTACGACCCCGGCGCCTCCGGAATCGTGCCGGCAGGAGGACGCTTCACCATCTCTGACCGGGCATGACCCTGGGCACGATCACCTGCATGACGCCCCAAGCATACGGAGCGCCGGATACCGTAAGGCCCGATGTCCGAACAGTTCGCCGCCGCCTTCCGCCGACGACCGAACGATGGTTGGTTCCGCGCCGGGCGCTTCGACGTCACCACGACCGACATCGTCTGCGTGCTCAGCCTGGCCACGATGTTCGTCTACGGGCTGAGTATCGACTACTTCCGCAAGCTCGTCTTCGTGCCCGCCCTGGTGCGCGACTTCGAGTTGTGGCGCCTGTTCTCGTGGCCCGTCGCCACCGAGCCGGCGATCTGGCCGCTGCTCGGCGTGGTGTTCTTCTGGCTGTTCGGCCAGCAGCTCGAAGCGCTGTTCGGTCGCGGCAAGTTCGTCGCCTGGGTCCTGGCGATGACGTTCGTGCCGTCGATCATCCTCACGTTCCTCGGCCCGCTGGCGGACAGCATCGACTTCATGTCGCAGTACGGCTTGAACTCGCTGTTCCTCGGCGGCATCTGGGTGTATGCGGCCACGTACCCCGGCGTGAAGTGGTTCGAGGTCATCCCGCTGTGGGCGCTCGCTGCGGTGTTCACCGTGCTCAACCTCTTGCAGTTCACCGGAACCGATCAGACCGGCCAGACGATCTTCCTGCTCGTGTCGGTCGGCGTGGCACTCGTGGCGGGCCGCTCGCTCGGCCTCGCCACCGGTTGGCCGATCCCCCATCTCCCGCTCGACGGTTCGACGTCGAAGAAGCCCAAGAAGGCCAAGGCCCCGGCAAGAAGCAGTCGCGCAGCTCGTCGTCGGGCTCCAAGGTCGTCGAGGGTCCGTGGAAGAACGCTCCCGCGCCGATGCCTCCCCCGTCGGGCCCATCGCCCGCCGACCAGATCGAGCTCGACGCGCTGCTCGACAAGATCGGCGCCAACGGCATGGACTCGCTGACCGGCGCCGAGAAGCAGCGCCTCAACGACCTCAGCAAACGCCTCCGCAACCGCTGACAGCCTCCTGCCCCCTCCGCCTCCGTCGATGAGCGATGAGATTCCGGCGCACCCCTCGCGCCAGAAACTCATCGCTCGGTTGGAGCGAGCCGGAGGCGACGTAGTGTTGTCGTGCCGACTCCTCCCGAAACCGCGCTGGTTCCACGAGGAGTCTCCATGGTGCATCTCACCCCTTCGGCACACCACTTGTTCGCGAGCCAGCACGGCGTCGCCTCGCTGCAGCAACTGCAATCGACCGGTCTCAGCCGCAGCCAACTGAAGCGTCTCGAGGCGTGCGGCGCCATCGTTCGTCTGATCAACACGGCGTACCGCACCCCGAGTGTCCCGCTCGACGAGCTGACGCGCTGCGCCGCAGTGTGCCTCGCCCATCCGACCATCGTCGTGGCGGGCCCGACGGCCGGGCGACTGTGGGGATTCCGGCGGCTCCCGCCCGATCGGCGGGTGCATGTCCTTGCCCCACCGGCGAGTCATCCTGTTGCGGCGAACTGGTTGGTTCCATACCGAACCAAGGCATTCCATGACGGCGATGTGATCCATCGCCCTGACGGCATCAACGTCACCTCGCGAGCCCGGACGGCATTGGACCTCGCAAGATGGCTGTCGCCGGAGGACCTCCTCTCCGTGATCGAGCAAGCGATCCATGACGGCCGCATCGCCGATCACGAGATGCACGCAGTCGCCGTCGACTGGATCTCCTCCCGACGCCCTTGGGTGCGCACGTACCTCGTCCAACTCGGTCGACGCCTCGCAGGCGGCGCCGCCGAGTCTCATCCCGAGGTGCGTGTGGCGCACGCACTGCGCGACGCCGGCGTACGGGGTCTCGTGCAGCAATACCCCGTCGACCTGAAGGGCTACGGCCCCGCTCGGTTCGACCTCGCAGTGCCGGATCTGCGCTGGGCGATCGAGGTCGACGTCCACCCCGTCCACGGAGAAACCAACGGCAAACTGTCCGACCGACGCCGAGACGCCGCTGCGACAGCCGAAGGTTGGGCGATCACCCGAATCGACCGCGCGTCGTACGAGTTCAACTTCGATACGACGATCGCACGTGTCGCCGACGAGCACCAGACCCGACGACGTCGGCCATCGGCATGAAGAGCGATGAGATTCGAGTGCAGCCGGTGGGCCGGAATCTCATCGCGACGGCAAGACCCCGGCCAGCGATGAGGTTCAGGCGCGACGTCTGCGCCGAAATCTCATCGCTGGATGTGGGGGGCGCTCAGGAGAGGACGTTGCGGAGGAAGCGACCGGTGTGGCTGGCTTCGAGTGTCGCGATGTGTTCGGGGGTGCCTTCGCCGACGATGGTGCCGCCGCCGTTGCCGCCGTTCGGGCCGAGGTCGATGACCCAGTCCGCAGTCTTGATCACGTCGAGGCTGTGCTCGATCACCAGCACGGTGTTGCCCTGATCGACCAATCGTTGGAGCACGGTGAGCAGGCGCCGCACGTCGTCGAAGTGCAGGCCGGTGGTCGGTTCGTCGAGCAGATAGATCGTGTGGCCGGTCGAACGCTTGGCGAGCTCGGCCGACAGCTTGACGCGCTGCGCCTCACCGCCCGACAGTGTCGGGGCCGACTGCCCCAGCCGCACGTACCCCAGCCCCACGTCGACGAGCGTCTGCATGTAGCGGGCGATCCCCGGCTGGTTGGCGAAGAAGTCGACCGCCTCGGCGACCGGCATGTCGAGCACCTCGGCGATGTTCTTGCCCTTGAACTCGATGTCGAGCGTGTCACGGTTGTAGCGGGCGCCCTTGCAGACCTCGCACGGCACGTACACGTCGGGCAGGAAGTGCATCTCGATCTTCAACGTGCCGTCGCCGGAGCACGCCTCACAGCGTCCGCCCTTGACGTTGAACGAGAACCGCCCGGGCATGTAGCCGCGGACCTTGGCCTCGTTCGTGGAGGCGAACAGCTTGCGGACGTTGTCGAACACGCCGGTGTAGGTCGCCGGGTTCGAGCGAGGCGTCCGGCCGATCGGCGACTGGTCCATGTCGATGACCTTGTCGAGATACTCGATGCCGGTGATCCGCTTGTGCTTGCCGGCGGACATCTTCGACTTGTAGATCCGCTGCATCAGTACCGGCAGCAGGATGTCGCGCACGAGCGTCGACTTCCCCGAACCCGAGACGCCGGTGATCGCCACGAAGTTGCCGAGCGGGATGTCGACGTCGACGTGCTGCAGGTTGTGTTCGCGGGCACCCTCGATGCGCAGGAACTCGAGACCCTGCGGTCGCCGTACCTCGGGCACCGGGATCGACTTGCGACCCGAGAGATACTGCCCGGTGATCGACTCCTTCACCTTGAGGATCCCCGGCACCTTGCCCGAGTACACGACCTCTCCGCCGTGCTCGCCCGCACCCGGGCCGATGTCGACGATCCAGTCGCTCTCGCGGATCGTCTCCTCGTCGTGCTCGACGACGATCACCGTGTTGCCGAGGTCGCGAAGGCGCGTGAGCGTGTCGATGAGCCGACGGTTGTCGCGCTGGTGCAGCCCGATCGACGGCTCGTCGAGCACGTACAACGTGCCGACCAGCCCCGAGCCGATCTGCGAGGCGAGCCGGATGCGTTGCGCCTCGCCGCCGGCCAACGTGCCCGCTGACCGCGACAGCGTGAGATAGTCGAGGCCGACGTCGAGCAGGAACCCGAGACGCGCGTTGATCTCCTTCGTGACCCGCTCGGCGATCATCCGATCGCGTTCGGACAACTCGAGCGCCGCGAGGAACTTCGCCGACTCGCCGATCGCCATGTCGGAGACCTCGGAGATGTGCTTGCCCTCGATGGTGACCGCCAGCGTCGAAGGCTTCAGCCGTGCACCGTTGCACGAGGTGCACGCAACGAGACGCATGTAGCCCTCGTACTGCTCGCGTGCCCACTCACTGTCGCTGCCTTCGTGTCGCCGCCTGATCCAGGGGATCACGCCCTCGTACTCGGTCGAGTACGTACGTGAGCGCCCGTAGCGGTTCTTGTACTTGACGGTCATCTTGCCCTTCACCCCGTGCAGGATGACCTTCTGCTGCTTGGCGGTGAGCTCCTCCCACGGAGCGTTCATGTCGATGTCGTGCACCTCGGCGACCGACTCGAGCATGCGCGTGAAGTACTGCGTGTTCGCAGTGCGCCACGGTGCGATTGCACCGTCGACGAGCGACAACTCGGGGTCGGGAATGAGCAACTCAGGGTCGACTTCGAAGGTGGTTCCCAACCCGTCGCACGCAACACATGCGCCGTACGGCGAGTTGAACGAGAAGTTCCGCGGCGCCGGCTCGTCGTAGCTCGCACCGCACACCGGACACGCCAGGTGCTGACTGAACGTCAACGTCTCGACCGGGCCCTCACCCTCGCGCGGCACGACCTCGATCTCGGCGACACCGTCTGCCAGCCCGAGCGCCTGCTCCAACGAGTCGGTCAGGCGACGCTCGATGCCCTCCTTCAACACGAGGCGATCGACGACGATCTCGATCTTGTGGTTCTCGTACTTCGCGAGGCGCTCGTCGCGTTTCAGGAACTCGTCGATGTCGACGGTCTCGCCGTCGATGCGCGCCCGGACGTATCCCTGGCCGGACAGATCCTGCAACAACGTGTCGTACTCGCCCTTGCGGCCACGAACGACCGGCGCGAGCACCTGGAACCGGATGCCGTCGTCCATGTCGAGGATGCGGTCGACGATCTGCTGCGGGGTCTGACGTTGCAGCTTGGTGCCGTCGTTCGGGCAGTGCTGGATACCGATGCGCGCATAGAGCAGTCGCAGGTAGTCGTAGACCTCGGTGATCGTGCCGACCGTGGACCGCGGGTTGCGACTTCCCGACTTCTGGTCGATCGAGATCGCCGGCGACAGCCCCTCGATCACGTCGACATCGGGCTTGTCCATCTGGCCGAGGAACTGGCGGGCGTACGAGCTCAACGACTCGACGTAGCGGCGCTGGCCCTCGGCGTAGATCGTGTCGAACGCCAGGCTCGACTTGCCGGACCCCGAGAGCCCGGTGAACACGATCAGCTTGTCGCGCGGCAGCTCGACGTTGACGTTCTTGAGGTTGTGCTCGCGAGCGCCTCGAACGACGATCTGCGGTTCAGGGGCCGTCGCGGTGCGGCGGGCTCGGGGAGGCTTCGTTGCCGGCTCGGCGGCGGAGGTGCGGGCGGCCATCGCCGACCGATCCTACCGTACGAACATGTGTACTGCCACCCGGTGGTGGGCGGCGATACCCGGCGGCCACGTCCGGTGCGTCACGTGAGCTTGTCACGTCGCGCAGCTCGCGTCGACGTTCTTGATCTCGTCTCGCCGAGCGCCTCGATCGACGAGCTCGCGCGCAGGTGCCGTTGAGCTCGTCCGCGCAGCTTGGCCGGCCGTACTCGAACTTCAGCTCGGCCGACGCCTCGTGCATCTCCTCCTCGAGCGTCTGGATGAGCCGCGCCCCGCTCGCCGACGCCTCGTGCATCTCCTCCTCGAGCGTCTGGATGAGCCGCGCCAACTCCTGTTGCGGCAACGACTTGAGGTCGCGCTGGACCTTGTCGCGTTCACGCTGGCGACGCTTGTCCTTGCCGGGGAACGGCGCCGTGTCGTCCGGTCGCAACAGCGACAGGATGTCGCCGACCGCCTTGCGGATGGTCTGCGGGTTGATCCCGTGCTCGAGGTTGTACGCGATCTGCACCTGGCGCCGACGCTGCGTTTCGTCGATCGCCGCCTGCATCGATCGGGTGATCGTGTCGGCGTACATCACCACCTGGCCGTCGACGTTTCGCGCGGCGCGGCCCATGGTCTGGATCAGCGACGTTTCCGAACGCAGGAACCCCTCCTTGTCGGCATCGAGGATGCACACGAGCGACACCTCGGGAAGGTCGAGGCCCTCTCGCAGCAGGTTGATGCCGACGAGCACGTCGAAGTCGCCGAGTCGCAACCCCCGCAGGATCTCGATGCGCTGGATGGTGTCGATGTTGGAGTGCAGATATCGAACGCGAAGACCCTGTTCGAGGAGATAGTCGGTGAGATCCTCGGCCATCTTCTTGGTGAGCGTGGTGACGAGCACGCGGTCGCCGCGGGCGATGCGGTCGCTGACCATCTCCATCAGGTCGTCGATCTGGCCCTTGGTGGGCTTGACGATCGCCTCGGGATCCACGAGTCCGGTGGGCCGCACGATCTGCTCGACGATGCTGGTCGACACGCGCAGCTCGTACGGGCTCGGCGTGGCCGACAGGAACACACACTGGTTGACACGTTCGAGCACTTCTTCGAACGTGAGCGGGCGGTTGTCACGCGCCGACGGGAGGCGGAAGCCGTGCTCGACGAGCATGTCCTTACGGCTGCGGTCGCCCGCGAACTGACCGTGCAACTGCGGCACCGCGACGTGGCTCTCGTCGATGACGAGCAGGAAGTCGTCGGGGAAGTAGTCGAGCAGGGTGAACGGGGGCTCGCCGGGCACGCGGCCGTCCATGTGCATCGAGTAGTTCTCGATGCCGTTGCAGTAGCCGACCTCGCTCATCATCTCGAGGTCGTACGACGTTCGCATCCGCAGCCGCTGCGCTTCGAGCAATTTGTCGTTCTCCTCGAACCACTTCAGCCGCTCCTGCAGTTCCACCTCGATGCCGGCCATCGCCGAGCGCAGCCGTTCGGGGCCGGTGACGTAGTGGGTCGCGGGGAACACGTGTGCGCGGGGCAGCTCGCTGAGCTGTTCGCCGGTGAGCGGGTCGATCGTCGTGATGCGGTCGACGGTGTCGCCGAACATCTCGATGCGCAGCACCGACTCCTCGTAGGCCGGGTGCACTTCGATCGTGTCGCCACGCACGCGGAAGTTGCCACGCCCGAGCGTCATGTCGTTGCGGCCGTACTGCATGTCGACCAGGCGACGCAGGATGTTGCGCATGTCGTAGTCGACGCCGACGCTCAGGTCGAGCAGGTTGCCCCGGTACTCGTCGGGATTGCCCATGCCGTAGATGCACGACACCGACGCCACCACGATCACGTCTCGACGCGTGAGCAGCGCGGCCGTTGCGGAGTGCCGCAGCCGATCGATCTCGTCGTTGATCGAGCTGTCCTTCTCGATGTAGGTGTCGCTCGACGGGATGTACGCCTCGGGCTGGTAGTAGTCGTAGTAACTCACGAAGTACTCGACCCGGTTGTCGGGGAAGAACTCGCGCATCTCCTGTGCGAGCTGCGCTGCGAGCGACTTGTTCGGCGCGAGGATCAGCGTGGGGCGCTGGGTCTGCTCGATCGTCCACGCGATGGTGGCCGACTTGCCCGAACCGGTGATGCCGAGCAGTGTCTGGAATCGCTCACCGTCGTTGATCCCCTTCGTGAGCGCGGCGATCGCCTCGGGTTGGTCGCCGGCGGGCTGGAAGTCGGAGACCACGCGGAACTTCGCATCGTCGAGGGCCGCGTAGTTGCTGGCCGGAGTGGCCTCGAGCAACAACTCCTCGGGTGCCATGGCGGGGCTGGCGGGCGGTGTGACGGTCTCGGCCATCGAGCCATTCTACCGATGGAACACCTGTTCGCCAGCCCGATCGGAGCGGTCGGTCTCCTGCGATGAGATTCCGGCGCGACAGGTGCACCCGATCCTCATCGCACGGGGATCTCAGCACCCTGCGATGAGATTCCGGCGCGACAGGTGCACCGCATCCTCATCGCATCACCGCCATCGGGCCGAGGGTCGTACAGTTGCGGGGTGGATCCGGAAGGGCTGATCGCCGACCTCGACGCCGACCAGCGCGCCGCGGTCACCACCGAATCCCAACTCGTCGCCGTGATCGCCGGGGCCGGCTCGGGCAAGACCCGCGTGCTCACCCGGCGGATCGCCTACCGCATCGCGATCGGCACGGCCGAGCCCCGCCACACGCTCGCGTTGACCTTCACCCGCGAGGCCGCCGGCGAGATGCGCCGACGGCTCCTGCGCCTCGGGCTGCGCGACCACGTGGAAGCGGGCACGTTCCACTCGGTGATGCTCGGCGTACTCAAACAGCGCTGGGCCGACACCGAACAGCAGCCCCTCACGGTGGTCTCCGATCGCCGACGGCTCCTCGGCGACTCGATCGATGCGAACGATCGTCGGAGCCTGTCGGCGTATCTGGCCGAGATCGACTGGGCATCGGCTCGCGGCATCGATGCCGGCATGTATCCGTCGGCGGCGCGCCGTGCGCAGCGACATCCAGCTCCCGGCATCGACAAGTGCGCCGAGGCCTACACCGCGCTTCCAGACGCTCAAGCGCCGTCGAGGAGTGATCGACTTCGACGACGTGCTGGCCCACACCATCCGCGATCTGCGACGCGACGCCGAGTTCGCCGACACGGTGCGTTGGCGGTTCCGGCACCTCCTCGTCGACGAGGCGCAAGACCTCAACCCGCTCCAGCACACACTCGTCGACCTCCTTCGAGCCGGGAGGAACGATCTCTTCCTGGTCGGAGATCCGTCGCAGGCCGTCTACGGCTTCAATGGCGCCGACCCGGCACTGCTCGTCGACGTCGAGACACGATTTCCGGGCGTCGAGATCGTCCGCCTCCCCGTGAATCACCGCAGCACGCCACAGGTCGTTGCGGCCGGGGTCCACGTCCTGACGACGAGCGGCCAGCCGAGCGCGCTGGTGTCGAACCGTGCCGATGGGCCCACGGTGGAGCAGATCGTCGCCGACGACGAACTCGACGAAGCGAAGCGAACCGCGCAATTCATCCTGCGGTGCGATCCGAACCTCGTGCGCACGGGCGAGGTCGCCGTGCTCGCCCGCACCAATGCGCAGCTGACCGGGTTCGCCGACGCGCTCCGGGGCGTCGGCATCGCCGTGCGACGCTCGGCGACAGCGACGGGTTCGCCGCTCCAGGCCGCCGTCCGCCACGCCGCCGCACTCGGTTCCGCATCACGGCTACGCGGGTGGGCGCATGACGTGCTCGACGCGCCCGAATCGAATGCGGCGAACACGGCCACCTCCGACGAACCCGATCCCGAGCGCCGCGTCGCTGCCGCGGCGCTCGGATTCCTTCGCGAACAGCCGCTCGGCGACGGCGCCACCTTCCGCGCATGGGTCGCGACGACGAACCCCTTCGACGACGCCACGACCGACGGGGTCGATCTCCTCACGTTCCATGCCGCGAAGGGACGCGAGTGGCACACCGTGGTGGTGACCGGTGTCGAGAGCAGCCTCGTGCCCCACAAGTCGGCGAGCACGGCCGCCGCCAAGGCCGAGGAGGCCCGCCTGCTCTACGTGGCGTTCACCCGTGCGACCGACCGGCTCGTCGTCACCCGGGCAGCACGTCGCGGCGGCTACGCCCGCACCGTGAGCCCGTTCATCAGCGACATCGACCTGCGTGACGCGCCACCCGCTCCCCCGCCCCGGCGCCGGCGCGCCCACATCGACCCCCTGGTCGCTGCCGTGCACACCTGGCGCGACGACGCCGCGCGACGCGCCGGCGTTCTCCCCACACAGCTCTGCAGCGACCGCGACCTCGATGCGATCGTTCGAGCCCGACCCACGTCGGCCGGCGAACTGGCTGCGTCGACGTCGTTCGGTGTCATCACCGCCGAACGACTCGCGCCGGAGATCCTCGAGATCGTGCGGTCGGTCGACGATCAGTCGGCCAGGTCGACGATGACCGGGGCGTGATCGCTCGGCTGCTTGCCCTTGCGGGCGTTGCGATCGATCACGCACCACTCGGCCCGAGCGGCCACTGACGCCGAGCACATCAGCAGATCGATGCGCATCCCGCGTCCCTGGTGGAAGTCGCCGGCGCGGTAGTCCCACCACGAGTACACGCGATCGTCCGCATGGTGCCGGCGGAAGACGTCGACGAGTCCCCACTCCTCGAGTGCGGTCAGCCGGTCACGTTCGGGCTGGCTGACATGGGTGGCGCCGACGAGCTTCGCCGGGTCGTGCACGTCACGATCGTGCGGTGCGATGTTGAAGTCACCACCGACGATCACGGCCTGGCCCGGATCGGTGTCGGCGTCGAGGTGGGCCACGAGCCGATCGAGCCACGACAGCTTGTACGTGTAGTGGTCGTCGTCGAGCGATCGGCCGTTGGGCACGTACACGCTGCTCACACGCACACCACCGCACGTGGCGGTGATGATCCGGGCGTCGGGATCGGGCTCGACATCGCCGGCGAAGTTCGCCACGACGTTGTCGATGCCGACCTTCGAGAGAATGGCAACGCCGTTCCACTGGCCCTGGCCGTAGTGGGCACTCGAGTAGCCGAGCGCCTCGAACGACAACGCCGGGAATGCGTCGTCGGCAAGCTTGGTCTCCTGCAGCAGCAACACGTCAGGCTGCACCTCGCCCAGCCACTCCTCGACACGCTCCTGGCGCGCCCGCAGCGAGTTGATGTTCCACGTGACCACGCGCATGTCAGCTGCCGTCCGCTCCCGACGCCGATGCGCGCGTGCGAGCAGGAGCCTTCTTCGCCGGGGCCTTGCCGGCAGGAGCCTTCGCCGGGGCCTTGCCGGCAGGAGCCTTCGCGGTGGCCTTCCCGGCAGGAGCCTTCTTCGCCGCCGACTTCTTGGCCTCGGCCTTCTTGGCCGGAGCCTTCTTCGCGGGGGCCTGCTTGGCCGGAGCCTTCTTCGCCGGAGCCTTCTTCGCCGGAGCCTTCTTCGCCGGAGCCTTCTTCGACGGGGGCCTCCTGGACGGGAGCCTTCTTGACGGGAGCCTTCTTCACGGCCGCCTTCTTCACCGGGGCCTGCTTGACGGCCGCCTTCTTTGCCGGGGCCTTCGTCGCCGGCTTCTTCGCCGGAGCTGCGGGCGCCACACTCGGTTCGGCAGCAGGCTCGTTCGCAGCCGCCTTCTTGGTGGCAGGCTTCTTCGCCGCCGTCGTGCTCGCTGGGCGCCGCTTCGGCGCGGCCGACGCTTGCGCGGCGTGCTCCTCGGCCTGCTCTTCACGGGCCGCTGCGATGGCAGCCTGCGCCATGTCGGGCACCGCGCAATCGATGCTGCGCCGCAACGGGGCGAAGCTCACCACGACGACGGTCACCGACTCGCCGAGCTTCATCACCTTGCGAGCACTCGGCGGCGCGGGGTCGGCCATCAATCGCAGCGGCACGTAGCCGCGCACGCCGTTCTCGCCGATCGAGATGTAGGCACCGTGCGACGAGTACGACTCGACGGTTCCGTTCACGCTCGTGCCGACCGGGTGGTGCTCGACGAACTCGAGGAACGGCATCAGGTCGTTGACGGTTTCGCCGGCCTTGGGAACACTGGGCCGCTGTGCCGCCGGTGCCGCCGTGGCCGCCTCGACATCAGGCGCCGCCGGTGCCGCCGGCTTGCGCGACCGCCCGGGCGGCGGCGTCTTCGGCACCGGCATCGGCTGGCTGGCAGCGTCGCTGGCCTTGCGACCGCTCCGACGTTCGGACTCGACGTCGTCCTTCCTCGCGCCGCGACGCGACCCGCCCTTCGATCCGGTCGCCTTGCGGCTGACGGGGCCCCGCACAGGCACCCGATCGACGAACACCCAGCCGACGTGCGGCACCGGCTTGCCGCCGATCAGGCGGCCCTCGTCGAACAGCCACTCGTAGTCGGCGTGGAACTCCTGGAAGGAATCGTTCGAGAGGATCGACGCATTCGACTTCTGGGCGATGGCGAGCACGAAGGCATCGCCTCGACCGACTGCACCGGCGGGAGGGGCGACGAGTTCGTTGTTGGAGATGCCCTCCTCGAACTCCTTCACCTCCTTCTTGTCGATCCGGTGACCGAACGTGGCGTCGACGACCACGGTGATGGCCGCGTTCGGATGCTCCTCCATGAAACTCATCACCGCCTCGCTGAGCTGAGCGAGGCTGGGCAGCGAACGGCCCTCCGTGGCGATGTTGGACCCGTCGACCACGACGTGGCTTGGCCCTTTTCCTGATGTCATTACTTCTCGTTCCTGAGTCGGTTGCGACACGCCGCACGTCATCGTGAGTTCGATGAGGTCGGCTGCCGCAGCGCCATCGTAGGCTCGCCCGTCATGATCCGAGCAGTGCTCTGGGATTTCGGTGGCGTGATCCTCTCCAGTCCCTTCGAGGCGTTCAACCGGTACGAGGCCGCGCATGGCCTGCCGTTGGACTTCATCCGGTCGGTCAATGCGACCAATCCCGACACCAACGCGTGGGCACTGCTCGAGCGCAGCGACGTGTCACCCGTCGAGTTCGATGCGCTGTTCGCCGACGAATCCGAGGCCCTCGGCAGCCGGGTTCCCGGCGCCGACGTGCTGGGCCTTCTGTCGGGAGAGATCCGACCCGAGATGGTGACCGCGCTCGATCGCGTCATCCGTGCCGGCTATCGCACCGCCTGCTTGACCAACAACGTGGTGGGCGGCGAGCAGCGGCTGGACGTGGGCGACGTGATGGTGATGTTCGATCACATCGTCGAATCGAGCAAGGTCGGCTGCCGCAAACCCGAGCCGCGCTTCTACGAGATCGCCTGCGAACTCGTCGGCGTGGAACCGAACGAGTGCGTGTTCCTCGACGACCTCGGCATCAACCTCAAGCCCGCCGCGGCGATGGGCATGACGACCATCAAGGTCGGCCGAGCCCGAACCGGCGATCGCCGAACTCGAACGCGTGCTCGGAATCGATCTGCGCTGACAACTCCTGATTCTGAGGCGGGATCGGTTCGTTCGCTCGCAAGGCGCCGCTGACGGAGTTGCCGTTCGGCAACGACCGAAGTCGGCAACGCAGCGAGCGGGCGAACCGGACCGCCTCAGAGGCCGCGGAAGGTGCGCTCCATGAGATCGGCGAGTTCCTGGTCGTGGATCGCCTTCGATCCGGTGGCCGGGCTCCCCGACTCGACCCGAGCGACGTGCTGCAGGTCGTAGCCCTGCTCCTTGACCCTCCACGTGTGGTGCTCGACGAAGTTCCAGGCGCCCATGTTCTCGGGCTCTTCCTGCAGCCAGCGCAGCTCGCGGGCGTTCGAGTACTTCTCGAGAATCGCCAGCATCTGCTCGGTCGGCAAGGGGTAGAGCTGCTCGACGCGCACCACCGCAACGGGAGCACCCAGGCGATCGCGTTCGTCGATGGCATCCCACGCCACCTTGCCCGAGCAGAAGACGATGCGCGTGACCGCGCTCGCGTCGATGTCGCCCGGATCGTCGAGAATCTCCTGGAACGAACCGGTGGTGAGCAGGTCGACCGCCGAGCGGGTCTGCTTCATCCGCAGACCCTGCTTCGGGGTGAAGACGATGAGTGGCGTGCGACGCTCGGAATGCACCTGTCGGCGCAGGAGATGGAAGTAGTTCGCTGCAGTGGTCGTGTTGACGATCTGCATGTTGTCCTCGGCCGCGAGCGTCATGAAGCGCTCGATGCGCGCCGAGCTGTGCTCGGGACCTTGGCCTTCGTAGCCGTGCGGGAGGAGGAGGACCACGCCGTTCTGCTGGTCCCACTTGTCCTCGGCGGCGACGATGTACTGGTCGATGACGATCTGGGCGCCGTTGATGAAGTCGCCGAACTGGGCCTCCCACATCACCAGCGCGTCACGGTTGGCGTGGGCGTAGCCGTACTCGAACCCGAGGGCGGCGTACTCGGACAACAGTGAATCGAACACCCAGAAGTGGGCCTCGGTGTCGAGATCGTCGAGCGGGATCCACGCATCGCCGGTCTCGAAGTCGATCAGGGCAGCGTGGCGCTGGCTGAACGTACCGCGACGCGAATCCTGCCCGGCCAGACGAACCGGATGACCTTCGAGCACGAGCGATCCGACCGCGAGCGCCTCGGCGGTGGCCCAGTCGACCTCACCGTCGGCGTAGATGCCGGCACGAGTCTCGAACTGGCGGCCGAGCTTCGGGTGGATCGTGAACCCCTCCGGATACTCGGTCAGCTTGGAGAAGATCCGGTCGAGCGTCGCCCGATCGACACCGGTCGGGATGTGGGGCAGCACGCCCAGCGGGCGCGGTGGCTTGGGCACGGTGATCGCCGCAGGCGCCTGCGAGCGGGTCTCGTCGAGCGCGACCTGCAGTTTGCCCTGGTAGTCGCCGAGCGCCTGCTCGGCTTCGTCGACCGTGATGTCGCCGCGGCGAACCAGCGTCTCGACGTACAGCTTGCGCACGCTGCGGCGCTCGGAGATCGCCTTGTACATCAGCGGCTGGGTGTAGCTCGGATCGTCACCCTCGTTGTGGCCGTGGCGGCGGTAGCACACCATGTCGATCACGACGTCCTTGTTGAACTGCTGGCGGTACTCCCATGCCAGCTCGGCCACGTGGACACACGCCTCGGGGTCGTCACCGTTCACGTGGAAGATCGGCGCCTGGATCGTCTTGGCCACATCGGAGCAGTACAGCGACGACCGTGCGTACTGCGGGGCCGTGGTGAAACCGATCTGGTTGTTGATGATCAGGTGGATCGTGCCACCGATGCGGTAGCCGCCGATGTCGCTCATCGCGAGCGACTCGGCCACCACACCCTGTCCGGCGAATGCGGCATCGCCGTGGATCAGGAGCGGCAGCACGCTGAACGAGCCGGCAGGTTCGATCTGATCCTGGATCGAGCGAACCATGCCCATGACGATCGGCCCGACCGTTTCCAGGTGGCTCGGGTTGGCGGCGAGTTCGATCGCGATGTCGGCGCCGGCGGGGCTGACGTACTTGCCCTTCATGCCGAGGTGGTACTTGACGTCACCGGACCCCTGCACCGACGACGGGTCGATGTGGCCCTCGAACTCGGAGAAGATCGCCTCGTAACTCTTGCCCATGATGTTCGACAGCACGTTGAGGCGGCCACGGTGCGCCATGCCCAGCACGGCGCCGTCGAAGTCGGCATCGGCCGCGTTCGAGAGGATCGAATCGAGCACCGGGAATGGCCGACTCTGCGCCTTCGATGCCGAATCGCTTCGTGCCGACGTACTTGGTGGCGAGGAACTTCTCGAACGACTCCGCGGCGTTCAGGCGTTCGAGGATCCTGTCCTTCTGAGCCTTCGACGTCGGCTCCTGAGGGCCCTCGAACTTCTCCTGGATCCACTGCTGTTCATCGGTGTTCTGGATGTGCATGTACTCGACACCGATGGTGCGGCAGTACGCGTCACGAAGCACGCCGAGGAGGTCGCCGAGACGCATCTTCGCCACGCCGCCGACGCCATCGGTGAGGAACTCGCGGTCGAGGTCCCAGATGGTCAACCCGTAGGTGGCGGGGTCGAGTTCGCGAGGTGTCGCCGGTTCCTTCCATCGCAGCGGATCGAGGTCGGCGATGAGATGGCCACGCACTCGATGTACCCGGATCAGCTTGGCAACGGCCATCTGCTTGGCGAGCATCGCGTCTTCGCGATCGATCGGGTTGGTGTCGGGCCGCCACTTGACCGCTTCGTACGGCATGTCGAGCGAGTGGAAGATGTCCTCGTAGAAGTCGTGCTCGCCGAGGAGCAGTTCGTGGACGCGCTTGAGGAACATGCCCGACTCGGCGCCCTGGATGATCCGGTGGTCGTAGGTGCTCGTGATGGTGACGACCTTGCTGACACCGAGCGAGCTGAGATTCGACCGGTCGGCGCCTTCGAACTCGGCCGGGTAGTCGATGCTGCCGACGCCGACGATCACGGCCTGACCCGGCATGAGGCGCGGCACGGACTGCACCGTGCCGATGGTGCCCGGGTTGGTGAGGCTGACGTTGGCGCCCATGAAGTCGTCGACGGTGAGCTTGTTCGTCTTGACCTTGCGGATGACCTCCTCGTACGCCGCGAGGAACCCCGCGAAGTCGAGCGTGTCGGCGTTGCGAAGGACGGGCACGACGAGCGTGCGGCTGCCATCGGCCTTCTGCACGTCGACGGCGAGGCCCATGTTGACGTGGTCGTTGACGACGAGGCGCGGCTTGCCGTCGGCACCCTCGGCGTAGGTGTTCTTCATCGCCGGCACCTCGTCGGCGATGGCGCGCACGATGGCGTACCCGATGACATGGGTGAAGCTGATCTTGGTCTGGCCCGTGCGCTCCCGGAAGCCGTTGACGACCTTGCGGTTGACCTCGAGCAGCTTTGCCGGCACGTTGCGGAAGCTCGTGGCCGTCGGCACCGTGAGGCTGCGTTCCATGTTGACCGCGATCGCCGCGCCGGCTCCGCGAATCGGCTTGCCCGGTTCGTCGTCGAGCGACGGTCGCCGCGGCCGCCGGCGTCACGGCGGCCGGCGGAGCGGGAACCGATGCGCCGCCGTTCGCCGCAGCTGGAACTGCTGTCGATCCGTTGGCCGGGATCTCGGTGTCGGACGGCTCCCGGTACGCCTCGACGACCGCTTGGACCTGCGTGGAGGTTGCAGCTGCCGCGGCCACGCTCGGGGCCTGCGACTGATAGTCGGCGAAGAACTCCTTCCACGACTCGCTCACCGACGCGGGATCAGCAACGAACTGCTCGTACATCTCCTCGACGAGCCACGAGTTCGCCCCGAACCCCGACCCCGAACCCTGACCGTCTGGTGCTGCCACGGGCGCCAGCGTACCGTCCGGGCCGCGGCCCGTCGGCGACCGGTCCCGGGCGGGCCGGGTGACCCGACCTCTGCACGCAACCCCGGTACCGTTGCCCACGTGCGCAAGATCTCGACCGTGATGGCCGGCATCCTCGTCGTTCTCGCCGGCTGCACGACCGACGAGGTGGCCACGACGGGTTCCGACCCGACTCCTCCTCCGGCAGGCGCAGCGTCGAACGGCCAACTCGAGCCGCTCGCGGTCATCGGCGGGGGACGCGCAACGCAGGCGTCGTCGTCCACGGGCGTCGGCGCGGTGGTCACGACGACGATCGGGCTCGACCAGATCGATCAGGACGGTCGGGATCACCGAGTTGTCGACGCTGGTGGATCTCCCGGCTCGTGACGTGACAGTGTCGCCGGACGGTCAGTTCGCGATCGCTTCCGGCACGACGCGGAGCGAGCTCTGGTCCTTGGGTCCGACGCCTGCGTCGACGGCCGCGTTCGACGGCGTCACCGCTGGCTGCGTTCACATCCGACAGCGCAACGCTGATCACGTCGACGCCGTCGCAGATCACCGCGACCGCCCTCGCCGCTCCCGGTGAGCCACGCACGCTCGTCGACGCCCCGGCCGGGACGGAACTGGGCACAGCCGACGATGACGCCGGACGGGTCGGTGATCGTCGCCCCCGTCTCCGGCGACGGGGTGGACGTCGTCTCCTGGGCCGAGTCGACCGGTCCGGTCGCGGTCGACGTGTTCACGGAGGCGGCCACGAAGATCGTCCGAGCCGAGTTGACGGACGACGGCGCTCGGGTGCTGTTCACGGCCTCGTCCGGTGATCCGTTCGAGGAATCGCTGGCCAGTTGGAGTGCCGGGGGCGGAGTCGCCTGGGAGACCGATGTCGGTGCTCTGGGTGATGGCCACGCCCTGGGACGTCGGGGCGGACGGACGCGTCCTGCTCGCCGGCGAGTCCAGCCTGCGGCTCATCGGCCTCGACGGAAACGTCGCCGCCGAGTGGCCGTTCGACGGTCAGCAGTCCGCGACCACGATCGTGGCGACCCGGAGCGGGTACGCGATCGCGTTCTCGAACAGCACGCTGCTCTTCACCGATCTCGACGGCATCACCGTGTCGGACCCGCCGTGTCGACCGGGCAACAGCTGGTCGACCTCGAACCGTTGACCGGCGCCGACGGAGTGGTCGCCGTGGATCTGGGCGGCACTGTTCGATCATGGAGCGCCGACGGAGTTGCGCTGGGTGAGTCGACGTCCTTCCGGGCCGGCTCGGTGAACGACGTGGCGTGGTCGCCGGACGATGCGACGGTGGCGCTTCGGCTCGACCGCCGGTCTCGCGACGGTCGCCGACATCGCCGACACGTCGCAGGACGAGGAATTCGTCCATCCCGAGGGAAACGTCGACTCGATCGCGTTCGGACCCGACGGATCGACCCTGCTGGCCGGAGTCGGCGAACGCCTCTCTGACGTCGCGTTCGACGACACCGTCGCCCTGTGGAACCTCGGCGACGGCACCCGCGCTGCGACGTTCGGCGGCGAGGGCGAGGACGTCAACGGTTGCGCCAACTTCCGCAACACGGTCGAGTTCTCACCGGACGGGAGCGTGTTCGCTGCTTCGTCGCACGACTTCACGGTGAGCATCCATCGAGCCGACACCGGCGAGCTGCTCCAGACGTTGCCGCCGCACGTCAGCACCGTGCTCGACGTCGCATTCTCACCGACGGGTGATCGACTCGTCACCTCGAGCGACGACGGAGCGGTTCGCGTCTGGAACGTCGGTGACTTCACGTTGCTCGGCGAGTTCATCGGCCCTCCCGGCGGGTACTGGTCGTTGGCCTTCATGCCCGACGGGAACTCACTCGTCGTGAGCGACCTGACGGGAGCGATCAGGCAGATCGACGTCGGCACGGGGTCCGAGATCCTCGCGTACAGCGGAGCGACCACTCGCACCGGTCGCCTGGCGGTCTCTCCTGACGGTTCCCTCGTCGCGGCTGCATCCGACGGCACCTCGGTCGGCATCTGGTCGACGACGACCGGCGCCCTGGTCTCGCAGACGCCCGGGCATCAGGCCCCGGTGACCTCCGCGGTGTTCTCGACCGACGGGTCTCGTCTCGCCACGGGCTCCGGCGATGCGACGGTTCGGATCTGGCGCCGTCGGCTGACCGTATGTCGGACGCGAGCGCAGGGATCCGGTGCGGCCCGCTGTCTCCGACCTGGTCGAGCATGTCGAGGAGGCGTTGCGGTCGATGGCGCCCCCATGGGTTCGGACCGGCGCGCGAGCGATCCACGCCGACGACGAATTCGGCCTGTGGCCGAGCGAGCGCCGCCGCCATCTCCCGAGCGGTCGCCACCCGGCGCGTCGAGTTCGCCACCGGGCGGGCGCTCCTGCGTCGCCTGATCGGCCACGACCTGGAGATCCCGGTCGGGACCTGACCGGCGCCCGCAGTTTCCGGTGGGCGTCTCGGGCACGCTCGCCCACGACCGCGACATCGCGGTGGCAGCGACGACGACTCCGACCGACGTGCAGCGCGCTCGGCGTCGACATCGAACCCTCCACCGTGCTGGACGACGACGTCGCCACGCGCGATCCGTCGGCCCGAGGAGCGGCACCTGGATGCCCACCTCGTCTTCGTCCTGAAGGAGGCCGCGTACAAGGCCTGGAGTTCACTGGGCGGTCGAATGCTCGATCACTGGCGACGTCGCAGTCACCGTCGAGCCGATGGATCGGACGTTCATGGCCACGGTCATCCCGGATGCCACGTCGTTGACGGGGAGGTACGCCACGGTCGCGGACCGGTACCTCGCCCTCGTGGTCGTGGATGAAACCGATCGGCTCCGGGAGACCTCTCGACCCGCCTGTATGAGCCGACCTGTAGGAGCCGACGGCATCACGAGATCGTCAAGGTTTCCTCAAGGTCCGGGAGATCCCCTCAAGCGCCGTTCCCGAGACGCCGATCAGCCCTCGCGGAGTGTCGAAGAGTGGTGACGCCGCCTGATCCTCGGGGAGGAACCCATGCCCGCATCATCTCGTCTCAGGCGCCGACTCACCGTCGCGATCGCCGCCGCGTTGCTCGCGGTCGGCACACCCCTCCTGGCGAACGTCGGCCCCGCCGACGCCACCGAATTCACCGCCGCCGGCTTCGTCACGTCGGCCAGGGTCGACCCTGTCGACGACAACCGTCGGCCAAACCGTCGCTATCACCGCGTCGGTGAAGTCCAATTCCACGCGCACGGCGCTGATCGATGTCGAGGTCTACGACCAATCCGGTCGCAAGGTGTTCCAGAAGTACTGGGACAATCGATCGCTCAGGTCCGGACGGACCCACCAACTGAGCACGTCCTGGGCAACGCAGAACCTCGCCGCCGGCTCGTACATCGGTGCAGGTCGGAGTGTTCGGAACCGGGTGGGGCTCGTTGATCCACTGGAACAACGACGCCGCCACCGTCACGCTGACCGACTGCCATTCGACCGCGCCTCACGCCGCCACGACCGCAGCGACGACCAGCTCCCACAACCACCGCTGCGACACACGACGGCCGCCGACACGACCGCAGCGACAACCACGACGACGCACGACACGGTCGCTGCGACACCACGACGACTGCCCCGACGACCACCACCGCGCGACCACCACCACGACGGCGGCGACCCCACGACGGCCGCTCCGACCACCACCACGCACGACGACGACCGCTGCACCCGCCCCGCTCGTCGTCGGGGAGGTTCGCGACGTTGCCTGTCGGCTCGGCGTTGCCGAGCGGCGCCGAGTGCGCCGCCCGGGTCCGCCGACACCGGCGGAGATCCGCCCGGAGAACGCCGCCGCGAACGCCAACCGAGGCAGCCGCGCCAACGCCAACACACGCACCGACTGGTCACAGTTCAGACCGCGTCGACGGCGACTTCGCCGGCACCACCGACGAGATCATCCAATGGGCCGCCTGCAAATGGGGCATCGACGAAGACATCGCCCGCGCCCAGGTGATCAAGGAGTCGTACTGGTACCAGTCCGCCAACGGCGACAACGGCGAATCATGGGGCCTCGGCCAGGTCCGTGACACCGCCCACCGGTCGGCGTTCCAGTACTCGGTCAACGCCCGCAACTCGTCGGCCTACAACCTCGACTACACCTACGCCACCTGGCGAGCCTGCTACGAAGGCGTCTACACGTGGTTGAACACCGTCGAACGCAACGGCACCTACACCGCCGGTGACAGTTGGCTGTCTAGAACCCGGGCTTGAACACCATCAGGTACACCATGACGGCCAGCAGCACCGTCATGATGATGCCTGCGGTGTCGACTTTCTTGGCCGCCGTCTCGTCGCCGCCGGCAACGGCACGCTCCGCCGGCAGCAGCATTCCGTGCAGCACGCCGTTCATGCCGAGCCACAGCACGAGCGCCAACCAGAACCAGGTCTGGCTGAACTCGATGACACCATCGGACATGCCCTGCATCGCGAAGCCGAACAGGCCGGTGAGGATCAGTGCCGGGGCATAGATCCGCCGACCGTTGCCGGCCATCATGCCGATCACCTTGCCGCGACTGTCGGCGTCGAGTGCTCTGGTCTGACTGGCCAGCAGCGGGTGCACGAACGCCGGAGCGAACGCAACCAGCGCCGTGACGATGTGGAGATAGAGCATGACGTTGTAACCGGTCTCCCGGTAGGCGGCGATCATGCGGCGACACTACGTCGCAGCACGTGGCGCCGCGCGACCCCCACAATCTTGACCAAGCCTTGACCTGCCCAACCTTGACCACTGTCGGTGTTGTCGGGCTACGTTCGGTGAGCGACACCGAGACGCCGATCGCAGCCTCGCAAGGGCGTCACAGCGGCGCCACAGCAGAACAGGGGAACCGCATGGAACTGGCACGACTGAGCACCGGCGAGATGTTGAGCGGCAAGGACATCGACGCCAACGCCAACCGTGAACGCACCCGCCAGAAGCGGCTTCGCAAATTGCTGATCATGCTGGGTGCCGCCTTCGCGTACCTGCTGTGGCGACTCGTGAACGACAACCCGATCCGGCTCGGCATCCCCGGCTGGCTGATGGGCAACCCGGAGATCATCATCGCCCTCGGGCTGATCTCATCCTCGGCACGGTCATCTTCATCCCGTTCCTCACGGCCGGCAAGTCGCCGCACACACTGCTGCGGGCCTCCGATTCGAACATCCGCCTCGACGACGTGGTGGGCGCCGACCAGACCAAGCGCGAAGCGATCGACAGCATGAACCTGTTCCTCGCATCGGAGACGTTCCAACGCGAAATGGGCGGCAATGCGCGGCGCGGCGTGCTGTTCGAAGGCCCGCCCGGCACCGGCAAGACCTACCTGGCCAAGGCGATGGCGGCCGAAGCCGGCGTGCCGTTCCTCTTCGTGTCGGCCAGCGAATTCCAGTCGATGTACTACGGCCAGACGAACAAGAAGATCCGCTCGTTCTTCAAGGCGCTGCGCAAGGCCGCCCGTGACGAAGGCGGGGCCATCGGCTACATCGAGGAGTTCGACGCCATCGGCGGTGCCCGCAGCGGCATGAACAGCGGATCGATGCGCGAAGGCATCGTCGGTGTCGTCAACGAACTCCTCGTGCAGATGCAGAGTTTCGACCTCCCGACCGGTCGTCAGAAGTTCAAGGCCAGCTTCATCGACTGGTTCAACAGCTTCCTGCCGGCCGACAAGCGGCGCCCCCGCCCCACCCGCAGCGAGGCCAACATCCTCATCGTCGCCTCCACCAACCGCGCCGCCGACCTCGATCCGGCGCTGCTTCGTCCCGGTCGATTCGATCGCATCATCGGCTTCAACCTGCCGCCTCGGGCCGACCGCCTGGAGATCGCCCAGTACTACCTGAACAAGAAGAACCACGACGAAGCGGTCACGGCGGCGCTCATCGCCGACCTCTCGGCCGGCTACACCCCGGTGAAGATCGAGAAGCTGCTCGACGAGGCGCTGATCATCGCGCTGCGCTACAGCCGCACGTCGATGAACGTCACCGACGTGCTGCAGGCGCAACTCGTGACCGAGGTGGGCGTTGCCCACGAGATGGGCTACCACCCCGACGAACGTCGCCGCATCGCCATCCACGAGGCCGGCCATGCGCTCACCGCGATCCTCACGCGCCGTGACGTGAAGATGGCGTCGATCCTTCGTCGCTCCTCGGCGCTCGGCCTCGTTGCTCACGGCGACGTGGAGGAACGCTTCCTCAAGACGCCGAGCGACGCCCGTGACCTCATCGCCGTTGCGCTCGCCGGTCGGGCCGCCGAACTGCAGGAGTACGGCGAGGCGTCGAGCGGCATCTCGTCCGACCTCGCCGTGGCGACCAGCATCGCATCGCAACTCGTCGGCCAGCTGGGCAACGGACCCGGCCTGCTGAGCCTCGAGGCGGCCGGCGATCCCCACGGCGGCGCAACCTCGTCGCCAAGGTGCTGTCGGACGAGCCGAGCCGCGAGGCCGCCGAAGCGTTGCTGGCCGAGGGTTCCGAACGCGCCGCACTGATGACGTCGAAGTACCGCGAGGCGCTGTTGCGCATCGCGGACGGCCTGTGCGAGAGCGACGAACTCGAAGGCGATCAGATCAAGTCGATCGTGGCCGAGTACACCGACGTCACCGAGCGCCGCGGCCCCGTCCGCATCGCCCCCGTCCGCACCGATGCTCGACACCTCGCAACACGCGGCGCTCAGACCCGACCCGTTGCAAGCGTCCGCTGCGACTCGTGCGACTCAGATGCGTTCGAGGAGGTCGCCGTCGAACAACGGCGTGATGCCTTCGTGGGCGATGTCGGCGCGCATCTCGTCGTCGGTCGGCCGCGTGAGGTCACCGACTGCCGCCTCGACCACCGAGGGGAGCAGGCGAGCGTCGCTCGTGGTGTTGAGGAACATCTGCGGGTTCGACAGCACGAAGCGGACCGCACGCCCGATGGCGGCGGGGTCGGTGAGCGGGTCGTACCAGCTGAAGTGCGGCGTGTTCTCGTCGGACCATCTGCCGCGGGCGATCGACTTGATCGTCTGGACCGCAACGCCGCGGTCGGCGCACACTGCGAGCAACTCCTCGACGTCGGCGCGATAGGTCGGGTTGTCGATCAGCACGAAGTTCACCGGGAACAGCACCGACGCGAAGTCGAACCGTTCGAGGCTGCGCACGTGCATGCCGGCGATCCGCAAGCCGTGACCGGTCACGCCGATGTGCGACACGAACCCCTCGTCGCGCGCCGTCGCGAGCGCCTCGACCGCGCCGCCGGGCGCGAACGCTGCCTCCCACTCGTCGTCCTCGACCAGGTTGTGCAGCTGGATCAGATCGACGTGATCGACGGCCATCCGCTCGAGCGATCGTTCGAGTTCCGCTCGGGCATCGTCGCCCCGTGCGCTCGCCGGTCTTGGTGGCGAGGAACACCTCGTCGCGATGCTCGGCGAGCCAGGGCTGCAGCCGATCTTCGGACGCCCCGTACGACGCCGCGGTGTCGATGTGGTTGATCCCCCACCGTGCACCTGGGCGAGCGTCGTGTCGGCGCGCTCCTGGCTCATGCCGCCGAGGGCGGCGGCGCCGAAGATCACTCGGGTCGACTCGTGGCCGGCCGAACGGCGAGGTGGGGAGTGAGGTCATGACGACGACGCTAGCGAGGTGCGGATCTGGGATGATCACCGGATGAACGAACCCGTCGATGTCGAACAGTTCCAGCGTGACGGCGCCACGGTGCTGCGCGGCGTGCTCGACGCGCTGGCTCGATCTGCTGGCCGAGGGTGTCGAGTACAACCGGACGCATCCGAGCGAGTGGTCGCACTGGTACACCAGCCCCGACGAAGCGGTCGGATTCTGGAGTGACTACGTCACGTGGCCGGAGGTCGAGCAGTACCGGCGGGTCGTGTTCGAGAGCGGTCTCGCCACGATCGCCGGTCAGCTGATGCAGTCGTCGACGGTGCGCTTCTTCCACGAACACGTGCTGGTGAAGGAGCCCGGGGCGACCGAGCCGACGCCCTGGCACCACGACGATCCGTACTACGGCATCGACGGCCTCCAGAACGTCAGCATGTGGATCGCACTCGACCCGGTGCCCGCGACGTCGGGGCTGCAGTTCATCGCCGGCTCGCATCTGTGGGGACGCCGGTTCGTGCCCCGCAAGTTCATCGACCAGACTCCCTACGGCGACGCCGACGACCGGTTCGAACTCCTCCCAGAGGGCGACGAACTGGTCGCCGGTCACACGGTGCTCGGGTGGGACGTCGAGCCGGGCGACGTGCTGGCGTTCCACTTCCGCACGCTGCACGGCGCGCCGGGCAACTCGCTCGCCACCCGCCGCCGGGCGGTGAGCCTGCGCTGGCTCGGCGACGACGCTCGATTCGGCGAGCGCCCGTGGACGACGTCGCCACCGTACGAACCGAACGGCCTGGTCGTCGGCGGCCCCCTCGACGACGACCCCCGCTTCCCCCTCGTGATCCCCTGACGTACACGATGTGTCAGACACATCGTGTACGTCCGGTTCAACGGGGCGACGACCCGACCGTCAAGATGAGCAGATGACATCGCCACTCCCCGCCGCGTTCGACAATCGAGTCAGCCGTGACCTCGGCGTCGACATCCCGATCGTGCAGGCGCCGATGGGGTGGATCGCTCGCTCGCAGCTCGCATCGGCGGTGTCGCAGGCGGGAGCGTGCGGGATCATCGAGACATCCTCCGGCGAACTCGATGCGGTCAAGGACGAGATCCGCAAGATGCGCGAACTCACCGACCGGCCGTTCGGCGTCAACATCGCCCAGGCATTCGTGCGCGACCCGGCGATTGCCGAATTCGTGATCGATCAGGGCGTCAAGTTCGTCACCACATCGGCTGGTTCGCCGACGAAGTACACCGGCATCCTCAAGGAGGCCGGGCTCACCGTCTACCACGTGGTACCCACCCTGGCCGCCGCACTGAAGGCGGTCGATGCGGGCGTCGACGGCCTGGTCGTGGAAGGCGGCGAAGGGGGCGGTTTCAAGAGCCCGACGCCAGTGGCCACCATGGTGCTGCTTCCATTGGTGCGTTCGAAGGTCGACGTACCGATCATCGCGGCGGGCGGTATCACCGATGGGTACACGATGGCCGCGGCCTTCGCGCTCGGCGCCGAGGGCGTGCAGATGGGCACCCGCATGGTGTCGGCCGCCGAGTCACCCGTGCACCAGAACTGGAAGCAGGCGATCATCGACGCGGCGGAGACCGACACCCTCTTCCTCAACCAGCGCCACTCCCCCGCCCTGCGGGCGCTGCGCACCGAGCGCACCGCAGCGCTCGTGAACGCCGAGCACAACGTGTTCGGCGACTTCGGTGATCCGCAGGCGCTGTACTTCGGTGGCGACATGAACGCGGCCATCGCACTGTCGGGCCAGGTCGCCGGACGCATCGAGTCGGTCCGCTCCGTCGCCGACATCATCAACGACACGATCGACGAGTTCCACGACGCCATCACCCGCCTCACCCGCTGAAGCCCCGGTAGCCCCCTGCCAGCGATGAGATTCCGGCGCACCCGTCGCGCCGAAATCTCATCGCTCGCGGTTCCGAGAGTTCATCCGAGCGAGTTCGTGCTGAAACATCCAGGAAACAAACTTGCCGCATCTTGTCGGCCGCTCCCACACCAACCGAATTGGAGATCGAATGGACAGCGGCAACCTGACTTGGATCCTCGTCTCAGCAGCCATGGTGCTGTTCATGACACCGGGCCTCGCGCTCTTCTACGGTGGCATGGACCGCAGCCGCAACGTGCTGAACATGCTGATGATGAACTTCTACTGCCTGCTGATCGTGCCGATCGTGTGGGTCGCCGTCGGCTTCTCGTTGGCCCAGACACCGTTCGACAACGACTTCATCGGCGGGTTCGACTCGTTCTTCCTCAAGGACATCACCGTCGCCGGTGACGGGTCCGCGCTCGCCATCGTCGCGTTCCTCGGAATGTTCGCCGTCATCACGCCGGCGCTCATCTCCGGCGCCGTGGCCGACCGGATGAAGTTCGCCGCATGGGCGATCTTCGTGCCGATCTGGGTGCTGCTCGTGTTCGTGCCCGTGTTCAAGTGGGTGTACGGCGGATGGGCCGGCCAGCGCGGGTCGATCGACTTCGCCGGCGGAACGGCGATCCACGTCAACGCCGGCATTGCGGCGCTCGCCGCAGTTCTGGTTCTCGGTGCTCGGCGCACCGAGGCGAGCCCGCCGCACTCGATGCCGCTCGTGATGATCGGCACCGGGATCCTCTGGTTCGGCTGGTTCGGCTTCAACGCCGGCTCCGCCCTGGCCGCCAACGGCCAGGCAGCCCAAGCGTTCATGAACACGTTCCTCGCCGCTGCTGCAGCCGGCCTCGTCTGGGTTGTCGTCGAATGGATTCGTGACGGTCACCCCACCAACCTGGGCGCGGCCTCCGGGATCGTCGCCGGACTCGTGGCCATCACACCGGCCGCCGGCTACGTGTCCGGCCCGGCACCGATCTTCATCGGCGCCGCTGCCGGAGTGATCTGCTGCTACGCCATCCGCCTGAAGAACAAGTTCGGCTACGACGATGCACTCGACGTCGTCGGGGTGCACTTCGTCGGTGGACTCGTCGGCTCGCTCCTCATCGGCTTCTTCGCCAACCCGGCGTTCTTCGACGGCGCGTTCGACGAGGGGATCTTCTACGGTGGCGACGCCTCACTGCTGCTCGAGCAGGCGCTGGTCAACGGCGTCACGATCCTCTGGTCGTTCCCCATCACCTTGCTGTTGATGCTCGCGCTGAAGAAGACCATCGGCGTCCGGGTCTCCATCGAGGAAGAGCAGATCGGCCTCGACCAGGCCCAGCACGCCGAAACCGCCTACCACCCCGGCGTCTGACCACGCGACCTGACAAGGAGCCTCCATGAAGCTGATCACCGCCATCATCAAACCGTTCAAGCTCGACGACGTCAAGGAGGCACTCAAGGCCGCCGGCGTTCAAGGAATCACCGTGTCGGAGGTCCGCGGGTTCGGCCGCCAGGGCGGCCACACCGAGACCTACCGCGGGTCCGAGTACAAGATCGACTTCGTCCCGAAGGTCAAGCTCGAGATCCTCGCCGAGAGCGACGATGTCGAACGGATCGTCGACGCCATTGCGTCCGCAGCGAGTACCGGCAAGATCGGCGATGGCAAGATCTGGGTCACCAGTGTGGAAACGATCGTCCGGATCCGCACGTCCGAGTACGGCGCCGACGCCATCTGAATCGTTGCCGTGGTGTCGGACACCACGGCAACGATCGTTCGGTCGCCGTTAGCCTCGGGGCCACCATGGCGCACGAATTCATCTACCAGGCCTACAAGCTCGCCCGTCACTACCCGCCGGACAAGACGGTGCTGGAGAACATCTCGTTGTCGTTCTACCCGGGCGCCAAGATCGGTGTGTTGGGCAACAACGGCGCCGGCAAGTCGTCGCTGCTCAAGATCATGGCCGGCCTCGACGACGGATACTCCGGCGAGGCCCGCCTCACCGCCGGCTTCACCGTCGGCTACCTCGCCCAGGAGCCGCAGCTCGATCCCGCCAAGGATGTGAAGGGCAACGTCATGGACGGCGTGGCCGACGTGCAGGGCATCATCGATCGGTACAACGAGGTCATGGCCATGTGGGCCGACCCCGATGCCGACTACGACAAGATCGGCAAGGAGCAGGCGCGCCTCGAAGACAGGATCGCCGCAACGGACGCGTGGAGCCTCGAACGCAACGTCGAGATCGCCATGGACGCCTTGCGCTGCCCGCCCGACGATGCCGACGTGACCGTGCTGTCCGGTGGCGAGCGTCGCCGTGTCGCACTGTGCCGCCTCCTGCTGTCGCGCCCCGACCTGTTGCTGCTCGACGAGCCGACGAACCACCTCGACGCCGAGTCCGTCGACTGGCTGGAGCGTTTCCTCGGCGACTATGCGGGCACGGTGGTGGCGATCACCCACGACCGGTACTTCCTCGACAACGTCGCCCAGTGGATCCTCGAGCTCGACCGCGGCAAGGGGTTCCCCTTCGAGGGCAACTACTCCAGCTGGCTCGAGCAGAAGCAGGAACGCCTCGAACGCGAAGAGCGTGGCAACGAAGCCCGCAAGCGCAGCCTGGCCCGCGAACTCGAATGGGTCCGGATGGGCGCCAAGGCCCGCCAGGCCAAGGGCAAGGCCCGGTTGGCCGCCTACGAGAAGCTCTACAACGAGACGAAATCGGCCGAGACCAAGGCGTCGACGCTGGAGATCACGATCCCGGCCGGCCGTCGCCTCGGCGACCAGGTGATCGAGGTCGAAGGGCTCAGCAAGGGCTTCGGCGACCGGCTGCTCATCGAGAACCTCTCGTTCTCGCTGCCGCCCGCCGGCATCGTCGGCATCATCGGCCCGAACGGCGCCGGCAAGTCCACGCTGTTCAAGATGCTCGCCGGTCGCGAGGAGCCCGACTCCGGTTCGATCAAGATCGGCGACACCGTCGATCTGTCGTACGTCGACCAGGACCGCGACGACCTCGACCCCGACGCCACCGTGTACGACGAGATCACCGGTGGCGCCGAAGTGCTCGAGGTCGGCGGCCGCGAAATCCACGGACGCGCCTACGTGTCGAGCTTCAACTTCAAGGGCACCGACCACGGCAAGCGCGTCGGCGACCTGTCCGGCGGCGAGCGCAACCGGGTGCATCTCGCCAAGCTGCTCAAGTCGGGCGGCAACGTGCTGCTGCTCGACGAGCCGACGAACGACCTCGACGTCGACACGCTGCGTGCACTCGAAGCCGGGCTCGAATCGTTCCCCGGCTGCGCCGTGGTGATCTCGCACGACCGCTGGTTCCTCGACCGCGTCGCCACCCACGTGTTGGCGTTCGAGGGCGACAGCCAGGTGCGCTGGTTCGAGGGCAACTTCTCCGAGTACGAGGAACGACGCAAGAAGGAACTCGGCGCCGGCGCCGAGCAACCCCACCGCATCAAGTACAAAAAGCTGGCCTGATGCAGGAGACCGACGGCCAGCTCGCCACGCGCCTGGCGACCGAGACGGGCCACCTGCTCCTCGAAGCCCGCGAGAAGCTGTTTGCCGAGGGCGCTTCGACCTGGGATGTCAAGGATGCCGGCGACGCTCTCGCGCAGCAGTTCCTCGCCCAGGAGTTCGCCACGCACCGACCCGATGATGCGGTGCTCTCGGAGGAGGGTCGCGAAGACCCTCGACGATTCGGCGCCGACCGCGTGTGGATCGTCGATCCACTCGACGGCACCCGCGAGTACAGCGAACCCGGCCGCATCGACTGGGCGGTTCACATCGCACTCTGGTCGGGCGACCGCTTCGGCGCCGCCGCCGTGAGCCTTCCGGTTCTCGACCGCACCTTCACCACCGACGATCCCACCCCGATGCCGCCGTTCACACGCGCAGCGACCACGCCTGGTCACGTCTCGCAGCCGAGCGCCGTACGCCGCCGTGCTCGTCGCCGAAGGCCTCGACTGTGAGGCCGTGCGGCTCGGATCGGCGGGGGCCAAGGCGATGTCGGTCGTCATGGGCGAAACCGACATCTACGTCCACGATGGCGGCATGTACCAGTGGGACTCCGCCGCACCGGCCGGCGTTGCGCTCGCTTCAGGCTTCCACGTGAGCCGGCTCGACGGCTCGCCCATCGTCTACAACGACCGCGATCCGTGGCTTCCCGACTTCATCGTCTGCCGACCCGAGTTGGCCGAACCCGTGCTCCAGGCGCTGTGGGGCTGAGCGGCGATCCGCCGACCGCCGCGAGCGGCGAACTCACGGCGATCCGCTGGGAGATCGAGGATCGTGTGGCCACGGTGTGGCTGCACCGCCCGCACCGTCACAACGCGTGGACGGGCACGATGCACACGGAGTTCCGCCAGGTGATGGCCGAACTCGAGCATCGTGACGACGTCCGCGCCGTCGTGGTCACCGGTACTCCCCCGGCGTTCTGTGTCGGCGGCGACTCGGCTGCCCTCGCCGACCACGGCGAACGCGGCGGCTACGACAGCGGTCTGCCCGCCGAGCCCGCCCGACCCGGAGGCGGTGACCGTCTCGACGCCGACATGGCGTGGCAGCTCGGCTACCGGCTGCCGATCATCGCCGCCGTCAATGGAGCCTGCGCGGGCGTGGGTCTGTCGCTCGTGCTGTTCTGCGATCTTCGCTTCGTCGCCGCCGATGCCAAGCTCACCACGGCTGCGCCGAAGCTCGGCCTGCCCGCCGAGTACGGCGCGAGCTGGATGTTGCCCCGCCTCGTCGGCGTCACCCGGGCAAACGATCTGCTGCTGTCGGGACGTGTGGTCACCGGCGAGGAGACCGCCGACTGGGGACTCTGGAACGGTGTCGAGCCCGACGGTGCCGCCACCCTCGCTGCCGCGCGGCGCTATGGCCGACTCCTCGCCGACACGGTCGGCCCGAACGCCGTCACCATGACCAAACGCCAGATCGCCGACGATCTCCTGCGCCACGACCCCGCCGCCTCGGTCACCGACTCGCTCCGCCTCCTCGACGAGGCCATGGGCACCGCCGAGTACCGCGAGGGCGTCAGCGCCCTCATCGAGAAGCGCCCCCCAACCTTCTGAGCGATGAGATTCCGGTGCACCGGTCGCGCCACAATCTCATCGCTTGCATCCCGCATGGTCGAGCGATGAGATTCCGGCGCACCGGTCGCGCCAGATTCTCATCGCTCGGGCACGAGCTCGTCGAGGATCTCGTCGGTGTGCTCGCCGAGCGCGGGCACCACACCGGGTCGCACGACGTGGCCGTCGAAGTCGACCGGCGTCGCCACGGCCCGGAACGGCTCCTCGCCGTCGCGCGGCATCATGTCGACGAAGCCGGACTGTGCCTGCGGGTCGGCGATCACGTCGACGATCGACTGCACCGGCGCCCACCACACGTCGTGCTCGTCGAACCGCTCCGCCCACTCCGCGAGCGGCCGCGTGTCGAAGACCGTGTCGAACTCGGCGATCAACTCCGCCGCGTGCGTGACGCGGGCCTTCGCATCGACGTATCGCGGATCATCGGCCAGATCGGAACGATCGAGCGCGGCGAGCACCTTGGGCCAGTGACGGTCGGCTTCGAGGCAGATGAGCCAGAAGATGCGATCGTCGCTCGCCCGGTAGCTGTTGATGAGTGGAGCCCGGCTCTTCGCACGTGACTTCGTCGACTCCCGGCGATCGAACCGCAGTTGGATGCCGAAGTCCCAGGCGATCGAGTACATCCCGGTGCGCAGGAGGCTGGTCGACACCAGACCGCCATGGCCGGTTCGTTCCCGCTCGAGCAGCTTCGCCATCACGCCTGCGACGAGCGTCATCCCCGTCTGATGGTCGCCCATCCCCGAACGCAGCCCGGGTGGCATCTCGCCCGGCGGGACCATGGTGTGTGCGAGTCCCGACCGCGCCCAGAACGCGCCGATGTCGTAGCCGGCACGGTCACGATCGACGCCCTCGAAGCCGTAGCCGGTGATCGCCCCGTACACGAGACGAGGGTGCCGTGCACAGATCCGGTCGGGCCCGAGTTCGAGGCGTTCCAGCGCCCCCGGTCGCATGTTGGTGACCAGCACGTCGGCCGTCGACAGCAGCCGGTCGAACACGGCGTGGTCGTCGAAGTCTCGAAGGTCGAGCACCACCGATCGCTTGCCGCGGTTGTCGACCTCGAAGGGCGGCACCGGCATCGAACCGTCGAGTCCGACCGACCCGAACACCGCCCGCTGCGGGTCGCCACCGGCCGGCTCGACCTTGATGACGTCGGCACCCCAGTCGGCCATGATCCCGCCGGCAGCGGGCCCCGCCACCCACACGCCGAGTTCGACCACCCGGATCCCGGCGAGCGGACCCGAACCCCCCGTGTCGGCCATCAGCCCAGGGCTGCGATCACATCGGGCGGAGCCTGGACGAGTTCGATCAGCACACCTTCACCACTTCGGGGCGTGTCGTCGTTGCCCTTCGGGTGGATGAAGCACACGTCGTGGCCCGCGGCACCCTTGCGAATCCCACCCGGCGTGAACCGCACGCCCTGCTCCGTCAGCCAGTCGACACACGCCGCGAGATCGTCGATCCACACACCGACGTGGTTGAGCGTCGGCACGTGCACCTTGGGTGATCGCTCGGGATCGAGCGGCTGCATCAGATCGATCTCCACGGCATGAGGTCCCTCGCCGAGGCGGAGGATGTCCTCGTCGACGTTCTCCGACTCGCTCACGTAGTCACCGACCTTCTCGACGCCGAGCAGCCCGGTCCAGAGTCCGGTGAGCGCACCCTTGTCGAGCCCGCCGATGGCGATCTGTTGGAGCCCCAGTACGCGAAATGGTCGTTCGGTCATGACCCGATGTTGCCTCGCGGCGACGAATCTTCGAGAATCCGGCATCATGTCGGGGTGACTTCCGTACCGACCGAGACCGCCCACCCGTCGGATCTCGCCTGGGGTTCGTTCACCGAGCACGGCCCGTGGGTACTCGACCGTGATCACATCACGTGGTCGGCGCTCCCACCCACACTTCGGCGCCAGGCGCAAGCCGAGGTTCCGGAACTCACCGGGCCCCGCAAGCTGCCGCCAGGTCTTCGCGTGATCACCGTCGTCGGGCACCTCGGTACGGCGATCGCACCATGGATGATCAAGAAGCGGCGGGGAAAGTTCGCCGACGCCGAGGCCAGCCAGGCCGAGATCTCGCATCGCCTGCGCGTCGCCGCCGAGACGCTCGGCCCGACGTACATCAAGCTCGGCCAGATCATCTCTGCCGGCGACGGCCTGTTCCCGGCTCAACTCGTCGCCGAGTTCAAGAAGTGCCGCGACCAGGTGAAGCCCGAGTCGTTCGACGTCGTCCGTGTCACCGTCGAGCAGGATCTCGGCGCCCGGCTCGAGGACGTGTTCAGCCACTTCGAGGAGACCCCGCTCGCTGCAGCGTCGATCGCCCAGGTCCACGCAGCCACGCTGCTGACCGGCGAACAGGTGGTGGTGAAGGTCCAACGGACCACCGTTGCGTCACTCGTGCGCAAGGACCTCAAGGTGATGGCATGGCTGGCGCCGCACCTCGTCGGTCGGATCCCGGTCGCCGCGCTGGCAAACCCGCCGACGCTGGTCGAACTGTTCGGTGAGACCATCGTCGAGGAACTCGACTTCCGGATGGAAGCCGCCAACATGCTCGACATCGCGACCATGCTCCACGACCTCGGCCAGGACCGTTACATCGTCCCGCGGCCGCACCCCTCGCTCGTGACCCGACGCGTCCTCGTGATGGAGCGCATCTACGGGTTCAACTTCGACGACGTGGTCGGCATGCAGGACGCCGGCATCGACACCGAGGACGTCGTGCGAACCGCGATGATCGCCTTCATGGAGGGCGCCATCGTCGAGGGCATCTTCCACGGCGACCTGCACGGCGGCAACCTGTTCGTGATGGCCGACGGCCGCACGGCCCTGCTCGACCACGGCATCGTCGGCCGCCTCACCGGCGCTCGTCGCAATGCGTTCCTGCGCTTGATGCTCGGTGCCACCACCAACGACACCCGCGGCCAGATGGCGGCGCTGCGTGACCTCGGCGCGCTCCCCATGGACACCGACATCGAGGCCGTGATCCGCGACCTGCGACTCGACGACGAGGTCATCGACCCCACCACGCTCACCGGCGAGGAGATGGTCAAAGAGGTCCAGCGGGTCGTCAAGGCCCTGCTCGGATACGGCGCCAAGCTCCCCAAGGAGCTGATGCTCTACGTGAAGAACATGGTGTTCCTCGACGGTGCGATCGCCCGGCTCGCGCCCGACCTCGACATCCTCGGCGAGGTTGCGAACATCTCGATGCTGTTCGCCCAGAAGCACGGCGAGCGCCTCGGGCGAGAACTCGGCGTCGATCCCAGCACCGTCGAGTTCGACATGGACGGCGTGCGCGCCAGCATGGGCCTCGACGCCAGCGTCAACCGCCTGACCTACCGCGAGCTGCAGCAACGTCGCGAGCTGATCCAGCGGCGAATGCGTGATCACGTCGAAACCGAGCGACCGCGGCTCGCCAGGTAGCGTCACCCGTCGTGCGTCTCGTCATCGCCCGCTGCTCGGTCGACTACTCGGGTCGCCTCGACGCCCACCTCCCCGAGGCGACGCGCCTGATCATGGTCAAGGCCGACGGGTGTGTGGCCATTCACGCCGATGGTGGCGCCTACAAGCCGCTGAACTGGATGAACGCACCCAACACGCTCGTCGACCACGGCGATCACTGGGTGGTCACGAACCCCAAGCAGGAGACGCTGACCATCACCCTGCACGAGGTGCTGAGCGACGTCGCCGAAGAGCTCGGCGACGATCCCGGCCTGCAGAAGGACGGTGTCGAGGCGCACCTGCAGGAGCTCCTGGCGGCGAGCCCGCACGCGATCGAGGTGGGGCTGACGCTCGTGCGCCGGGAGTATCCGACGGCGATCGGCCCGATCGACCTCGTGTGCCGCGACGAGTCCGACACCGTGGTGGCCGTGGAGGTGAAGCGCCGCGGCGAGATCGACGGCGTCGAGCAGCTCACCCGCTACATCGAACGGCTCAAGCTCGATTCGTCGCTGGGTGAGATCCGCGGCGTGTTCGTCGCCCAGGTCGTGAAGCCGCAGGCCAAGGTGCTCGCCGAGTCACGCGGCTTCCGCTGGGTCGAAGTCGACTACGACGAACTCCGCGGCATGAAGCCCGACGACCTCCGCCTCTTCTGAATCCGTATACGATTGGGGTCAGACACCAATCGTAACACTCAGCAGGTGGAGCCGGGGAGGACGGGGCGAGCGACGACCTGGTACGTGACGTCGGCGTCGGTGAAGAACGTCAGCTGATTGGCGGCGACGAGGAGGTCGCCGACCTCGGTCGCCGGCAGCGTCACACAGCTCGACGCGTCGGCCAGCCGGACCGACACGTCGGCCGGCCACTCCTCGAGCGTGGGCTCGATGCCATCGGTGCCGTAGGCCGAGAGATCGTCGACGGGCGTCGCCTCGATCGCGTACTCGGTCGGCTCGAACAGGGACGTCTCGCCGAGGTTCTCGGCCCCAGCGAGCTTCGACAGCTCGGTGAGTTGCGTGACGAATGCCAGCAACGCCTGCCGCTCGGGCGTCGGTTCCACGCCGTCGGGCCCGGCGAAGCCGAGCGCATACGCCTCGTGCGTCCAGGTGTCGCCGTCGGCGCTGATCACCACAGTCGCCGTGGACGCGTCGGCGACATTCGAGTCGATCGTGTAGTCGATGTCGGCGAGGAGACCCGCGTCGTCGGCCGCGGCGAGCAGGTTCTGGATGCCGGTCTCGGTGATCGTCTGCACCTGCACGGCGGGGAGCAACGGGCCCGGGTAGATCTCGATCTGTGCGCCCGGGCTGAACACCCGACCATCGCCGGACACCAGCACCGCCGGCGTCTGCTGGAACGTGAACGCCGGGGTGGTGAAGCCACCCAACTCGGCGTACGAGATGACCACGTCGTCGACACCGGTCGGGTGGGTGTAGCCGCCAGTGGCGGGATCACCGGTGGCGACCGGCGGCAAGGTGGAGTCGGACGCCGGCGACGACTGCGCGCCATCGCTGCCACAGGAAGTTGCGACGACGGCGAGGCCGACGACGGCGAGAACGGGGCATGAGACGTTTCTTCACCATCGTTGGACGTTCCCCACGCCAACACGGTTCCACACATCGACCGGCGCGCTACCGTCACCCGCATGAGTCAAGAGGTTCGTGGAATCATCGCCCGAGCGAAGGGCCAACCCGTGTCGATGGAGACGATCGTCATCCCCGATCCCGGGCCGGGTGAGGCAGTCGTCGTCATCCAGGCGTGCGGGGTCTGCCACACCGATCTGCATTATCGCGAGGGTGGGATCAACGACGACTTCCCGTTCCTGCTCGGCCACGAGGCCGCCGGGGTCGTCGAATCGGTCGGCGACGGCGTCACCGAGGTGGCCCCCGGCGACTACGTGATCCTCAACTGGCGCGCCGTGTGCGGCGACTGTCGGGCGTGCCGCCGGGGCCAGCCGCAGTACTGCTTCAACACGCACAACGCCACCCAGAAGATGACCCTGGCCGACGGAACCGAACTGTCACCGGCCCTCGGCATCGGTGCGTTCTGCGACAAGACACTCGTCGCCGCCGGACAGTGCACCAAGGTCGACCCGGCCGCTTCCCCTGCTGCCGCGGGCCTGCTCGGCTGCGGTGTGATGGCCGGCCTCGGCGCCGTGCTCAACACCGCCGGCGTCACCCGCGGCCAGTCGGTCGCGGTCTTCGGTTGCGGCGGTGTGGGCGATGCCGCCATCGCCGGCGCCCGGCTGGCCGGCGCGTCGACCATCATCGGCGTCGACATCGACGACCGCAAGCTCGAGTGGGCGAAGGGTTTCGGCGCCACCCACGTCTGCAACTCGAAGGAGATCGATCCGGTGGAGTTCATCCGTTCGGTCACGGGCGGCTTCGGCGCCGACGTGTGCATCGAGGCGATCGGCCACCCCGAGGTCTACAAGCAGGCCTTCGCGGCACGTGATCTGGCCGGCACCGTGGTGCTCGTCGGCGTGCCCAACCCCGAGATGACCCTGGAGCTCCCGTTCATCGAGGTGTTCGGTCGAGGCGGCGCCCTCAAGTCGTCGTGGTACGGCGACTGTCTGCCGTCGCGTGACTTCCCGATGCTGATCGATCTGTATCTCCAGGGGCGCCTCGACCTCGACGGGTTCGTGTCGGAGACCATCGGCCTCGACGGCGTCGAGGAGGCGTTCCACAAGATGGAACGCGGCGAGGTCCTGCGCAGCGTGGTCGTGTTCTGATGAGGGTGCACTGAGGCGATCATGGGAATCGAACTGGTCACGACCGATGGGATCTTCGCGCTCGACGGCGGCGAGTGGGAGGTCACCAACAACATCTGGATCGTCGGCGACGATCGCGAGGTCGTGGTGTTCGACGCCGCCCACGACCACGAGGTGATCGTCGCAGCGATCAACGGACGGCGGGTTGCGGCGATCGTGCTGACCCACGGGCACAACGATCACATCAACGCCGCGGTGCCGTTGCGTGACGCAGTCGACGCACCCATCCTCCTGCACCCCGCCGACCGGATGTTGTGGGACGTGGTCTGGCCCGACGACTCCCCCGATCGTGCGTTGGCGCCCGGCGAGACACTGCTCGCCGGTCACCACGCTCTCACCGTGCTGCACACGCCCGGCCACTCCCCCGGCTGCTGCAGCTTCCACGACGCCGCATCCGATGCAGTCTTCAGCGGAGACACCCTGTTCTGCGGCGGTCCGGGCGCCACCGGCCGGAGCTTCAGCGACGAGGCGACGATCCTGCGATCGATCCGCGACCGACTCCTGACCCTGCCCGACGAGACCATCGTCCACACCGGACACGGAGACTCCACGACCATCGGCGCCGAGCGTGACGGTGTGTTGGCGCGCGCCGAAGAACTCGGAGTCTGATGTCCGACGGTCCGATTCCGGTCGAGGGAGTCGTCCAGCACTACGCCTGGGGCGACCCGACGTTCATCCCCGAACTCCTGGGTGTGGCTGCCGACGGTCGACCGTGGGCGGAGCTGTGGTTGGGGACGCATCCGAACGGTCCCACGACGACGGCCGATGGGCGGGCGCTGAGCGAGCTGACGGGCGAGCTCCCCTACCTGTTGAAGGTGCTTGCCGCAGCGGAACCGCTCTCGCTGCAGGTCCACCCGACGGCATCACAAGCCGTCGACGGGTTTGCACGAGGTGTCTACCCCGACGATCGTGCCAAACCGGAACTGCTCTGTGCGCTCACTCGATTCGACGCGTTGTGCGGCGTCCGGCCGGTCGAGGCGACACTCACGCTGCTCGGCTCGATCGGGGCCGACGGACTGGCGAGCATGCTGCGTTCCAACGGTGTGGCCGCCACGATCGAGGCGATCTACCGGGGACAGTTCGATCCGCAACCCACGATCGTGGCGTGCGACCGCAGCGACCGCGTCGAGGCGCAGCTCGTGACGACCCTGGCCAACCGATACCCGGGCGACGCCAGCGCGATCGTCACCCTGTTGCTCAATCGGGTGACGCTGCAACCGGGTGAGGCGATCCACCTCACCGCCGGCAACCTGCACGCCTACCTCGGCGGTGCGGGCATCGAGCTGATGGGGGCGAGTGACAACGTCGTTCGCGGCGGCCTCACGGTCAAGCAGGTCGACATCGACGAGCTGCTCCACGTTCTCGACCCCACGCCACTCGCACACCCCGTGATGCCCGACGCGTCGACGACCGGCCGGTACCCACTGCCGGAGGCCGGCTGCACCCTCGTTCGCATCGAGCCGGGCCGAACGCACACCTCGACGGGCCACGAACTCACGGTCGGCCTCGACGGCCAGACCCTCTATCTCCCACCCGGCGCCTCGATCACCGCCACCGCTCGGCACCTTCGTCGTCGCTCGTACATCTGGGGTCTGACCCCAGATGTAACAGCTCAGCGGGTGGTCTTGCGGATCTCGACGATCTTCTCGCTGGCGTGATTGGCGTCGTCGCCCTTGTCGTCGAGGAGTTTGGCGCGGTCCTTCTCGGCTTCCCGAGCGGCCTTGACCAGGTCGACTCGCGCCAGCGCTGCGTCGACGCCGTGCTCGTTGATGAACTCGGCCCACTCGACCAGTTGCTCGACCATCTCGCTCCTCGGGGACGACGGCCACGTTCTGGCCCTTCACGAAGAGGTGCCCGCGCTTGTTGCCGGCGGCGATCCCGAGGTCGGCGTCACGGGCTTCGCCCGGACCGTTCACGACGCAGCCCATCACGGCGATCTGCAGCGGGATCTCGCGGTCGGCGAAGGCTGCCATTGCCCGGTTGGCGACATCGATCACGTCGACCTCGGCGCGGCCGCACGACGGGCACGCGATCAGATCGACGTTCTTGCGCTCGCGTAGACCCAGCGCCTCGAGCAGCTGTCGTCCGGCACGAGCCTCCTCGACCGGATCGGCCGTCAGCGAGTAGCGGATCGTGTCGCCGATGCCCTCCATGAGCAGCGTCGCGATACCGGCCGTCGCCTTGATCAACCCGGCCGGCGGCGGGCCGGCCTCGGTGACACCGAGGTGCAGCGGATGGTCGGTCACCTCCGAGAGCTGGCGGTACGCCTCGATCATCAACGGCACGCTCGACGCCTTGACCGAGATCTTGATCATGTCGAAGCCGACCTCGTCGAAGTAGGCGATCTCCTGCTGGGCCGACTCGACCATCGCCTCGGGCGTGGCGCTGCCGTACTTCTCGTAGAGCGCAGGATCGAGCGACCCGGCGTTGACCCCGATACGGATGGGGATGCCACGGTCACGAGCCTCGGCGGCGACGGTCTTGATGTGTTCGGGCCGGCGGATGTTGCCCGGGTTCAGCCGCAGGCCCTGCACGCCCGCTTCCATCGCCGCCATGGCCATCTTGTACTGGTGGTGGATGTCGGCGATGATCGGCACCGGCGAACGCGGCACGATCTGCGCCAGCCCTTCGGCGGCTTCGGTCTCGTTGCAGGTGCAGCGCACGATGTCGGCACCGGCGGCGGCCAGCGCGTAGATCTGCTGCAACGTGCCCTCGACATCGGCGGTCTTGGTGATCGTCATCGACTGCACCGTGATCGGCGCGTCGCCACCGACCTCGACGTTGCCGACGGAGATCTTCCGGGTGAGCTTGCGGGCGACGAGTGAGCTGGAGACTTCCACGGATCAGGACTATCCGATCGGCTGCGTGATGTCGAGGTACAGCCCGCTGAACATCAGCATCGCCAGCACGACGATGACGCCCATCGCGAACGGCATCAGCCGCTCGACGTCGGCGAAGTACCGCTGTTTGGTGCCGCTGCGCCACTCACGGAATCGCTCGTAACAGGCAATCGCCGCGTGGCCGCCGTCGAGCGGGAGCAGCGGCATCATGTTGAACACGCCCACGAAGATGTTCAAGACCGCGAGCAGGTAGAGCACGCCGGCGAATCCACCGGAGTCACCCACATCGTCGGACACCGTGGCCACGCCGTACAGCGTCGTCGGGCGGCTCGACAGGTCGTCGTTCGTGCCGGCGAGGTGACCGATCATGTTGACCGGGTTGATGACCTTGACGATGCCCTGCATCGACTCCCACGAGACCGGCACGATGTCGGTGACGGCGTTGACGGCCGACCCGACGATGCCGTGATCCTGATACAGCGGCGGGCTGAAGCTGCGAACCCCGAGCAGTGCCGTGCCGAACAGTGGGTCATCGGCGCCGACGGCGGTGTTGGCACCGAGGCCGACGGGAACGGTCTGTTCCACTCCGTCACGGATCACGACGACGTCGACGATGTCACCGGGCTCGAAGCTGCGAACCACTTCACCGAGTTCGATCGAGGTGGCGACGGCGATGCCGCCGATCGACACGATCTCGTCGTCGGCAACGATGCCCGCTTCGGATGCCGGCAGCCCCGGGCTCACCGCACCCACGACGACGACCGGCTCGTCCTCGGCGGTGATCTCGCCCTGGGTCGAGTAGACGGCGAACAGCAGCACGATGGCGATCATGATGTGCATCATCGAGCCGGCGCTGATCACGAGGAGCCGGCGAGGGAACGTCGCTTGGCGATAGGTGCGACCCTCGTCGGCGGGATCGACCTCGTCCATCCGGTTCATGCCGATGATGCGCACGAATGCGCCGAGCGGGATCGCCCGGACGCCGTACTCGGTCTCGCCACGCCGGAAGCTCCACAGCCGCGGCCCGAAGAACAGGAAGAACTGCGTGGCCTTCATGCCGGTCCACTTGGCGGTGGAGAAGTGCCCGAGTTCGTGGAGGAAGATCGAGATGACCACACCCACGACGAACACGAAGATCCAGATGTTGACGAACGCCAGCCAGACGAACAGGCCCAGGATCGCAGCCATCGCGAGGTAGCCGGTCCAGCCATTGGCCAACTCGTCGTCGCTCAGCTCGGTGACCGATCCGCCGGCCATGATCTCGCTCTTGACGCGATCGCTGCGGCTCGGCGGTGCGAACGCCGCCGGCTGGTCGTCAGCCGGTCGTTCGGTGGGGGTCAGTTGGTCAGTCATCGGGTTGAACCATCACTTCGTCAAGAGTTGACGGGCGATCCGCCGAGCCTGAGCGTCGGCCTCGATCACGTCGTCGACGGTGTGGGGAGTTGCACCATCATGCATCGCAAGTACACCAACACACACGTCAGGGATCTCATTCCATCGCAATGTCCCTGCCAAGAATGCGTCAACTGCGATCTCGTTGGCGGCGCTCAACCACGCGGGAGCGGTTCCACCGGCGCGTCCGGCCTGGTAGGCGAGGTCGAGGCATCGGAACGTCGCCCGGTCGGGCGGCTCGAAATCGAGCCGGGACAGCGCCGACCAGTCGATACGGCCGAAGGGACTTCCGATGCGATCGGGATAGCCCAGGGCATAGCCGATCGGCAGGCGCATGTCGGGCAGGCTGAGCTGGGCGATCGTCGAGCCGTCGGTGAACTCGACCATCGAGTGGATGATCGACTGGGGATGCACCACCACGTCGATGTCGTCGTAGGGGGTGCCGTAGAGCTCGTGGGCCTCGATGACCTCCAGACCCTTGTTCATGAGCGTGCTCGAATCGACCGTGATCTTCGGACCCATGCTCCACGTCGGATGCGCCAGTGCCGCCTCGACGGTCACCTCCGCCAACTCCGATGCCGATCGTCCACGAAACGGCCCCCCGCTCGCCGTCAGCAGCAGTCTGGCCACCTCGGCCTGGCCGTTGAACGACGATCGCAGACACTGGTGCAGCGCGCAGTGCTCGCTGTCGACGGGCACCAACTCGGCGCCCGGCGTCGCCCGCAGCGGCTGCACCACCGGGCCGGCGGCGATCAGGCTCTCCTTGTTCGCGAGTGCGAGCCGCTTGCCCGCCCGCAGCGTCTCGATGGTCACATCGAGGCCGGCGAAGCCGACCACCCCGTTGACGACCACGTCGGCCGGATCGACGACGGCAGCCAATCGATCGACGACCTCGACGCCCGGGAGGGCCTCGGCCACCATCCGGCGCGCGGCCTCGTCGGCGACTGCGACGATCGACGGGGAGAACTCACGTGCCTGTTCGATCAACAGCTCGATGGAGCTCCCGACGGCGAGCGCCACCACCTCGTAGGCACCCGGCGTGCGACGGTTCTCGGCGCGAACGACGTCGAGTGTCTGGGTGCCGATCGAACCGGTCGATCCGGCGATCGCGACCCGAGTCACGATCGATCGATCGTCAGACCGCAGCGGTCCACGGCTCGATGACGAGCATCAAGTAGTAGACCGCCGGCAACGTGAAGAGGAACCCGTCGAAACGGTCGAGGACACCGCCGTGCCCGCGGATGATCGCTCCGAAGTCCTTCACGTCGAGGTTGCGTTTGAACATCGACTCGGTGAGATCGCCCAGCGGCGCCATGATCGAGATCACGATGCCGAGCATCAGCAGGTGGCTGGTGCTCGACCACGTGTCGCTGAGGTCGCGCATCCCGATGATCAGCATCACCAACAGCGTCAGCGCCGTGCCACCGAGCAGCCCCTCGAGCGACTTGTTCGGGCTGATCCACGGGCGCAGCGGCGTCTTGCCGATGGCCGAACCGAGGAAGTAGGCGCCGATGTCGTTGAAGACCACGCCGACGGCGATCAACACCATGGTGTCGGTTCCCCACGGCGTGCCCGCCCCGAAGGTCGACCAACGAAGGATCAACGCCGCGAACGAACCGAGAACGCCGATCCACACGACGCCGAGCATGGTGATGGCCATGTTCGGCATGGGGCCGGCCTCGATCGAGTCGGCTGCGATGAACCCGATGGCTCCGGCGAAGAACGCGAACGCCACCACGAGCGGCAGCGCGCTGTCGCCGACCCAATAGGTGGCCAGCGGCGCCGCCACACAGGCTGCGACGCCCGCGGCGATCACGGGGCGGTATCCCTTGTCGGCGACTCGGGCGAAGTACTCGACCGCTGCGAGGCCGATGGCCACGGTCACGAATGCAACGACAGCGGCCGGACGCCACATCGACAGCGCCAGGAACACCGCTGCGAGGACGAGGCCACTGGCGACCGCCACCGGCAGATTGCGGCCGTCGGGTGCCGCCGCGGTGGCTCCTGCGCTCGGCGGTCGTTGCGGGGAGCCGCCGCGACGTTTGGGGTCGGGACGGCGCGGCATGCCGGACGGATCGGTCCCGATGGTGATGCGGGCGGGCTCGCGACGGGCAGGCTCGTCGGGTGTTGCGGCGACCACCGCCGTACGCCCGGTCGTGCGCGCCGGCGGGACCTCCTCGACCGTCGAGTCGTCGTCGTGCCACGACAGTTCGCCCGTCGGGTCCTTGGGGGCCTCGGGCGCCGTCTGGGACGCGCCCGACACCGAATCGGACGAGAACGACGACCACACGTCGAGATCGTCGGTGGGACTCTCCGGCTTGTCCGTCACGGCGATCTTCGGGATCTCCCCCGTGGGCGGATCGGTCCAGTGGGGAAGCGAGCCGGAATCGTCGGTTCCGAAGCTGATCCGCTCGGCGGCCAGTTCGTCGTCGATCGACGTGATCGGCTGCTCGACGGTGGCACCGAACAGCGGGCCACCGAACTCTTCCGGATCGAACGAATCCATGTCGGACTCGAACGAGCCCGGCCGACCGATCGACCCGTCGTCGGATGTCCTGCGGTCATCGCTCATGTGTGGTCCCTTTCGCCCGCTCCGCAGTGGCTGCGGCGCTCATACTTCGAGCAATTCGTGCTCTTTGCGCCCCAACGCCACGTCGATGTGCTCGACGTGATCGTGGGTCACCTTCTCCAGTTCCTTCTCGGCCCGTTCGAGTTCGTCGGCGGAGATCTCGCCGTCCTTCTCGGCCGTTTCCATTGCCTTGCGTGCGTCACGACGCAGGTTTCGCACAGCGATCCGGCCGTCTTCGGCCATGTGCTTGACCACCTTGACGTACTCGCGGCGGCGCTCCTCGGTGAGCTGCGGGAGCGACAGGCGGATCGCGATGCCGTCGTTGTTCGGCGACACGCCGAGATCGCTGTCGCGGATCGCCTTCTCGATCGCCTCGAGCGAACCCCGATCGTGCGGCTTGATCAGGAGTTGGCGTGCCTCGGGCACCGAGATCGACGCGATCTGTTGCAGCGGCACCGGCGTACCGTAGTACTCCACGGTGATGCGCTCGACGAGCGACGGTGTCGCCCGCCCGGTTCGCACGGTGGAGAACTGGTGCTGGGTGTGCTCGACCGCCTTGTCCATCTTCTCCATCGCCTCGAGCAGGGTCTCGTCAATCACGCCCGCCAGCGTACCCAGACTGGCGCGACGACGAGACCATGGGCCGTGCGTCCGGCGATCTCAGACCTCGTGGACGAGGGTGCCCTCGCGGCCACCCTGCACGATGCTGCGCAGCGATCCCGGCTTCGACATGTCGAACACCACGATCGGAATCCCGTTGTCACGGCAGAACGCGATGGCCGTGGCGTCCATCACCTTGAGGTTCTTCGTCATCACCTCGAGGTAGCCGACTTCGTCGTACTTGGTCGCCGTGGCATCGAACCGCGGGTCGGCGCTGTACACGCCGTCGACGCCGGAGTGGGTGCCCTTGATCACGACGTCGGCCTCGATCTCGGCCGCCCGCAGCGCCGCCGCGGTGTCGGTGGTGAAGAACGGATTCCCGGTGCCGGCAGCGAAGATCACGACGCGGCCCTTTTCCAGGTGCCGGACGGCCCGGCGGCGGATGTACGCCTCGGCGATCCGCGGCATCTCGATCGCGGATTGCACCCGCGTGTCCTGGCCGAGGCGTTCGAGCGCGTCTTGCAGGGCGAGCGCGTTCATCACGGTGCCGAGCATGCCGATGTGGTCGGACTGCGTGGCATCCATCCCGCTCAGCGATCCGGTTCGTCCCCGCCAGAAGTTGCCGCCGCCGACGACCACGGCGACATCGACACCGAGGTTCTGTCGGAGATCGACGATGTCGCGGGCGGTTGCATCGAGCGTGGCGCCGTCGAGGCCCTTGCCCGATTCGCCGGCGAGGGCTTCACCCGAAGGCTTGAAGACGATGCGTTTCCAACTGGGCCGTGGCCCTCCTCGGGGATGGATCGGCTCGTCGCTCATCGGCAGCCGACCGTACTAGAGCCGGCGACGATCAACCGAAAGTCGCATCCACCCCGCCTTCTCGTGAACTCGTTGCGGAACTATTCGCGCACGAGTTCACGAGAAGTGGGGAGAGCTGTGGGTAGCGCTCAGCCGATTTCGACTTGGGCGAAGCTGACGATGGTCGCTGCGCCGATGAACTGCGTCACCGATTGCTTGTCGTCCTTGGCGTAGGGCTGGTCGAGCAGCGCGACATCCTTGAAGAAGCCGTTGATGCGGCCTTCGACGATCTTGGGCAGCGCCGCTTCCGGCTTGCCCTCGTTGCGGCTGATCGCCTCGAGCGTGGCGCGCTCGGCGGCGACGACATCTTCGGGGATGTCGTCACGGCTGAGGTAGCTCGGGCGGGCGAAGGCGATGTGCACGGCCACGTCGTGGGCCAGCTCGGGGGTGCCGTTGGCGATCTCGACGAGCACGCCGTTGACGCCGCGTCCACCCTGGAGGTGCTGGTAGCTGCCGATGACGTTGCCGTCGGCCGCCTCGATGCGCTTGACCTCGCCCAGGCCGATGTTCTCCTTGAGGGTCACCTTCAACGCTTCGAGTTCGGCGGCACGTTCGCTCACCGCGTCGACACCCTTGGCGACGACGAGTGCCGCCAGTGCGTCGGCCTCGGCCTTGAACTGGTCGGAGCCGGCAACGAAGTCGGTCTCGCTCTTGAGTTCGACGATGGCGCCGACGTTGCCGTCGATGAGCAGGCTCACGACGCCCTGAGAGGCCTCGCGATCCTCGCGCTTGGCGCTGGCGGCCAGGCCCTTCTCACGCAGCCAGATCTTGGCCGCTTCCATGTCGCCGTCGTTCTCCTGCAACGCCTTCTTGCAGTCCATCATCCCGGCGCCGGACGAGTCGCGCAGCGCTTTGACGTCTTGTGCGGTGAATGACATGTTCAGCTCTCCGTGCTTGTTTCGGTGGTCTCGGTGACGGCTTCCTCGGCGACGGCTTCCTCGGCGACCGGCTCGGCCACTTCGGTTGCGGCGACTTCAGGTGCGGTCTCCTCGGCGGGGGCCTCGACAGCCGGAGCTACTTCTTCGGCGACGGGGGCGGGGGCGGCGACAGTTTCCTCGACGACCGGGGCTGCTTCCTCGACGACCGGGGCTGCTTCCTCGACGGGAGCTGCCTTGGCGGCGGCGAGACGCACGTCGCGGTCGGCCTGGGCCTGGGCAGCGGCGTCACGAGCGGCGGCCTGGGCGGCGGCGAACTCGGCCTCTTCCTCCGGCGTGCGCTCGGCGACCGGCGCCGGGGCGGGGTTGCGCCGGTTGGCGATGAAGCGGCCTTCCTCGACGGCGTCGGCGATGACGCGGGCGAAGAGGCTGTTCGAGCGGATGGCGTCGTCGTTGCCCGGGATCGGGTACTGGACGACTTCCGGGTCGACGTTGGTGTCGACGACGGCGACCACGGGGATGCCGAGCTTGTTGGCCTCGGTCACCGCGATGTGCTCCTTCTTGGTGTCGAGCACGAAGATCGCGTCAGGCGCCTTCTTCATGCTGCGAAGGCCACCGAGGTTGCGCTGCAGCTTGGTGAGTTCACGATCGAGCAGCAGGGCTTCCTTCTTGATCATGGCGTCGAACTCGCCGGAGGCCTGCATGCGCTCGTACTCGAGCATCTTGTTGACGCGCTTGCCCATCGTTTCGAAGTTGGTGAGCATGCCGCCCAGCCAACGCTCGTTGACGTACGGCATGCCGCACTTGTCGGCGTAGCTCTTGACGGGATCCTGGGCCTGCTTCTTGGTGCCGACGAACAGGATCGTGCCGCCACCGGCGACGAGGTCGCGAACGTAGCCATAGGCGGTTTCCACTCGACCGAGCGTCTGCTCGAGGTCGATGATGTAGATGCCGTTGCGCTCACCGAAGATGAATCGCTTCATCTTCGGGTTCCACCGGCGGGTCTGGTGCCCGAAGTGGGCGCCGGCTTCGATCATCTGACGCATGGTGATGACAGCCATGTTGTGCTCCTTGTGCGGTTGCATTCCGTGGTCGGCGCCACTTTCGTCGGCGACCGCTTGTTGACCAGCGGAACAGTGAGGGTTCGCTGCGGACAGCGGACGATCCAGGTGGATCGACCCGCATGATGCTATCGGCCGGTCGGGACGACCCGACACCTGGCCCGAGCCGGCGGCGCGGCCCGCGACTCGGAGCCGTCGACCGGAATCAGGCGGGCCCGACCCACCAGCTCACCGATGTACGGCGCCGGGTCGGCGTACTCGTCGCCGACTCGCAGCCCGAACAGGAACTCCGTCGTCGTACGGGCGATCTCGGCGCCGGCAACCACGACATCGCCCGCCACGACCCGCGTGCTCGCCAGCCGACCGTAGGTGTGCCGCCACCCGCCTGGCAGCTCGACCACCACGTATCGGGTCTCGGCGACCTCCCCGACGAAGACGACCGTGCCGGATCCGGCCGCGCTCACCCGACTGTTGCGCTCGACGCTGAACTCGATCCCCCGATTACCGGCGCACCACCTGCAGGCCGGCGCCCGGAACGGATCCACCACCACGCCGGAAACCGGCGGCCGCCAACACGGCGCCGCGTCGACGCCCCCGGTCACCATCACTGCGGTCACCATCAGTGCCGCGAGCAGGCTCGCTGCCCACACCGCTCTCGTCGTTCGCAACATCGGCCCTCCACTCGGTACGACCGAACACGGTCGACGTGCATGCGGGCGCGGTGCGCCGAAGTTGGGTCGAGTCGACGACTCGGGCCGTTCAGCCGACGCCGGCGGCCGAGAGGCGCGAACGCAGGTGCAGCACCGACTTGGTGTGGATCTGCGAGACCCGGCTCTCGGTGACACCGAGGACCTGGCCGATCTCGGCGAGGGTGAGGCCCTCGTCGTAGTAGAGCGACAACACGAGCTTCTCGCGATCGGGCAGCTTGCGGATCTCGGCGCGCATGATCTCGCCGAGTTCGTGGTCTTCGACCACTGCTGCGGGCGAACCCGAACCCGGCCCGTCGATGGCCGCCGGCTCGGCACCGGCGGCGATCGCCCGATCGAGCGGACCCACCGTGGTGCTGGCGATGGCTGCCAGCCACCGCGTCAATTCCTCGCCCGAGATGTCGAGGTGCTTCGCCAACTCCTCGTCGGTCGGGCCCCGACCGAGCTTGTGTTCGAGTTCGGAGATCGACTTCTCGACGCTGCGCGCCCGGCTGCGGATCGAGCGCGGGACCCAGTCGAGCTTGCGCAACCCGTCGTACACCGCGCCCCGGATACGGGGAACGGCGAACGTCTCGAACTTCACGCCACGTTCGGGATCGAAACGTTCGATCGCGTCGATCAGGCCGAACACGCCGGAGCTGACGAGGTCGCCCGGATCGACACTCGACGGCAGGCCCGCGCCGACACGGCCGGCGACGAACTTCACCAACGGCGAATAGTGGACGATCAGGTGATCGCGGGCAGCCATGTTGCGGCGGTTCAACCACCGCGTCCACTGCATCTGGAGGTCGGGGTCGTCAGGAACGATGCTCATGCTCTGGGGTGGGCCTCGCGATAGGCAGCCGACAATCGTTCCCGGCTGACGTGGGTGTAACGCTGGGTGGTTGCCACATCGGTGTGACCGAGCAGCTCCTGGACGGCACGAAGGTCGGCGCCTCCGTCGAGCAGGTGGGTGGCAAAGGTGTGACGCAGTGCGTGTGGATGTGTGGGCGTGGGCGAGCGACGATCGATGATCCGCCGAACGTCGCGTGGCGTCAGGGCGCGGCCCCGTTCGTTGCCGAACAGGATGTCGCCGGCCTCGGGCGGCAACACCTCGCCGCGGATGGCCAGCCAGCTCCGAATGGCTCGAACCGCCGGCTCGCTGACCGGGATGCGACGCTCCTTGGATCCCTTGCCCCAGACGTTGGCAGCACCGCTCGAGAGCGACAGCGACGACACCTGCAAGCCACAGAGTTCGCCGACACGCAGCCCGGAGCCGTACAGCAACTCCAAGACGGCATCGTCGCGACGCCGGCGCCAGTCGGGTTCGCCATCGGGCACGGCCCCGTCGAGGAGCCCGCTCAGCTCGTGTTGATCGAGCACCCGCGGCAGGCGGCCCTGGCCGGCCGGCACCGAGATGCCGCTCGTCGGGTCGACGTCGGCGAATCCCGACGACACGAGCCAGCGGTAGTAGCGGCGAATGGCTGCTGCCTTGCGGGCAATCGTGCGGCGGGCGAACTGTCGGGTCGTGAGATGCGCGAGATACCGACGCACCGTGGTCCGCTTGACCTGGGCCGGATCGACGAGATCGCTGCGGGCGCACCACGCGGCGAACGAGCGCAGATCGGAGGTGTACGCCGCCACCGTGTTGTCGGACAACGAGGTGAGCGCGTCGGCGAAGTCGTCGATGCGCCACTGGTCCACGGCGGCGATGGTATTGCCCGGGGGCCTGCAAGGTCGTGGATGGGCACGGATGGTCGGTGATCACGCGAGATCGGCCCAGTCGTCGATCGCCTCGAACCAGCCGCCGGTTTCGCGAAGCCAACCAGCGTGCTCCAACCGGGCAGCTGCCAATGCCACGTCGACGAGCGTCGCCGACAGCTGTCCGGCGAGTTCTTCGAGCGAGCACGGTCGCTGACGGCAGGCGTCGATCACGGCGAGATCATCGGCCCGCGGACGCCGGCGGGGGTCGAACCGGGCCCGGCCGGCGCGGCGCTGGTCGAGCCCGAGCGCCATGAGCACGTCGGCGACCTCCGTCGCCGGTGCCACGCCGTCGCAGAGCAGACGGTTCGTGCCGATCGACGCCCGGCTCTGCACCGCCCCGGGCACCGCGAACACCTCGACGCCGCGCTCGGCGGCTTCGCGGGCCGTGATCAGGCTGCCACCGCGTTCGCGGCTCTCGACGACCACCAGCACCTCGACCAGGCCGGCGAGGATCCGGTTGCGGAGCGGGAAGCGAAACGCGTCGGGGTTCGTTCCGGGCGGCCACTCGGAGATCAGCGCCCCGCGCTCGGCCACCGCGTTCCACAGGTCGGTGTGCTGCTTCGGGTACGGCCGGTCGAGCCCGTTGCCGACGATGCCCACCGGAGTGGAACCGTCGACGGCGAGGGCACCACGATGAGCCGCTCCGTCGATGCCCTTGGCGAGACCCGACACCACGACCACGCCGGCCGCCGACAGCTCGTAGCCGAACTGTGCTGCGGTCTCGCGCCCGCGTTGGGTTGCGTTGCGGGTGCCGACGATGCCGACGCGCCGGGCGTCGAGCACGCCGAGGTCGCCCCGCACGAACAGCACCGCCGGCCGGCGCGGATCGTCGAGGAGTTGCGATGGGTACATCGTGTCGCCGGGCACCACGACCGCGATGCCGTGCGCCACGCACGCCTCCCACGCACGCTCGGGCGTCCGACGATCGGCCTCGGCCTTCCACGATGCCGCGAGCGTCGGGTCGCGCCCGAACAGCGACGCGATCGGGTCGGGTGGCCGCTGACGTCCGACGGCGATGGCGTAGGCCTCGGCCGGGTCACGTCCGGCGAGGAGCGACGCCAGCCGCCCCGTCGTCATGCGTTCGAACCCGGCGAGGGCGGCGACGTAGCCGGCGGCCGGGGTCATGCCGCCCTCCCGACGCGAAGGGCGGCAGCGAGGCTCGCCCGGAACCGCAGGGCCAGCGCCACGTCGTCCTCGGTGACGTGATCGGACTGGTCGCCGCGGAGGTCGGCAATGGTGCGCGCCACCCGCCTCACACGGTGATACCCGCGCCCGCTGAGCTTGCCGTGCTCCATCTCGTGACGCAGGTGCACCTGCGCACCCTGATCGAGGCGGGCAACGACCTCGAGCGTCGGCGCCGACAGCGCGCTGTTGAGCACACCCTGCCTGGCCCACGCAAGGTCACGCGCCGCTTCGACTCGCTCGGCGACGACGCTCGACGGCTCACCCGGCTCGTTGGCCAACAGGTCGTCGACGGCCGGGCGATGCACGTTGACGCGCAGGTCGAAGCGGTCGAGCAACGGGCCCGACACCCGGCGCGCATAGCGGTGCAGCACCGCATCGCCGCACACGCAACTGCCCGGCGGTCCTCCACCGCACGGGCACGGGTTCATCGCCGCGACGAGCAGGAAGTCGGCCGGGAGGACCGCGTGCAGGTTCGCTCGATCGACCGTGACGATCCGCTGCTCCAACGGTTGGCGCAACCCGTCGAGCACCGAGGGCGCGAACTCGGCGAGCTCGTCGAGGAAGAGCACCCCGCAGTGCGACATGGAGATTTCGCCCGGTCGCAGCGTGTGCGAGCCGCCACCGACGAGAGCGATCGCCGAGGTGGTGTGGTGGGGCGCCCGGAACGGGGGACGCTGGATGAGTCCGCCGGGAGGAAGCACCGCTCCGGCCGCCGAATGCACCATCGTTGCTTCGAGCGCCCGTGTGCGATCGAGACGCGGGAGCAGCCCGGGCAGGCGCGCCGCGAGCATGGTCTTTCCGGATCCGGGCGGGCCGATGAACAGCGTGTGGTGCGCGCCGGCCGCGGCGATCTCGAGCGCGTGGCGGGCGAGCGGCTGGCCGTGCACGTCGGCGAGATCGGGGTGAGCCGCGTCGGTGGCCGTGTCGCACTGAGGTGGCATCGGATGATCCGGCCACGGCGCCTGCGTTCACCAGGACGTCGAGCAACTCGGTGAGGTTCGAGATCAGCCGCACACGCCCCAGCGCGGCCACCTGGGCCTCGACGGCGCAGGCGACGGGCACGACGACGTCGAGTTCTCCGAGCACGCCGACCATCGGCACGATCCCGGCGACGGGTCGCAGCGAGCCGTCGAGGCCGAGTTCGGCGACGAACGCGAGCCCGTCGACGGCCTCGCGCGGGATCATCTCGATCGCCACGAGCACCCCGATGGCGAGGGCGAGGTCGAGCCCCGAGCCCGACTTGCGATCGCTCGACGGGGCGAGGTTGACGGTGATGTTCGCTGCCGGCCAGTCGATCCCGCTGCTCTGGAGCGCGGCCCGCGCCCGGTCGCGCGCCTCCCGAGTGGTCTCGTCGGGTCGGCCGACCATGCGGAATCCGGGCAGGCCCTTGCTGACCTGGACTTCGACCTGAATCGGGTACCCCTCGGCCCCGAACACCATCGCTGATGCAATCGATGCGAACATCGCCACCTCCGTGAGTCGCGCGGCGAACCGCGCCGGACATCTACAGAGGGACGACAGGGCCCCACGACCTCGGCGACGCACCTGCGCCGAACCGACCTCCCGAACTGTAGCGAGGGGGTGTCACAATCGGGCGGCGATCCACGGGTGACGGGTCCGATCGATCGACGACACCGATTCGCGATGCGCCCGTGCGACAATGCGAGCCGTGGCCCCCCGACCCCAGCGATCAACCCGATGGACGCGCGTCGCTGTCGCGCTCGTCGTGGTTGCAGTTGCGGCTGGTTGCGCCGACGAGTCGGGCGGCGACGCGGAACGGTTCTGCGGCGAGGTCGCCGCGAACAAGGACGCGCTCACGAACCCGGTGTTGGTCTACGCCGACGACATCGAGCCGCTGCTCGATCTCTACCGAGAGATCGGCGGCCTCGCCCCGCTCGCCGTCGAGGACGACTGGAACCAACTGGTGGCCGCCTACGAAACCGCCAGCACGGTCGTGCCGGGCGACCCGGCGTCGGAGCAGGAGGCCCTGGCGGCGATCTACTCCTCGGAGGAGTCGGCGGCGGCGATCGACCAGTGGTTGATCGCAAACTGCGCCGTCGACATCGGGCCCGTGTTCACGATCGTGCCGCACACCCCGGCGACGGTCCCCCCGTCGACAACGCTCGACACCACCATCCCCCCGCCCTGACGTACACGATGTGTCTGACACATCGTGTACGTGGACGCGTCAGTTGATCTCGCCGCGGCGGAGGATGACCTTGTCGACCAGGCCGTACACCTGGGCCTCTTCGGCGGTGAACCAGCGGTCACGCTCGGAGTCGGCCTGGATCTGCTCGAGGGTCTGGCCCGAGTGCTCGGAGATCAGCGTGGCCATGCGCAGCTTGGTGTAGCGGAGCTGCTCGGCCTGGATGGCGATGTCGGAGGCCTGACCGCGCAGGCCGGCGAGCGGCTGGTGCATCATGATGCGGGCGTTGGGCAGCGTGAATCGCTTGCCGTCGGCTCCGGCGGTGAGCAGGAACTGGCCCATCGATGCGGCGAGGCCGAGGCACACGGTGGCGACGTCGCAGCCGACGAACTGCATCGTGTCGTAGATCGCCATGCCGGCGGTGACCGACCCACCGGGGCTGTTGATGTAGAGCCAGATGTCCTGGCCGGGATCTTCGCCTTCGAGGTAGAGCAGCTGCGCGCAGATCTGGTTGGCGATCTCGTCGTTGACGTCGGAGCCCAACATGATCACCCGGTTCTTGAGGAGGCGATCGAAGACAGCGGAACGAGGATCGAAACCACCCTCGAGGGCCTGCGGTGACATGAGATCCGACATGGGCGACAGGTTACCGCTGGTCTCGCCGGGGCGACTCGGCTCCGACGCAATCGACCGTGAGCGTCCGGGCAAGTAGCGTTCGCCGACGATGCCCGTGACCGCCAAGTTCATACCGGAGTCGATCCAACTCGTTCCCGGGGCACCCACCACGTTGACGTTGCGGCTGCACAACAACGAGGAAGCGCCGCAGGTCGTGAATCTCCAGCCGTCGGGCGACCTGGCCGAGTTCGTCACGCTCGACGTCGACACCGCGGCGATCGAGTCGAACCAGATCTTCGACATCCCCGTGAGCATCGAGGTCGGCCCCCATGTTGCCGCCGGCGACGCGTCAACCCGCCGTCGAGCTCACCTCCGAGTGTGGCAGCGCCACTGCCACAGTCGCCGCCGAGATCATCGCCCGCAGCGAGCATTCCGTCGAGCTGTCGCCGCTGCGGTCGCGAGGATCGTCGTCGGGGCGGCACACGGTCAGGGTCGTCAATTCCGGCAACGTCGCAGTCACCGTCGATCTCTCCCCCGACACGCTCGACGAGGAGATCACGCTCGACGTGGAGCCGACGTTCGTCGTCACTCCCGGAGCCACCGCCCAGGTAGCGCTGCGGGTGACACCCGCGACGACCTACTGGAACGGCCCGGCCCAGGAGCACCCGTTCGTCGTTGCGTTCACCAGCTCCGACGGATCGACCGGTGAGCTCGCCGGAACGTACGAGCAGCGACCACGAGTCGCCGGCTGGGTCGGTCCCGCGGCCGCCGGCGCCGCCGCCGCGCTCGTCATCGGTGCACTCGTCTGGTTCACGCTGTTGCGACCGTGGGTCGAAGACACTGCGCAGAACGCCGCGGCCGATGCGATCGAGGACGATCGGGCTGCGTTGAACGAGCGGATCGCCGAACTCGAGGCAGCCGCCGCCGAGGCCGAGGAACTTCCCCTCGGTGTGCCGTCCGACCTGCGCCTCAGCGTCGCTCCGGCCGGCGGCAACTCGGAGACCGATTCCCAGACGATCGGTTCGGGCGAACAGCTGGCCGTCACCGATGTGGTCTTCCAGAACCCGTCCGGCGCGGTGGGCACGGTGTCGCTGCTGCGTGACGGCGAGGTCCTGCTGCAGTCCGAGCTCGCCAACTTCCGCGACTTCGACCTCCACCTCGTCGCCCCGTACGTGTTCGGGGAGTCGTCGGAGATCTCGCTCGAGGTCGACTGCCGAACGCCGGGCCCGGGTGCGACCGACTGCCCGGTCGGTGCATCGATCCTCGGCTTCGTCGACCAGACCGACTGAGGGTCAGGTCGACGGCCGTCAGCGCGTGAGCGACGAGCCGATGGCGTCGCGGAACACGGCGGTACCCGACGCGCTCCGACCCGACACGAGCAGCTCGCCGGCGACGTCGCCGAACAGGTCGGGTTGCGCCGCGACCGTGAGCGTCATCGGCCCCGAGGGTGTGTTCGGGAGGACGACGAAGACGTGGGCGAAGGTCCCGTCGGGATCGACGGTCAACTGATCGACGTCGGCAACACCCGACCGTGAGAACTCCACGACGGCGCCGGCGGGGAACCCGGCGCCGAACACCGTGACGACCTGCCCGGGTGCGGCGACTCCGGGCACGACGTCGAGCGTGGGCTCGGCGGAGCCGTCGCCGACCAGCGCCGCGGACACGGCGGTGCCGTCGGCGAGATCGAAGGTCAGGACGCCGTTGGCGGCCCCGACGACGAGCGGCGCGAACTGGACGTCGACGGTGCACGTCGCGCCGGTTGCGAGTGACTGGCCGGTGCAGTTGTCGGTGATGAGCGAGAAGGCCCCGCTGCCGGCTGCGTCGACACGAGTTGCGACGACGGTGGCAGTTCGAGCAGCCGGATTCGAGAGCGAGACGGTTGCGGTCCGGCGACCGGCCACGACGACCGTCGGTTCGAAGACGACGGTTCCGGGCTGGACGAGCGGGAACGCGACGGCGCTCGACCCGACGAACGTCGACCCGAACGAGCCGCTCGACCCCGAAGATCCGCTCGATTGTCGGGGGAACTGCGTGATCGGCGGGGACGAGAACCGCGGCGGCGGCAACGTGCCCAGTGGCACGGTGGTCGCGGGTGGTGGTGCGACGGTGGTCGGCGGCCTGACGACTGCACCCGCAACGGTGGTGGTCGGCACCGTCGGAGGATTGCTCGCAACGAGCGTCGTGGTGGTGGTGGTGGTGGTGGTGGTGGTCGTCGTCGTGTCGACGACCGAGCCGTCGTCGGATGCGCGCAGATCGGCTGCCCACACCATGGCGCCGTTGTGGAACTCGACGTCGTCGGTCCACTCGGTTCCCTGGGCGCTGTCGAACACGATCCAGCGTCCGAAGCGGGAGAGCACCGATCCGGTGACCGGGTCGGCAGCACCGAGCCCGTTGATCTCCCGATCGGTGGTCGACGTGAACGATGTCCCATCGGTCGATGACAGCATCCGGATGGCGCCGGCGCGTTCGTAGGCCACGTGCCGACCGTCGCCCGACACTGCCGGCCGATTGGCGTCATCGACCAGGACACGTGTCCCTCGGCCGACGCGATCGACGATGACGACGAACGGCGCGCCGGCTGGATCAGTGACCGGCCCGGTTCCGATCGCGGCGAGATCGGTGCTCGTCGAGTCGAAGAGGACGAGCGATCCGTCCGCCGACATGGTCGGCGACCCCGACGATGCTGCACCCGGTGCTCCCGCCGTCGTCCTCGACAGCAGTTCGATCGTCGGGGCGGCCGGGGCGACGGAGCTGCTCCACACGTACACGTTGCCGGGGGCGGGCGCGAACGGTGTCGTGCCCGGCCCTGCGACGAAGACGACCGCCGTCCCGTCGTCGGAGATGTCCACGTCGGCGCCCGTCATCGCAGCGCTGGGCGTCAACTCGACGTCGAACGAGTCGACGAGCACATGGTCGGCGATCACCGCGCCGGGGACAACGGCCGGACGCACGTACCGTCGGATCTCCGAGCCGGTCGACCACGCGATCGTGGAGCCGTCGAACGACAGCGCCGGCGCGGCGTAGTCGTCGACTGGAGCGGCGGGCGGCGGGGACGTGGGGACCGCCGGGACGGTGTCGACGACGGTGCCGGCGGGAAGCGCTTGGCCGCTCGACGTGGCGCAGCGATCGACCACCCTGAGCGAGACCGTGGGAGCCGCGTTGCTGCCACCGGGCACGGAGTAGGCGACGAGGCACCCGTTACCGCTCATGCCCGGTGCCGCGCTGACGAGGTCCGCGACCGGCGTCGTCGTGCCGGCGGTCCGGTCACGGATCCAGACGCGGGGCGGGGCCGACGGATTGGCGGCGTCGGTGGCTTCGAACGCCACGACGGCACCCGTGTCCGACAGCGCCGGGCTGCTGTGATCGATGCCGACGGGCAGGGTGCCGGTCGCGTCGACCGAGACGGGTTCGACGACCACGGGAACCGTTTGCGCGCTGATCGAGGAGCCGAACACGCCGATGCCGCCGATGACGGCCACGGCGCAGGCTCCGAGAACTGTCGCCCGACGGCGGCTGGAGGTGAACCAGGTTTGCGTACCCACGAGGGTACTCCTCCCCCGTCGCCCGCGCCCGGCGGGATCGCCGACGAGCGTTGTCCGGTCGCCTCAGCGAGCGATCCCGCTCATGACCACGCGCGATGCGTTCCGACGACTCGACGTCATCTCGAATCGACAGCAACCCGGCCAGGCCGGCGCTGCCGGTGGGGCTGACGTCGAAGCCCGCGGCCCGCGCCATCGCATGGGCTCGCAGCACATCCGACTCGGCGGCGACCACCGGCCCGCCGCCCGATGCGGTCATGGCGGTGAACACACCGAGCCAGTCGTAGGTCTCGTCGTCGATGATGCCGTCGGCGATCGAGTGCGGATCGTCCCAGACGGTCATCAGATCGCTCCATCGTCGCCCGATCGTCGTGATGTCGTCGAGAGGTCCGTGACCGCTGCGAGCCCGGTCCCATGCCCGGGCGAGCGGTGCGCAACCCTCGGTCTGGACGGCATGGAGCCGGGTGCTCGACGAGGTGTCCGCGAGCCCGGCGCCGAGGCACGCGGCGAACGCTCCCCCACCGACCTGCACCATGACCCGGTCGAGCGGCGCGGTGGCCTGCTCGGCGATCTCCCAACCGATGGTTCGACCGCCATCGAGTGCGAGGGCGTTCTCGGGCCCCTGCACCGTGAAGGGGATCGCGCCGGCGGCGACCGCGTCACGAAAGCGGAACATCGCCGGATCGCCGGGAGGGTCGTGAGGTCGGCGTTCGCAGCGGTGGACCGTGGCGCCGAGGCGGTCGAGTTCCGCGCCGAACCCGTCGGTCATCCAGGTGGGGACGTACACGTCGATCGGCCAGTCGACGGCGGCGGCGAGCGTCGACGCGGCGAGGGCAGCGTTGCCGCACGAGGCGATTGCCAGCCGGGGTCGTTCGGTGAGGTGCCCGATCCGCTCGGCCGCCAGGAGGTGGAGCAGGATCGTGATCAGGTGGCGCGCCTTCTGGCTTCCGGCCACTCCCCCGGTCTCGTCCTTGACCCACACGCCACCATCGGCGTCGAAGCCCAGCACGTCCGACAGCTCGTCGCTCCGGGCGAACGGGGTCGGGACGAATCCAGTCCCCGCGACCCGCCGGACCGCAGCGTCGGTCTGCTCCACCAGCTGGGTGCGTACGCCCAGATCGAGCCCGTTCGCGTCGGCGTACGCCGCCCACGCGAGGTCGTGGTCGTGGGTGATCAACGACGATCGGCCAGGCGGCGCGTCAGCAGAGTCCGGATCGCCGTCTGATCGTTCGGCGACGACGATGGTGAGGACGTGGTGCCGATCGACCTCGGTCGAGTTGGGGCAGCGCCACGGGAACGGGGCCTGCGATCGCGACCGTGGTGCCACAGACGGCGCAGCGCCATCCCGTCACGCGCATCGGGGCGCGCATCGCCGGATCCCGATCAACCCGTCACCCGGGCGTTGAAGTCGTCGATCATGTCGTCCCACACGTCGACGTAGCGGCGCAGGCCCTTCCAGAAACTCTGGTGGCGGCGGGCCTCGAACAGCTCGAACGGGGTGCCCTGCTGCTCGACCCAGGTGTAGTAGCCGAGGTTGAAGATGCGGCGGCGATCGGCCTCGGTGCAGTCGATCATGTTGTCGGTGTTCACCGAGCCGAGGTGTTCGCCGAAGACCTCGGCGGCGTCGGTGACGGTGAACTCGTTGCCGTAGCGGGTGGCGAGCAGCTTGGCCCGCTCGCTCGGGTAGAGCGCGGCGCCGTCGGTGGCGACGGTGATGACGGCGTCGTCCGGGCCGAGGTCGAGCAGCTTGGCGGTCTTGATCGCGGCGAGCACGTTGCAGATTGCCGAGAAGCCGAAATGCTCGAGTGCGGCGACGATGTCGGCGGGCACGCCCTTGGTCTGCACCAGGTACTGGCGGCCGACGTCGGTGTTGAAGAGGGCGTCGAGTTCGTCGGTCGACTTGTCGGAGATCGCCACCACGACGTCGGTGTTCATCACGTTGTGGATGATCGGGATGTGCTTGTCGCCGATGCCCTGGATGTTGTGCTCGCCGAATCCGTTCTCGAGCATCGTCGGGCACTCGAGCGCTTCGACGGCGACGATCTTCGTGCCGTACTCCTCCTTCAAACGGTCGCCGGCGGCGATCGTGCCGGCCGACCCGGTCGCCGACGTGAACGCGGCGAGGTTGAGGTCGCGGCCCTGTCGCTTGAACTCGTCACGGACCGTTTCGAAGACGTGCCCGAACGCCCGGCCCGTCACCCGGTAGTGGCCGAGGTGGTTGCCGAACTCGGAGAACTGGTTGAGCACGAAGTTGCCGGGGTCGAGGGCCAGCTCGTTGCAGGCGTCGTAGATCTCCTTGACGTTCGACTCGGTGCCGTGGGTGCGGATGACGTCCTCGGCAGGGTTGGCGCACCACTCGTCGAGCCAGTCGAAGCGTTCCTGGCTCATGCCCTCGGGGAGGATCGCCACGCCCCGGCTGGCCATGATCCGGCTGATGGCGATGCCTCCGCGGGCGTAGTTGCCGGTCGACGGCCAGATCGCGCGGTGGTAGGTCGGGTCGAACTGGCCGGTGACGATCCGGGGCGCCAGGCACGAGTAGGCGGCGAGCACCTTGTGGGCGGTGATCATCGGGAACCGGTCGCCGAACACGACGATGATCGGGCTCTCGACACCGGTGAGGCTCGACGGCAGCACGATGTGATCCGGGCACGTCGACCCGGTTGCCGGCCAGGTCGTTGTACCAGTGGACGCGCCACAGGTTGCGGGCGTCCGGGCCTTGCGGATCGGCATCACCGACCTTGGTCGCGTGGTCGAACGACGACGGGTCCTCGAGCTGGGCGAACGTCGGCAGCGTGATGCCCTGCGCCCGGAAGCGTTCGACGCTGTTGTCACGTGCGGCTTCGTCCACCAACCGATCGGCGAGCCCGAACTGGTTCTCCAGCGCTTGCGTGGTGGCGTCGACGAGATCGGCAGGTGCAGTCACGATTGACATTCTGTCAAAGGCCCGCGGGATGTGCTCGCTGCAAACCCGATCACTCGTTCCCCCAACGCTGTGAGCGCTGCGCGCACCTCGTGCGTACATCGCTCACATGGACGGCAGGGATGCGACCCGGCGCCGGAAGTTGAGGCGAACGGCCCGGTTCGCCGGGACGTCACAGGAATATTCTGAAGGTGAGACACAACCTCGAATGAGGAGGATGAGATGGGACGCTCACTACGAAGTGCCATCGGAGTCACCGGGTTGGTCGTCGGCGTCGGACTCTCCTTCGGGGCGATGTCGCGTGCCGCCGACGAGCCGCCTCCCGCTCCGTTCGACCAGATCCAGGATCTGATTCCCCCGACCGCGCCAGTCGACGTCGATGTCGACACGGCGGGCGCCGAGTTCACCGAACTCGCGGCGCTCGTCGCCACGGCAACCACCGAGTTCAGCGACGGCAGCAAACTCACCGGCGTGTGCGGGGGTCTCGCCTACTCCTACGGTGAGAGCGGAGATCTCATCGATGCCGCGATCGACGTCGGTGACGACAATCCGCCGATCGATCTGCTCGACGGTGGGCAAGCCTTCACGTCCGGCAATCCGTTCCAGGTAGACACGCGTGGTGTCGTGGCCTACTACGGGTTCATGCCGCAGGAGGGTGTCGGTCCGCAGAACCACTCGTGGTTCATCGAGATGTCGGGCATCAGCCTCGACAGTGGCGGGAGCGCCAACGTCGATGGCGACAATCGAAATGCCGGAACCGTCGACCTCGGTGAGGACTTACCGGTCAAGTTCACCGCCAAGACGACGATCAACGGCGAGTTGACGTCCGACAACCTTGCGCCGTGTGTCGGCGAGGGCAACGTCGAGTTCATCGGCAACGGGCTGACCGATCCGGTCGGCATCGCTGCCTTGGTGCTGCTCGGCGGCGGACTGGTCGGCGTGTTGTTCAACGCTCGGCCCTCGATGACGTACAGGAAGTGATTGACCATGACTGACGTAGCCACCAAGACCGTCGACCAGCAACTGGTCAAGAAGACCCATCCGATCCGCGGGATCCTGTGGGGCTTGATGATGGGGCTCGGTCTGTCGATCGTGCTCGTGCTGACCAAGGTCATCGCGCTCGACCCCGTGCCGATGCTGATCGTGCTCGTTCTGGGCACCATCGTCGGCACTCTCTGGAGCATCTTCGGACCCGCCAAACACGCCAAGGACGTCCCGGCGACGGCGACGGAGTCGACCGTCACGGAGCCCGAGGCGACAACGCCCCCGCCTGTCGTCGACGAGCCGCAACCCGCCGCCACGACGGATGCGGCCTCGACCGATACCGCTGCAGCCGACGAGCCCGCCTGAACAAGGCCAAGACAACCGCGCTGTGAGCGATCTACGCAGGAGTTGCGTGCATCGCTCACAGCAACGCTCGGCTCGAGCGAGCCGGTACGTCATCACCGGGCCGAACCGAGGTGCGAGTTCTCGAACCCATTCGCGGCGTGGATCCGGGCTGGCGATGCCGTTGGTACGTGTAGCCGCACTCGCCGCGGCGCCAGGTTCGTGATCCTTTCCTACTCAATGGCTTCCGAGACCGCTGAGTGGTCCGTCGAGGGGAGGACATACGTCATCCGCCCTATGAAAGGACATGTCACATGAAGCGCATCATCATCACCGGAGCAGTCGACGCCATCGCCGCAGTCAGCTTCGCCGGCACCGCCAGCGCCGCGCCTGCAGACGCCGCCTGCTTCGGTCAGATTCACAAGGCCGTCAACGCCGGCGAAACTGCCTTCAAAGTGGAGAACGTCGGGTAGCTCCTGAAGGATCTCGGTGCCACGGGACAGGGGAAAATGGCACTGACCAAGGGCGAGATCTGCGCTCCTGCTGAATGACCCACTGCTCTTTTTGAACTCGGACGCTCAGAAGGGGCGGTCGTCGGGGGGAAGGGTGCTGGGGCCGACGTGGGCGTCGAGCCAGGCGCAGAGGTCGGCGACGCCGGTCCACGTGTCGCGCACACGGGTGGCGGCACCGGCAGTGTGGATCCACTTCGGGGCGCCGAACTCGCGAACTGCAATCAGGCCTTTGCGTCGGAGCAGCTCGATACGCGGGTGATCCTTCGGATAGCCCCGCGGCGCGGTCTTGAGTTCGTCGATCGCACCGATCGAGTACTTGCGCTTCTCGGCGTCAGCGACGAGGGCGGCGAGTTCGCTGCCGGTCGCGTCGCCGTCGATCGCTGTACGGAACCGCTCGAGCTGATCCTTGGCCATGGCGTAGTAGCCGGAGCCGACCATCAGACCGGCGGCCGAGAACTGGACGTAATACCCGGTCCCGCCTTCCGACTCGCCGTAGGCGCCCTGCTGGGTCTTGTACGGCGGCTTGTTCTTCGAGAAGCGGACGTCGTTGTAGGGGCGGAACATGTGGAACGGCCCGAACTCGGCGAGCGTCTCGGTCAGTTCGACCATCGGCTGCTTGACGAATTCGTCGTAGCGACCCTTGTTGGCCTGCCAGAAGGTGCGGGAGTTGTCGGCGTCGAGTTGCTCGTAGAACTCGATGCCCTCGACGGGGAATCCGCTGAACGCCATGGGGGCAACGTAGTTGTCCCGGGTCGCACGATGCGATGGTGGATCCTCGCCGAGAGCGGTCAGGTCACTCGGTCGTGGAAGGTGCGGAACAGCTGCTCGACGTCCTCCGGCGTGTGCGGCGGCTGAGTCTCCGCACTCCCCATGTCGAACGCGATGTAGTTCAACGATCCCCCGACCGGTTCGTCGACGAAGGCGTAGTCCATCCCGGCCGAGCCGGAGCTGTAGGCGAGGTCGCCGATGCCGTCGATGGTGGTCACCGAGTCGTACAGCGAGGGGTCGAAGAACGCCGACGCTTCGATCGGCGAGCCCGAGTAGAACTGCACGAGGAGGGTCTGGGAGGCCAGGTCGTCCAGGTTGTCGGGATCCTCGATGGAATCCCACGTGCACACGAGCTGCCCGAGGCTGTCGTCGGTTTCCTCGGTCAGGGTCACGGGCTCGGCGAAGAACTCCTCCATCTCCGCCATCGAGAAGATCGCGTCACAGTTCGTCGTCGCCCCACCGCTGTCGGCCGACTCGTCGGAGGATTCATCGGACGACTCGTCGGAGGATTCATCCGGCGCCACATCCGCAGCACTGTCATCTGCTGCAGGGGCGTCGGTGGATTCCGTGGCCTCCGTGTCGCCTGTGGCCGGTGCCGCATCGTTCTCGCCGCCACTGTCGCTGCCACCGCATGATGCGATGATCGCAGCGACAGCCAGGGTCAGTACGACCCCCCGACCGACGCGACACCGACTCATGCATGAACGTTACGACCGCGACCCACCCCGACAGGAAGGGCCGAACGTCACTTGGTCGACGCTCGGTGACGTACACGATGTGTCTGACACATCGTGTACGTGATCACGGCACTGATGCCGATGCCCGATGCCCGATCTCGGGCGTCACCGCTACTGTCGGTCCATGGCAGACCTGTTCCTCGGCGGCTCGATCGACCCGGCGACCCACGAGCGCACGGCGACCGACGCATCCGGCAACGTCACGGTGCCGACCGATTCGTTGACCACCCACGGGGTCATCGTCGGCATGACCGGGTCGGGCAAGACCGGCCTCGGGGTGGTCCTCATCGAGGAGGCGTTGCGGGCCGGACTCCCGGTGCTGGCGATCGATCCGAAGGGCGACCTCACCAACCTCTGTCTCACGTTTCCCGCCCTCGCTCCCGCCGACTTCCGGCCGTGGATCGACGAGGCGCAGGCCCGCAACGCCGGTGAGACGCCCGACGAGTTCGCCGCGAGCCAGGCGGCGCTGTGGACCAAGGGGCTCGCCGGCTGGGGTCTCGGCGGCGCCGACATCGGTGCGTTGCGCGAGCAGGCCGACTTCACGATCTACACGCCCGGCTCGAAGTCGGGCGTGCCGTTGAACATCGTCGGGTCGCTGCAGGTACCTGCCGACATGGGCGATGCCGAGGCGGTCGCCGACGAGATCGAGGGGTACGTCACCGGCCTGCTCGGATTGGTCGGCATCGCCGCCGATCCGCTGGCGAGCCGGGAGCACATCTTGCTGTCGAACCTCGTCCAGCATTCGTGGACTGAGGGGCGGGCGCTCGACCTGATGACGCTCGTCGGGATGATCCCGTCGCCACCGATCCGCAAGCTCGGCGTGTTCGACATCGACCAGTTCTTCGCCCCGGACGACCGCATGGCGCTGGCGATGAAGCTCAACGGCCTGCTGGCGTCGCCGTCGTTCGCGTCGTGGGCGCTGGGCTCGCCGCTCGACATCGAGTCGATGCTGCGTCAGTCCGACGGACGTGCCCGCTGCGCGATCGTGACGACGGCTCACCTGTCCGACGAGGAGCGCCAGTTCGTGACGTCGCTCGTGCTCGCCAAGCTGGTGACGTGGATGCGCCGCCAGAGCGGCACGACCGATCTGCGGGCGATGCTCTACATGGACGAGGTGGCGGGGTATCTCCCGCCCACCGAGAACCCGCCGACGAAGAAGCCGATCATGACGCTGATGAAGCAGGCCCGGGCGTTCGGTGTCGGGGTGGTGCTGTCGACGCAGAACCCGGTCGACCTCGACTACAAGGCGATGTCGAACGCCGGCACGTGGATGATCGGCCGCCTCCAGACCGAGCGCGACAAGGCCCGGCTGCTCGAGGGCATGTCGTCGGCGGCGGGCAGCGTCGACGTGTCGGCGGTCGACGCCACGATCTCCGGGCTCGGCAAACGGGAGTTCATGCTGCGCCGTGCCGGCAAGGACCATCCGGAGATCCTCACGACCCGCTGGGCCATGTCGTACCTGCGCGGCCCGATGACCCGCGACCAGATCGCCACCCTCACGCCTGACGCCGCGGACGCGCCGGTGGTGCCGGCCACCTCGGCCCCGGCGGCAAGCGGCCTGCCGAGTCCCGCCGCCGGCGCGGTCCCGGCACCGGCGCCTATCCGACTCGACGACCCCGCACGATGCGACCACGGTGATGCCCGAAGTCGCCGACGGTGTCGCTGTCCGCTACGTCGACGTGGCCGCGCCCTGGCTCGGCGATGTCGGTGGCGACTCGCAGGGCACGGTGCTGGAGGCGGCGATCGTGGCGCGAGTTGCGATCCGCTACGACGAGACGGCCGCCGATCTCGTCCACGACGACGAGTACGAGGCGGTCCTCTTCCCGCTCGGCGATCAGATCGACGTGTCGCAGGTGGTGCAGGTCGACTACGACGACCGCGATCTCCGGCTCGAGGCGCCGGCGGGCGCCACCTACCGACTGACCGACGCGAAGATCGCCACCAAGACGTTCTTCGCGCAGGCCGAGGGCGACCTGCGCGACCACCTCACCCGCAGCCTCACCCTGGAGATCCCGGCGAACGCCGAGCTGAAGCTGTACGGGCGCCCCGGCGAGTCGACGGAGGAGTTCGCCGCTCGATGCGCCACGGTCGCCGACGAACGCGCCGACGCCGACATCGCCAAGCTCCGTGACAAGTACGAAGCCAAAGCGACGCGACTCCGTGACCAGATCGACGCGGCCGAGGATCGAGCCGACGTGGCGGAGGAGGAGGCGAACGCCAAGCGGAACTCGGAGCTGTTCTCCACCGCCGGGTCGGTGTTGGGCGGCTTGCTCGGCGGCAGGAAGTCCAAGGGCGGAATGATCGGCGACATCCTCGGTGATGCCGGCCAAGCAGCTCGACGCCGCGGGAGCACGAGCGCCTCCGACCGCCGGGTCGATGCCGCCGAGAACAAGGTGGCCCGCCTCGTCGCCCAGCTCGAGGAGTTGGAGGCCGACGTCGCCGCCGACGTCACCGAGATCGCCGAGAAGTGGGACAGTCTCGCTGCGAACATCACACAGCTCGAGGTCGGTCTGGAACGCACCGACGTGCAGGTGACCCAGCTCGTCCTCGCCTGGCTGCCCGTCGGCTGAATCGGCGTTTGCAGAGCGTTCGTGCCGACGGAGAGACTCGAACTCTCACTGACGGCGACCTAAACGCCGTGCCTCTGCCAATTGGGCTACGTCGGCCGATGACGGCCCACTCTACGGTTCGCGTCATACCCTGCGGCGGTGCGAGCGAATGGCGTGGATACCGGAGTTGATCGGGTGGGCGATCGTCGCACTCGTCGGCGCCGTGGCACTCAGCCAGGCCGTCGGGTGGACAGCGACCCGCAACGTCGCAATCGTCCTGTCGCTCACCCCGTACCTCGGCCTCGTCCTGGCACCCCTCGTGATCATCGCGCTGTGGCAGCGTTGGCTGTTGCTCGCCACTGTGTGCGCTGCGATCGGCGTCGGGATCCTCATCCTCGCCGCTCCCGCTGCCTACCCCGGCGACCGGCCCGACCCGATCGCCGGTGCCGTCGGTCTGCGTGTTGCCTCCGTCAATCTCCTCTACAGCAACGACCGCATCGACGACGTCGTCGCGACGCTCCGCGACCTCGCCCCCGACGTCATCGTGTTCAACGAGTACACCGCCGAGCACCAATCGGCCCTGCAGGCCTCGGACCTGGCCGACGACTACCCGAACCGGATCGATCGCACCGATCGGTACGCCGGCGGCATCGCCGTGTGGAGCCGCCAGCCGGTGGCCATCGGTGAGCACCCCGACACCTACAACCACAGCCTCGATGTCAGCGTCGACGGTCCCGACGGCGACGTTCGCGTCGTGGCGATGCACGTGCCGACGCCACTGATCAGCTTCGAGGACTGGCAGGGCGACCTCGCCACCGCGGCTCGGATCGGGAGTGACGCCACCTCACCGACACTGGTGGTGGGCGACCTCAACGCCTCGTACTGGCATCCCGACTTCCGCGAGCTGCTCGATGCGGGACTCGTCGACGCCCACATCGCGCACGGCAAGGGCTTTTCGGCGTCGTGGCCGACCGACAAGATCGTGCCCGCCTTCGTTCGTCTCGACCACGCGCTCACCACCGACGGCCTCGTGTCGACCGACGTGGCCGACTTCGAGATCCCCGGCAGCGATCACCGGGGCTTCGTCGTCACCGTTGCGCCAACTCCCTGAGCAATGCCCTGAACGCGCGCCCACGGTGGGAGATCTCGTTCTTGGCATCGGTGCCCATCTCGGCGAACGTCGCTCCCCCACCCTCGTCGGGTTGGAACACGGAGTCGTAGCCGAAGCCGACCGCGCCGCGCTCCGCCGTGGTGATCACCCCGGGGCACACGCCTTCGACGTACAGCTCCGACCCGTCCGGCCACACCACGATCGCCACGGTCTTGAACGCCGCCCGTCGATCCTCCACGCCCTCGAGTTCGGCGAGCAGCTTGTTCCGGTTGTCGGCGTAGCTGCAGCCCTCGCCTGCATAGTGCGCGGCGTCGACACCGGGCGCTCCTGCGAGCGCATCGACTTCGAGCCCGGTGTCGTCGGCCACGGCCGGCAGCCCGGTCGCCTCACACAGTGCGACCGCCTTCAGCCGGGCGTTGCCGACCAGCGAGCCGGCATCCTCCACCACGTCGGCGACGTGAGCGGGGCGGGGCAACAGGTCGACGACCCCGGCGAGGAGTTGCTGGATCTCGACGACCTTGTCGGGATTCGCCGACGCGCACACGAGTTGCATCATCGGACGGGCCTCAGCGAGCGGGCCGAGCCGAGGGCGGCGTGGCGATGGTGGCCGCTTGCAGATCGGCGATCTGCACGAGGCCGCCCTCGGCGAGCGCCACGAGCGCATCGAGTTCGCCCCGGGAGAACGCCATCCCCTCGGCGGTGCCCTGCACCTCCACGAAGCGCGCCTCGCCACCGGCGATCGGGCGGAGCATCACCACGTTCATGTCGACTTCGGCGGTGCTGTCCTCCACGTACGGCAGGTCGAGTACCGGCGTGCCACCGACGATGCCGACGCTGATCGCCGTACAGAACGAGTGCAACGGATTCGCCGGCAGATCGCCGCGCTGCACCACCCGCTGGAGCGCGTCGTGCAGTGCGATGAAGCCGCCACAGATGCTGGCCGTGCGGGTGCCGCCGTCGGCCTGCAGGGCGTCGCAGTCGACGACGACCTGACGTTCGCCGAGCGCCTTCATGTCGCACGCGGCGCGCAGCGACCGGCCGATGAGGCGTTGGATCTCGACGGTGCGTCCGCTCTGCTTGCCGCGGGCGGCCTCACGGTCGATCCGCTCGGGCGACGCACCGGGGAGCATCGAGTACTCGGCGGTCACCCAGCCCTTGCCCGAGTTGCGCATCCACCGTGGCACGTCGTCGTCGATCGATGCGGTGCACAGCACTCGGGTCTTGCCGAACGACACGAGGCACGAGCCGTCGGCCATCTCGGTGAAATCTCGTTCGAACGTGATCGGACGCAGTTCGTCGTTGCTGCGTCCATCGGGGCGGGCCATGGGGGTCTCCATTCAGGGTGGGGTCGGTTGGTGGGACGTACACGATGTGTCTGACACATCGTGTACGTGATCAGGACGCGGGTGATTTCCAGGCCTCGGTGTGGTCGAGTTCGGGGCCGAGCAGTTGCGCGCCGAGCTCGCGGAACGACTCGACGTCGCCGCTCGACACGAACCGGTGTCTCCCGGCTCCCTCGCCGCTGCGCAGCAGGCCGAGCTCGCCGAGACGATGCATCACCTCGAAGGCGGTCTCGTCGGCCGAACTCACGAGCGTGACCGCAGGTCCCATCACGTCGCTGATCGTGCGGGCGAGGAACGGGTAGTGGGTGCAGCCCAGGAGCAGCGCATCGACGTCGGCATCACGGATCGGGGCGAGGAGGCGTTCGGCGAGCACCATGACCTCGTCACCGCTGGTCTGGCCCCGTTCGACGAACTCCACGAAGCCAGGGCACGCCGCGCTCGTCAACGACACGGGAGCGCCCGTCTCGACGACGGCATGCAGGTAGGCGCCCGAGGCCATCGTGCCGACGGTGCCGATCACGCCCACCCGACCGGTGACCGTCGTGTGCACCAGGGCGCGGGCACCCGGGGCGATGACATCGATGATCGGGACGGGCAGCTCGGCGCGGAGATCGTCGAGCCCGGCCGCGGTTGCGGTGTTGCACGCAACGACAACCGCCTTGGCGTCGTAGTCCGTCACGAGCGACCACGCGAGTTCGTGCGCGTACTGCCGCACGTCGTCGAGTGGTTTGGAGCCGTACGGGTATCGGCCGGTGTCGCCGATGTAGACGAGATCCTCGGCCGGAAGCAGGTCGATCGTCGCCCGGGCGACGGTGAGACCACCGAACCCGGAGTCGAACATCCCGATCGGCCGATCCACGGTCGGCAAGCCTACGGCAGTGTACACATGGTGTCTGACACTCATGCACGGGTCAGGGTTGCGGGGTCAGCACCTTGTCGATCATGTACAGCACGCCATTGCTGGCCGGATCGGCTTGGAACACGATCTTGGCGTCACCGATCATGCCGAGCGCCGGCCGAGGTGCGGACGCGATCGGTTGAGGCCCTCCGAACAGCACGTCGATCGAGGTCATCTTCAAGCAGATCAGCGAGCTCCGGAGCCGGATCGATGTCGCTGGCATGAGCGAGGAGCAGATCGTTGAGATCACCGGGGTCGGTCGGCAGGGAGTCGGCCGGGACTTCGTTCGCCGCGTCGATCGCATCGTTCGTCGGGGCGAAGATCGTGAAGATCCTCGTCGGGTCGTCGAGCTCGTCCTGGAAGCCGGCATCGATCACGAACTGCTCGAACTCGCTCAGTTCCTCCTCGCGCTCGATGATGTCCCACAGCGAGTCCGTCGGCGCCACCGGAATCACGATCGTTGTCGTCGTGGTCGACGGCGCCACCGTGGTGGCGGCACGGTGGTCGGTGCCGCCGTGGTCGGCGCCACCGTGGTGGGCGCCACCGTCGTTGCGGGGACGGTCGTCGTCGCCTCGGTGGTTTCCACGACCGTGGTCTCGACCACCGTGGTGTCCACGACCGTGGTCTCGACCACCGTGGTCGGCGCCGGCGCTCCGGCGACGAGCTGGCAGGTCACCGAGTCGCCGGGCAGCGAACGTGTGGTTCGGGAAGGTCACCGTGGCGACCCGATCGATGGTGTCGTCGTTCGAATCGAGTTCGATGTTCATCGAGACGGAGGTCACCGGGCCGTCGAACGGTCGAAGCACGCAGTCGACGTTCGGGCCGGGCGGGGTCCAGCCGGGTGGAACCTGAGCGTCGGGCAGTCACGCGTCGACTGCCCACGCGGCGGGGTCGGCGACGGTGTCGTCGGGTTCCCATTCGAACGCAACACGACCGTCGGATCCGGTCGTCTCCCCTGCCATCTCGCCGGGTGTGACGCCGATCGGGACGCAGCCAGACGAACGACGCCGGTGCCTCGGCGGGTCCGTGACGGTGACGAGGAACCCGACGTCGATGTTCGTGCCGGTTTCGTCGGTGGTCTCGAAGACCAGGAAGGTCGACGTCGGCTGACGCCTCGTCGGAGTCGTCGTCACCACCGAGCACGAGCCAGGCGATGAGACCAGCGATCAACAGGAGTGCGACGATCAACGCCGCGATCGGACCGGGCTTCTTGTACCACGGGATCGGCTCTTCGGGAAACTCGTCGGGATCCACCGGGGCATCCGGCGGAACGGTCGGCGGCGTACCGTCGACATGCCTCGGTCACGGGCATCAGCGTCGTCGGCTCCCCCATGCCGACTTCCAACGGATCGATGAACAGTGGCGGTTCGCCGGGAGGTGTCGGATCCATGCCGGCGTCGACCGGATCGATCAGCTGCGTCGGATCCATGCGGCTCCGACCGGATCGATCAGCTCTGTCGGATCGCCCGCCAGGTGCGGGGTCGGCGGGTGCTGGAGGCCGTGGAGGAGGCGGCGGCGGGACGCTGCCTCCGGGCGCATTGGGCAGCGTCGGATCCGAGTCGCTCATCGCGGTATTGTGACAGGGCTGACTGCGCTGCGTGGCGCATTCCGCCACATCGTGTGCGGAGCTTGCCGACCGGTCGCTCGAGTGCGGCCGACACCGGGGCTGCCTGCAAGGATCGGCCCGTGCCCACCATTGCCGTCAACGACATCGAGATCTGCTACGAGAGCTTCGGCCCCGACGATGCGCCTCCCGCCCTGCTCGTCATGGGTCTCGGCGCCCAGATGACGCTGTGGTCACCCGGCTTCATCAGCGAACTCCTCGAGCGAGGGTTCCGGGTCATCCGATACGACAACCGCGATGTCGGCCTCTCGACGAAGTCGGCCGGTGACCCACCCGATGTGATGGCGCTGTACGCCCAGTTCCTCGCAGGTCAGCCGATCGAGGCGCCGTACACGCTGTCGACGATGGCGGCCGACGCCGTCGGGTTGCTCGATGCACTCGAGATCCCGGCAGCGCACATCGTGGGCGCCTCGATGGGCGGGATGATCGTGCAGACGATCGCCATCGAACATCCCGACCGGGTCCTGTCGCTGACGTCGATCATGTCGACGACCGGCCACACCGAGGTCGGCCAGCCCGATCCGGAGTCGATGATGGCGCTGCTCACACCGGCACCGACCGATCGCGACGGTGCGATCCGCCAGAACGTCGAGACGGCCCGCGTGATCGCCGGTGAGCTGTTCGACGAAGGACTGTCACGCTCGATCGCCACCGAGTCGTACGACCGATGCTTCAATCCGGCGGGGACCGCATTCCATCTCGTGGCGGTCGCTGCGTCGGGCGACCGCACCGAGGGGCTCAACCACCTCGACGTGCCGACGCTGGTGATCCACGGCCGCCAGGACTCGCTGGTCACCCTGTCGGGCGGCGAGGCCACCGCGGCGGCGATTCCCGGCGCCGAACTGCTCGTGTTCGGCCGGATGGGCCACGACATGCCCTCGATCTACTGGCCGCAGATGGCCGACGCGATCTTCAACATCGCCGTGCGCGGAGAGGATCGCTGACATGCCCGATCTCGAGAACGATCCACGGCTCGACCCACGGGTGAAGTGGGCGCTGCGCAACGTGCCGGTCACCAATCTGACCGACGTGGACAGCCGCGAAACCCTGCTCGAGATCAGCAACCACCCCAAGGCGGTGGCCATGCGCGAGAAGGGCGCCGCGCTGTACGACTCGCTCGACACCGAGGAGGTCGCATCGTCGGCCGGGCTGTCGATCACGGTCCACGAGTTCACGTCGGCTCCCGACGCCAACACGGTCAAGATCCGCTACGTCCGACCCGAGGGCGACGACGTCGTTCCGTGCGTGTACTACATCCACGGTGGCGGGATGCAGAACGGCAGCGCCTTCGATGCGCTCTACCGGATCTGGGCCAGGGTGCTCGCCGCCGAAGGTCTCGCGGTCGCCATGGTCGACTTCCGCAACGCGGTCACGGCCTCGTCGGCGCCCGAGGTCGAGCCGTTCCCCGCCGGGTTGCACGACTGCGTGTCGGGCCTGCGATGGGTCGTGGACAATGCCGAGAAACTGCACATCGACCCGGCACAGGTGATCGTCGCCGGCGAGAGCGGCGGCGGCAACCTGACGCTCGCGACCGGCATGATGCTGCTGCGCGACGGTGACATCGGATTGATCAAGGGTCTGTATGCGCTCTGCCCGTACATCGCCGGACAGTGGCCGCAGGACCGGTTCCCGTCGTCGATCGAGAACGAGGGCTACCTGCTGAACCTGCACCACAACCGCGGCGCGATGGCGTACGGCATCGAACACTTCGAGGACGGCAATCCGCTCGCCTGGCCGTCGCACGCGACCGAGGCCGACGTGACCGGACTGCCGCCGACGTTCATCAGCGTCAACGAGGCCGACCCGCTCCGCGACGAGGGCATCGACTTCTACCGACTGCTGCTGCGAGCCGGCGTCGCCGCCCAGTGCCGCATCGTCATGGGCACCTCGCACGGCATGGACGTGTTCACCCCCGTCCTCCCCGACATCAGCCGCCAGACCGCAGCCAGCATCGCCCACTTCGCCCGACAATGAGACGCGGGGTCAGACCCCGCGTCTCATTGTCGGATCTTCCGGTGCGTGTTGACCGCAATCCGAGGGCTACAACGTGGCGATGACCGACAAGCTGCCTGCAACCCCGGCCGAGTTGACGCCCGAGATGCTGAACGAGCTGCTCGTCGGCACCCTCGACGGCGGCACGATCGTCTCGGTCGAGGCACACGACATCGGCGAGGGCACCGGCATCTTCGGCCAGATCGCCCGACTCGATCTCGGCGTCGAGGGTGCTGCAGGCAACGCACCCACATCAGTCGTCGCGAAGATGGCATGCACCGAGCCGGCCAATCTCGAAATTGCCCTGATGCTCGGGCTGTACGACCGCGAGATCAAGATGTTCGAACACGTCCTCGACGACACCCCGCTCACGACACCGATGTGTCACGGCGCCGTCGAACAGGACGACGGGCAATTCCTCCTCCTCCTGGAGAACATGTCGATCGCCTACGACGTCGGTGACCAGATCGTCGGCGCGACCCTGCTGCAGGCCGAGGCCGCCATCGACGCGCTCGCCGCGATGCACGCGCACTGGTGGGAACGCCCCGAGCTCGACGCGATGGATTGGCTGCCCGTTCCCAACGCCCCGCAGTATGTGGCCGCCGTCCCGAACATCTACCGAGCCGGCCTCCCGGTCCTCGAGTCGGAATGGGCCGATCGTGTCCCGCCGCGGGCGATCGACGTGGCCCGATCCGTCGACCCGCAGTTCGAGGAGCTGCTCCACCGAACCGCCGGCGGGCCGACCACCCTGATCCACGGCGACACGCGGTTGGACAACATCTTCTTCTCGACGACCGACGACAGCGTGGCGTTCATCGACTTCCAACTCGCCCTTCGCGGACGAGCGGTCGCTGACATCGCGTACCTGATCGGCACGAGTGTCCCCCACGAGCTCGGACGCGAGAACTGGGAATCAACTCCTTCGCCGCTGGCACGAGGCGGTCGGCGATCTCGGCGTGGACGGATACTCCTTCGACGACGCGCTCACGCACTATCGCGAGGCGGCGTTGTACTACCTGTCGGGCGCGATGTCGCTCATCGGGACGTTCGACGCCGGCAACGATCGGGGGGCAGCGATGGCCGAGGCCTATTCGACGCGCATCCTCAACCACGTGGTCGACATCGACGCAGCCGCCGTGCTCTGACGGCCCAGGACCGCGTCAGAAGTAGATGATCTCTTCGGCGTTGGCTTCGGCGACGTCGAGATCGTCGGTGTAGGCGCCGGTCGACAGGTACTTCCAGCCGCCGTCGCACACGATGAACACGATCGTTCCCTCGTCGATCTGACCGGCGACCTTGACGGCGCCCGCGAGCGCAGCGCCGGCGGAGATCCCCGCGAACACGCCGCACTCCTTGACGAGGCGGCGGGTCCACTCGATCGATTCGCGAGGACGCACCACGCGCTTGCGGTCGAGGATGTCGAAGCCGTTCCAGTTCTCGAACACCGGCGGGATGTACCCCTCGCCGATGTTGCGCAGGCCCTCGACGCGCTCACCGAGCGGCGGCTCGACAGCAACGATCTGGATGTCGGGATTCTGTTCCTTGAAGTACCGGCCGCAGCCCATCAAGGTGCCGCTCGTGCCGAGCCCGGCGACGAAGTGCGTCATCTCGGGGACGTCACGCAGGATCTCGGGGCCGGTGCCCTCGTAGTGCGCTCGTGGGTTGGCGTCGTTGGCGTACTGATACGGGAAGTACCACTCGGGATGCTGCGCAGCCAGATCGAGTGCACGGGCAACGGCTCCGTTCGATCCCTCTTCGCCCGGCGTCAGGATGACCTCGGCGCCGAACACCTCGAGCATCTGGCGACGCTCGATCGACACACTCGTCGGCATCAGGATCTTGATCGGATACCCCTTGATCCCGGCGATGGCCGCCAGTGCGATGCCGGTGTTGCCGGAGGACGGCTCGAGGATGGTCTGGCCGGGCAGGAGCCGACCTTCCTTCTCGGCGGTCTCGATCATCGACTTGGCGATGCGGTCCTTGACCGACCCGAACGGGTTCTGCATCTCCATCTTGCCGATGATCCGAACATTCGGATTGGGCGAGAGGACGGAGACGTCGACCATCGGGGTGTTGCCGATCATGTCGAGCACGCTGTCGTTGACGAGGCCCGGCATCGTGAAGTTCGGGTTCAAGGTGTTCGTCACGCTTCTCCCAACACCGAGGTCACCGGAGACATTCCGACTAATCCGATGTGTTCTTGTCGGGAATCGTACCGGTTGCTCCGATTTCGGTCCACCCCGACCCTCGACGACCTGCACACGAGCCCTTGTCGGAGGGCCTTGCAACAGGGGTCTGACCCCTGATGCAAGGGTCAGACGATGGCGATGGGTTCTTCGGTGATCTGGCCGTCGACGATTCGGTAGCTGCGAGCTTCGGGCGCGTCGCGCTTGAGGCTGATGATCACGTAGTGCCACGACGGGTCGGGCGCCGCCGACACGTCGGTGGGGCTGGGGTACGGCTCGGAATGGGTGTGGCTGTGGACCACGCCGTTGATCTCCCAGCCATGGTCGTCGGCATCCCGTTCGGCACGGAGATGATCCTTCGGATCGATCGTGTACACCCGAGCCGACTCGGCGATGTTGGTGCACGGGTAGTACGTCGGCGCCTTGTCGCCCGCTCCCCCACCCGCTGCGGGCGGCCCGGCGATCAGCCCGCACGCTTCGTACGGGTACGCGTCGAGCGCTGCGCCGACCATCTGCGCGTAGGCCGCCTTGGAGATCTCGATCACGTCGCGACCCGGTCGAGGAACTCCATCACGGCCGCACGGAACCTCGGGCGCGATGCGATCTCGTCGTGGATCAGGTGGCCGGCGCCTTCGATCGTGACGACCTCGGTGGCCGGCGAGATCTCGGCGAAGTGCCGGGCGATCGCAGGGTCGGCCACTGCGTCGGGCTTCGCCGGGTCGGCGGTGATGATCAATGTCGGCGGATCGAATGCACGGTCGGCGTCGAGCAGCAGATCGATCGTGCCGGTCAACACCGGGTCGAGGACGGCAGCGTCGACCGTCAGCAGCGACCCCGCCATCGACAACAGGCCGTCGGCCTCGATCGACTCGCCCATCGGCGCCCCGGTTGCCGTGGGCACCGAGCCGAGGAACGCGGCGACCGCCTCGACCGACATGCCGGCCGCCTGCACGCCGGGGATCGATTGACGCATGAGACGGAACATCTCGAACAGGGCGTGCCCCTCGCCGACATTGTCGACGACCCCCTCAGGGATGCCGAGCGGTGGGTCCTCGAGGATCGCCGCCCGAATCAGGTCGGGGCGCTGCTGCATGACGATCGCCGCCGTCACGCCACCGAGCGAATGCCCCATCACGATGCACGGCCGGCCGATCACCTGCTCGCAGGCGGCGATCGCATCGCTCACGTAGCCGGGTGAGCCGTATGCATCGGGCGCACGATCGGATGCACCGTGACCGCGAAAGTCGAGACGCAGCACGCGGAATCGTTCGGCGAGCTCGGGCACGAACCACTCCCAGGTACCGCCGAACGACGTGATCCCGTGGAGCAACAGCAGTGGCGGGGCGGACGGATCGCCGTCTTCGGTGAGGTTCAAGGTGACGTCGTCGTTGCGGATCTGCACGAACGCGACCGTATCCCCGGCTGGCCTTGCCGGACCACGTCGGTAGGGTCAGATCCTCACCGAATCGATGCCCGCACCGCCGGGCAGCACGAAGGACGTCATGGCGAAGGGCAAGAAGACGAAGAAGGCCAAGGGCGCCGGCACCGACGGCACCCAACTGATCGCCTCGTACAAGCGCGCCTACCGCGACTACGACATCCTCGACACCTACGAGGCCGGCATGGTCCTGACCGGCAGCGAAGTCAAGAGCCTGCGTGAGGGCAACGCCCAGATCGCCGAGGGCTACGCCCGCGTCCAGCGTGGCGAGGTCTGGCTCGACGGCATCCACATCCCGCCGTACACGAACGCCATCGGCTTCGGCGCCCACGATCCCGACCGGGCCCGCAAGCTGCTCATGAACCGCGCCGAGATCGACAAGCTCGATCAGCGTGTCGCCCAGGGTGGCCTCACGATCGTGCCGTTGCGCCTCTACTGGAAGGGTGGCCGAGCGAAGATCGAACTCGGCCTCGCCAAGGGCCGCACGAAGGGCGACAAGCGCCAGCACATGGCCGAGCGTGACGCCGACCGTGAGATCCAGACCGAGTTCAACCGGGCCAACAAGTACGGCCACGACCGGTAGGGTGGGGACCTACATATCGAACATGGGGCTGACTGGTTTCGACGTCAGTAACGCTGTTCGAGTTTGCGACCCGAGTTGCTCAGACTCGCTAAACGGGGCAACCAAAAGAATTGCCGAAGAGCAGTTCGCTCTCGCCGCCTGATTCACATCAAGTGAGCGAAGAGTCATCGTGAGCAGAAATGTCGCACGGGGCCAATCCATCACAGCCCGGCAACAGAAGTGAGGGATGACGGCAGGAAAGACTGCTGACGGCGAGAAAGACCGCTGACTTGTCGGAAAGACGGCGCGTGGTCCGCCTCGAGCGGACAGCCGACCCGTCGGTGACACAGCGTCAGTGTCAACATCGGGAATGGTCGTAGCAAGTTCGTTCACCGGCTGATGGACGGGGGTTCGATTCCCCCCAGCGCTCCACCGCGCCCGAAATGGGCATCTACCAGGGCTTTTACACCAAGTGGTAGGGCGGCTGGAACCCCCGACCCGTTTCGGCGAAGTCGGACCCCTGACCAGGGGTTTTGTGGAGGCGACGGACGGGGGTGTCCAACCCCCAAGCATCGAGCCGGCGCCCAAATCGCTCCTGCTCAGCGAGGGTGACTGCCAGACCAGCGGTGCGAGGGCGGGAAAAGGGCGGACGGCGCCGGCGAGCCCCATCTCCGGATGCTCGCACCATGCGGAGCGAGACACCTACTCCACCGCGCGTGACGCCGGTTCAGCGCAGTGCCGTCACCCGGTGGATCGAGACGGGGCGAGTCATGCCCTTGAGTTCGACCTCGCCGGCAGTCTCGGTGATGGCGGCGTCACCCAACGCGGCCACCACACGCTCGGCCACCAGCACCTCACCGCCCTGCGCCTGTGCGCACAAGCGGGCGGCGAGATTGACCACGGTGCCGATGGCGGTGTACTCGAAGCGGCCGTCGAAGCCGATCTGGCCGCAGGTCGCGTGCCCCGCGGCGATGCCGACACCGAGCCGCAGATCGTGCCCGCGGCGCTTCCACTCGTCGGCGAGCCGCTCGGTGCGATCGCGCATCGCCAGGCCGAGGATGACCGCGCGACGCTCCGGGTGCTCGCACGGAATGGGGTCGTTGAAGAACACCATCATCCCGTCGCCGGTGAACTGCGACAGGGTGCCGCCCTGCTCGAAGATCACCGGGCCGACCGCGTCGTGCATCTCCTGGAGCACCGCCATCACGTCCTCCGGCTCGGAGCGCTCCGCGAACGAGGTGAAGCCCCGCAGATCGCAGAACAACACGGTGATCTCGGCGCGGTGGCTCTGCAGCATCGCAGCGCCGCCCGCCTCCATCACCTCCACCAGCTGTGGCGGCACGAAGCGGCGCATCACGCTGAAGCGCTCGACCTCCTGGACCTGCTCGGCGACGCGTTTCTCGAGCTCGGCGTTCCAGGCGGCGACCTCGGCGAGCAGGTTCGCGCTCAGCGTCGCGCAGGCGCTTCTTCTCCATGCACGCCGCAACCCGCGCCTTCAGCAGCACCGGGTCGAACGGCTTGGGCAGGTAGTCCTCCGCGCCCGCCTCGATGCAGCGCACGACGCTCGTCGAAGTCGTCGAGCGCCGAGATCATGATCACCGGGATGTGGCGGATGGCCGGGTCGGCCCGTGGCGTTCCAGCACCGCGAAGCCGTCCAGCCGGGGCATCATCACGTCGAGCAGCACGAGGTCGATGCCGGGCTCGCCTCGCGCGAGCTGCTCGAGCGCCTCCACGCCGTCGCGGGCCTCCACGATCCCGTAGCCCAGCTTCGCCAGCCGGCGGCCGAGCACGTCTCGGTTGGCCTCGTCGTCGTCGACCACCAGCACCCGTCTCCAGGCGGCCCGGCAGCGGCGCGGCCGCGTCGCCGGCGTCGCGCTCCGACCAGCAGCGGCCGTCGCTGAGCCGTGCCTGCGAGCGAGCCCAGACGAGCTGCCGCGACCGACGATCCGCTCGATGTCCGTGCGGGCGAGCGCCGAGGTCGCCGCCAGGCCAGCGGTCAGCGACTCGATGGCGTGCACCCGCTCGATGAGTGCGGCGACCGAGACTGCCGAGCCTCCCGGCGCGCCGGCGACCAGCGTCGCCATCGCCGCTGTCGCCGAGGAGACCGGGGACCAGTTCGAGCACGTCGCGGGCGCGAGCACGTACGGCCTCCAGCGCCTCGACATCGGCCTCGCTGACGTCCTCCTCCTCGAGCAGCAGCTCGGCGTACCCGATGAGGTGGTTCACCGGCGTGCGCAGCTCGTGGCGCAGCTCGCGGGCTTCTTCCGGGGTCACGCGGGCGGCTCCACGCCGAACGCCGCCATCTTCGACAGCAGGCGGGGCAGGTCGATGGGCTTGGTGTCGTAGTCGTCGCAGCCGGCCTCCATCGCCTTCTCGCGGTCGCCCGGCATGGCGTGCGCGGTGAGTGCGATCACGGGCACGTGCCCTTCGCCGTGTCGGCCCTGATCGCCGCGTGGCCTCCCAGCCGTTCATCTACCGGCAGGCTCATGTCCATCAGCATCAGGTCGGGCAGTTCGGCGCGGGCCATGGCGACGCCTTCGCCGCCGTCGACGGCCATCACGACCTCGTACCCGCGGCGTTCGAGCCGTCGCGAGCAGCATGTCGCGGTTCATCTCGTTGTCCTCGACGATCAGGATCTTCGGCATGGCGGTTCGGTCGTCTGGTCAGGCCGTGTCGGCGGCGTCGGGGTGTGGCACCGAACGAACGGTGAGGCCGTCGATGTCCTGGAAGTCGGCGGGATTGACGGTGTACAGCGGGAGTTCGTTGGCCAGCGCCACTGCAGCGATCAACGCGTCGTACGCCCTCGCCGCCGGCTTGCGACCGGCCTGGCGGAGGTTGGCAGCGACCCAACCGAACCGGCGGGCGGCGGCGGCATCGAACGGCAGCGCACGGAACGACGACTCGGCGAGCTGCAGGTGGGCCTGGCGAACGGCGCGTTCACGCTGGTCGTCGGCGACGAGCGGACCGACCGACAGCTCGGCGAGGGTGATCGTGGTGATCTCCGGATGCTCGGGGAGCGCCGATGCATCGGTGAGCCGGTCGAGGAGGATGACGGTGTTCGTGTCGAGGATCCCCCGGGCATCGGCATGTCCGGTGCGTCGAGTCCGCGAGCTGGTCACAGCGACGCGTCCAGCACTCGATCGATGTCGGCTCGAAATGAGGCGACGTCCATCGGCGGCAGGCTGCGCCACCGGGCGAGCAGCGAGGCGGCGTCGAGGCCCTCGGGCGGAAGTGGCACCAACTCCGCGACCGGCACGCCCGAGCGTGTGATGACGACGGTCTCGCCCGACAGCACACGGTCGATCACCTCGCCGCCGTGGTTGCGGAGATCCCGGATGGTCACGTCACTCATACGGTAATGTATCACGTGTGAGACGCGACCGGAAGGGTGGCGGTGAAGGTCGAGCCGACGCCGAGGTCGCTGGTGACCGTGATGTCGCCGCCCATCATCTGACAGAAGCTGCGGCTGAGCGCGAGCCCGAGGCCCGTGCCGCCGTACTTGCGCGTGGTCGACACGTCGGCCTGCGAGAACGCCTCGAACAGCTTGGCCTGCTGCTCCTCGGTCATCCCGATGCCGGTGTCGGTGACGGCGAACTCGACCGTGCCGATGTCCGGCCGGGTCGGTGCGGCAGCTGACGGTGAGGGTGATCGTGCCGTCCTCGGTGAACTTGGCCGCATTCGACAACAGGTTGAACAGCACCTGCTTCACCTTCACCACGTCGGCATCGAACGCCCCGAGGATCTGCCGGACAGTCGAGGACGAACGTGTTGTGGTTCTTCTCCACCAGTGCGCGGGAGATCTGGTCGACCTCGGTGAGCATCGCCGCGATGTCGATGCGCTCGACGAACAGGTCCATCCGCCCCGCCTCGACCTTGGCCAGGTCGAGGATGCCGCTGATCAGGGTCAGCAGGTGCTTGCCCGCTGACTGGATCTTGCCGAGGTCGGGCAGGAACTCCTCGGTGCCGAGGTCGGCGCACTCCTCGGCGATCAGCTCGGCATAGCCGA
>CAVURC010000005.1:0-148383 GCA_963743825.1 Ilumatobacteraceae bacterium | reverse complement strand
CCGCTGATTTCTGAGGTGGGATAGACATCCGATCTCTTGGCACCGAGACCGCTTCAGTGGATCTACAGGCGTCCGATAGGGGGACGTCCATCGCACGTGGCGTGTCGCATTCGACACCGATCGGAGCGCGTCGGCGGACGTCTCAGATGTCGGTCGTCCTCCGGACGTTTCCGCTCGACAGTGATTACGCAGTGGGCCCATTAGCCAAGAGGCGACCGGCATGTCGATGTTCCCGGGTGTGTGATCGGCCGGCAGCGACGAGGCGACCACCCGACGTGCACACCGTCGATGACGCATCAAGCGCCGAAATCGAACCACAGATAGGGGCACCTGCCACAGCACGCTGGCTACGGTGGGCTCGATGGGGCGGAGCGCGACGACCACGGTGCTGTTCAGTGACATCGTTGGATCGACCGAGCATCTCAGCCGGCTCGGCGAGCGGGCTTGGGACGATGTCCGCGCGAGCACTTCACGATCCTTCGCTCCTCGCTTGCAGACAACCACGGAACTGAGGTGAAGAACACCGGCGACGGGATGATGGCGGTGTTCGACAGTGTCATCGACGCCGTGAACTGCGCTGTTGCCATGCAACAACGTTGCGTGCTCGTTACCGCGGACGGGCGGCCGGTGACCATCCGGATCGGCCTGGCGATGGGCGAGGCGCTCGCCGACCAGGGCGACTGGTTCGGGACTCCGGTTGTGGAAGCGCCGCGGCTGTGCGCGGTCGCCCGCGCCGGCGAATCCTGGACGACCTCCCTGGTCCAAATGCTCGCCGGCGCGCAGGCCGAGGCGACGTTCGTCCACGTCGGCGAGCGATTGCTGAAGGGCTTCGAGCGACCGACCGATATTTACTCGCTCGAACCACGCCAGGAGCTCCAAGGATCGATGTTCGCAGAGCCCGGTCGGCACGAGGAGATCGGCGAACTTCTCGTGGCGGCGATGGACTACTGGGAATCGTTGCCATCCATCCGACGAGTGCGGACCGCGGCGTCGGCGCACCTCGCCGTACTCCCGGGGGACGTCATCTGCGACATCGGGTGCGGTCCTGGCCCCGAACTCGTCCGAATCGCCCAGATCGTCGGCCCAGACGGTGTCGCGATCGGTGTCGACCCGAGCGGAAGATGATCGAAGAGAGCCAGCGAAGAGCAGACGGAGTGAACGTCAGAGTCGCACTCTGAGCGCGACGGCCGAGACACTGGACTCCCGGCGGACGATGCGACGGCGTCCGAATGGAACGAGTCATCCAACACGTCGGTGACGTCGATGGACTCGTCGCCGAGGCAATCCAAATCACACGCCCCGGCGGCCGCATCGTCCTCGTCGACTCCGACTGGGGTTCGCTCATGGTCTACCCCGGCGATCGCGACCTCGTGGACAGACTCACCGGCGTGTTCGCAAGCCAAATCCTCCCCGAGCCGTGGGCCGGCCGCCGACTGCACGACGCCCTGCTCCGCCACGGCTTGATCGATGTCCAAAGCAGCATCTACCCGATCCAGGCCGACGACGGCGTCCTGCGGACTCTCGGCGCGATGTACGAGCGATACGTGAGCTCGCAGATCATGACCCAGCACCAAGCCGACGACCACCTCACCGAGATGGCGAGCGCCTTCAGGTCTGGGCGACGCGGTGTATGCCCTCTCAGTGTTCGTACGCGTCCGGGCGCGTCCCAGACGCAGTGTCAGTGCCCGACTAACTCGTGCCGGGCCTCTCTGGACCGTGTGCGCTGGTGCGTTCGCAGAAGGTCGACTGTGTCCGGCTGAGCCGGCACTACGGAGCGAGCGGGACCCGATGATCCAGGACAATTCCTGACCGATGTAGTCGGCATTAGCGTGTACGCTCCGCGTGTCGATCTTCCCCGACCGGTAAGGAGCCATCATGTCCGTTCTTCCCGAAGTCCTCGCCGCCAATGAGGCGTACGCTGCAGAGTTCGGTGACAAGGGTCAACTGGCGCTTCCGCCAGCACGCCAGTTCGCGATCCTCACTTGCATGCGCGCGCGACTCGACCCGGCGAAGTATGCGGGTCTGAGCGAGGGTGACGCTCACGTGATCCGCAACGCCGGAGGCCGCGCCAGTGACGACAAGCGATTCGTTCGCTGGTGATTTCCTACAAGTTGCTCGGCACGAAGGAGTGGTTCGTCATCCATCACACAAACTGTGGGATGGAGTTCTTCAGTGACGAGGTGATGCGTGGATTGCTCGCCCACAGTCTCAAGACGGCGGCGCTCGGTGACGAGGGGTTTCGATGTCGGCACCGGGCCGGGTTCCGCAGAGGCGGACTACATCGACTGGATGACGATCCGTGACCAGGCCGAGAGCGTGCTTGCTGACGTAACCCGGATCCGTCACCATCCGCTGGTGCCCTCCGGCATTGCGATCTACGGGTACATCTATGACGTCACGTCGGGCCGCCTGGTCGAGGTGGAAGTGGCGACCACCGCAGGCGCTGCCCGATAGCGATTCCGAAGCGCCGTTCGTACACCATTGCGTCATCGGTGAGCGGTGAGGCTTCGGGCGCCGTCGTTGTCAATGTCCGCCTACAGCGGTCGATGTCGTGGGGGCTGGATGCCTACTCCTCGACTGATTGGGATTCTCAGGCCAGAGGTGCTAAACGGATGAGGTCGTCGGCGCGCTCCCAATCGGGCACGACGCTCACGCACAGTTCGTCACGCAGACTCCCCACGCCTCGGACCGGCAAGGCACTCGAGTTTGGCCAAATCGCGCTCCCACGTAATGGCGTCCCCGAGCCGGCAATCGGACCACGCGATCAGGAAATCCAGGGCGTGACGAGATCGGTGATCGACCCGGTCAGTGCCATCTGGAGGAACGGGCCGAATGACACCCGGTGTACGCCCATGGCACGCAGTTCGTCGAGGGAGCCCGCAGCGGAGCCGTTGACGGGGTGGGCAATGATGTTGATCGGTCCCGTGAGCTCGTCGAGCAGTGTCCGCACCGCAGCGGCATCGGGTGCCCGGACCGGGTAGACGCATCGTGCGCCGGCCTCCTCGCACGCCCGCAGACGACGTATCGCTTCGGCGAGCGGATCGTCGAACACCTCAGTTGGCCGGAGAAAAGCGTCGGTGCGGGCGTTGATCACGAGTGGGACTCCGGCGGCGTCCGCCGCGGACCGAAGTGCTCCGATGTAGTCGGCGTGCTCAGCGGCCGATCGCAAGCGCTGCTCGCTGTGGACGGTGTCTTCGATGTTGATGCCGACGGCGCCAGCGTCGAGGATCCGTTCGACGAGCTCGGTCGCGGCGGTGTCGTAGCCGGACTCCATGTCGGCGCTCACCGGCACGTCGACCGCTGCGGTGATGCGACGGATGCCGTCCAGGGCGTCGTCGAGGGACATTGCCTCGTTGTCGCCTTGCCCGCGCGAGTCTGCGAGGGGGTGGCTGCCGATCGTCAACGCGGGAAATCCGGCGGCGACGACCGATTTGGCCGACCATGCGTCCCACACCGTCGGGAGCACCAGCGTGGTGCCCGAATGATGTAGATCGAGCAGTAGCTGTGCACGAGCACGCGAGGTCTGCCATGACACCATCGTGCCAGGCCGCATAGCAGACCGTACTGATCGCAGGGTTACACGCACCCCGCTGTCACCGACTCACGCTCTCCAATACCGGAGCCAGTCGACCGCTCGGTATTAGAACGCATGACCACTGTGACGTCACCTCCGATGGTGACCGAGTACGGCCCCACGGCGGTACCGCATAGTCGCTGTCTCCAACACCACCGACGGCAAGTCCTTGGGTGGCGCAGACCGAAACCGCATCGATCACCGGAGCATCTCCAGACATGCCCGCGTCGTTTCACCTGCACGTCGTCACGCCCGGTGCGCGCGGCGGCCTGGAGTCCCCCGCCACGACCGCGCAGGATCGACGGACTGAGCGACGGTTGGTCAGGGAGTGCTCGGCGGAATCGGAGAAACTTCGTGGACGTACGTGGAAGTCGAGTCGGCGTCGTGGGCGGGAGCATCGGCGGATGTGCCGCAGCAATCGCGCTCGGGCGGCTCGGGTGTGACGTGACGGTGTTCGAGCGGTCCAGCGGGGCGCTTCGCGACCGTGGTCTGGCATTGCCATCCCCGGCGACCTGCGTCACGAGTTGATCGAGCACGCCTACCTGCCTGCCGGCTACCGGTGCTGGCCTGACGACGCAACGCCTGACGACATCCGGCGGGCGGGGGCTCGTCGCTGGGTCATCGCCGACGGGTCACCTGCGGGGCGTCTGCTGTGGGAACAGCCGGGCTTCGGCGCAGCGGTGTGCAACAACTGGAGCGTGCTGTGGCAGGGCCTACGGGCCCGGGTCCCAGAGACCTCGTACCACGATGGCCACACCGTCACCGCCGTCATTCAAGACGACACCGGTGTCGATGTAGTCCTGGATGATGGAGTCACCGAGCGCTTCGATGTCGTGTTCGGCGCCGACGGCTACCGATCCCTCGTGCGGACCTCGTCGACTCGGTCTCGCCCCGCGCGACGCCGGGTACATCCTGTGGCGCGGCAACTTCGCCGAAGCCGAACTCAGCGACCGTCGAGCCTGGGACGAAGTCGTCGCCGCCGCTTACCCCCACCCCCGTCGTTGTCTTCGACGGCGGTCACACGGTGATGTACCCGATCCCGGACTTCGAGGGGCTCGGCGCCGGGCTACGAGTGAACTGGGGCATCTATGCGACGATCCCGCCCAGCTGGAGACCGATGGGGCCGTCGATCGATCTGCCGCCGGGATCGTGCCCCCGGAGGTGTTCATCCACTTGGAGCGCCTGCGCGCAACAGTGATTCCTCCCGACCTCCAGCCGCTGTGGGCCGGGTCGACCGACATCGTGTCAATCCAGCCGATCTACGACGAGAAAGTCGACCGATACGTCGAGGGCCGTCTCCGCCCTGATCGTCAGTGATCGCCGGCGACGCTCGCTCGACCCCACACAGGCAGCGGGGCAACCAAGGCGATGCGAGACGCCCGGTGTCTCGAGCAGCTCGGCGTCGAGCATCACGATTGGTCGTCGTTGCTGGATGCCTACGACGCGCATCAGGCACCGGCCGGGCGAGCGCCGTCGAAGACTCGGTCGCCGGATTGGTCGGGACCAGGTCGAGCAGACGCCGCCGTGGACCGACATGACGTCGAACGACTTCGACGCCTTGGGTATCAGGCTCGCTGAGCGGCCAGCGGCTCTACTTCTACGGCACCACTGACGACTGACGACCGCCCCGGTCAAGTGCCGCTCTCACGTCACACACTGCCCTGATTCAGTCGCGGCACTCGACGTCGGCGCGGGGTCGATGGCCCAGCGTCGCGCGGAATCACTCGATAGTGCCGCCCGTATTCCCGACTCGCATCAACGAGACCGCGTGCGACTCCGGCCCAACCGTGACCGCGAGATAATCCCGGCCCAGCGATGCGAGGATGGCGACCGTCGTTGGTCGCGCCAGGAGCGGACTCTCGACGCGGTCAGCCTGACCGAGTGCGCCGGGTATCGGGTCATCAGTCACGATTTTTGAGTGGGATCCGGGGAAATTCTCCCAGATTCCTGCCCTGGTCAGAAGGTTTGCATGTTTGCCGATCTATTACCGTTGGCTGGCCGGTCCTTTCCGTGAGCGCGTCGTACGGTGAGCCCATCAGATTCGTTGCGAAAGGCCGCTCATGAACCACCTCTCACTCTCCCATGTCGAACGTGCTGTTGGGCACTGTGGACTCATCTGCAGACGTTCCTGCAATCGGCGATCAGTACCGGGCGGTGGGCGGTCATGTGGAACGACTTGTCGTGTTCGCGCGGCCAGGAGGGTATCGATGCGCTCGCCGGCCCGGCCGCTGGCGGTCCGGGCATGTCGCGCTGGGTCCGACGGCTGTATCGAGCTTTCGACACGATCATGGCGCACATCGTGGACAGCGCTGTCGATGACCTGGCGGGTGGGCGTACGGTCCTGGTCGTTCGGGAGGTCAGGAATCCCACCGCGATGCCGAGGAAGAGCGGCGTCGACTGCAACGACTGGGAGCGATTGATCATCATCACTCGGGACGCTGGACGTCGATCGAACACGGCACGGTGCCGGCGCCTCGGGTGGCGTCGATGCAGAACGCCACCTGAAGCGGCAGCGGAATCGCCGCTGCCGGGTGAGGCGGCGGCCGAACCTGCGACGTGTCGCACGCTGCGAGATGAGTCCAGGGCGAATCGCCCCTCGAGCGTCGATGGGAGTGTCGTGTCCACCCGAGTCCCGGTCCCGACAGTCGTGTCGTCGCTCTACCGGTCTGTCACCATTCGGGACGTCTTACCGGTTCGGCGGCCCGGACGTAGGCGTAGCATCGCGTTTGATGGGACAGGAGAGCGGACAGCGAGCCCGCCGTCGCACAAGCCGATGACTCGGACCCAACCGGACCACGCGACCGCGGAGCGACACCTCGGGGGCCGGGGTGCGTGGCTGCGAGCCGGAGTGCTCGGCGCCAACGACGGCTTGATCTCGACTGCGAGCCTGATGGTGGCTGTTGCCGCAGCGTCCAGTTCACGGTCGGCGGTCCTCGTGGCGGGCATTGCGGGACTGACCGCGGGTGCCTTGTCGATGGCTGCTGGAGAGTACGTCTCGGTCAGTTCGCAACGTGACACAGAACGCGCCCGATCTGGAGGTCGAGCGTCGTGAACTCGTCGCGACTCCTGAAGCTGAACGGGATGAACTCGCTCGTATCTATCGGGAGCGTGGACTGAGTGCGGAGCTTGCCGATCGGGTCGCCGAGGAACTCTCGCAGCTCGACCAACTGACCGTGCATGCCCGCGACGAGCTCGGTATCGATGTGGAAGAGCTCGCCAACCCGATTCAGGCTGCTGTGGTGTCGGCGTTGAGTTTCGTGATCGGCGCGGTGATTCCCATTCTGGTCGTGGTGATCGCGTCGCCGTCGCTGCGCGTGCCGTTGACCATCGCGGTCACGTTGGTCGGGCTGATCCTGCTCGGCGTTGCGGGTGCACGGCTCGGTGGTGCACCTCCCGTGCGGGCTGCTGTCCGGGTGCTCGTCGGTGGCACGTTGGCGCTGTTGATCTCGATGGCGATCGGCAGTCTGACGGGGAGTGCTGTCTGATCGTCGTGCGACTGGGCCACCGGCAAGTCGAGATGGCATGAGCGGCGCGCAGCGAGCCGTGTCGAGGTCGGCGCATCTCGAACTGGGCCTGTTGGTCGCAGCGTCGGTCGGCCTGGTCGTCGGTTCGATCGCTTGGTGGTCGGGAGCCGAGGCCGCGGCAAGAACGATCTGGTTCGCCACGACACTGCTCGGGATCATCCCGGCGGTCGGGTCGGTGATCTCGGTAGCCCGGCAACGCCGTCTCGGTGCCGATGTCATCGCTCTTGCCGCCCTCGTGGGCGCACTCGCCGTCGGCGAGGTACTCGCCGGCGCCATCATCACGTTGATGCTTGCCAGCGGCCGAGCCATCGAGGCACGGGCCGCGGCGCGAGCTCGAACGCGATCTCGGTGCGCTCGTCGGAAGGGCCCCACGGACAGTGCAACGTCTCGACGGCACCGATCTCAGCGAGGTTCCCGCCGACGTTGTCACCCCGGGAGATCTGTTGCTGGTGAGACCTGGTGAGGTGCTCGCTGTCGACGGTCGTGTGGAGGGCGGTGCGGCCGTGCTCGACGAATCCGCACTGACCGGCGAGTCGAGGCAGGTCGAGCCGCGTTGCGGGAGACGAGGTGCGCAGCGGCGTGGTCAACGCCGGCGGGCCGTTCCAGATGCGAGCGACGTCAGCCGCTGCCGATTCGACGTACGCCGCAATCGTGCGGCTGGTGGAGCAGTCCGAGGCATCCTCCGCGCCGTTCGTCCGGATGGCCGATCGTTACAGCGCAGTGTTCATCGTGTTCGGTGGTCTCGTTGCCGGCCTCGCTTGGGCGCTGTCGGGAGACCCTGTTCGAGCGGTTGCGGTGCTGGTGGTGGCGACTCCATGCCCGCTGATCCTGGCGGCACCGATCGCCGTGGTTGCCGGCCTGTCGCGTGCGGCTCGGTTCGGGGTGATCGTCAAGGGCGGCGCGGTGCTTGAACAACTTGCGAAAGGCGAGGTACTGCTGTTCGACAAGACCGGCACCCTCACATCCGGCCAGCCGACCGTCGTTGCCGTCCACGCCACGAACACGTGCGACGAACGAGAGGTCTTGCGCCTGGCCGCCTCGTTGGACCAGGTCTCGCCCCATGTCCTGGCAACCGCAGTGGTGCGTGCCGCGCTGGTTCGCGAACTCGACTTGTCGCTCCCGTCGGGCGTCGAGGAGATCGCCGGCCAGGGCATTCGAGGTGTCGTCGATGGTGTACCGGTCTGGGTCGGCAAGTTGTCGTGGCTGGGCGAGGAGCTCGACCAACAGTGGGGCAGGTCGATCCGGCGGCGGGCCGATCGAGACGGTCGACTCGTCGTCTTCGTACGGGCCGGTGCCGACGTGGTCGGGGCGGTGACGTTGGAGGACCCCATACGGCCGGATGCTGCTCGCACACTGCGCAGGCTTCGTGCCGATGGTGTCCGCCGGATGGTCATGGTCACGGGTGACCGCGACGATGTGGCACGCAGCGTCGCTGCAGTGGTCGGAGTGGACGAGGTGCTGTCGGAACGCAGCCCCACCGAGAAGGTCGATGCCGTCCGAGTCGAGCGCAACAACGGCTCCACGATCATGGTTGGTGATGGGTTGAACGACGCCGCGGCGATGGCCATGGCGGACGTCGGTGTTGCGCTCGGTGCCCGGGGATCGAGCGCCGCGTCGGAAGCCGCCGATGTGGTCGTCGTCGTGGATCGCATCGATCGACTCGGCGACGCGATGCGCGTGGCGCGCCGCTCACAACGCATCGCGCATCAGAGCGTCATCGCCGGTATGGGGCTGTCGATGGCGGCAATGCTGGTGGCCGCGGTCGGTCTCCTGCAACCCACCCAGGGAGCGCTGTTACAGGAACTCATCGACGTCGCAGTCATCATGAACGCCTTGCGAGCACTCCGGCCGGGCAAGTCGGGTGCGGTCGAGATGCCCGATGCCGACCTTGAGCTCGTGCTCCGATTCCGGACCGAGCACGCCTCGTTGCGGCCCGACGTGGATCGTCTGGTCGCCGTCGCAGATCAGATCGGAGTGGTCGCGCCCGAACAAGCTCTGGAGTTGGCCCGAGATGTGCGGCGGTTCCTCGTCGTCGAGTTGCTCCCGCACGAACAGGCCGAAGACACCGAGCTGTACCCGGCTCTGGAACGGGTGCTCGGCGGCAACGATGCGACCGGCACGATGAGTCGGAGCCACGCCGAGATCGCCCACCTCACCCACCGCCTCGGCCGGATACTCGACGACATCGACAGCGACCGTCTCGAAGGCGAGGACGCCACCGACGTCCTGCGCGTGCTCTACGGCCTGTACGCAGTCCTCACACTCCACTTCTCGCAGGAGGACGAGAGCTACCTGTCGCTCGCAGACACATGAGCCACGACGTTCCCTCACGCGCGGGGCCTCATCACCACCGTTGTGGACCAATGAAGGGCCCCGGGATTGATGACCAACTTCGCACATAACGCGAGCGCAGTAACCCGCTCGCGCGAATCGACCTCGCGCCGCATCGCGGCCCAAGCAGCGCACCCGATATTCACCGGTCGTGCGAGCGGACTGTCGAGACCGGAGGGAGTACAGATCGGCAGTTCTGTACGGCGCATCTGTCAGCGGACGTTGATAAGAGACGGGGCACCGGCCCGTCCTCGGTGCCGCAGTTCGCCGGGCGGTGGTGCCGAGGCCCACTGGTGGCGCATGGGAATCGCCCCTGGCGATCGAACACTGAGAGGTTTACCGTAGGAGGAGATGAATCCGGTCCTGTTGATCTTGGCGATTGCGGTAGTCCTTGTCGTCGCCTCTGTCTGGAGCACGTCTGTCAGACGCAACCGCGACGCATACGACGAACGGGCGCATCGCGATGGGCCTCCCCCGACGATCCCCCCGGCCAGCATGTCGGGCTTTTAGCGAGACGTCGGCAGCCGGGCGTTCCATCCAACGAGGTCGGTCCCGAGTCCCCAGACCCCGCACCTGATGCCCGGTATGTGCGGCCGACGCAAGCGTTGACCTCGGCCGATCGACCGCTCGGTATCGGCACGCATAATCACCGCTGCTTGGTTTCCGGTGGCGATTGAGTTCGGCCAAGTCTCGCGCCACGAAATCACGCTCGTCGTTCCCAGCTGCCTGGATTCTGTAGTACGATATTCACGTGTGGAGATCCATTCCTCTGCCCGCCGGCATGGCGTCAACGATCTCGACATCCAGCACGCCGTTGAGCACTCACTGGCGATCGAGGACATCGGTGAAGACCCAGACCGATGGCTTGTCATCGGTCCGGATCGAGCGGGCAACCTGCTCGAACTCGTCGTCCTCCTCGACCAGCGTGGCGAAATCGTGATCCACGCCATGGCGCTACGGCCAAAGTATCGAAAGCTGCTCGAACCATGACGACGAACCGAACCCTCACCGATTCCGAGATCGAAGCCCTCGCCGACGAGGCCGAGGTCGGCTACGACATCGACCACCTCGTCGCACGGCGCAACAAACGAGGACGCCCGACACTTGGAGCGGGACCAGCCACTGTCGAGTCCGTGCGCCTCGATCCGGAACTCAAGGACCAACTGTTGCTTCGTGCCGAGCAGGATCACACGTCACCGTCGGACGTGATTCGAGAAGCGCTTCGCCGATACCTCCAACCAAGCTGACAGTCCAAACGCCCGCTGCGGCGCGAGCTTGCGGGGATGCGCTCTGCTCGACGCGGCGCTTACCGCATCATCTTCGAGATCAATGACACCGAGCGACTCGTGATCGTCTATCGCATCGAGCACCGCGCCACCGCCTACCGGCCCCGCTGATTGCGGCCCGCTCGGCAATCGCGCTCCTGAGCGGGCACGTCGCCTACGGCGCAGCGTCGTGCAGACGGCGGCGATCCGCCCGGCGATTGTTCTGTCGCCATTGACGAACGCGGCGTACGGTGTCCATCATCTGTACGACGTCAGAAGGAGACGGCTGATGGCAGATCCGATCGAGGACATCATCGGGGACTACCGGGCATTCGCCGCGCAGCAGCGAGACCGGCTGGCCGCACGCGGCATCGACATCACCCCATACGGACTCAGCCACCTCGCGTACCGGGTCCCCGAGTGGGACCAGTACGTGCATGTGCGGGGGCTCATCGAACGCCACGCGGTCGCCAATCGCGAGAACGTCTGGAACGGTCGCCCGATCTCCTTGATCGTTCCCGCCGAGCCGCTCGAAGTCCTCGACGGCAAGGTCGTCCCGCTCATCGAGCTCATCCCGCCCGTGCACCAGCGCGTCTACAAGATGGGGTTGGAGCACCTCGGCGTCGTGGTCGGCGACACGTTCGACGCGTTCGTCGAAGCCCACAAGCCCGTCCTGACGGGACAGCAGTTCCAGGGCCCGAACAGCACACCCGACCCCGTCTACATCCTGTTCGAGGACTTCACCCACGTGAAGTTCTATCGACTTTCACTGAGGGCATCCGTCGAGCTCGATGCTGGCCCGTTCGACGACGGGTTCCATCACGTCGACGACTGGGTGCCCCAGCGGCTCGTGACGGCGACCGGCCCGAACCCGCTGCCGCGATGACGGATTCCGAGGAGTCTGGCCGAGGTCTTCAGGCTGGGGTGAGGTCGCCGAAGAAGCCGATGACCCGGACGAGTCGACCGAGGTCATCGACCTCGACGACGTCGGTTCCGCTCACGGCGGCCGTTCCATTCGCGTCCACCAGTTCCCACCCGTAGCGGGCGAAGCGGTGATGGGTGTCGACGCCAGTCGTACGACGGAACGTGTGGCCGGAGTAGTGGGTGAGCACGACGTCGGTCATCGCCGCGATGCCTTCGTGGCCGGCGCCCTCGAAGGGCGGGTCGATGAGGGCACCGTCGACGTGCCAGACCGAGGCAACGAGTTCGGCGCGTCGGGTCGGGTCGGGTTCGCAATATGCGGCCAGGTGGATGTCGATGGTGCTGGTGAGGTGGGTGGTGGTGTCGATGATGTCTGTCATGGGTCAACCATGCGCTCATCAGTGGTCGTTGGCGATGACCCGTCACGTCATGTCGGCATGACCTGACACGTCATGTAGGTGCACTGCGTCGAGGGTTACCGTCGGGTCGTGGCAACCAACTCGAGGATCGGCCCGCTCATGCGTGACTGGAGAGATCGACGCGGTCGAAGCCAGCTCGACTTGGCGCTCGACGTGGGAGTGTCGACTCGCCACCTGAGCTTCGTCGAGAACGGTCGATCCCGCCCGAGCCCCGAACTCGTCCTTGCCGTTGCCGAGCATCTCGACGTCCCGTTACGTGAACGCAACACGATGCTGCTCGCCGCCGGTTTCGCACCGAGGTACCCGGCACGCGACCTTGCCGATGTCACGATGCGCCGGATCTCCGAATCGCTGCAACGCATGCTCGATCTCCACGACCCGTATCCGGGAGTGGTCATCGATCGACAATGGAATGTGCTGCTCACCAATCATGCGGTCACCGCACTGACCGCTGGCCTGCCCGATCATGTCCTCGCACCGACGCCGAACGTCTTTCGAATGTGCCTGCACCCCGACGGTCTCGCTGCCGCCACGGTCAACTTCGTGGAGTGGGCGACGTATCTCCTCCGCCAACTGCGGCGAACGATCGTGCTCACCGGTGACGAGGGTTTGATTGCGCTCGAGTCGGAGGTGCTCGCATACCCCAACGTTGCGCGGGTCGTTCGTCGAGCCGCCACCGATGGAGCTGAGGAGCTCCGGATCCTCGTGCCGTTCGTGCTGGCGGCGGACGACGGCGCCGAGTTGTCATTCTTCACCACGCTGACGACGTTCGGAACGCCGCTCGACGTCACCCTCGACGAACTGGCGGTCGAACTGTTCTTCCCTGCCGACGACGCGACCGAGGCCGCGCTGCGAGCGCGAGAACTGGAGTCGGGATGACGCCGTCGAAGCCGGGGAGGTTTCGAAGTCGGCTGAACGGGTACTCGCTGGCGTTCAGCCGCCCAGCCTTCTCGAGGAGCACCCATGTCGAAGAGCCCGTTCAGCACACTGACGCCGAGCAATCTGGCATCCAGCAACCTGGCGTCCAGCCTGCGTGACGCTGCGGAACTGGTGGTCGACGCAACGACCGCCTCGGCGAAGAGCATCTCGGCCGCGCTGCCCGACAATGTGCCAGAACTCGCCGCGAGCCTGCCGGCCGTCATCCCGTTCGTGAGCAACCAGCGGTCGCGCCGCCGATCATCGCAAGTCCGTCGGGTGATCATCGTCGGTGCCGTCGTCGCGTGCGTCGTGGGCGTAGCGATCGTCCTGCGGAATCGAGCACAGCGCCGATCGAACGATGTGATCGAGGGCTGAGATGCGCTCCATGATCCACACCGAACTCTCTGTCCACGAACCGTCAGCAGGCCGCCGCTGGTGCACCGGTCGAGGAGGAGCCGAATCCCTCCGATGGTTCCGCACCGAGTCGGCAGGATCGTCGGGCCACCGCGCGTCGCCTGGCGATCGAACTCGCGATCGCCTATGCACTCCTCACGCTCATCTGGATTCTGATCGGCCGGGCCATCCTCGGCATCGATGCCCTCGTGGACACCGACGAGACGGTGAGCGCTGATCTGGCGGCGAACCGCACCGAGAGGATGGACGACCTCACCGCGTGGGGTTCGATGCTGTCGGACACGATGGTCAAGATCATCGCCACGGCGCTCGTCGCTGCGGCGGTCTTCGCCGTGTGGCGAAGGTGGCGCGACGTCGGGGTGCTCATCCTGTCGCTCGTGCTCGAAGCGAGCGTCTTCATCACCGTCACGTGGGTGATCGCGCGAGCGCGACCCGATGTGATGCGGCTCGAGGGCTCGCCCGTCGACAGCAGTTTCCCCTCCGGCCACGTCGCGGCCGCCGCTGCCTACGGCGCACTCGTCGTCGTGGTGGCATGGCACACTCGCCGATGGTGGCTTCGCGCAGGGACCGCCCTCGTCGTTGCGATGATCGTGGCGATCGTCGCGTGGTCGCGTGTCTACCGCGGCATGCACTATCTCTCCGACGTGACCGCGGGCGTTGCGCTGGGTGTTGCCTCGATCGTCGCGGTGTGGTGGATCCTCCGTCGCCACGACCCCGATCGGGCGGTGGCCCGATGACCGACCGGGTGGCGATCGTCGCGAACTCCGCCAGTGGGTCGTCGGTCGACGATGAGACCCTTCGGGCGGCGTGGGACGACCTGGACGTCGAGACCGAGTGGATGCCGACGACCGAGCAGTCCCCCGGTACCGAACAGGGAGCGCGAGCCGCCGCGGGCGGCGTCGACACCGTGGTTGCCTGTGGCGGAGACGGGACGGTACGAGCCGTGCTCGAGGGCGTGGCCGGCACGTCGGCGCACCTCGGCGTCGTACCGCTCGGGACCGGCAACCTGCTCGCCTCCAATCTCGACCTGCCCACCGGCCTCGACGCCGTTGCGATCTCGGTCTCCGGGGTTCCCCGGCGGCTCGACGTCGGCGTCATCAACGGCGAGCGCTTCGCCGTGATGGCAGGTGTCGGGCTCGACGCCTCGATGGTCGCCGATGCCAACTCGGCGCTGAAGCGTCGTGTCGGAACGCTCGCCTACGTCGTCTCGGCACTCAAGCAGATGCGCACGCTGCGGTCGCAGGTGTTCCGCGTCGACGTCGAGGCCGATGGCGAATCGTGGTCAGGGAGATCCGCGATGGTGCTGATCGGCAACTGCGGCGACGTCAGCGGAGGCCTGACGGTCTTCCCCGATGCCCAGCCGGACGACGGCCGCCTCGACGTCGCCATCGTCACGGCGACGTCGCTTCGGGCGTGGCTGTCCGTCCTGGGTCGGATGGTCCTCTCACGACCGCAGCGCTCCGATCTCGTCAGACGTTCCAGCGCCCGACACATCGTGGTGCGACTCGATCGTCCGTTGCCGTACGAGCTCGATGGCGAAGTCCGACCCGCTGCCCGCGTCCTGGACGTGAGCGTGGAGCCCGATGCCGTGTCGGTGCGAGTGGGCGAATCGACCAGCGCAACGCCGAACGTCACGACGGAGTAGCGGGACTTCCGTCGACGTCCCTGGGGCAGCTACCGTCCCGAATCGTGCTGCTGCTCGGCCCGATGTTGCGTCACGTGACCCCGACATCGGCGACCGTGTGGGTCGAGACGGCGTCACCGGCGACCGTCGAGGTGCTGGGCCGTTCGGCGCGCACGTTCACCGTGGCCGGCCACCACTACGCGCTGGTCGTCGTCCGTGACCTCGAGCCGGATCGGGTGATCCCCTACGAGGTCCATGTCGACGGCACGCGTTGCTGGCCGGACGACTCGACGCTGCCACCGAGCGTGATCCGCACCTCGGTCGACCACCACCCGGTCCGAATCCTGTTCGGGAGCTGCCGTGCAGCGGCGCCGCACGAACCGCCGTACACGTTGGAGCGAGATGCCGACGACGACGCACGCGGCGTCGACGCGCTGTGGGCCCACGCCGGCCGCATGCTGTCGCAACCCCCCGACCAGTGGCCCGATGTCGCCCTGTTCGTCGGTGATCAGGTCTACGCCGACGACTCGTCGCCGGGGGCCGCCGATCGGATCGAAGCCCGACGCGAGGCGGACTCCTCGATCGCACATCCCCCCGACGACGTCGTCGCCGACTTCGAGGAGTACACCTGGCTGTACCGGGAGGCGTGGGCCGGTTCGCTGGAGCGTTGGTTCTTCTCGGTCGTCCCGACGGCGATGTTGTTCGACGACCACGACATGATCGACGACTGGAACATCTCGGATCGCTGGGTGGAGGAGATCCGCCGCGAGCCGTGGTGGCAGGAGCACATCATCGGCGGCCTCGTGTCGTACTGGGTGTACCAGCACCTCGGCAACCTGTCGCCCGACGAGATCGAGCAGGAGGGGATGCTCGCCGATCTCGTCGCGGTCGACGATGCCACGGAGATCTTGCGTCGTTGGGCGTTCGAATCGGAGGAGTTCACCCCGGTGCCGGGCGGCTACCGGTTCAGTCACTCCCGTGAGGTCGGTGGGATCCGCCTCGTCGTGATCGACTCGCGCAACGGGCGTGTGCTCGATCCGGCCGATCGGCGGATGGTCGACCGCGACGAGTGGGAGTGGGTGGTGGAGCAGGCGCTTCGTCCGTGTGATCATCTGCTCGTCGCGTCGTCGCTGCCAGTGTTCGTGCCACCGGGAGTCCACGGGTTGCAGCAGTGGAACGAGGCGGTGTGCGCCGGCCGCTGGGGCCGCAGGATGTCGCGCTGGGGCGAGAAGATGCGCCGTGATCTCGACCTCGAGGACTGGTCGGCGTTCGCCACCTCGTTCGACGAGATGGTCGACCTGCTGCGACGAGCTGCGAACGACCGGTCCCGGTCGCGCAGCGCCGAGCACCACCACCGTGCTTGCGGGTGACATCCACTTCGCGTACGTCGCCACGATCGATGTCGGCGGTGGTGTCTGCGTGCGCCAGGTGGTGAGCTCACCGATGCGCAACGCCCTCGCCACGGTCGAGCGGGGTGCGATCCACTTCGCGTCGGGCCGTGCGGGCGCCGTGATCGGTCGGATGCTCGCCCGTCTCGTCGGGCGGGGGGCTCGCACGCACAGCTTCCACCTCGACGAAGGGCCGTACTTCAACAACAACATCGGGCTCCTCGAGTTCCCCTCAGCGACGCAGGGGCGAGTGATCGTCGAGCGGTCGCGTCTGGTCGACGACGAACCCGACCTCGAGACGGTCATCGACCTCGCTCTCTGATCGTTACGCCGCGACCCGTTTCGCGACGCAGGTTTGGCGAAATCCCCAACGGGGTACTCGGCCTCTCAGCACCGCCGGGGTGCCGAGGAGGATGTGAGATGCGAGGGCTTGGAGCCGTGCAGATAGGCGAGGTGACCGACGACTCGACACTCGACGAGGTCGAGCAGGTTGTCGAGCGCCATCCATGGATCGAGACGGTCACGCGATTCGGATGGGGGGCCAAGGGGCTCGTCTACGCGGTCATGGGCGTGTTGGCCGTGGCGATCGCCCGATCGCAAGCGCCCGACGAAGACGCATCGCCCGAAGGTGCCCTGTCGGTCGTGCTCGAGCGACCGTTCGGACGACCGCTCCTCGGGGTCGTCGGCGTGGGCCTCGTCCTCTACGCCGTGTGGCGGCTGCTGTCGGTGGTGCTCCAGCGGGGCGCGGACCTGGACGCGTGGCTGCACCGGGTCGGATATGCGTTCAGCGCGACGTTCTACGCCGTTCTCGCCTGGACAGCGATCCGCAGCGCCCTGGCCAACGACGATCCTGATCGGTCGACCACCGTCGAGCGGATCTCGGCCGAACTCCTGGGAAGCGGCCTCGGCCGGCTCGCCGTGCTCGATCGGCGGTGCCATCGCGATCGGTGCCGGGCTCTACTTCGCGAAGCAGGCGGTGACCCGCGACTTCCTCGACGAACTCGACCTGTCGAGCGCCGGCCCGCTCGAGGCCCGCGCGGTCGAACTGCTCGGCGTGGTCGGGCACGTCGGTCGATCACTGGTGACGATCCTCGTCGGTGTCTTCGTGGGTCTCGCGAGCCTGCGGGCCGACCCGAACGAGGCCCGCGGGTTCGACCGCTCGCTCCGTCACGTGGCCGGACACCCGGTCGGGGCGGCGCTGGTGCTGACAGCTGCGGTCGGGCTGGTCCTCTACGGTGCGTTCTGTCTCGTCAGTCTCCGTCACCGCGATCTGGTCGACACGAACTCGGGTGGCGGTCGATGAGCCCGGTCCTGCTCGTCGCGGCGGTCGGTGCGGCAGGCGCGGCGGCGATCGCCCTGCTGTCGACCACCAGGCGTCGGCTCCGCACCGGCACCGTCGCCGCCGCTCGATCCCGATGCGGCCGAGTCCTGGCTCGTACGCCATGCGCCACGGCGTTCCGTGCCGATCCTCCGCACGCTCGACCGGCACGTGGTCGGCGGCGCCGCCGTCGCCGTCACCTTCGTCGTCGTACTCGTCACCGCGCTGTTCCTGGGTTGGGTCCTCGACAGCGTCGACGACGAGAGCGGGTTCGCTCGCTGGGACGAGGCCGCAGCGGAATGGGGTGCGCAGAACGCGACCGACCTCTCCACGGCGGTCCTCGAACGGATCACGGATCTTGGTGGTACGCCGTTGCTGTTCGCAGCGGTGGTGTTGGTGTCAGTCGTCGATCTCGTGCGGTTCCGGAACTGGAGCGTGCCGCTTCATCTCGGCGCGGTGCTGGGCGGTGCGGTGTTGGTGAGCAATGTCGTGAAGATGCTCGTCGATCGCGAGCGCCCCGACATCGCGCAGCTCGTCGGATGGTCGGGAGCCAGCTTCCCGAGTGGCCATTCAGCTGCCGCGGCCGCCGGCTGGGCGGCCATCGCGTTCGTCGTCACCCGGACGAGCCCTCGCCCGGTGCGGGTGTTCGCTGCGGCATCTGCCGTTGTCGTGGCGGTTGCCGTCGCTGCGTCACGGGTGCTCCTCGGCGTGCACTGGTTGACCGACGTGATCGCCGGGCTGGCCGTCGGATGGGGCTGCTTCGTCTTGATGTCCGTCGCCTTCGGCGGTCGGCTGGAGCGCCTCGGCGAACCGGCAGAACGAATCGTCGATGCCGACGAAACGCTGGTCGCGGTCGACCGGGTGGAGGTCGCGAAATGACCGCCGTGGAAGTGCCCCAGGAGGGCTCGACCAGCTGTGGCGCGGCGCTCCGGCGCGAGTTGTCCGTGCCGTTCGATCCGCGGGGCACCAACCTCGAGGGGTACGACTCGCGCTCCACTCCGCTCGCGTCGTCGAAGAAGCGGGCTGTGCGCCAACTCGCAAGAGGAGCTTCGACCCGGCGCTGTTCGACGCTCACGAGCTGCTCATGGCGCACGCCGATCGACGAGTCGTGCTGGTCCTGCAGGGCCTCGACGCGAGCGGCAAGAGCGGCACGATCAAGCACGTCGTCTCGGCGATGAACCCGGTCGGTGTTCGTGTGAGCTCGTTCAAGCAGCCGACGAGCGAGGAGGAGGCGGAGCCGTTCCTCGCCCGGATCGAACGAGCCTTGCCGGAGCCCGGCGAGCTGGCGGTGTTCGATCGTTCGCACTACGAAGATGCGATCGTCCCCGCGGTGCACGAACGCGAGTCGGACGACATCGTGGATGCGCGCGTCGACGCGATCCGCCGGTTCGAGGAGGACCTCGTCGCTGACGGAGTCGTCATCGTGAAGTGCCTGCTCAACGTGTCGTACGACGAGCAGCGAGAGCGCTTCCTCAGCCGACTGCGCGAACCGGACAAACAGTGGAAGTTCTCGGATGCCGACCTGGAGACCCGCCGGTCGTGGTCGCACTTCGTCGCGGCGTATGGAGCGGTGATCGGTCGGACGTCCACGGAGCTCGCGCCGTGGCACGTGGTGCCGGCCGATCGGAAGTGGTACCGCAACTGGGCGGTCGCACAGATCCTCCTGGACGTCGTTGCGTGAACTGCACGACGAACACCCGAGGCCGGACTTCGACGTGGCCGCGCTCGAGGCTCGGCTCGAGCCGCCGCACTGAAGGTGCCCTGATGTCGATCATCAACCCGCCGGCGGACACCATCGACGACGGTGTTCGCGATCCGTGGTGGGATCTCGTGCGGATCGTCCTGCTGGTGCTCGCCTGCATCATCGTCGCTCGTCTGGTGGGGCGGCTCGACGAGGTGCTCGGACTCACGCTGCTCGCTGGTTCCGTGGCGCTGTTGACCGCACCGGTCCGTCTGCGCCTCGCTCGCCGCATCCCGACCGGTCTCGCTACGGCGCTGACGGCGCTGCTGACCATCGTCGCCGCTCTTGCGGTGTCAGCGTTGCTCGTGCGCGGGTTGGCGGGTGAGGCCGACCGGTTGTCGAGCGAGCTGACGTCGCGCCTCGACGACCTCCGGCCGGGATCGCTTCCCGACCGTGTCGCGGAGGCGCTCGACGCGCAGGCGAGTATCGATGAGGTCTTCTCCCGCCTCCCGTCGAGTGTGGTGGCGGGTGAGGCCGACGCAGCGGGCGTCGGCGGTCGAGCGATCGACCTGCTCCTGGTCGTGATCCTCGCTGCGTTCCTCCAGTCGAGTGCAGCCGGCATCCTCGACCGTGTCGGTCGAACGCTGGCCGCGCAGCGGTCGCGGCGAGGTGAGGGCCTTCGCCGCAGACCTCGTTGCGCGTGGCGGCGGGTACGTCCGTCGAGCGTCGCTCCTCGCGATCGTCGTGTGGCCGATCTCGGCGCTGGCTGCGGCCGGGCTCGATGTGCCGGGCGCGGTCGTCGTGGGTGCCTGGATGGCGCTCTGGATGATGGTGCCGTGGGTGGGCGGATGGGTCGGTGCTGCGCCGCTCGTCGCACTCGCGGCCGGTGACGACTGGCGCCGCGGGTTGATCGCGGTCGGCGTCGCGAGTGCGATCGCCGTCGCTGCGGGTGAACTGCGACGACGACGTGTCGAGCATCGAACGGTCGAGTTGGGAACGGCCGCCACCGTGTTCGCCTTCGCATCGGGTCTGACGATCGGTGGCTTCGGAGGACTCGTCGTCTGTCTCACCCTCGTCGCGCTCGCTCGGGCATGGTCGACGTCGAACCACGTGGTGGTGCGTCCGTCGCGTGTTCCGACCGACGAGTTCGACACGTCCACGGAGGCGAATCGGGAGGAGGGATCAGGTGACCCTCGTCGAGGTCTCGATGCGATCGTCGCCGCCACGCCGACGGGTGTGCGCCTTGCAGCGGGCTGGCGCGGGGCACTCACAGTGCTCGGCTCCGTGGTCGGGGGCGCACTGCTGTGGATCGGGTTCTCGTCGATGGCACCGGTGGCGGTGTCGATCGTGGTGGCGGTCCTCGTCGCCGTGGCGCTGCATCGACCGGTGTCGTGGGTGCAGCGACGCGCCCGGGTTCCACGCTTCGTCGCGATCGGAGTCATCAGTGTCGCGGGTCTGGCCGTCGTCGGGGCGGCCACCGTGTTCGCAGTGGCAGGCGGTGCGAAGACCTCGGCCGAGCTGAGTTCGCAGGTTCCGACGATCGCCGACGACCTGTCGACCCTTCCCGTCGTCGGACCCTGGCTCGAGGATCGTGAAGCGTCGGTGTGGCTCGCAGATCAGATGGAGAACCTGCCGCAACGCCTCGGGAGCGGTCGGGATCTTGCGGACGTGCTGCCGTCGCTCGGTGCCCGCCTGCTCGGCGCCGCGTGGACGCTGATCTTCGCTGTCGCGCTCCTCGTGGACGGCCCGCGGCTGGCCGCGGCCGTTGAACGGCGGATCCCGGTGCGCTCTCGCCGGCAGGCCGTCCGGCTGCGAGATGCGTCGCACCGGGCGGTCGGTGGCTATCTCGCCGGGGCCGCGCTCGTGGCGATGATCAACGGACTCGTGGTGTTCGGGATCGCGGCGGTGCTGGGTATCGCCCTGGCTCCGGTGCTCGCGGTCTGGGCGTTCGGCGTGGAACTTCGTGCCCCAGATCGGTGGCTTCATGGGGGGACTCCCACTGATGGTGTTGGCGCTCGCCGAGGGGCCGACGCAGGCCATCGCTGCCGGAGTGGTCTTCGTGTCGTACCAGTTCGTCGAGAACCACCTCATCCAGCCTGCGGTGATCAGTGAGTCGATCGATGTTCCGCCGTGGGTTGCGCTCCTGGCGGCGTTGGCCGGTGCCGCTGCCGCCGGCCTGGTGGGAGCGGTGGCGCTCACCCCGCTGGTCGGCGTCGTTCGCGTCATCGTCGACGAGATCCGCCGCGATGACTTTCCCGGCGCGACCGTGCAGGTCTCAGCGCTTGATCAACGTCGCGTGCAATGACACCATCCGACCCTCCAGCAGGTTGGTCCGGCCGGCCGCTGCCATCGCCGCGGCGCGCTGCGCTCCCATGATGATCTGTTGCACAGCATGAGGGGGCGAGGAGGCGGGCGACGTGGCTCCAACGTCGCTGACCGGCTCCCATGAACGCACCTCGAAGCCCAATGTCTCGAGGATGTCGCGAACCTCGTCGGGCGGAAGGAGGTGGCTCATCGAAGCGTCCTCTGCCCACATCACCGGGAAATGAAGCGGCTGCAACACGCCGGCCATCGGCTCCTGGAAGCTCAACATGCCGCCGGGCCGAAGGACACGGTGGAAGCCGGCGTACAGCCTGCGCTTGTCCGCGATGTTCATACCACTGTTCTGCGTCCACACGATGTCGAAGCTGCCGTCGTCGAACGGCAGGTCGAGTGCATCGCCGATCAGATGCGTCACTCGATCCGCGAGCCCGACCCGCCGCGTCAACTCGGCTGCGACCTCCACGTACGACGGGGTGAGGTCGAGCGCCGTGACCACGCAGCCGTAGTGCGCTGCGAGGGTGCGCGCCGGCCCGCCGAGCCCGCCGCCGACATCGAGCACTCGTCGCCGCTGGTCCGCTCCACTCGGCTGGGACAACCCGGCAAGTTCGGCGAGGCGAATCGTCACCGGCAGGCCACCACCATGGAATTGGTCGGTCGCCGCGAGTTCATCGACGTCGAGATGATCGATGTCGAGCCCGGCGACCTGCAGCGCCTGCAGCACCGACGCGAGGAGACCCTCTCGATCCCAGTGTGCCGTTGCGCGCTGTCGGCCGGTGTCGCTCATCTCGTCGTTCCCCATCTGTGGCCACTGAAGTTGGAACTTCCTACTACAGACGGTTCGGGGACGCTCGGGCTGTCATCGCGGGCGAACTGGATTAAATCCAATAGTTGACAAAGTCGATAATCGGTGATTGGATGTGGGTCGTGTCCAACAATGTCGATCAGCTTCTGCGCCAGCACGGCGTGCAGGTCACGGCGCAGCGACTGGCGGTCATGCGGGCGCTGTCGTCGCGCCCTCATGCCACGGCCGACGAACTGACCGACGACGTCAGAGCGGCGATCGGATCGATTTCCCGTCAGGCCGTGTACGACACGCTCGGCGTGCTGGTCGACAAGGACCTCGTGCGGCGAATCCAGCCCATGGGAGCTGCGGCACGCTACGAGGATCGAGTCGGCGACAACCACCATCACCTGATCTGCCGCGGTTGCGACACCATGTTCGACATCGACTGCGCAGTCGGGTCGGCACCGTGTCTCACCGCCGACGACGATCACGGCTTCGAGATCGACGAAGCCGAAGTCGTCTACTGGGGGCTCTGCCCGTCGTGCCGCGCATGATCGTCGTGATCCCTCACCCGCCGTTGCACTGTTCACATCCACCACACCATCGACATCCATGCATTCCAAGGAGCAGCAATGACCGATCAGACAGCCCTCGACGTCAACGACAGCGAACAACGGTGCCCGGTGATGCACGGCACCAACGCCTCCCACACCGCCGTTGGTTCCACGGCGAACCAGCACTGGTGGCCGAATCAGTTGAGCCTCAAGATGCTCAACCAGAATTCGCCGCTGATCGACCCGATGGGGGACGAGTTCGACTACGCGGCGGAGTTCGCGACACTCGACCTCGCTGCGGTGAAGGCCGACCTCGCCGCCCTGATGACCGACTCGCAGGAGTGGTGGCCGGCCGACTACGGCCACTACGGCCCGTTCTTCATTCGCATGGCGTGGCACAGCGCCGGCACCTATCGCATCAGCGATGGCCGTGGCGGCGCAGCGTCCGGCACGCAGCGCTTCGCACCGCTGAACAGCTGGCCCGACAACGTCAGCCTCGACAAGGCCCGGCGTCTGCTCTGGCCGATCAAGCAGAAGTACGGCCGCAAGATCTCGTGGGCCGACCTGATGATCCTGGCCGGCAACGTCGCGCTGGAGACGATGGGCTTCGAGACATTCGGTTTCGCCGGCGGACGAGAAGACGTGTGGGAGCCCGAAGAGGACATCTACTGGGGCCCCGAAACCACGTGGCTCGGCGACGAGCGCTACAGCGGCGACCGTGAGCTGGACGATCCGCTCGGAGCGGTGCAGATGGGTTTGATCTACGTGAACCCGGAAGGGCCGAACGGCAACCCGGACCCACTCGCGTCGGCACGTGACATCCGCGAGACGTTCGCTCGCATGGCGATGAACGACGAGGAGACCGTGGCGCTCACCGCCGGTGGGCACACCTTCGGCAAGGCACACGGCGCTGCCGATCCGGGCCAGTACGTCGGCCCCGAACCCGAAGGCGCCCCCATCGAGTTGCAGGGCCTCGGCTGGAGGAGCAGCTTCGGCACCGGCGTCGGCGTCGACACGATCTCCAGCGGCCTCGAAGGCGCATGGACGCCCACTCCGATCACGTGGGACAACAGCTACTTCGACGTGCTGTTCGGCTACGACTGGGAGCTCACTCGGAGCCCGGCCGGAGCGCAGCAGTGGACCCCCGTCAACCCGGAGGCTCAGGGCACGGTGCCCGACGCCCACGACTCGTCGAGGTCGCACGCCCCCATGATGTCCACCGCGGACATGGCCATGAGGATGGACCCGATCTACGAGCCGATCTCGCGTCGATTCCACGAGAACCCGGCCGAGTTCGCCGACGCGTTCGCCCGTGCCTGGTTCAAGCTGACCCATCGCGACATGGGTCCGATCGCCCGGTACCTCGGACCCGAGGTTCCCAGCGAGGAGCTCATCTGGCAGGACCCTGTTCCCGCCGTCGACCACGACCTGATCGACGAGGCCGGTATCGCCACCCTCAAGGCGAAGGTCCTCGAGTCCGGGCTCACCGTCTCCGAACTGGTCTCGACTGCCTGGGCGTCGGCATCGACGTTCCGCAACAGCGACAAGCGTGGAGGCGCCAACGGAGCGCGTCTTCGCCTCGCTCCGCAGAACGACTGGGAGGTGAACAACCCACCCGAACTGCGCCGGATCCTGGACACCTTGGAAGGCGTCCGCGCGGAGTTCAACAGCTCGGGAGCACAGGTGTCGATGGCCGACCTCATCGTGCTCGGCGGATGTGCTGCGGTCGAGGCAGCAGCGAAGAGCGCCGGACACGACATCGTGGTTCCGTTCACGCCCGGGCGCACCGACGCCACCCAGGAGCAGACCGACGAGGAGTCATTTGCTCCTCTCGAACCGCTGGCCGACGGGTTCCGTAACTACATCGGCAAGGGCCATGTGCAGACCGCAGAGGCGCTGCTGGTCGATCGCTCACAGCTGTTGTCGTTGACCGCCCCGGAGATGACCGTGCTCGTCGGCGGGCTGCGAGCGTTGAACGCGAACGCCAACGGTTCGGTGCACGGAGTCTTCACCGACCGCGCAGGGTCGCTCACGAACGACTTCTTCGTGAACCTGCTCGACATGAACACCGAATGGCAGCCGTCCGCCGCATCCGATGACGTGTTCGAGGGTCGTGATCGGACGACCGGTGCCGCGAAATGGACAGGCACCCGCTGCGATCTCATCTTCGGCTCGCACTCCCAGCTGCGAGCGATTGCGGAGGTGTACGCATCGCACGACGCAGCGTCGAAGTTCGTGACCGACTTCGTGGCGGCGTGGACCAAGGTGATGAATCTGGATCGATTCGACCTCGCCTGAGGCACCTTCGAACGACGGCACCTCGCACCGAGGTGCCGTCGTTCGAACAATCTCACCCAGATCGGACCATTTCTCCATCGTCCATTGCCGATCGGTTCCGGGCGCCCTACCGTGAACGGAAGACCACACCACAACTGGTCGGCTCCGAACTTTCGGTGCCTGAACGAATGGAGTACTCATGACCGACGTTTCGCTTGATTCGCTGGGGCCCATCGACTATCTCGTCGTCGAGTTCCCTGCCGGCTCGACCAACTTCACGGGTGAGATGGCCGAAGAACTGCTCCGGCTCGTCGACGCCGGGACCATCCGGGTCATCGACATCCTCATTCTCGTCAAGGGTGAGGACGGCGTTGTCGACGCCATGGAACTGTCCGACCTCGACGACCTCGGAGAGCTGCAGGTTCTCGAAGCCGAACTTGCCGAACTGCTCGCCGAGGACGACGTCGAGATGCTCGCCGCGGCGATGGAGCCGGGGTCCACTGCAGGCGTCCTCATCTGGGAGAACCTGTGGGCCGCGCCCTTCGGTGCGGCAGCACGACGGTCGGGCGGACAACTCATCGCCAACGGACGAATCCCGATCCAAGCCATCATCGCCTCGATCGAGGCTGATGCCATCAACGAAGAAGGAGCATGACATGCCAGTAGGAGTAGGACGAGTTGGACGCGTCGGTGTGATCGGCCATCCGGTCGCGAAGACAGCAGTGGTTGCCAAAGCCGTTTCCCCCGGTCCGTCACCGGTGGCGAAGACAGCAGTCGTCGCCGCAGCGGTGACGCCGGGTCGTGGCGTTCGTCGCCGTATCTGAGTCGCTGTACCCGACGCGATGACGTTCCGTCGAGGTTCCGGCCGAGTTCAGCTCGCCTGAACCTCGAAGGAGCCTTCCATACCGAGTTCGGTGTGCGGCTTCGTCGTGCTCTCGTCGACGAGGATGCACTGGTAGCGGTAGACGCCGGCTGACTCGAAGGTCATGGTCGCACCGCTTGCTGCGCCCGGCTCGGTCGAGGCCACTTCCCCGATGGCGTTGCCGTCGGGGTCGAGGACCTCGAACTCGTGGGCCTGCGATCCAGCGTTCGTCATCTCGAACCGGATCGTGTCGCCGGCGTCGATGGCGCCGACGTCGAGATCTGGGTACCGGAACTCGACTGCCTCGAACGTCACCGTCCTGTCGGGAGTCGCCTGTTCGGTGCCGCCCTCACCCGTCACGGTGAAGCTCGACTCGATGCCGTCGCCGGTCTGCCCTGGCTTGCATCGCACGAGGTAGTCACCGGCGACCAGGTCGACCGTGAGGGTGCGGCTGGTGCCGGTGGTGACGTTCTCGACCTCGGACACGACGTCGCCGTTGGCCCGCAGCACGTACAACTCGTTGACGTCGTTTGCCTCGTTGGTGAACTCGAAGCCGATGTTGCCGGCGTCGAGAATGTCGGCCGACAGCGTGCAGGAATCGTCGGTTCCGGTGACGTCGACGGTCACGTCGGCGGCGTCGCTCGAGCAGGCCGCCAGGGCGGCGAGGCGTGACGATCGCGAGGGTCGTCGTGAGCAGCTTGGGCATGGTGGTTCCTCCAGAGATCATGGATCGGGGTGGGGCGTGTTCAGCGGGCCGCGTCGGCAACAGCGACAGCGTTGGTCGTCGCTGCGGCATGAACGCCGACAGCGTCGGCGGATCGGGCGGCGACGGGGCGCAGGAAGAGCACCATCGTCGGGACGAGATAGGCGAAGTAGACGGCGACTTCGAGCACGGTCATCTGCGGGCCGAGGTTGAAGACGCCCTTGATGATCGATCCGTACCAGCTGGTCACCCGATAGCCCTCGATGTCCCAGGCGAGCGTGTTGATGCCGGGGAGCACGCCGGCTTCCTGCAGGTCGTGAATCCCGTACGCCAGCACGCCGGCGGCGATCACGATGAGTGCTGCGCCGGTGACCTTGAAGAACGCCGCCAGGTTCATGTGCACCGCGCCGCGGTACAGCAGCACGCCGATGAACACCGCCGTGCCGAGCCCGAGCAGCGCGCCGACGGCCGGCGCGGCGCCGGCACCCTGGGCCGCGAACGTGGGGTAGAGGAACAGCGCGGTCTCGAGGCCTTCGCGACCCACGGCCAGCAGCGCAGCCGTGAAGACGCCGATCGCGCCGAGTTCCACTGCGGACGACATCTTTCCCTGCAGATCGCCGGCGATCGTTCGTGACGCCCGACGCATCCAGAACACCATCCAGGTGACGAACCCGACCGCCACGATCGACACGATCCCGCCGAAGGTCTCCTGTGCCTCGAAGCTCATGCTGGCCGACGTGAAGTGCAGCAACCCGCCGAAGGCGAGTGAGGCAACGACTGCGACGCCGATCCCGATCCACAGTGCCGGGATGCGGTCGCGATGGCCGCTGCGGACCAGGAACGACATCAAGATGCTGACGACCAGCGCGGCCTCGAGGCCTTCTCGTAGTCCGGTGAGGAAGGTTTGCAGCATGATTCGCTCCGGTGTGGATGTGGTGAGCTTCGGCGGCATTCGCTCCGTATGATAGGTAAGCCTAACACTCATCGTCCCGAGATCCGAAATCAGGCCTGCGACGTGGCCGACGGGCGCGCCGACACGGGCCGCGCCGACGCCACTGGGCACACTGTTGCGCAGGAGGTCACCATGACACTGCTCACCCATTTCCCGATCTTCCAACAGGCCTGGTTCGTCGACGATCTCGACGCATCGATCCAACGCTGGAGCGACACCTTCGGCGCCGGTCCGTTCGTCCGTTCCCCGCACCACCGATGCGACCGGTTCACGTATCGCGGTACCGACCAGGAAGCCGATGTGTCGTACGCCTTCGGCTATCTGGGTGACACGATGATCCAGTTCATCCAGCAACACGACGAGACGCCATCGATCTACCGCGACATGTACGCCGCCGGCGACGAGGGGTATCACCATCTCGCGATCCTGGTGAACGACTTCGAAGGCGAGTACCAGCGCCTCGTCGGCCTGGGCTTCGAACCCGCCTGTCGTTTGTACGCGGATGGTGTCGACGCCGCCTACTTCGACACACGCGAGCTGAACGGGGGATTCACGGAGATCCATGGCGATCCGCCCCGCATCTTGCAGGCGTTCGCGACGTGGCGGCGGGCGCACGAGCTGTGGCGTCCGGGCGACAGCGCGTTCCTGGCACGCCCGGATCGGTCGTGACGGGCCCGAACACCAGCGACCTCCCGCCGGCGCTCAGGCGGTCTCGTGCCAGTGTTCCTTGGTCTGCGCGAGCCAGAACACTGCGAACAGGGTGATCTCGGTGGCCTCGAGGACCAGCACCATGTGGTCCCAACTCGAGCCGAGCGGGAACATCACGATGGCCGCCGCGATCATCGAGAACGCGATCGCTGCATACAGCCAGAAGTAGATCCGTGGCGCCGGGTCGTGGCGATGTTGCCATGCGTTGATCCCGACCGCGATTGCGAGGAAGAGGAACATCGTGACGGCCGCGAGGCCGTGGGCCCGGGTGTCGAAGTCGTCCCAGAAGGCGAACACGACGGCGCCCCCGACGAGGAACGCCATGGCGCCGAGCAACCCGAGGCGCATCTGGATCGGGCCGACCTGCGCGATGGCCTTCATGTTCCGGGTGGCGATGGTGGCGATCACCGCGGCCACGATCAACCCGACGATGCCGGTGACGATCAGTGCGGTGATGTTGTTGTCGATGTTCGCAACGACCCAGTCGGCGAGTTGGCCGTCATCGTTCACCGGCAGCGGCCTCGGTGTCTGCGACCAGCAGGTACCCACGTCGGAGGTCGGCACGACGGCGACGATCGGTGCGAGCATCCCGGCGGCGTTGAGCGTGGCGTCCTCCCACGTCGTGCTGCCCTTGATGGCGATGAGGCACAGCCCGATCGCCATCAGTACGCCGACGAAGATCGCTTTGACCGGGGTGTAGTAGTAGGCCGACACCGACGTCTGCCAGCAGTCGACCTGGGCGCGTTCGATGGCGATCGACACGGCGAGCAGCACCACGGCACCGACCATGCTGATGCGCAGGTACCGGTAGGTCGTGATCGCCGCCGTGTCCGCCATCGTCGCCCCAGCCTCCCACAACGACGCGTGCCGTTACTCAGGTGTGAGACACCACGAGTAACAGATCAGCGGTCGTGGGAGAGCGCGTCCACCGCGACGGTGATCGCGAGGATCAGCGGAGTGAGGGTCGGCTCGAAGATCTCGACGCCGTAGGTGTCACGCATCCGGAACCACTTCTTCGACACCTCGGCGACCTTGTCGCCGTCGCGCTCGATCTCGTATTCGTGATCGACGATGTTGCCGTGAGCCTTGAGGTCGTTGCCGTGCTCGACCTCGATGTGGAACCGGTCACGAATGCCGACGAGTGCCTTCTTCACGGTGGCCTTCTGGTCGCCGATCTCGATCTCGATGGCATCGCGAACGGTGAGCATGCGTTCGTGGATCCGGGCAACCTCGTTGCCTTGCCGGTCCTCGAGCACCCAGGTGTCACGAAGCCTGGCCACCTTGCCGTTGACCCGATACACCCTGTCGCCGGAATTGTTCTCGATCCAGTAGTCGTCGCCGACCGAGATCAGGTCCTCGCGCATCTGAAACTGTTCGTGGCTGTCCTTGTTGCGAAAGAGTCCCATCCCGACAGTTTCGCGCACCGGCTCAGTCGTCGGGTGTTCGCCACAGGATCCACGTGGCGTCCGACCAGACCTCCTCGAACCCGGCGAGGCGGGCGGCGCCTGGCTCCAGCTCGGGCTGCCAGTACGTGGAACCCCGACGCTGGGCGAAGTAGTCGGCGTTCTGGGCGATGCGTTCGAGGTTCTTGGTCTGGAACGAGCGCCGATCGGTGAGCAGCGTCATCGTCCGGGCGCGGAAGTAGGCGACGATCGCGTCAGGTGGCGTGAACGCAGCGACGGCATCGAACACCGGCGCCACGCTCGGGTTGGACGGGCCCGACTGAACGCGTCCTGCGGCGTCGTAGTCGCGCGCGTCGCCGACCTTGCCCGGTATGACGACGAGATGAGCGACGACGACGATCGCCAACGGTGCCAGCGCGAGCGAGCGTCCGACCCGTTGGCGGCGAGCGACGACGAGCCGGCCGATTGCCAGGAGCGCCACGGTGGCGAAGTAGACGATCCACGGCGTGACCTGGAACCAGTACCGGTCGACCCTGCGGAGGTGGGTGCTGATCAACAGGGCACTGCCGAGCGTGAGGAGCAGCAACGGGCCGTCGAGTGTCGGCCGTCGCCGCACGCCGATGACGGCACCGGCTGCAGCGAGCCCCAGGATCGCGATGCCGACGAGCGGATGCCGGCCGAGGCCGAGCTGATCGGTGAGCGTGCCGGGGAACTCACCGAGTCGGTTGTCGATGAACGTCATCGAGTTGCCGTTGTCGGGCAGGAGAGCCGTCGGCAACAACAGTTGGAACAGTGTGGTCGCGACGGCGAACGACAGCAGCGGTGTGATGATCGCCTGCCACGTGGTACGGACACGTTCGACGAACGCTGATGGGGTGCGGCGGCCGTCGATCGATGCAACGAGGTCGTACAGCTGCATCACGGCGATCACCCCGAGCAGCACGATCCCTTCGCGACGAACGTTGAAGACCAGGGTGACCATCGCGCCGAGCACGATCAGGTCGCAACGGCTGGCAGTGAGCAGCGTGGAGCGTGATCGAACACGGTCGTACCACCAGATGAACACGCCGACGGCGGCGAGGTGGGGGAACTCGGTGAGCAGCTGGTCGGTGTGGAGCGAGGAACACGGGCGCCGTTGCGATGACGGCCACGATGGCGAGCGCGGGCAGGCGGCCGATGCGGCGCCGCACGATGCCGTGCAACAGCACCAGCCAGACCATGAAGATGCCGACCTCGACGAGTTTGAGCTGGTCGTAGTCGTAGCCCCACAGGTGGACGAACGGCGACAACAGCAGCGGCCAACCCCAGGGATAGGCCAGCGGGCTGAAGGCAGCGTCGGAATTGAGGACCGAGAACCGGTTGTCGGCGAGCACGGCGCCGATGTCGCCGTCGAACAGGCTGCGGGCCTGGCGCAGGTACAGAGCGAAGTCGTCGCCCTGGGTGTGGCCGTTGCGGTGCAGCTGCACGGCGAGGATGCCGGAACCGATCACGACGACGCCGAGCGCCACGGCACGCAACCATCGAGACGAGGTCAACGTGATGGCGCGCACCGTGTGACGATACGCGTCGGGTGGCTCCCACCGCAGATCACGGTCTCCGGCCCGGTCTTTCCGGACCCGACCCCGACAGACCGGAGCGGTCTTTCCGGACCCGACCCCGACAGACCGATTCGACCGCCGAATCGCCCGAGGGTACCGAGCCCGTCGTCGCGACGACCGAGGTGACCGCGCCAGCGTCGGGGTGGGTGATCGCGGAGCAAGTCGAGGGTGTTGCGCTGAACGCTGTGAGCTGTGACAGTGAGCTCGGGCCGTGGACGATCACGTTCGACCAAACGGTGCCCGAGGGAACCATGACCGGGACGCTGGTCCTCACCTTCGACGAGCAGGGTGCCGGGAGCGCCGATTACTCGATGGCGTTCGTGGTTCCGGGCGAAGGGCGCGTGGATATCGGCGGGGACCAGTGGCCGGCACGAATCGAGCCGTCGGCTGACGGCTACACCATCACGATGGAAACCGGGGCGGCCACAGGGGTCGCCACCGTCGAGGGCGGCAGTTTCTCGTTCGGCGGCGACACTGCGTCGGAGACGGTCACGTTCGCAGTGCGGCCGGCCACCGGCGAATGCGGTGAGTGAGCTGGAACGCCGGGGTCAGACCCTGGCGTTGCAACTCAGTCGTACCAATTGAGCGTTGAGCGCATCGTGGCTTCGAACTCCTCGAACGACATCGAGGCCTTCACCGACGAGATGAGTTGGGCGTCCGTGCCGACGAAGTTGCGGAACGGCGCATCCGGGTCGGTCGCTGCGATGACGATCGCGTCGGCCACGTCCTGCGGGTCGGGCGCGGGGCCGTCGCCCGACAGCACGCCCTGTGACTCACGGAAGCGTTCGGCACGCTCGGCGTACTCCGAACCCTCCCAGCCGTCGACCGTGACGATGTTGTCGTGGAAGCCGGTGCTGAAGCGTCCGGGCTCCACGAGCCGCACCCGGATTCCGTACACGCTGGTCTCGAAGTGCAACGCCTCACTCAGTGCTTCGAGGGCGTGCTTCGACGCCGCATACACGCCGCCGAACGGTGTTCCCACGACGCCGGCGATGCTCGACACGTTGACGATCGTGCCGTGGCCTCGTTGCCGCCATGCCGGCAGTACGGCGCGGACGACACGGAGGGGACCTGCGACGTTGGTGTCGAACTGACGGGCGAGCAGGTCGTCGTCGACCATCTCGACGGCGCCGGACACCTCGAAGCCTGCGTTGTTGACCACGACGTCGAGTTCGTTCGGATCGGCGATCGCGGCGATGACCGACGCCGGATCGCACACGTCGAGCGGGCGGATCTCGATCGCCAGGTTCTCGGCTGCGGCAGCCTCGCGTAGCGCCTCACCCTTCGCGAGGTTGCGCATCGTGGCGACGACCTGATGGCCCTGGCGGGCGAGGCTGAGCGCAGCGAGTTTGCCGAATCCGCTGTTGCTCCCGGTGATGAGAATGCGTGCCATGTGGCGTCCCTTCGATCGAATGAGACGCGGGGTCAGACCCCGCGTCTCATTGTGGTGGCGGAGTCGCGGAGTTCGCGTTTGAGGATCTTGCCGGATGCGTTGCGGGGGAGTTGCTCGTGCACGACCGTCACCGCGGTCGGCACCTTGAAGGTGGCGAGCCGCTCCCCGACGAACCGTTGCAGCTCACCGGCATCGAGGGTGGCACCGGGCTTGACCATCACGTGGCAGGCGAGCTCCTCGCCGAGCCGTTCGTGCGGGATGCCGTACACGGCTGCTTCGTACACCGCTGGGTGCTCGTAGATCGCCGCTTCGACCTCGGCGCAGTAGATGTTCTCGCCGCCGCGGAGGATCATGTCCTTCACACGATCGCTGACGTACACGAACCCTTCGTCGTCGACCCTGCCGATGTCGCCCGAACGCAGCCAGCCGTCGACGATCGTGTCGGCCGTCGCGTCGGGCCGGTTCCAGTAGCCGCGGATGAGCATGGGACCGCGGAACCAGATCTCGCCGGTCTCACCCTGCGGGAGGTCGTTGCCGAGCGGGTCGGTCACCTTGATGTCCATCACCGGCACCTGTCGACCGGTGGACGTCGGGTTCGTGACGAAGTCGTCGCCGGCGTTGCCGGGGCCGTACGCGTTGGTCTCGGTCATGCCGTAGCCGAGGCTCGGTCGTCCGCGTCGGAAATTGTCGTCGATGCGCTTGACCAACTCTGGTGGCATCGGCGCTCCGCCACCGCCGACCGACCTGAGGCTGGAGGTGTCGCGGTCTGCGAACGTCGGCGCCTCGAGCATGTCCCAGCTCATGGTGGGGACACCGACGAAACTCGTCACCCGCTCCCGCTCGATGAGCTCCAGTGCCCGATCGGGATCCCACTTGTAGGTCATGACGAGCTTCGAGCCGCCGACGAACGCCCCGAGCATCACCGGCACGAGCCCGGTCACGTGGAACAGCGGCACACACAGCATGATGGCTGCTTGTGGCCGATCCGGGTCGGGCTCGTCCGAGTCGCGCAGCGCGTTGACCGCGCCCCGTGCTGCGAACGCCATCAACGCGCTGAGTACGGCGCGATGCGTCGACACGGCGCCCTTCGGGTGTCCGGTCGTCCCCGACGTGTAGAGAATGGTGGCGTCGGTGTCGGGATCGATGTCGATGTCGGGCAGCGTCGTGCCCGGCACGAGGAGGTCGTCCAGCGCGATCACGTCGAGGCCGTCGGCCTCCGCGATGCCGTCCGTCGGAGCCGGGTCGTCGCGAACGGTCACGACCTGCACCGACACCGCTCCCGGCTCGGCGGCGCGGAGACGTGCGAGCCGGTCGGCGTCGGCGAACACGATGCGGGCGCCCGAGTCGGCGAGGGCGAACACCATCTCGTCGGTCTGCCACCAGGCGTTCATCGGCACGGCGATCGCTCCCACCGACGTGATTGCGGCGAATGCGGCAATCCATTCGGGGGAGTTCCGCATGGCAATCGCCACCCGATCGCCCTGTTCGACGCCGAGGTCGTTCACCAGCGAGTGGCCGATCTGGCCGATCAGCTCCATCACCATCGGCATCGGCCAGCGTTCATCCTCGAAGACGATGAAGTCGTCGGTGCGGGCTGCCGCGGCAGCAAACAGGTGGCGCATGTTCGGAGGGGTGCCGGCGAAGACCTTGGTCGACACGCCGGCGACGTCGATCTCCTCGATCTCGAAACGTGTGCCGGGGGCGCACACTGCGGCACACGCCTCCTGGAAGGTCATCGTCATGGGGTCCGTCAGGGTCGGTCGGGCAGTGGACCGCCGACCTTCGAAAGGATCGATCCGAGCATGGCCTCGCGGGCGCGCAGCTTCTCCTTGTAGGTCGTGTTGTCGGTATCGGCGACCTCGTAGCGAAGGTCGCGAAAGGCGGAGTCGAGCACCTCTCGCAGGAGCTCGGCTTGCGACTCGTCGAGTTCGATGTTCATGTGTGTCTCCGTGTGGTTGGGTGGGTGTTGGTCGCGTCGCAGGGGATCAGGGCTCGGGCGTCGTAGCGCCGTCGTTGTCCATCGCGTCGGCGTCGTCGAGAAGTGAGCGTCCGAGCCAGAGCGGTACGACCTGGCCGAGCAGCAGGGTGATGCCGCCGACGATGAGCAGGATGCGCATGAGGACCACGCCGGTGCTGAGGTCGTCGTTCGCTCCGAGCGCGAGCGCTCGCGCATTGGCCACGCTGGCACGGTACTGGTCGACGATCGATCCGGTGTCGGACAGATTGTCGCTGATCACCTGCACGGAGGTTGCCAGATCGTCGAGCTGCTGCTGCAACTCGCCAGCGGTGCCGGTGAACTCGGTGAGGCTGGCCGCCGTTGCGTCGAGCTGCCCGGGGAGTTCCTCGAGGGTGTCGGCCAGTGTTCCGAGCGTGTCGCCGAGTCCGGCCTGCGGGTTGTAGTCCGGCCCGACCGGGAGGCTCGACAGCGCCACCAGTAACGCGTCGATGTCGCCGCCGATCTTCTCGAGCGTTCGCACGGTGCCGGAAGCGTCCTCCAACGACGGCCCGAGCGTCTCGGCCAACCCGGCGATGTCATCGATCGCCTGCGTGCCGGTGTCGAACGATGCCGACACCGCCGTCAAGGTGCTTGCGAGTGCAGCGACCCCGTCGGAGGTTGCGACCAGGACCTCGTCGGCGAGGTCGATCGTGTCGTCGACGGCGTCGAGTGTCTGCAGCGTCACCTCCAGGCTGTTGTCGGACGGCTCGCCGAGCTGCCCGACGAAGATCCACCCGACGACCATGCCGAACACCGCGATCAACGCGCCGGCAACGCCGACGCCGATCATCAGTTTCCCCGCCCGTCGCGTGTCGCCCGGCGTACGCCAGCGCCCGCTCATGGTCGCGGACGTACGAGATGTGTCTGACACATCGTGAACGGGGGCGGGATCCATCGTGCGGAGTCTGCCAGACCATCACCCGGTGCCAGGTCAAATGAGACGCGGGGTCAGACCCCGCGTCTCGTTCAGTTGGTGTACTGGTGGAGGGAACCGCCCTCGGTGGCGAGGCGCGCGAGCAGCGGCGACAGGTCCCAGTGGCGACCACCGAGCGACTCGCTGTAGCCGGCGATCTTCTCGACGATCTCGGCGAGGCCGACCGAGTCGGCCCAGAACATCGGCCCGCCCCGGTAGAGCGGCCATCCATAGCCGTTGACCCACACCACGTCGATGTCGCTGCCGCGGATGGCGATCCCCTCGTCGAGGATCTTGGCGCCCTCGTTGACCATCGGGTACAGGAGCCGTTCGAGCACCTCCTGGTCGGTGACCTCGCGCTGTTCGATTCCCTTGCCGATCGCGAAGTCCTTGATCAGCTGCTCGACCTCGGGGTCGGGAGTGGACTCGCGGGTGTCGGGATCGTAGGTGTAGTAGCCCCGGCCGTTCTTCTGCCCGCGACGACCGTTCTCGCACAGCACCTCGCGCACGGTGGAACTCGACGACTTCTCCTCCTTCCAGCCGATGTCGAGGCCGGCGAGGTCGCTCATCGCGAACGGACCCATGGGGAAGCCGAAGTCGTACAGCACCCGGTCGACCTGGGCCGGGGTGGCGCCCTCCAGGATCATTCGCTCGGCCTCGGCGCCGCGCATGAACAGCATGCGGTTGCCGACGAAGCCAGGGCACACGCCGACCATCACGGCGACCTTCCCGATGCGCTTGCCGATCGCCATCGTCGTGGCCACGACCGTGTCGGACGACTTGGCGCCGCGCACGTTCTCGAGCAACTTCATCACGTTGGCGGGAGAGAAGAAGTGCATCCCGATGACACTCTCGGGTCGTGAGGTGACGGCCGCGATCTCGTCGATGTCGAGCGCCGAGGTGTTCGACGCGAGGATCGCGCCCGGCTTGCAGATCTCGTCGAGTTCACGGAAGATCGACTTCTTGAGCTCCATGTCCTCGAAGACCGCCTCGATGACGATGTCGCAGGTGGCGAAGTCGGCCTTGTCGGTCGAGCCGGTGATCAACGCCATTCGCTGCTCGACCGCCTCGGGCGGGATCGACCCGCGTGACGCCGAGCGCTCGTAGTTCTTGCGGACCACGGCGAGACCGCGGTCGAGGGCGGCCTGGTCGCGCTCGACGATCGTGACGGGGATGCCGACGTTGACGAAGTTCATCGCGATGCCGCCACCCATCGTGCCCGCACCGAGGACGCCGCAGGTCTGGATGTCGATGATCGGCGTCTCCTTGTCGATGTCGGGGATCTTGTTGGCAGCTCGCTCGGCGAAGAACGAGTAGCGCTGCGCGGCCGACTGCGGGCCGGTGACCAGCTCCATGAAGAGCCGACCCTCGACCTTGATGCCCTCCTCGAACGGGAGATTTGCCGCGGCCTCGACGCACTGGATGATGTACTCCGGGGCGAGGAAGCCCCGAGACTTCTTGGCGATCGAGGCCCGGAACGTGGCGAACAACTCGGTGTTGCCCTTGGCGTGCGCAACCTTGTCGTCGCGGTCGCGAACACGCAGCAGCGGCAGGTTCTCGGCGACCGCCTTCGTGGCGAACGCCACGGCGGCTCCGCGCAGTGCGGTCAGGTCACCGTCGACCACGTCGTCGACGAGCCCCGCCTCCAGTGCCTCGGCGGTGCCGATGTGGCGCCCCGAGGTCATCATCTCCAGTGCCTTGGGCACTCCGGTCAGGCGGGGGAGCCGCTGGGTGCCGCCGCCACCGGGGAGTAAGCCGAGGTTGACCTCGGGGAGGCCGAGCTTCGCCGACGACACGGCGACGCGGTAGTGAGCAGCCAGTGCAGTTTCGAGTCCGCCACCGAGTGCGGTGCCGTGGATCGCGGCGATCACGGGGATCGGCGCGTCCTCCATGGCGGCCTGCACCTCGTGGAGTCCGACGGCCTGCTGGGCGCCGCCGCCGAACTCGGTGATGTCGGCGCCGGCGATGAACGTGCGACCGTCGCAGATCACGACGACACCCTTCGCGCCGTCGTCGATCGCCTTGGCCAATCCGTCGAACAGGCCTTGGCGGACGTGCCAGCTCAGCGCGTTGACGGGCGGGTTGTCGATCACGATCACCGCGATGTCGCCGACGTCGCTCGACTCGGTCTCGATGCGGACGGATTCGCTCACTGCAGTCGCTTCGATGGTCATGGCGCCAGTCAAGCACCCGACCCGGCTCGCCTCCGATTCCGGGCTGTCACAAAAGGGGTCTGACCCCTGTTGCAAGCGAGGAGTCAGGGGGCGATGGCGTTGCCGGGGAAATTCCCGTCGGGGTGGAGGGCGCCCTGGAATCGTCGCATGCCGGCGAGCCAGCGGTCGCGGTCGGTGGCCTTGCGTACGACATAGGTGGCCACCTCTGGGTGCGGCAGCACGAGGAAGCGTTCGTCGCGGATCGCCTCGAGACACAGTGCCGCGACATCGGCGGGATCGAGCACACCGTCGCCACTTGCCACACCACCTTCGAATGCGGTTGCCTGGCCGGCAGTCGCGTCGTCGTCGGATTCCTGGATGGCGCGCTGGTTGTCGGGGCTGTTGCGCACGATGTTGGTGGCGACCGCTTGCGGGCACAGCACCGAGACCCGGATGCCCTGGTGATGGTGGGAGATCGCGAGCCACTCGGCCAGCGAGATCGCGGCCGCCTTCGTCATCGAGTAGGCCATCGACCCGATCTGCGTCAACAGGCCGGCAGCGGATGCTGTGTTGAGGAGGTAGCCCTCGCCCCGAGCGATCATCGACGGCAGCACCGCGCGGGCTGCGTAGATGTGGGCCATGCAGTGGACTTCCCACATCGCCTGGATCGCGGCGTTGGAATCCTCGAGCCCCGCGGCGGTGACGAACCCGGCGTTCGACACGAACAGGTCGATCGGGCCGTGCGCGTCGAGCGTCGACTCGACCATGTGGCGGATCGCATCTTCGTCGCGCACGTCGATGGCCACAGCGGTTCCACCGATGGCGTCGGCCACCCGCTCGGCCTCGCTGGCGTTGAGGTCGGCGACGACCACATGGCGAGCGCCGGCGGCGTGGGCCGCTCGGGCGATGGCCTCCCCGATCCCCGATCCGGCTCCCGTGACGACGACGACGCGATCTTCGAGTTCCATGGGCGCACCGTAGACGCCGCTGTACCCAGGCTGACGGCCGAGGGATGTCGTGAGGGACGCTCGTCGCGATTAATACCCCAGGGGGTATAATCGTCCCATGAACTTCCTCCACTTCATGAACACGTCGGTCGGTCGCTGGATCCGGATCGTGGCGGGCGTCGCACTGATTGCCGCCGGGATCGCGATCGGGGGCGTGGTCGGTCTCGTGCTTGCCACCTTCGCACTGCTGCCGATCGCCACCGGCGTGTTCGGGCTGTGCCCGATCAATCCGCTGTTCGGTGAGTCGATGAAGGCGTGTTCCGTGCCCTCACAGCGACGCCGCGGCTCCTCGCACGCCTGAGTGCGGATCTACGCTCCGGCGATGACCGGCGCCCACGCACACATCGGCGTCATCGGGGCGCTCGCCGAGGAGGTCGATCGGCTCCACGAACTGCTCACCGAGGAGACGATCACCGAGCACGTTGGCCGTCGATTCCACACCGGGCGTCTCGGCGAGCAGCGCGTCACGCTCGTGCAGTCACGTATCGGCAAAGTCGCTGCCACGGTGACCGCGTCGACGTTGATCCGCGACTTCGCCGTGGACGCAATCATCTTCACCGGAGTCGCCGGAGCGATGTCGGACGACCTCCGCGTCGGTGACGTGGTGGTGGCGAGCGAGCTGATCCAACACGACCTGCAGGGTCCGCCCGAGCTCTTCGCCCGTGGCGAGATTCCGCTCCTGAACGTGGCCGTGCTACCGACTGACAATGCCCTGGCGGCGGCAGCCGTAGCGGCCGCGAACGACTTCGCCGAGTCGGGGTTCGGCGGCATCGCGACCACCGATGCACTCACTCGCCTCGGCATCGACCGGCCGACCGTTCACGTCGGCCAGATCGCGACCGGCGACGAGTTCATCCACGGTGACCTCAAAGAGGTCGTTCGCTCGCGTACACCGGACGCAATCTGCGTCGACATGGAGGGCGCCGCGGTCGCCCAGGTGTGCCTCGAGCACGGCGGCGTCCCGCTGTGTGTCATCCGAGCGATCTCCGATCTGGCGAGCGGCACCGCGTCGGTTGACTTCCCGCTGTTCCTCGACAGCCTCGCCCGGCACTACTCCGCCGAGATCCTGACCCGCATGTTCGCCGCCCCTCTGAGTGTCGGGCCCACCCGGTAGGCGGTCGGAAGATCCACTCGACGCGGGCTGGTGCCTCGACAAGAATCGTCGAATGCCCTGCCAACATCTGACGTCGATCACCGCGACCGAACCGGCCAGCTTCGTCGAGTGTGAGGAGTGCATCCCGATCGGTGGTCGTTGGCTGCACCTTCGGATGTGCATGTCGTGCGGTCACATCGGATGCTGCAACGACTCACCCAACCGTCACGCAGCGGCGCACTTCGACCTCACAGGTCATCCGGTGATCCAGTCGTTCGAGCCAGGTGAGCACTGGGCGTGGTGCTACGTCGACGAACAAGCAGTACCCGACGTCGGCGTCGACCTCGACCGCTTCCATCTCTGACGATCAGCGCGTCGCGACGACGATGCCTCCCTGGTCGGCGGAGGCGTAGATCGCATCGACCAGGCGATGGGCGGGGAGCGCCTCGCTGAACGGAAGCGGCGATGGCTTGGCGTCGCGGATCGCGTCGATGAACGGCGTCAGGGGATTGAACATCGCACCGCCGGGGACGATGGCGATGTCGTCAGCGCGTGCCAGACCGCTGTCGATGCACGCCCGCGCCAGCTCCTCGCCCTGGAGCGACTGGACCGGTTCGCCGGTGAACTGCCACGTGAGCGGACCTTCGGGCGTGCCGTCCATCGAGAGGTACAGGTTCTCGGAGAACAGCTCGACACTCCGCAGACTCGGGCGGTCGACGATGTCGTGCCAGATCGACGTGAGCGACGCGACCCCTCCGTTCGTGAACTCCATCCGGGCCACGGCCACGTCGTCGATGAGCGGGTAGCCGTGCACCTCTCGAACGGTGCCGCTGACCGAATCGACCGGACCGCACATCCACTGCATGACGTCGACGTCGTGAATCGAGTGTTCGAGGAGCGTGCCGCGCCCGCACCGAGTGGGATCCACTCGCCACGTCGATCCGTAGTGGCTCTGGATCGGGATGAACTGGTCGTCGCGGAACGACACGGCGAGCAACCGGCCCGCACGAGGATCGGCGAGCAAGGTGCGGGCGTGCATGAACTGCGGGGTGAAGCGCAGGACCAAGCCGACCTGGTTCACCACCCCGGCCGATTCGACTGCGTCGACCATCCGCTGCGCAACGGTGCCATCGACAGCGAGCGGCTTCTCGCAGAAGACGGCAAGCCCTCGATCGGCCGCCGCGGCGACGAGTCGCTCGTGCTCGGACGTCCACGTCGTGACGAACACGGCATCGACACGGTCCAGCAGTTCGTCCTCGCCGACGGCTCGGGCGCCGACGCGATCGGCGAACGCCTGGGCCCGATCGACCTGCGGATCGTGGACGGCGACGATGCGATGATCGGCTGTCGAATGTTTGAGGAACCAGTTGTGTGTTCTGCTGATGAACCCGGTCCCGTAGAACCCGATGCGAACGGTCATGGAGCGCCAATGTAACGATCTGGTGTCAGACACCAATCGTTACGGGTCACTCGTAGATGAGGCAGCCGTCGTCGAGGTCGGCGGCCGGCAGCGCCTCCTTCTCGACCCAGTAGTCCTGGGTGTGCTGCCATTCGGGCTTGTCGCCGCGTTTGGGCATCAGGTGCTGGCTGCGCATCAGGTAGCCGGGGTTGAAGTTCTCGGGATCGATCCACGACCCGGTCGCCATGTCGGCGTCCTCGGGCCGCAGCTGCGGCGTCACGCGGTGGACGCCGAGGTCGTCCATGTGATGCAGCAGCCGGCAGACGAAATCGCCGATCAGGTCGGCGCGCAGGGTCCAGCTCGCCCGGAAGTACCCGAACACCCACAGCAAGTTCGGTACGCCGGTGAACATCATCCCCCGGTACGTGATGGTGTCGGCGTAGTTGACGGGCCGGCCGTCGACGGTGAAGGCGATGTCGCCGAGCACACTCAGGTCGAAGCCGGTGGCGGTGATGATGACATCGGCGTCGAGCTGCTCACCGGACGTCGTGAGGATTCCGGTCTCGTTGAAGGTCTCGATCTCGTCGGTCACGACCGACGCCTTGCCGCTGCTGATGCCTTTGAACAGATCGCCGTCGGGAACCATGGCGAGACGCTGCTGCCACGGCCGGTACTTGGGGGTGAAGTGCTTCTCGACGTCGTAGCCCTCGGGGAGCTCCTCGGTGACGAGTCGGAGGAGTTCGTCGCGCACCATCTCGGGGAACTCGAACGACATCTTGGTGATCTCGGCCTGGTCCTTGAGGGCCTTGCGACGGACGATCTCGTGCGTCCACTCCTCGGGGACCTCGAGATCGCGGAGCATGTCGGCGACCTCGTTGACGTTGGGCCGTGAGACGAAGTAGGTCGGCGACCGCTGCAGCATGGTGACGTGCTCACATTCGCCGGCGATGGCGGGAACGAGTGTCGCCGCCGTCGCTCCGGAACCGATGACGAGCACCTGCTTGCCCGACAGGTCGATGTCGCTCGGCCACGTCTGCGGGTGAACGATGCGGCCCTGGTAGCTGTCCATACCCGGCCAGTCGGGCGTGTAGCCCTTCTCGTGGCGGTAGTAGCCCTGGCACATCCACAGGAAGTTGGTGGTGAACGTGATCTCCTCCGTGGTGCCCGTGGCCGGATCGGTGCGCGTGCCGTGCAGGGTCCAGAGGTTGTCGTCGCTCGACCACTCGGCCGATGCAATCGCGTGGTGGTAACGGATGTGGCGACCGAGATCGTGCTCCTCGATCACCTCACCCATGTACGCGAGGATCTTGTCGGCGGTGGCGATCGGCGCCCCGACCCACGGCTTGAAGCGGTAGCCGAAGGTGTACAGGTCGCTGTCCGAGCGGATGCCCGGGTACGTGTGGGTGAGCCAGGTGCCACCGAAGCTCGCGAACTTCTCGAGCACGACGAACGACTTCTCCGGGTACTGGTCCTGCAGGTGATATGCCGCACCGACGCCGGAGATCCCGGCCCCGACGATCAGCACGTCGAAATGTTCGGTGGCGGCGGAGTTGGGAGCGTCGATGGTGGTCTCGGTCTGGGTCATCACCTTCCATGCTTGCCGACCGGCCCTGCGTTCCTGCAACCGCGCGCTGCCCGGGTGTCGGACAGCAGGCGCGACATCGGCGACACTGGGGCCGGTGAGAATCGATTGTGCTGCCTACGTCGACGGGTGCCGGCGCGAGTTCGATCCCGACACGATGTCGATCGACGACCCGATCGTTGATGGTGGCTTCGTCTGGTTGGGTCTCCGGATGCCCGATGAAGCGGAGTTGCAGCGGGGCCTGACCGCTCTCGGGATCACCGGCGTGTCACCCACCGAAGTACTCACCCCCCATCGCCGGCCGGTGCTCGTCGTCGAGGGCACGATCGTGCAGATCGTGCTGCGCACTGCTTCCTACGAGGATCGCAGCGAGACCATCGCACTGGGCGAGATGACGCTGCTCGTGGCCGCGAACGCCGTCATCACGATCCGCCACGGCCAGGCCAGTCAACTTGCATCGGTACGGGCGTCGCTCGAGCGTGACCCCTCGCGTCTGCGCCTCGGCCCGGCGGCCGTGGTCGCGGCAGTGATCGGGCTCGTGATCGACGACTACGGCCCCGCGCTCGACGGATTCGAGAACGACGTGATCGAGGTGGAACGTGACGTCTTCTCCGACACGCACCGTCAGCCGGTGCAGCGTCTCTACCGGCTCAAGCGCGAGGTTCGACGGATGCTGGTGGCGATCGACTCGCTCGACGACCCGCTCGCTCGACTCATTCGTGTGCGCGGATCGCAGCTGCACCCCGAGGTGCTCGCGGACCTCAACGAAGCCGAGGATCAGCTCGACCGGGCGGTGACTCGGGCGCACTCGCTGTCGGGGCTGCTCGACGCCGCGCTGACCGCCAGCCTCACGCAGATCACCGTTCGCCAGAACGACGACATGCGCAAGATCAGCGCCTGGGTCGCGATGGCGGCGGTGCCGACGATGATTGCCGGAATCTACGGGATGAACTTCGAGGACATGCCCGAGCTCGGCTGGACGCTCGGGTACCCGTTGGTCCTCACGCTCACCGCGATCGCCGTTGCGTTGCTCTATCGCCAGTTCAAGAAGTCCGGCTGGCTGTAGCGACCGCCTGCGTCCCGCTTCGCCGTTTGCGTGACACTTCGGTTGGGACGGTCCAACCGAACCGTCACGCAAACCGCTCTGGAGTGCGCCATTCGGGGTCGGTAGTGTTTCCTGATGGCTGACATCACGGTCCGCAAGGTCAAGTTCGAGTTCCCCGACGAACTCGACGACGTCCTGCCGGGCGACGACCTCGTCCGCGAGACCTACCTCGCTGCGTTCTCGCTGACGATGCCGTACCTCGAGCCGTATCTGATCCGCACCTACCGTGCGGTGGCCGACGACATCACCGATCCAGAACTCGCCTCCGATGTCCGCGAGTTCATCGGCCAGGAAGCTCAGCACTTCCAGAATCATCGCCGGATCAACGAGATCATCAAGGGCCAGCTGGGGCCCGACACCGCGGCGAAGCTGCAGGCGGTCGAGGATCGCCTCGACGCCGACTATCGCCGCTTCAACGTCGAGAAATCGCGGCGATTCAACCTGATGTACGCCGAGGGCTTCGAGGCGATGACCTGTGCCATGGCGATGACCATGTTCGAGGAGGCCGCGTCGGGTGCTCGCGCCGGCTCGGATCGCTTCGGGGCGTGGCAACAGCTGTGGGCGTGGCACGCCGCCGAGGAGATCGAACACCGCACCGTGGCGTTCGGTGTGTACGAGCACCTCGAGGGGAACTGGGTCTACCGGGTCGCCGGCTCACTGAGGGCGCAGGCGCACTTCCAGCGCGCGGTCGACGACATGCAGCGCATCTTGCTGGCGTCGCAGGGTGCCCCCGCCAAGCATCACCTCCCGCCGTGGCTCCGAAACGGCCGCTCGCGCTACCTGGCCACGTTCAAGCCGGGCTATGACCCGGCCGATCTCGAGGTGAGCCCCCTGGTGGCACTGGTCCTCGCGCCCTACACCGCCGCCTGACCCACCACCGGATTCGCCGTCGGATTCGCCGTTTGCGTTGCAGTTCGGTTGGAACGGGCCAACCGAACTGTCACGCAAACCGCTCTGGCGTGGGGTGCCAACCGGGGCCTCGGAACACGTAGCCGAGGCGGTCACGCCAGCTGCGGGCGCCCTTGACGTCGCGGGCGATGTCGGCGAACTCGTGGTAGCCGATGCGAACCGGGTTGTAGGTGTGGATGTTCTTGGTGAGGCCGTACTTGATCCGGCGCACCTCGGGCTCGAAGGTGCCGAACAGCCTGTCCCACACGATGAGGATGCCGCCGTAGTTCTTGTCGAGGTACTGCGGGTTCGCTCCGTGATGCACGCGGTGGTGTGACGGCGTGTTGAACACGGCCTCGATCGGCTTCGGGAACCTGTCGATGGCCTCGGTGTGGATCCAGTACTGGTACAGCAGATTGATCTGGCCCGCCTTGATGACGTGATGGGCGGGAATGCCGAGCAGCGGCATCGGCAGGAACACCCACGACGTGAGGAAGCCCGACCACGGCTGACGCAATGCCGTCGACAGGTTGTACCGCTCGCTCGAGTGATGGCTGACGTGGTTCGCCCAGAACAGGCGCACCTCGTGCATCCACCGGTGATCCCAGTAGTAGAGGAAGTCCCAGGCGACCAGCGCCACCGGTAGCGACCACTTCGTGACACCGATGTCGGCGATGCGACGCTTGAACACGAACCGGTTCATCGCCGCGATCCCGCCGGCGAGCGCGAGGTTGACGGCGACGTTGCCGGCCAGCATCGACAGGCTGGCGGTGGTGTCGCGACGTTCGTAGCCCACGGGCACCAGCGGGTCGGGAGGGAGTCGATCGTCGGAGAGTTGCTCGAGTGACGCGTCGTCGAGGTCACCGAACTCGCGCAGTTCACGGCGGGCGAGCACCCGAGCCTCCCACACCATCGTTGCGACGAACACCGGAAGTGACAGCAGATCGACCGTGTCGATCGGGCGAGAGTTGAGGGCCTTCACGTCCCCAGTGTCGCATTTCGGGTTTGCGTCGCGAATTCATCGGAACGGTCCAACGAAATCGTCACGCAAACGGGAAGGCGCAAACGGGAAGGACGGGAAGGTGGTCAACTCCGGTGCGGATGGTCGCTAGGTTCGCACTGTGAGCGAGAACCGCAGATTCCCCCAGTCACGATTCGCGCCGCCGCCGGGCGCCACGGAGATCTTGTTGGTCCGCCACGGTGAGTCGGCGCCGCACGTCGACGGCGAGCCGTTCGACCTCGTCGGCGGCCATGGCGACCCTCCGCTCGCCCCGGAAGGCGTCGAGCAGGCTGCGCTCGCGGCGCAACGTCTCATCGACACCGGCGAACGGATCGCTGCGGTCTATGTCACCACGCTCCAGCGAACCGTCCAGACCGCGGCCCCGCTCGTCGAGCAGCTCGGGCTGGTTCCGATCGTCGAGGCCGACCTCCGCGAGGTGTTCCTCGGCGACTGGGAGGGTGGCGAGTTCCGCAAACGCGTTGCCGACGGTGACCCGATCGCTCAGCTCATGTACGTCGAACAGCGCTGGGATGTGATTCCCGGTGGCGAGCCCGCCCATCAGTTCCGCAACCGAGTGCAGCGAGGCATCGAACGCATCACTGCTGCGCATCCCGACGAACTCGTCGTCGCGGTCGTGCACGGCGGAGTCATCGGCGAGGTGATGAACATCGCGACAGGATCGACCGGGTTCGCCTTCACCGGCGCCGACAACGCCTCGATCACTCACATCGTCGTCACTGCCGATCGCTGGGTGGTGCGCTGCTGGAACGACACCTCACACCTGAGCCCCACGTTCAGCACCGCCGCCCAACCCCTGATCTGAGAATGAGACGCGGGGTCTGACCCCGCGTCTCATTCTGGGGTCGGGGCGCCAGAAGCCGGCGAGCAGGGCCGCTCCACCGCCGATGCCACCGATCGCGGCGATGAGCAATCCGGTCGTGCCGGTGAGGTCGTCGGTCAGGTCGAGTACATGGTCGAGCGACCAGGTGCCAGGCCCGATCGCGCCCATCGCAAGACCCACGATGCCGAGCGTCATCACGTACTCCCAGCCCTCGCCCGGCCGGAAGATGAAGAAGCCATTGCCCCGGTGATTGATCGCCCACGCAACGAACATCACCCCGACGACTCCGGCCGCAGCGAACGGGGTCAGCAACCCGACGATCAACGCGAGGCCACCGCCGATCTCGGTGATGCTGGCCAGCCAGGCGTGCAGCTTCGGTGGCTTCATTCCCATCGAACCGAACCACCCGGCCGTGCCCTCGATGTTCGGGCGGACGTGGTTGACACCGTGGGCCAGCATCACCGCTCCGACTCCACATCGCAGGAGAAGCAGGGCGAAGTCGATGGCATCGGCGTCGTTCATGCCGTCAGCCTGGCAGGTGGCGTGTGGTCAGAATTGAACTCGAGCGACGTTGTCGGGTTCGCTCGCGGCAGCGACTGCGGCGACGGCCGCCGCGTGCATGGCGCTGAGATCGTCGCTGCGTCCAGGCGCAAGCTCATCGAGCAGGGCGATGTCGTGGCGTTCGCATGCCCTGATGATGTCGAGCGTCTCGCCGAGTTGGCCCCGTCCGTGCAGGAGCGCGCCGACGATTTCGTCGGTGACGGGCAGCTCAGCGAGCAGTTCGGCGATCGGCGCGCCGTAGAGCTGATCGGTCGTCGACAGCAGTGCAACGGTCACGCCGCTGCCGGCCTGGTCGGTGCCGGCGAGCAGTTCGGCGGCCATGCGGGCGCGTACGGCGCCCCTCGTGATGTGGACGTCGTCGTCGATCGTGTCGCCTGACGATGCGATCAGCTCCGCGAGGCAGCGCAGCTTCTCCGCGCCGAGCATGCCCATTGCCTGATCGAGTGAGTGCACGTTGCGGTCGAGTCCGAAGGCATTGGCATTGACCGCCGTGAGCAGACGGAACGCCAGCGACGGATCGCTCGCCATGATCGACTCCAACGCACCAACGTCGATCCCGCGGCCTTGATCGGCGAGCGAGTCGTGCAGGGCGGCCGCCGACCGGGTCCCGGCTGGGCGAGCGGGGCGTCGGAGCAGTTCGGGTTTCGCGATGTAGTACCCCTGGAACAGATCGAAGCCGTGCTCGACACACCGTTTGAAGTCGGCGATCGATTCGACCTTCTCGGCGACGACCTGGATGCCAGGCGATCGTTCGCGGGCAACGTCGATCATCCGCGGGATCTCGGCGTCGTGCGTCGTTGTCAATTCGATCTTGACGATGCTCGCGAGGGGAAGCAGCTGCGAACGCTCGAGGTCGCCGAGGCGGCTGACATTGTCGAGCGCGAAGTGGTAGCCGTCGTATCGAGCCCGTTGGAGCGCGTCGATCGTGTCGTCGTCGAACGGTGTCTCTTCACGGACCTCGATGATCATGCCTTCGGGCGGCATCGCTCGATGGAGGCCGTGGACGACAAGGGTGGCACTGGCGTTGATCATTCCGAATCGGTCGCCGACCACGTGTTCCATGCCCCACTCGAGCAGCACACGCTCCATGACGCCGCGTGTGGCCGCGTCGGGGTCGTCGAAGATCGTGGCCGAGTCCGGGCCGCCGCGGTAGAGCAGTTCGTATCCGAAGATCTGACGGTCGACGTCGACCATCGGTTGACGTCCGAGGAACACTTCCGCGGTCATGCGATCGCCTCAGGTGTCGCTTCACGTGCGACTGCGCTGCGTGACCGAATCGTGCTCAATCGTCGTGTCCCAGCCTGCCTGCGTCGCCCCCGAGCGGGCGACGTCTCATCAGGTATCGGTCGCACGGGCGGCGAACTGAAGGAGCTCATCGCCTTCCAACCGGTGCCGACGAGGGTTCGCCAGGTTGCGTATCCTGGCGATATGTCCTGTCGAATCCTGGTGCTCAACGGCCCGAACCTGAATCTGCTCGGCACCCGCGAGACCGACGTGTACGGAACAGCCACACTCGAGTCGATCCTCGCCGAGATCCGAACCGTGGCGTCCGAACACGGCGTCGAGATCTACGACATCCAGTCGAACAGTGAGGGCGCACTGATCGACGCGCTGCAGGAGGCGCGCACCCGCGCCAATGGCGTGATCTTCAATCCCGGCGCCTTCACGCACTACAGCATCGCGCTTCGGGATGCGATTGCATCGATCTCGGTCCCGGTCGTCGAGACCCACCTGTCGAACGTGCATGCCCGCGAGGAGTTCCGCCACGAATCGGTCGTGAGCGCGGTGTGTCTCGGTGTGGTGGCGGGTTTCGGCGCCGACAGCTATCTCGTCGCGTTCGAGGCGCTGCGCCGTCACCTCGCGCACCAGGCGTCGCCGACCGTCCGCTCCGATTGACCTGCGAGCGCGGCTGCGTGCCGACTGTGCCGGACGACACCTCGATGGCCACTGGAGAAGTGTTGCCACGGGCCGATACTGCTCACGTGAGTTCCGCCGTCATCGATCCGCCGCGTGCCGACGCGAGCGAGCTGACGCGCCCGGATTCGTTGCAGCGTCCTGCGTGGTCGAGAGTACGGGCGATCGCAGTGCGTCCTCGCGGGGGCGCCATCGACTCGGTCGATGCGCTTCTCGGTTCGCGTCGCGCTGCTCGTCGCCGGTTCGTTCACGATCGCCGTCGCGGTAGCGGTCACGCTGTGGAACGGGCTCGGACCTGGTCCGCTCGATGTGTTCATCGGTGCGGTTCGTGTTCACTCCGGACTTCCGCTCGGGCCCACCGTCTGGCTCGTGGTGGGGTCGATGATCGTGCTGTCGTGGCTGCTCGGGCGACGACCGGGTCCCGGCACGCTCATCTCGCCCGTGATCGTCGGCGCGGTGATGCAGGCCACCGCCACGATGCTCGAGACCGTTGGTGTGCCCGACGCGCTGGCCGTGCGAATCGGCATTCATCTCCTCGCCATCATCGCGATCGGGCTCGGCGCGGGTGCGTTGATCGTGTCGCGGCTCGGCGCAGGATCGGGTGAACTTCTCGCGTCAGCAGCGTCCGACCGCAGCGGGCGGCCCGAGCCTCGCGTCCGTATGGCGATCGAGTTGTCGTGGCTCGCCGTCGGTGTGGCGCTCGGCGGTCCGGTCGGGCTCGGCACGATCCTGCTCGCGTTGACGATCGGTCCAGCGGTCGCCGTCGGCCAGCGGATCGTCCACGGCGCGGTTGCGCAGACGAGTGAGCGGTCGCTGGCGTACGCCGCGTCCGCGTCGCCCGTCGGTTGAGCCGGTCCAACGACGTGGCAGACTGTTGCGATGGCAAGCAACGACCTCCACTTCGGAACCGAGCGCGACGGTGATCATCCGGATCGTGACGACGAGTGGGCACGCATGCGGGCCAAGTACATCCTCGCAGTCGGCCAGCGGCCGCCATCGTCGGCGCGTGGAGTGCATCACCAGGCGCTGATCTCCTCCGACGTCGAGCGAACGATCGACTTCTATCAGGGCCTGCTGGAGTTCCCGTTGACCGAACTGTTCCAGAACCGCGACTACGTCGGCTCGACCCACTTCTTCTTCGACATCGGCAACGGCAACGCCCTCGCCTTCTTCGACTTCCCCGGACTGGGTCTCGGGGAGTACGCCGAGGTGCTCGGTGGCCACCACCATCTGGCGATCTCGATGGAGCGTGGTAACTGGGAACGGATCAAGGACAAGCTCCAGGCCGCCGGCGTACCGGTGCACCTCGAGGGTGAGACCTCGATCTACTTCCTCGGCCCCGACGGCGAACGCCTGGAACTCATCGCCGACCCGCTCGGCGAGATGTACGGCATGTCCATCCTCTGAACGTCCCCACAACCCGAAAAATGCGGGGATTCGTGCACCCGGTGCACGAATCCCCGCACATTTCGGGGTTTGCTCGGGGTCAGGGAGCGATGAGCTGGACGTCGAGCTCGAGGGCGACCTTGTCGGCGATCATCACCTTGTCGCCGCCGAGGGGCACGTCGAACGTCGATGCCGAAGTCCTTGCGTGAAATCGACCCGGTGGCGCTGAAGCCGGCCCGTGTCGACTGATCCATCGGAAAGACCGAGGTGCCGAAGAACTCGACGTCGAGTTCGACCGGCTTGGTGATGCCGTTGATCGTGAGGTCGCCGGCGAGTGTGAACTCCTCGTCGTCGCCGCTGATGCCCGTCGACACGAAGGTCATCGTCGGGTTCAGCTCGGCGTTGAAGAAGTCGGACGAGGCGAGGTGTGCGTCGCGGTCGGCGTTGCCGGTCTTGACCGTGCCCAGCTCGATCTCGGCGTTCACCGAGCTCGACTCGAGGTCGTGGCCGACGACGAGCTGTGCGCTGACGCCGTCGAAGCGACCGCGGACCTTCGAGAGTCCGAGGTGACGTACGACGAACCCGACGGTCGTGTGCGAGGGGTCGGCCGTCCAGGTGCCGGCGGCCAAGGGGAGTGTGGTGGTGGAGAGGATGTTTGTCATGACAACTAATATAACCAGCAATAGTTGTGATCACAACAACATTCGAATATTCGTCGACGAGCAGACGCGACGGCGGCCTCACCGGAGGGGGGATCGGTGAGGCCGCCGTCGCATGTCGATCGTCCGCGGATCGAGGCACCGGAGGGGGGTCGGGCTCGCCGTCAGCGCACGACGGATGCAGTCGGAATTCGCAGGGAGGGTCAGTCGGTAACGATCACCCGGCCAATCTCACGTTCGGCGCCGTGTACCGATGGAGCGGGGGGTAGCCGATGGCGCTCGCTCGAGCGCTCACGACCTCCATCAATTCGTTGGCGATGCCGCGCCGACGGTGATCACGAACGACCGCCAGTGCGACCGAACCGTCGTTGCTCACCGCCGCAACCGCAACGAGGCGACCGCCGGAGATCACGCCGAGACGCATCGTCCTGGGCGCTCCGAGCCGATCGATCAGCTCGGGCGACGGAGTGCGGGCGGCAGCCGGACCGCGTCCTGAACAACCCACTTCTGCTCGCAACTCGTCGAGGAACGTCTGGAGCGCACCATCGAGGCTCGGGTGATCGACGGCGATCACGAGATGCGGTGCCGCTTCCATGACCACATCCTGATCGCCGGACGTGTCGGCGATGTTTCGAGAACGTCAGCTGTTCGTGACGGCTCTCAGGCCGTCCGCATCGCCTCGACGAGCGGTGCCATGGCCTCCAACGCCGCGAGCACCTCGTCGCGGGGGCCTTGCGGCAGACCGAACACGGCACGCCGCACCCCCTTGTCTGCCAACTCGGCGAGCTTCGATTCGTCCGGTGGCGCACCGAACACGCCGAGTTCGATCGTGGCCGGGTCACGTCCGATCCGCTCGCATGCCGTGACCACCTCGCTGAACTTGTCGACCGCGTGGCGTCCGCCGATCGGCATCCATCCGTCACAGAACTCGGCGATGTCGGCAGCCGTCCGGGGGCCGGCATCCCCGCCGAGGATGATCGGCGGGTGCGGAGTCTGGGCGGGCTTCGGCCACGACCAGCTCGGCTCGATCGACACGTGCTCGCCGTCGAACGACGCCACGTCGTTGGTCCACAGTTGCTTCATGGCGAGGATGTTCTCGCGCAGGATCGCTCGCCGTTCGGTGTAGGCGGTGCCGTGCTGGGCCATCTCCTCCTTGTTCCAGCCGTACCCGACGCCGAACAGGAACCGACCGTCCGACAGTGCGTCGACGCTGGCCACCTCCTTGGCGGTGTGGATCGGGTCGCGCTGGGCGACGAGGCAGATGCCGGTTCCGAGCTTCAACGTGGTGGTGACGGCGGCGCAGGCGCCGAGTGCCACGAACGGGTCGAACGTGCGCCAGTAGAACTCGGGAAGCGGTGGGGCCCCGTCGCGGCCGCCCCACGGCGTGGCCCGGCTCGTGGGAATGTGGGAGTGCTCCGGGAACCAGAGCGACTCGTATCCGTGGGCCTCGACCTCGCGGGCGAGTTCGATCGCGCCGATCGTCTGGTCGGTCGGGAAGATTTCGACACCGATGTGCATGGCGTCGACCGTAGTGGGCGGCAAGTTCCGCGATTGGCACGAAAGGGACGATGGTCCCTAGGGTCTCGTCGTCTGCCGTGCGAGGCTGCAGACCACTTTCACCACGAATGGAGACCATGACGTGACCGTCATCGAAAAGCCCGCGCCCCCGCGCTCCCCCGAACCAGAGCAGTCCGACGGCGGTCGCACGCTCGGCAGCTTGATCTTCTTCGGGATGACGGCCCTGCTGATCGCACTGGTGGCATCGCTGCTGGTGATCGGTGTCATCGGTCTGCTCGATGACGACGGCGGCGACGCCGGCGCGAGTGCCGGAGGGGCCGCGTCGTCGACCATCGACGTGACGCTGTCGGAGTTCGCGATCGACGGCACGCTCACCGCCGAGTCGGGTGACGTGAACCTGTCGGTCACCAACGCCGGCACGCAACAGCACAACATCGTGGTCGAGGAGATCGGTACCGAGACGCCGCTGCTCAACGCCGGCGACTCGGCCGAGCTGGCCCTCGGGACGCTCGACGCAGGCAACTACACCCTGTTCTGCAGCGTTCCCGGTCACCGGGATTCCGGCATGGACATCCACGCTCATCATCGGGAGTCCGGAGTCGACCGGCGAGGCCGCGTGCCGGCGGCGTGCACGGCACGCGGTCACGACCCCAACGCGTACGACGCCGAGGCGATGGACAAGATCATGATGGACTCGATGAAGGCCTTCCCGGTCGAGCAGGACGTTCGCGGGAACCAGATCCTCGAGCCGAAGATCCTCGCCGACGGCACCAAGGAGTTCGAGCTCACCGCGTCGATCATCAAGTGGGAAGTGCGTCCGGGTGAGATCGTCGATGCGTGGGCGTACAACGGCCAGGTCCCGGGCCCGGTGCTCAAGACCGATGTCGGCGACAAGGTGAAGGTCATCTTCCACAACGACACGCCGCTCGGTTCCGACATCCACTGGCACGGCCTGACGATCCCGAACGACCAGGACGGCGTCTCGCCGTACACCCAGGAGCCGGTGTCCAGCGGTGAGTCGTTCACCTACGAGTTCACGGTCGACACGCCGACGATCGCCATGTACCACGCCCACATGCACAGCCAGATCTCCGTGCCCAACGGCATGTTCGGTGCCTTCCTGGTGGGCGACAATCCCATCCCCTACGGCCAAACGATCTCTGGGATCACCATCCCCGAGGACGTGGTTCCGACCGTGGAGATTCCGATGGTGTTGAACGACGCCGGCGTCATCGGCCTGACGTTGAACGGCAAGAGCTTCCCCGCGACGGAGCCGATGGTGTTGGAGACGGGACAGTGGGCGGCGGTGCACTACTTCAACGAGGGTTTGACGGCGCACCCCATGCACCTGCACGGCTTCCCGCAGCTGGTGTACGCCAAGGACGGCATCCCGCTGGACCAGCCGTACTGGGCCGACACCATCAACATCGCTCCCGGCGAGCGGTACTCGGTGATGTTCCAGGGCACCGTCCCCGGTGTGTGGGTCTGGCACTGCCACATCCTCACCCACGTCGAGAGCGAAACGGGCCTGTTCGGCATGGCCACCGCGGTGATCGTGCAGGACCCCGAGGCGACCTGATCCGTCTCACACGAGGTCGAGTCGTCTGAGTTGATCCTCAGGCGCCTCGACCTCGATGAGCGCCGTCCGCAGGAGATCGACCATCTCGGCTTCGGTGGATTCGCCACGACGGTTCTCACGTTCGTCGGGATCGACGTCGAGGTCGTACAAGTGGTGACGCCCGACATTGCGGGCCCCGCCGGCCCAGAACGGGAGCACGTCGCCGGATTCGAACGGTTGGCGGATCACCGGCACGTCGGAGCCGGGCATGAAGTCGAGTGTTGCGCGCCGGTCGGGGTTCGGGAAACGCATGTAGTCCTCGAGGCCCTTGTGGACCGGCATCGTCGACCACCGGTTCGACCACATCGACAGGGGGAAGTTGTCGTCGACCGGAGCGCGGGCGTACTTGCGGCGACCGTCGGTCACCTGCACCCAGTTGCCGTAGACGCCGCCGATCGCCCAGTCGCGGATCGACGTCGCCGTGCCGTCGAGCAGGGGGAGCAGTGATCGGCCGTGGGTGCGATGCGCCGGCCTCGACGCCGAAGATGTCGGCGATCGTCGCATTGATGTCGACGTTCGTCGTGAGCGCATCGACTCCGCATTACATCAGGGGTCTGACCCGTGATGTAATCCGCGGCCAGTGGATCATGAGCGGGGTGTGGCCGAGGGGTTCGAACTGGGGAACCATCGGCTTGCCCCAGATGTCGGCCACGGTGTCGTCGCCCGGCGCACCGGTCGCTCGTTCGTCGCCGAGGTAGTGGCCGTGGTCGGTGCACACGATGACGGCGGTGGTGTCCCACAGATCCTGAGCGTCGAGTTCATCGAGGAGCTTGCCGAACCAGTGATCGATCATCGACAGCTTGGCGCCGTAGTTGTTGCGGATCTGGCGGGCCTGGGCCTCGGTGATCGTGCCGGTCGTCGTCCCGCCGACGATGTACGGCGGCCACACGAGGCGGCCCGTCGCGAGCTCCTCCGGCGACAGTGGCGTCGTCGTCGTACATCGACGCCCACGGCTCGGGCGTGTCGAACGGTTCGTGCGGGTCGAACTCGTCGACGAACAGCATCCACCGATCGTGTGACGGTGACTGATCCCGCAGCCACGCCGTCGCAGCGGCCATCGTGCGCGGCCCGGGGAAGTCCTCCTCGGCGCGGAACCACGTGCGGCTGTCGTCGTAGTGGCGCCGACCGAACGAGCGGTCGGCGATGCCGAGCTGGTCGCGCAGGAACCAGCCGCCGTCGGCGGCGTTGGTGATCGTCGGCGCGCCGAACGCCGACGGGTCGGGACAGGTCCGCCACGGGTCACCCTCGTGGCCGCGGAGATAGTCCCACGCCGAGAAGTCGGAGTGGTAGTTCTCGCCGCCGGTCTCGAACAGGTGCGGGTGGTCGGACACGAGCATCGTCGTCACGTCCGCTCGCCGCAGTGTCGCGGTGATCGACTCCTCCCACAGCTCGATCGATCCCCACGGCTTCCAGAGGAAGTCGAGCGCGCCGACGAGGATGTCGTGACGCGCCGGCATGCACGGCAGCGACCCGGTGACGTGGTTCGTGAACTGCGTCGACCGGGCGGCGAACCGGTCGAGGTTCGGCGTGGCGAACTCGGTGCCGCCGTACGACCCGAGCATGTGCCGGTTGAGCGAGTCGAGCAGGACGACGACGACGTGCCGCGGGGTCTCCATCGAGCCGACCGTAGCCGTGCCCGCCCGGCCGAGCCGCCGCCCGGCCGACTCCGGCTCGCTCGGACGCGACGATGCGGCCCGAGCCGGAGCTCGGACCGCATCGGGTGTCGCGCGTTCGTTACTGATTCACCGGAGCGGTCAGCGTGTAGGTGTACGACCCGTCCGCAGCGACCTGCCCGTTCCGGTGATCCCTTCGAGGTCATCCGTGCCGTCGACGACGACGTCGAACCAGGTCGCGTTGTTGCCGCTGTCGAAGCCGATCCGGTCGTAGGTGATCGTGCCGGTGCCGAGTCCGTCGATCGTGCCGGTGAACACCCAGCGCGACGTGCCGATCGTGCCATGCAGGGGATGCGACCAGCCCTGGCCCGATCCTCTGGCGGGGGGAGGCCGACGATCGAACCCGAGAAGCCGCCGGTCCCGGTCCAGCTGTTCGCCGATTCGCTGTCGAGGATGACGGAGGAGACTGCGGTACCCGTGGCGGTCACGGTCACCAGTGACCCCTTCGGCGGCACGGTGATGTCCCAGGAATAGGTACCGGCGCTCGAGTCTCCGGGAGCTGCCGGCACCGGATCGAGCACTGCGCTGCCGTAGGCGCCCTCGAAATCGCCGGTCCCCCCGGTGATCGCGGCCTTGCCGCTGGCGATGTCACCGACGGTGAGCCACTCGTCGGTGTAGGTCAGCGTTCCCGACCCGAGGCCTTCGATCGTGCCGGTGAAGACATGCTCGCCGACACGCAGCTCGCCTCCACTCGGCTCGCCGCCCGCGCCCAGATCCCACGTCTGCCAGATCCCCGGAGCGGTACCGGCCATCTGGCCCTCGTACACGGTCGTTGCCTGCCACGCCGCATCGCCGATCAGCCCGGAGCTGTTGGGGGCCGTGGTGGCAACGACATCCTCGGTGGAGAAGGTGCCGGTCACCGTGACCGTCACCGGCTCGGAACCGGTTCCGGCGCCACCTCGGCCGCAGTGGTCGGGTCCGGGGCGGGAGCCACGACGGCGTCGGTGTCGGGATCGACCTCGGCGTCGGGTGCGGGTTCCGCAGGAAGGGTGGCCGTCGGCGTATCCGCCGGTGCGGTGTCGTCGGAGCGGGTCGTGGCGAACACGAGACCTCCGACGAGTGCGAGTCCGGCGACCGCAGCAGCGGCCAGCATCCATCCTCGCTTGGGTTGATCGTTGCGGTCGGGACTGAGCATGATGACCTCCATGGTCGGTGGTTGGTCGGTCTGCTCGTCGATCCGGGTTCGGATCGAGTCCCAGGCCGTCGACGATGGAGTCGAGCGGTCCGCGATCTGGTGCAGGTCTCGCGTCACGCGATCGGTGAAGCGGGTCATGAGTCCAGTTCCTCTCTCAGTGCCTTCAGCCCCCGGCGAAGGTGCGACCGGACGGTCGCACCGGGCATGTCGGCGATGTATGCGATCTCCGACGCCCTGTATCCCCCGTAGTACTTGAGGACCACCACGATGCGCTGGTCCTCCGGCAGTCTGCCGAGCACGTCCCAGAGTTCACCCGCGTCGCTGGCCAGGCCGGCGGGTGGTTCCGGTGGGTGCAGTGCGATCACCCTGCGCCGTCGGAGCACCGATCTGCATCGGCTGACGACGGCACTGCGCAGGTAGGCGCCGGGCTTGCGGATCTCGTCGAGCCGTCGAGCAACCTCGACGAAACTGTCCTGGACGAGATCCTCGGCTTCGGCGTTGCTGCCCACGAGGGTGTACGCGAGGCGAACCATGCCGGTGTACTCGGACCGGTAGAGCCGGTCGAGAACATCGGCATGCTCGATCACCTTGCGGGTGACTTTCGAGATCGCCACTTCCTCCATCATCTCCTACGGCGCACGAGACGACCAGAGTGTTGCAAGAAGTTTCAACGTTCGTCGGGTGGGCGTGGGGAGCGTAGGTTTTGGGGATGGCGCACATGGTGTACTGCGAGGCCACGCTCAACTACTTCGACGGCGGCATGGGTCGGCCGGTCACGGTCGACATGCTCGACGGGCGAGCGGCGACGGACGATCTCGAATTCGAGACGTGCGGATTCGGGCTGGTCGATCATCCGTCAGCGGTCACCGACTGGCGCGACCACGCCGAGGTCGATCGAATCCACCGGCCCGAAGTGGAGGCGCTCGCCATGGAGCTCACCGGGTGCGACGTTGCGATCTCGTACACGCCGATCCACCGCAGTCGCGAGGAGGCGCAGACGACCCCGGACTACGCGCCGATCGAACTCGTCCACTCCGACTTCACCGACGACTACGGCCCGATGATCACCGAACCGGATCGCCGCTACCGGGCGTTCCTCGATCCGTTGCTCGAGCGCCACGGCCTGACACATGCCGATGTGCAGGCGGCGACGCGCCTGATGATGCTGCAGTTCTGGCGCAACACCGGCCCGACGCGGCCCGATTACCCCCTCGCGTTCTGTGCCGCCGACGGCGTCGATGCGGACCGCCTCGTACGTGAGATGCTGCCCGAGTACGGGGGTCTGCGCGTCGACTCCCAGTTCTACGCCGTGCGACCTCCGAGCAACTCGAGACCGGACCGCTGGTACACGTTCCCCGATCTCACGACCTCGGAGGCTGTCGCGCTGCGGACCTACGACAGCCGATGCATCGACGAGGGCCGGCCCTTCTGGACGCCGCACACGGCGTTCCGAGATCCGAACGTGAGTGGTGCAGACCAGCAGTATCGCGAGAGTGTCGAGATGCGCGTCCTCTGCATCTGGCGCTGATCGCGGACCGTCATTCGTTGACGGGTGTCGACTCGATGCTCAGCACATCTGCTCGAACGCGGTCGAGTGTGTGGTCCTCGAGGCAGCCGACGATGCGGACCCGGCCCGTGCGGCCGAGCGACCGATCGAACTCGATCAGCACGCGTTCGTCATCGACCTGCGTGATCGCCGTGAGTTCGACGTCACCGGGGAGCCTCGAACGGCAGGAGCCGAACAGATCCTCGGCAACCGTGGGTAGCGGGCGCAGTTGGCGCCGCTGATCGATGTCGAGCACCACCGACGTGGACCCGGCCGCCGCCACCTCGTCCGGTCGGGTCTGGGTCAGCTCCCTGAGCAGGACCACCGCTCCCATCGACAGCGCCAGCGTCAGGACGAGGATCGTCACCAGCGAGGTGGGGCGGCGAACAGGTGGACGGGTCATCGAGTCGAGCTGCGCAGATCGCGGAAGGCCGTCACCGAGCGGTAGATCGGCGCGGAGCTTCGATGCCGTTCGAGGATCGAGCGTCGCCGCAGCGAACAGACCGGCGATGCGCTCGATGAGGTACGCGACGAGCGACATCAGCACACCGGCTCCGAGCAGGACGGGAATGAAGACGCCGAGCCCGTCGGGTGGCCGTTCCAGCCAGCGGAAGTGCCGACCGGCGGCGGCGTCGTTCGCCGACCTCAATGAGCCCAAGGTGTCGACATGGCCGGACCGTTCCAGCGCCTCCATCCGTTGCTCGATTCGGTGCAATTGGCGCAACAGCATCATCGCCACGAGCACGATCAGCGCGGCGATCATCACGAGTGCCGAGATGACGGCGCGGTTCCATTCCCAGCGGGCGAGATCGATGACGACGTAGATGCCCGACACCGCGAGGATGACCGCGGCGAGGGTGAAGCCGATCGCGCGGGCGACCTGTCCGGCGGTCATGGCGCCACCGATCGAGCGGCCACCGGTTCCGGGTCGGCCTCGAGTACTTCGATCTCGCCCGTGCGGCCATCGATCATCAGGCGGGTTCCGGGCGGGAATCGGCGGAGCGCATCGGGGACACCGACCACCGTCGGAAGGCCGGCCTCTCGGGCGAGGATCGCGAGATGCGACAGGGCGCTCCCCGTCTCGGACACGAGCCCCGTCAGGCCGCCGAGGACCGGTGCCAGCTGAGGTTCGAGATGGCGGGTGACGAGGATGGCGCCCTCGGGAGGTGCTCCCGTCGGGCAGCCGATGGTGGGCGACACCGACCACCCGACCTCCGCTCGCCGGCATGCCGGCGGCGTTGCTCGCGCGGCGACGGTGGGACGAGACACTGGCCGGCCGCAGATCACCCCGGGACGTGAGCCGGAACGAGACCGGGAGCGGTGGTCCCGGACTCCAGGCGCGGCGCTCGGCGATGTCGCTCGGCGGAGGTCCTCCGTCGCCGATGGCGGCCAACTCCTGGAGGTGCAGACACGCCACCGTCTCGACGTCGGGAAGTGCTCTTCGTCCCGACGAGTCGGCGACCGAGTTCGTCGGCGGTCCTGGCCGACAACTCCTGCAACCATCGCACGCGGACCCGGAGCGCCTCACGGTGATCGAGGTGGTCGATCGTCGTCACCGGACCCGAGGGTGCCGAGGTGGCCGCGGGCAGGGTGGGCGTCGCTCCGAGACGCGGAGACGTCAAACTGAGCACCACGGGGGACCCCAGCACGATCGCTTCGTCGCTCCAGCCGGCGGCCCGACCGTCGTGCAGCTGCGCGCAACGCCATCGCTGCGCCCGACAGCCCGTCCTGGGCGCTGAGGAGCATTCCCGTCAACATCTCGTACGCGTGGATCGTCGCCAACTCGCGACGTGTCCGCTCGAGCAGATCGACCAGGTCCCCGTCCGCGAGTTCGTCGAGGCGGGGGATCATCGCGAGATCCCGATCGACGGTCGCGACCGCCTCGTTCGCCAACCTCGGCAGTGCGACGCGCAATCGACCGACGCGCCACGCCGTCTGCCAACCGCCGGACCATCGCCGCCGGATTGATCCGTCGCCGAAGTGTCGTCCGCGCCTCCACGACGCCGATGAGTTCCAGGTCGACGGCGACCCAGCCGCCCACCGTCGTCACGACCGGTGAACGCTCGATCGAGCGGTTCGACACCGCTCCGGTGGTTCGTAACGCCCGGATGATGCCGTCGCGCAGTGGTGGGATCCAGAGATCCTGCTCGAGTGGTCGCAGCGGAGCGGGGAATGTCTCGGCGAGAGGCCCCGGTCCGAGCAGCACCGAGCTGCGGACGGTCCGCCGGCGCGACCGCAGTGACGGGGCGGCTCTGCAGGAGCCACAGGCGATCAGCAGGATCGACCAGCCACTCGATGTCCTGCGGCGCGCCGAAGACCCGCTCGGCGCGCCGGGCCATCTTCGCGAGGGCTCGTCGACGGGCCCGGTCGAGTGGCGGGATGTGGCCGGTGTGTGTCGCTCGCGCGATACGCCCCCGACGGGTCAACACGTAGTGATCGGCCATCGCCGTGCCGCCGACGAGCGAATCCGGGCCGGATGGTACGACCTCGACCACGATCTGGTCGCGGCTCCCGGTGACCGGATCCACCCCGAACATGACGCCACCGAACCGGGCGTCGCTCTGGCGTTGCACGAGCACCGCCATCGACCCGACCTCACCGTGGTCGTCGTGCACGGCTTCGGCCGAGTTGATCACCCGGTGGGTCGCGTCGACGAACGCATCCCATCCGACGACGCCGAGCACCGAGGTGAAGCGGCCGGCCATCGACGAGTCGCCCGTGTCCTCGATGGCGGATGACGAGCGAACCACGAGCGCCTCGGTCGTGCCGTCGGCACACAGTTGTTCGTACGCTTGGCGCACCTCACGGGCGACGTGAGGGTCATCGAGTCCGGTGCCGACACCGGTCGTCGTGATGACGAATCCGGGCAGTGTCGCAAAGCCCGCAGATGCGGCACGCGCCAGATTCGCCGCCTTCGCTCCGGATACCGAAGCGTCGCGGGTCTCGGGATCCGAGAGCGCCACCACGATCCGAGGGCTCACACCTCCACACTATGCGCGGTCGGATCCAGCGTCTGGGGCCGATGGACCCTGATGGCCGGGTCGTGTCGGTGGCACGCTGAAGACGTGGACACCGAGGGCGATTCGGGCGTGCGGGTGACGCCGCGACGCAGCGGAGTGCGGTGGCGTCGCGTCCTGCTTGCCGCCGGGCTCGTGGTCGTGGTGGCGTTGGCGGCGACCTTCCTGGTCTTCCGTCGCCAGACCATCTCCTACGTGACCCATCGCAAGGGCGGCCCCTCGATCACGTGGCCGTACGAGGTGCACGACCCGCCGGCCGAGTTCCACCTCGCGGTGGTGGGTGACGGCGGCGACGGTGGCGCCCGCATCGACGCGACCGGTGCCGCTGCGGCGCAGATCGCCGAGGAGGAGCCCTACGACGGGCTCCTCCTCCTCGGCGACAACGTGTATCCCGCCGGCGACCCGTCGAAGCTTCCCGACACGGTGTTCGAACCGTTCGCCGACGTTCTCGACGGTGGCGCCGATCTGATGGCGATCCTGGGCAATCACGACGTGAAGTTGGGTCGGGGCGACGAGCAGATGGAGGTGCTCGGCATGCCTGGCCGCTACTGGGCCGAGGAGCACGGCGACGTGCTGATCGTCGGGCTCGACTCCAACGAGATCGACGACCCGGTGCAGCTCCAGTTCCTCGACGACACGCTCGCCTCATCGGATGCCACGTGGCGGATCGTCGCCGTGCACCACCCGCCCTATTCGGCCGGTTATCAGGGCTCGAGCGTCGAGGTGCGCGAGGCGCTCGCGCCGTTCGTCGAGCGCTACGGCGTGCAACTCGTGCTGTCCGGCCACGACCACGACTACCAGCGAAGCGTGCCGATCGACGGCGTGACCTATGTGGTGACCGGTGCTGCCTCGGGCACCCGCCGAACAGGCGAGGCCGACTTCACCGCGGTGGCGTACTCGTGGCACAACCTCGTCGACATCGCCGTCACCGGCGACCAGCTCGTGCTCCGAGCGATCGGCCAGGACGGCTCGGTGTTCGACGAGGTCAGGCTGACGGCCACGTGAGCGTCACAGTGGCATTCGCTGAGGGCCCGTCCTCGAGACGGGCACCCAGTCGTCGCTGATCCGAACAGCGGCTGCGCCCTGGCCGACGGCGACCATCGTGTCGTCGTCGATGAGAACTCCGCCGCACTCGGGCAGACCCCACAGGAGCGAACCAGGACCGGACTGTGGCAGTGACCAGCGCCGCTCGGACCCGGGCGACCAGTGCGGTATGGCGAGGCCCGGCACCAGACCCAAGCCGCTGACGACGGTGCCGGCATGCTCAGGGTTGGTCAGGTTCGCGCACAGGACCATTGCTCCTGCGGACGCACCGGAGATGCCGGTTCCCGCGTGCCACAGCTCGATCAGACGCGCCCCGATGGCACCGTCGGCGATGACGGTGAGCACGTCGAGCAGCCCTGCGGGGGAACCGCCGGGCATCACGATCAATCCGACGCTGTCGGTCAACTGGTCGAGCGCGGCCTCGGGATCGTCGCGCGGATCGGCAACCACCTCGACGTCGACACCGAGGCGTCGGTAGTGCGCGACGGTGCGAGCCGACGAACCGGCGTAGTCGGACCCGCGTCGCGCCGATCCGGCAAGCACGACCGCCGTCCCGGTGCAGCGATCGATCACCGAGCTGTCCATCGCATCGCACGGTGGTGTCAACTCTCGACCACCCTGCAGACAGATCACACCCGACATGCGATCCCCGACGGTACCGGTCGCACTCCGGTCTGGTGGTGCCGAGCGCGGAGAATCCGGCGCGTAGGGTCGGGTCATGGCATACGAGACAGTGACGGGGTACTGCTGGCCGCAATCGGTCGCCGGAGGGGAGCGCGTCGCGCTGCACCTCTCGTCATCGGGTGTTCGCCCGGTTGATGTCGAGGTGGCGCACATCGGGGCCACCCGCACCGTGGTGTACAGCGAGGCCGGCATCCCGGTCGGTGATCATCCGACGCCGCTCGATGCCCCCGAGCGTGGGTGCGGCTGGCCCGCAGCATCCGAGGTCGCAGTGGACCCGCAGTGGCCGTCGGGTTACTACGAGGTGATCCTCACGATCGATGTCGACGGCAAGGCCCGACGGACTCACGCGTTCTTCGTCGTGCGCCCGGATCTCGAGACGACCTCTGCTCGGATCCTCCTCGCACTGTCGACGAACACGTGGCACGCGTACAACGACTTCGGCGGCCGCAACCTCTACACCGGAGCCACCTCGGTCTCGATGCAGCGCCCGATGGCGCCCGGCTACCTGTACAAGCCGCCGGGAGCAGGCCAACGCGTCACGTCGCTCTACCCGCCCGACCCGCAGTCGGCGAGCCACGTCGGCTACCTGCGGATGAACCATCTCTCGCCCTATGGCGGTTCGGCTGGTTGGCCGAACTGGGAGTTGCCGTTCGTGGAGTGGACGGATCGGGAGGGCTATGAGATCGACGTCGTCACGAACGCCGACCTCGAGGAGCATCCCGAACTGCTCGGATCGGATTCGCCCTACGGCCTCTACTTGTCGATCGGTCACGACGAGTACTGGTCGGGTCCGATGCGCAACACCGTCGAGGGATTCATCGCCCGGGGAGGCAACGCCGCGTTCCTCTCCGGCAACACCTCGTTCTGGCAGGTCCGCCACGAAGATCCGACGGGGTCCGACGGCAACGGCCCGGCGGCAACGATGGTCGGCTACAAGGGGTACTTCAAACGCGACCCGGTGTACGACACTGATCGACAATCGGAGCTCACCACCATCTGGTCGGACCGTCTGCTCGAGCGGCCCGAGAACCACATGACCGGTGTCAGCTTCTCTCGCGGCGGCTACCACCGCATCGGCAAGCGGGTCACCTACGGCGCGGGCGGCTACACCCTTCATCGGCCGGGGCACTGGATCTTCGACGGAACCGACCTCGACTACGGCGACGTGCTCGGCGCCGCGGCGACGATCGTCGGCTACGAGTGTGACGGTTGTGACTTCACGTACCGCGACGGCCTGCCGTACCCGACCGGCAGCGACGGCACGCCCGCCAATTTCGAGATCCTCGGAAGTGCGCCGGCAGCGCACTTCACCCGGACGACCGCCTCACGACCCCCGGCACCTCACGAGCTGGCCGAGGACGAGGGCATCGCCCTGCGTCTCTTCGGCACCCGCGACCCTGCCGGCGTGGAACGGATCTCTCACGGCCACGCAATTCTCGGGACGTACGTGTCGCCGGGCGGCGGCACGGTCATCACGTCCGGGAGCACCGACTGGGTGTGGGGGCTCGCCGAACGCGACCGCCACGTCGAACAGATCACCCGCAACATCCTCGACCGCCTCGCGTAACCGCCACCCCGACCCGAAATGTGCAGGGATATGTGCACTGGGTGCACGAATCTCCGCATTTTTCGGGTTCAGGCTTCGGCGCGGATGACCTTGATGCCGCGGGGGTCGATCAGCGAATCGAACTTCAGGCGGTTGTGGCTGTGGGCAACGTGGTGCAGACCGAATGCCGACTGGAGCGCGGTGTACTGACCCATCGCGTCGAGCGCATTGTTGACCGACTGTTTGGCCAACGTCAGGCCGAACATCGGACGCCGGGCGATGTGCGCGGCCATCTCCAGCGTCGCCGACTCGAGCTCGTCGCGGGGCACGACCTTGTTGACCATGCCGTGCATCAGTGCTTCCTGTGCCGTGATCGCCCGCCCCGTGAACAGCATCTCCTTGGCCAGTCGAGCGCCCGCCTCGTAGGGGTGCGTGAAGTACTCGTGACCGTTCACGCCGAGCGCCACGACCGGATCGGAGAACGTCGCCTCCTCCGAACAGATCACGAGATCCATGGGCCACACGAGCATCAGCCCACCCGCGATCACCTTGCCCTGCACGGACGCGATCGTCGGCTTGGGGATGTTGCGCCAACGCCAGCACATGCCGACGTACATCTCGGCCTCGCGGGCCATGTACCCCTCTGCGCCGTCGGCGTCGAAGTGACATTGCGTGCCGATCGTGCACAGGTCGGACATGTCGGCATCGAGATCACTCAAGTCGTGGCCCGACGAGAAGTGGTCGCCGTCGGCGGCCAGCACGATGCAGCGGACGTCGTCGTCGCGCGCCGCGACGTCGAACGCCTCGTTCACCTCGGAGATCATGAGGTAGTTCTGGGCGTTGGCCATCTCGGCGCGTGCGAGCGTGATCCTCGCCACCCGTTCGGCTGGTCGGTCGTACCGGACGTGCTGCCAGTCGGTCATGTCGACGGCGCGAGCACTTCGAGCGCGTTCCAGTCGAGCACGAGCGGCCCCTCGGTCGAGACGGGCTGGATGCACACGTGGTCGGCCCCCGCGTCGTAATGGGCCTGGATGCCGGCGCGCACCGTGTCCTCGTCGCCCCACACGATGACGTGATCGACGAAGCGGTGTGCCCGTTGCTCGATCTCGTCCTCGGTGAACCCGATTCGCTTCCAGTTGTTGCGGTAGTTGGGCAGACCTGCGTACCGGTCGATCTGGATGTTGGCCGCAGCGCGGGCTGCGTCGGCATCAGTCGACACGATCACCTTCTGCTCGACGCACAGCAGCTTGTCCGGACCGATCGCCGCCCGAGCCTCCGCGGTGTGTTCGGGTGTCACGAAGTACGGGTGGGCGCCGTCCGCAGCGGTGGCGGACAACTCCAGCATCTTCGGCCCGAGTGCCGCCAGCAGACGCAGCGGCTTGTCGGCCGGCGGGGCCGCCATGTACATCGAGGCATCCATCGCCGCCAGGTAGTCGCGCATCTGGCTGAGTGGCTTGGAGTAGTCGAGTTTGCGGATGCCCTCGACCATCGGGCCGTGGCTGACGCCGAGGCCGAGGACGAACCGGCCGCCGGTCTGTTCGGCCAGGGTGTTCGCCGCCTGGAGCATCGGGCCGGGGTGGCGATGGAAGATGCTGGCGATGCCGGTGGCGAACTGGAGGGTCGACGTCTGCGATCCGAGCCACGCGATGTGGGCGAAGGGATCGCGACCCATCGTGTCGGGCAGCCACAGGGTGGAGTAGCCGAGCGACTCGATGCGCCCCGCTGCATCGCCGGCCTGGCCGGCGCTCATGGCGTCGGTGAAGTACCAGACACCCGTGTTGCTCGGTCCTGTCAGTCGATCTCGTGCGCTCATGGCACCGAATGTAGGTGGACGTCCCTGCCACGGGTCACTCGGAGGTCAGTCGGGCAGCATCGGCAGCTGGATCCCGGGATCGCCGCGCATCGTCGTGGCGCGCCGGAGCGCGCCGCGGCCGAACCGGTCGTTCACCGCATCCATCACCGTGTCGAGCTGTTCCGATTCGCAGCGCCGGAAGGGGAGCACCAGCTGGACTGCATCGAGATCGCTCAGGTTGCCGACCGACACGCCGAGCAGCGTGATCCCCTGGCGTTCCACGAGTGGCCATGCAGCGTCGAGGAGCGCGACCGCCGTGGCGTGCACCGTGGAGGTACCGGCGGTCGGGTCGGCGAGTGAGTGCGATCGCGTGGCCGCGAGTGAAGTCGTCGAATCGGAATCGAAGCGTGACCGTGCGACCGACCCGGCCGGCGCGCCGCATCCTCGACGTGATGCGGTCGACGAGGCGCCACAACACGACGTCGATCTCGTCGCGTGAGCGTCGACGCGTCCCGAGCGCCTGCTGCGATCCGATCGACCCGCGCCGCTTCCCGGTTGTCACGCGACGGGCGTCACGGTTGTGGGAGAGGGCGTGGAGTTGGTGTCCCATCGACGTGCCGACGATGGCGGTGAGTGCCTCGGAGGTCATGGCGGCAACGTCGGCCACGGTGTGGATGCCCCGGTCGTGGAGCTTCGTCGCGGTGATCTCGCCGACGCCCCACAGTCGTTGCACCGGGAGTGGATGGAGGAAGGCCAGCTCGCCGTCGGGTTCGACCACGAGCAGACCGTCGGGCTTGGCGACCCCGCTCGCCACCTTCGCCAGGAACTTCGTCCGGGCGACCCCGACCGTGATCGGCAGACCGACCTCGTCGGCGATCCGGGCTCGCAGTCGTGTGGCGATCTCGGCTGGTGTGCCGGCGATCCGCCAGAGCCCGGCCACGTCGATGAACGCCTCGTCGATCGACATGGGTTCGACGATCGGCGAGGTGTCGCGGAAGATCTCGAACACCGCCCGGCTCGCTGCCGTGTACGCCTCGAACCGGGGCGCCACGTCGATGACGTTCGGGCACAGCCGCCGTGCGGCCCGGCCTGACATCGCCGTTCGCACACCGAACGCCTTGGCCTCGTAGCTCGCTGCCAGCACGACACCGCCGCCGACCACGATCGGCTTGCCGCGCAGCGTCGGATCGTCACGCTGCTCGACCGATGCGTAGAACGAGTCGAGATCGGCGTGCAGGATCGTCGCAGGCGGAGCGATTCGCAGACACGAACACATGTTCGCATGCCCTCCACTCACGCGCAACAATGAGCCGCCGGGTCTGACCCCGCGTCTCATTCGGGGCGGGGGAGGGGGCGGTGCGCGAGCCAGTCGCCTGACGGGATCGGGCTGAGATCGAGCCCGGCCCCGTAGGCGTACGCCCACGCCTCGACACCCCGATGTGTTCGCACCGTGACCCGGTGGTACTCGCCGCCGACGATGTCTTCGACCTCGTCGAGCACGGCGATCGCCCGATCGAGCGTCGCTTCGAGCAGGGCGAAGGTGTGCCCGAGGATCGTCCCGCCCGGCCCGAACACCGCCGCTGGATAGTCGAGCGCCGGTGTCGAAGAGTTCACCCGAGACGGAATCGGGCGTGCCGCCATCGATCGTGAACGGCTCGAGCACGTGCCACCGCACGTCGCCGGGACGCAACGTGCCGTACACGAAAACGTGGTGTGTCACGGCCGAGCCTCAGGAGGCCGAGCGGCGTCGCCCTCGTGCGCCCCACACCGTGCCGGCGAGCATCAGCGCGATACTCACGAGGAGGATCGCGGTGGCGAGCACGTTCACCTCCGGCGGGAACTTCACCCGGAACGCGCCGTTGATGTACAGCGGGAACGTCACCAGCGAGCCGGCGTTGAAGAGCGTGATGATGAAGTCGTCGAGCGAGAGCGCGAACGACAGCATCGCCGCAGCGAGGATGCCGGGCAGGATGAGCGGGAACGTCACCTTCCAGAACGTTCGCAGCGGCGATGCCCCGAGGTCTTGAGCTGCCTGTTCGAGGGTCCAGTCGAACCCGCGCACGCGGGCACGAACGGTGAGCGCGACGAAGCTCACCTGGAACATGATGTGGGCGATCACCACGGTTCTGAATCCCCGTTCGACGTCCCAGTCGAGGAACAGCGTGGCGAGCGCCGAGCCGAGCACGATCTCCGGAGTCGTCAGGGGAAGTACCAGGAAGAAGTTCAAGCCGCCGCTGCCACGGAACCGGTACCGGGCGAGCGCAATTGCGATCAGGGAACCGAGGATCGTTGCGATCACGGTGGAGATCGCCGCGATCTTCAAGCTCTCGACGAATGCGTTCGTCAGCGACTCGTCGCCGAACGGGTCCTTCCAGTTGTCGAGCGTGAACTCCTGCCACGAGACGTTGTAGTTCCCCTTCGGTTGGTTGAAGGAGAAGATCACGATCCAGATGATCGGGACGAACAGGTAGAGCAGTGCCAGACCGGCGTAGGCATTCAGGGCGAACCGGGCAATGCGGCCACGGATCGACGTCGGAGCGCTCATGCCAGGTCCTCGGTTCCGAAGAACCGGCTGTAGATGATCACGAACACCGTGATGATGAACATCAGCACGAACGACATCGCCGACGCGAGCGGCACGTTGTTCTGGACGAGGAACTGATCCTGGATCGAGTTGCCGATCATCGTGGTGTTCGGGCTGCCGAGGTAGAGCGAGTTGACGAAGTCGCCCGCCGCCGGGATGAACGTCAACAGCGTGCCTGCGAAGACACCGGGAATCGACAGTGGCAGCACGACCTTGCGGAACGCCGACACCGACGTGGAGTACAGGTCCTTGGCGGCGTCGACCAGGCGGACGTCGATCTTTTCGAGGCTGACGTAGATCGGCAGGATCATGAACGGCAGGAAGTTGTACGTCAGACCGAAGATCACTGCGGCAGGCGTGTTGATCAGGCGCCCGTTGTCCATGACATTGGACGCTTCGAGGAACCACGTGAGCCCGACGGCATCGATGAATCCGGTGCCGATGCCGTCGTCGGACAGGATGCTGCGCCAGGCGATCGTGCGGATCAGGTACGACGTGAAGAACGGGATGACGACCAGCCCGAGCATCAGCGTGCGGTACTTGCCGCCACGGAACGCGATCACGTAGGCGAGCGGGTAGCCGATCGCGATCGTGAGGATCGTGGCGGTGCCGGCGTAGAGGAAGGCCCGCTGGAACTGAGGTCCGAAGTCGGTGAACGCAGTGACGTAGTTGTCGAAGTTCCAGTCGAACTCTGCGTCGACAGCGAACCGATTCGGCAGTGTCGACAACGACAGACGCAAGAGGGTGAACAACGGCGCAAGGTAGAACAGCGCCAACCAGAGCATGCCGGGCTTGAGCAGCCCGTACGGGGCGAGTTTGCGCCGGGTTTCCGGTGTGCCGATCGTGGCGACGACCACGAGCATGACGATGCTCGCGAACACGATCGCCAGCGACAGCACCGCGAGCGGCCCCGTGAGAAGTCGCGTGCCGACCGCTGCCAACAGTGCGCCGGCGAGGAGCAGCGCGCCGAGACCGAGCATCTCGGGGCGCTTCACCCCCCGGCGCACCGTTGTACTGGTCATTGGGCAGTCGTCATCGGGCAGCGGTCATCGCATCAGGCGCCGGTGATGGCCGAGAACGCGGCGTCGTATTCGGCCTCGACGTCGTCGGAAAGCTGCGCGAACGTTTGGGTCTGCGCCAGCGTTGCGTCGTCGGGGAAGAGCAACGGGTCCTCGGCAAGGCTCGCGTCGAGCTTCTCGAGTTCTGCCCGAACACCGTCGACCGGCGAGACATAGCCCACCCACGCCGTGATCTGCGCGGCCTGCACGGGGTCGTACACGAAGTTCATCCACTGCGCGGCTGCAGCAGCGTTCGCGGCACCCTTCGGAATGACCATCGTGTCAGCCCATGCGGTGGCACCGGTCTCGGGGAACACGAACCGAACCGATGGATTGTCGCGAGCAAGCGACGCAACGTCGCCCGACCAGCCGATGGTGGCGGCGAAGTTGCCATTCGAGAGATCGTCGAAGTAGTCGTTGCCGTGGAACCGGCGGATCTGTCCGTCGGCCTTGGCCTTCTCCAGCAGCTCGAACGCCGGTGCGGCCTCCTCGAAGGTCGTCAGCGTCGAGATGTCGATGCCCAGGCTCATGGCCAGCAGGCCGATCGTGTCGCGCATCTCGGTGAGTGCGCCGACCTTGCCGGCGAACTCGGGGTCGAACAGATCGTCGACGCTCGTCAACTCGCGGCCCGTGACATCGATGTTGTAGGCGATGCCGGCGAAGCCCGTCTGCCAGGGCAGCGAGTACTCGCCGGTGGGGTCCCATGCGGCGCCCTGCAGGTCGGCACGCAGGTTGGCGGCATTGGGAATCTGATCGAGCGGCAACTTGTCGAGCCAGCCGAGGGTGAGCAGCCGGCCGGCCATCCAACCCGTGGGGGCGATGATGTCGGGGTCGATGGTGTCGCCGTTGCCGAGGATCGGTTGGATCTTGGCGAAGTACTCGTTGTTGTCGTTGTACGCCTCGGTGTAGCGCATGTCGATGCCGGTGGCTTCCATGAAGCGGTCGACGGTGCCCGTCGCGCCGTCCTCGGTGGGATCGATGTAGGCGGGCCAGTTCTCGAAGAACAGCGACGCCGCCTCCGCCGCCGCTGCTCGTACCGGTGCTGCCCGCTGCCGGCGTGGAGCCGGCCGAGCCACTGTCGCCGTCGCTGCCGCCACATGCGGCGAGGATCGCCGGCAACGAGATGCCGACGGCACCGAGGGCGCCGGCGCGACCGAGCAGTTGGCGGCGGGTGAGTCCGCCTCGGGGGGCGTTGAACGGAGTGGGTCGTCGAGTGGTCATGTCGGGTCCTGTTCGATATCTGTTTGGTCGGTTGGGTGGTCTGGTGTCGGGGATCGGTGTGGTCGCGGGCTCGCCCTAGGAGTCGGCGTGTGCCTCGAGGGTGTCGATGTCGCTGGCGGTGGCGCCGGGTCGGCGGGGCCAGCCGGAGAGCAGGAATGCACTGCCAGGCTCCCACGAGAGATGCACGGTGCTGCCGGGATGCAGGAACGGGATGTTCGTTCCCGTCACGACGCTGGCGATCACTTCGCTGTCGTCGGCGAGACGCACGACGATCCGGGCGGTCGCTCCCTGGAACACCACGTCGCTCACCGTTCCGTCGACCGAGCGGCCGTCGGAGCGGGCCTCGGTCGTTGCGGTGAGGCGTTCGGGCCGCAGCATCACCGAGACCGGTGCGTCGGGCTGGCGCACCGTGCTGGTGCGGGCCCGTACCGTGGGGCCGGCGGTGAGCTTCACGACCGTGTCGGTGCCGTCGGCGCTGACCACTTCGCCGGGGAGCAGGTTCGCGGAGCCGATGAAGCCGGCGACGAACAGCGTTGCCGGGCTGTTGTAGATCTCCTCGGGTGTGCCGATCTGCTCGACCCGACCGTCGCTCATCACGGCGATGCGATCGCTCATCGTCAGCGCCTCGCCCTGGTCGTGGGTGACGAACACGAACGTGATCCCGACCTCACGCTGGATGCGCTTGAGCTCGAACTGCATGGCCTCGCGGAGTTTGAGGTCGAGTGCGGCGAGCGGCTCGTCGAGGAGCAGTGCGCTCGGGAAGTTGACGAGTGCGCGTGCCAGTGCGACTCGCTGCTGCTGGCCGCCGGACAGCTGGGTCGATTTGCGGTCGGCGAACTCGGTGAGGCGCACCACCTCGAGCATCTGGGCCACGTTGGGTTCGTACTCGCTCTTGGGGACCTTCTTGGCCTTCGGACCGAAGCGGACGTTGTCGGCCACCGTCATGTGCGGGAAGAGCGCGTACTGCTGGAACACGGTGTTGACATTGCGCTTGTACGGCGGCACGCGGCTCACGTCGACACCGTTCAGGAGCACCTTGCCCGACGTCGGCTGCTCGAAGCCGGCGATCATCTTCAGCGTGGTGGTCTTGCCGCAGCCCGACGGGCCGAGCATCGCGAAGAACTCGCCCTGCTCGATGCCGAAGTCGGCGTGCTCCACCGCCACGAAGTCGCCGAACGACTTGCGGACATGATCGAGCTGGATGACGACGTCGCTCATCGTTCGTGCGTCGCCGTCGACTCGATGGACGCTGGTCCCGGGATCATGATCGCGGAAGGCTACAACGCTGAGGCATTCGCGTTCCCAACGCTTCGATCGTTCATCTGGCGGCAACAAACAGCCGCTCGGCGTGGCAATCTGTGGCCATGTCAACCGAGCTGTCTTCCTTGAACTCCAACTTCATCGGCGGCGACTGGCGTTCGGCGCGCAGTGGTGCAACGGACTCCGTCGTGAACCCTGCGACCGGCGCGGTGATCGGCGAGGTTCCCGCGAGCGACGCGGCCGATGTCGACGCGGCCGTGGTTGCAGCTGCTGCGGCGTTTCCGGCGTGGGCGGCCCTCACTCCACGCGAACGCAGCGAAATCCTGCACCGCGTGGCCGACATCGTCGACGACAACATCGACGAGCTGTCGCGTATCGAATGTGAGAACGTCGGCAAGCCGGTCGGGATCGTCGAGTTCGAGATGGACCTCACCAAGGACAACTGGCGCTTCTTCGCGTCGGCCTGCCGGTTCCTCGAGGGCAAGGCTGCCGGCGAGTACATGGCGGGCTACACCTCGATGGTGCGTCGCGATCCGCTCGGCGTCGTGGCCTCGATCACGCCGTGGAACTATCCGCTGAACATGGCCACCTGGAAGCTCGGCCCGGCGCTCGCAGCGGGCAACACCGTCATCCTCAAGCCGTCGGAGTTGACGCCGTATTCGGTGCTGCGACTCGCCGAGCTCACCGCCGAGGTGTTGCCGGCGGGCGTGTTCAACGTCGTGTGTGGTCAGGGTGCCGTTGCCGGCGCCGCGCTCAGCGAGCACCCGGGCATTGCGATGATCTCGATCACCGGCAGCGTGGGTGCCGGCAAGGCAGTGGCCCGGGCGTCGGCCGACTCACTCAAGCGGGTGCACCTCGAACTCGGTGGCAAGGCGCCGGTCATCGTGTTCGACGATGCCGACATCGCAGCGGTCGTCGAGAACCTGAAGGCCATGTCGTTCTACAACTCCGGCCAGGACTGCACGGCGCCGTGCCGGGTGATCGCCGGTGCCAAGGTGCACGACGACTTCGTGAGCCAGTTGACCGACGCCGTGGCGAGCATCAAGGTGGGCGATCCGATGGCCGACGACACCGACATGGGTCCCGTCATCTCCGACATCCATCGCTCACGAGTGGCGGGTTACGTCGATCGGGCCCGTGAGGCCGGCGCCGAGGTCACCGTCGGCGGGTCGATGGGTTCCGGGGCCGGCTTCTTCTACGAGCCGACCGTGGTGGTCGGCCCGGGTCAGGCGTCGGAGATCATTCAGCGCGAAGTGTTCGGCCCCGTCGTCACCGTCCAGTCGGCCGCCGACGAGGAGACGGCACTGGCGATGGCCAACGACGTCGACTACGGCCTCGCCGCGAGCGTGTGGACATCCGACGTCGGCCGGGCGATGCGCATGAGCAAGGCACTGCAGTTCGGCGCCGTGTGGGTCAACGACCACATTCCGATCGTGTCGGAGATGCCGCACGGTGGGTTCAAGCAGTCCGGCTACGGCAAGGACATGTCGATGTACGCCGTCGAGGCCTACACCGAGGTCAAGCACGTCATGATCAAGCACTGATGTAACGACTGGTGTCAGACACCAAGCGTTACATCACTCGTCCAGACCGTGGGTGGTCAGGCCGGGCGGGCGACCCTTGGCTGTAGTCGTGCCGGCAGCGGCACATGATCGGAGAACTTCGCGGCGAGAGGGCCGACGACTGCGGTGATCAGGACGTACCCGGCCGCGAGGGCGCCGAGTTCCGGGCCATCGATCAGCGTTGCGCCGAGTGCGGCGATGACGATCGAGAACTCACCTCGTGCGGTGATGACCGTGCCGGCGCGCAGACGACCCCTGGGTCCGGCACCGACCCGACCGGCGGCGTACCAGCCCGTGACGATCTTGGTCACCACCGTGATGCCGGCCAGCACGAGCGCCGGTACAGCCACTCCGAGCAGGTCGGCCGGATCGATCTGGAACGAGAAGAAGAGGAAGAACGTCGCGGCGAACAGATCCCGTAACGGGGAGATCAGGAGGTGCGCCCTCCGCTCGGCACGACCTGACAACGCCAGTCCGACGAGGAACGCCCCGATCGCGCCGGACACCTCGAACTGCTGGGCGACACCCGCAACGAGCAGCGTGATCCCGAACACGCTCAGCAGGAACGTCTCGTCGGAACCGCCGGCCACGAGGTCGCTCAATCGGCGGCCGTAGCGCAACGCCGCGAGCAGGATGATCGTCACCACGATCAAGGCGACCGCCACACTCGTCATCGTGCCGACGAGCGATCCTCCGACGATGAGTGCCGCCACGACCGGCAGGTACACCGCCATCGCCAGATCCTCGATCACCAGGATGTTGAGCACCGCAGGGGTCTCACGGAAGCCGAGACGACCGAGGTCGGAGAGCACCTTCGAGACCACCCCGGACGAGGTGATCCACGTGACGCCGCCCAGCAGCACCGCCGCCAGCGGCTCCCACCCGAGGATCAGCCCGAGCGCAACACCGGGGAGGGCATTGAGCGTCATGTCGACCACACCGGGTCGGAGGCCCGAACGCAGCCCGCTGCGCAATTCACTCTCGGAGTACTCCAGCCCGAGCGTGAACAGCAGCAGCAGCACGCCGATCTCCGCGGCGATCTCGAAGAACTCGAGCGTGACATCGAGTTGGACGAAGCCGCCCTCACCCATCGCCAGCCCGGCCAGCAGGTACAGGGGGATGGCAGTGAGTCCGAACCGCCCGGCGAGCCGTGACAGCAGCGCCAGCGCGAACACGAGCGCGCCGATCTCGACGAATGCGAGCGCGGCGTCACTCGACCCCGCGGCGACGATCATCCGCCGGTCGACGCCGACCCGCGCCGGATGAGCTCGCGCATCGTGGCGAGACCCTCGGTCGTGCCGACTGCCACGACGACGTCGTGCGCGGCGAGGCCGAAGTCGGGGCCCGGTGCCGGGATCGACTGCCCGTCGCGGATCACCGCAACGATGGACGATCCGGTCTTCGTGCGGTACATGCCGTCGCCGATCGTGGCTCCGGCCGCCGGTGATGTCGCGTCGAGCTCGATCCACTCGATCGCCAGCCCTTCGATCTCCTGCTGCACGGCAGCAACGGCCTCGGTCACCCGGCTCGCGCCGAGCAACTCGGACACGGTGCGGGTGTCGGCAGCCGAGAGACGCAGGCGCGACGAGCAGGCGTCGGGGTCATCGGAGTCGTACACGAGGATCTCGCGCCGTCCGTCGTGGTGGACGAGCACGCCGAGGTCGGTGCCGTCGTCGGTGGTGAACTCGTGGCGGACACCGACACCGGGAAGCTTGGTCTCTCGCACGTCGGCCATGGCGCCATTCTGCCACTGCGGATGGGCACGCAGGCTTCGTCGGGGTGGGCAGAGCACCAGGCTCGCGTCGATGGGCCACCACTACTGTGCAGGCCATGAGCGATGGGTCCAGCAGCAACGGGAACACGATCGACACACCGGTCGACATCAAGCCGCGGTCGCGTGACGTCACCGACGGTATGCAGAAGGCGCCGTCACGGGCGATGCTTCGCGCCGTCGGGATGGGCGACGCCGACTGGGACAAGCCGCAGGTGGCGATCGCGTCGTCGTGGAACGAGGTCACGCCGTGCAACATGACCCTGCGCAAGCTCGCCGAGCACGCCAAGGTCGGCGTGCGCGAGGCGGGCGGCTTCCCACTCGAGTTCGGCACGATCACCGTCAGCGACGGCATCTCGATGGGTCACGAGGGGATGCGCGCGTCGCTGGTGTCACGCGAGGTCATCTGCGACTCGGTCGAGACGGTCATGCACGCGGAACGGTTCGACGGATTCGTCGGCCTCGCCGGATGCGACAAGTCGATCCCGGGAATGCTGATGGCGGCCGCTCGCCTCGACCTGGCCAGCGTCTTCGTCTACAACGGATCGACGATGCCGGGCGAGTACAACGGTGCGGCGCTCGACATCACGAGCGTCTTCGAGGCGGTCGGTGCTTGCGCGGCCGGCACGATGACCGAGGACGAACTCCACCAGATCGAATCGAACGCGTGCCCCGGTGAGGGCGCATGCGGCGGCATGTTCACGGCCAACACGATGAGCTCGATTGCCGAGGCCATCGGGATGAGCCTGCCGGGCACCGCGTCGCCGCCCGCGATCGACGGCCGGCGCGAAGGTGACGCCGAGCGCGCCGGCGCCGCGGTGGTCAACTTGCTGCGTCTCGGCATCACGTCGCGTCAGATCATGACCAAGGAGGCCTTCGAGAACGCCATTGCACTCACCTCGGCGCTCGGGGGTTCGACGAACGCCGTGCTGCACCTCCTGGCGCTCGCGAACGAGGCACGGGTGGACCTCGACCTCGACGACTTCAACCGCATCGCCGACAAGGTGCCGCACATCGCCGACATGAAGCCGGGCGGCAAGTTCCACATGAGCGACCTCGATCGTGTCGGTGGCGTGCCCGTCGTACTGAAGATGCTCCTCGACGCCGGTCTGCTGCACGGCGACGTCATGACCGTGACCGGCAAGACCATGGCGGAGAACCTCGCCGAGATCGATCCGCCGGAGGCTGACGGTGTGGTCGTGCATCCGCTCGACGCGCCGATCCACACGGCCGGCGGCATCAACATCCTCACCGGCACGCTGGCGCCGAAGGGAGCGGTGGTCAAGGTTGCCGGTCTGTCCGCGGCGCAGATGCACTTCGAAGGCCCGGCGCGCGTGTTCGACGACGAGTCGTTCGCGATGGAGGCGATCCTCGCCGGCTCGATCCAGCCTGGCACGGTCATCGTCATCCGTTACGAAGGCCCGAAGGGCGGCCCGGGCATGCGCGAGATGCTCGCCATCACGGGTGCGCTCAAGGGCGCCGGTCGCGGTTCGGACTGTGCGCTGATCACCGACGGCCGGTTCTCCGGCGGCACCTGGGGATTCTGCATCGGTCACGTGGCGCCCGAGGCCGCCGATGGTGGCCCGATCGCCTTCGTGCACGACGGTGACCTCATCCGCGTCGATGTGCCGTCGAAGTCACTCGATCTGCTCGTCGACCACGCCGAGCTCGCCAATCGCATGGATGGCTGGACCCCGAACCCTCCTCGCTACACCACCGGAGTGCTCGGCAAGTACGCCAAGCTCGTGCAAGGCGCCGAGACCGGAGCCATCACCAACACCCTCTGATTACAACAGGGGTCTGACCCGTGTTGTAATCAGCGGCGGCCGAGTACATCTCGGGGCGTCTGACCCCCGATGTAACGATCGAGTCGACGAGGGCTTGTTGCACGAGCTGGTTGAGTTGCGAGCGGATCGGGTAGGTGCTCGACGGCAGCATCTGCGTGAGGAACAGGGCGACGACCTCTTCGCGGGGGTCGACCCAGAAGATCGGTGCTGGCCGCTCCGACATCCAGGATACTCGCCCTCCGACCGCAGCACCTTGTTGGCGGCGGCGTCGAGCACGACGCGGGCGCGGTCGGGATCGCGAGGATGTCACTCCTGCGGCGGCACTGCGACACGAATCGCTCGCCGATGCGGCCGTCGACGGAGAACCCGAGACCGAAGCCGGCGCCGTCGAAAGCTCGTCTCGGCGAACAGAGGCCGACCGAACGATTCGAGGTCGGCGTTGCCGGGCAAGGTTGGTTGCGGGTCATGTAGTCGACCGTTCGCGCGTGCCGAGGAGTCGGACCCCGTCGAGTTCACCGCGATTGAGCAGCATGTGGGTGAACCGGAGGTAGTCGTGTGCCGTCCCCACGAGCCCGCCGCCGCCACCGAGCATCGTCGGCGGCTCGTTCGCGACCCGCCCGAGGGTCTCCGGCGCCGGTACTGCCTCGCCGGTCCGCCGGGTTGCGGACATAGAGGGTGGCGAAGCGTTCCATGGCGTCGTCCTTGACGTAGAAGTCGGTCTCTGTCATCCCGATCGGCTCGAAGATCCGGGTGCGGAAGAACTCGTCGAGCGGCATGCCCGACACGACCTCGACGAGACGGCCGAGCACGTCGGTCGACACTCCGTAGTTCCATTCGGTACCAGGCTGGAACGCGAGTGGCATGGCGGCCCACAGGGCGCAACACTCGGCAAGGTCGGCGCCCGGCGGGTTGCCCCACTCGAATCCACCGCGCCGGTAGATGGCGTCGGTGACGTGGGTGTTGTGGAATCCGTAGGTGAGGCCCGACGTGTGGGTGAGCAGGTGCCAGACCCGGATCGGCTCGACGAGCGGATCGGTGACCGGCGCGAGGAACGAGCCCGATCGGTAGACCCTCGTGTCGGCGAACTCGGGCAGCCACTTGGAGATCGGTGACTTGAGCTCGAGCAGGCCCTCTTCGTAGAGCATCATCGCGGCGACCGACGTGATCGGCTTGGTCATCGAGAACATCCGCACGACGGTGTCGTCGGTGAACGGTAGGTCGGCGGCGATGTCGCGATGACCGGACGTGGAGGAGTGGACGAGCTGTCCCCTTCGGCTGATGGCGATGTGCCAGCCCGCCAACTTCTTCTGGTCGACGTAGCCCTGGAAGTGCCGGTCGATGCGGTCGAGCCGCTCGGTGGAGAACCCGGCTTCGATGGGGTCGATCTCGATCTTCAGCGTGCTCATCGGCCCGAGCATGACCGATCACAGGTATCGCCGACGAGCCGACCGCACGGCCCTACCGTGTGGCGATGACCGACACACCGCCACCCCCGCCACCACCGGTTGCCGCTGCGATGGCGGGTGCCGACACCGGCCCGATCGGCAAGCCGCGCTCCATCGGCCTGGTGATCCTGCTGACCATCGTCACGTTCGGGATCTGGACGATCGTCTGGTCGTACCAGAACGGTGACGAACTCAAAGCGCACGCCCGCACCGGGATCGGCGGCGTCGGTTACCTGTTGATCACCTTGTTCATCGCCCCGGCCACCATGTTCCTGATGGCGTCGGAGGTCGAGCAGCTGTACCGCCGTGAAGGCAAGGAGCCGCCGATCACCACGATCTGGGGCTTGTGGTTCCTGCTGCCGATCATCGGCAACATCATCTGGTACGTCCGGATCCAGAAGTCGATCAACGACTACTGGACCACGCACGGGTCGGTCGTGTCACCCGGTCTCTGAACCGCTCGCGGTGTTGCGCCGGTCCATCGCGGTGAACGCGAGGCGCCAGCCGACGATGAACAACGCGAGGAACAGCGTGGCGACGATGACGAAGGCGGTCGCGGTGCCGTCATCGAAGACGAGGTTGCGCAGCAGCATGCCGGCGACCACGACGATCGCCCAGACGCCGACACCCGTTCGCCACTCGGTGGGACGCTTCCACACCCGCAGCACCAGCCAGGCCAGTGCGAGGGCGATCAGGAAGGGCGCGGCGGTCTCGATCAGCCCGGCGATCGCCGAGTCTTGTTCGTGCTCGCGGCGCCCGATGGCGACGAACAACACGACGACGAACGTGTCGAGCCCGGCTGCGAGCGGCGTACGACGATCCATCGCGCCAGTCTCGCAACGAGACGCGGCGAATCGGTCAGCCTTCCGCGGCGAAGCCGCCGATGGTGCCGCGGTAGAACACCAGTGGGCGTGGTGGGAGCCCGTTGTGGTCAGCGTCGGCGTCGAGCGCGGTGACCCGGCCCAGTACGAAGTAGTGGTCGCCCATCTCGTACACCTGCTCGATACTGCAGTCGATCCACGCAACGGCGCGTTCCAACACCGGCGCGCCCGAGGGGGCGGCGTGCCATTCGACGCCCTCGAAGCGGGTCGCCTCGGTGCCGCTCTTCGCGAACTTCCAACACAGGTCGCTCTGGGCGTCGCTGAGCACGTTGACGCAGAAACTGCCCGCGTCGGCCATCAGCGCCCATGTCTCGGAATCGACCTGGGGGAGGAACCCGACGAGTGGCGGATCCAGCGACACCGACGTGAACGAACCGATGGTGAACCCGTGCGGTCGATCGCCGTCGGCCATGCCGGTGATCACCGTGACTCCGGTTGGAAAGTGACCGAGCACCGTCCGGAAGTGTTTCGAATCGAAGGCAACCGCGTTGGCGGCGGGGAGTGGCGGCTGATCGCTCATCGTCGACCACTGTACGCTCCGAGCCGATGGCCGCCCGCACGCCGGACAAGCCCGAACTCCGCCGGCGCATGCGCGAGCTTCGCCGGTCGATCGACGACCGCCCGGAACGATCCGAGCAGTTGTGGTCGCATGTGACCGGGTTGCCATCGGTCGTCGACGCCACACGGATCCTCGTGTTCCGCACGATCGTCGGCGAGCCGGAGGTCGCGCCGTTCGAGTCGTGGTGCCTCGAGCAGGGCATGGCGGTTGCGGTTCCGGAGGACGACGTCGATCCGGCCTGGCCCGATGTGGTGATCGTGCCGGGACTCGCCTTCACGGCCACCGGCCGGCGGCTCGGCCAGGGTGGCGGCTGGTACGACCGGTTCCTCGTCGACGTGCGCGACGACTGCGTCACGGTCGGGGTCTGTTTCCACGAACAGCTCCTGGACGACCTTGCGGTGGAGCCGCACGACATGTCCGTCGACCACGTGGTGACCGACCGGGGTCTGGCGTCGTGAGCGGCGCGACGTTCGATCTCGACGACCTCGCTCGTGCGACCGATGTCGTGCGACGCCACGTGCCACCGACACCGCAGTACGAGTGGCCGCTGCTGAACGAGGTCGCCGGCTCCGTCGTGATCGTCAAACACGAGAACCACACCCCGGTGGGAGCGTTCAAGGTCCGCGGTGGGCTGGTCTACATGGACCGGCTCGTTCGCGAACGCCCGCACGTTGCGGGCGTCGTCAGCGCGACGAGGGGCAACCACGGCCAGAGCCTGGCGTTCGCCGGGCGCGCCTACGGTCGGGCGGTCACGATCCTGGTCCCACACGGCAACAGCGTCGAGAAGAACGCCGCGATGCGGGCGCTCGGTGCCGAAGTGATCGAGTTCGGTGACGACTTCCAGGAGGCACGGGAACGGTCGATGGAGGTGGCGTCGGAGCGAGCGCTCGAGCCGGTGCCTCCGTTTCATCCCGATCTGGTGTTGGGCGTCGCCACCTATGCGCGTGAGTTGTTCGACGCGGCCGGTCGATTGGACACCGTCTACGTGCCCGTCGGGATGGGGTCGGGGATCAACGCGCTCATCGCCGTGCGCGACCTGCTCGGCCTCGACACGCAGATCGTCGGCGTGGTGAGCGAGAAGGCGCCCTCGACGTTGCTGTCGTTCGATCGCGGCGAAGTGGTGACGACGCAGGCTGCGGCCACGTTCGTCGACGGTGTGGCGACGCGTTCTCCCGACCCGGTCTCGATTGCCGGAATCGTCGCCGGAGCGGCACGTGTCATCGCGGTGTCCGACGATGACACTGCCGAGGCGATGCGGATCGTCTACCGCACGACCCACAACGTGGCGGAGTCCGCCGGTGCGATCGGGCTCGCCGGTCTCCTGTCGGAATCGCTCGGACAACGTGGTGGACGCAGTGCGTTCGTCCTGTGTGGCGGCAACGTCGACTCCGCCCAGTTCCACGAGGTGCTCGGAGGCGCGACACCGTCACCCTGAGCCGCTGCACGCGTGCCGACGCTCAGGGTCCGGCCAGTGCGGCGGCGAGCTCGTCGACCGCTGGGTCGCGAACCGAGCCGGTTCGGGTGGCGAGCACGAGTCGGCGGGTCGTCAGCTTGCGGCTCCGGCGCAACGGTCGATCCCCCTGTTCGGCCTGCTCGGTCGGCAGCACCGTCCAGCCGACTCCCAACCGGACCATCTCACGCAGCACCTCGGGCTGGTGGCTCTCGGCGACCACATCGATCGGGGCGCCGAGTCGTCGCAGCTCGTCGACGACGATGGTGCGAGTGTGCGAACCGGCGGGGAACAGCACCCACGGCCCCCACGTCGAGGGTGGGCCGATGCGGCGACCGGGCGGCGCGTAGACCGCGAGGGCTTCGGTGAGCAGTGGCTCGGTGTCGATCCCGGTCACCGGCACGGGCGGTTCGACGCACACCACCAGATCGAGTTGGCCTGCCACGAGGAGCTCGACGAGCTGGGCGGACGGCGACACGCGCAGTCGCAGGTCGACATCGGGATGGCTGGCGCGGAACGTGCGCAGTTGATCCGGACAGTGGACCACCGCTGCCGCATCGATCATCCCCAGCCGGAGTGCGCCACTGCGGCCGGAACGAAGCCGCTCGGCCCAGCCGGCGAGGTCGTTGGTGAGACCCAGAACCTGGCGGGCGTGAGTGACCACCGGTGCCGCGCTCGGTCTCACGAGCCGCCGGCGGCCGTCGCGATCGAACAGGGCGACGCCGAGCCGACGCTCGAGTTCGGCCAACCCTTGCGACAGTGCCGACGCGCTCACGCCGACTCGCTCGGCTGCCACCGCCCAGGTCGGCTCCTCGGCGACAGCGACGAGATACTCGAGTTGTCGGATCGACAGGTCGGGAAGTGGCCGCATTCGTGCAGAATACATAAGATTTGCTTCACAATGTGAGCGTCGAGTGAACGATCGCTTATTGTCATGGAGATGAACGCACGACAGATCGCTCCCGCCACCGGCAAACTCGGTGTCCTCACCCCCGGTATGGGCGCGGTTGCGTCCACCTTCATCGCCGGGGTCATCTCCGCCCGCAAGGGGCTGCACCCGCCGATCGGCTCCATCAGCCAGATGGCGCACATCCGCCTGGGCACCAAGGACGAGAACCGCAACCCCATGATCCGTGAGTTCGTGCCGCTGGCCGAGCTCGACGACATCGTCTTCGGCGGCTGGGATCCGATCTCGCCGAACGCGCTCGAAGCCGCCCGGACCGCCGGCGTGCTCAACAACGAGGATCTCGCCGCGATCTCGAGCGAACTCGAAGCGATCGTTCCGATGGAGGCCGTGTTCGACCAGCGCTGGGTGTCACGTCTGGAAGGTGTCCGGGTCAAGAACATCGCCGGCAAGTGGGACCAGGCGATGGCGATCATGGACGACATCGCCAACTTCAAGGCCGCCAATGGCTGCGACCGTCTCGTCATGGTGTGGTGCGGCTCGACCGAGGCCTATCAGGAGGCCTCGGAGGTCCACGCGACCGTCGAGTCGTTCGAGCAGGGCCTGCGTGACAACGACGCCAACATCTCGCCGAGCCAGATCTACGTGTACGCGGCGTTGCAGTCGGACGTGCCGTATGCGAATGGTGCGCCGAACCTGTCGGTCGACCTGCCCTGCATGATCGAGCTGTCGAAGACCCGCAACGTGCCGATCGCCGGCAAGGACTTCAAGACCGGCCAGACCTGGATGAAGACGATCCTCGCGCCGGGGCTCAAGGCCCGCATGCTCGGCTTGCGTGGCTGGTACTCCACGAACATCCTCGGCAACCGCGACGGCGAGGTGCTCGACGATCCGGAGAACTTCAAGAGCAAGGAAGTCTCCAAGCTCGGCGTGCTCGATGGCATTCTGCAGCCCGAGGTGTACCCCGACCTGTACGGCAACATCGACCACGTCGTGCGCATCAACTACTACCCGCCCCGTGGCGACAACAAGGAAGGCTGGGACAACCTCGACATCTTCGGATGGCTCGGTTACCCGATGCAGATCAAGGTCGACTTCTTGTGCCGCGATTCGATCCTCGCCGCGCCGATCGTGCTCGACCTCGCGCTCTTCATGGATCTGGCACACCGCGCCGGCGAGTCGGGCGTGCAGGAGTGGTTGAGCTTCTACCTCAAGGCGCCGCAGGCTGCGGGCGAGTCGCCGGCCGAGAGCGACCTGTTCATCCAGCAGACCAAACTGAAGAACACCCTGCGCGAGTGGATGGGCGAGAAGCCCGTCACCCACTCCGAAGCCGGCTGACTCCCAAGGAACACACCCCCCTGTTTGCGTGACGTTCTGGTTGGCCCGCTCCAACCGAACCGTCACGCAAACAAGGTGAGGTGGGAGTCGGATCTCTACAGTTCATCGAATGACGGCTGTGGTGATGGACGGCAATGCGCTGCGTGACGAGATCATCGTCGGGCTGCGGACCCGGATCGAGGAGGCCGGTTCGCCGGCCATCTGTCTGGCAACGGTGCTCGTGGGCGACGACGGCCCGAGCCAGCGCTACGTACGCATGAAGCACGCGAAGGCCGCCGAGGCCGGACTCACGTCACGCCACGTCGACCTGCCGTCGAGCGCCACCCAGGCCGAGGTCGAATCGGTCGTGCGTGAACTCGTCGCCGACCACCAGGTACACGGGATCCTGGTGCAACTTCCGCTGCCGGACGGCCTCGACCCCGAACCGGTCATCGACCTCATCCCGCCGGAGAAGGACGTCGACGGCCTGACCGAGCGCTCGATGGGCCGACTCGTACGCGGTCGCCCCGGCCTGGTGGGCTGCACCCCGCTCGGCGTGATGCGCCTCCTCGAGCGCTACGACATCGCCACGAGCGGCAAGCGAGCCGTCGTCGTCGGACGCTCGACGCTCGTCGGGCTTCCGCTGTCGCTGCTCCTCGCCCGCAAGGGCGTCGACGCCACCGTGACGCTCGCGCACTCTCGAACCGCCGACATGGCGGCGGTCGTGCGTGAGGCGGACATCGTCGTCGGCGCCGCCGGGCAGGCACGGATGATCACCGCCGACATGGTCAAGCCAGGAGCCACGGTGATCGACGTCGGCGTCTCGCGAACCGAAGCCGGCATCGTCGGCGACGTCGACTACGTCCCGGTCGCTGAGGTTGCGGGATTCATCACCCCGATGCCCGGTGGGACCGGCCCGATGACGATCGCCTGCCTGATGGAGAACACCCTCACCGCAGCGCAACTGCAGGGCGACTTCCGGGGCTGACCGCCGCCCGGCGAATTCCGGCCGGAGGGTTCTGCTTCAGGCGACGTCGATGTCGGGAAGCGGCCGACCCAGCCGGGTCTGCATGTCGACGACGTAGGCCGTCCAGGACGTCACGATGCGGAGTTGCAGCATCCGAGCGATGTCACCGTCATCGCTGCGCTGGCGCACGAAGCGGGCGACCGCGATGACGTCGTCGAGGATGAGTTCGGCATGCCGCCGCTGGACCGCGGCGACGCTCGATCGGAGCGGGTCGGCGTATCCGTACTCCGCGCGCCATTCCGACTCCAGAACGAAGGCCACGAGATCGCGGCCCGCAGCCAGGAGTTCGCGGATGCCGGTACCGAGCGTGCCCTCGGCGAAGCGCCACCGGTCGATGACCTCGAATGCCTGATGGTCGTGCTGCATCACCCTGACGATCTTCGAGCTGAGCTCCAGGATCCCGTCGAGGTCGTCGAAATTGACGTCCGGCGCGAGCAGGATCGAGTTCAACATCGCCGTGAGTTCCGACACCACGATCCGGCTGGCGATCCCGCTGAGTTCGTCCATGTCGACGATGTGCCGATAGATCGCCGACTGCGTCACCCCGATCCGCGCTGCAACGTTCACCGACGTGAGCGCTGCGGGGCCTTCCTCGCGAAGGATCGCCGTGGCCTCCTCGATGATCTCGTCACGCCGACTCACCCGCGTCACCGTACTGCGGTCCGGTCGGAGGCGAGGTTGACCGGAGGCGAGGTTGACCCTGCGGGAAATCGATGGCAGACTGTGTGGCGTGTACGCCGCCCCACGCGTTCCGAACTCGCTCGTAGTACTCATCCGGTAGCACGCCGGCGACACCGCCGCGCGTGCTCACGACCTCCCAGACGGGAGGTCGTTTGCTTTTCGGCACCGATTCACCACCTTCACCACGTAACACGATCCCCCACCAGAAGCACCACCAGGAAGCAGCACGATCATGGCTGACAGAATCACCGGCGCCGAGGCGCTGATCCGATCACTCGAACACGAGAACGTCGAACTCATCTTCGGCTACCCCGGAGGGTGCATCCTTCCGGCGTACGACCCGTTGATGGACAGCCCCATCCGTCACGTGCTCGTGCGTCACGAGCAGGGAGCGGGCCACATGGCCGAGGGCTACGCGCACGTGTCGGGCAAGCCGGGCGTCGCCATGGTGACGTCCGGGCCGGCGGCCACGAACCTCGTCACGCCGCTGATGGACGCCTACATGGACTCGGTGCCGATGGTTGCGATCACCGGCCAGGTCCCCACCGCTGCGATCGGCAGTGACGCCTTCCAGGAGTGCGACACCGTCGGCATCACTCGTTCGTGCACCAAGCACAACGAGCTCGTGATGAGCGCGCAGGACATCCCGATGGCGGTTCGCCAAGCGTTCCACATCGCCACGACGGGTCGCCCCGGCCCGACACTGATCGACGTGCCCAAGGACTGCCTCCAGAACGAGATGGAGTGGTACTGGCCGACCGACCAGGAGGTGCTCGACTCGCTTCCCGGGTACCGCCCGAACGTGAAGGGTCACCCGCGGATGATCAAGGAGGCCGCCCGCCTGATCATGGCGTCCGAGCGCCCGGTGATCTATGCCGGCGGTGGGATCCTCAAGGCTCGTGCCGCCGAAGCATTGCGCGAGCTGGCCGAGCTGATCGACAGCTACGTCGTCACCACGCTCATGGCCCGCGGCGCGTTCCCCGACAGCCACCCGCTGTGTCTCGGCATGCCGGGGATGCACGGCAACGCCACGGCGATCACCGCGCTGCAGAAGGCCGATCTCCTGATCACGCTCGGCGCTCGATTCGACGACCGGATCACCGGCAAGGTCGACGCCTTCGCGCCGGTCGCCAAGGTGATCCATGTCGACATCGACCCGGCAGAGCAGGGCAAGGTCCGCCGCCCCGACGTGCCGATCGTCGGTGATGCCAAGTACGTGATCGAGGAGATCATCTCCGAGATCAAGGCCATGATCGCGGCCGGCGCCGTCCAGGCCGACACGTCGGCGTGGAAGAGCAAGGTGTCGGGCTGGCGTGAGCAGTTCCCGATGACCTACGAGCAGTCCGAACCCGGCGCAGCACTCAAGCCGCAGTACTGCATCGAGGAACTCAATCGCCTCGCCGCACCGCACACGATCGTGTCGTCGGGCGTCGGCCAGCACCAGATGTACACCTCGCAGTTCTTCGAGTTCGACGAGCCGTACACCTGGGTCAACTCCGGCGGTCTGGGCACCATGGGCTTCTCCATCCCGGCCGCCATCGGCGCCAAGGCCGCCAAGCCCGAGTGCGACGTGTGGGCCGTCGACGGCGACGGCTGTTTCCAGATGACCGCCCAGGAGCTGGTGACCGCGACGGTCGAGGGGCTGCCGATCAAGGTGGCGTTGCTCAACAACAGCTACCTCGGCATGGTCCGCCAGTGGCAGGAGATGTTCTACGACGAGCGTTACTCCGAGGTGTACCTCAACGCGAAGGTCCCCGACTTCGTGATGTGGGCCGAGTCGATGGGTTGCGTCGGCATCCTCGTCGAGTCGCCCGAGGAGGTCGGCCCGGCGATCGAGAAGGCCAACTCGATCAAGGACCGGTCCGTCGTCATCGAATTCCGGACCGACGCATCCGAGCTGGTCTTCCCGATGGTGCCGGCCGGCTCCAGCAACGACGACCTCATCCTCCACCCCACCCAGCAAGATCGAGCCGAGGCCCTGAAGTGACCACCATCAACCAGTACGGGGGCCAGACCCTCAACCACCACATCCTGTCGGTGCTCGTCCAGAACCGCCCCGGCGTCCTGGCACGGGTGTCGAGTCTGTTCGCCCGGCGCGGTTTCAACATCTTCTCGTTGGCTGTCGCTCCCGCCGAGGACGAGGGGATGAGCCGCATCACGATCGTCGTCGATGTCGAGTCGACGCCACTCGAGCAGATCACCAAGCAGCTGTTCAAGCTGATCGACGTCGTGAAGATCTCCGAGCTCGATCCGCGGCGATCGGTCGAACGCGAACTGCTCATCGCAACGGTGAAGGCGCCCGATGATCAGCGCGGCAAGGTGGTCGAGCTGATCAACATCTTCGAGGGCAAGATCATCGCCGTCGCCGAATCAGCACTGACCGTGAGCCTCGAGGGTCATCCCGACAAGCTCGACGATTTTGAGGATTTGCTCGCCGGATATGGCATCGTTGAGCTCCAGCGCACGGGTCGCGTTGCGTTGCCCAAACTCGATCGCGGCGCACGCTTGCGCGCCGTGAACCAAACCCCCACACCGAACACTGGAAAGGCTGGCTGAGATGGCCGTCACCGTCTACTACGCAGAGGATGCGGATCCTTCGATCATCCGCAGCAAGAAGGTGGCCGTCGTCGGCTACGGATCGCAGGGCCACGCCCATGCGTTGAACCTGAAGGAGTCGGGTGTCGACGTCGTCGTCGGCCTGCGTCCCGAGTCGTCGTCGGCTGCCAAGGCCGAGGCCGCCGGCCTCACGGTGATGACCATCGCCGAGGCCGCCGAGTGGGCCGACGTGATCATGCTGCTCGCGCCCGACACCGAGCAGAAGGCGATCTACGACGAGCACATCGCCAAGCACATGACCGATGGCAAGGCGCTCGCGTTCGCCCACGGCTTCAACATCCGGTTCGATCGCATCCAGCCGCCCGCCGGCTGCGATGTGATCATGATCGCTCCGAAGGGCCCGGGCCACCTCGTACGCCGTACCTACACCGAGGGCGGCGGCGTGCCGGCGCTCATCGCCGTGGCGCAGGATTCGACCGGCCAGGCCCGTGACGTCGCGATGTCGTACGCCGATGCAATCGGTGGCACCCGCGCCGGGGTCATCGAGACCACGTTCGCGGAGGAGACCGAGACCGACCTGTTCGGCGAGCAGGCCGTGCTGTGCGGTGGACTCACCGCTCTCGTGCGCGCCGGGTTCGAGACGCTCACCGAAGCGGGATACGCGCCGGAGATGGCGTACTTCGAGTGCCTCCACGAGGTGAAGCTGATCGTCGATCTCATGTACGAAGAGGGCATCGCCGGTATGCGGTACTCGATTTCCGACACCGCCGAGTACGGCGACCTCACCCGCGGCTCGCGTGTCGTCAACGAGGCGACCAAGGCCGAGATGAAGAAGATCCTCGAGGAGATCCAGAGCGGCCAGTTCGCCGCCGAGTGGATCGCCGAGTCGGAAGCCGGCCGCCCGAACTACAAGCGCATGCAGGACGAGGGCAAGGCCCACCCGATCGAGTCGATCGGCGGCGAGCTGCGCGACATGATGCCGTTCATCCGCGCCGGCAAGCAGAAGGTCTCCGACATCTCCGGAGGCTGACCAACCACCTCGTTGCGATGAGATTCCGGTGCACATGTCGCCCCTGAATCTCATCGCTCGCTGTGTTGAGTCGTCAGCGATGAGAAGCAGGAGCAAGGGGTGCGCCTGAATCTCATCGCAAGGGAGGGAATCTGGTGACCATGTTGTCGATCGGCTGTGCGCTGGTGTTTGCAGTAGCGGCTGGGGTGAACTGGTGGAGTCGCTGGACCGACAACCGGTCGGTCGAGTTGTGGAGCAAGCCGCTCGCGCTGATCGCCCTCATCGGGGTGGCCCTGACACTCGATCCCGTCGATCCTGCCGTGCGGGTCTGGTTCGTCGTGGCGCTGGTCTTCTCGTTGGCCGGGGATGTGTTCCTCCTCGACGGTGACCGTCGGTTCATTCCGGGGCTCGTTGCGTTCCTCCTCGCCCACGTCGCCTACACGGTGGGGTTGGTCGTCGCGCCGGACTGGTCGTGGGCGGCATTCGGGGCGGCGGTGGTGGGCGTTGCCCTCCTGATCGGCACGGTGGGGGTGCAGATCGTTCGCGCTGCCCGTCGGTCGAAGCCGATTCTCGGGCCGGCGGTGACGGCCTACCTCCTCGCGATCTCGGTGATGTTCTGTGCGGCGGCGGCGACGGGCAACTGGTTCGCCATCGTCGGTGCCGGGTTGTTCGTCGCGTCCGACTCGGTGCTCGGCTGGCGTCAGTTCGTCGGATCGGCGCCGTGGATGCCGGTCACGGTGATGGTCACGTATCACCTCGGTCAAGCCGGCCTCGTCGCCAGCCTCCTCTGACTGCTCGCTTCCGATGAGAGCGATGAGCGCAGCGGGTGCGCTCACCTCGCATCACTGGGCAGGAAACCTGACTTGTGGGGTCGGGAATTGGCCGGTAGCGTCGCATCCCTATGAGTGACAACTGGGGATTCGAGACCAAGCAGATCCATGTCGGCGGCGAGCCCGATCCGACCACAGGTGCCCGGGCGGTGCCGATCTACCAGACGACGTCGTACGAGTTCCGCGACACCGAGCATGCGGCGAACCTGTTCGGGCTGGCCGAGATCGGCAACATCTACACCCGCATCATGAACCCGACCCAGGCGGCGCTCGAGGCTCGTGTCAATGCGCTCGAAGGCGGTTGCATCACGGCGGTCGGCCTGCCGGGCACGCTCGCCGTCGCCTCGGGGCAGGCCGCCGAGACGCTCGCGTTGATGACACTCTGTGAGGCGGGCGACCACATCGTCGCCTCGCCGTCGCTGTACGGCGGTACCTACAACCTGCTGCACCACACGCTGCCGAAGTTCGGCATCGAGGTCACGTTCGTCGACGACCCGCACGATCTGTCGCAGTGGGAGGCAGCCGTCAAGCCGAACACCAAAGTGTTCTTCGGTGAGACGATCCCGAACCCCAAGAACGACGTCCTCGACATCGAAGGCATCGCCGGCGTCGCCCACGCCAATGGCATTCGTACTGATGGTCGACAACACGGTGCCGACGCCGTACCTGATCCGTCCGCTGGAGTGGGGCGCCGACATCGTGATCCACAGCCTCACGAAGTTCATGGGGGGCCACGGCACGTCGGTGGCCGGCGCCATTGTCGACGGCGGCACGTTCGACTACGCCGCGTCCGGCCGTTTCCCGAACTTCACCGAGCCCGACCCGAGCTACCACGGCCTTGCCTACTTCACGGCGCTCGGCCACGGTGCGTTCATCCTCAAGGCCCGCGTGCAGATGTTGCGCGACCTCGGCCTGGCAATCTCACCGTTCAACGCCTTCTTGATCCTGCAGGGCATCGAGACGCTCAGCTTGCGCATGGAGCGTCACTTCTCCAACGCCCAGGCGGTCGCCGAGTTCCTCGACGGTCACCCTCAGGTCAGCTCCGTGCGTTACGCCGGGCTCCCGTCGAGTGAGTGGCACGAGCGGGCCAAGAAGCTCGGCGGCGGCAAGGGCTACGGCTCCGTGCTGGCGTTCGAGATCGAGGGTGGGATCGAAGCAGGCAAGAAGTTCGTGGAGGGAGTCACCCTGCACAGCCACGTCGCCAACATCGGCGACGCTCGCAGCCTCGTGATCCATCCGGCGAGCACCACGCACTCGCAACTCACGCCCGAGGAGCAGGCAGCGTCCGACGTGACGCCGGGCCTCGTTCGGTTGAGCGTGGGCCTCGAGTCGATCGACGACATCATCGCCGACCTCGAGCAGGCATTCGCCGCCGCCAAAGCCTGAGACAACGTGTGACGCCGGGGTTCTGGGCCCTGGCGTGACGCTCAGCCGCTCCGCGTCTCCTCTCGACGGTGGCCGTCGGCGAGTTGGCCCAGCTTGCTTCGGTCGATGCCGTCCGTGGGAACGGCCGCGACCTTGCACGGGGTCACCGCACGAAGCGTCGCTGTGCACGTTCCGCCTTCGAGCAACGCCCGTTCACCCAGCACGGCTCCGGGCCCGAGCTCGGCGAGTTCCTCACCGTCGACCTCGACGACGAGGACCCCATCGAGCAGCAGGAACAGCTCGTTGTTCATCGATCCCTGCTCGACGAGCAACGCCCCTTGCTTGACCTTTCGAATGTCGGGCTTGGCGCCACCCCGCATGATCGCCTCTTGGAGCTGGCGTTCGAGCAGCGTCTCGACCTCGGTCACGAGGGCCGGCGAGTCCGTGTCGCCCCACGGCGTCCGCTTCCCGAACGACGCAGTCATCCAGTTCTTGTACTCGGTGACACTGCCCTTCGCGACCAGCGCGCCCGAGTGATCGAAGATCCAGTGTCGCGGGAAGCCCGAGGCACCGATCATCGATCCGTGGTGCGTGCCGTCGGTGTTGATCGTGAGTTCGAGCGTGGTCCACACGATCGGGGCGGAGTACTGGACGAACGGTGGGTGCTTGACGGCTCGGGGCATCGGTGCTCCGGTCCGTCCGCCGACGGTCTGGCGGAACACCGCCGACGTCGGTGTCAGTTCCGGTTCGGCCTGGAGATCGTGCAGCTTGGTCGCCGGGATCGTGATCGAACCGACGCCGATCCCCACGGTGGTTGCGCCGATCTCGCCTCCGCCGCAGTATCCGCAATCGGTGATCCTGCCGTCGTCGTCGATTTCCACGAACGCCCGAAGTTGGTTGGCGAACCGGAAGCGGTCGTCGACCCGCAGTTGCTCGATCGTCGCCGGGACGTCGGGCCCGAGCTGATCCGGTGGCGGTGGGTCGTGGTGGGCCATCTTCATACGGGTGGCGATCTTCCCCATGCCCTCCAGGAGGTCCGACGGGATCCAGGACACGGTGCTGATGCTGCGTTCGATTCGCATGGGACCACGATGCGCCCGCGGTCACCGGTTTGGCCAGCGTGATCGCCCTCGATCGCCTACGTGGTAGCCCCACCCCTCGAATGGCGCCTGCACGCTGGGCGCCGGCGCTCGATCAGGCAACACTGCAATGACGCACACTCGACGACAGGGGGACGAATGACGATCACGGTGTTTCTCGCCGACGACAACCTGATCGTCCGCGAGGGCGTCAAGGCGCTCCTCGAACTCGAGGACGACATCGACGTCGTCGGCCAGGCCGCCGACTACGACGAGTTGGTCGACGGCGCCGAAGCTCACCAGCCACAGGTCGTCGTGACCGACATCCGCATGCCGCCGAACTTCTCGCGGGAGGGCATCGAGGCGGCCAAGGTGGTCCGCAAACGACATCCGGGCACCGGCGTGGTCATCCTCTCCCAGTTCGACGACCCCGACTACGCCGTCGCATTGCTGTCCGAGGGTGCCGCCGGGTACGCCTACCTCCTCAAGGATCGGGTGGGTGAAGGCAACCAGCTGGCCAGAGCGATCCGTGAGGTCGCCTCCGGGGGCTCGATGCTCGACCCCAAGATCGTCGAAGCATTGACGATGCCCGCACGCGCCGATTCGTCGCTGTCGCCGGGCGAGGAGGATCTCCTCCAGCAGATCGCTCAGGGTCGATCGATCGAGGCGATCGCCATCGGACGCAAGACCACCCCGGCCGATGTCAACGCCTCGATCGAGGCCCTCTTCGCCACGCTCGCCGAAGGCCTGACCGCCGGCCGCACCGACAGCCTCGACCGCCTGAAGTCGTTGCAGAAGGCGATCGTCGACCGCAAGGAACAGGGCGAGGCGCTCAACCGGTTCCTGCCGGGCGGGGTCGCGGCCCAGGTCCTCGAGCAGGGCCGCCGGCCCGGCGACACCGAGGAACTCGTCGTCACCGTGCTGATGTCCGACATCCGCGGTTACACCACGATCGCCGAACACGCTGACCCGAGCCGGCTCGCCGGCCAGCTCCACGAGCACCGAGCGGCGATGAACCGGGCGATCCTCGACCAGAACGGCACGGTCATGCAGTTCGTCGGCGATGCCGTCATGGCGGTCTTCGGCGCGCCGGTGGCGTCCGACGATCACGGCGAGCGGGCGGTTGCTGCAGCGGTGGCCATGCACGCCGCCCAACAGGAACTCAACGGGCGATGGGAGCCGAGCGGTCAGCCACCGTTCGGGCTCGGCATCGGGTTGTCGACGGGGCTGGTTGCGGCGGCGCTGCTGGGCTCGGAGGAACGCCTCGAGTACACCGTCGTCGGTGACACGGTCAACCTGACCCAGCGTCTCCAGCAGTGGGCCGACCCCGGTGAGACGGTGTTGAGCGATCCGACGTGGGCGGCGCTCGGGACCAAGCCCGACGCCGACGAGCTCGAGCCTGCCATGGTCAAGGGTCGCGACACCCCGGTCGGTGCCCATCGGTTCCCCCGGAGACCGGCATGACGTCAGACCGTCTGACCGGACTTGGACGGTTGATGTCCGGATCCGGCGTGGTGATGGCTGTCTGCGGAATGGCCGTCGTGGTCCTGCAGGGACGGTGGGAACTCGCGACCGGCGTCCTCGCGCCCGAGAACGCCCTGATCGGCGTGGGGTTCGGTGCGCTGGCATGGACATTGTTCCCCTCCGAGCCCCGCAACGGTGCCATCTGGGCGTACGCGGTCGCGGCGTTCTCGGGAGGAGCGTTCGTCGTTTCCCTCGCGGCGTTCACGACCTTCGCTCCCGACGACGTGCTGGACACCTTCATCGACGTGCTTCCACGACCGGCTGACCTGCCGCTGCCAGCTGCCGTCGCGGCCCAGGGCCTGCTCTCGCTGTGGCTGCCGTCTGTGTTCCTCGTGCTCACGCTCGGTTTGCTCCTGTTCCCGAACGGGCGGCCTCCGTCTCCGAAGTGGCGCTGGGTCGTACGAGGCGAGGTCGCGGCCGTGGTGGTCGCCACGCTCGGGAACATCCTGCTGTTCCATCCGTGGACGACCGCACCGATCAACACCTTCGACAGCTCCGTCGGCAAGTTCGTCGAACTGTTGATGTTTCCCGTGCTCCTCGGCACATTGGTGTCGGTCGCGTCGCTCGTCGTCCGGTACCGACGGAGTTCGGCGGTCGTGCGACGCCAGATCGGATGGATCGCCCTCGGGGGTTCGGTCTACGCGATCGCCCAACTGGTCCGTTACGCGATCTGGGGAGGCGTCGGCGATGAGGGGAACGGTCGGGAGTCCTTCGCCAGTCTCACCTCGCTCCTCGGCCTGATCCCGCTGGCGTTGCTGATCCTCTCGTTCTGGGTCGCGATCACGAAGTATCGGCTCTACGACCTCGACAGGGTGATCTCGAAATCGGTCACCTACATCGGTCTCGTCGGGGTGATCACCGGGCTCTTCGCGCTCGTGGTCGCCGTGCCGACGCTGGTGCTGGGTCGTTCCGACGACGGCCGGCCCAACGTCGTGCTGGCGTTGGCCGCCACCGCCTTGGTGGCAGTGCTGTTCGAGCCGATCCGAGCCCGAATGCAGCGGTGGGCGAACCGGCTCGTGTACGGCCACCGGTCGTCGCCGCACGAGGTGCTGTCGCAGGTGACGTCGCGTCTCTCCGATTCAGGGCCCGATGGTGGCGCCGACGACTTGGCCAGGGTGCTCGCGCAGGGCACGGGCGCCACGCTCGCGGCGGTCTGGCTCCGCGACGGCGAGCTGATCGAACCGTTGGGCTCGTGGTCGGTCGACGGTGCGCTCCCGTCGGGGCTGATTCGTGCGGACAGCTTGGTCGACGACCGCACGGTGGTGGTGCCGGTTCGACACGGTGACGACGTGTTGGGCGACGTGAGCATCACGAAGCCGCGCGACGATCCGCCGACGCCCGCCGACCGGGAATTGCTTGCCGACGTCGCGTCGGGTGCCGGCCTGATGCTGCGCAATGTGAGCCTCAATCGGCAGCTCGAACAGCGCGCCCGTGATGTCCGCGAGTCACGTCTGCGCCTGATCTCCGCCCAGGACGCCGAACGGCACCGACTCGACCGCGATCTGCACGACGGGGCGCAGCAGCAGGTCGTGGCCCTGAAGGTCAAGCTCGGTATCGCCAAGACCCTGGCGGAGCGCGAGGGTGCCGAGCAGGTCGCCGCGCTGGTGTCCGGTCTTGCCGAGGAGACACAGCGAGCGGTCGATGCGCTGCGGGCGATCGCCCACGGGATCTACCCGCCGCTCCTCGAAGCCGAAGGACTCGAGGTGGCGTTGCGAGCGGCCGAGCGCACGTCGGCATCTCGGTTGACCGTGTCGGCTGCAGGGATCGGGCGCTACGAACGTCATGTTGAGGAGACGGCGTACTTCTGCGTCCTCGAGGCCGTCGAACGTTCCCGCATGGCAGGGGCCACGAAGGTGGACGTGTCGGTCGCCGATGTCGCGGGTGAGCTGGTCATCGAGATCGCCTCCGCCGGCGGGCTCACCGAGGCCGATCTCACCGCGGTCACGGACCGGGTCGACGCCTTCGACGGGACGACGACGGTCGACACGGCGCCAGATGGTGCGACCCGGTTCAGTTGCCGCCTTCCCGTCGGCGAACACGCGATGGAGTCGGCATGAACGCCACAGCATCTCCTCGCGCGAAGTTCCTGCTCCTCGCTGCGGTCGGGGTGTACGTCGCGTCGAGCATCGCGATCCTGGCGCAGACGATCGACTTCATGATCGTCGAGATCATCGGTGGGTGTTCCTACCTCGTGGTTGGTGCGCTGCTCGTGTTCCGGCGACCGGGCAATGTGCTCGGTCCGATGTTCGTTGCGATCGGAACGGGCTGGATGGTGGTGTTCCTCGGCATCACCACCGCGGACACATTCGACGAGGCGGGCAGGATCGGCGCCGCGAGCTGGGTGTCGCTCCTTGCGGTCCTCCTCACGCTTCCCCTGATTTGGCTGTTCGCTGCCGTCTGGTTGTTGTTCCCGGATGGGCGCACCCACTCGGTTGCGGCTCGCCGGCTGCTCCGGGGGACCGGAGCGCTCACGGTGGTCCTGATGGCGGGAGCCGCCTTCGGGACACCGCAGGTCCTGCCGGAAACGGAGCGGTACCCACACCCGTTCGTCGGTGAGGCCCTCGCGAGCACGATGTTCGATGTCTTCAGCCCTCCACAGGTCGTACTGATCCTGCTCCCGTACATCGCTGCGGGGATGCTCCTCGCGAGGATGCGGTACGCCGACCCGATCACCCGCCGTCAGATCGGATGGGTGGCATTCGCAATCGTGGTCAACATCACGCTGACGTTACTCAACGTCATCCTCGAGCCGTTCGGGACCGAAAACCGGGCGTGGCTGATACTCGACAGCGCCAGCACCCTGATCGTCATGGGCGCGATGGCGATCGCGATCATGAAGTTCCGGCTGTACGAGATCGATCGGATCATCTCCCGGTCGGTGACGTTCGGCGTGCTGGCGGCGTTCATCGGCGGGGTGTATGTCGGGATCGTCGTCGGGGTGCACGCGATCATTCCGGGTGCGGGATTCTGGTTGTCGATCGTCGCCTCGGTGATCGTGGCGATCGCGTTCCAGCCCGCCCGGCGATGGGTGGAGCGCTGGGCGAACCGGCTCGTCTACGGCGAGCGTGCCACCCCGTACGAGGTGTTGGTCCGGTTCTCGCGCCGCTCGGCCGAGCTCCCGGACGATGAGTTGCTGTCGCGAGTTCCGCGACTGATCGTCGACGGGACGGGTGCGAGCAGTGCGGCGTTGTGGGTGCGCTCCGACGTCGGCTTCCGCATGGTGGCTTCGGAGCCGGCCGATGCACCGCAGCGGCACCTCGGCAGCGACGACGTGTTCGTCGACCCGGATGCCGACTACTCGGTGCCGGTGTTCCACGACGGCGAGTTGCTGGGTGGGTTGTCGCTGGCGAAGCCGAGCGGCGAATCGGTGACGCCACCCGAACAGGAACTGCTCGCCGACCTCGCGTCGGGGCTCGGGTTGGCGTTGCGCAATGCTCGCTTGACGGCACAGCTCCGCCTTCAGATCGCCGAACTCGAAGCGTCACGCGAGCGTGTCCTCGCCGCATCCGACGCCGCGCGGCGAACGCTCGAAAACGACCTGGACTCGGGCCCCCAACAGACCCTCGTGGCGGTCAAGGTCAAGCTCGGCCCGATCCGGAAGCGAGCCGAGCAGCTCGGGGCCGCCAGGGCAGCAAACCTCCTGGCCCAGCTGGAGACCGCGGCGGGCGCCGCGATCGCGTCGGTCCGGGAGTTCGCCGGGGGCATCTATCCGCCGTTGCTCGAAGCGGAAGGGCTGGCGGTGGCGATCGGCCAACAGGCTCGGTCGTCGACGATTCCGGTGCAGGTCCACGGCGACGGCGTCGGCCGCCACCCGCGTGACATCGAGGCGGCGATCTACTTCTCGGTGCTCGAGGCGCTGCAGAACACCGCAAAGTACGCCGAGGCCAACTCGGCCACGGTCACGCTCGGCGAGCGTGGCGGTGCGCTCACCTTCGAGGTCCGCGACGACGGCCGCGGCTTCGACGAATCAACGGTCAGCCGGGGTGCCGGCCTGACCGGTATCGCCGACCGGCTCGACACCGTTGGCGGAACCGTCGAGGTCGAATCGGCGCCCGGACAGGGCACGTGCGTCACCGGGACGGTGCCGATCGAGCAGTTCGCCGACGTCTGATCGATGCGCTGATCGAGCGGTCAGCGCCGCTGGATGTCGGCCCAGACCTCCTCGAGAACGTCCATGCTGAACGACGACTTCGGGAGGAACGCGAACGCACCAGCGTCGAGGGCCGGCTGGTCGAAGCTGCCGGACTCGTGGGTCGACATGACCAGGACATGGGTTTGATCGTCCGACGCCATGATCCTGCGGGTTGCCTCCAGTCCGTCGATCCCGGGCATCTGGACGTCCATCAGCACGAGGTCCGGCCGCAGGGCCGCCGCCATCTCGACGGCCTGTTCACCGTTCTCGGCCTCGCCCACGACCTCGAAGCCATCGGTCATCTCGACCACCATCTTCGATGCCTCGCGGAACGGCGTCTGGTCGTCGACGATCAGGACCCGAACGTCGGTCATGGTGATCCCTGCAGTGCGGTGAAGTACACCAACACCGCCCGGACTCGGCGATTGACGTCGTCGGTCTCGGGCAGGTCGAGCTTCGTGAAGATCGAGCCGATGTGCTTCTCGACCGACCGGGCCGAGATGAACAAGGTGGCCCCGATTGCAGCGTTGCTTCCACCCGTTGCCATCTCGGTGAGTACCTCGCGTTCGCGTTCGGTGAGTCGATCGAGCACCGACGGGACGTTGCTTGCTCGCCCTTCGATCAGTGCGTCGACCACGCTCGGGTCCAGCACTGAGCCGCCGGCAGCCACCCGTCGGATCGCCGCGGAGAGTTCGGCGATGTCACCGACGCGCTCCTTCAAGAGGTAGGCGCGGCCGTCGGATCCGTCGGCGAACAGGCGCACTGCATAGTCGGGTTCGACGTACTGGCTCAGCACGACGACACCGATCTCGGGGTACTCGGTCCGGATTTGATCAGCGGCACGGATGCCCTCATCGGTCTGGGTCGGCGGCATCCGGATGTCGGTCAACACGACGTCGGGATGATATGCGTCGACCGCAGCGAGCAGCTCGCCGTAAGAACCGCACGCGGCCACCAACTCGAGTTCGTCGTCGAGCTCGATCGAAGCGCTGATGCCCTCCCGCATGAGGAAGTTGTCCTCGGCGAGTACGAGACGGAGGACCACCGGATCAGACTAGTGACCTCGGCCGAGACGGCTGATTACATCGCGGGTCTGACCCCTGACGTAATCAGTCGTCGCGTTGGGTGCGGAGGAACTCTTCGAACTGGGCGCCGAGGTCGTCGGCAGTCGGGATCTGCGCCTCGGAGCGGCGGTCGAATTCAGCTTCGAGCAGGTTGACGTACATCCTGAGCTGTTCGTCGTTGGCGACGAGTTCGTCGTGCACATCGCGCCAGCCATCGATCTGGTCGCTGAGGTCGGTCGTGTTCGGCACGTCGAGCACGTGGCTCAGATGGCGCACGAGCGCCTGAACTGCCTGGGGGTGCTCGGCGTTCATCAGGTAGTGCGGGATGCCGACGCGCAACGAGATCGACGGGATGTCGCGGGCCTCGAGTTCGGCCTGGAGCACCCCGACCACTCCCGTCATGCCCTGATACGACGGGGCCACCAGCCCGAGCCGACGCGCCAGTTCGGCGTTGGCGGTGCTTCCGGTCACCGGCGGTGTGCGGGAGTGTGGAATCGCCTCGGCGCCCGAGCCGACGGTGACGATGGCCTCGCAGCCGAGTGCCTCGGCGACGACGGTGATGGCACCGGTATAGGTGCGCCACGCCATGTGGGGCTCGACACCGATCAGGGCGACGACGTCGCGATGACCCGGATTGCGCTGGAGGACGAACTCGTTCGACGGCCAGACGATCTCACGGATGTCATCGTCGATCGACACGTGCGGACGCTGCTGGGTGAAGTCGTAGAAGGGATCGGGATCGATCTGGCCGACGGTGACCGCGCGTTCGGCACTGACGAACGCGTTGACCGCCTGGGTGGCGGCGCCGCCGACGTCGAACCAGCCCTCGAGCCCGACGAGCATGACCGGGCGTTCGAGCGCGCCGATGTCGCCGGTGTCGAACTCGAGGACATCGGTGGGTTGCATCAGGTCGCCCTGCTCAGCCGAGTGCACCGACGACATGGTCGATGCAGCGGGTGAGCGCCTCGACGTCGGACGGATCGATCGACGGGAACATGCCGATGCGCAACTGGTTGCGTCCGAGCTTGCGGTACGAATCGGTGTCGAGAATGCCGTTGGCCCGAAGGACGGCACTGACGGTCGTGGCATCGATGCTGTCGTCGAGGTCGATCGTGCCGACGACGTTGGAGCGCTTCTCGGCGTCGGCGACGAATGGAGTCGCGTAGCTGCTGGCAACGGCCCATCCGTAGAGCACCGCCGCCGACTGCGCACTCCGACCCGCCGCGAAGGACAGGCCGCCGTTGTCGTTCATCCAACGCACCTGTGCATCGAGCATCACGAGCGTTGCCAGTGCCGGGGTGTTGTAGGTCTGGTTCAACTTCGAGTTGGCGAGCGCGATCTCCAGATCGAGCGACGCCGGCCGCCAGCGGTCGCTCGAGCCGATCGTCTCGATGCGCTCGACGGCGGCAGGGGAGCATGCTGCGAGCCAGAGCCCACCGTCGGAGGCGAAGCACTTCTGGGGAGCGAAGTAGTAGACGTCGACCTCGGCAGGGTCCCAGGTCAGACCACCGGCCGCCGACGTCGCATCGACGGCGACGAGCGCGCTGTCGGCGCTCGTGCCCGCCGGGCGGATCAATTGCATTGCGACACCGGTCGAGGTCTCGTTGTGCGTGAGGGCGTAGAGATCGATCCCGTCCTCGGCCGAGGCCGCCGGGTGCGAACCGGTGTCGGACGTGATGACCGTCGGTTGACCGAGGTGTGGAGCGGCCGCTGATGCGTCGGCGAACTTCGACGAGAACTCGCCGAACACGAGATGCTGGCTGCGTTCGCGGATCAGTCCGAAGGTGGCGATGTCCCAGAAGACGGTGGAGCCGCCGTTGCCGAGCACGATCTCCCATCCGTCCGGCAGACCGAACAGCGATGTGAGTCCGGAGCGGACGCTGCCGACGAGGTTCTTCACGGCGGGTTGGCGATGCGACGTTCCGAGGATGGTGTTCTGCGCGGCGACGAGCGCATCGATCTGCTCGGGGCGGATCTTGGATGGCCCGCATCCGAAGCGTCCGTCGCCGGGCAAGAGGTCGTCGGGAATCACGATGCTCGAGGGGTCGATGCTCACGCCCCAAGCATGGCGCGTGCACCACGCGATCCCACGCTGCGAATCCGTCGTTGGGATGGCGGAATCCGTGTGGCAGGCTGATCCACGTGAAGCGCACCTCCGAACGACTTGCCGCGATTGCCCCTTCCGCCACCTTGGCCGTCGACGCCAAGGCCAAGGCACTTCAGGCCGCCGGCGAGAACGTGATCGGCTTCGGCGCCGGCGAACCGGACTTCCCGACGCCCGCTCACATCGTCGAGGCCGCCGTCGAGGCGTGTCGCGATCCGAAGAACCATCGCTACACGCCCGCCGGCGGGCTGCCGGAGTTGAAGGCAGCCATCGCCGCGAAGACGCTGCGTGACTCGGGCTTCGAGTGCGCACCGTCGCAGGTGCTCGTCACCAACGGCGGAAAGCACGCCGTGTACACCGCCTTTGCCGCACTGTGCGATCCGGGTGACGAGGTCATCTGCCCGGCGCCCTACTGGACCACGTACCCCGAGGCGATCACCCTTGCCGGCGGCGTGCCGGTCGTCATCGACACCGACGCAGCGAGCGGGTTCCAGGTCACCATCGAGCAGCTCGACGCCGCCTACACCGAGCGCACCAAGGTGCTGCTGTTCGTCAGTCCCGACAATCCGTCCGGCTCGGTGTGTCCCCCCGACATGGTGAAGGCGATCGGCGAGTGGGCCGTCGATCACGGTGTGTGGGTGGTCACCGACGAGATCTACGAGCACCTCACCTACGGCGACAACGTCTTCGCGTCGATGCCGACGCTCGTGCCGGAGCTTGCGAACCAGTGCGTCATCGTCAACGGCGTGGCCAAGACGTACGCGATGACCGGTTGGCGCGTCGGCTGGATGATCGGCCCCGATGATGTGATCAAGGCATCGACCAACTTCCAGAGTCACGCCACGTCGAACGTCGCCAACGTGTCGCAGCGCGCCGCCCTCGCCGCGGTGTCGGGCTCGCTCGACGACGTCGTCATGATGCGCACAGCATTCGCCCGCCGGGCCCAGACCATGTGGACCAAGCTGAACGCGATCGACGGCGTCACCTGCCTCGAACCGCAGGGTGCCTTCTACGCGTATCCCGACCTGACGGGTCTGCTGAACCGCCCGATCGACGGGGTCACCGTCTCGAGCACCCTGGAGCTGGCTGACCTGGTACTCGACAAGGCGAAGGTGGCATTCGTGCCGGGCGAGGCCTTCGGGCTCGGCGGCTACGGACGATTCTCGTTCGCACTCGGCGACGATGACCTCGCCGAGGGCATCGACCGCTTCGCCGCCCTCGTCGGCTGACCGCGAGCAGGGAATTACATCACGGGTCTGACCCGTGATGTAATGGTCAGGTCCACCAGAGTTGGTGGCGCAGCGCGAGGCCGGTGACGACGATCAGGACGAGGCATTCGCCCACCTGCTCGACCGCGCCGAGGATGTCGCCGCTGATGCCGCCGAACGCGCGCCGTGCGACCCACGTGACGAGCGCCGCGCCGATCCCGGCGACGAGTGCGAGCGGCGCAACCCACCACCCGGTCGCGACCGCGGTGATCGCGAGCGCTGCGAGCACGCCGACGACGACGGACGATCGCGAAAGCGTTCGGGTGTAGTCGGCGCCGAGGCCGTCGTGGGGCATCGGACCGGTCGTTCCCATCACGCCGACTGCGGCGCCGCGTCCGAGCGTGTGGGCGGCGATGAGCCCGGCGAATGCCGCCGCGGGCGACAGCGTTGCGACGCACAGGATGCGCAGCACGATCGTCGAACACAGGGCGGCGACTCCGTAGCTGCCGTGGCGCGAGTCCTTGAGGATCTCGCGTCGGCGTTCGGGTGTCCAACCGCCCATCGCGTCGGCGGTGTCGGCGAGGCCGTCCTCGTGGAACGCGCCCGTCAGGAGCACGCCGACGACCACGGCGACGCCGGCCGCGACGGAGGCGGGCACGAGCTCCATCATTCCCGACGGCGACCACACCCGACGAACGAGCCGATCAACGCACCGACCACCGGGAACCACGGCACACCGGCGGCCAGATCAGGGGCCGTTCGCAACCGGATGGGAACGCGAGTCAGGAACTGGGCGGCGCCGAGGAAGCCGCCGAAGAACCTGCTGGTCACTCGCCGAACCACTCGCCGAACGTCGGCACGTCGGTGATTCCGGCGCACGCCATGGCGATCAAGGGGACTGCCGCCATCGCGCCGGAACCCTCACCGAGGCGCATGTCGAGATCGAGCAGCGGCGGTTTGCCGAGACGTTCGAGCAGCTTGCGGTGGCCGGGCTCGGACGAGCAGTGGCCGACCGTGCAGTGCGCAATCGCCGCCGGGTCGATCTCGTGCAGCGGCAGCACCGCGGCAGTGACGACGTACCCGTCGAGCACCACGGGGATCGATCGATGGCGAGCGGCGATCGTTGCTGCGGTGATCGCGGCGATCTCGGCACCGCCGACCTCGCGCAGGATCTCGATCGGATCGGTGATTCCTGCGATCCGTCGCACTGCCTCCTGCACTGCCTGGCGCTTGCGAGCGAGTCCCTCGTCGTCCACGCCCGTGCCGCGCCCGACCCACGCGGCGGTCTCGCCGCCCGCCAATGACGCGGCGATCGCCGCCGACGGCGTGGTGTTGCCGATCCCCATCTCGCCGAGGACGAGCAGGTCGCAGTCGAGTTCGTTCACGGCGGCGAACGCAATGCGCACGATGTCGTCGAAGCGCTCCTCGTTCAATGCTGCCTCGTAACGGATGTCGCCGGTCGGATTGCCGACGCCGACGTCGACGGCGGTGACCGTCGCGCCGGCAATTCGGGCGAAGGCGTTGATCGTCGATCGGCCCTGGCGATAGGCCGCCAGCATCGCCTCGGTCACCCCGGTCGGGTACGCCGACACCTTGGTCGCCGCAGCGACGCCGTGGTCGGCGGCGAAGATCAACCCGGCGGGCTTGGCGACCCGCGGCTGCGGGGTGCGCTGCCATCCGGCGACCCAGGCGGCGATCTCGTCGAGCCAGGCGAGCGCTCCGCTCGGGCGAAGGATGTTGGCCGCCCGTTCGAGCACGGCATCGCGTGCGGTTTGGTCGCAGCCCGGGAGATCGGCGAGGTGTTCGTGGAGCAGTGTCATGTGTCGAGGAACTCTCCGGTGTCGTGAAAGGGATCGTGTAGTTCGAGGGCCTTGCCGGCAACGAGGAGGAAGCTGCGGGTCGACTCGCCGGCCCAGGCCTGGTTGACCCGGCCGAGCACATCGCGGTAGCGACGCCCGAGATCGGTCTCCGGGTGAATCCCGAGGCCGACCTCGTTGCTGACGGCGACGACCGGCGCAGATCGCGCGGCGGCGTGGCGGGCGGCTCGGACAGCGAGTTCCTGGATCTCGGCATCGCTGCGACCCTCCCACATCACGTTCGAGGTCCACAGGGTGAGGCAGTCGATGATCGCCAGCGAGTCGCCGGCGGCATGCAAGGCGCCGACGAGATCGATCTGCTCCTCGATGGTGGTCCACCCGGTTGGCCGTTCGGCGCGGTGTCGATCGATCCGATCGGACATGTCCTCGTCGAGTGCCGGCGCGGTTGCGATGTACGTGACCGGACCGTCGTGGCGCACTCCGATGTCGACCGCCAGCGAACTCTTGCCACTCCGGGCACCGCCCAGCAGCACGGTGAGACCCATGGCACGACCCGGCATTCGACTCAACGTTCGATTCAGTAGTCGATGCCGCGCATCGCCCTGATCCCCTGCTGGTACGCGTGCTTGACCTCGCGCATCTCGGTCACGGTGTCGGCGAGGTCGATGAGCTCGTGCGGGGCATCGCGGCCCGTGATGATCACGTTGACGTGGCGCGGGCGGTTGGCAATGGCGTCGACGATGTCGGCAACGGGAAGCCAGTTGAAGCTCGGGAGATACGTGAGCTCGTCGAAGATCACGAGCTGGTGTTCGCCGGCGTTCATGATCTCGACTGCCTTGGCCCAGCCCTCGGCGGCGTGGGCGCGGTCGTTGCTCAGATCGTCGGAGTCCCACGTGAATCCTTCGCCGAACGCATACCAGTCGACACCGAGTTGGCGACCGATCTTCTCCTCGCCGGTGTTCCAGTTGCCCGACTTGATGAACTGCACGACAGCGACGTTCCATCCCCGACCGACGGCGCGGATCATCATGCCGAACGCCGATGACGACTTGCCCTTGCCGTTGCCGGTGTTCACCACCACGAGCGACTCGGCGCGCCGCAACCCGTCGGGCCGGGGGTCCTCGGTCGGGGCGAGATCGTCGTCGGCGCTCATGAGATTGGGCAGCGTACGGCCCGACCGTTACGATGTCGAACTGTCAGTGGATGCAGCGAAGTTCGGTGAGAATCCGAGGCTGTCCCGCAACGGTGGTTTCTCAGCGGTTCGCCGCTCGGGAACGAGTCCGGTCGCCTGCTCGGCTGACGCGGCAACACTCCCTCGAGGCAAGGGACGGCTCGCAAGCGAGACGGTGTCTCGCTCGGACCCAGCTTGTCCTCCAAACTCCTTTGGAGGAACACATGCGCACCGAAGCAGTAGCGACCCGATCACGACGACGCGGGAGTGCGGTGATCGGTGTGATCGCCGGATTCGCTCTGCTCGTTGCGGCGTGTGGCAGCGACGGCGACTCCGACTCCGACGCCCCGGCCGACACCGTGGCCGGGACGGAACAGCCGGCGACTGTCGCAAGCGCCCCCGACACCGCTGCAGCCGACACGACTGCGTCGGCGGATGTGCCGCAGCGGATCGTGTCGTTGAGCCCGACGCACACCGAGATGCTGTTCGCGATCGGCGCCGGTGACCAACTCGTCGCCGTCGACGAGTTCTCGAACTACCCGACCGAAGCGCTGGAACTCCCGAATGAGCTGTCGGGCTTCGAACCGAACGTCGAAGCCATTGCCGCCTACGACCCCGACCTCGTCGTCATCGGAGGCGACTTCACGGGGCTCGGCGCACAGCTCGACGAGCTGGGCATTGCGTGGTGGGACGGCCCAGCGGCGTTGACGCTCGACGACTCGTACACGCAGATCGAGCAGCTCGGTGCCGCCACCGGTCACGTCGGCGAAGCCGCCGAACTCGTGTCGTCGATGCAGATGGACATCGACGAGATCGTCGCCGCCACACCCGTCGCCGATGAGCCACTCACCTTCTACCACGAGCTCGATCCGACGCTGTACAGCGCCGATTCCACGACCTTCATCGGCGAGCTCTACGCCCTGCTCGGCCTCCAGAACATCGCCGACAGGGTGGAAGGCGACAGCGGCGGGTTCCCGCAGCTGAGCGCCGAGTTCGTCGTGTCGGCCGACCCCGATCTGATCTTCCTGGCCGACACGAAGTGCTGCGCCGAGTCGGCCGAGACCGTCGGTGCCCGCGAGGGCTGGGCTGCCCTCAGCGCCGTGCAGAACGGCAACGTCGTCGAAATGGACGACGACATCGCATCGCGCTGGGGCCCTCGTGTGGTCGACTACCTCGCTGCGGTTGCCGCAGCGGTGCAGCAAGCATCGGTCCCTGCGTGACGTGTGGCCTGACGAGTCCGAAGCGCCAGTGAGGTGAACGCCGGCGTCGATCAGCTTCCCGCCCGGGCCGCCCCTGCCGTGAGCGCCGGCAATGCGGTCTGGTACGGCGCGAGCGCAGCGGTGCTCGTGATGGCGGTGCTGATCGGCGCATCGGTGGGTCCGGCGGGTCCACCGTGGTGGCAGGTGCCGCTCGAGCTGATCGACCGCCTGCCGTGGATCTCGATCGACTCGGGCGTGAGCGACGCCGAGTGGAACATCGTCTGGCGTATCCGCATGCCGAGGGTCGTGCTCGGTGGGATCGTCGGCGGCATGCTGTCCATTGCCGGCGCCAGCTATCAGGGTGTGTTCCGCAACCCGCTGGTCGATCCGTACCTCCTCGGGACGGCCGCGGGTGCGGGCCTCGGCGCCACTCTTGCGCTCACGTTCGGCCGTGGCGTCACCGCCGGTTGGTCGATCGACCCGGTGCCGACGGCGGCGTTCGTGTTCGCGCTGCTCACGGTGACCGTCACCTATGCGGTCGGCGCCTCGTTCGGCGGGTCACGGTCGGGCGTGACGCTCGTGCTCGCCGGCGTGGCTGTCGTCTCGTTCGTGACCGCGGTCCAGACGTTCATCCTGCAGCGCAACTCCGAGTTGGTCCGCGAGGTGTTCCAGTGGATCCTCGGACGATTGTCAGGGTCGACGTGGTCCGACGTTCGGCTGGTACTGCCCTACGTCGTGGTGAGTTGCATCGTGCTGATGCTCCATCGGCGTCACCTCGACGTGTTCCGGGTCGGCGACGTGGAAGCAGCGACGCTCGGGGTCTCCGTGGCGCGAACCCGCCTCGTGATCGTGATCGCCGCCACACTCGGTACTGCGGCGGTGGTGTCGGTGAGCGGTCTCATCGGGTTCGTCGGGCTGGTGGTGCCGCACGTGATCCGGCTCGTCGCCGGTGCGGGATATCGGCGTCTGCTCCCGCTGTCGTTGATGCTCGGCGCAGCCTTCCTGATCCTGGCCGACGTGCTCGGCCGCACGATCGCCAGCCCGGCGGAGACTCCCATCGGGGTGCTCACCGCGCTCATCGGCGCGCCGTTCTTCATCTATCTGCTGCGAACCAAGCGGGTCGCGGGATGAGTTCGATCACCTTCGACGAGGTCGCCGTGTCGTACGGCCAACGCGAGGTTGTCGCGCCGTTCACGGCGCAGGTGCAGTCGGGGGAGTGGCTCGGCCTCATCGGGCCGAACGGCGCCGGCAAGTCCTCGTTGCTGCGCGCCGCGGTCGGGCTCATCGCCTCGACGGGAACGGTGGCGGTCGATGGTGTGCCGCTGGGTGAGTTGCATGCACGAGAGCGGGCACAGCGCGTTGCGTACGTGCCCCAGGAGCCACTCATCCCGAACGACATGACGGTGGGCGACTACGTCCTGCTGGGCCGGACTCCGTACGTCAGCTATTTCGGCACCGAGACCGGCCATGACCACGAGGTTGCGGTCGAGGTGATCGATCGGCTCCGGCTCGGCGAGTTCACCGACCGGATGCTCGGGTCGTTGAGCGGTGGTGAACGCCAGCGGGCGGTGCTCGCTCGGGCGCTCGCTCAGCAGGCGCCGGTGCTGCTGCTCGACGAGCCGACGTCGGCGCTCGACATCGGACACCAGCAGCAGGCGTTGGAGCTGGTCACCGAACTCCGTCAGCACAGCGGGCTCACCGTGATCTCGGCACTGCACGATCTGACCCTGGCCGGGATCTACACCGACCGTTTGGTCATGCTCGACGCGGGTCGCGTCGTGGCCACGGGCCCGGCGGCCGACGTGCTGACGGCCGAGCGTCTCGGCGAGGTGTTCCACGTCTGCGTCACGGTCGAGGTCGACGCCGACGACGGCACCGTCGTGGTCGTCCCCCGCCGCGGCTTCCCCGCCTGAACCCGAGCGATGAGCGAAGTCACCGGATACGGGGACCTCGCTCATCGCTCGGGCTGAATCCCCGGTTTGCGTGACAGAACAGTTGGCCCGTCCCGACCGAACTGTCACGCAAACCGAGAACGTGGTGGACGCCCTACGATCGGGTCATGAGCGAGTCGCCATATCCGACGTTCCCCGGGGTCGAGCCGTTCGACGCGATCCGATCGCCCGAGGAAGAACGCGCGCATCGCAAACGGATGTGTGCGCTCGGCTACCGCATCTTCGGTGCCTTGCGGTGGGGTCAGCTCGGTGACGGTCACGTCTCCGCCCGCGATCCGATCCTGACCGATCACTTCTGGCTCCTCGACTGGGGTGTTCCGTTCGGTGCGGCGACGGTCGATCAGTTGGTGCTCGTCGGCCCGGACGGGCGTGTGATGGATGCCGACGGCAACCCGACCGGTGCGGTCAACACGGCGGGGTACAACATCCACGCTCCGGTGCTCGCCGCCCGACCCGACGCCGTGAGTGCTGCGCACACCCACACCGGCTTCGGCACGCCGTGGTCCGCGAACGTCGAGCCGTTCCGGGCGATCAGCCAGGAATCGTGTGCGTTCGTGTTCGACCAGGCGCTCTTCGACGACGAGGAGGTCGAAGTGCTCTCCTACGACGGCGGCAAACGGATCGCGACGGCCCTCGGCGACAACAAGCTGTGCATCCTGCGCAACCACGGGTTGCTCACCGCCGGCGGATCGGTCGAGGAGGCTGTGGGCTGGTTCGTGATGGCAGAGCGCGTCGCCGAGGTGCATGTGAAGGCACCGAACGGGATCGCCATCTCGGACGGCGCCGCAGCGATTGCCGCTGAGACTCTGGCACCACCCTCCACCGGGTGGCGCATGTTCCAGTGGCTAGTGCGCAGCCTCGTCGCCGACCCGACCGTCGTCGACTGACGCGTTCGCCGCTGAGCGACCCTCGATCCGCAGGTGTTCGGCGGCGAGCATCGTGAACACGATGGCGTCGATCAGCACGATGAGCCACACGCCGTTGACGTCGCCGGCGACCACCATCAAGATGGCGACAGCGCCGATGGCGACGAGGCGCTCCTTGGCGACTGCGGTGAACGCCCGGTACACGGCGACGGAGATGCCACCGAAGAACAGCGCGATCCCGACGACGGCCATCGCCCGGAACTCCGCTGGTGTCGGCTCGTCGGGGTGTACCGCCATCTGCTCGAATGCGACGGCGGTGAGGATGACACCGGCGACGATCGGTGCGTGCGCATAGGAGTACACATCGCGGGCGTACCGCCCACGTTCGGCGGTGGGTGTCGAGCCGGCGCGGTGTTCGAGGGCGGGGCCCACCCGGTCGAAGTACGACCACCAGAGAAGGCCGGCGAACGCCCCGGCCGAAGCCAGAGCCAGTACGCCGCCGGCGGCGGCAGCGTCGAATCCGTCGTCGAGTTCGACAACGACGGCGTAGCCCAACGCAACGATGACTTCGCCCATCGCCACGATGACGATGAGTCCGTGGCGCTCGGCGAAGTGCCCGGAGCGGATGATCCACGACCCGCTGCCGGCCTTGACGGTGGCGTACACGAACAGAGCGATGCCGGTGATCCACGCGACGACGCGGGCGTCTCCGGGCAGGAAACCTCCGACGACGATCACCGCCATCGCCAGGAGGTTCGGCCACGCGTACCGGACGGCGGATCGGAACTCGTCGCCATCGGCCGGGAGGCCGGAGACGAGCATGGCGATGGCGGTGAGGAAGATCACGGCGAGCGGGACGGCGAACAGGACTCCGCCGCCACCGTTGCCGAATGCCGTGCCGACGGCAGCTGCCATCGGCACGCTGGCAGCCGTGGCGACGAGGAACAGGACTCGAACCGAGCGTTGGTTGCCGGGGACTGCGTTCGCCGACCACGTGAACTGCGACCACGGAAGCCACAGCAGCAGGAACAGCAGCGTTGCCTCGCCGACCCCGTTCCACGTCGGGTCGTCGAGCAGGAGTGCGACGAGCTGCGAGAAGGCAAACACGTAGGCGAGGTCGAAGAACAGCTCGACCGGATCCGCGGTGAAGTCCTCGGTGCGTTCGGGCAGTTCGAGGCCACGCATGTGCTGGAGAGTAGGGGCGGGTCGTCAGCCGAACACGACCACGCCGACCACGCCCACGAGGACCAGCGCGCTCGCTGCGTACTCGGCGCGGCTGTGGCGTTCGTGGAGCACGCGGGCAGAGATGACGAACGCGATGACGATCTCGACCTGGCCGAGCGTGCGGACCTTCGCGGCGTTGGTGAGCGTCACCGCAACGGCCCAACCGATCGAGCCGCACAGGCTGAGGATCCCGACCGGGAGGGCGAATCGCCAGGCACGGGCGACTCGCGGCAGTTCGCCACGATCCGTCACGAGGAGCTGGGTCGAATTCACGAGCGTCTGGATCCCGAGCATCACGGTGAGCGTCAGCAGGGCCCGGTTCCACGTGGGCCCGTCGAGCGACGTGGACGCTCCCCTGATGCCGACGGCGGCGACCGCGAACCCGGCCGCAGCGAGGATGCCCATGAGGGCGGCGGGGTCGCGGGCGCTCGCCGAGGATGTCGAGGAGTCGGGTGGGTGCGGCGAGCCACGCAACGCCGACCATGCAGATGAACGCGGCGACCCAGCCGAGCGGTTGGAGCGGCTCGCCGAGCGCGACCGCCGACACGATCGCGACGAGGATGACCTCGGTCTTGGCGTAGACGGTTCCGATGGCGAAGTTGCGAAGGTCGAACGCCCGCAGCAGCGCGACGGTCCCCAGGATCTGGACGACCCCCGCCCCGGCGATGATCGGCCAGAAGCGAGGCGGGATCGACGGGATCGGCTCACCGACGATGCCGAACGTGACGAACGCAACGACGAGTGCGAGCGGGAACCCGTACGCATAGCGGACGAAGCCCGCCCCGTTGACCGACAGCACCGACCGCAGCTGATGCTGCCGTGACGTCCGCAGGATCTGGAACGTCGCTGCGGCAAGCGTGATGGGGATCCACATAGTGCGCCTGCAGTGTTACATCGCGGGTCTGACCCGTGATGTAATCGTCAGGTGGTGGTGGGTTCGAACCAGTGGTCGCCGTTGAGGAGGATGTCGTCGGCGTCGGCGGGGCCCCACGAACCGCGGAAGTAGGGGACGACGTCGCCGAGATGGTCGAGTGCCGGCTGCACGACTCGCCACGTGCCCTCGACGATGTCCTGGCGGGCGAAGCGTCGCAGCGACCCGATCAACGCGTCGCCGATCAGTCGCTCGTACGCGTCCTGGCGTTCACCGAGCGCCGCGGCGAAGTCGACGTCGACGTCGACCTCCTGGCTGTCGAGGTCGGGGCCCGGCGTCTTCGCCTGCAGCGCGAACGTGACGCCGTCGTTCTTGCCGAGCCGGAGGCGGATCAGGTTGCGGCCCGGGGGTGGCCCGCCGGACTCGTCGAACAGCATGCGCGGCGGCTCACGCAACTCCAGCACCGCCTCGGTCGCGCTCTGCTTCATCGCCTTGCCGACGCGGATGTACCACGGCACGCCCGCCCATCGCCACGAGTCGATCTCGAGGCGCACGGCGGCGAACGTCTCGACGTTGGAGTTGGGGTCGACGCCGGTCTCGTCGCGGTAGCCGACGTATTGTCCGCGCACGAGCGCGTCGGTGTCGATCGGTCGCATCGCCGCGATCACCTTGGCCTTCTCGTCCTGCAGGAAACCCGAGTCGGCCCCGGCGGGCGGTTCCATCGCCAAGAGCGACACGACCTGCAGCATGTGGTTCTGCAGCACGTCGCGGATCGCTCCGACGCCCTCGTAGAACGATCCGCGTCCCTCCACGTCGAGGGTCTCCGACATCGTCACCTGAACACTGCGGACGTAGTTGCGGTTCCACACCGGCTCGAGCAGCGTGTTGGCGAAGCGGAACACGAGGAGATCCTCGACGGCTTCCTTGCCCAGGTAGTGGTCGATGCGGAAGATGTGGTCTTCGCTGAAGACTTCATGGAGCGTCTTGTTCAGGTCGATGGCCGACTGCAGGTCGCGTCCGAACGGCTTCTCGACCACGATCCGACCGCGTCGGTTCAGGCCGACGGACGCGAGCTTCGTGGCGACGGTGGGGAACATGGTCGGCGGGATGGCCATGTAGAAGACGGCGACCAGCGAGTTGTGCCGGTCGAGGGTGGCGCGCAGTTCGTTCCAGGTGTTCTCGTCGGAGTAGTCGCCCTGCACGAGGTCGAGTCGCGCGCAGAGCGAGTCGACGACGGCCGGATCGGGGCTGTCGATGTGCTCGGTGATCGACTCGCGGGCGTGCGACCGAAAGTCGTCGTCGGTCCATTCGCTGCGGGCGACACCGATCACGGGCACCTTCAGCACGCCTGACCGTTCGAGCCGGTAGAGCGCCGGGAACAACTTGCGCACGGCGAGATCACCGGTGGCGCCGAACAGCACCAGTGCATCGGCGTCGGGCTGGTTGGTCTGCATGCTGCCCGTGTCGATGTGGCTCGTGGCCGCCGACGGCTGGTCGGTCATCGTGTGGTGTCCTTCGTCTCGACATGGCCGCCGAACCCGGCGCGCATCGCCGACAGCACCTGGTCGGCCACGTCGGAGCGGCCCCGCGAACTGAACCGCTGATACAGCGCCGCCGACAGCACGGGAACCGGTACGCCTTCGTCGATCGCGGCGTTGATGGTCCAGCGACCTTCTCCCGAGTCGCTCACCACACCGGTGTAGGCGCTGAGCTCGGGATCGGCGTGGAACGCCTCGGCAGTGAGATCGAGCAGCCAGGAACTGATCACCGACCCACGGCGCCACACCTCGGTGATGCGGGCGAGGTCGAGGTCGTACCGGTAGTACTGCGCCGCTTCGAGCGGAGCGGTCTCGGCGTCGACGGCATGGTCGATGGCGCCGATGTCGGCCTTCGCGAGCACGTTGAGGCCCTCGGCGTAGGCGGCCATCAGCCCGTACTCGATGCCGTTGTGCACCATCTTCACGAAGTGCCCGGCGCCGCTCGGTCCGCAGTGCAGCCAGCCGTGCTCCTCCGATGCTTCGGCGTCGGTACGCCCGGGCGTCCGCTCCGTGTCGCCGATGCCGGGCGCGAGCGTCTCGAAGATCGGGGTGAGTTGCTCGACGGCCGCATCGGGCCCGCCGATCATCAGGCAGTAGCCGCGCTCGAGGCCGAACACGCCCCCGCTCGTTCCGACGTCGAGGTAGCTGATGCCCGACAGTGCGAGTTCCGCCGAACGGTCGACGTCGTGGCGGTACCAGGAGTTGCCGCCGTCGATGATCGTGTCGTCGGTGTCGAGCAGGGGAGCGAGCGCGTCGACCGTCGATCCGACGAAGGCAGCGGGCACCATGATCCAGATCGCGCGTGGCCGTTCGAGTGCCGCGACCATCTCGACGAGCGAGCGAGCGCCGACCACGCCGAGTTCCGCTTCGAGGGCCGCGATCGCTGCCTCGTCGACGTCGTGGACCACGCAGTCATGGCCGTCGCGTTGGAGACGGCGCACCATGTTGGCGCCCATCCGGCCGAGCCCGATCATCCCGAGTTGCATGGGCACAGACTGCCACGAAGCGTGGAGGTCGATGCGTTGACGCAGCATGTTGGACGCAGCATCTTGGTAGACCATCGGAGATGGAATCCGAGACGACGTGCCCGATCTGCACGATGAGTGACCTGCTGACCACCGATGACGGGGGCTACGAGTGTGCGACGTGCGGGCACGAATGGATGGCTGACGGCGGCGACCCGGGCGGTCTCGGCGAGATTCGCGACGCCAACGGCGCCGTGCTGCACGATGGCGATTCGGTGGTGCTGACGAAGGGCCTCACGCTGAAGGGGTCGTCCGACTCCATCAAGATCGGGACCAAGGTGAACAACATCCGCCTGATTGCGGGCGACCACGAGATCGACTGCAAGATCAACGGTCGCGGCATCCTGCTGAAGGCCAAGTTCGTCCGCAAGGCCTAGAACGACAGCCGCGACCGCCGGCCATCTGCGAATTCACACCCGCTCCTTGAGGGCGTCCATGCCGGGCATCATCTTGACGGTGTTGAGGTGGGCGTCGAGCACCGGTACCTCGGTCGCGATCCAGGCTTCGAACTCGCGGACCTTGGTCACGCGGTCGCCGACGTCGGATTCGTCGGCGATGTCGTCGAGGCGCCGAGACATCTCGGCGAGACGGCGCGGACTGATCGAATCCAGTCCCAACTCGCGTCGGACGTGAGGGTCGTTCACCACGACCGCGACAGCTGTCATCGTGATCAGGTTGTAGGCCGTCGGGCCGAACAGGCCGTCGGGCATGGTGTCCGGCTCGACGTTCGCCACGAGTTCGGTACCGACCAGCACAGCGGCCGAGACGACCGACCTCACGGCGGGGCCGCCGCCGAACACCGACGCGATCGCCGACAGCCCGAAACCGAGTGCTCCCCCGAGCCGTCGGCGTCGCCCTTCCTCGGCGGCCGCTTCGGCCATCAGGGTGCTCTGTTCGGTTCGGGTGGCATCGACGAGGAGGTCGGCGAAGTCGGCCACGTGCTCGACCCCGGTGTGCGTTCCCACACCGGCACCGAGGTCGGTGACGGTCTGGGTGGCGTATTCGCTCACGACGGGGCCGAGTGCGGCCTGAGCGGAGCGCTCGCGCAGCAGGACGCCGAAGAGGCCGACCAGCTCGTCGTAGGTGCCGAGGTCGATCTCCACGCCGTCGACGATCACGACCGACCTGGCGTTGGCCTCGAAGGCGAGCGCCGGCGCCAGCGTCGGGATGTAGCCGGCCATCGATCCGGCGATGCCGACGGCCATCGCCGGGTTCAGTCCATCGTCGAGAGGACCATTCGCAATCGTCGTGAGCGTGGCGATCACCCGGTACCCGTCGCCGAGCCGGCCGGGATCGGCAGCGACGGCGTCGTACATGCCGGCCAGTGTGAACTCTCGGACGATGTCGCTGTCGAGGCGCTCCCAGCTCGCGATGCCGTACACCACGGCAGGGTCGAGGAGGAGATCGAGGCACGCAGCCGGATGGGGCAGGAGGGCGGCCATCGCGTTCGACAGAGAGGCCGCGTATCCGTCGAGGTCGACGGTGGTCTGCGGGCCGTCGGGCCACATCATCGCCGTGACGACGTCGGCCAGGAACTTCGGCGGGAAGTCGGCCCGACCGGTCAGATTCCCGATGATCGTCGCGGTCGGGGCGAGCGCGAGCAATCGATCGGCGAAATCCGGATCACGGGCGACACGCAGCGCGAGCTCGCGGGCCAGCACGTCGAGGTCCAGCGCGTCGAGGGCAGCCATGTCGGGCTGCAACGGATCGGCCCAGGTGACGTACCCGAGCAGGACATCGTCGGTGAGCGGCGACATGGCGGTCCACCGCCAGAGCGTGAGGTCGAGTTCGGTCCACGACACCAGGGCGTTGCTGCGCACGATCTGGAGCAGCGTCGGCATCCAGAGGTCTTCGAGGTTGCGTTGGGTGAGTTTGATCGTCCGCATCGCGTCGGCCGCGGCAGGGTCGTCGGAGCGGATCGAACGGAGGTCGGTCGATTGCGATGGCGGTGTGGTGGGAGAGCGTCCGCACACGCTGAGGGTCGTAGCCGATGTCCACGTCAGTGCTCCTCAGCCCGCCAGGCCGACCCGGGCGGCGGCGATGGCGTCGAGTTCGGCGGCCTGTTGCTCGAATCGGAGGGCGTGCGAGCGAAGATCGTCGGCGGCTGCGTGCAACTGCTGTTGGTTCGAGCCGAGCGTCGCTCGGCACAGCATCGGGCGTGGCCCGCGCCAGGTGTCGTCGTCGGCGTGGCCCTCGAGGCGCATCACCGGGAGTGACTCGATCGAGTTCGCGAGCTCGCGGAGATGCCGTGCCCGCTGGCGTAATTGGTTGGCGTTCATCGCCCGCGCAGTGGGCGCGCCGACGGGCGGCGGGGAACGTCAGAGATCGGCCAGGGCGACGATCCGGTCGGCCACCACAGCGGCTTCGTCGGGGTCGTGTGTGACGAGGAGCGTGGTGATCGGCTCCAGGAGTTCGGCGAGGTCGACCGCCAGGCGATCGTGGAGTTCGCGGTCGAGGCCCGTCAAGGGCTCGTCGAGCAGCACGACGGTCGGTTGCGCGGCGAGGGTGCGCGCGAGCGCAACCCGCTTTGCCTCGCCCCCCGAGAGTTCGGTGACGTTTCGATCACCGAAGCCGGCCAAGCCGACTCGCTCGAGCCACGTGCGTCCGAGATCGTTGCGGTCGTTCTTCGAGACGCCGGCCAGCTTCGGACCGAACGTGACGTTGTCGAGCGTCGACAGATGTGGGAACAGCTGGTTGTCCTGGAAGACCATGCCGACACCACGCCTGTGGGTCGCGATGTGGGTCACGTCGATGCCGTCGACCACGACGACGCCTGCGTCGGGCGCGACGATGCCGGCGATCACGCGCAGGAGTGTGCTCTTGCCACTTCCCGACGGGCCCAGCAGGGCGACGGATTCACCGCTCGCGACCTGCAGCGACACGCCGTCGAGCACCACGACATCGCCGAATGCGACTCGAACGTCACGGACCTCGAGATCGCTCATGTCGCAACATTCCGATCACGGCTCGACTGCGCCTGCTCGATGACGACGACCAACACCACGGTCACGGCCGCGAGCATCGTGGCGAGGACGTACCCCTGCGCCTGCAGTGTCGTCCCGGTGCGGCCGAGCAGTTGCTCGATGGCGATCGGCAGCGTCTCGCCACCCGACCGCGACAGGAAGCTCGTGGCCCCGAACTCGCCGAGTGAAATCGCCGCCGCGAGGGCGGCGCCGACACCGAGCGGGCGCCACAGGTAGGCCACGACGGTCGCTCGCCACGCCTGCACGGGTGGGGCTCCGAGGGTCGCGGCCGCATCGGTCATCGCCGGGTCGACGGAACGCAGCACCCCGACGCAGATGCGTACGACGAACGGAACGGCCACCAGTGCATGGCCGACCGGTACCAGCCACCACGAGGCTCGCCAGTCCACGGGTGCAGCGTCGAAGGTGATGAGCATGCCGAGGCCGATCGTGACGGCCGACGTGGCGAGCGGGAGCATGAGTCCGCCGTCGATCAACCCGCCGTGGCGTTTCGCCGCGGTGATCGCCAGGCTGGCGACGCCGCCGATGACGACGGCGAACAGCGTTGCCCACGCCGCGTTGACGAGCGAGTTCGCGATGGCATCGACGGGGTCGATGCCGACGCGCAGACCCGGGCGCACCTCGGTTCGGTCGAGGCTGGTCCAGGCATTCGTCGACCAGCCGTCGGGCGTCGAGAACGAGCGCACCAGGAGTGCGGTGAGCGGCACGAGCGCGACGAGTGCCGTCACGCCGGCGGCGATGACGACGAAGGACCGCTCGGAGCGCGTCCTCGCACGACGACGAGGTGCAACCGGCCGCAGTGCCAGTGCACGGCTGTGCGTTCGCTGGGCGATCGTCGACCAGGCGAGGACGACGGCGAGCAGTGTCAGCTGCAGCAGGGCGAGCACGGTGGCGCCACCGATGTCGCCGAGTTGGGTCGCGCGCCGCCACACCTCGACTTCGATCGTGCGCGTCCCCGGCGCGCCGAGAATGCGAATGACGCCGAACGACGTGAACGAGAACAGGAAGACGATCGTGGCCGCTGCGGTGATCGCCGGGCGGACGAGTGGGAACGACACCCGGGTGACGACGTGCCAGCGTGACGCACCGAGCGTTGCGGCGGCGTACTCCATGTCGGTCGGGAGGTGCGCCCACAGTGACCCGACGACTCGAACCACCACAGCGATGTTGAACGCGACGTGCGCACCGATCACCGCCCAGACCGTGCGGTCGAGGGAGTCGGGGAGCAACGCCAGGAAGGCGGCGCCCATGACCACGGTGGGAAGGACGAACGTGGCCGTCAGCAGGCCGACGAGGAGGCTGCGTCCACGGAAGGCAAATCGCGCCACGACGTAGGCCGGGACGAGGCCCACGGTGATCGTGACCGCGGTCGACACCACCGCTTGCCACAGCGTGAACCACACCACATCCCACGTCTGGGATCGGCCCAGGGTGTCGGCGATCGCCGTCCCGCTGAGCGCCTCGACGACCAGCGTCGTGAACGGCCAGACGTAGAACACCGTGAGTGCCACGACCGGCACGATCGCGAGCACCGCGACGAGCCACCGCGGCAGGCGGTTCACCCGAGCATCAGCTCCGTCCACTCGTCGATCCAGATGGAGCGATTGGCGTCGATCACCGCGGGGTCGAGCGAACGCGGAGCGTCCGGCACGACGGCGTGGTCGACGAACTCCTGGGGCAGGTCGACCGCCTGGTTCGTCGGGTAGACGAACAGGTTGAGCGGAAGTTCGGATTGGAACTCCTCGCCGATGAGGAAGTCGACGAGCTGCCGGGCGGCATCGGGCGAATCGGTGCCGCGCAGGACGCCGGCGAACTCGACCTGCCGGAAACACGTGTCGCCGATGACGCCGGTGGGTGAGTCGTCGCGCGGCGGGTCGGCGAAGATCACTTCGGCCGGTGGGCTGGAGCCGTAGCTGACCACCATCGGCACCGGGCCGCCGCCGGCCCACGTGAACCGCTCGTAGTACGCCTGGGTCCAGCTCTCGACCACTTCGACGCCGTTCGCGCCGAGCGCGCTCCAGTACGCCTGCCATCCCTCGAGGCCGTATTCGTGGATCGTGGCGAGCAGGAACGCCAGGCCCGGCGACGACGTGGCGGGATTCTGGACGACGAGCATGCCGGCGTAGGCAGGGTCGGCCAGATCGGCCAGTGTCGTCGGCGGTTCGAGGCCTCGCTCGGCAAACCAGCCGATGTCGTAGTTGACGCAGACGTCGCCGTAGTCGACGGGCGTCGCTTCGCCGTTCGGGACGAGCGACGTGAAGGCGTCGTCGATCGTGACCGACCCGTCGAGGATGCCGGCCGCCACGTACGGGTCGAACACCTCGTCGTCGACGGCCCGCGAGAGCAGCGTGTTGTCGATACCCCACATCACATCGCCTTCGGGGTTGCCGGCGGTGAGTGATGCCTTCGACAGCATCGTGCCGGCGTCGCCGGCCACGAGGATCTCGACATCGATCCCGGTCCGTGCGGCGAACGAGGCGAGGGCATCGTTGAGCGACGTGTCGGCTTCGGGGAACGAGTCGTAGGTGACGAGCGTGATCGTCTCGCCGCTCGGACTCGTGTCGAGGGGGCCGACCGGTGGCTGCCCGACGGCGACCGAATCGTTGCTTTCGCTGCCGTCGTCGCTGCTGCCACATGCGCTCGCTGCAACGAGCAGTGCCGCCGCACCGGCGACTGCCACCCATCGCGATGAGCGAGAGCCCCGGATGTGGGTGCGTTCACTCATCGCGTCACCTCGGCGGGGACGTCGAAGATCGTCAGCGTGCCACCCGAGAGCGACACTTCGATCTCACCGCCACCGTCGGTGGGCACCTCGTTGCTCACACCGAGGCCGACGACCGGATCGATGTCGACCTCGGTCAGTTCCCATCGGGCGTTGCGCAGTGTCACGCGGGTGCACGGGCCGTGCAGCGCGAGCAGCGACAGCGTCGAGCCTGCCGCGAGGTGCAGTGTGGCGGAGCCGGGGCCCTGCACGATCGTGACGTGCTGATCGTCCCACCACGCTTCGAGGAACGGAACGCTCGTGACGCTCAGCGCGCCGAGTGCGCCGATGCCGGCGATCGTGTGATCGAGCCGGTCGCCACCGCCGATCAGGGTGATCCGCTCGGGGTCGAAGGTCGCTGCGACAGCGAGCGCGAGTTCGGTGTCGGTGCGGTCCTTGTCGGTCGGATGTCGTTCGATCGAGGCGTTGCGCGCCGCCCAGGTGAGGCCTGCGTCGGTGACCGAATCGAGGTCGCCGACGACCCGTGTGGGCTCCAGCCCGACAGCCAGGGCATGGTCGAGGCCGCCGTCGACGGCGATCAGGAGCGCGTCGGCCGGGATGCGCGCCACGACCTCGGGCGAGATCGGAGCAGCCCCGGTGATGATGACGATGTGTTCGTTCACGATGTTCCTCCGCCGGCATTATCCGGATCAGGTTCGTGGGTCGGTGACGGCGGTCACCCTCTCAGCCCGCCGTTCCAGCGAGCTCCCCTGTGTGGTTGAACACGAACGCTACCTCACAGAACCAGCTCGAGACACAGCGCGGCCGCGGAGATCGCCAGCACGGCAATGATCGCCAGGTCGAATCCGCGTCCGGAGACGGAGTTGCGCAGCCGGGTGCCGAACGGGATCAACGCCAGCACCGGGATGCACGCGAGCAGTGTGGCGGTGACGCGACCCGACAGTTCCCCTGTGCTGATCAGGACCACGAGCTGGGTGAGACCGGTGATGAAGAACAGCGAGGTGACCGACAGGATGTGCGCGCTCCGTGAGAGTCGGTAACTGTGGATCCACGAACCGACGATCGGGCCCGCGATACCGACTGCGCCCTGGAACAGCCCGGCGACACCGCCGACAATCGGCGCAAGGCGCTTGGACTGCGCGGGGGTGGTGCGGAAATCAGGATGGGCGAAGAACAGCACGATGTAGCCGATGATCGCCACGACCACGGCGATCACGAGCGGTGTCTCCGACACGTTGACGAGCAGCAGCGCCCCGGCAACCGCACCGACCACGCCCACCGCAGCAAGCATCGGCAGATCTCGTGTCTCGGAATAGCTGTGGCGTTCTCTCGCCGCCGAGTACGGCATTCGCGAGCATGTTCGGGAGGGCGATCACCACGACGGCGTCGTTGACGTCGACGAACAGCGACGCGATCGGGATCACGATGAGTGGCAGACCCATGCCCGTCACCGACTTCGCGACCGATCCGATGATCACGGCGACCAGGATGATGGCGAGCTCGCCGCCGGTCACGGTTGTGGTTCCGTCACGGCGTCGGGCCGGTGGCGACCGGCCGGTCCGGGTCGGCCGACCACGCCGACCACGACCCGACGTACAGCCGGGGACGTCGGAGACCGACGTGCTCCATCGCGAGCGCGTTGTGGCAGGCGGTGACGCCCGAGCCGCAGTAGACGATCGGATCGTCATCGGTTGCGGCGACAGCAAACCGCTCGGCGAGTTCTGCCGACGGGCGGAAGTGGAACTCGCCGTCGAGGTTCTCGGTGTAGACGAGGTTGATCGCGCCGGGGATGTGGCCGGCAACGGCATCGATCGGCTCGACGTCACCGGCGTAGCGGGCCGGGTCGCGGCTGTCGATCACCACTCCGCCGGCGCGGATGTGTCGGACGACGTCATCCGCGTCGGCCACCGCGTCCGACGGCCACTGGCGCACGGCGCGTTCGACCGGATCGACGATGATCGATTCGCTCTCGACCGGGCCGTCCCATCCGCCGAGACCGCCGTCGAGCAGTGCCGCTGGTTGACCGATCGCCCGCAGCATCCACACGAGGCGTCCGGCGACTCCGCCACCCCCTCGCCGGTCGTAGGCGACAACGGTCGCCTCGTCGTCGATGCCGAGTGCACCGAGATCGCGTGCGAAGTCCTCCGGGGTCGGCAGCGGGTGGCGGCCCCCGGCCGCCGACGGGGGTGCGGCCAGCACGGTGTCGAGCGACGACGTACCGGGCGCCGCGGATGTGGCGCTCCGCGTACTTTGCCTCGGGGTCACCTCCCACCATCGACGAACCGACTTCACAGATCACGACATCGGCACCGTGATCGGCCAGCCAACCGGCACTCACGATCGGGGGCACTGTCCGAGGCATCGACGACATGGGCTCACTCTGCCATGCCGACGTACACGATGTGTCAGACACATCGTGTACGCAGCGCTGGCGGGATCCGGCGTGTGCCACGATGATCCGATGAGCGACACCTTCACGGCACTGGTTCTTCGTGAGACCGACGACGGCCATGTCGGAGCGCTCGAACAGCTCACCGACGCCGACCTTCCCGAGGGCGATGTCACGATCGACGTCGACTACTCGTCGTTGAACTACAAGGACGGCATGGCGCTGGCGGGCCAGGGTCGCATCGTGCGCAGCTTTCCGATGGTCCCCGGTATCGACCTCACCGGAACCGTCGTGGCGAGCGACTCACCCGACTTCGCGGTCGGCGACGCCGTCATCTCGACGGGCTGGGGCGTCGGCGAACGATTCTGGGGCGGCTACACGCAGCGTCAGCGGGTGCGATCCGAGTGGCTCGTGCCGCGCCCCGAGGCCATGAGCTCGCTCACGGCGATGTCGATCGGCACCGCCGGGCTCACCGCGATGCTCTGTGTGCTGGCCATCGAAGATGCCGGCGTCGGGCCCGGCGATGGTCCGGTGGTCGTGACGGGCGCAGCCGGGGGCGTCGGATCGGTGGCGGTTGCGCTGCTCGCCACCCTCGGCTTCGAGGTCACTGCGGTGACCGGTCGCCCGGAGACCCAGGAGTACCTTGCCGGCCTCGGCGCAACGGCGTTCCTCACGCGTGAGGAGATGACCGAGGCGGCCCGGCCGCTCGAATCCGAACAGTGGGCCGGTGCCGTCGACACCGTCGGCTCGAAGATGCTCGCCAAGCTGCTTGCCCAGACGAAGTACGGCGGTGTCGTGGCAGCGTGTGGTCTCGCCGGCGGCGTCGATCTCCCGACGACCGTGATGCCGTTCATCCTTCGCAATGTCCGCCTTCAGGGAATCGACTCGGTGATGGCACCCACGCCTGTTCGCAACCGGGCGTGGGCCCGACTCGCGCGTGACCTGCCCGCCGAGATGATCGACTCGATGACCGAGATCGTGCCGCTCAGCGAGCTCCTCGATCGGGGCCCGAGCATCCTCGACGGCCAGGTCCGCGGCCGCTGGGTCGTCGACCCCAGCCTGTAACGATCGGTGTCAGACACCAATCGTTACACGGGGGCGCGGTCCTTGTAGTCGGCCCATTCCCACTCGCTGCCGTACTCGTCGAGCAGGTCGAGGAACGGCATCGGGGGCAGTGCCTCGGGTCCGACCACGCCGGGACGGTGCCAGACGCCCGTTGCGATCAGCTCGATGGCCACGGCGGGCATCACGGCGGTCTGCCAGACGACGGCTTGATGTCCGAACTCGCGCATCGACACGGCGTTGTCGACCACGTGGTACACGTACACCTCCCGCGGTTCGCCGTCCTTGCCGAGACCTGTCACCCAGGTGCCGGCACAGGTGCGTCCGTGCATCACCCCGCCCAGCGTCGCCGGGTCGGGCAGCGTTGCCGCGACGAGGTCGCGCGGCGACACCTTGACACCCTTGACGTCGACCGCTGTGGTCGAGTGGAGGTCGAGTTTGCGCAACGTCTTGAGGATGTCGATGAACTCCTCGCCGAGGCCGTACTTGAACGTCACGCGTTGCGTGTCGATCCACCGCGGCATGAGGATGACCTCCTCGTGCTCGACGTTGACGCACTGGAGCGGACCGATGCCCTCCGGGAAGGTGAACGTCTCGGGTTCGGAGAACGGCTCGGTCGTGAACCAGCCGCGCTCGCGCTCGTAGATGACCGGCGGATTGAGGCACTCCTCGATCGTCGTCCAGATCGAGAAGGTGGGTGCGAAGTCGTAGCCGTCCACCACGAGGTCGGCGCCGTCACGGACACCGATCTCGTGGATCTCGCTGAACAACTCGTCGGCGGCGTACCGCGCGGCGACGTCGGAGAAGCCGGGCTCGACACCCATCCCGCACAGCGCCATCATGCCGCGGGCCTTCCACGTCGGTGACTCGGCGAACTGGCCGTCGCCGAGGCGGATGCCGGTCTTCTCGTACGGCTTGGTCGAATGCGGAACCGACAGGTTCATCGCCATGTCGACGTAGTTGCACCCGGCCGCGAAGGCGCCTTCGAAGATCGGCGGGTTGAACCGTGGGTCGCAGGCGTTGAGCACGACGTCGGCCTGCATCGACCGTGCGAGGTCGGCAACGGAGTCCTCCGAGGACGCATCGATGTGGGCCGCCACGATCCGCGTGCCGCCGTCGTTGCCGCTCGCCGTGCCGACGGCGGCCTGCGCCTTGGCGACATCGATGTCGCCAACCGTGATGTGGGTGTACGCCTCCCGCCGTGGAGGCGATTGCCACGAACGCCGAACCCACGCCACCTGCTCCGACCACGAGTACTCGCATGAACCGCAATGTACTGCTCCGGTCGATCGGCCGAGGTTTCGTGCCGGGAGCCCTCGGTACGCTCGGCGGATGGACGAGCAGGCCCTGCGCACGAAGTCGCTCTGGCTCGACCAACTCGACGCCCCACTCGCCCGCCGGCCGACACTTTCGGGCGACATCGATGTCGACGTGGCGATCGTCGGCGCCGGTTACACGGGGCTGTGGACAGCAGTGGCGTTGCTCGGAGCAGACCCGACGCTGCGGGTGCTCGTCGTCGAACGGGAGATGGTCGGATTCGGGGCGTCCGGACGCAACGGCGGATGGTGCGTCGGTGAGCTCGCGGGCGGTCTCGAAGGGGCGATCGCCGCCGGTGGACGTGATGCCGGCATCCGGATGACCCGGGCGATCATCGACACCGTCGACGAAGTCGGCCGAGCGGTCGACGACGAGGGCATCGACTGCGGCTTCGCGAGAGGTGGCGTGATCCGCCTCGCGCGCACCGTTGCCCAGGTGCAGCGGCAACGTACCGAGGTCGACGAACACCACCATCACGGGTTCGGCGACGACGTGTTGCGCGTGCTCGACGCCGAGCAGGCACGCAATCATCTCCGAGCGACCGATGTGCTCGGTGGGGTGCTCTATGGGCCGGCTGCCCGGGTACAGCCCGCCCGGCTGGCGCGAGGGCTCGCCGAGGCGGCCGAGCGTCGTGGCGCCACCATCGTCGAGGGCACCGCCGCGACGGCGATCATCGGCCGCACCGGCGGGTCGCGGGCCCGGGTGGTCACCGACCACGGAACGATCACCGCCGACGTCGTGGTTCGTGCCACCGAGGCCTACACCCGTGACCTCGACGGGCTGAGGCGCTCCATCGTCCCGCTGTACTCACTGATGGTCGCCACCGAACCGCTCGCCGACGACACCTGGAACGCGATCGGCCTGCGCCACATGGAGACGTTCGCCGACGACCGACGCATGGTGATCTACGGCCAGCGCACGACCGACGGGCGACTCGCGTTCGGCGGGCGAGGCGCCCCGTACCGGTTCGGGTCGGGGATCGACGCGGCGACCGAGGGGTCATCGCGGATCCACGATCGGATCATCGCCACGCTGCGAGAACTCGTTCCGGCCGTTGGCGACGCGCAGATCACGCACCGATGGGGCGGTGTGCTCGGCGTGCCGCGTGATTGGCGCCCGTCGGTCGGCCTCGACCGTACGACCGGCATGGCGTGGGCGGGCGGGTACGTCGGCGAGGGCGTGGCGGCATCGAATCTGGCCGGCCGCACGTTGGCCGACCTCATCACCGGCGCCGACACCGACCTCGTGTCGTTGCCGTGGGTCGGTCACCGATCGCCCAGCTGGGAACCCGAGCCGTTGCGCTGGTTGGGCATCAATGCGGGCCTGCAATCGGCCGGGTGGATCGATCGGTACGAGGCGAAGCATCAGCGAGAACCGCGTGCCGCTTCCGTCCTGCAACGCATCATGCGATGATGGCGAGATGAGTACCGACAACCTGTCGCACGTGTGGTTCAAGGTCACCGATCTCGAGGTTGCCTCGGGCGAGGGCTCGTGGGTCGTCACCACAGCGGGCGACCGCTACCTCGACTTCAGTGGTGGCATCGCCGTCACGTCGACGGGCCACAGCCACCCTCATGTCACCAAGGCGATTGCCGATCAGGCGCAACGTTTCGTGCACGCTCAGGCAAACGTCTACACGCACGATCTGCTGCAGCCGTTGGCGGCTCGGCTGGCCGAACTCTCACCGGCGGGCATCGATACGTTCTTCTACGCGAACTCCGGCGCCGAGATCACCGAGGCCGCCGTCAAGCTCGCCAAGCAGGCGACGGGTCGTCCCAACATCATCGTGTTCCAGGGCAGCTTCCACGGTCGCACCCACCAGGCGATGGCCATGACCACCTCGAAGACCGTGTACCGCGCCGGTCATGCGCCGTTGCCCTCGGGCATCTTCATCGCTCCCTATCCGAACGTCCGCGCCGACGACGTGCAGGCCGAGGTCGCCCGAGCACTCGCCGGCTTCGACGAGCTGCTCACGAGCGTCACCGCGCCGAGCGAAACGGCGGCCGTCATCATCGAACCGGTGCTCGGCGAAGGCGGTTACGTGGCGGCGCCTGCCGGCTTCCTCGAGGCGATCGATCGGCGCTGCAAGGAGCATGGGATGCTCTTCATCGCCGACGAGGTGCAGTCGGGATTCGGGCGCACCGGCACGATGTTCGCCATCGAGCACTACGACGTGCAGCCCGACATCGTGTGCATGGCCAAGGGCATCGCCTCGGGGTTCCCGTTCTCGGCACTCGGCACCCGTCGCGAACTCGACGACAAGTGGCCGACCGGCTCGCACGGTGGCACCTACGGCGGCAACCCGATGGGGTGCGCCGCGGCGCTGGCCACCATCGAGGTGCTGACCGCCGACGGGTTCATGGCCAACGTCAACGAGCGTGGTCGACAACTCGCCGACGGTCTGCGACGCCTGCAGGATTATCACGCTTCGATCGTGCAGGTGCGTGCGCTCGGGTTGATGATCGCCGCGCAGTTCGACACCGCCGCGCGCACGTCGGCGATCGTGTCGCACTGCCTGCGCCAGGGCAAGCTCATCACCATGACGGCCGGCGCCGCCGGCACCACGCTGCGATTCATGCCGCCGCTGACGGTCACCTCCGACGAGATCGACCTCGCCCTGACCGCACTCGACAAAGCACTCGTCGACGCCTCCTGACCCACGCCGACATCCCCAGCCGGCCCCCCAGAACGGTTTGCGTGACACTTCGGTTGGGACGGGCCAACCGAACCGTCACGCAAACCGGGTTATCGGGCGAGTGTTGGGCGGGGGCAGGCGGCGGGCCAGGCGTTGCGGTTCGACATGAGCTGCGAGATCAATCGGGCGAGATGGATCGTGGTGCGGTCGTGGAGGAACGGGCCGACGATCTGGACGCCGATCGGGAGCCCGTCGGCGCTCGTGCCGACCGGCACCACGGTGGCAGGAAGCGCGCCGAGCCCGGCCGGGGCGATCCAGGTCCACAGGTCGAGGTAGGGCCGGTCGCGCCCGTCGACGGTCACGACGCGCTCGAACTGCGGCATCGAATGATCGTGGTGCAGCGCCGGTCGTGGGTGGACGGGCAGGAGGATCGCGTCGAAGTCGGCGAAGAACTCGGCCCACCGCTCACGAATCTGGAGTCGCCGTTCGTTGTTCGACAACCAGCTGCGATGTCGGGCGGCCGACGACCGCATGATCCAACCGGTCGGCGTGTCGTCGGTGACCCGTGAGTAGTCGTCGAGGCGGTCCTTCGCCACGCCGCCTGACAGTGCGGCGAACAGCAGCTCGCCGTACACGGTCATTGCCTTCGAGAGCGTGAAGCCCGGCCGGGCGTCGGCATCGACCGTGCCGCCCGCAGCCGTGATCGTCTCGACGGTGTCGCCGAGGACTCGGCGGGTGTCGGCGTCGACCGGGCACGCGTCGTCGTCGATCCAGGCGGCGATGCGGAACTCGCCGAGCTCGTCGGCGCGGCTCGGGGGAAGGTCGAGCGTCCATGCCGGCGACATCCAGCGGTCCGGTCCGGCGAGCACGTCGAGTGCCAGCTCGAGATCGTCGGCCGTACGCGCCAGCGGGCCCACCACGGCGAGGTCGGCCTGGGTGAGCGTGCCCGGCATGCCGGGGATCTGGCCGTGGCCCGGGACGATGCCGTAACTCGGTTTGTGGCCCATCACACCGCTGTAGTGGGCGGGCACGCGAATCGAACCTCCGATGTCACTGCCCAACTCCAGCGGGGTGAATCCCATCGCCAACGCGGCGCTCGAGCCGCCGGATGATCCACCCGGGGTGCGGTCGAGATCGTGGGGGTTGTTCGTCGTGCCGTACACCTCGTTGAAGCTCTGGATGTCGTCGGCGAACAGGGGAAGGTTCGTCTTCGCGAAGGGAATCGCGCCGGCGTCGCGGAGGCGGGCCACGGGCCAGGCGTCCTCGGTCGGCACGAAGTCGGCCAATTCGGGTGAACCCGACGTGGTGATGCATCCCTCGGTCTGGAACGAGTCCTTGATGGTCATCGGAACACCGTGGAGCGGGCCGAGGTCGTCGCCTGCTGCGAGTACGGCGGCATCAGCCGCGAGCGCTGCAGCCCCGGCTCGCTCCAGGTCCCAGTGCACCACCGAGTTGATCGGGCCGTCGAGTTCGCGGATGCGCTCCACGAAGTGATCGAGCACCTCGACGCTCGACACCTCGCGCCGTCGGATCGCGGCGGCGAGTTCGGTGGCCGACATCCAGTGCAGTTCGTCGTTCATCGCTTCCTTGCTGATCGGTGCGCCACGACGTTGATCACGATCACGGCTCGGGCCGGCCGTGAAGTGCGAGCGCGGCATTGTTGTACCGGCCGTCGTCGGTGACCTCACGGCCGAACCACGCGGGCGGCTCGAACGCGGTCGAGTGCCGCGGAGGAATCGAACTCCACTTCGGCGAAGACGAGCCCGTCGAGACTGTCGCGGAAAACGTCGAGTTCGATGACGTGTTCGCCGAGCGGGATGCGGTGGCGGACCTTGACGACTCGTCGCCCCTCGGTGTGGGGCCACGCCGCGTCGAACTGTTCCCGGTCGATCGCCCATTCGAGTTCGGTCCGCTCGGCGCCGCCACCGGCCTTCACCGTGAGCGTGTACCCCTTCGGCCCGGCATCGCGCACTCGCACCGATGCCTGCCCGACAGCGAGGTAACCCTGGCGCATCTCGGTGCGGTCGGCCAGGTCGAGATCGGCCGGGATGGTATCGATGAGGAACTTGCGCTCTCGTTCGATGGTGGAGGTGTGCGGTTGCTCAGGCCGGCCGCGTGGTGACGTCGGCGCGGCAATGCCGCCCGCCGGCAGTTCGGGTCCGAGGTCGTCTGCGAGTCGCCAATAGGCCGTGATCCGGGAGCTGAACGCCGACGGCCGCTCGGCGTAGATGACTGCTCCTGTTCGAAAGGCCGGCGTTCGCAGTTGGCGCTGTTGCTCGCGCGCCACGCGGCGCGCATGGTCGACCGTGTCGGGGGTGCCGAAACGATCGGGATCGGCGTCGAGTGACGCAACGAGGACGGCGAGGTCGTGGTCGTCGCCGAGTGCCTCGCCGAGCCCGTCGAGTTCGTCGATCAGCGGTCCGATCATGCTCGGCGAACTCTCGCGCAGCAGACGCATCTGGTACCAGAGGTGCTTCGCCGACTTGCGCCACTCGTGCATGTTCTCGTCGGTGGCATCTCGCTGTGCCGTGCGCATCGCACGGCGTCCGCGCCGATACGTGGCGGTGAGGCCCTCGGCGATCGGATCGAAGCCTCCGCGGATCTTCCACTGGCGCGAGTTCGCGCGGGCTTCGATGAGCAGCTCGCGGGCAGCGACGATCCGTTCGTCGCCGGCTTCGAGTGCGCTGGTCGCTTCTGCGGCGAGGGCGGCCTGGTGGTCGCGGACCGACCGGAGACGATCGTCGAGGTCGTGCGCCTGGAGGAGGTTGTCGAGCGTGGCGAGGAGCGCATGTGCGTCGCGCATCGCGGAGAGTTGGCCGGCGGCATCACGCACGATCCGGTCGAACGGTCGGAACTCGTCGCCGAGTGCTGGTCGCACCAGTCGTGCGAGACCCCTGGTCTCCTTGCAGCGCTTGCGAACGTCGTGCACTGCCGTCTCCACGTCGGCCGAGCCGGCCAGCATCGCATCGAGCTGTTCGATCGCGTCATCGAGGCGCTCGACCGCAACGCGAGGAACCTCCCGGCGCACCGCCTCCCGAGGATCGAGCAGATATGCCATCCCACCCAGTCAAACCGTCAGACGGTGCCGGGTCAAACCGTCAGACGGTGCCGGTCGAGCGTGGCGCGTCGACGGGACGATCGGCCCTGATGGCGCCGCCAGGTCATCCGTATCGTGGGGTCATGGGCTCGAACGTTGTTGCCTGTCCGTCGTGCGGGGCGAAGAACCGGGTGCCGTCGTCGGCATCAGGGTCGCCGCGATGCGCGAAGTGCCACGTCGATCTGCCCTGGCTCGTGGAGGCGGGTGATGCCGACTTCGCCACAGCGGTCGGCACGAAACGTCTGGTGCTGGTCGACCTCTGGGCGCCGTGGTGCGGGCCGTGCCGGATGGTGGCTCCCGTGCTGGAGAAGCTGTCGCTGGAGTTCGCCGACTCGTTGAAGGTCGTGAAGGTCAATGTCGACGAGTCGCCACGGACAGCGCAGCGTTACGAAGCGCGAAGCATTCCGATGCTGCTCTTCATGCGTGATGGTGAACTCGTCGACACCGTCGTGGGTGCCCAACCCGAACACGTGCTTCGCCAACGGATCGACGCCCTGAAATGAGTGTCGAGTCGGTGGTGCGGTTCGGGTACGTGGTCGTTGCGTCGCGTCTCCACGACGCCGACGCGGTCGCCGAGTTGACGGCGCCGGCTCGGTCCGTGTTCGAATCGATCGGCGGCCGCGAGGCGGATGAGGCCGATCCCCTGGCCGACGTGCCGCTGGTGTTCCTCGTGGCGACAGGTGGCACCGAGCGGATGGTGCTCGACGCCGTGGCTCGACGCCGCGTCTCGCATGGCGGCGAACCGACGATCCTGGTTGCCCACCGAGCCCACAACTCGCTGCCCGCCGCGCTGGAGACGCTTGCCGCAGTGCAGCAGGCCGGGGGCCGGGGCCGCATCGTGTGTCTGTCGGGAGAGGCCGACGTCGACAGACGGGATCTCGACGAGGTCATCGGCGACGTCGAGGCGATCCGCCGTTTCCACGCGACACGTCTCGGTATCGTCGGGGGACCGTCGACGTGGCTCGTTGCGAGTAGTCCGCAGGCCGATGTCGTCCGCCGTCGATGGGGACCGCAGCTCGTCACCGTCGATCCGACCCGGATGATCGAGCTGACTCGAACACCTGTGGTCCCGACCGGTGCGCTCGCCGAGCGGTTCACCCGGGTGGCCGATCCGGTCCGTTCGACCGTCGGGTCCGGCGACGTCGCTGCGGCGATGAGCGTGCGCACGGCACTCGGTGACGTGCTCGACGATCACGAACTCGACGCGGTGACGGTGCGCTGTTTCGACCTACTCGGCGATCCGGGCACCTCGGGATGTCTCGCGCTGGCGAGCCTCAACGACGAGGGCATCGTCGCCGGATGTGAGGGCGACGTGCCGTCGACCCTGGCGATGTTGCTCGTGCGATACCTGCTCGATCAGCCGGCCTGGATGGCGAATCCGGCAACGGTCGACGTCACGACCAACCAACTCACGCTGGCCCACTGCACGGTCGCACCATCGATGATCGACGGATTCTCCCTCGACACGCACTTCGAGTCGGGAAAGGGTGTCGGGATCCACGGGCACTTCGCGAAGCAGCCCGTCACCCTCCTGCGTCTCGGAGGTTCCGACCTCGACGAGTGCTGGATCGTCGAGGGCGACATCGTGGCCACGGGCGACGACCCCGACCTGTGCCGTACCCAGGTGACCATTGCGCTGTCGTCGGGCAACGTGCGCGACCTGCTCGAACGCCCGCTGGGCAACCACCTCGTCCTCGCTGCCGGGCATCATGAGGAACGATTGCGACGCTGGTGGAAACTGGCCGTCGCCGACTGAACGTTCACGTCTGTGGTCTGACACATCGGATGTAACGTTCAGGATCGGAAGGCGGTGAGCACGTCGGCGAGCCATTCGATCGAGGCTCGGGTGATCGGGTCGACCACCAGTTGGACGTGGGCGGCGCCGGCAGCTTCGAACTCGCGCAACTGATCGGCGAGCGCCGATGCCGAGCCCGTGAGCGGACGCACGGTGTTGAAGTCGTCGTAGTCGCCCATCGTGCGACCCATGCCACCGTCGAGCTGCACCAATACCGCCGCGGTCGCGTCGACCGATCCGGTCCGGCCGCACGCTGCGATCAGGGAGTCGACGCGTTCCTTCTCGCGACGGAATCCTTCGATCGAGTTGCCGTACTGACTCCACCACATGTTCCACGAATCGACATGCGGGAGTGTGATGTCGAGCATCCGATCGCCGATCGAACCGACCATCAGCGGTGGTCCCGACTGGCTCGACCGTGGGTGCAGGACGCAGTGGTCAGCGTCGTAGTAGTCGCCGTGGAAGTCGATCGAGCCATCGCGGAGCAGTGATCGGATGATCGTGAACGCCTCGGCGAACCGGCTGACGCGATGGTCGTAGGCGAAGCCGAACGCGTCGTACTCGCGGCGGTTCCAGCCGGCGCCGAGGCCGAGAATGAGGCGACCACCGGAAATCGCGTCGACGGTTGTCGCCTGCTTGGCCAGCATTGCGGGGGCGTGGAAGCTGGTCGACGCCACCAGCGGGCCGATCTGGATGGTGGAGGTCGACGCAGCGATCGCGGCAAGCGATGTCCAGACCTCCCACGGCCCTCGATCGCCGACCTCCAATTCGTACAGCAGGTGGTCGCCGAGCCAGACCGAATCGAACCCCACGGCCTCCGCCGTCCGGGCCATGGCGATCAGCTCGGGGAACGGCACTTCCCACTCGACTTCGGGGAGCTGGACACCGATCTTCATTCGGGTGGCGGTCACGTTCGAAGGGTAACCACCCATTCTGGGTGAACTCTTGGATTCGTGCTCAAGTTGCCGGGCCGGGGTGCCGATACCGGGTTACCGTTCGTTCACGGCTGCCCGTCAGTCCGTGGATCTTCCGCACGACATTCGAGGAGCAGTCAATGGGTCGCAGCAAGTGGATTCGCCCGGTCAGCGCATTGGTCGCTGCAGCGGTGATCGTCGCAGGGTGCAGCAGCGACGATGACTCGTCGTCGGCGAGCACGGTGCCGGAGACGACCGAGGCAACCGAGGCGAGTGCTCCGACCACCGAAGCGGGGTTGACCGGTGAGGGCTTGGAGCTCGGGCTCCTCGCACCGTCGCCGGGCCTGTTGGCGACACTGTTCCAAGGCCAGGAGCGCGGCAGCGGATTCGCTGCTGACGACGTGAACGACGGTGGGGGCGTGCTCGAAGGCCCGCTCACGATCACCAACTCGGTTGCCGAGCCCGGCGCTGAACCGACTGCGAACGTCCAGGCCGCGGTCGAGGCCGGCGCCCAGGCCCTGATCGGCCCGGGCGGGTCGACTGACATCATCGAGGTCCGTGACGAGATCGCGTCGCTCGGCTCGACGGCGTGTAGTGCTTCAGCGTCACTTCCCAGCGCCACCCGCGACCAGGAATCGCTCTCGCTCGTACGCACCGTCCTGCCCGACGATGTGACGAGCACGTACCTCGCCACCAACATCATCGCCCGCCGCGACGAGGTTGCTCCCGGCGCCGCCTGGAAGGTGGCGATCGTGGCCCGCAGCGATGCCTACGGCCAGTCGATCGGCAACAGCCTGGCTGCGATCCTGCAGTCCGCCGGGCTGCAGCCTTCGGTGGTCGGTTACAACCCGCGGCGTGTCACCTTCGCCGGTACCGCTCGAAGAGGTCGCCGCGATCCAGCCCGACCTGAGCATCCTCGTCACCTACGAGGAGGGCGCCAACCTGCTGTCGGCGCTCGTGACTGCCGGTCTCGACCCCGCCACGATGATCGGTCTCGACGCGTTCTTCCAGCCGCGGATCGCCGACCTCGCAACAGCGGGGACGGACGCATCGGCCGTCGATGGGTTCCAGGCGCTCGGCTCGATGGGGAACAAGGCGTTCCTCGAGCGTCTCTACGAAGACGACTCCAACGGCCAGGTCGCCAACGCCGCCCAGGCGTACGACTGCGCCGTCATGCTGTCGCTCGCCACCGCCGCTGTCGACGCGGGCGATGCCGATTCGCTCGCACAGGGCTTGATCGACGTCACCGGTGACGGCGTCACCTGCACGACGTACGAGGACTGCCTCGACAAGCTGAATGCCGGTGAGAACATCAACTACGACGGTGTCTCCGGCCAGATCCAGCTCGACGAGAACGGCGACCCGACCTTCGCCCGGTTCACCACGGCCGTGCTCGAGGGTGGCGTTGCCGCCAGCATCGAGAGCACCGATGTGAACATCGCCGACATCCGGCGTCAGCAGGAGGCCTACGCATCGGCAGCGTTCTACACCCAGCTCCAGCTCGCTCTGCAGTACCTCGGCTTCTACACCGGCCCGATCAACGGCATCAACACCCCCGAGACCCAAGCTGCGCTCGCTGCGTTCCAGGCATCGGTCGGTCTGCCGCCGACCGGCGTGTGGGACGAGGCGACCGCTGCGGCCCTGGCCACCGCGCTCGGTGAGAACGCGGCGTTGCTGGCCGAGAGCACGACGTGACATCCAGCAGCTGATGACCGATCTGGGCTACTACACCGGCCCGATCGACGGCATCTGGAACCAGGAGCTGACCGACGCCATCAAGGCGCTGCAGCGTGACCTCGGCGTGCCGGAAACCGGTGTCATCGACTCGGCCACGCTCAGGCCATCTACGCCGCAGGTCTTGCCAGCGGATCCGCGACGACCACCACGACGCCCGCCGGAGACGACGGCACCTCCGACGACGGCGCCACCTGAGACGGCGCCGCCGACCACGGCACCGCCGGCCCCGAGACGACCGTCCACCGACGACGGTGCCCGATGAGCCGGCGAGATTGGCACGCTGCTCGAGGAACTCATCGCTGCCGAGACGTACACGACCTTCGTGCGATTGTTGCAGACGGCGGCCCCGGTGTTGACTTCGCTCCTCGAACGGCTTCGACGTGTTCACGGTGGTCGCCCCGCTTGACGCGGCGTTCGATGGCCAGGATCGACGTTGGTGGCGTCGCTCACGAACGCTGACGACCCTGACTCAGCTGCCGACTTCGTGCTCGGACTGCTCGAGGAGGGCGAGCTCGCTTGCTTCGCTGGTCGGGCACCGGGCAACTCTCCCGTTCAAGGGTGAACTCGTACGCTGTGGTCAGTCGATGGCGCGACTTCGGTCACGATCGGTGGTGCCGTGGTCGCTCGACCCGGACCGGCCTGCCAGCAATGGCGTCATCCACGGCGTGAGCACTCTCCCGGTACCGGCGCCGTAGCCGCCCGGGACATCGACCACGTAGTCTCGCGATCATGTCCCGACAGACGGCTGCGGTGTTCGATCTCGATCGGACGTTGATCACCTCGTCGTCGGCGACCGTGTTCCGCAAGCACCTTGCCGAGCACGGTCTCGGCGGCGGCCACGACCTGCCGCTCGTCGACCAGTTCACCCGGTTCTACGAGCAGTTCGGCGAAACCTGGCTCCTGATGCAACCGGCGCGGCTTGCGAGCCGGGCGTCGGCGGGCTGGAGCACCGCGACGGTCGAAGCGGCGATGCAGGAGGCGGCAGACGAACTCGCCACGATGCTGCTGCCGGGTGCGGCCAAGGCGATCGAGGAACATCGAGCCGCCGGTCGGCTGCTGGTGATGGCGACCACGTCGCCGCAGCCGTTCGTCGAACCGTTCGCCGAACGCCTCGGCTTCGACGCGACCGTTGCCACCCGATGGGTACGTTCTGACGGGCCCGACGGCGAGGTGTTCACCGGTCGGATGGACGGACCCTTCGTGTGGGGACGCACGAAGGCCGACGCCATCGCCACGTGGGCGAGCGAGCACGGGGTCGACCTGTCCGAGAGTTGGGCCTACAGCGACAGCTACTTCGACGCGTCGTTGCTCGCGTCCGTCGGCCATCCCGTCGCAGTGAATCCGGACACGCAGTTGCGGATCACGGCGACGGTTCGCGGCTGGCCCGTCACGCACTTCGACCGTGCCGACGGTGTCGCCAAGATCGCCGGTCGGGAACTCCAGGAATGGGGCCGCCCGTTCGTGCGTCCGCAGATCATGGCCCCGAACGCCCGCATCGAATTCGAGGGCATCGAGAACATCCCGTCGTCGGGCCCGGCCATCGTGGTGTTCAACCACCGCTCGTACTTCGACCCGACCGTGATGGCGCTCGTGATCGCCAAGGCCGGCCGCAATGTCCGGGGCCTCGGCAAGAAGGAAGTGTTCGACGTTCCGCTCGTCGGTCGGCTGATGAAGGCGTCAGGAGGGATCCGCGTCGACCGCGGAACCGGCTCGGACGAGCCGCTCGACGCGGCGATCGCCGCGGTCGAGGCAGGCGAACTGTTGATGATTGCTCCCGAAGGAACCATCCCGCGCGGCCTGGCATTCTTCGACCCGGTACTCAAGGGGCGCTGGGGTGCAGCCCGCATCGCCGCAGCGACCGGAGCACCCGTGATCCCTGTCGGGCTCTGGGGCACCGAGAAGGTGTGGCCGCGCAGCTCGCGGCTGCCGAAGCTCTCGCTGACGAATCGACCGCTCGTGACCGCCACGGTCGGTCCGGCGGTGGACCTGAAGTACCGCAGCCCCGACGCCGACACGAAGAAGATCATGAAGGCGCTCAGCGCACTCCTGCCCCCGGAGGCCCGTGTGCGCCGTACACCGACTCCCGAGGAGTTGGCGCTGACGTACCCGGCCGGATATCACGGAGACCCGGAGGCCGAGCTCGATCGCCGCCCCGGCACCGATACCTGACCGACCCCACGAACGCACGACCGAACGATTCCGAGGACACCCATGGCCGAGACCCGAGAACGTGAGCAGCGCTTCAGTGACCGCATGTCGGATCACGAAGCGCTCATGTGGAACATCGAGAAGGACCCGTGGCTCAACCCGAGCGGGGCGGCGCTGACCATCCTGCAGGGCTCGATCAAGGAGAAGCACTTCCGGCGGACGATGCGCCGCGCAGTCGCCAAGATGCCACGCCTGTACGAGCGCGTGGTGCCAGGCCTCGGTCGCCTGGCGCCGCCGGCGTGGGTGCCCGACCCCGAGTTCGACCTCGACTACCACATGCGTCGGCTCCGGCTCCCGAAGCCGGGCACCGACCGGCAGCTGTTCGATCTTGCCGCGCAGCTGTACCAGGAGCCGCTCGATCGGACCCGTCCGCTGTGGCGCTTCGTCGTGATCGACGGGCTCGAGGGTGGGCGATCGGCGATCTGGTCGATCCTGCATCACGCCGTCGCCGACGGAATCGGCCAGCTGCGTATGGCCGAGATGTACCAGCAGCTCGACACCGGACGATCCGCCACCCGACGACATCGACCTCGAAGCGATCGTCACCGCGGCGGTGGAGTCGCACCACGCCAAGCAGCTCGGTGGCGATCTCACCGACGGGTTCGCCACCACCGTCGGGCAGTCGCTCGCGCATCTCGTTCGTCGCGAGCTCGGCGTCGTTCGCCGGGTGGCCGGAGAAGTGATCATCTGGCCGGCCGATCCGCAGCGGGCGCGCGACACGATCGACGGAGCGCTGGGTGCGTTGACGTCGACGATCGGTGCACTCACCGGGTCGGGCAACGAGGTCGCCGGTGGCTCGCCGTTGTGGAAGGAGAGGTCACGGCATCGCCAACTCGAGCACGTGTCGGTCCCGCTCGATGAACTGAAGGCAGCAGCGAAACGCCTCGACGTGACGATCAACGACGTCTTCCTGGCCGCCATGACCGAGGGGGCGGTCCGCTATCACGCCGATCGGGGCGTCGAGGTCGATGCGTTCAACACCAGCTTCGTGTTGAGCACACGTCACGACAGCGCGATCGGGGGGAATTCGTTCACGCCCGTGCCGGTCCAGGTGCCGGGCGGTCCGATGCCACTCGACGAGCGGATCGCCGACATCCACGAGCGTCTCGCGGTGAAGCGGGAGTCGATGTCGACCGGTGGCGGCATGGGCGCTCTCTCGGGTGTTGCCAACCTGCTGCCCACGTCGGTGGTGACGAGCGCCGCTCGGGCGGCGGCCGGCAAGATCGACTTCGCCACCTCGAATCTCCGAGGCGCGCCGTTCACGCTGTATGTGTCAGGGGCGCGGGTGCTCAGGATCGTCTCGATGGGTCCGGTTGCGGGGACCGCCTGCAACGCGACGGCGCTGTCGTACGAGAACAGCTTCGACATCGGGCTCTTCGTCGACCCGACAGCCATCGAGGCGCCGGGCGACTTCCGTGATGCCGTCGAGTCGGCGCTCACCGACATCCTGGCCCTGTGAACTGATCGGGGTGCCATGGGCCGGGCACAGCAACTTCGACAGCCTGGACCGATCGAGACACATCCACTCGTGGCCGTCGACGACCACGACCCGAGCCCGCAAGCCGGTGAGATCGTCATCGAGATCGCGGCATGCGGTGTGTGCCGAACGGACTTGCAGCTGGCGGAGGGTGATCTGGCCCCCAGACACTTGCCGTTCGTGCCGGGCCATCAGGTCGTCGGCAGGGTGCGAGCCATCGGCGAAGGTGTCGATCGTTGGAAGGTCGGCGATCGAGTCGGTGTGGCCTGGCTCGCCGGCGCGTGTGGTGAGTGCGCTCGATGTCGCGGCGGCAACGAGAATCTCTGTGCCGATGCGGTGTTCACCGGATGGGATCGCGACGGTGGATTCGCCGAGACCATGACTGCACGTGCCGACTTCGTGTTTGCGATCCCCGAAGCGTTCAGCGACGTCGAGGCGGCTCCACTCCTCTGCGGCGGCGTGATCGGGTACCGGTCGCTGAAGATGTCCGGCATCGTGCAGGGTGGCCGGCTCGGTCTGTACGGCTTCGGTGCGTCTGCGCTGCTGGCGCTGCAGGTTGCGCACCACTGGGGGTGTGAGGTGTACGTGGCGACGCGGTCGGAGCGCGAGCGCGCGCGGGCGACCGAGCTCGGCGCAGTCTGGGTCGGTGGGTACGACGACATGCCGCCGGTGCCGCTCGATGCGGCGGTGACCTTTGCGCCCGTGGGCGCGGTGGTCGTCGCGGCGCTGAGGGCGGTGCGTCCTGGTGGAACCGTGGCGATCAATGCCATTCACCTCGACGGGATCCCGGCGTTCGACTACGACCTGCTCTGGGGTGAACGTGGACTCCGGAGTGTGGCGAACTTCACGAGACGCGACGCCGAGGAGTTCCTGACGCTCGCGGCGGCGATTCCGATCCGGACGATCGCCGACGTCTATCCGCTCGCCGAAGCCAACCAGGCACTCGCCGACCTGGCACGCGGTGACGTCGGCGGGGCGGCGGTGCTCGTGCCGTAACCGGTCAGGAGCGATGCCTAGGGTGGGCTCATGCAGGTCAGCGAGTTGTGGCGATATCCCGTGAAGTCGATGGTCGGAGAGACCGTTGACGCAATCGAAATCGGTTCCGCTCGGGATCGTCGGTGATCGGACCTGGGCGGCGCGGGATCTCCAGCGAGGAGGCATTCGCGGAGCGAAGAAGATCGGGACGCTGATGCGGCTCGCCGCCCATGATCTCGGCGATGGCGACGTGGAGATCACCCTGCCCGACGGCTCCACCGTGCGCACGACCGATGTCGACGTGCACGAGCGGGTGAGTGCGGCGATCGACCATCCCGTGCGCCTCGAGCGGTTGCATCCGGCCGACGACCTCGAGCACTACCGGCGTGGCGCGCCCGACTCCGATGACGTCGTTGCCGAGTTGCGGGGGATCTTCGGACGTGAGGCCGACGAGCCGTTCCCCGACTTCTCGATCTTCCCGCCGATCATCGCGGAGTTCGAATCGCCTCCCGGCACCTATTACGACGTGTTCCCGCTGATGGTGATGACCACGGCGGCACTCGCTGCGCTGGCGCAGGCGCTCCCGGACTCGAACGTCGACATCCGCCGCTTCAGGCCGTCGCTGATGATCGACACGGGCGATGCCGGCGCGGACGCCTCGACACCGGGCCATCCCGAGTTCGACTGGCGTGGCCGGCGGGCCACTCTCGGATCGGCGACGATCGAGTTCGGCGCGCCATGCCCGCGCTGTGTGATGGTGACGCGGGAGATCGACGACTCGATCCCCGCTGACCGTGCGATCCTGCGCCACATCGTGCGCGATCTCGACCAGAACCTCGGCGTCTACGCCACGGTCGTCACGCCGGGCGCCGTCGCACTCGGCGACGCCCTGACGTTGCTCTGACGGGTCGCGTCAGGGGCTGGCGACGAACGTGGCGAGAATCTGGTCGGCCGCGTCGAGGTCGCGCTCCTCGACCGCCTGGATCAGAATCCGTGCGAGATAGCTCCCGTCGGCGGGCGTGACGCCGAGGACGAACACGATGGCACCGACACCACCGCAGTTCGACCAGGTGTCGATCGATCCAGCGTAGAGGGGGTCGCTGTAGGGGGCGCGTCCCTCGTAGGTGCACGAGTCGGCGAAGTTGATCTCGTCGAGTGTCGAGTTGATGGCGTTCATGTCCAGAGCGCTCGTCGCTTCGATGATGACGCCCGGTGTCGTGAACGTGCCGGAGAACTCCTCGAGGTTCGGAGCTGCGTAGAGGCTCGGACCGAAGTCGGGGTTCAGGGCGCCGTCGATGTCGGCCCATTCGACCGGCACGTCGGTGCTGATCGAGCCGCTGTCGTCGGAGATGTTGACGTACTCGGTGTAGGTGGTTGCCGCGGCGGGATCGTCGACGATCGCATCGTCGTAGGTCTGGGCGAACGAGAACGACAACGTCAGCGGGTCGCCGTTGAGCTGGCCTTCGTAGACCTCCTCGGTCGAGAACCGGAGGACCTCGAGGCTCATGGTGGCGTCGGAGCCCTGGGTGCGCAGGATGTCGCAGTAGTCGCTCATCGTGCCGTCGAGGGCCAGGTCGAGGCCTTCCAAGCGGGTGATGATGTCACCCGGCAGGATGCCGGCGACGTCGGCCGGCGAACCGCTCTCGACGCTTGCCACCCAGATGCCGTTGACTCCGGCTTCCTCGTCGAGCACCGCTTCACCGTTGATGCCGATCGACTCGACGTTGTTCCCTGCGGTGAGCTCGTCGATGATCGGACGGGCATCGGCAGCGGCGATGGCATAGTTCTGGTCGCTCGCGTCGATACCCGAGTAGTTGAACCCGACGATGCGACCCTCGATGTCGACCAGCGGGCCGCCCGAGTTACCACCGCGGATGCGAGCGTCGTGCTCGAGGACTTCGTCGACCGAGGCCCAACTCGTCTCGCCACTCGCGGTCGTCGAGCTGATGATGCCGCGGGTGAGGGTGTAGTCGACCTCGTCGATCGTGTTCGCGTCGCTGGCCGGGTAACCGGCGGCATAGACCTCGAGCCCGGTGGTCACCTCGCCGTCGTAGTACGACAGCGGCGTGTAGCCGTCGCCGTCGAGCTGGATCACTGCGAGGTCGGAACACTCGCTGACCGCGAGGATCTTTGCGTTCACGGGTTCGTCCTCACCGGGCACCGTGACCTGCAACAGCGCAGCGCCGGTGACGACGTGGTTGTTCGTGACGACAATTCCGTCTTCGGAGACGATCGCTCCACTGCCGACACCGGCGGAGTTGGCTTGTTCGCCGACCTCGGGGTCGACGAACGTTCCCTCGGCCAGGATCTTGACGACGGATTGCTCGACATCGGCGATGTCGAATGCGGTTGCCTCGGTCGTCGACGACTCCGTGGAGGCGGTGGTCGCTTCGGTGGTTGCTTCGGTGGTCGCGTCGACGTCGGCGATGGAATCGCTCGATGACGAGTCGCCGCCTCCACAAGATGCTGCGGCGACAGCGCCGACAGCCAGCAACACAACGATGCGTTTCATGGGTCCTCCCCGGGTTTCGATGTCGGTGTCGACACTACTCACGGCCATACGTCGCGGCAGGGGCAAACGGCCCGACTCGGGCGAGATCGCACGAAATTCAGCGGGGATCGGCGCTGCCCCAGTAGTGGTAGGCGCCGATCTTCGGGCCTGGGAGGTAGCCCTGGTCGAGCTGGTCGATGGTGAATCCGCCCTGCTCGATCAGGTCGGGGATGCGCCGGGTGATGTGGCAGCCGCCGGCGACCCGCTTCCAGACCGGATTGATCCGATGCTGCCAGGTACGCACCGATTCGTCGGGTGATTCGCCGTGCTCGGAGAACAGCAGCCGCCCGCCGGGCTTCAGCACGCGGCGCATCTGGCCGAGTGCCTGTTCCCAGCCGGCGATACTGCACAGCGTGTAGGTGAGCACGACGGTGTCGACGCTGTTGTCGTCGAGGGGGATCTCCTCGCCGGGCAGGTCGAGCCAGCGAACCTCGAGGGCTGATGCCTCGATGCGTTCGGCGGCGATCGATCGCATGCCGTCGTTCGGCTCGAGCCCCCACACGAACTCGACGTGCGTGGCGTCGTAGAACGGCAGGTTCAGCCCTGGGCCCATCCCGACTTCCAGGACGCGACCCGTCGCCTGTGGCACCACCATCCGACGCTGGCGTTCGATGTCGCTGCCGCTACAGGCGACGTTGATGACCCTCGGCAGCACGTGGCGGTCATACAGGCCCATGGGCGTCAAACCTAGGGCACGACGTCGACGCTCCGAGGTGTCCCGGTGCCGTCAGCGTTCATGCGGCGAAAGGGTGCGAACGGGCGGCGACGAGGGGGCCGCGTCGGACGACCACGGTGCCTTCGGGGAACGACGAGCAGACCTCGTGGATCATGTCGAGGTGTTCGGCGATGATCGAGTCGACCATCGTGTCGATGGTGTCGTATTCGTCGATTGCGAGATCGCCGTCGTGGCCGGCGGCGATCGAGCGGTCGACGGCAGTCTGTTCGAGCAGGTCGATCCAGCCGCCCCGATCGAGCCAGTCGTACACCGCGTCGCGAAGGTCGGCTTCGGTGACTCCCGGGCGGTTCACGACCATGGCAGTGGTGGTTGCGTATCCGCTCGCCAGGCCGGGAAAGCCGCGGTTGCAGCCGCATCGCTCGCCCGATGCGCACTCGGTGGCCACGGGGGTGACCAGCTCACCTTCGACGGTCCAGGCGTAGTCGCTCTCGACAGTTCCTTGCAGATCGTTTGTTGCGATCAGTACCAACATCGTTTCATCCTCCGGTTCTCGTAGCTGTCGACGAGTGTGACGCGGGGCTGTGACACAGTTGGGCGGTGGGCTACCGACACGTCCAGGAATCGAGATGGATGTGGCTGATCAGCCTCGGTGGGCTGATCGGGCTGATCTGGGCGGCTGCTTCGATGCCGTTCCCATCGGTCGGAGCGATGGTGGCCGAGGTGGGCTTCGCCCTGCTCATCGTCACCGGTGTGGTGAGCTCCCGATTGACCACCTCGGTCGGCGAGCGCTCGGTCGTTGCGACGTTCGGATGGGGTTGGCCGAAACGCGCGACCGCTGTCGCCGACATCGTCAGCGCACGCGCGGTTCGCAACAGCTGGTGGCACGGATGGGGCATCCGGAAGGTCTCCAGGGGATGGATGTACAACGTTGCCGGCCACGACGCCGTCGAACTCGAGATGCGGTCGGGCAGAGTGTTTCGCATCGGGACCGATGAACCCGATGCCCTCCTGGCAGCGATCGAGCGCGTCTGCGCGCCGCTCGGCTGATGTTCAGTCGAGGCCCGGAGCGCGAGCGGAACTCGTCGCGGGTGTTCGTGTGCGGGAACGGCTCGGTCGGCTCGGGCAGGCCGAGCGCTGCACACAGCGGGCCCCACCCGTCGCCGGGCTGATACTCGAAGAGCCGTTCGGGTGCGATCTCGGCGCGCACTGCGGCATTGTGCGCTTCGTACGCAGCCATCACGCCGTCGGCGTCGTCCAGCGCGACACCGAGGTTGCGGTCGAACATCGCGTTGATCATCGCCTTGTGCTGTCGGCTGTAGTCGTCATCGTCGGCCGGGCGTTGCGTCGAGGGGAAGATGGTGGAGCTGGCACTGTCCCACCACACCTGGGCCGACGAGCGTGTCGACAGCAGCACCGGGGCGTCCGGGAACGCTTCGGCGAGTTCGCGCCACACCGCGGCGCCGGGATAGTCGACGATGGCGCAGTATCCATCGAGCAACACCGGGAAGTCGACCGTCTCGCCGCGCATCGCCGCGTCCCAGAACGCGACCTCGTCGGGATGCGCGAACACCTCGAACATGTGATGGCAGGTGCCACCGAGGAGCTGTTCGAGCGCGAGCTTGAGCGACAGGGTGCCGGTGCGGCCGAGGCCGACGCCGACCAGTTGGATCGTCATGCGCCCATCATGACGCACGTACACGATGTGTCAGACACATCGTGTACGTCAGTTGGTGGAGGCGGCGTCCTTCACGGCGTCGGCCGCGTCGCCAACCGCGTCCGCGGCGTCGTCGGCAGCATCCTCGACCGCGTCGGCGGCCTTGGTGGCGGCGGGCTGGACCTTGTCCTTGGCCTGCTGGGTGAAGGTGCTCGCGGAGGTGGTGGCCTTCGTGGCTCCGGTCTTCGAGTTGTCGCGACGGAACGCAGCAGCGGCAGCAGCAGCCGCGCCGATGATGGCAATGATCAGGAGAAGCTTCTTCATCGGCGTCGACCGTACCGCTGCGACCCGCCGCCTCCAACCGCCCCGGTCGCCCTACAGGACGAAGCGCATGGCGCCGACGAGGGCACCGGGGAGTCGGGCGCTGCTCGTGGAGCGTTCGCCGTAGCTGGCGGCGTCGAGCAGCACCTCGGCGGTATCGGTGAGGCCCTCGAGGCGGTCGCCGAGCAAATGGTACGCGGTGTCGTCGAAGCGCAGCACGTTGACCGGTGCCACGATTTCGCCGTCGTCCATCCAGAACGTGGCGAAGCGGGTCATCCCGGTGCTGCGACACGCGGACTGGTCGGAGAAGTTGATGTACCAGAGGTTGCCGACGAACAATCCGGTGCCGAGTGCCTCGTTCACCGAGTCGGTCGGCAACTGCCCCGTGGCGACCGCCATCGACAGCGGATACTCGCCGCCCGCGGCGCCGTTGGTGGGCACGCCGTACTCCTGTGCCGACCGTGGCGACACGAGTGTGTCGGCGTAGGCGCCGTCGACGATCAACGGCACCGAGTCGGGTCGCAGGAACCCTGCGGACTGGAAGTTCGCCGCGACACCGTTGGCCGTGTCCTCGCTGATGCGACAGCAGTGGCGAGAGCTTCACGTCGTCGACGAGCATCCTCAGCAGCGGGGTCTGGCGGGTCTCGCGGGCCCGGAGTCCGAACGCTCCGTAGTGCGACAGGAGCTGCAGGAGTTCCTCCATCGCGCGTGGGGCGAGGTACGTGCGGTAGTCACCCGGCGACAGGCTGATCGGATCGCGTTCGAGCGCGACCAGCTGACGGGCCGACCAGTCGACCTTGGCGGCGAAGGCGTCGTCGTTCCAGTCGAACCCGGCGTAGATGTTCTTCGCCGCCTTGTCGGCGCGGAGGTAGAAGCACCAGTCGAGGTTGAACGTCGACGACTCGAACCAGTTGCGCTGACCGAGGCTGTTGGCGAACCCCTCGAACATGTCGCCCGAGGCATAGATGCCCACGAGGTCGCGGCCGTTGCTCGCGGCGCGGATGTCGGCGAGTGCGGCGTCGGGTTCGGGAATCGACCCGCGCTCGATCCGCTGGGTCGACGTCGGCTCGGTGTTGTACAGCAGGAAGGGATCGTCGGCCACGAGGCGACGCTGGTCACGTAGTTGGACGAGCAGGGCCGTCAGGCGGGCACTGTCGATCCGTTGAACGCCCGAGAGCCGGATGCGGCCTCCGACGTGGCGGCGCCCCTCGATCAGGTCGACGGTCAGCGTTCGTTGGTCGACGCTGCCGGCCTGGCGAACGTCGCCGTTGTTGAGGCGGATGAAGTCGGTGCGCTCGCCGGCCACGTTGGCGAGCAGTACCTCGTCGCCGACGAGCGATGCCGTCGCTGCGGTGACGAGTTCGTCGAAGTAGGCCTGGTCGTCGACGCGGTTGTCGATGCGGTTGTCGCTCATTCCTCGCCTCCGAAGACCTCGATGTTCGAGAACTTGCAGGCCGGCGAGGCGTGCCCGGTGCCGATCACCTGGTTCAGTTCGCCCTTGCCGCAGTTGGGCGTACCCATCACGGTGAAGCTGTCACGGTTGGCGACCCCGCTCAAGCTGCGCCAGAACGTGGAGGAGATGCCGCGATAGCCCGGGTTGCGGACGGCGCCGACGATCTCGCCGTTCTCGATTCGCTGGCCGTACTCGCAGCCGAACTGGAACTTGTTGCGGCTGTCGTCGATCGACCACGAGTTGTTGGTGTGGAGGTAGACGCCGTGCTCGATCGAGGAGATCAGCTCGTCGACGGTCGATTCGCCGGGCTCGACGTTGAGGTTGGCCATCCGGTCGATCGGCGGACGGTTCCACGTCTGCGCACGTGAGTTGGCCACGCCCGGCAGTCCGCTGCGTTGCTGCGACACGGCGCCGCCGAGGCCGCGCACGAGGATGCCGTTCTCGATGAGGTGCTGGCGCTCGGCGGGGGAGCCGTCGTCGTCGAAGCCGTACGAGGCGAGCTGGCCCGGCACGGTGGGATCGAACGTGACGTTGAGCAGCTCCGAGCCGTACTGGTACGAACCGAACATCTCGGGGGTGACGAAGCTGGTGCCGGCGTAGTTGCGTTCGTCGCCGAGGATGCGGTCGAGTTCGAGCGGGTGGCCGATCGACTCGTGGATCTGCAGGATCATCTGGTCGGGGGCGAGCAGTGCGTCCATCACGCCGGTGGGGCAGTTGGGCGCGCTCAGGAGCTCGAGCGCCTGTTCGGCGACTCTCGACGCGGCGTCGCCGAACCCGAAACGGCCGAGCACTTCGGCGCCACCCTGGCCGCAGAACGCGTGACCGCCGAACGTGCGGGTCTGGGTGTTGGTGCCCTCGTTCGCCGTGGCGTGCAGGCTCGGGTAGACGAACCGGAAGCGCTGTTCGATGCGGCCGGCGTCGCCACTGTTGGACGTGGTGATGAGGAGTTGGTCGACGTCGCGGCGCACCAACGACGAGCTCCAGTTGACGATGCGATCGTCGATGCCGAGCAACCGAGATTGTTGGTGCAGGAGTTCGAGCCGGTCGTCGAGGGGGAGTGTGTCCCAGGTGACCTCGACCGGCGACGCGTAGGTGCCCGATGCGTGGCTGGTGGGTGCGGCGGTGGTGACCATCGCACCGGCCGTCACACCGGCCCAGTAGCGGGCCCGATCGACAGCGGCGGCGAGGCCCGCCTCGCTGAGGTCGGTGGTGGCGGCATAGCCGAGGCCGCCGCCGTTCCAGATCGAGATCATGACGCCGGTGTCGAAGTCGTTGAACACCGGTTCGAGTTCGTTGCGGCGCACCCTCAGGTGCTCGGTGCGTTCGTCGACGAGTCGGGCCGAGGCGTAGTCGACGTCGGTGGGCAGCGCCG
>CAVURC010000004.1:0-298340 GCA_963743825.1 Ilumatobacteraceae bacterium | reverse complement strand
GCGCAGCGACGAGAACGGCCGATCGTCGCCCACGTTCTTCAGCCGCAGGAACCGGTAGACCCGGAACAGCAGGTCGGCCGCACGCTCCTGCGAGCCGAGCACCTTGACGAACAGCCGTCCCCCGTCGTCGAGCGTGGCGAAGTACGGCGTCGAGCCGCGGGGCGTTGACCTTCGCCTGCCGGACCTCCGTCGTGCGCAGGCCCGCCCGCCAGCGCCGACCCGATCGCTTCGAGCGTGGGCCGTCGATCGGGACGCCCGAAGGCCAGCAGGATGGCAGCCCCGCACATCGCTCCGAGCGGGAGCGCGAGGAGCGTGTCCGCAGGGAGCCTCGGGATCGACACCGACGATCGTGGTCAGGGTGATGAACGTGATCAGGCCGATCCCGAAGCGGCGCCAGCGGCGCGACACGAACGGCGACAGCTACGATGAACACGCCGGCGGCGGTCGACGCCAGGCCGATCGCCCCCGACGTCGTGGCGGTCTCGATCCCGGCACGGTCTGCGAGCTCGTTGATCGACCTGTTCGGACTCATCGCGGTCGACGAGGCGCTGCACCAGCACCCCATGAGCACGACCGCGAGCGTCTGCGCGGCGAACATGTACCCGAACAGCCGGTAGCGACGGTTCGATCAACGGCGATCACGCAACACGCCGACACCCACGAGCGCAACGATGATCTCGAGCGCTCCCTTGATCGACGCGCTCGATCGTCGGAGCTGACGAACCCGAGCAGCTCGATCAGGTCCTCCTCCAGACCCGGTGATCGACGTCCGCGCCCACCTCGTGAGCGCCATCATGAACACCGTCAGGGTCGCGAACACGACGATCCGCAGCACGTCCTCCGGCGAGCGTGTGTACCCGCGACGTCGCCTCCTCGGCGCGACCCGAGACCGGTGATGTCCGACAGGCTGCGGCGGCCCGGCGCGCCGAGCTCGGTGGCTGTGTTCGTGTCGCTCATTGACTCGTCATCCTCGTGCGTCGCGTGCACTGGTATGCACAGCGGTACGAGTCTGGCCGATGAAGCTTCCGACCGCAGTGATCGGTCGTGCTCAACTACCGAAGATCGAGCGACCACGATCCCACCACCGCGCCAACTCGCTGGCCCGGCCGGGTGCGGCGGCCCGGACTCGTCGCCGCCGGCGCGGGCGCAGCACTGGTCGTGTCGTACGTGGTCGCCCGACAGCTCCCGGTGCCACGGTGGGAGCTGAGACTCACCGAGTGCCGATCAACGACGCACCAGACGCACTGGCCACGGTGCTGTACCCGGTGATGCAGGCCGGCACGCTCGGCGGGCCGATCGTCGTCGCTGCATCGATCGCGTCGTTCAAGCGGGATTGGCTGCTGAGCGCAGCCACCGTGGCCGCCGGGCTCGTCGCACTGGTTCGGGGCGAAGGGTGTCAAACGGATCGTCGAGCGTGACCGACCGTTGACCTACCTCCCCGAGGTGGTCATCCGCGAAGGGGGACGGCACTGGCCTCGGCTACGTGTCGGGCCACAGTGCCGTCGCCGCGGTGCCAGCAATCATGGCGATGGCCGCACTCCCCCATCGATGGCGGCCACTGCTCGCGATCGTGACGCTCGTCGTCGGAGTCGCCCGCATCGTGCACGGTGTCCACCTCCCGGCCGACGTGTCGGAGGGTGGAGCTTCGGCGTGCTGATCGGGCCTTGGCGGGCTCTGGCTCGCCGGGTCGATTGCAGACCGGCGCGTGGCCTCATGACCCATGACCCGTCGTTCTCCGATCCACCCCGAATTCGGCCTGGAACTCGGGCTGCAACCCGGGACGGCCGACGCTCGCAACCTGCTGATCGTGTGGTATCTGGTGCAAGGTCCGTGACGGTTGGTCGCCATCGGCCTGATCGGCGCGGCGATCACACGGACCAACATCGACGTCGACTGGTCGTCGGGCGACGAAGTGGGGTCACGGCTGTGGTCACCCCTCGCTCCGCTCGTGGTCGGGTTGATCATCCGTGTCGGGTCGGGCTTCGCGGCCTCGCTGCTCGCCCTGCCACTGGCAAGCGCCTACGAGGTCGGCCTGTCTCCGCGGACCAATTTGGGCAACGGCATCGGCCGCCTGCTCGATCGACTGAACCTCGCCCGCGGCTACCGGGCGCTCCGCTGGACCCATCACGTCCGCCAGCTCGCACTCGCACGGCTCGGCCGCCTGCACCGGCACCTGCTCGACCCGATCATGGACGTCACGAACGTCGCGGTCTGGGTGGTCGCCGTGGTCGTGCTGGCTACCACCGGCGCCGTGACCGGATGAGCACCACCGGGCCCGATTCGACAAATTACTGCTAATCTCCCTGGCGCTTCCCCGCCCGAGACACCCGAGCGATGAATGGACAACCGATGACCGATCTGAGCCCCCCGACCTCGACGATCGCCCAAGCGGTGCCTGCCGCACGGGCGATCGACGCCGTCAAGACGTACGGATCGGGTGACACCGCGGTCCATGCCCTCGACGGTGTGACGGTCGACTTCCCCTCGCACCGGTTCACTGCGATCATGGGTCCGTCGGGGTCGGGGCGAGCACCCTGATGCAGTGCGTCGCCGGGCTCGATCGGCTGACGTCGGGTTCGGTGCTCGTCGGCGACACCGAACTGTCGACGCTGAACAAGACCGACCTCACCCTGCTCCGCCGTGACCGACTCGGGTTCATCTTCCAGCAGTACAACCTGATCCCGACGCTGTCGTCGAAGGAGAACATCCTCCTGCCGCTGACATTGGCGGGCGAGGACGAGGACAAGGCGTGGTTCGACACGATCGTCGACACCGTAGGGCTCGGCAACCGTTTGGACAACCTGCCGAGTCGGCTTCCGGTGGCCAGCGGCGAACGTGCCGCACGTTGGCGGGCACCGCGCTCGTGCCGAAGCCCGACATCGTGTTCGCCGACGAACCGACCGGCGCACTGAACTCGCGCACCGGTATCGGAAATCCTTCGCGTTCATGCGCAACGCGGTGGACCGAATCCGGCCAGACCATCGTCATGGTGACCCACGACCCGCACGCGGCGTCGTACGCGAACAGCGTGCTGTTCCTCGCCGACGGTCAGATCATCGACGAGATGCAGTCGCCGACCACCGACCGTGTGCTCGACCGCATGAAGCAATTCGAGGCCTGATCCGCCCGTGCTCAAACTTGCCCTGCGCGGCGTGCGCCACAACGGTGGACGCTACGTCGCCACGCTGATCGCCATCATCACCGGGGTGGCGTTCTTCACCGCGGCCGGCTATTCCTCTCCGATCGCGTGATCGATGCCCTCGAGGGTGACGTGAACCGCCAGTTCGCAGGAATCGAAGCGGCAGTCGTCCCCGACGACGAAGGCTGGGGAGCCGACTTCGCCGCAGGACCTCCGCATCAGCGGCGACGTCGGCTGACAAGTCGCAGCACTCCCCGAAGTCGACGGGCGTGGCCGGAGAACTCGAGCGGACCGATCGCCTTCCTCGGCGACGACGGCAAGCCGTACGCCGACGGTGCCACGGGCCGGCTCTGGGTCGACGACGACGAACTCAACCACGTCGACATCGTCGAAGGCGCGGCGCCGCAGGCCGCAGGTGAGATCACCGTCGATCGCGGCCTCGCCGACGAACGAGGATCTCGCAGTCGGTGATCGAGTTGTCGTGCTCACCTCCGCCGGGCAGTTCGACGCCACGATCGTGGGTGTCACGAGCTTCGGCAGCTCCGACGCAATCGATCAGAACGGCACCGTCTCGGTGCCGGAGGCGACCGCGTTCCAGTGGCTCAACGCCGGTGTCGTCGCCTACGAGGACCTCTACCTGCGCGGCAACGTCAGCGAGACGGAGTTGGTCGCAGCGGTCGAACCGTCGGTTCCCGATGGTTTCCGTGTCCAGAGCGGCGACGAGTTCCTCCAGGACAAGCGCGCCGAGGCCAGCGGGTTCGGCAAGGCACTCAAGATCGGTCTGCAGGCATTCGCCGGTCTCGCACTGTTCGTCGGGGCCTTCGTCATCTACAACACGTTCAGCGTGATCGTCGCGCAGCGCCTCCGCGAGCTGGCCGTGCTGGCGGCGATCGGTGCGACACCGAAGCAGTCAAGACGATCACTGCGCTTCGAGGGTCTCGTGATCGGCATCATCGGATCGATGCTCGGTGTCGTTGCAGGCTTCGCGCTCGCCTACCTGCTCGTCACCGTCGTCGCCGCGATCGGCGTCTCATTGCCGGGGAGCGGTATCAAGGTCACGCCGACCGTGGTCTCCCAGGGCATCATCTCCGGCACCCTGATCACCTTCTTCTCGGTGATGATCCCGGCGCGCCGGGCAGCGAAGACCGAACCCATCGAAGCGCTGCGCCAAGCGGCCGTCGAGAGCTCGACCGTGTCACGCAAACGGACCGTTCTCGCAGGAGTGCTCGTCGCCCTCGGAATCCTCGGCCTGCTCGACGGGAGCGGCGCAGGGCTGGGCTTCGGAGCGCTGGCGATCTTCATCGGCGTCATCGTCGCCGGCCCGCTGCTCGCGATCCTCGTCAGCAAGGCGTCTCGACCCATCGCGTCCCGGTTCGGTCTCGAAGGGCGACTCGCCTCCGACAACACCGCCCGAAATCCACAGCGCACCGCCACGACCGCGAACGCGTTGCTCATCGGCGTGTACCTCGTGACGCTCGTGACCGTTGCGGGAACCAGCATCAAGGACTTCGCGGTCGACGAGATCGACAAGCTGAGTGGCGCCGACTTCTTCATGGACAGCACCGGCGGCGTGATCGACGACGACCTCGTGGCGGAGCTGGAAGCCATCGAGGACGTCGAGCAGGTCATTCCGTTCCGGCGGGCACCCGTGACGTTCGAGGGTGACCCGATCGGCGATCTCCACCGCGGAGTTTGCGGCGCTGAGCGAGTCCACCGGTATCGACATCTCGGAGGGATCGTTCGACGACCTCGGACCAGGCGGCATCGTGATCAGCGACGGCGCGGCCATCGGTGGTTCGGTCGACGACGGTCCTGCTCTCGGCTCCTCCGTCACCATCGTCAACAGCGCCGGCGCCAGCCTCGAACTGGAAGTCGTCGGGATCGTCGATGCCAACATCGACGTCGCGTTCACCGGCAACTTCGTCGCCGCAGAGACCTTCGACTCCTTCATCGGTGTCACTCAGCCTTCGTCTGCGTTCATCGACGTGGCCTCGGGTGCGCAGTCCGACGTCGAGGACGAGATCAACGAGGTCCTGTCGTTGCGGCCCGACATCTCGCTGACCGCTGGGAGCGCGATCGGTGCGACGATCGGCGGGATCTTCGACTTCCTCATCAATGCGGTCAACGGCCTGCTGCTGATGAGCGTGATCGTCGCACTCATCGGCATCGTCAACACGATGTCGCTGTCGATCCTCGAGCGGCGCCGGGAACTCGGGCTGCTGCGCGTGGTCGGGATGCTCGATCGACGCGTGCGACGGATGGTGCGCATCGAGTCGGTGATCATCGCGTCACTCGGCACGCTCGCCGGCATGCTCGTCGGCGGATTCACCGGCTGGGCGCTCGTCCGGGCGATCAGCCAGTCCGCAGACACCTCGGTTCCATTCAGTCCCCCAGTCGGGCTGCTGGCCCTCGTGCTGGTGCTCGGAGTCGGGCTCGGATTCCTCGCCGCGCTGATCCCTGCCCAGCGATCCACCCGCATGGAAGTCCTCGACGCGATCCAAGCAACCTAAGGAAGAGCTGCGGCTACGACCGATTCGTCGGCAGTCGCGGCGTGATCCAGTCGATGAAGCTCTGCGGGCTGCGGGTCTGGATGTAGGCCCGACCGGGACCTGTCAAGCGGGCCACGAGACCCTCGCCGCCGAGGATCGTCGACTTCCAGTTCCCGACCTTGTGCACCTCGTACTGGACACCGTCCTGCCAACCCACCATGTGGCCGGTGTCGACGACGTAGGTCTGGCCGGGGGCGAGGTCGACGGCGTGAATGGCGCCGTAGCTCGACACCACCAGGTCGCCGGTACCGGAACACTTCAGCATGATCAGGCCCTCCTTGCTGAAGAAGGTCTTGGCCCCACCCCATTTGCTGTCCACATCGACCGAACCCGGCGCCGCCAGGTACGAGCCCGACTGCAGATAGACGGTCTGGTTGCTGAGCGGCCAGGTGATGATGTCGCCAGGCAGCGCGGGCGCAACGACCACGTGCGCGTCGGGCCCGTTCGCCGTGAAGGTGTTCATGAAGAACGACTCGCCACCGAGTGAACGGCGCAGCCCCTTCATCACCCCACCCTTGGTACTGGTCGTGATGTCGATCGTCGACGACATCGCCATCATCGCGCCACCTTCGGCGTTCACCGACTCACCGGGTTCGAGGTGGAGTGTCGCCATCGCGTAGGCCGGACTGAAGGTGATCTCGGTGCGCATGCAGGCAATCATCGCGCAGGCGAACTTCGACCAGGGAGACATCGTGCAGCCGCAGACGACCGCGGCATGCTGTGCACCATGCTCACCCTCCTCGCCTGGCTGATCCTCGGAACGCTCGTCGGTCTGCTCGTCACGTTCGTAGCCGGTCGCCTCCTCGGCGCCCGCCGGGGATGGGTCGCGCTGCTGGTGTCGGGGATCGTCGGCTGGACAGTCGCGGTCATCGTCGCCGGGCTCGTCACCGACTGGGAGGGCTCCAGTTTCGCGATGGTCGCGATCGCCGTCGTCCTCGGCACGTTGTTCACGATGAGCGTGGCGATCCTCATCGACCTCTTCGCCCCGGTCGGCTCACTCGCTTCGGGCGACTCGGCGGGGTTGGTGACGATCACGAACCCCCTCACCGGGGTGCGCGACAAGATCGAACCGCTCCGTCGCTATCGAGAGGTGATCGGCATCGCCCGCCGCAACGGGATCTCGGCGGCGCCGCATCGCGCCCTGAACTGCCGGTCGGGGTTCGCCGCACGCTCGAGGAGGCCGGAGGCATCTTCGTCAAGCTCGGCCAGGTCGCCTCGACGCGTCCCGACGTCCTCCCTCCTCCGGAATGGTGCGAGGAACTGAGCAAGCTGCGCGAGCGCGGCCGAACCCCAGCCGGAGTCGGCGATGCGCCCGCACGTCACCGAAGAACTCGGCGCACCCCCGCCGAACGCTCGTCACGCTCGAGGGAACGCTCACCTCCATCCGGCCGGCGTTCTCGCTGGTCGGTCGCGTCGTGCTCGCGGTCATCGTGTCAGCGGCCGGCATCGGTTCGGTCGTATTGGTCGCCTCCGACAGCGGCCCGGTGGTGCGCAACGACCTCCTGGTCAACGAGTTGCTCGGATACGTCGGCCTGACCGCTGCCGCTGTACTCGCATTGCGGGTCGTCGCCGGCGTGATCCGCGACGGTTCGACGTGAACGACGTGCGCCGTAGAGTGGTCGTGTGAGTCAGGGCAACTCGTCCGCGAATTCGGGAGATCAGCGGATGCGACGGCGAGCACTCGTGCTCCTGATGCGCTACTCGATGGAACTGAACGAGGCCGTGGAGCGGATCGCCGGAGAGACCTCGGGCAACAACGAGATCCGAGTTCTCGCACATCTCTTCGTGTCCGGGCCGAGTGGTCGCCACGCGCTCACCGCCCTCACGGGGTTGAGTCGGTCGGGTGTCACTCAGCTGCTCGAACGACTCGACCAAGTAGGACTCGTGGAATCGGCACGAGGCGAACTCGACCATCGCACGGTGATCAGTGCACTGACGCCGCTGGGTCGAGTTCGAGTTCGCATGTTGGAGGAGGAATTCGGCGACTACTTCTCGTCACCGAACCCCCTGATCAAGGAGTTGTTGGATCTCCTGCAACCAACTGGCTCGTCGCCCGGGCCGGCGACGCCGGCGATGCCGGCGCTCGCCAAGCTCGATCGACTCGGCGACGTCGGCGCTCGACTGACCCGGCAATTCCACACCGACGTCGGCCTGGCCGACCCACGACAACTTCTCGCCCTGGCCACGTTGGCAGACTGGGGAGACGCCCGCCCAGGACAGCTCGCCGAGGTGCTCGGGCTCACCAGCGGAAGCACCACGTACCTCGTCGATCAACTCGAATCAGCCGGCATCGTCGAACGTCTCTACGGCATCGTTCCGACAGATCGGCGGGCGGTCGAGATCCGCCTCACGGCCTCTGGCTTGGCCGCGAGTGAACGACTTGCCGACGCCCTCTTCGAGCACGCCGACGAGTTCGCCGGCGTGCTGGTCGCCGTGCACCGGACCTGACGATCGGCCACCGACGAGTTCAGAGACCGAGGCTGGATGCGGGTCGAACCACGAGCGGCGCCGGCGCGTGGACCACATCGTGGTCCTTGTGGGAGTACGGCAACTCGTGCAGGACGTGGCGCATCGACTCGAGGCGTGCCCACTTCTTCACGTTCGAGTTCACCACGGTCCACGGAGCGTGTGGCGTGTCGGTCCGCCGGAGCATCTCGTCGCGCGCAGCGCCGTACTGGGCGAACTTCTTGACCGCCAGCTCGTCGTTGGGGCTCAACTTCCACTGCTTGAGCGGATCACCGCGCCGGCCGTCGAATCGTCGCTTCTGTTCCTGCTTCGACACGGTGAACCACAGCTTGAACAGGTGGATCCCCGAGTCGACCAGGTGCTGCTCGAACGACGGGAGCTGCTCGAAGAACAGCTCGCGCTGATCCTTGGTGGCGTAGCCCATCACGGCTTCGACGCCTGCCCGGTTGTACCACGACCGGTCGAAGAACACGATCTCGCCGCCCGACGGCAGGTGTGTCACGTACCGCTGGAAGTACCACTGGGTGACCTCGGCCTCGGTCGGCTTGGGGAGTGCCACCACGCGAGCGCCACGGGGATTCGTGTGCTCGGTGAACCGGCGGATCGCACCACCCTTGCCGGCGGCGTCGCGGCCTTCGAAGATCATGAGCACTCGGGCGTTCGTCTCCTTCGCCCACAGCTGCATCTTCAGCATCTCGATCTGCAGGCGCACCAACTCGCGCTCGTAGTCCTTGCCCTTCGGCGGATCGATCGCCGGGGGATGGCGCTCCATGTCCGTGATGGTCAACTCATCCGGTTGGCTCGCAGGCGACGTCATGGAACCGGGACCATAGCCCGCAACGAAAAGTGCCCCCCAACCCTGCACCGATCGCATCGGACGAACCGATCGGTGCGTGTAACTTCGCCCGGGACTTCCGACCCACCGAACGGCGAGGCCCGAGCATGCGTGTGAAACCTTCTGCCCTTTCCTCCATCGTTGCGATCCTCGGCTACATGGTCGTCGTCTTCAGCGTGTGGGCCGCCGTCGGCATGGAGTACGACGAGGTCGGCGACACCGTCGAGAACGTCCGCGAGGGCATCGTGCTCGCGGTTGCCCTGGGCGCCGTCTACCTGGTCGTCGTGACCACGGTGCTCGGCTGGTGGAAGCCCGCCATGCACGAGCCCCGACGCGTGGGGAGCCGGTGGATGTGGACCATCCCCGTGCTGCTCCTCCTGGGTGCCATCGGCAACCTGGCGACCACGAAGTGGGGCGAGATCGACGGCGTCGGCGAATACGTCCTGTGGCTCGCGATCGGTACGCTCCTCGTCGGCTTCTCCGAAGAGCTCCTGACCCGCGGTCTCGCGATCGTCGGTGGTCGCGGATCCATGCACGAGAGGTGGGTGTGGGTGTTCTCCGGCGTCATCTTCGGCCTGCTCCACGCGCCCAACGCCTTCTTCGGGCAGAGTGCGAGCAGCACGGCGCAACAGGTGGTGTTCGCCTTCGCCGTCGGGCTCATGTACTACGTCACCCGCCGGCTCACCGGCACCCTCTTCGTCACCATGGGGTTGCACGCCATCTGGGACTTCTCGGTGTTCATCCAGGACCACTCCGGGTTGAACCTCGAGGACAAGCCCGTCGCCGGGGGCGCCCCGGTGCTGTACGTCACCGTCATCCTCGGCATCATCGCCCTCGTGAAGATCCTCAAGACCGGTGACGTCGTCGAACCGGGCGGCGACCAGCTCGCCGAGTTCGACAAGGTGGCGTGACGGCCCTGAACCTCGGCGACGCCACCACGCGAGGTGCCTACCGGACTCACCGGCGGGCGCGCACGATCAGGAAGAACGGCACGATGCGGGTGTCGGCCACTTCGGGGTGGAGTGACGCAGTCTGCTCGGAGGCGACCGGCTCGATGACCCGCTCGATGGTGAGTCCGGCGTCGATCACCAGGTTGATCCACGACGACACGGTGCGCCGGGCGGCGGTGATCGTGAACGGATCGTGGCGTTCGCGCAGTTCGCCGGCCACCTTGAACGTCCACGAGGTCGTGATCGGGCCCTCGGTGAAGTAGTCGGCGATCGCCAACGACGTGCGCACGCCGTGGTCGTCGTCGACCCACGACCGGATCGGGGTGGTGTTGACCGGATGCGTGATCGAGAACTGCAACCACCCGCCCGGACGTAGGACACGGACGATCTCGCCGATGGCGACCGCCGGGTTGGCGACGTCCATCACGCTCATGAACGCGGTCGCCGCGTCGAAGGTTGCGTCGCCGAAGGGCAACAACGTCGCGTCGCCCTGGACGTAGCGACCTGCCGGGTCGGCGTCGCGCGCGGCACGGATGAACGTGTCGGAGATGTCGAGTGCCGTCATGTCCGCGCCGCGTTCGACGAGCAGTCGCGTGTTGTGACCCTCGCCGCAGCCGACGTCGAGGCAGCGCAGGCCCGTCACGTCGGGAAGGGCATCGAGGAACGCCGGCGTGTTGACGAGATCCCGGTATCGGTCGGCGCCGGCCCGGCTCATCTCGATCCACGCCGGAGCGTTCGCCTCCCACTCCGCAGCGGTGTCCGGTTCACCCGTCATCCGGACCCTCGCCGATCAGTGCAGACAGAACTCGTTGCCTTCGGGGTCGAGCAGGGTGATCCAGTGGCCTTCGGGTTCGTCGAACTCGGCGACGTACGTTGCGCCGAGCCCGACCAGTTCGTCGGCGCGGGTGTGGAGTTCGCTCGGCGCCACGCTGACATCGAGGTGCATCCGGTTCTTGGCGGTCTTGCCCTCGGGCACCTTGAGGAAGAACACCCGCGGGCCGACGCCGTCGGGATCGACGATGGCGAACGCGCGGTCGGGGTCGGACTGATCGATGCCGAATGCCGTCAGCGCGTCCTCCCACGTCTCGAATCCTTCCGGGGGTGGTTGCTCGACGTAGCCGAGTACCTCGCACCAGAACTCCGCCAGCGCCCGAGGCCCTGCGGCGTCGAACGTGATCTGGATCGCACGGGCCATCGGCTACTCCCCGAGGGCGATGATCACACCGCGATCACCGTAGGGAATCCGGTTGCGCTTGACGATCCCACCCAGCGTGCCGAGCATCTTGGTCACCTTGGTCATCATCCCGTACTTGTCGCTGATCTTGCGCTGGATCTCGGCCATGTCGTCGCCCTCCACGAGCCGGGCGGTGGCCTCGACGCTCGCCGACCCGGGTTTCACCTTGCCACGCGCATCGCACTCCTGGACGGTGACGCGGGTCGTGTGCGCGATCCGCTTGACCTTGCCCGAGCCGGAGCTCGTCCAGAATCCGATCTCACCCGAATCGAGCGGCGCCGCCCAGACGGGCGTCCCCACGGGCGTGCCGTCACGCTTGAACGTCGTCAACAACAGGTACTTCGCATCCCCCAGACCCATGGCCGAACAGTACCCGCTCGGCGCGCACCGTGGTGCGGGAAGCACCCGACCCGCCGCAATAGCATTGCGTCATGGCGCTCGCGAATTCAGTCGTCGAGAAGATCCTGACGTCACCGGCCCACAAGATCCTGTCGGGGACGACCGTCCTGATCCGCTACCGCGGGCGTCGCACGGACACCGAGTACACCATGCCCGTCCAGTACGCGGAGGCTCACGTCGGCCTCGTCGTGCTCGTCGGGAAGCCGGACACGAAGACGTGGTGGCGGAACTTCACCGACATGGGCCAGCTCAAGGTACTGCGGGCCGGGAAGTGGATCCCGATGACGGCTCACGCACTGCGCGGCGTCGACGATCCCGACGCCGTCACGCCGCTGCTGCGGTCGTACGCCATCCGTTTCCCCAAGGCCGCCAAGTCACTCGACGGCAACACGCTCGAGGAACGCGTCCGCGGCGCCGTCGTCGTCTGGCTCCGCCCCGCCTGACGCTCACGATGTGTACCGACACATCGCGAACGTGATTGCGTGGGGACGAGCGGATCGTCGACAATGCAGTGGTGCCGATCGACATCCGCCGCATCAGCGCTGCCGACGGGCCTGAACTCAAGGAGATTCGTCTCGCCGCGCTCCGCGACGCTCCGTCGGCATTCGGGTCGACCTACGCCGAGGAAGCCGAACGCTCCGACACGGAATGGTCCGAACGGGCGCGGTTGGCGTCCACCGGTCTCGACCGCATCACATTCCTGGCTCGACTGGATGCGCGTCCGATCGGGATCGCCGGCGGCTACCGCGAGGAGGAACAATCCACTGAGGTCGACCTGGTGTCGATGTGGACCGCGCCGGACGTACGACGGACGGGCACCGGCCGACTACTCGTCCGCGAGGTGATCGACTGGGCAGCGCAGACCGGGGCGTCGTCGGTCGGTCTCTGGGTGACCCGGGGGAACTCCCCCGCCCAGCTGCTCTACGAGTCGATGGGGTTCCGCGAGACGGGCGAGTACCAGGCACTGCCGTCGGACCCGTGCGCCGACGAGATCCGGATGCGGCTCGACTTTGCCGCGCAGTGATCAGCCATCCCGTGCCGCGGCCCCGAAACTCACGCTGGCGCGGAAGTGTTCGACGCGTATTCTGCGCGCATGGATGCGGTGAATCGGACAGACGACGACGAGCTGTGCGGCTTCGTCGACGACCGGCCCGACGGATGGCACTCGTTGACGGTCTTCGGCGCGTCGCTCGGCGTGTACCCGACCAGGCTCGACGCCGAGGAGAGAGTGATCACCGACGGTCTCGCGTCGTTGATGGAACGCTGGATCCTCACCGACGGCATCGGATCGAGCGAACAAGTCGTCTGCATCCAAGAAGCACACCCGGACGCGATCACCGTGGTGCTCGGGTACTACGCGCTGCCCGGTGTGCCCACGATGCGAATCAACCGACCCGAGCTCGATGCGCAACGCTGGACGCTGCGCCCGAACCGCTGACCGGCCGAGTAGAACTGTTCCGTATGAGCGGCGTCGACGACCCGATCGGTGAGTACCTGGCGACGCTGCCGCAGCCCCAACGCGACACACTGGCGGCGTTGCAGGCAACGCTTCGCGACCTGTTACCCGACGCGCAGGAGTGCATCAGCTACAACATGCCGTGCTTCAAGGTGGACGGGGTCGCCGTTGCCGGCTTCGACGGCTTCAAGCGCCACTGCTCCTACTTCCCACACAGCGGCAACATCGTGACGCAGGTCAGCGGAATCCCCGACTGGTGCACGGTCGCATCGCCGGGCACCTTGCAGTTCCCCGTCGACCGGCCGCTGCCGAAAGCGTTGGTGCGCAAGCTGATCCGGGCACGCCTCGACGAGATCGCCGCGAAGCAGGCATCGAGGCGACGGATTCGGTAACCCTGCAACACCCCTTCGTCATGATGGGGTCATGGTCACGGGGATTGCATCGACATCGGCGGGGACGGCGCCGGTCGATGTGTTGGATGTGGCTGATGCTGCAACGGTGGCGATGCGCCGGGCGCGGGCGGCACAACTGGATCGGGTGCACGAGGTGGTGGTGTCGGGCCGCTGGTACGTCCACGGGTTCCGCTCACCGCAAGCGTGGCTTGCGGTCGACCACGGGTGAGGCGCCGGGGGCCTGTTCGCTGACGTTGCAGTTGGCGGAACGGATCCAGCACATGCCGCTCGTGAAGGATCGTTTCACCCGCGGGGTCCTGGCGGAATCGGCGCTGCGGTTGTTGGCCGACACGTGGCGGGCGGATCTGGCTGACGTGTTCGCCCGTGACGAACGAATGCTGGTCGGCTGGGCGTTGAGCCTGACGCATCGTGACTTCAAGATGGTGTTGGCCACCTGGCGGCTGCATGCCGACCCTGATGGATCGACCAAGTCGGCCCAGGACCGGTTCGAGTCGCGCAAGCTGCATCTGTCGGAGCTGCTCGACGGGATGGGCCGCCTCGACGGGCTCCTCGACCCCGAAGGCATGAAACTCGTCCGCGAAGCCATCCGGGTCCTGTCGACTCGCACCGACGACGACGAACGCACTCCTGAGCAGCGTCGCGCTGACGCGTTGGTGGCGATGGCCAAACAGGTCCTCGCCAACCTGGAACCCACCCCCGGTGCGAAACGCAACCGACCGAAGCTGATCGCCACGATCAACGTGACCGACCTGATCGCGGCCACGTTGGGCGGGGTGCTCGACACGAACACCGGGCCCATCACGCTCACCGCCGAGGCGGTCCGGCGGATGGCTTGCGACGCCGGCATCCACCGATTGATCACCGGGCCCGGTGGTGTGGTCATCGACTACGGCCGCCAGACCCGCAGCGTGTCCGACGCCCAGTTCGACCTGCTCACCATCCGTGACCACGGCTGTCGCATCCCCGGCTGTCCGATCCCACCCGGTGGCTGCGACGCCCACCACAGCATCCACTGGGCCAACGACGGCAACACCGACCTCGACGACCTCGTACTCCTGTGTTGGTACCACCACCACCTGCTCCACGAACAACACTGGAGTCTGCAGCCCCTCGGGGCCGGACACTTCGTGTTGCGAGATACCGACGGCAACATTCGCCCGCTGCGCCCACCCACGATCGGCCTCGCCCTGCCCGCACCCCTCCCCTTCGACGACACCGCATCATGACGTTCACCTCTCTGTCACAACACAGGTGAACTGCCATATGGACATGGCTCGACGCGAGGTTCTCATGCAACTCGACGACGACCTCGGTACGAACAGGTCCGAGCTCCTCCGTCAGGTCGGCTCCAACGCCAGGTCGTCGACGAACTCGTAGCCGTCGAGACCGACGAGCTGTGACGGGTCGAGGCTGATCTTCGCCGAGCGCGAACCCGCACCGACGATGATCCGCTCGCAGCCGAGAATCCGCGCGTCGAGCCACACCGGCACGTGGTGTGGCAGGCCGAAGATCGTGACTCCACCGATCTCCTGGCCGGTCAGCTCCCGCGTGAGATCGGCCGGCGCGAAACTGAGCTTGCGGACCCCGAGCTTGCGCCGCACGGTGCCGTTCACGTCGAGGCGGGTATGGGCGAGCACGACACACACGGCATGGTGACCCTCCGGCTTCTTCGACGCGACCAGGATGGCGTTGGCCGATTCCTCGAGCGGCACGCCGTAGGCCTCACAGAACTGGGCCGTGTCGGCCAGCTCGGGATCGCAGTCCATCACCTCGTAGGTGAGGCTCAACCGGTCGAGGTCGGCAATCACGTTCGGGTGAGCAGTCACACGACCTCCGACTCGGCGGCCTCGACGACGGCAAGGTCGGCCGACACCGGGAGTGGTTCCCCGCGCACGCGCGTGCACCCAACGGCGCCCCAGCGTGTCGAGTCCGAGCGCGACCCACAGCAGCACCAACGCGACGATGCCGTCGAGCCACCAGTGGTGGCCGGTCGCCGAGACGACCAACACCGTGACGACGAGGTGGACCATGCCGATCCAACGCCAGCGACTCGTGCTCGCCGACAGCGCACCGAACGCAACGACCGCCGCCCACGCCACGTGCAGTGACGGCATCGCCGCGAACTGCGACGACACGCCGGTTCCGGCCTCGCCGTAGACGGACATGTTGTAGATCTCCGACACGTCGACGTAGCCGAGGTCGGGAAGATACCGCGGCGGCGCCACCTTGACGAAGCGGATGAACAGGCAGAAGGCAGTGACGATCGCCAGCGCATTGCGCCAGTGCGGGTACACGTCGCGATGGCGTGCGTAGAGCCACACGAGGAAGATGACGATGCCGGGCACGTGCGCAACGGCGTAGAACGCTGCCGAGAACTGGGCAAGCCACTCGTGGTCGAGCGTGAAGCGCTGGAGCGTCAGTTCGCTCGGCAGCTGGAAGAACTCCTGGACCCGCACGATGTCGCGAGCCCGCTCGATGGCGCCGTCAGCCTGCGTGAGCGGCAGGTTCTTGGCCATCCGCCAGATCGCGTACAGCGACGCGACGAAGGCGAACTCGAGTGCGGCCGGACCCACGACCTGTCCGAAGCGATCACCGAGGCGAGCCGGCCGTGACCTCCGCAACGCCAACGCGACGAGACCGGAGATCGTCGCCGCAAGCAGCGCCTGGCTCCACGTCGGCCACTTCATGACGCCTCAAGCCTGCCAGGTCAGCGGGCGTACTGCGTCACCTGATCGGCAGCGTCGATGAGCCAGCCGGGGAAGACACCGAGAGCGATCGTGAACACGACCGTCAACGTCACCACGACACCCATCGAGAACGGGACGTTCACCGTGGTCTCGTCGGTCGATTCGCCGACCCACATCGACACCATGATTCGCAGATAGAGGAACGCAGCGATCACGGCACACACCATGGCGATGACAGCGATGGCGTAACTCTCGACATCGACAGCCGCTTGGATCACGCCGAACTTGGCGATGAACCCACTGGTCAGCGGCACGCCGGCCTGGGCCAGCAGGAGCACGGTGAATCCGAGCGCCAACGCGGGGCGCCGCTTGGCGAGGCCCTTGAACGAGTCGAGGCTGGTGTCGCCACCGTTGCTGCGCGACACGATCGTGACGACGGCGAACGAGCCGATCACCAGCACCGAGTACAGGATCAGGTACAGCACGACCGCAGGGACACCCGGGCCGGGATCGGGATCTCCGGCGCCATGACCGGCGGCTTCGACACCCACCAGGATGAAACCGGCGTGGCTGATCGACGAGTAGGCCAGCATCCGCTTCACGTTGTCCTGCACGACGGCGAGGATCGAACCGCCGAGCAACGTCACGAGCGCCAGTACCCAGATGATCGGTCGCCAGTCGTCTCGGTAGAACGGCAGCGCCACCACGAGCACCCGGATCATCGCGGCGAACGCTGCGGCCTTGCCGACCGATGCCATGAACGACGTGACCGGCGTGGGTGCACCCTGGTAGACGTCGGGCGCCCACACGTGGAACGGCACGGCGGCCACCTTGAAGGCGAGGCCGACGATCAGCAGTGCAATGCCGGCGAGAACGAGGGTGTCGTCGCTGAACGGGTCGATCGAGGTCTGCAGTGCAACGACCATCTCGCTGATGTTGGTCGAGCCCGTACCGCCGTAGACCAGGGCGATGCCGTAGAGGAAGAACGCCGACGCGAACCCGCCCAGCACGAAGTACTTGATGCCTGCCTCGGCACTTTCACTGCTGCGTCGGTTGCTCGCCGCCAGTACGTACAGCGCGAGCGAGAGGGTCTCGAGGCCGAGGAACAACACGATGAGATCGTTCGCCGACGCCATCACGATGCCGCCGATCGCAGCCACCAGGTAGAGCGCGTAGATCTCCGGTCCGCGATTCGGTGTGTCGTGCAGATAGTCGTCGCTCAAGATGCTCACGAGCAGCACACCGATGCAGATCGTGATGGTCATGAACATCGCCAGCTTGTCGAAGGCGAGGGCACCGCCGACGAGCGTCGTGGGTCCGTTGTCGCTGATGTCGTCCCAGAGGACCAGTGCCATCACACCGGCGGCACCAGCGGTGGTCGCCGAGACGATCGCATACAGCCGCTTCGGCCAGGGCGGCGTGAGTGCGCCGACCAGCAGCAGGCCGAGCGCGCCGCCCAGCAGGATCAAGAGCGGCGAGAGCGCGAACCACTGGATCTCGGGTCCGACGAAGATGTCGAGCTGAGCGATCATCACCCCTCACCCTCCTCGTCAGCAGGCTCGTCGTCAGCGGGTTCTTCTCGCAGTTCGATGGTGGGCTCGGGTTCCTCGTAGTCGGTGTACGCCTCGACCCGGGTGATCAAGGCATCGATGCTCGGCTCGATCCGGTCGAGGACCGGCTTGGGGTAGATGCCCATGAACACGATGAGACCGAGGAACGGCAACAGGACCATGCCCTCCTTCAGCTTGAGTTCGGGGAACTTCTTGTTGTCCTCGTCGGGCTCGCCGTGGAACACGCGCTGGTAGGCCCACAGGAGATACACCGCGGCGAGGATCACGCCGAGTGCGGCGACGACCGTCCACCAGCGAGCCGTCAGGAACGAACCGGTGAGGATCAGGAACTCGCCGACGAAGCCGTTGAGGCCGGGAACGCCGACCGACGACAGCATCACCAGCATGAAGGCCGCAGCGAAGATCGGCGCCACCTTCTGGAGCCCCTTCAGCTCGGAGATCTGGCGGGTCTTGCGGCGTTCGTAGATCCAGCCGACGAAGAGGAACAGCGCACCGGTCGACACACCGTGGTTGACCATCTGGATGGTGGAACCGGCCATCGACTGCGAGGTGAAGGCGAAGATGCCGAGGACGATGAAGCCGAGGTGGGCGACCGACGAGTAGGCGACGAGCCGCTTGAGGTCGGTCTGCATCGTGGCGGCAATGGCGCCGTAGATGATGCCGATCACGGCGAGCGTGAGCCACAGGTTGCGGCTCCAGTACGACGCCTCGGGGAAGAGGTAGACGCCGAACCGCAGCAGGCCGTACGTGCCGAGTTTCAGCATCACGCCGGCGAGGACGACCGAGCCGGCCGTCGGCGCCTGGGTGTGGGCGTCGGGCAACCACGTGTGCAGCGGGAAGATCGGCACCTTGACGGCGAAGGCGATCGCGAACGCGAAGAACAGCCAACGTCCGGTCGACGCCGCGAAGTTCGCCTGCTCGGCGATGACCACGAGATCGAAGGTGGTGTAGCCGATCTCGCGGCTCGCAATGGCGACCGTGGCGATGAGGCCGACGAGCATGAACGCCGACCCGAACATCGTGTACAGGAAGAACTTCGTCGCCGCGTAGACCCGCTTCTCGTACCCCCATCCGGCGATGAGGAAGTACATCGGCACGAGCACGATCTCGAAGAACACGAAGAACACGAACAGGTCGAGGCTGAGGAAGCTCCCCATGACACCGGCCTGCAGCATGAGCAGCCACGCCAGATACGGCTTCTCGTCGTGATGGGCGTCGACCGCCAGGATCGCCAGCGGGAACAGGATGCCCGTGAGCACCACGAGGAACAGTGAGATGCCGTCGACACCGAGGTGCCACGAGATCCCCCACGCCTCGATCCAGGTGTGCTTCGAGACGAACTGGAACCCGGCGTCGGAGGTCTCGAACGAGGCCATGAGCCAGATCGACATCGCCGCCGTGGCGACAGACGCCATGAGGGCGACCAGCTTCGGATACTCCGGACGGCTCTTCGGCAGGAGCGCGACGGCGATCGCGCCGATGATCGGCACGAAGATCAACGCACTCAGGATGGGGAACGCGATGGGTCCCGTTTCGGCTGCCAACATCACAGAATCCCTCGAATCACCACGAACCAGCCGAGGAGCAACACGACACCGACGGCAATCACCGCGGCGTACTGGCGCACGTAGCCGGTCTGGCCCTTGCGGGCCCCGGTCGCGGTTGCCTTGACGGCCACCGCGGTGCCGGTGACCGCGCCATCGACGATCTTGGCGTCGAAGTCGGAGACGGCCTGGAAGCCCTCACGGCCGGGGTTGCCCATGAACCAGGTGACCGCGAAGTCGTAGTACCAGGCGTTGGCCAACAGCGACGGCTCCCAGGGCTTGATGCGCTTGCGCTCGTAGACGAGCCAGGCGAGCATGATCCCGACCAGGGCACAGGCCACGGCGATCGCGACGAGGAGGTACTTGTTGTCGTAGGCCCAGGTTCCGCTGATGTCGGCTTCGCCGAACTCGACGACCGGGTGGAGCCACTCCTCGAGTCGGGCCGCCATGCCGGACGGGATCCCGAACAGCTTCGGCAGGTTGATGATGCCGCCGAGCGCAGCCACGCCGGCGAGCGCCACGAGCGGGATCCACATGATCGCGGGCGACTCGTGCGGCTTGAACTCGCCGTGCGCGTCGTGGGTCTCCACGGGAGGTTCGCCGTCGGCGACCTCGGGTGCCTCGTCGGCATTTGCCACGCTGGTCCAGCGGGCCTCACCGAAGAACACCATGATGATCTGGCGCGTCATGTAGAACGCGGTCAGGACCGCCGTGATGATCCCGACGATGTACAGCGGGGTGCTGCTGGCGAGCGTGTAGAGCAGGATCTCGTCCTTCGACCAGAATCCGGAGAACGGCGGCACGCCGGCGATCGCCAGCCAACCGACGATGAACGTCACCGCCGTGATCGGCATGAACTTGCGCAGGGCGCCCATCTTGCGCATGTCCTGCTCGTGGTGCATGCCGTGGATGACCGAACCGGCGCCGAGGAAGAGCAGCGCCTTGAACCCGGCGTGCGTGACCATGTGGAAGATTCCGGCGACGTACGCTCCGCTGCCGACGGCAAGCATCATGTAGCCGATCTGTGACACCGTCGAGTAGGCGAGCACCTTCTTGATGTCGTTCTGCGCCAACGCGATGGTGGCGGCGAACAGCGCGGTCAGACCACCGACCCACGCGATCGTGGTCGGCACCCAGTCGTACGAGGCCTGGATCACCGGGTTGATACGCGTGAGCAGGAACACGCCGCCGGTCACCATCGTCGCCGCGTGGATGAGCGCGGACACGGGTGTCGGGCCCTCCATCGCGTCCGGGAGCCAGAGGTAGAGCGGGAGCTGAGCGCTCTTGCCTGCTGCGCCGATCAACAACAGGATCGCAATGGCCGACGCCGTCGACGCAGCGAGTTCACCGGTCTCCGCGCTCTCGTTGATCACGGTGTACGACAGCGAGCCAACGGCTGAGAAGGCGAGGAACATCGCCAACATGACGCCCCAGTCGCCGACACGGTTGGTGACGAAGGCCTTCTTGCCGGCCGTGGCCGCCGACTCGCGGGTGTGCCAGAAGGCGATCAGCAGGTACGAGCAGGTGCCGACGCCCTCCCAGCCGAGGAACGTGACGAGCAGGCTCTCGCCGAGCACCAGGATCGTCATCGAGAAGACGAACAGGTTCATGTAGAGGAAGAACTTCGAGAACTTGGCGTCGCCGTGCATGTACCCGACGGCGAACATGTGGATCCAGCCGGCGATGAACGTGACGAACAGACACATCAGGATCGACAACGGGTCGACGAGGAACGCGAGGTCGACCTGGAAGTTGCCGAGCGGCACCCAGGAGAACAGCGTCACCACGGTCTCGCGCTGGTCTTCGGGCTCGCTCAGCAGATCGAAGTAGACGCCGGCGGCGACGACGAACGATGCGAACACCGCTGCGGTCGCGAGGTAACCGGCCTTGGGGTCGCCGAGCCGGCGACCGAGGAGCAGGATCGTGAGGAACCCGGCGAGCGGGAACGCGGGAATCAACCAGACGAGTTCGGCCATGGCGCTGTCAGCCCTTCAGTTCCGCGAGATCGTCGGCCGTTGCACCCGGACGGCGGCGCAGGATCGAGACGATGATGCCGAGGCCGACCACGACTTCGGCGGCCGCCACGACCATCACGAAGAACACGGCCGTCTGCCCGTTGATGTCGCCCGAGCGAGTGGCCAGCGCCACGAACGTCAGGTTGGCGGCATTGAGCATCAGCTCGACGCACATGAACATGATCAACGGGTTGCGCCGCACCATCAGCCCGAACGCGCCGAGCCCGAAGAGCATCGCCGCGAGCAACAGGTACCAGGTCGGTTCGATGACGGCGATCACGAGTCGCTGCTCTCGGTGTCCGGCGCATCCTTCGGCCACTTGCGTGTGAGCAGGACCGTTCCGGCGACGGCGACGATCAGCAGCACCGAGGTGAGCTGGAACGCGAAGACGTGGTCGCCGTACAGGTTCGTGGCGAGTTGCTGGATGTTGGCGTCGTTGTTGCCGGTGTCGGTGGCACTGGCGATGCCGTCACCGGGGTTGATGACCAGCGCATCGCGTGCACGGATGACTGCGGCGCCGACCAGGCCGACGAGGCCGACGGCCATCACCGCAGCAAGGGGCCGCTGGATCGGGATCGGTTCGATCGACAGGTCCATCGACTCGTCGACGCCGAGCAACATGATGACGAACAGGAACAACACGACGATCGCACCGGAGTACACGATCACCTGGACGGCAGCGAGGAACTGCGCGTCCATGGCCACGAACTGGACGGCGACGCCGAACAGCGTGAGGACGAGGCCGAGCGCGGCGTGCACCGGATTCTTCATCGTGATGACGCCGATCGCGCCGCCGAGGATCATGACGGCGGCGGAGAAGAACACCACGTACTCGAGAAAGGTTGCGTCACTCACCGTTCGATCACCCGGACCGTCTTGTCGCGCTCGGGCTGCGCCGGCTCGGGGGCGCGCACGCCGTAACCGAGCTCGCCGCTCCAGCCCACTTCGCCCTCGAACGTCGCATCACCCGACGGCGACGTCGCGCGCATCCAGCCGCTCGTGAGCAGGTCGTCGCCTTCACGCCAGTCTTCCCACGGCAGCTTCTTCGGCATGCCCTCGTCGTCGACGACGAGTTCGGCCTTGGTGTAGATGGCATCGCTGCGCTTCGTGAACGAGAACTCGAACAGCTTCGACTCGGTGATCGCCTCGGTCGGACACGCCTCGACACACATGTCGCAGTGGATACAGCGCAGGTAGTTGATCTCGTACACGAACCCGAACCGCTCGCCCGGTGACGTGGGGTTCTCGGGGTCGTTGTCGGCACCGCGCACGTAGATGCAGTCGGCAGGGCAGACGCCGGCGCACAGTTCGCAGCCGATGCACTTCTCCATGCCGTCTTCGTATCGGTTCAGCACGTGGCGCCCGTGAAGACGCTCGGGGCGCGCCAGCTTCTCGTCGTGCTCGACATCGCGGGCGGTGTCGCCCTTCTTCTTGGCACGACGACCACCGGAGTACTCGGTCGTGACGCGCTCGCCGCCGAACAGGCGGTGCTGGCGAATCGTCACGCCGAAGCCCTCGAGATACCCCATCAGACGGTCGCTCCTGTGTTGTCGGTGGCACGGTTGTCGGGGGAAGAGTTGTCGTTCGCCGTTGCTCGATTGCGGGCGCTCACCTTGAGCGCCGCAGCGAACAGGCCCGCCGCGACGAGCGCCACGACGAAACTGATCACGACGACGCGCAGACTGTCGACAGCGTCGCCGTCGGGCGAGAACTCGCGCAGTGCAGCGAGCAGCAGGAACCAGCCGAGCGCGATCGGGATGAGCACCTTCCAGCCGAGATCCATGAGCTGGTCGTAGCGCAGCCGTGGCAGCGTGGCGCGCAGCCACACGAACAGATAGAGGAAGGCGAAGAGCTTCAGCAGGAACCACAGGGTGCCTTCGATGGCGCCGGGGATCACCGGGATGTCGAACAGCGGTTGCGGCCCACCGAGGAACAGCGTGACCATGATCGCCGACATCGTGACGACGTTCATGAACTCCGACAGGAAGAACAGGGCGAACCGGATACCGGAGTATTCGGTGTTGAAGCCACCGACCAGTTCCTGCTCGGCCTCGACGAGGTCGAACGGCGGCCGGTTCAGCTCGGCGGTCACTGCGATGAGGAAGATCACGAACGGCACGATCCCGGTGGAGATGACGTTCCAGTCGACGACGCTGTTCTGCTGCACGACGATGCCGGCCGTCGACAGTGTGCCCGACGAGAGCAGGACGGCAGCGAGGCTGAGCCCGAGTGCCGCCTCGTAGGAGATCATCTGCGCCGAGGCTCGCACCGAACCGAGCAGCGGGTACTTCGACCCGCTCGACCAGCCGGCGAGCATGATGCCGTAGACACCGATCGACGACATGGCGAGCACCCACAGGATGCCGACGGGCGGGTCGGCCAACTGCACGCGGGTGACCTCGCCGAACCACGTGACGGTGCCGTCACCGCCATCGGAGAAGTCGCCGCCCAATGGGATGACCGCCCACAACAGGAACGCTGGGACGAAGGCCAGGAACGGAGCGAGCCGGAAGACGAACCGGTCCGCGCGGCTCGGCAGGAGGTCTTCCTTGAAGAAGGCCTTGATGCCGTCGGCGAGTGTCTGCAGCATGCCGAACGGACCCGCCTTGTTCGGGCCGATCCGGTTCTGCATGCCCGAGACGACCTTGCGTTCGTACCAGACCATGAACATCGTCGACACCAGGCCGATGACGAAGATGAAGACGACCTTGCCGAGGACGATGAGGAGCGGGGTCCACAGCAGCGGCCCCTCGACGATCGGGTCGAGCGCGAACATCAGATCCGCTCGATCCTCACATCGGTGGTCACGGTGGTGCCGTCGACGATGTCTTCGATGGTGCCGGGGCCCTGGTTGAACGGTGACCACACGACGCCGCGGGGCACGCGAACGTTGGAGCGGATCGGCATCACGGTGCCGGCCTTGGCGCTGACGATCTTGACGTCACTGCCGTCGGCAACCCCGATGGCGTCGAGATCGAGCGGGTGCACGTGAACAGCCGAACCCGGTGCGAGGTTCACGAGCGACCGTGACATCTGCGTTCCAACTGCCCGGTCGTACAACTTGCGACTCACCACCAACCGATAGTCATAGCTGTTCCGACCTGGTGCAGAAAAGACCACCGGGTCGAGCGCCACGTCGATCGGGCCGGTCAGCACCCCGTTGGGGGTCTCTGCCAGCGCAACGGGTGTCGCATCGGCGAACGATGCGACGTCGGCGGCGATGAGTGCGGTGACGTCGCCGACGGTGGACACACCGCGCAAGGCGTGGTCGGCCCCGAACGATCGGTCGCCGATCATCAGCCCGAGTTCGACGGCGATCATCCAGTCGGGGCGGCTCGTGCCGGTCGCGGTCACCTGCTGGGCGAGCGTGGTGACGCGTCCCTCGAGGTTCGTCGTCGTACCTGCCTTCTCGCCGTACGCCGACGCAGCGAGGACGACGTCGGCATGCTGCGTGGACTCGCAGGCGAAGGTGTCGATCGACACGATCCGGCGGGCGCCGGCGATCGCCCGACGAGCGAGATCGGCGTCGGGGCAGTCGTTGAGGGGATCGGCACCGAGCAGCACGAGCAACTCGATGCGTCCCTCGGCGGCGGCCGTGAGTGTCGCCATGGCATCGTGGTCGGCGTCGCTCGGCGCCAGACCGAGCGTCAGTGCACCCACGACGTTGCCGCGACGCAGCGTCGGGAGCACCTTGGCCGTCGGCACGGCCTCGAGGAGGGTCTGCAGCGCGGCAACAGTTGCTCCGGCCGACTCGGCGAGATTCGCACGGCCGACCACCACGACGACATCGCCCGACGCGATCTGGGCCGAGATGTCGGCGTCGGCGAGCGCCTTTGCCACGGCATCGCGTTGGGCGCCCGGCTCGTAGCGAACCGACTTCCACGCAGACGGCGTCATCCCCGTCTCGAAGGTCGAGAACTCGATGATGCGGCTCCGGCGCTTCTCGGCGGCATCGCGCAGGCGCAGGTGGAGGACGGGCAGTTCCTCCTTGAGATCGGGACCGAGGAGCACGATCGTCGTGGCGTTGGCCGCCTCGTCGATCGTCGCCCGGTCGAGACCGAGGATCTCCGCGGGGAGGCCATCTCCGAGCTGGGCGTCACGGTGCGTGATGCCGATCGCGTCGGCGAGTTGCGCCCACGCGTAGGCGTCCTCGTTGGTCCCACGCGCTCCACCGAGCAGGGCCACGCTGTCGGGTCCGCCGGCGGCGAGCGCGTCGGAGATCATCGTGGCGGCCGCGCGCAGCGCGGTGTTCCACGACGTCTCGACGAGGCCGGTCTCGAGCTTGACCATCGGTCGGCCGAGACGGTGCTCGGAGTTGACCGCCTCGAAGTTGAAGCGACCCCGGTCGCAGAGCCAACCCCAGTTCACCGGGTCGGAGTCGACGCCCTGGTAGCGCAGCAACTCGTCGCGGCTCGATTGCACGACGGTGCGACAGCCGACCGAGCAGGTGGTGCAGGTGGACTCCTGCTGGTCGAGGTCCCACGGTCGGGCCTTGAACCGATACGGCTTGGCGGTGAGCGCACCGACCGGGCAGATCTGCACGGTGTTGCCCGAGAAGTACGACACGAAGGGCTCGTCGGGGAACGTCATCACCTGGGTGTCGTTGCCACGGCTGATGAAGTGGATGAGCTTGTCGCCGGCCACTTCGTCGGCGAATCGCGTGCACCGGTCGCACAGGATGCAGCGCTCGCGGTCGAGGTAGACGAGGTCGGAGATCGGGATCGGCTTTTCGTAGTGACGCTTGGACTCGACGTACCGACTCTCGCCCGGGCCGTGGCTGAACGCCTGGTCCTGGAGCGGACACTCGCCGCCCTTGTCGCAGACCGGGCAGTCGAGCGGGTGGTTGGCGAGCAGCAGTTCGAGCATGCCCTCCTGGGCGCGCTTGACCTGATCGGTGTCGGTGCGAACCACCTGGCCGTCGGCGACCGGAGTCATGCACGACACGACCATCATCGGGCCGCGTGGGCCCTCGACCTCGACCATGCACTGGCGACACATCCCGACCGGCGACATGCGCGGGTGGTAGCAGAAGTGCGGCACGTACTCGTCGACGCCGAGCGCCGCAGCGATGACCATCTCGCCCTTGCGCGCCGCCACGTCGCGGCCGTTGATCGTGAGTGTGACCGTGTTCGGGTCGGGTTCTGGTTCCGACTCGGCATCGATCGCCGCGCTCTCGGCGGCCTCGGCGAGGTCCTCGTGAGCCTGCTCGACGTCGGCGACGACCTCGTCGGTGACCGGGTCGACATCGGGTGTCGGCGTGTCCGCGCTCATTCGCCAGCTCCTGCCATCACCGGGATGCTGCGACGTTCGGCCCGCTTGGTCACCAGCGCCGCGAAGTCCTCGGGGAACAGCGTCATCGCCGAATGGATCGGCACGTACGCCGACGGGCCGACGAAGCAGATCGTCGTCATCTTGTACGGGAACGGCACCGCATCGAGGCCGAGCCGTTCGCTCGATGCGTGCGGCATGTCGCCCGGGCAGATCGACTGGCCGACGTCGAGGATCGTCTGCAGGTCGGCGTCGGTGCCGTGGCCGTCGACGATGCGTTGCACGAGTCGGTACAACCACGTTCCGCCCTCGCGACACGGGACACACTTGCCACACGACTCGTGGGCGTAGAACCGTACGAGCGACAGGGCGGCAGCGGGAATGTCGGTGGTGGAGTCCATCACCATGACGGCGCCCGAGCCGAGCATCGATCCGGCGGCACCGGCCTGCGGGCCTTCGAACGGGATGTCGAGCTGGTCGGCGGTGAACCACGGGGCCGAGCCGCCACCGGGCACGAATGCCTTGAGGTCGTTGCCGTTGCGGATTCCCTGCGCGAACTCGTCGCCGTAGAGCAGGTCACGGAACGTCGTGGACCCGTTGACGATCTCGTAGACGCCGGGGCGAACCACATGGCCCGACACCGCGATCATGCGCGTGCCGGGCGAGGTGGCCGTACCGATCGCGGTGTAGGCCACCGAGCCCTCCCTCGCGATGAACGGCAGGTTGGCGAGCGTCTCGACGTTGTTGACGATCGTCGGCTGGCCGTACAGGCCGACCGCGGCGGGGAAGTAGGGCGGCTTCAGCCGCGGCATCCCGCGTTCGCCCTCGAGCGATTCGATGAGCGCCGTCTCCTCGCCGACGACGTACGCGCCGGCGCCGGTGTGCAGCACGATGTCGACGCCGAAGTCGGTGCCGAGGATGTTCTTGCCGATGTAACCGGCCGCATAGGCCTCGTCGAGCGCTGCGGCGATGCGCTCGTGGGCGAGCGCCATCTCACCACGGACGTAGAGGAAGCACTGCGACAGCCCAGCCGCGTAGGACGCGATCAGACAGCCCTCGATGAGCTGGTGCGGGTCGCACTCCATGAGGAGGCGGTCCTTGTACGTGCCGGGCTCCGACTCGTCGCCGTTGACGACGAGGTAGCGCGGCCACACGCCCTGCGGGGTGAACCCCCATTTCGTACCGGCGGGAAATCCGGCGCCGCCGCGACCGAGCAGTGTGGAGTTCTTGACCTCCTCGGACACCGCGGCCGGCGACGTAGCGAGCGCTGCGCGCAAGCCCTCGTACCCACCCGTGGCGTGGTAGCGCTCGAGGGTGTGGCCGTCGTCGTACTGGAAACGCGAGGTGACGATCTGCGGGCGGTCACCCGGGTAGAAGCCCGGCGCCCAGGGATAGGGGCTGTTGCTCATGCGGGAGTCACCTGGATCCAGGTGGGTCCTTCCGTGACGTCGTCGGGGTCGGGAGCTCCGACCCAGCGGTCGGAGGGAATCTGCTGGCGGTTGCGCCCGAGCGTCCCGTGCGGCGGGATCTCCGCATCGAGTGCACCCGCGCGCAGGTCGGCGACCAGATCGTCGAACGCCTCGGGCGTCACGCGGTAGCGATGGCGGTAGTTGACCTGCAGCGTCGGCGCCTCGGTGCATGCGGCCTGGCACTCGGCGTGCTGCAGCGTGATCAGACCATCGGACGTCGTCGACCCGGCCTTGATCCCGAGGGTGTGTTCGGCGTGGTGCATCAGCGATTCGGCGCCCATCAGCTGACACGACAGGGTCCCGCAGATGTTGACCAGGTACTTGCCGGTCGGCTCGAACCGGAACATCTCGTAGAACGACGCGGTGCCGTACACCTCGGCCGGGGTGACGTCGATCAACTCTGCGACGTGACGCATCGCGTCCTCGGTGACGTAGCCGTTCTGCTCCTGGCTCAGGTGCACGAGCGGGATCAGCGCCGACTTCTTCTTGGGGTACCGGGCGATGATCTCCTTCGCCACGATCACGTTGTGGTCGCTGAGACGGCTCATCGATCCACCCCGCCGAGCACCGGGTCGACGCTGGAGATCACGGCGACTGCATCGGCCACCAGGCCGCCGCGCATCATGTGCGGCAGGCACTGGATGTTGACGAAACTCGGGTCACGCATGTGCATCCGATACGGGTTGGCCGAACCATCACTCACGATGTAGCACCCGATCTCGCCGCGCGGGCTCTCGATGCCGACGTACACCTCGCCCTCGGGCACCTTGAAGCCCTCGGTGAAGATCTTGAAGTGATGGATCAGTGCCTCCATCGACTCGTCGATGCGCGCTCGCGGTGGCGGCGTCACCTTCTTGTCCTGGATGCGATAGTCACCAGCGGGCATCTTGTCGAGGATCTGGCGGACGATCTTCATCGACTCGCGGATCTCGGCCAGTCGGATCGCGAAGCGGTCGAACGCATCACCGTACGAACCGACGATCACGTCGAAGTCCATCTCGTCGTAGTGCATGTACGGCTGGTCGCGGCGCAGGTCCCATTCGACGCCGGTCGAACGCAGGATCGGCCCGGTCGCTCCGAGCGCCATGGCCTCGGTCGGGGTGATGACACCGACCCCCTGGAGCCGCTCGCGCCAGATGGGCTGGCCGGTCATCAAGATGTCGTACTCGTCGAGACGATCCGGGAGCATGTCGAGAATCGACAGCACACCGTCACGCCAACCGGCCGGGAGGTCGGCGGCCAGGCCCCCGGGGCGGACGAAGTTGTGGTTCATCCGCAGGCCGGTGACCTCCTGGAAGAACCGCAGCACTTCTTCGCGTTCACGCCAGCCGTAGATCATCATCGACACCGCGCCGAGGTCCATGCCGTTGGTGGCCATGAACAGCAGGTGGCTCGCCATGCGACTCATCTCGGCGAGCAGCATCCGGATCCACACGGCCCGCTCGGGGATCTCACCATCGATGCCGAGCAACTTCTCGGTCGCCATCGAGAACACGAGCTCGTTGGCGATCGGGCTCAGGTAGTCCATCCGCGTGACGTTCGTGCCGCCCTGCGCGTAGGTGAGCTGCTCACCGGTCTTCTCCATGCCGGTGTGCAGATAGCCGATGATCGGCTTGCAGCGCAGCACGGTTTCGCCCTGGAGTTCGAGCATGAGTCGCAACACGCCGTGCGTCGACGGGTGCTGCGGGCCCATGTTGATGATCATCGTCTGATCGTCGTCGGGGTCGTCGGGGAGGTCGCCCAGCAGCGCCGCCTCGGCCTCGGACATGCGCAGGACCGAGCCGACCTCGCGCAACAGTTCCTTGGCGCTGAGTTCGCTGCGCGGCTTGAGCTGCTGCTCGCCCTCGTCGGTGCCGGCAACCGAGCGTTCGTAGAAGTCGGTGGTCGCTTCGACTGTCTCAGTGGTCGCTTCGACTGATCTCGGTGGTCGCTTCGCTCATGCGTTCGCCTCCTTGAACTGCACCGGGATGCGGCCCACGTCGAAGTCCTTGCGCAGCGGATGGCCGATCCAGTCCTCGGGCATGAGGATCCGCGTGAGGTCGGGATGGTCGGTGAACTCCACACCGAACATGTCGAACACCTCGCGTTCCATTGCCTCCGTGCCGGGATACACGTCGAACAGTGTCGGCACGACGGCATCGGATTCGGGCACCTGCACCCGCAGGCGGATGCGGCGTCGCTCACGCATGTCGAGCAGGTTGACGACGACCTCGAACCGCTCGGCGACGATGCCGTCGGGCAACGAGCGCCCGGGCAGTCTCGAGGTAGTCGACGCCGGTCAGATCGATGCACATGGTGTAGCCGTCGTCGACGAGGCGCTTGACCGTGTCGAGGTATGCGTCGCGTGCGACGTGGAGGACATCCTGGCCGCTCATGGCTTCGACGCTCCGAGCAGGACGGGCACGCCCGTGGGTTCGATGTACTCGACGTGGACGTTGGCGCCCGCACCGGACTCGTCGCGCCGCTTCATGATCTGGTTGGTCTCGATCAAACCGTGCAGCGTCTCGATCGCATGGATCAAGGTCTCCGGCGTCGGCGGGCATCCCGGCGCATACACGTCGACCGGCACGATCTGGTCGACGCCCTGAACGATCGCGTAGTTGTTGAACATGCCGCCGGATGAAGCGCAGACACCCATCGAGATGACCCACTTGGGCTCCATCATCTGGTCGTAGACCTGGCGCAGCACCGGCGCCATCTTCTGGCTGACACGACCGGCGACGATCATGATGTCGGCCTGGCGAGGAGACGCGCGGAACACCTCCATGCCGAAGCGGGAGATGTCGTAGTGGGCGCCGCCGGTTGCCATCATCTCGATGGCACAGCAGGCGAGGCCGAACGACGCGGGCCACGACGAGCGCGCACGCGACCAGTTGACGAGATCTTCGAGTTTTCCGGTGATGACGTTGTGCGACAGGCCGCCGAGGCCGTCGTCGCGCACATCGTTGACGATGCCCATGCTGATGACTCCTTCGCAGTCTCGCTATGCGGCTTCTTCGGTGCCCGTGGACGGCAGGCGACCTTCGGTCCCGACGCGTCGGACCGTGGTGGCCATCGTACGTTCGGGCGACACCATCGCCGCGTCCATCGACACCAGCCTGCCTCGCTGCAACGGGCCCCAGTCGAGACCACCGCGGGCGACCTCGTAGACGAACGTCGCGAAGAACACCACGGAGAACGCGAGGACCGCCCAGAACCCGTACGTTCCGAGCGTCGAATGCGACACGGCGTACGGGTAGAGGAAGATGATCTCGATGTCGAACATGATGAACAGCATCGCCACGATGTAGAAGCTCACCGGGAACCGCTCGGGCGGCTCACGACTCGGCACGATGCCGCACTCGTACGGCGCCTCCTTGGCGATCGACGGCCGGCGGGGCGCCAGCAGTCGCGACGCGGCGAAGCTCAACACGCCGAACACCACGGCGAGGATGAACAACACGGCGATCGGGAGGTACTGAGCCATGTTCAGACGCCGACGTCGACCTTTTCACGCTCGGGTGCAACGACGGTGGCCTCGACCCTGACTGCCGGCAGCGGCTGGGCAAGGTTCGCGCGGCGGATCCGGTCACGACGGTTGAGCAGATAGCACAGGGCGAAGAAGATCGCGCCGCCACCGATCATCAGCACCGCCGGTGGCTGACGACGTGCGCCGAGATCGCGGATCATGTACACGTAGACGCGCTGGCGGCTCTCGTCGATCTCGGGCCGCACGGGCGCACGACCCGGCTCGGTCCGTACCGGCACGAGCGACGCCGCCTCGGCAACCACGTAGTGCGGCGTGTGCCAGAAGGCGAGGAAGTCGAGCGTGTCGTTGATCTTCGGGTAGCGCTCGCCCCCGGTGTCGAAGACCTCGATGATCTCGAACTGTCCGGCGGTGAATGCCTCCTCCTCGATCAGGATCTCGGTGGCGGCGGCCTGCGCCTGGCCGAACGCCGGTGATGCCTTGTCGAGCACCACCCACTCCTGCTCGAGGAACGTGGCGCTCACGATCTCGGCCGACTCGGACGCCGACGCACCGTCGGGAACGTCGGCGTTCGGATCGAGCACCCCCGCCGAGCCCAGTGCATTGACGTCCTGCAGCACCGCTGAGCCGGCAACCGGTTGCCACGTCGGATCGGGTCCGCGCAGGCCGATGCCGTAGATCATCCACACGGCCCCCATGAGCATCAACCAGCCAGCCAGACCGGCCAGCGTCACGAGGAACGCCAGGCGCGACCCCAGGTTGGTCGCCATGATGCCGTAGATGCTGCCGACCAGGATGACGACGGCGATGATGACGGTGAGCAGGCCGCGAAGCTCAGGCTCCCATCCGATTGCCAACAACGACATGTGTCACAGGCTCCGTACGTACTCGAGGATGGAATCGATCTGTTCGTCGGTGAGCAGGTTGCCGAATCCGGGCATGCGGCCGGACCCTTGCCCGTTGCGACCGTACAGCTTGCCGAACACCGAACCGTTCTCGATGAACTGCACGAGCTCGGACTGCGACGCGAAGTGGTTGTTCACCGAACCACCGGTGAGGTTCCAGCCGAACGCCCCTTGACCCGACACGCCGGGCTGTCCGTAGCTCCAGCCGAGCGTGTGGCAGCGGGCGCAGCTGTAGGCACCGCTGGCGAGCTCGAGGTTGAACAGCGCCTCACCGACCGTTTCGGCCTCGCCGTCGGCCACGGCCTTCTCGGCTGCAGTCTGGATCTCGTCCTGCATCTGCGCCGGCAGGTTGCCGTCGGAGCAGACCAACGGATCCTCACCCTCGGCACAGTTCTCACGAGGGATCTGGATGCTCTTCATGTAGGCGATCAGGTTGTCGATCTGCTGGCTGTTCATCGGACCGCCGCCGGCGAGGCCCCATGGCGACATCGGCGAGAAGGGTCGGCCGTACACCAGGATGAAACGAATCTCGCTCTCGTCGAACCGGTACAGCGCCGTGTTCAGGGCCGGCGCCTTCCAGTTGACGGCCTGGACCTCCTGGGTCACCGGGTCGGTGACCGTGAACGGCGCTTCGCCACCGACGGCCTGCATGCCGCCGTGACAGCCGGCGCAGTTGAACCCACCCTCGGCGGTCGGCGCGAACAGCTGTGAGCCCCAGCTGGCGAAGCGGTTGTCCCAACCCTCCTCGGCGCCGGCCTGCCGGCTCGGTTCGAACACCCAGTACAGCGGCAGGGCCACGACGGTCAGGGCGAGCAGGACCACGCCCCACAACTGGACACGCTCGAGTCGCGGGCCTTCCAGCGTCTCGTCGTCGTAGTACGGCTTGAGGTTGGCGGCCAGCTCCATCTCCGAGCCGACCTCCTTGCGGCCGGCGGCGACGTTGAACAGGCCGTAGATGACCCAACCGGCGACGATGACGACGAGACCGATGATGCCGATCGTCGTGGTCGTGAGTGCAACGACTGCCATCAGTGCGACCCTTCACCGGCGGTGCAGTGTGGGCCTTCGGCTTCCTGACCGGTCGTGTTCGTGCCGATCGCGGGCCCAGGAACGAGTTGGCCGGTGTTGATCGAGACCTCGCCGGATGCCGAGATCGTCGCCGGGTAGGCGTCCATCCCGCGTGGGGCGGGGCCGGCCTTCTTCTCACCGTTGCGGTTGTACTGCGAACCGTGACACTGGCATTCGAACCACTGGCTCGTGTTGCACTCGGGAATACGACAGCCGAGGTGCGGGCACTTCTGGCTCAAGATGCTGAGTCCCGCACGCATGCCGACCAGCACCGACTCGGGATAGATCGTCTCGGCCAGTGGTAGTGCCTCGGCCGGATACTCGGTGATCCACGACCGCGCCTCGGGCACGTAGTAGAACCCGTTGGCCTGCTTGATGCCGGCCTTCAGGTTGTCGATCTTGCCCACCGACACGAGGCCACCGAAGCCACCGGTTCCGCTCGGCCAGAGGAAGGCGACGAAGGACGCCGCGGCAAATGCGCCGATGCCGATACCCATGAGCGAGACCGTGGCCCGGTTGAAGAACTGGCGACGCGTGACACCGATCATCTCGGGGTCGGGCGGCGTCCACTCGACGATCTCGGCCTGCGGACGAACTTCCACTTCGGTGCTGCGCGAGGCGAGGCCGGCGGCTTCGACCTCGGCGGCGGTGGGTGCATCGACGATCGGGTCTGTCTGTTTGCGCGCCGCACGGTCGCGTTGCACGGTCTCACCGGACAACGCACCGGCACCACGGATGTCGCTGCGACGCGCCATCGTGAACAACGAGATGGCGCCGAGCACGATGACGACACCGATGGCGATGGCGATGACTGCTGCAGTGCTCATGACTGGGGGGTCTCCTTTCGCAGTATCACAATTCGAAGAACAGACCTTCGACCCATGGCAGGACGAAGTTGAAGCCGGGCCCTCGGAAGAACGACCCGATGATCACGAGAACCGCCCAGAACATCAGGTGCACGGTCTGCAGGCCGTACATGAACTTGCGATCCTCGGGCTTGTTGGAAGGATTACGGTCCAGGTACGGCGCAAGCACGAGTGCGATGAGGCCGACACCGGGAAGCGTCACGCCGGCCACCATCGGGTGGAACGTGGTGAGCAGTTCCTGGAGGCCGAGGAAGTACCACGGCGCCTTGGACGGGTTGGGCGTCAGGTTCGTGTTGGCCAACTGCAACAGCGGCGCGTGCACGAACACCGAGAAGACGAACACGAACAGGGTCATCGCAAGGGCGGCGACGAACTCGGCTGCGAGCAGGTGCGGCCAGGTGTGGACCTTGTCGACCGGGGTGGCCTTGACGTCTTGGATCGAGCCCGACTTGACGACGGTCAGGAGGCGCTGGGTGTGGCCGCCCGGGCCGGCGCCGACCGGCACTCCGCCACCGGCGGGTGCCGCGGCAACGACAGCGCCGACCTTCTCGGCAACGGCGACGGCACCGCCCGAGGTGGGGGCGTCGGTCTCGCCGCCGGCCTTGGCGGCCTTGGCCGCCTTGCTGCGCTGCAACAGGTGGTCGGGGATGCGCGAATCGGATGGGGCAGCGGCTTGCGCCGGCGCGGCTTCAGCGGCCTCGACGGGAGCTGCCTCGGCGGACTTCTCGCGCGCAGCTGCGGCTCGCTTGAGGAGATGCTCCGGGATCTCAGTCATCGTTCACCTCACGTTCCAGTCAACAGTCGAATTCACTGCACCGTTCGAAATCACAGCGGGCCCGAGATTCCGCCGTCCTTGCGGACTCGCCAGAAGTGGATCGCCATGAAGATGACGATCACGAACGGCAGGAACAACACGTGCAACACATACCATCGCAACAGGGTCTCGGAGCCGATTTCGGCACCGCCCAGCAGGACGAACCTGACCTCCTGGCCGAACACGGGCGTGTAGCCCATCATGTTGGTGCCCACGGTGACGGCCCACAGCGCCAACTGGTCCCACGGCAGCAGATAGCCGGTGAACGACAGCAGCAGGGTGAGCGTCAGCAGGATGACGCCGATCACCCAGTTGAACTCGCGGGGCGGCTTGTAGGCGCCGTGGTAGAAGACGCGAGCCATGTGGAGGAACACCGCCAGCACCATCAGGTGCGCGCCCCAGCGGTGCATGTTCCTGACCAGGAGCCCGAACGTGACCGAGGTCTGCAGGTTCTGGATGTCGTTCCACGCCGCCGTGGCCTCGGGCCGGTAGAAGAACATCAGGAAGATGCCCGTCACCGTGAGCAGGATGAACAGGAAGAAGCTGAGCCCACCCAGGCAGAGCGTGTAGCTGACCTTGACGGCGTGGCGCTTCACCTTCACCGGGTGCAGGTGGTAGAGCACCGAGTTCATGATGACGTAGCTGCGGTTACGAGGGCTGTCGGTGTAGCCCTTGCGGAAGATCGAACCCGGCCGGAAGATCGAACTCCACGCCTGGCTGCCCTGCACGCCGTCGACCGTGGAGTTCACACGATCCTTGATGGTCGGGCGGGGTTTGTCGTCGATGATCTTTGCCATAGGAATCGTGATTCTCTCAGAGCCTCATGCCATAGCCATAGCCATGGTTGTTGGTGCGGACGTGGGAGTTGCCTGCGGCCGTGGCGGTGCCCGCCTTGCCGAGAATGATGACCCCTGTCGGACAGCGGTCGACGCACAGCGCGCAGCGCGTGCAGATGTCGTCGTCGATGGTGAACATGAACGCATCGGACGGATCGGTGCCGGGCTGCTCGGTACCGTCGGCCTCGACCACGGCATCGACGGACACCATGTGGATGCACTTCCACGGGCAGATGTCGACGCACCCTTCGCACGCGATGCACTCGGTCTGGTCGATGTGGATGAACTGCTTCGGCTTGACGGCCTTCGACAGATACTCAGCGTCGACCTCCACCAACGTGTACGCGTCGGTGAACGGCATCATCGGGGGGTTGGCGTCGGTGCGTGCCATCGATCAGGCCTTCCTCACCAGCGGACGGCCGTAGGTCGAGGTGGGCAGTTCCTTCGGCTTGACCACGCCGCGCTTCTGCCACCAGACGGCGAGGTAGATGTACAAGCCGATGAAGATGAGGTGCAAGATGACCACGCCGATGTCACGCACGGCCTGGTACTGCAGCGTGATCGGGTTCCATCCACCGGCCGACTCGGGCTTGAGGATTCCACCGGGGCCGAAGATGATGTTGTCGCGCGACCACCCGAGGTCCTTGTCGGCATGGTCGATGAACTGGTGGGGGACCACACCGAACGCCAGGAAGAGCACGCCGAAGATGTAGACGGACGCGAGCAGCGCCTCACCCCACAGCAGCGGCCGGTCGACGGAGCGACGTTTGCCATAGGGAATGATCGCCAGCGACAGGACCAAGGTCGCGAAGAATGACACGAGGAACGCCTGATTCATCAGGGGCCATTCGAGTACGGCGATTCCGATCATCTGCGATGTGTTCCTGTCGTGGTGTGCATGGTCGTGGTGTTCATGACGGCTCGAACCCCGAGCTGCGGCGGCATTCGGGGCATTGCTGACGAACTGTAGTCGTCGGCGTGCGAGATACGAAGTCTGGCACGCAAGTGTGTCGACTGCGCATGGTTGTGCATTAGTTCCCGCGTCGAGATCGCGCGTTCAGCACGACTGATTCCCAGATCCGGGCGCGATCCATCTATCATCCACGCAGTGACCGAGATTCCCGAACATCTCCTCAAACGGTCGCGTGAGCGACGCTCCGCGATCGGCCAGGGCGACGACGCGGCGACGGGCGACTCCGCACCATCGAGCACCCCGGCGACGACGAAGGCCTCCGCGCCGGCGACCACGGCTGCGTCAGCGCCAGCGCCCGCCGGCCCGGCACCACGCACTGCGGCACCTGCGCCGCCGGCCCCGCCACGTGCCACGCCCGATCCCGTGTACGTGCAGGCCGCGAAGCAGCGCAAGAAGATCCCGTTCTGGGCGATGGCCACACTGAGCCTGATGCCGGTGTGGGGGTTCATGTACGTCCGCGCCGTGACGGCACCGCCCGAAGTCGTCGAGGGTCCACTCGGCATCGGCGCCGAGATCTACAGCAACTGTGCGAGCTGCCACGGCGCCGCCGGTGGCGGCGGTGTCGGGTATCCGTTCGAGGGCCAGTCGGTCCTGCAGACGTTCCCGCACATCGAAGACCAGATCCGCTACGTGTACTACGGCACCGAGGGCTTCAACGCTGCCGGTATCGAGATCTACGGCAACCCTGATCGTCCGGGTGGCCCACACATCACCGGCGAACGCGGCGTGATGCCGGCGTTCGGCGCACAGTTGACCCAGGCCGAGATCATCGGCGTGATCTGTCACGAGCGCTACACGCTCGGTGGAGCCGACCCGACCAGCCAGGAATGGGCTGCGGAATTCGAGGCCTGGTGTTCTCCCGAAGCCCCCGTCTACGACGCCGTCGAAACCGGCGAGTACGACTACACCAGCCCTGAGGCCGAGCCGATCGGCGACGTCGAGATCATTCCCGTCGGGCCCGAGGCCGTCGCCGGCTCGCCCGCCGGCTGATCGGATCCTGCTGAACACCGACGTCCTCGTCGTCGGCGGTGGCCCCGCCGGGGCCTCGGTCGGATACTGGTTGGCCCAAGCGGGCCATGACGTCACCGTCGTCGAGAAGCGTCCTGTCCCGCGCCACAAGGCGTGCGGTGACGCGCTGACGCCACGGGCGCTCGGCGAGTTGGCACTGCTCGACATCGACGCACTCCAACTCCACGGGCACCGCCTCAACGGCGTGCGAATGGTCCACGGGCGGCGCGAGGTCACGGTGCCGTGGCCCGAGCATGTCGACCTCCCTACCCACGCCGTCGCACTACGACGCGACGTGCTCGACACCGAGCTGCGGCGCCACGCCGGCGCGGCCGGAGCGCACGTCATCATGGGCCACGAGGCCAGCGGGCCCATCGTCGAGCGGGGCTTCGTGCGCGGCGCCACCCTCACCGCCGACACCGAACTCGATGACAGCCGTCCACGGCTCGACTCCGTGCGCTCACGATTCGTCGTCGTGGCCGACGGCGCCAACAGCAGCTTCGGGCGCGCGCTCGGCACCACCCGGCACCACAACTGGCCCTATGGCATCGCGACTCGGACGTACTTCGCGAGCGCTCGCAGCTCCGAGTCGTGGATCGAATCGACGCTCGGACTTCCTGACGCCGCGGGGAATCCCATCGCCGGATACGGATGGGTGATCCCCCTCGGCGACGGGACGCTCAACGTCGGCGTGGCCGTGCTGTCGACCTACCGCGACGTACGCGGAGTGAACGCGTTGAAACTGCTCGATGCCTTCGCTCATCGCATCGCCGAGCGCTGGGAGATCGACCCGTCGGCGAAACTCAAGGCACCGACCAGGTTCCGGATCCCGCTCGGCGGGTCAGTCGGCCCGAAGATGGGGCCGACGTTCCTCGTGGCCGGAGACGCCGCAGGTGTGGCCAACCCCTTCAACGGCGATGGCGTCGATGCCGCCCTCATGAGCGGCCGCCTGGCCGCCGAGGTGCTCGACGAGGCGCTCACCACCGGCAACTCGACCACCCTGCAGCGCTACCCGACGATCCTCAACGACGCCGTCGGCCAGTTCCACAAGGTCGGCCGGTTGAGCGCGCGCCTGCTCGGACGTCCCGTCGTGTTGCGTCCGGCTCTTCGACTGGGTCTGCACAGCGACCGTGCAATGGGCGCTGTCCTTCGGATCGCTGCGAACGAACTGCGCGATCAGCGACCGGGCGGCGCCGAACGCGCCTACGCGATCGCCAACGCGATCTCGAAGTTCGCTCCCAACTGGTGACCCGTCACGATCGGTGTCAGACACCAATCGTCACATCGCGTCAGACGGCGACCGACACCGAGGCGATCAGGGCGCCAGGTGCCGCGCGGAGCGCATCGGTCGCGGGTGAGTCAGCGAAGCCGTCGCATGCGGCGATGGCCCGGTCGACGTAGTCCTGCGCCGTCTCGATCGACGACGCCAACCCATCGTTCGAGCGCAGGATCGCCAACGCCTTGTCCTGGGCCGCGGCGTCGAGCGGTGAGCCGAGCAGGTCCGCGAGTTCGTCCGATGCGGGCGACCCGAGCGCCAGGGTGCGCAACACCGGCAGCGTGTAGACGCCCTCCACGATGTCGTGCCCGGCCGGCTTGCCGAGCTGCTCGTCGGTGGCGGTGATGTCCAAGATGTCGTCGACGATCTGGAACACCATGCCGTAGCTGTTGCCGTACTCGGTGAGCGCGTCGATCAACGGGCGATCGTGGCCCGCGGCGATTCCACCGATTCGTGCCGCGGTGCCGTACAGCGACGCCGTCTTGCCATGGATCGATGCGAGATAGCTCGCCTCGGTGCGACCGACGTCGTACGTGTGGCGCAACTCCTCGATCTGGCCTTCACAGAGCCAGCCGATGGTGCGCGCCAGCAGCCCGGCGACCTCGGTGCCGAGCGATGCCGCGATCTCCGATGCACGTGACAGCAGGAAGTCGCCGGCGAGGATCGCTTGCAGGTTCCCCCATTTCGCGTTGACCGTTTCGACGCCCCGTCGGGTCTCGGCCTCGTCCATCACGTCGTCGTGGTAGAGCGACCCGAGATGGACGAGTTCGCAGGCGACACCACCGCGCACCACGTCGTGCGAGGCCTCTTCGCCGAGCACCTGAGCACCGGCCACCGCGAGGACGGGTCGCAATCGCTTGCCGCCGGCGACGATCAGGTGCGACGCGATCTCGTTGAGGTACGAATCGGGGGTGACGACGGCTTCATGCATCGCCGACTCGATCCGTTGACGGTCGGCGTCCATCGACGCGAGGGCCAACAGCGGCGACGTGACGCTCGGAGCCAGCTCCTCGTTCTGGGACACGTCGGACAGGCTAGGCGCGCCCGAGGGATGACACACGAACGTACGCACCACTCGTCACCGGCCGGGGCAACCCGTATCCTGAACGGGATGTCGATGACGGCGACCGTTCCCTCCACCCTGCCGAAGGCCAACGAGCCGTGCTGGTGCGGGAGCGGACGCAAGTACAAGCGCTGCCACAAGAAGTCCGAGGGGCGCGTGCTGCCGGGCATCGTGTCGCCGATGCGCGAGGTCCCCGCCGACATCGAACGGCCGTCGTATGCCGACACGGGCGAGGTCGAGCATTGGGACGAGCCCCGGATCAAGTCGCCCGAGATCATCGAGCGGATGCGTCACGCCGGCATCGTCGCCGCCGAGGTGCTCCGACTGGCGGGCGACCTGGTGGTCCCCGGGGTCACCACCGACGAGATCGACATCGCCGTGCACGACCTGTTCGTCGAGCGGGGTGCGTACCCCTCGACGATCAACTACCACGGCTACCCGAAGGCGTGCTGCACCTCGATCAACGAGGTCATCTGTCATGGCATCCCCGACACGACGGTGTTGCAGGACGGCGACATCTGCAACATCGATGTCACCGGCTACATCGGTGGGGTCCACGGCGACACCAACGCCACGTTCCTGGTCGGTGACGTCGACCCCGAGAGCCGCCAGCTCGTGCAGGTCACCGAGGAGTGCACCTGGTACGGCATCGAAGCCGTCAGGCCGGGGCGACCGCTCAGCGACATCGGCCGTGCGATCGAGGACCACGCGAAGAAGTACCGATACGGCGTGATTCGGGCGTTCGTCGGCCACGGCATCGGTGAGCAGTTCCACACCGACGTCCAGGTGCTGCACTACTACGACTCGCGTGCGGCCACGATCATGCGACCGGGCATGACGTTCACGATCGAGCCGATGATCACGCTGGGAACGGTCAACTACAAGGTCTGGGACGACGACTGGACCGCCGTGACCGGCGACGGCAAGCGCACGGCACAGTTCGAGCACACGATCCTCGTCACCGACGACGGGTACGAGGTGCTCACGGGTGGGCCGGGAGCGGTGAGCCCGTCAGCTCCCTGGAATCGCTGACGGACGCAGGAGCCACCAGAGCGCGAGGCCGGCGAACGTCGCGCCGCCGCTGAGGGCCATCGCGGTCACGAACCGATCGAGGGCTGCAGGCGCGTCGGTCGGGATGATCGCCGCACTGAGGCCGTCACGCTTGACGAACCCCCAGATCGCGAGTTCGACGCCGACGAGCAACATCGCTGCGTCGGCCACCAGAGTCTTCGATCGTCTCGCTGCGAGCATCCCGAGCCCGCCGGACAACACCGCCACCATCGGCAACACCCACCACACCAGTTTCGGGCCGGTCTCGGGGGGCAACGACAGGAACTGCCACCCACCGACGATCAACGCGAGCAGCGCGACCGGCAGCGTCACCGCCAGTGCTGCTGCGTACCGACGCGTTCGGTGCAGGAACCATGCTGCGACCGCCAGGCCGAGGCCGGCGGCGAATCCGGCGATGGCGGGCAGCGGCGACGGGGCGGGCTGCCACGTACTGATCACGGTGACCTCGACGTCGGTGCCGTCGACGACCAGCGGGATCACCGACTCGAGGATCTGATCACCCGGCCCCAGACCGAACGGACGCGCTTGTTGCATCCAATGCGCCCGATGGTCGTGCCACGAGTAGTTCCCGTCGGCAGCAACCTGGGTCCAATCGGGTTCCGCATCGGCCGTTGCAGTGTCGGGGATGCCACCGCCTCCGAGCCGGTCGGCGTTGAGGTAGGTGCTCGGTGAGTTCTGGTTCTCCCAGACGGTGCCGTCGGGTCGGAACCAGAGTGTGTCCTCACCCTGATAGCCGACGACGAACACCTCGGTGCCGGGAGCGACGGTCAATTCGAAGAAGGAATCGCCCCCCACGATCGACGTTTCGATCGTCGACGTCGGCGGCTGCACCGACACGATCTCGGACTGATAGTCGGTCGGCCCCGGCGAGTCGGCGAACGCCGGTGACGTGAGCATCATCGAACCGACGAGTCCCGCTGCGAGAACGCTGAGTGCCCGACGCGCACTCACGCACTCACCACGAGCACGAATTCACCGCTCGGGTGCACGGTACAGATGCCCTCGAACTCACCCGGCGACGAGAACTGCTGCGTGAGCGTTTCATGGGCGCCGACGAAGAACGGTCCGACGCTGTGACCGCGATCGTCGTGGTTGACGATGCGGATGGTCTCGCCCACCCGCACCTCGAGTTCGGCCGGGAGGATCTCCAACGGGGTGCCGGCGTCGAGCGCCTCACCCGCTCCCAGCGGGATGACGTATTCATAGGTCGCGGCGTCGACCGAGTCGACGGCTTCGGTGGCGGGGTCAGAGCTCGTGTCGCTTCCGCAGCCGGTCAGGCTGACGAGCGCCACCGTGGCGGCCACGAGCGCAGCGATCACCCTCATCGGGCCGCGGCCTGCGCTTCGAAGAGCTGTTCGACATCAGCGGCCATGTCCTCCGACGAGGTGCCGAACGGCCACGTGACGAGCAACTTTCCATCGTCGCCGACGAGGTAGAGGAACCCGCTGTGCGCGACCTCGACCTCGCCGTCGGCGTTGGTGGTGACGTCGTAGCTCACACCGAATGGCTCTGCCGCAGCGGCAAGTCGATCAGCGTCGAGCGTTCCTGCTGCCTCCGCATCGGGAACGAAGCTCTGGACGTACCCCGTGAGCAGATCGTTGTCGCGTTCGGGATCGACCGTGACCATCACCGTGTCGACCTGGTTCGCGATCGCCTCGGGGAGGCGCCGCAACGTGACGGTCCAGTCCGACATCGTGGTGGGGCAGACGTCAGGACAGTTGGTGTAGCCGAAGTACACCGCCTTGAGACCACCGGGCTCACCACGGAACACCACGTCGGTCCCAGGGTTGGTGAGCGAGGGAAGCGTGGCGCCGTCGACGGCCGGTGCCGGGTCGCGCACGATGCCGGCGAGCACCCGCTCACCGACGGTGTCGCCCGCCGTCGGGTTCGCAGCCGTGTCCGATCCAGTGGCCGCCAGGGTGTTGATGTAGGCGACGATGTCGGCGATCTCGGCGTCGCTGAGATTGTTGGCGGGCATCTTCAACGTGTAGCCGTCGACGAGGTCGCTGGACGGATCAGCGATCGCTGCGGTCAGATACGCATCGTCAGCGACGACCGTGGAGCCATCGACGAGCGTGACCTCCGAGCCGGCCAACCCGATCCAGCCCGGGCCGGCGCCACCCTCGAAATTCTGGCCGTGACAGCCCGCACATCCCATGCTGCGTGACAACTGTTCGCCGCTCTGCGCGGCGGGTGAGAGGTCGGTGACCGCAGCGTCGCCGGCGGTTCCGTCATCGCTGCCACACGCCGCAGCGCCGACCGCCATGATCAGGGTGACCCCTGCAGCGATGATCAATCTCATCCCACTGCACCTTTCGCCGTCGATCCGTCGTGCATCATCTCGACGAGATCAGCCCGTGCACGCGACACCCGCGAACGCACCGTGCCGATCGGACATTCGAGCACCTCGGCCGCCTCGTCGTAGTGCAACCCGAGTACCTGGGTCAGCACGAACGCGCTGCGACGGTCGTCGTCGAGGGCATCGAGCAGATCGTCGAGATCGACTCTGCCCGTGGGGTCGGGCCCCTCGAGCGAACCCGAAGTGACGACGGTGCGCTGCACCCGATCATCGAGTCGCCGACGACGCGCTGCCCGACGAGTGTGGTCGACACAGGTGCGTCGTGCGATCGTCAACAACCAACCACGCGCCGGACCATCGGCCCGGTAGCGATGCAGCGAACCGATGGCGCGCTCATAGGTTTCCTGCGCCAGGTCGTCGGCATACTGCGCGTCACCCAGGTAGCGACAGAGCCGCCACACGTCGCCCTGCGTCTCGCTCACGAATCGTTCGAGGGCATCCCGATCTCCGTCGCGTGCAGCGACGAGCAGATTGGTCACGTGGTCCACGACCACATTGTCACCAGAGTTCTCGTCAAACCCGCCGTGACCAAAGTCGGAAATTCGACGGGAACCGCCGGCAACCGAAGAACGACCTGGCTCTTCATGGACTGCACTCTTGCGCGCGAGTTGATCTCGTCGATTGCCGACGATGAAGCGAGTGCCGACGACCGTGACTGTCGTCGAACTGCACCTCGGCACGTGTACATCGTGCCGCGCAGTTCTCTGCTGCGGTCTCGGTGCTCGATCGCCAGATCAGAATCCGGCCCGCCGAGCCGGTTCCCGACCTCGTCGCGGCGGTGACCGCCCGGGCGCGCCCGGCACGACTCGGGCGCGGCGGGTGGATCCGTCCGGCCCTCGCGTGGGTTGGCGTCGTCATGTTCGTGCAGAGCGTTCCGGTTCTGCTGTTCGGCGACATGGCGGGAACCGACGCCCACAATGCCCGTCATCTGGGCGCCTTCGGAACAGCGCTGGCGATCGGGTTCGCCTACGCCGCCTGGAAACCTCACCGGGCATTCGGGATGCTGCCGTTCACCGCAGCGCTGGTGGCCACCACCCTCGTCAGCCTCGTCGCCGATGTCGTCGGTGGCACCCGCACGCCGGTGGCCGAACTGATCCACGTTTCCGAGGTTGTCGGCCTCACCCTGCTGTGGGTGATCGCCGGATCGCCGGGCTGGGGCGCCATGTCACGGTTCGCCCACCGGCGCACGACGAGCCTCGATCCGCTCCAGTAGCGGTTCCCACCAGGCCGAACAGCGTCGACCCTGTACCTCCAGGGTCGTCGGCGATCCCGTACGCCCGATCGACGGCCGCCGCGCAGCCGCGCAGGTCGCCTCGTTCGAGTGCACTCACCGCCGGCCCGAGGTCGCCGGCCGGCCACGGGAGCTCGGCGAGCACGATCGGCGACAGCCGAATGGTGTTGGCCGACAACCCGGTGCCGGCACCTCGGTGCCACAGCCACGCCGACGCGAAGCCCGACGTGAGCACCGCCGCGATCTCCCACGCTGCAGTGGCCAGTTCACCCGAACCGCGTTCCTCGTCGTCCCAGTGCGCCCCTCGCGGGTAGACACCGATCACGGGCACTCCGGGCAGCCATTCACCCCGCGCATCACAGACTGCCTCGACGATCTGGGTCTGGTTGGCCACCAACACCTTGGGCACGAGGCGCCGGCGGGCCCACTCCTGCATCTTCGGGTCGAGGCGAGCGACGTCGACCCGCGGTCGCTCCCATCGTCGTCGGGCGAACGTGATCGGCTGTCGCCCCCACCACGACACCCCGGGATCGATCAGCCCGCTCGTCACGAGGGGTGGCCCATCCGGGTGGTCGCCGACCGCGGGGATCAGCCCGTAGTACTCGTCGCGGAAGTTGGCGTTGAGGCGTGCCCGGTCGCCGAGCCGTCCGTCGTCGGCAATCTCGGGCGGGAGGTCGGGGACACCGCTGCGTCGGGTGATCACCTGTGACCACGCGGAGTGCTCGACGCCGTCTCGCTCGACGCCGGGAGGTGCGAACTCGAACGCCACCACGCACGTGTGCACCTGCGCGTCGAAGACCCGATCGGCGCTCCACCACGACCAGACGAGCGCCGCCCGCTCGTCGATGCGGGCGCGGATCGGTGCGGCATCGCGCGACGCCAGGAGCGATTGGGGGAGGACGAACGCGAGTCGGCCGCCGTCAGGTTCGACCAACTCGGCGCCGAGTGCCAGGAACTCCACCGCGACGTCGGCGTAGGGCCCGCCACCACGCTTGCTCGCTCCGCCACGCGTGGTGGCCTCGGCCAGCTGCGACAGGAACGGCGGATTGCCGATGACGAGGTCGTATCGGGCTGTCGGCCACGATCGCGCCAGGGCATCGTCGAGGACGATCGCGGCTGCAGGAATGGCCGCTCTTGCCATCCAAACCGCAGACAGGTCGATGTCGACGCCGTGCAGTGTGACCTCGCCGCCGAGTGACCGGACGCGCGCCGCCGCCGCCGCGAGGAACCGTCCGTCACCGCAGGCGGGGTCGAGCACCGAGATCGGTCGACCCGCTCGGGATGCGACGAACTCGGGGGTGACCACGGCGTCGACGACGGTGCGGACCAGATCGTCGGGCGTGTAGAAGGAACCGAGCTGCTTGGCGTCGGCCCGGGTCGTCACGACCCGCAGACTACGTGGCCGGTTCGCAGCGATCACCGGGCGCAGTGGGCCGGGCTCATGGGGCAGCCGAGAGCCGTGCCATCTACAGTCGCCGACGTGACCGAGCCGGCCGCCCCCAGTCGCTATCTCGAGTTCGATCGGGCGGCGTGGTCACACCTGCGAGCGGCGACGCCGTTGACCCTGGAGCAACCTGAGCTCGAGCGACTCCGGGGCATCAACGACCGCATCGACATGGACGAGGTCACCACGGTGTACCTCCCGCTGAGTCGGCTGCTGAATCTGTACGTCAGCGCCACCCAGGATCTCCACAAGGTGTCGGCGACATTCCTCGGCACGATCGCACCGAAGGTTCCCTACGTGATCGGCATCGCAGGCAGCGTCGCTGTCGGCAAGAGCACCTTCGCGCGAATCCTGCAAGCGCTGTTGGCGCAGTGGCCGGACCATCCCAAGGTCGACCTCATCACCACCGACGGTTTCCTCTACCCCAACAAGGTGCTCGACGAACGCGGCATCATGAACCGCAAGGGGTTCCCCGAGTCGTACGACACGCGAGCACTGCTCGACGTGCTGCGGCGGATCAAGAGTGGTGACGACGCAGTCGAGGCACCCGTCTATTCCCACGTCGTGTACGACATCGTCCCCGATGAGCAGGTCGTGGTGTGCAACCCCGACATCGTCATCATCGAGGGCCTCAACGTGCTGCAGACCCGCAGTGGGGCACCGGAGTTCGTGAGCGACTACTTCGACTTCTCGATCTACATCGACGCGGACGAACCCGACATCGAACAGTGGTACGTCGACCGATTCCTCGCACTCCGGGCGTCGGTGTTCCAGGACCCCAACTCGTTCTTCCGGTTCTACGCCGAGTTGAGCGACGACGAGGCCGACGAGACCGCACGACAGATCTGGCGCGACATCAACGGCTTGAACCTGCGCGAGAACATCGCGCCCACGCGTGACCGTGCGTCACTCGTCGTGCACAAGACCGCCGACCACCGTGTCGACCACGTGCAGCTCCTGCGCCTCTGACTGAAGGGGTCGCTGCTTTCGGAAGGAGTTCTTCCGAACGATCTTGTCGTCGCGAACGGTGAGGAAATCACAGCCGAGGACATCGATCCGTCCGCCGTCGAGCAGCGTGGCGGTCAGTCGCCACTCCGACACGCCGACGTCATCGGACAGCACGAAGTGACGGGCATCGCCCCAGTTCGCGTCCGGCATGGAGCGGAACACATCGGCGAACGCCGATCTCACCTCATCCCGACCGTGGAACCGGCGGCCGCAATGCTCGGGTCCGCCGGAAGCGTCGAACACGCAATCGTCGGCGAACAAGCTCATCAATCGGTCGATGTCATGACTGTTCCAGGCGTCGGTGTGCTCGATGAGCAGACGTTGCAGATCGTCGCTGTTCACGTCGGACCTCCTTCACGTCGAGATCGCCCCATCGTAGGTCCGCCAGCCCATCCGGAAAGACAATGAGACGCGGGGTCTGACCCCGCGTCTCATTCAGAACGTGGTGATCCCGAGCCAGAACGGAACGTCGGCGATCGAGGCGAGTTCGGTGACGTCCTCATCGTGATGGTCGACGCGTTCGAGGTCCCACGTGATGTGGTACGGCACGTGCACGGCGTGGCCACCGATCGCCATCACGGGGAGCACGTCGCTGCGCACCGAGTTGCCGACCATGCAGAACCGCTCCGGTGCCACGTCGAGCCGGCGCAGGACCTTGAGGTAGGTGTCGGGATCCTTCTCCAACACGATCTCGATGTCGGCGAAGTGATGTTCGATGCCCGACGTGGTGACCTTGCGCGTCTGGTGGACGAGGTCGCCCTTGGTGATCAATGCCACGCGCGTGTGCGGCGACACCGTGGCGAGGACCTCGGGCACGTGGGGCAGCAGATGCACCGGCTCGGTGAGCATGGCGCGCCCGAGATCGACGAGTTCACCGATGACCGAGCTGGGCACCGCACCCTCGGTGACCTCGACCGCAGAGCGGACCATCGACAACGTGAACGCCTTGACGCCATACCCGGAGATCGACAGGTCGGCCTTCTCGGTCGCCCGGAGTGCCGCGTCGAGATCGACGCCAGTCGGCACGTACGGTCCGACGAGCTCGGCGAAGCGCTGTTCAGCGTGGACGAACGAGTCCTCGCTCCGCCACAGCGTGTCGTCGGCATCGAACGCGACGACGTCGAACGCGTCGATGCGCCGGCCGGCACCGTCCGGGGCGCTCACCGGTGAATGGCGTTCAGGTAGTTGTACACCGTGATGCGGCTGACGCCCATCGCGTCGGCGACGTCTTCCACCGCTCGGCGCAGGATGAACGCACCGCGCTCGTCGAGCAGCCGGACGGCGCGTTGCTTGTCCTCGCGCGACAGCATCGGCAGACGCCCGCCGAGTTCGGCCTCGACGGCGTCGATCAACCGATCGAGCGCACCGTGCAACGGTGGCATGCGCACCCCGGCGATCGTGCGGCCATCCCAGACCAACGCCACGTCACTCGCCTCCATGTCGCCCACCGCCACGAACGACGCCCCGACGGCGTCGACCACCGGCTTCACCGAACGGATGAGCGGGTGCACCACGGGCCGGGCCTGCGCCTGGTCACTCACTCCGCACCTCCCTGCGGAATCGGGAACGCCGGCGGCGCCGTCGGTGTCTCGCGGGCAACGTGGACGCTGACATGGGTGGCGCCATTTGCGAATGCAGCATCGGACACCGCTGCGACGAGTGCACCGACGCCCTCGATCGCGACGGTGCACGACGATCCGAACGGGCCGATCTCGACGTCGATCGTCGCGATCGACGGGCAGCGTCGATGGCAGCCGTCACGTGGGGGCCGGGTCGGCCCTCGACGAACGGCTCGATGGTGAATTCGACGTATGCCACGTCGGCCAGCGTAGAGCGTCGGTGTCGGTGCCCGTCAGACGCCGGCGCCCAGGATGCGGCGCACCTCCTCCGACCGGGTGACGCACCCGCGACCGGCCAGGCCGAACGCGTCGTTGAGCTTGTTGAGCGCCTGCTTGAAGTTCCCGTTCCAATCCTCCACGAATCGATCTCGGGCCGGCCCGGTCCATGTGGTTGCGTTCAGGGCTCCATCGACGGTCGACATCACCTGCAGAGATCACATCGATCTGTCGAGTCAACGTGGTACCGAGGTTCGTGAGCTGCTCAGGGTTCGCTCCGTACGTGATCATGCTGATTCCTCCTGTCGCCGACGACGGGTTCGTCGGCACGGCGCCAGTGGGCGGCGACACCGCTCGCGGGGAACGCCTACCATGCGACGATGACCGACCCGATGGAGGCCCCCGACCGCGAAATGATCAGATCGGTGCGGGCGCAGGCCGCCGATCTGCTCGGCGACACCGTTGCGTTGCGACGCACGCTGCACGAATGGCCCGAGCTCGGCAACGAACTCCCGATCACCCGCGACCGGGTGCTCGAATCGCTCGAAGGGCTGCCGCTCGCAGTCACCACACACGAGTCGACCAGCGGCATCGTCGCGTTGCTCGAGGGATCGAAGCCGGGGCCGACGATTCTGCTGCGCGGCGACATGGATGCGTTGCCGATGCCCGAGGACACCGGCCTCGACTTCGCGTCGCATGTCGATGGTTGCATGCACGCGTGCGGGCACGACACCCACACGGCGATGTTGTCGAGCGCCGCACGGGTCCTCAGCGACCGACGCGACGACCTCGCCGGACGCGTGTTGTTCATGTTCCAGCCCGGCGAGGAGGGCCACCATGGGGCGCGATTCATGCTCGATGAGGGCCTGCTCGACGTGCCGGCCCTCTCCGATGGCTCACCGTCGCCGGTCGATGCTGCGTTCGCGTTGCACATCACGTCGGCGCTGCCGAGCGGTTGGGTGAGCGGCCGGGGCGGCCCGGTGATGGCATCGGCCGACTCGATGCTGATCCGCGTCGTGGGCCGCGGCGGACACGCGAGCGAGCCGCACCGCGCGCTCGATCCGATCCCGGTTGCGTGCGAGATCGTCCAGGCACTCCAGACGATGATCACGAGGTCGATCGACGTGTTCGATCCATCGGTCGTCACCGTCGGACGGATCTCCGCCGGCACGACCAACAACGTGATCCCCGAGGTCGCCGAGATCGAAGGCACCATCCGAGCCACGAGCGAACGCACCCGCGCCAAGGTCCACGACGGCATCCGGCGAGTGGCCGAGGGTGTGGCAGCCGCGCACGGCTGCGACTGCAAGATCGACATCGTCCACGGCTACCCGGTGACCAGCAACGACGACCAGTTCGCCGAGTTCTCGCTCGATCTGGCCCGCGATGTTGTCGGCGCCGACAGCGTCGTTCGGCTCCCGCATCCCGTGATGGGGGCCGAGGACTTCAGCTACGTGCTCCAGAACGTGCCCGGCGCGATGATGTTCCTCGGTGGCACACCCGACGGCGTCAATCCGGCGACTGCGGCGCCCAACCACTCCAACCGCGTGATGTTCGACGAATCGGCGATGGCCGTCGGCACCGCGCTCTACGCGACCGCCGCACTGCGCCACCTCGCCCCCGCCTGATCAGTCGACGAGTGAGCGGCCGTCGGCGGTGGCCGAGCGGCGAAGGCGCAGCGTGACGATCTGGAACGGACGCAGCGTGATGGCGACGATCCCGTCACCGACCTCTTCGCCCGTCTCGGGCTCCTCCAACAGGTCGCACCGCCAGGCTGCGGTGATCCGCTGCGGGGTCGCCACCGAGATCCGGATTCGATTGCCGCACGCCTCGTGGAGCCGCACGATCAGATCGCCGGAGCCGTCGTCGGCAAGCTTGACGGCGTCGACCTCCACGCCGGGAGCAGCGCCGCCGTCGGGGCCACTCACCACGACGACCGGCGTTGCCGCGGCGACCGTACCGTTGCCCGTGCCGTTCACGACCCGCAACGGCGAGTTGAGGCGCGCCGCTGCGGCGCGCACGTCGGCCAGGCCTGCACCATGCGGACGGATCGCCAGCGTCACCTCGTGGTGGCCGCGATCGGCGTGTGGGTCGGGGTAGTTCGCAGCCCTCGCGAGGCTCACCCTGACGCCACCGTCGAACACGTTGTGTCCGTAGCGGCCGGTGTTGAGGATCGCCACACCGAAGTCGGGTTCGGCCACGTCGACATAACGGTGCGCGCACACCTCGAACTTCGCAGCGTCCCACGGACTCGACGGATGGGTCGGACGAGCGACGACACCGAACTGGATGTCGCACATCGCCACGTCGGCGCGCACGTCGAGCGGGAATGCCATCGACAACAGATGCTCGTCGTGGTGCCAGTCGAGTTCCACGTGGACCTCGAGTTGCGCGCTGTCGGCGCGTAGCTCGTAGGTGATGGTCGACGACGACGGTCCGAAGCGGCGCTCGACGCGCACGCGACCGACGAGTGGTCCGGAGTCGAGGATCGTCACCTCGGCAGAGTCGGTCAGCGCCCGCGCCCCGGCGCGGGTCCACGATTCGAGGTCCCATGCGTCGTACTCGACGGGATGGTCGGGGGCCAGCTCGAGCACCGCGGCCAACTCGCCGCTCGGGACGATCTCGCGAGTGTGGGCGAGGTCGATGATCGAGGTGATGTTCCCGAACGCATCCCAACGCACGGCGAGGTGCTGGTTGGTCATCGACGAGTCGGACAGCACGACACGGTCGTCGACGGGCAGCGCCACGAATGGGGCGACACCGAGCGCCGGCACGGCGAGGCGCACCGCCGTCGTGCCGTCGGCGAGTCGCTGCCCCTCGAGCCCGTCGTCGATGAAGGAGTCGTCGACGATGACGACCTCGTCGACAGCCGAGTCGGACGGGTTCGCGACGATGACGCCGGCGCCGAGTTCGCCGAGCAGATCCGCGATGCGGACCTCCAGTTCTGCCCCCACGTCGGCGAAGACCGCCTCCGCATCCTGATGCACCCACGCGATCGACGAGCCCGGCAGGATGTCGTGGAACTGCTGGGTGAGCACCTGCTTCCACAGATGATCGACCTCGGCCGGGCGGCCGAGGGTGGCCGCCCAGAGTTCGGCTTCGACCAGCAGGCGTTCGCAGCGCCGGTTGCCGAGCTTCGTCTTCAACTGGCTCGTCAGCGTTCCTCGATGGGTCTCGAAGTACAGCTCACCACGCCACACCGGCGTCGGTGCGCCTCGCCCGACATCCTGTTCGATCCGTTCGAACATCGCCGCAGGGGTGCCGACCTCCAGCGTCGCTCGGGCGTCGATGTGCGCCAGCCGGCGAGCGCGCTCCAGCATCTCCCGAGTAGGACCACCGCCCCCGTCGCCGTGGCCGAACGGCATCAGCGAGTCCTTGCTCCACGCGTGGTCGCGGAAGTTGGTGACCGAGAACGAGAATTCGGCCGGTGTGATCTCGGCGTTGTATGTGTCGACCGGCGGGAAGTGGGTGAGCACCTTCGTTCCGTCGAGGCCCTCCCACCAGAACGTGCTGTGCGGGAACTTGTTCTGCTTGTTCCAACTCAGCTTCTGGGTGACGAACCGGTCCATGCCGCCCGCGGCGAACACCTGCGGCAGACCGCCGGGATAGCCGAACACGTCGGGGATCCACACCTCGGTGCAGCGAACACCGAACTTCTCCTCGAAATAGCGCTGCCCGAACACGATCTGGCGAACCAGGCTCTCGCCCGACGGCAGGTTCATGTCGGCCTCGACCCACATCCCGCCGACCGGGATCCACTGGCCCCGCTCGACGCGCTCGACGATCTTCCCGAACAGATCGGGGTGACGTTCCTCGATCCACGTGTAGTGCTGGGCGGACGACGCACAGAACATGTACTCCGGGTAGTCATCCATGAGGGCGACGGCGGAGGAGAACGTCCGCGTGACCTTGCGCTTGGTTTCCCGCAAGGGCCACAACCAGGCGGTATCGATGTGCGCATGGCCGATGGCGACCGAGCGGTGCCGGACGGCGTCGCCGAAGTCCTCGGCCATCGCCGGCGCGATCATCCGCTGGGCGGCGGCGACATCCGGGATCCGGTCGAGCGTCTGGGCGAGGACCCGTTGGAGGCGAGCTCGGCGCGGGTCGTCGAGACGCATCGTGCGCATCACACCGTCGAGCACCTCGATGTCGTAGGCGAGCGCTTCGGCCTGCGAGTCGACGACCACGAGCGAGGCCTGACGGAAGCGGTACAGCAGACGGTCACCAGCAGTGTCGAGCGAGCCGAGATGCGACGGCGTGTACGACGGGAACATCGGGTTCGAGGCCGCCTCCAGGTGGAGCACGAGCGGACCGGCGACAGCCTCGACCGCGTAGTTGGTCCGGCGCGGATGGATGCCCTGGAGCGGCCGGAAGGAGCCGTCGTCGGCAACGTCGACGACGAGGCCTTCGCACTGGAAGCCGGCGGCGTTGGGATGGAAGCCGAGGTCGATGACGGCCTCGACGCGACGACCTGCCCACTCGGGCGGTATCTCACCTGACAGCCGGAACCACGTCGTCGCCCACGGCGCACCCCACGACGACCCGGCCTCGAATGGTTCGAGGTGGTCGAGGTCGGCGCCGGCTTCGATGGTCAGTGGTCGACGGTCGACGTGGACGAGCGGGAGGACCCGCTCCCACAGCTCACGTTGGATGCGCTTGTCGACGAGGTCCCGATCGTTGTGCACACGGCGACCCTATTCCGATGAGTTTCGGCGCGACCTGTGCACGCCGAAACTCATCGACCGTGACGGTGATCAGTCGAACGGGACGACGCGGACGTCGAAGGCTTCTTGACCGTTGCGGCCCTCGCGGACCTCGAAGTCGACGCGGGCGCCGTTGTCGAGCGTCTTGAAGCCATCGTTGACGATGACCGAGAAGTGGACGAAGAGGTCCTTGGCGCCATCGTCTGGCGTGATGAAGCCGTAGCCGCGGCCCGAGTTGAAGAACTTGACCGTGCCCTTCGCGTCGGCCGCGTTCCCGGTCGGGACCGGTCGGCCAGTGTCAGCCTGTGGCGCCGACACGCGCGCCGGCGTCGCATCACGCACGATCCGCGTCTGGCGATGCTCGACGTCGACGTCGACGGTTTGCGCCTGCTTGGCGACCGTCGGTGCAGCGTGGATCACGAGATCGTTGACGCGAGCCGAGGTGATCGGCTCGTTGATGCCGATGCCGCGCTGCATCTTCATGGTGTCCTTCTTCTGGCTCTGGTCGATCAGCGACACCACGGTGCCCATGGCGCCGGCGCGTGCAGTACGGCCCGAACGGTGCAGGTAGGTGGCGTCCTCGGCCGGCGGGTCGTAGTGGACGACGGCATTGACGCCGTTGACGTGGATGCCGCGAGCGGCGACGTCGGTGGCGATCAGCGCCGATGCCTGCCCCTTCTTGAACGAGGCGAGGGCACGGTCACGCTGACCCTGGCTGCGACCGCCGTGGATCGGCTCGGCAGTGACGCCACTGCGACCGAGCTGCTTGGCGAGGCGATCGGCGCCGTGACGCGTGCGGGTGAACACGATGGTGGCGCCGAGACGCTGGATCACATCGGCAGTGGTGTTGACGCGCTGCTCACGATCGACCACCCAGAAATGGTGCTGTGCAGCGTGAACGTCGGGACCCTTGGGACCGACCTCGTGACGCACCGGATTGTGCTGGAAGTCGGCAACGAGCTTGGCCACGGGACCGTCGAGCGTGGCCGAGAACAACAGGACCTGGCGATCCTTCGACGTCTGCTCGACGATGCGACGAACGGCAGGCAGAAAGCCCATGTCGGCCATCTGGTCGGCTTCGTCGATGACGACGGTGGCGACGTCACGCAGATCGATCGCTCGCATCTGCATCAGGTCTTCGAGCCGGCCGGGGCAGGCCACGACGAGTTCGACACCGCGGTCGAGCGCCTTGCGCTGTCCGCCGTAGCCGACTCCGCCGTACACCGACGCAGCGTCGTGGCCGGCAGCCTTCGCGAAGGGTGTCAGCTCGGCCATGATCTGCTCGGCGAGTTCACGGGTGGGGGCGAGGACGAGGGCGACCGGACGCTTCGGGCGGGCATCGACCAAGCGGGCGACGAGTGGCAGGCCGAAGCCGAGTGTCTTGCCGGAACCGGTAGGGGCGCGGCCGGCGACGTCGCGGCCGGCGAGGGCGTCGGGAATGACGGCGGCCTGGATGGGGAAGGCGTTGTGCTTGCCCTGGCTCTCGAGACGGCGCACGATCGAGTCGGGCAGACCGAGATCACGAAAGGCGACGGTTTCGTCGGTGGGGGCGTCGGTGGACATGACGCGCGGGGCGTCGTCGATGATGGTCATTGGGGGGACTCCTCTATGTTGCTCAACAGCGCAGAACCGGAGCAGAGAGTGAATCCGAGTGCGCTCACCAGTCGGGAATTCGACCAGCGCTCCGCACAACCTACCGGGACATCGACGCGTCGAGGTGTGACGCCCGGCGCACCGCCGTCACCGTCGACGCATCACGCAGTGCCGAGGATCTTGGCCTTCTGGGCCGCGAACTCGTCGTCGGTGAGGATCCCATTGGCGTGGAGTTCTCCGAGCTGCGTCAGCTGCTTGATGACCTCGTCCTGGCTCGGTGCCGCCGGAGCGGGCGCGTACTGCGGCTCCGGTTGTGGTGCGTATTGCGGTTGTGGTGCGTATTGCGGTGGCTGGGCGTACTGCGGCTGCGGTGCGTACTGCGGCTGCGGTGCGTACTGCGGCGGCGGCTGCTGGGCGGCCATGTCACGTTGGTAGGCGGCGTTGCGATCGGCCGCGAGCTGGGCATCCTTCTCGGTGTACTTGCCGGCTTGGCGACGTGCAACGCGGCCGGACACCGCGGTGGCGGTTCCGGCGACAACGGCGGTACGGGCGATTCCTCTGGCGAGTCCTGGCATGGTCGTTCCCTTTCAATCGTGCTCGTTCGAGCAGTTTCAGTCGTCGGCTTCGAGTTCGTCGAGCACTGCGATGACGTCCTCGGCGGGAATGCGCTTCGAGGCGATCATCGTGCCGCCGGCGTCGAGTGCGGCCGCCACGAACGGCACCGCCCAGGTGTTCTCGTACATGAGCAGCACACCGGTCGTGCCCGGCAGCATCGTTTCGGCGGCCGCCTGCATGTCGTCGTCACCGAGCAGGCCCGATCGTGCTCCCGAGATGAAGACGATCTCGTCGCCGAGACCGTCGAGTTCGAGCAACGAGAACGTCCCGTCGTCGGCCTTCTGGATGGCCACGAGGTCGTACAGGTTGACGATGCCCCGCTCGATCAGGTCGATGAGCGCGGAGGCGGTCGTCGAGAGATCGTGGCCCCCGGTGAATTCGAGGAGCACGAAGTCGATCGGGCCGTGGACGGTGGTGTCATTCATCATCGTGGTCGCTTCCGGTTGCGATTGCTGCGGTGGGAGGAGATACGTGCACCGAGTTTTCTACACGCTGAGAGCGAACGTCGCCATCCAGAATGGGTGAATAGTTCAGCGGGCGGGCGCAGGAGGAGAGATGCCGTCGCCGAAGACCATCCGCATCACGCCGTCGATGTTCGGGCCGCGCCGGAGGTGATGACCGCCATCGGCGCTGATGCAGGCGCCGGTGATCCACGAACTCTCGGGGCCGGACAGGAATCGCACGACGGACGCGATGTCGTCGGTGGTCCCGAGCCGGTGCAGCGGCATCTGTTCGAGGTAGTCGTCGACGATCTCCGGGATCGCGGTGAGGCCGACGGAGATGTCGGTGGGCACCAGGCTCGGTCGCACCGCGTTCGCGCGGATGCCGAGCCCGCCGAGTTCGTCGGCGACCTGGCGAACGAGCATCTCGAGGCCGGCCTTCGACACGTTGTAGGGCGTCATGTACCGATGCGTCGCCACGGCCGCGATCGACGACATGGCAACGATCGAGCCACCGCCGTTGGCCGCCAGATACGGCACGGTGTGCTTCATCGTGAGGAACGCTCCCGTCAGGTTGGTGCTGAGCACGGTGTTCCAGTCGTCGAGCGTCGTCAAGTGGAACGGGCCGGCCGAGCCGGTGCCCGCATTCGCCACCACGATGCGCAACGGACCGGAGGCTGCAGCAACGTGCGCACGCAGCCTCGACACTCGCCTCGTCGGTCACATCGCACGCAACCGTGACCACCGTGGCATCCGGGTGGTCAACGCGAAGTTCGTCGGCGGCTGCCGCCAACCGATCGGCATTGCGCGCCGCGAGGACGACGTCTGCTCCATCGGCGAGCAACGCTCTGGCGCAGGCGAGTCCGATACCCGAACCGCCCCCGGTGATGAACGCAAGCTGATCGGCGAGCGGCTGCGAGTTCGAGCTGGATCCAGACATCCGATCAGTGTGTCCAGTCCATCGGCACCGAGACGGATCGGGCACGATGGCAGTCGTGACGTCCGCCGAATCCTCCACCTCCCGCCCGCTGTCAGGCGTCCGAGTGCTCGACCTGAGTCGAGTGCTGTCAGGCCCGCACTGCACGCGCATGCTCGCCGACATGGGCGCCGACGTGATCAAGATCGAACCCCCTGCCGGCGACCTCACGCGTTTCGCGACGCCACGACGCAACGGGCTGTCGAGCTACTTCGTCCAACAGAACGTGGGCAAGCGCAACCTGAGCCTCGACCTCGCGACACCCGAGGGCGCCGAGATCCTGCTCGCCCTCGCCGAGCACGCCGACGTCCTCGTCGAGAACTACCGGCCCGGCGTGATGGCCCGGCTCGGGCTCGACGCCGACGCGATGCGCGCCCGGAATCCTCGGCTCGTCTACGCGTCGATCTCGGGGTACGGACAGACCGGTCCGTGGGTCAAGCGGCGGGCGTATGCGCCGGTCGTCGAGGCCGAAGCGGGCATCGTCGCCTCGCAGGGCAACGCCCGAGGTGGCGAGCTGGCGAAGGACCCCCACAGCCACGCCGACGTGTACACGTCGCTCGAAACAGCGTCGGCGATCCTCGCCGCGCTGTATCAACGCGAGCACACCGGTGAGGGCCAGTGGATCGACGTGTCGATGGCCGAGACGATGCTGTACGTCAACGAGCATCTCCACGACGCGCTGTGGGACGGTCACGACGATCCGCAATGGATCCGCAGCTTCCGCCCCGGCGACTACCTCGTGTTGACCGTCGCCAACGGTGAGTCGCTCGTCGTCAGCGGCCACCCGGCCGAGCGCGGCACGTTCGACTTCTTCATCGCCGCGATGGGGCGCGCCGACCTCGCCGACGACCCCCGGTTCGTCGACGTCGCCGCACGGCTCGCCAACTTCGACGCGCTGCGCGAGATCATCCGCAACTTCGCCGCCTCGATGCCCGACGCCGATTCGTTCGAGGAGCAGTTCTCCAAACACCAACTCGCAGTTGGCCGCGTCCGTCAGCCCGGCGAGTTGACCGACACGGAGTGGGCCCGCGAGCGCCATGCAGTGGTCGACGTCGACGACCGCGGCGGCGGGACGATTCGCGTGCCCAACTCCCCGTGGCGGTTCAGTTCCTCGCCCGATGTCGGCGTGTCGGGCATTCCCAAGTACCGCGGCGAGGACAACCGCTCGCTGCTGACCGAACTGCTCGGCTACGACGACGCACGGCTCGACTAGCTGGAGGCCGCCGGCGTGCTGTCGAGTCGTCTCCCCGACGCCTGACACCATTGCCGTCGTGACACTTCGGTTCCCCGTCCTGCCGATGAAGGCGACGATGGGCTCGCCCGCGGCGATCCCCGAGGGCGACGGCTGGGCGTTCGAGGTCAAGTGGGACGGCTACCGCACGATCGTCCATGTCGCCGACGGTGCGGTGCGATTGCAGAGTACGGCCGGCCACGACGTGACGCCACGATGGCCCGAGTTCACCGACCTGGCCGACTCGGTGAACGCGTCGACAGCGATCCTCGACGGCGAACTGGTCGTCTTCGACGACGACGGCCGTCCGCGGTTCGACCTGGTGCAGCAGTCGGGTGTCGGATCGGCGCGTCAGGCAGTGCTCCAGTTCTTCGACGTGCTGCACGTCGATGGGACCGACGTGATCGACCTCCCCTACGAGGCGCGTCGACGGCTGCTCGACCAGCTCGTCGAGCCCGGGCCGAACTGGACCGTGCCGGCGATGCGCATCGGTGGCGGCACCGAGTTGGTGGAGGCGACGGCGTCGCAGGGCCTGGAAGGCGTGATCGCCAAACGCCTCGACTCGAGGTATCGACCCGGTACCCGCTCGAAGGAATGGCGCAAGATCAAGAACCGCACCGTGGTCGAACTCACCATCGGTGGCTTCACCGCCGGGGCAGGCAATCGGGCCGCGACGTTCGGCGCACTGCTGGTCGGGCGACCCACGCCGAGTGGCCTGCAGTTCGCCGGCGGCGTCGGCACCGGCTTCGATCAGCGCACGCTCGAGTCGCTGACCGCGCTCATGCGCACACACGTCGTCGACTCCTGCCCCTTCGATCCTGCGCCACCACCTCCGGTTCAGCGGGCAGCCACGTGGCTCGACCCGGTCCTGCGAGCCTCCATCGAGATCGCCGAGTTCACCAACGACGGCCTCGTCCGCCACGCCACCTTCCTGACCCTCCTCGACTGACAACCCGAAAAATGCGCCGGAATGAGCGCCCAGTGCACAAACGAGCGCACATTTCGGCGGTGACCGATCACCCGGTCCGAAATGTGCGGAGATTCGTGCATCCAGCGCACACCTCAGCGCATTTTTCGGGTGTGGGGCCGGGCTGAGAGAGTGAGCGAGTGAGTGAGTGGACATGATCAGTCGTGACGACGCGCTGGCGATGGATGCTGCCGACCCACTCGCACACTGGCGCGACGAGTTCGTGATCCCCGATCCCGACCTGATCTACCTCGACGGAAACTCGCTCGGACGCACCCCGAAGCGCACGGTCGCAGCACTCCACCGGGTGGTCGACGAGTGGGCCGGCGACCTGATCGCATCGTGGTGGAAACACGACTGGCTGAATCTTGCGCTCACCGTCGGCGACGAACTCGCCCCACTCCTCGGCGCAGGCCCGGGCGAGGTCGCCGTGCACGAATCAACCACGGTCGGGATCTTCCAGCAGATCAACGTCGCACTCGACCTCGTCGCCGGTCGGCGCGTCATCGCCATCGACGACGCCGACTTCCCGACCGACCGCTACGCCGTCGAGGGGGTCGCCCGCCTTCGCAACTGCGAGATCCGTCACGGCCTCGACGATCTCGCCGGCGTCGACGTCGTGGTGCGCTCACTCGTCGACTACCGAACCGCCGACGTCACCGATCTCGCGGGCGAAACGGCACGAGCGGCCTCGCACGGCGCCACCACCGTGTGGGATCTCTCCCATGCGGCCGGCGTGCTCGAACTCGACCTGCCGGCGGCGAACGTGGAACTCGCCGTTGGATGCACCTACAAGTTCCTCAACGGCGGCCCGGGCGCCCCGGCGTTCGTCTTCGTGTCGACCGACGTGCAGCAGCGGGTGGTCCAGCCGATCTGGGGATGGTTCGCCCAGACCGACCAGTTCGCGATGGAGCGACCGTTCGATCCTCGAACCGGCATCGGGCGGATGCTGAACGGCACGCCACCGGTCCTCGGTCTCACCGCCGCACGCGAGGGCATCGCACTCACCGCCGAGGCGGGCATCGCCGCCGTCGCCGAGAAGGCTCGGCGCCTGGGCGGACTCGCCATCGAGCTGGCGGACCAGTACGGGTTGGAGACCACCACCCCGCGAGACCCCGCTCGACGAGGCGGACACGTCGCCATCCGCCGCCACGACGCGCGACGCCTTCACGAACGGCTCGCCGATCGCAAGGTGGTGGTCGACTACCGCGACCCCGACGTCCTGCGATTCGGACTTTCCCCGCTCACCACCCGATTCACCGACGTCTTCGATGCGATGTTGATCCTCGCTCGACTGGTGGACGACGTCTGACCACGGCATGCTGGGGGCATGAGCGTCGTCAAGATCAATGCCATCACGATCCCCGAGGGCATGGGCCCGCAGCTCGAGGGTCGATTCGCCGGACGAGCCAAGATGGTCGAGCAGTTCGACGGATTCGAGGACTTCCAGCTCCTCCGGCCGACCGAGGGCGAGAGCCGCTACTTCGTGTACACCCGGTGGGCGTCCGAGGAGCACTTCCAGGCGTGGATGAACAGCCAGGACTTCGAGCGCGGTCATGCCAGCGGCCAGGCGGACGGCAACCGACCCGCCGAGGGCGAGGCGCCGCGCACGCCGGTCGCCCAAGGCGCCGACCTGATGTCGTTCGAGGTCGTCGAACACGTCGTCAAGGGCTCATGATTCTTCTCGTGAACTCGTTGCGGAATTAGTCATCAACGAGTTCACGAGAACGAGTTGTAGCCTCCGGTTCTCGTGGCACTGATCGTCCAGAAGTACGGCGGCACGTCCGTCGCCGACCCCGACCGCATTCGTGCCGTCGCGGACAACGTCGCGTTCACGAAGAAGCGCGGCAACGACGTCATCGTCGTCGTGTCGGCCATGGGGAAGGCCACCGACAATCTCATCGCTCTCGCCAACTCGGTGTCGAGCACGCAGCCCGGCCGCGAGATGGACATGTTGCTCACCACCGGCGAGCGTGTCACCGCCGCACTCGTGACGATGGCGCTCGCCGACCGCGGCATCGACGCAGTGAGCTTCACCGGCAGCCAGGTCGGCATCATCACCGACACCGCCCACCGCAAGGCCAAGATCGTCGAGGTCAGGGGCGACCGTGTCCGCGAGGCGATGGCGGCCGGCAAGGTCTGCGTCATCGCCGGCTTCCAGGGGGTGAGCACCGACAAGGAGATCACCACCATGGGTCGCGGTGCCTCCGACCTCACCGCGTCGGCCCTCGCCCAGGCCATGAACGCCGACGCCTGCGAGATCTACACCGACGTGACGGGCGTGTTCACCGCCGACCCGCGCATCGTGCCCCAGGCCCGCAAGCTCGCCAAGGTCCACTTCGACGAGATGCTCGAGATGGCCGGAGCCGGTTCCAAGGTGCTCGCGCTTCGCTCGGTCGAGTTCGCCCGCAATCACGACGTTCCGCTCCACGTGCGTTCCGCATTCACCTGGGAACCCGGCACGTGGGTCACCAACGAGGAGGCTTCGATGGAAGATCCGATCATCTCCGGTGTCGTCACCGACATGACCGAGGCAAAGGTCACGGTGTTCGGCGTGCCCGACAGACCCGGCATCTCGGCGGCGCTGTTCGAACCGCTCGCCGATGCCAACGTGAACGTCGACATGATCGTGCAGAACACGTCGACCCAGGGCACGACCGACATCAGCTTCACGATGCCGATGGCAGACATGGCCGACGCCGAGCAGATCGTGTCGCGAGTGGCGACCGAGATCGGCGCCACCGGCGTGTCCCACGACAACGACATCGCCAAGGTGTCGCTCGTCGGCGCCGGCATGAAGTCGTCTCCCGGCATCGCCGCGAAGATGTTCCGGGTGCTCGCCGACGAAGGTGTCAACATCGAGATGATCTCCACCTCGACCATCCGCGTCTCGGTGGTGTGCGCGGCCGGCGACATGGAACGCGCCGCTCGCGCATTGCACACCGCGTTCGGTCTCGACTCGGGCGTCGACTACTCCGCCCCGCTCCCCGAACGCAAGTAGCGCGGTCTGTCGGGGTCGGGTCCGGAAAGACCGGGCGGGTGGGGGACGGCAGGACGATTGAATGGTCGCGATGTCCGACGTGTGGCCACAGTTGTTGCTTGTCGGGATTCTCGTCGTCATCAACGCGGCATTTGCCGGCACCGAGCTCGCTCTGGTGTCGCTCCGGGAGGCTCAGTTGCAGCGACTCGAAGACGCGATCGGCGACGGGAGCCGTCCTGGCCCGCCTCGCGCGCCAGCCGAACCAGTTCCTCGCCACGATCCAGATCGGGATCACACTCGCCGGATTCCTGGCGTCGGCCGCCGCTGCCGTCTCCCTCGCGGAACCCCTCGAAGAACCGCTCAGCTTCCTCGGCGGAGCTGCCGGGCCGACGTCCGTCGTCATCGTCACGTTGATCCTCGCCTACTTCACGCTGGTGTTCGGCGAACTCGCCCCGAAACGACTCGCCATGCAGCGCGCCGAGAAGTGGGGACTCGTCATGGCCCGGCCGCTCGACCTGCTGTCGACGCTCACGAAGCCGGTGGTCTGGATGCTGTCGCGGTCGACCGACATCGCAGTGCGCGTGTTGGGCGGCGACCCGACCCTGCAACGCGAGGAGGTCAGCGGTGAGGAACTGCGCGACATGGTCGCGATCCACGACAGCTTCCCGCCGGAGCAACGTCAGATCATCGACGGGGCCTTCGAGATCGCTGAACGCCAACTCGACCAGGTGATGGTGCCGCGCAACGATGTCATGGTCATCGATGCCGAGATGACGTGTGCCGAGGCGCTCGCCGCGCTGCTGGAGTCCGGCCATTCCCGTGCACCGGTGGCCGACAAGCGGAATCTCGATCGGACCGTCGGGATGGTGAGACTCCGCAGCCTCATCGGCCGGGACACAGAACCGGTCACTGCAGCCATGCGCGAGATGGCTGCGTTCCCCGACGCCGCCCGTGTGCTGACGGCGCTGCGCGAGTTCCAGATGAACCGCACGCAGATGGCGTTGGTGATCGGCGAACATGGCCAGGCACTCGGCATCGTGACCGTCGAGGACCTGGTCGAAGAGCTGGTCGGGGAGATCTACGACGAGACCGATCCTGATCTCGCGACGGTGGTCCGCGAACCCGACGGCACGCTGGTGATCCCCGGAGCGTTCCCGGTGCACGACCTCGTCGACCTCGACGTCGAGCTTCCCGAGGGCGACTACACGACGATCTCCGGGCTCGTGCTCGATGAGCTCGGCCGGTTCCCGACCATCGGCGAGACCATCGAGATCGAGGGCTGGCAGATCGAGATCCGGGCGATCCACCGCCACCGCATCGAACAGGTCGCGCTCCGACAGGTCGTGTCAGCATGAGCCCGATCATGGACCTGCCGGCCGTACTCGGTGGCACTCCGGTGCGTCAGCACGACTACCCGTCGTGGCCCGTCTGGGACGAGCACGAACGCGCGGGCCTGCTCGGTGTCCTCGACGCCGGCGGATGGTGGCAGGGCGATGGCAGCGAGGCCGCCACGTTCGCGCAGGAGTTCGCCACCTACCACGGAGCCCGATTCGGGATGGCGTTCACCAACGGCACCCACACGATCGAAGCCGCCCTCGCTGCGTGCGACATCGGTGAGGGCGACGAGGTGATCGTGCCTGCCATGACCTTCGTCGCGTCGGCGTCTGCGGCACTGGCAGTCAACGCCACGCCGATCCTCGTCGATGTCGACCCCGACACGCTCTGCATCGACGCCGAGGCGGCCCGCGCCGCGATCACGCCGCGCACGAGAGCCATCATTGCGGTCCACGTCGCCGGTGCCGCCGCCGACCTCGATGCGCTCGTCGCGCTGTGCGCCGAGCACGGCCTGCGGCTGATCGAAGACTGCGCTCACGCCCATGGAACGTTCTGGCGGGGTCGGGGCGTCGGCTCGTGGGGTGACTTCGGGAGCTTCTCGATGCAGCGATCGAAGCTGATGACAGCCGGCGAGGGCGGCGCCCTGATCTGCAACGACGAGCGAACTTCGTGATCGCGCGTGGGCGTACGCCGACTGCGGGCGCACGAAGGGCGAGTGGTTCTACCACCACGCCACCTACGGCTCGAACCTCCGGATGACCGAGTGGCAGGGCGCCGTGCTGCGGGCTCAACTCACGCGGTTCCCGGCCCAGAACGCCATCCGAAACGCCAACGCCATCGCCCTGAACCAGGCGCTCGACGAGATCCCCGGCTTGCGGACCCCACGACGCGACCCACGCATGGACACGCAGGGCAACTACTGCTTCGTGATCCACTACGACTCCGCGTCGTTCGCGGGGCTCCCGCTGGCGGGCTTCGAGCGGGCACTCGCCGCCGAGGGCATCCCGATGGGCGTCTCGTATCCGTCGCTCGGCGACCTGGCGCTCTTCCGCAACCGCAACTTCGGGCCCCGGCTTCGCGCCGGCGCGCCCGCACCCGACTACGCCTCGCTGCACCTGCCGAACGCACGACACGCCGCTGCCACGACCGTCTGGTTGCAGCACCGGCTGCTGCTCGCCGACCGCGACGACGTACTCGACGTCGCCCGTGCCGCAACCCGCATCCAACAGCACGCCGAACGGATCGTCACAAAAGGGGTCTGACCCCTGTTGCAAGGTGGGCGTCAGCGGACGGTGGCGATCAACCAGTAGTGGTGGCGGTTGATGCCGTCGAACTCGCGCTCGGTGGCGCCACGACCGGAGATCTTGCTCTTCGGATTGCGCCAGATCTCGATGTCGGTGAGCAGTGCCGACAGCGGCCCGATCAGCTCATCGGGTTGCAGACGGTTCGCCTGCCAGCCGAGACGAGCGGCCCATCGGCGCTGCGACAACCACGGCCCGAACTTCGGGATCCGGAACATGGCGCGCACCAATGCTCCCAGCGGGATCAGGATGACGTCCTGGGCTCCGCGGGCCCGATAGTTGAGCACGACCCGTCCGCCGGGACGCGTGATCCGGACCGCCTCGGAGGTCAACTCCAAGGCGTCGTCGACTTCGCAGTGCTGCAGCGTGATGTAGCTGAACGTCACGTCGGCCGAGTCGGGCGGGAGGTCGAGCGTGTGACCGTCGATGACATGGCTCGTGCGCAAGCGATCGACCTTGCCGAACTGGCCCACCGTCTCGATGCACCGTTCGAGGAAGCCGGCGTCGAGGTCGCATGCCACGACGGTTCCGTACTCGCGCGTGAAGGCACACGTCATCCGCCCGATGCCACAACCGATCTCGACGAGCGTCTTGTCCTCGTTGACCCGGCCGTCGGCGTCCGGCGTTCGGAAGCCGAACACGGTCAGATAGGCCGGCACCTCGGAATCACCCGTTGCGACGAACTGCTCGAGGGTGAGTTCACTGCCGGTCTCGTTGTTGAAGACCCAGCCGGTGGTGCGCACGACGTCGTCGCCGCTGGCCTGACGCTCGCTGGTCTGGCCTGCGGCCTTCCAGGGCACGAGCTGGGGTCGACGACGCATGGGACGATTGTGCCAGAGCGGCCACGAAACCGACCAGCGCGCTCGCGAAACCTTCGGCGGGCATCACCGACACGGGCGTTATCGTTTCGGCCATGTCTGCAGCACTCCCCGGCATCCGAATCGGTGTGGTCGGCGCCACCGGACAGGTCGGCAGCGTCATGCGCCGCCTGCTCGAGGAACGCAATTTCCCCGTCGCCGAGATGCGCTACTTCGCGTCGTCCCGATCGGCCGGAACCACGCTGCCGTGGAAGGGCACCGACATCGTCGTGGAGGACGCCGAAACGGCCGACCCGAGCGGGCTCGACATCGCCCTGTTCTCCGCTGGGGCCACGTCGTCGCGTGCCTACGCTGCGAAATTCGCCGCCGCCGGAGCGATCGTCATCGACAACTCCTCCGCGTTCCGGATGGATCCCGACGTTCCCTTGATCGTGGCCGAGGTCAACGGCCAGGAGGCCCGCAACACACCCAAGGGGATCATCGCCAACCCGAACTGCACCACGATGGCATTCATGCCGGTGCTCAAGCCCCTCCACGACGAGGCCGGCCTGGTCCGGATCATCACGGCCACGTACCAGGCCGTGTCCGGTGGCGGCCTTGCCGGCGTCGACGAACTCGACAAACAGGTTCGTCAAGTCGTCGACCGGGCGGCCGAACTCACTCACGACGGCGCGGCGGTCACGTTCCCGACGCCGGAGAAGTTCGTCAAGCCGATCGCGTTCAACGTGTTGCCGTACGCCGGGTCGCTCGTCGACGACGGTTCGTTCGAGACCGACGAGGAACAGAAGCTGCGCAACGAGAGCCGCAAGATCCTCGACATTCCCGGCCTGCTCGTGTCGGGCACCTGCGTCCGGGTCCCCGTGTTCACGGGTCACTCCCTGTCGATCAACGCCGAGTTCGAACGACCGATTTCCGTCGAGCGGGCAACCGAGTTGCTCGCCGCTGCACCGGGTGTGGTGCTGTCCGACATTCCCACACCGCTCGAGGCCGCTGGGCAGGACCCCACCTACGTGGGACGTATCCGAAGCGACGAGGGCGCCCCTGGTGGCCGCGGTCTCGCACTGTTCGTCAGCAACGACAATCTCCGCAAGGGCGCCGCACTCAACGCCATCCAGATCGCCGAACTGCTGCTCTGAGTCGGTGACTCATCCGAGTCGACAACTGCACGGGATCGCGCCACACTTGGGACATCCGTTCGCGTAGCGGGCGAGCGCTTCGTTCAAGTCGACACCCTGCTGGTTGGCGAGGGTCGCCACCCACGCGACGACATCTCCGAACTCGTGGACACGTTGTTCGTGCGTTCCCTTGCGGACCGCTTGGGCGAGTTCGCCGATCTCCTCGGTCAGCCAGGCGACGGCGGCGGAAACGCCACGGTCGCGGTCGCGGTCGCCGTAGGTCCGCTCGATGACATCCTGCAGCTCGGCGAAGTCCATGACGCCGACGGTACTTCGCTGCGACCGAGCGCCGATCAGGAATCGGCGCCGACGCGCAGACCGTGCTCGAACGTCTCACGGAACTCGATCATCCGAGGGTCGGCATTGAGGACGGCGAGATACGACGAGTCGAGACCTCGGGTCGCCGTGACCCTGGTCATCGCTGTGTACGCAAGGCGACGTGATCGCGTCTCCATCCCGATGCCGAGCACCACGGCCGGGCTCTCCCAGCCCTTGAAGGCGTGCACGGTGCAGCCCTTCACGGCGTCGGCGTCGGGCCAGAACCGCGACTTGCGTCGCTGGCGCTCATCGGGATCACGGCTGTACACGTGATGCACCGGATACCCGGCTGCTTCGATCACCTCCGCGGCGGCGAGGCCGTCGTGGTGGTACTCGCAGAGGTAGACGACGTCGCGTGGAGTGAGCGTCGGGTTCTCGCTCAGCAATCTGACCACCTCGTGTCCGATTGCAGGGCCGAGGTCGGCGACCCGGTCGAGATTGCGCCACGACAGCCGGCACGACGACACTCGGCCGACGACGTCGGCCTGGTCGTCGGGAACCGTCGGCACCGTTGCACCGTCGGACACGTACTGGCGGGCAAAGAGATTCGTCGACTCGATGAGCTCGGGCGCCATCCGGTACGAGCCGGTCATGTCGATCCATGGCTCGGTGAATCCTGCGGCCTCCAGCGTGCTCGGCGTCGCCCAACTCGACTTGCCGTACAGATCGACGGTCGGGTCGGTGACGAGCAGCATCTCACCGCCGGGTCGAACCACCTGCTCACGCAGCAGATTCCACCACTGCAAGCCGGAAGTCCTGGCCTTCGTCGACGAGCACGGCGTCGTAGCGACGGTCGAAGCCGCGCGTCAGGACGTCCTGGGTCTTCGCCACGATCTTCTCGGGCCAGGTGCCGCGTGTCGCCGACTCGGCCTCGACGCCCGCAGCGGCGGCGTCGTCGACCACCCGGGCACAGAAGGTGTGGAAGCTCGTACACGTGACTCGGGCCGGGTTGGCGCCGTACTCGGCGCACCGCTCGACGACCAGGCCGCGCAGTCGATGCGCGAGGGTCAGGTTGAAGCACAACACGAGCACGCTCTTGCCCTCGGCGGCGAGTCGAGCAGCGCGAGCGGCCAGCGCGAACGACTTGCCGCTCCCCGGCGGGCCTGTCACGCCACGGATCTTCGAACCCGTCGGGTTGGCAGCCACCATGCGGGCCTCGGCGCTGAGTTGTACGGGGGTCACCATCTCGTGCGACACGCCGTCGGCGACGAGTTGGTGATGCAGTCGGCGAATCGACTCCGGTGACAGCCTGACGCCGGGCGGTGCCATCACCACGGCGGCGAGGTGTGTGGTCAGGGCGTCGACACCCCAGACCGTCAAGATCGGACCAGGGGTCGGCAGCGCGCCCGCGAGCATGCCCAACCCCTCGGCAGTCGATCGATGCGGGACGACCACTGCGCTGCGAACAGCCGGCCCGGGGTCGCGGCCGTCGCCGGGAAGCGAGAAGAACTGGTCGACGATGGTGTTGCGGTGGCGTCGAGCGATCCCGATGACCGTGTCGGAGCCGGTCCAGACATCGACGACGATGACGCCATGGAGGTCGTGGAGGAGCACGAAGTCGGCGACGTCCTGGCCGAACCGAGGGCGGGTGTAGACGGTCCACCCGTCGTCGAGCAGAGCGAGGTTCCGAGCGACATCGAGCGCGTCGGCGTCGAGCGGGTCGAGGAGTTCGTCGAGATGTTCGAATGATGGCTGGAACGTGGCCAAAGGGACTCCCTGGATCTGGCGGACAGAGCGTCATCGGCACATCCGGCGCGCGACGTGAGCAGAAACGCCCGAGAAATTGCCCCGGACGCGACGAGAGCGACACCTCGCGGTGTCGCTCTCGTCACCGGCTCATCAGCTGGAGGTGAAGCTCCCGTCGGTGAGCACGTCGCCGGTCACGGTCACATGTACCCGGCGACGTCGACGATGATGTTCGCCGTCGAGTACGTGAACACGCAGATCGAGCCGTCGGCGACAACTTCGCGATCACCTCGTTGGCGACCGCCTCACCGGCACCGCCAGTAGTTCAGGACCGACGTGTACGGAAGCGTCCCACACGGGAACACCGTCGCATACCCGCCGGCCACCGGCATCGGCAACGGTCACATTGGCGACCACCGCCGTTCGCGTCCACCGGCACACCACCACGACCCGCAACGGGAACCTGGACGAACTGTCCACCCGCCACCGGTCCGGTGCCGACGAACAGACCGTCAGCAGCAACCCAGCCGGCCGGGTGTCAGCCAACCGCACCGGATCGAGGCCGACGTAGTCAGACCCGGCCGGGACATACCCGGCCACGTCGACGATGATGTTCGCCGTGGCAGAGGTGAACACGCAGATGGCGCCAGTCGGCGACAACTTCGCGATCACCTCGTTGGCAACATCCTCACCGCGCCGCAGTAGTTCACGCTCGACGTGTACGGAAGCGTCCCACACGGGAACACCGTCAGATACCCGCCACCTGCGGGGCCCACCGACGTCACGTTGACGACGACGGCCTTCGCGTCGGCAGGAACACCGGCACGACCCGCAACGGGAACCTGGACGAACTGTCCAGCCGCCACCGGTCCGGTGCCGGCGAACAGACCGTCAGCAGCAACCCAACCGGCCGGGTGTCAGCCAACCGCACCGGATTCATCGGCACGTAGTCCGACGGCGCCGGGACGTACCCAGCAACGTCGACGATGATGTTGGCCGCCGAGACGTGAACACGCAGATCGATGCCAGTCGGCGACAACTTCGTCGATCACCTCGTTGGCGACGTCCTCACCCGCCGAGTAGTTCACACTCGACGTGTCACGGAACCGTCCCACACGGGAACACCGTCGCATAGCCAGTCGCCGGCAGGGCTCACCACCGTCACGTTGAGGACCGCCGCCGTCGCATCGGCAGGAACCCCGCCACGGTTGGCGACGGACACCTGCACGAACTGGCCACCCGGCACCGGGCCGGTCCCGACGAACAACCGTCAGCAGCAACCCAGCCAGGCCGGGTGTCGGCGAACCGCACCGGAGTGAACGACGTGATCATCGAATCCTCGCCGGGCCGGACGATCGGTCCACGTGTGCGTGTCCGACACGAAGTTGCCGGCGCCCACACCCATCGCAATGACCGTGAAGGTGTGCGTCTCCCGGCTCCAAGCCGGTGTAAGTCTTCGGGCTCAGGCACCGCTCGATCGCGCCTGCGTCGAGCACACACAGCTCGCTGATGGAGTCGGTCGTCGTGAACGCGAACGTGGCATCGGTTGCCGTCGTGATCGCGGTCGGTGCCGCGGTGATCGTCACCGTCGGAGACGACAGCGTCCAGTCGGCAGTGTTGAGCCGGTCGCGACCATTGCCATCTGCGCGTCGCACGATTCGGTGAAGACCGGATCGATGAAGAACCCTTCACCGGTGACCGGATCGACCACGACCTCGTTTTCGTGGAGGTAGTTGATCACCGAGCGGACGTCGTCGGCCAACTGGGCGAATCCGGCGATGTTGGTCACCGGGCCACTCCGGGCTCCGGCGACGAGGTCGGTGAACTCGACGCGGTCGATGATGTCAGTCGGTTCTTCCACGTCAGTGTCGGCACGTCGAGCCACGTGGTACAGCCCTGGAACACCTCCGAACGGGTGTAGCTGAAGCCCGTGTAGTCGACGAACTTCTCACCGTTGGCCGGTTTGGACGGGAGCACCGGGGCGTACCCCCAGTGCGTCGACTCCTCCGTCGGGCGAGGCGATGCGGTTGTAGTACTGGATCGTGTCGACCGTGATCGGAACCGGCTTGCCCGCTGCGGTGCCGATAGCGGCAGCGGCCAAGCTCCCAGTTGTCGAATCCGTCCGGAGCCCTGGAGGATCCGTGCCGGGTTCGCCAATGGATATTCGGGAGTCATCGAGCTCCAGCGGTCCAGTGAGGAATGGTCCCGGTATCCATCAGGCCACCTGGTTCCCCCGCCCCGGGCTTCCCGTCTGCCGCCGGAGGGGGCGCCGGGGTGTCGCCCTTCTGCCGCAGCGTAGATGGCGGCCTGATCGGGGGATGCGTCGATCGTGGATGGGATCGACGGAGTCCCGGTCCAGGTCGTGATCCGTCCGGCACCGTCGAGCGTGATCTTGTCCGCTCCCGCGAGCCGGATCCCGACGTCGACGAGCTTCTTCCAGAGCACCGCATCGGACGTACGAACGAGATTCAGCCGCTCGAGCTCGACCTCGGACACGTACGGCGAGGAATGCCGGCCTGCGGGTCGCAGGCCGTATCGGCTTCGACAGGAGCGTACGACGGTCGAACCCTCCCCCACGAGCGGGATGAGGTAGACGGCTCGTCCGTCCGACCGTCATTGACCACCGGGGCGATGCCCGCGGGATCCGGTGCGTACGAGATCGGCTGGATGCACGTCACCGCCACCGATGGTGTCGTGGTCCCGACTTCCCAGAACGTCTCGCTGAGGATCGGAACGCCGTCGACGTCACGCCAGGCGACGAAGAGATCGGCATAGAGGTCACCCGTGCCCCGCCGCCCGCCTGAGCCGACGCCGGTGCCGGCGGCGGCAGTACCAGAACCATCGAGGCCAACGCCGCAGCGAGACCTCCGACCAGAGTTGACTTGCGCATGGCTCCTCCTCTCCGGGGTCCGGACCATTCCGGGCCCTGAACCGGGACCGAACGAACCGTCTCGGCTCTCTCAGCATGCCCCTATGGGTATTGCCCATCGTAGGGCTGAAAGGCCCGGTGTGCCCGGTGTGACCAACGTTGCTCCGTGCGTTCGCAAACGTTCACCACACGACAAAGCCCCCGGTCAGGAGACCTGACCGGGGGCTTTCTGTCGGGGTGAGAGGATTTGAACCTCCGGCCTCCACGTCCCGAACGTGGCGCGCTAACCAAGCTGCGCTACACCCCGTAGCGGCTGGCCATGCTATCCAGCGGTCGCAGGTTCTTCCTCGGTCGATACCTCGACCGATGTGACACCGTCGTCGTCGCCGGAATCCGGCAGCGGGACCATGGGCTCGACGTCGACCGCATCGATCGGGAGCCCTTCGGTGTACCGGCCACCGGCCGCAAGCGCATCGGCGGCACGGCGTAGGCGGAGGGCGTCGAGCGGCTTGATCAGCCAACCTTCGGCGCCGCTTCGACGAGCGAGATGGATGTCGGCGGCCCGGTCGAGCAGCATCAGGACCCGCACGTGTTCGACAGCTCCGGACGACTCGTCGAGACGCAGCGCCATGGTCACGGCCATGCCCCCCATCGAGCCGATCTGCAGATCGAGGATCGCCAGATCGGGGGTCTGCTTCTTCACCTCGCCGACGACGGCGCGACCCTCACGGCACACCGTGAAGTGGACGTCGTCGTCGCCGAGCGCGGCGACGATTTCGTCGACGATCCAGGTGGCATCGGTGGCAAGCAGGATGTGCACGGCCCAGACGTTACCGCTCGGCGATCGGATGGTCGAAGAGATGGCCGGCGATCGTTCGCAGCCCGTCGAGGTCGTGAACGTCGCGGTCGAGCAGTGGCAGCACCACCACACGGTCGTGGCCGGCCACATCGCCGAGCGGTTCGATCACGTCGAGCTCGCGTTCTCGCAGCGTTCGCAGGTCGGCCACGTTGCGCCACAGCGCCGCGAGGTCGGTGTCGCCGGCTGCAGCTGCATCCCCCGACGCTGTCAGTGCGTCGTCGGCGGTGCCCTCACCGAACGCCGGATGGGCCCGATTGACGATCGCCGACGTGACCTCGATGCCCTGTTCGACGAGTTGCTCGACGAACCAGACGGCTTCGGCGATCGTGTCGTGGCGCGCCGACGCCACCACGACGAACGACGTCTCGGGCGCCCGGATGAGCGCGATCACCTCGTCGGCGCGTTGGCGGAACCCCGTCTCCATGCCGGAGAACGCCTGGAAGAACGCCACCGAGTCGGCGAGCACGTCGGAGCCGACCACTCTGCCGATGGCCCGCAGGAGCGGCTGCGTCGCCGTGCCGATCACCTTGAGGCCACTCCTGGCCGGCAGCATCAGCAACTTGAACAGCCTGTGGTCGAGGAATCGCGACAACACGCCGGGAGCATCGAGGAAGTCGAGCGCATTGCGACTCGGAGGTGTGTCGACCACCACGAGATCGAACCGCTCGTCACCGTGGAGCGCGTGCAGCGTCTCGGCGGCCATGTACTCCTGCGTGCCACTGAGGGCGCCCGCGATGTTGCGGTAGAACGGGTTGGTCAGGATCCGTTCGATCTGCTCGTCGCTCTCGGCGTTCGCCCGCACGATCCCGTCGAACGTTGCTGCGGTGTCGAGCATCATCGCCCACAGCTCGCCCGCCGGTTCCGTGGCGCCGGGATCCGCGGCCATCCGCGACGACAACCGCGCCGAGGTCGATGCGCTGTGGTTCTGACGCCAGCCCGTCGACGAGCCCGAGCGCATCGGCGAGCCGGCGGGCGGGATCGATGGTGACGACCACCGCTCGACGGCCTCGGCGGGCCGCTTCGAGGCCGATCACCGCAGCAGTGGTCGTCTTGCCGACGCCCCCTGAGCCGCAGCACACGATCACCGACGACGTGTCGATCAGGTCGTCGGCCGCCCGGATGGTCACGGTCGATCTTCCCGAGCCAGCACGTCGGCCAGTGCGTCGATGTCGCTCGGCGCGAGCCCGGCGACGAGCTTGGCGGGGAGCAGTACCTGCGCGAGTGGCAGTTGCTCGGTGAGCCGAGCGGTTTCCTGTGCCTCCATCGATCGACGTGACCGTCGAAATGCCGCCGCCGCAGCGAGCGCCACGGCAGTCGCCGGATCCAAGCCCGTCACGCACGCTGCAACCGCTGCCTCGTCGGGGAGGTCGACACCGACGTCGACGCCGTTCACCACGACGGGCCCCAACTGCACGCCGACCTGGTCTTCGAGCGCGAAGGCGGTCTCGATCACCTCGTTGACCGGGGTCGTCTCCGCCAGCGTCACCAGCACCACCTGACAGCGTTGCGGATCGTGCAACAGCTCGAGCACGTCGTCCGCCTGTGCCCGAACCGGACCCGACCTGACCGAATCAGCCAAGCCGGCCGCAGCGGTGAGGAACGTGACGGCGTGGCCGGCCGCCGGGCCGTCGACCACGATGAGGTCGTGGTCACCTGATCGTTCGAGCTGTTTGATCTTGCCGAGCACCACGATGTCGTCGATGCCCGGTGCGGCGGTGCCGATCATGTCGATCACGCCGGTGCGATTCAACCGTTTGGCGATACGGGCGAATCCATTGTCACGCAGGTACTCGTCGAGTGCATCGGGTGCCGAGATCGAGACGACGTCGAGGTCGGGCACCAGTTCGGCGAGCGTCGGCTTGCCGTCGAGTTCGACGACGAGCACGCGCAGACCTGCGTTCGATGCGGCACGGGCGATCACAGCCGTTACCGTGGTCTTCCCCACACCCCCCTTGCCCGCCACCACGACGACCCGAGCGGCGGTCAACGATTGCAGCGGATATTCGCTCTCCGGAGGCACCTTTGCGAAGACTAGCGATCAGCACCCTGACGCTGATGGCCGGGCTCACTCTCTTCGGCCCGTCCGTCCAGGCGCAGAGCGACGACACCGTCCCGCCGGAAGCCGTGTCCGGCGCCGGTTCCGACGCGGTCGGCCGCGTCGACGTGCTGCAGGTCAGCGGATTCTTCGACCCGATTCTCGTCGACGCAGTCGGCGACGCGATCGACCGCGCCGCAACCGACGGATCGCAGGCCCTCATCCTGCAGGTCAACAGCGACGCCACGGTCGTCGACGACGACGTGGTCGAAGACCTGCTCGTCCGCGTCGCCAACGCCCCGATTCCGATCGGCATCTGGGTCGGCCCGAGCGGCGCCCGCTTCTACGGAACCGCCGCCCAACTGCTGGCGGTTGCCGATGTCACCGGCATGGCCCCGGGCTCCCGGGTCGGCTACATCGGTGTCCCGCTCGATCCGCCGGGGCTTCCCGAGGGGACGAGCGTCGACTTCGGCATCGCCGAGGAACGACTCCGCAACGGCTCGATCGGGCTGTCGGACGCACGATTGCTCGGCGTGTTCAAGCAGCGCGTCGACGACGAGGGCGTCCCCACGATCAGCAACATGCTGCAGGCGATGAACGGCTACGAGGAGAACGGCATCGAAGTCGTCACCACCAAGCTGGTCGTTCTCGACGACGGATCGACCCGCTTCGACACGGTGTCGGTGGTGCGCTTCTCGAAGCTCTCCCTGCTCGACCAGTTGTTCCACACCGTGGCCAGCCCGCCGGTCGCCTACCTGCTGCTGTTGACCGGGCTGGCACTGCTGGTCTTCGAGTTCTTCACCGCCGGCGTCGGCCTCGCCGGCGGCATCGGTGCGATCTCGACAGTGCTCGCCTTCACCGGTCTGGCGGTCCTGCCCACCAGACCCTGGGCGGTGGCGCTGATCATGCTCGCCATGCTGGCGTTCGCCGTCGACGTCCAGGTCGGGATCCCGAGACTCTGGACGGGAGTCGGGATCGTGCTGACCATCATCGGGAGCTGGTTCCTGTTCGAACCGGTCCCCGGATCGTCGATGCGGCCGTCGTGGCTCGCCCTGATCGCAGGGATCGGTGGCATCACGCTGACGTTCATCGTCGGCATGCCCTCGATGGTGCGCACCCGGTTCGCCACGCCGACCATCGGTCGCGAGTGGATGATCGGCCAGCAGGGAACGGCTGTCAGCGCCATCGATCCGGAAGGCACCGTCGAGATCGAGGGTGCTCGCTGGCGGGCTCGAACCAACCGCGCCACGCCGATTGCCGCGGGCGAAGCGCTACGTGTCGCAGCGATCGACGGTGTCACGCTCGACGTCGAGCCACTCGAGGGTGCAGCCCGCGACTATCGCGAGATGCGCAGCAAGACTCCGGTCGAGATACCGGCCGACGTCGAACCTTCTGCCTGATCCCGCTCAGCGCGCGGGGAGGCGAGGGCCCGCGATGCGCACGTCGTCGCGGCGCCGGGTGACGCCACGGGCGTCGAGTTCGGTCACCAGCGGAAGCGCGAACTTGCGACTGACACCGGTGGCGTCGCGGAACTGGGCGACGGTGAATCCACCGGGATCTGCAGCGAGCAGATCGGCGGCCACCAACGCCGCAGCGATGATCGTCGCCTCGTGGAAGTGCACGCCGTCACGCACCACGACGTGACCCCGTCGCACCAGCTCACGCAACTCCCCCTTGTCGACGCCGTCGGGCGGCGGCGGAGCGAACCCGCCGTCGTACAGGTCGGCCAGGTAGGGATGGTCGGCGAACGGATCGACGACATCGGCCGGCCGCACCGTCGTCGCATCGACGGCGACCTCCTCGATGGTTGCCAGGACTGCCCGCTCGCGGTCGTCGAAGCCGGCGATGTCGAGCCCCGCCGGGCCCGCTCCGATGACGCGTGCGATGAGGTCGGTGCGCATCGCATCGAGTGACTCCGTCGTCGTGAGCCACTCGCCGACCACGGGTTCGACGACCTGACCGGTGAGTCGCTCGATCTCGCGAACCTGCACCCACCCGCGCTCACGCACCAGCCGCTCGATCGATCGATCGGGTCGAGCGCGCGACGCTCGCAGGATCGGGTCGATGTCGAGCACCTCCCCACCGCCGACGGTTTCGTCACGCCCCGATTCGCGCAGTACGAATCGATCGCCGGGGAGCAACGGGAGCGCGTCGTCGAGGAAGAGTCGAATGGCGCCATCGCTGCCTGGCGCCAACGTCTCGGTGCCGAGCACCCGCAACTTCACCGGGTGCTCACCGGCACCGATGTACGCCACGAACGCACCGCGTCGCGACACGTCGTGGTCGAGCGACTCGAGAACGTGCAGTGACGCATCGAAGCGGTCGGTGAGCCGCCAACGGTCCGGTTCGATCACTGCGTGGCCTCGGGCGAGCACGTGGTGATCGACGCCGGCGAGGTTCACGGCGACCCGATGACCCGGCCCGATCGAGTCGACGGATCGCCCTGCCGTCTGGATCCCACGGATGCGCGCGAAACGTGATCCGGGTTCGATCGCCACCTGCTGATCGGCAGTCGAGGACACCGCCCACGAGCGTGCCCGTGACGATCGTGCCGCTGCCCTTGGCGGCGAACACCCGGTCGATCCAGAGGCGCGGTCGGGCATCGTCGGCGGCGCCCGGTGTCGTGGCGATCAGCTCGTCGAGCGAGACGCGGAGTTCGTCGAGGCCGGCACCGGTCGTCGACGACACCGCGAGCACGGGGGCGTCTGCGAGGAAGGTGCCCGCAACGTGATCGGCCACGTCCATCGCGGCGAGTTCGGCGAGGTCGGCGTCGACGAGATCCGACTTGGTGAGCACGACGATGCCGGACGTGATGCCGAGCAGCTCGAGGATCCGCAGATGCTCCTCCGACTGGGGCTTCCATCCCTCGGTGGCGGCCACGACGAACACGCAAGCGGTCACGCCCCCGACACCGGCCAGCATGTTGCGGAGGAACTTCACGTGACCGGGCACGTCGACGAAGCTCAGCTCGGCACCCGACGGCAGCGTCGTGTGCGCGAACCCGAGGTCGATCGTGAGCCCGCGCCGCTTCTCCTCCTCGAACCGGTCGGGGTCGGTTCCGGTCAGCGCGAGAACCAGGGATGACTTGCCGTGGTCGACATGGCCGGCGGTGGCGATGACCGTCACGACGGCGCAGCGGCGCACAGGGCGTCGATGATGATGACGTCGTCATCGGGTGCCACCGAGCGAAGGTCGAGCAACGTACGAGCGTCACGCGAACGGGCGATCACCGGAGTCTCGTTGTGGCGGAGGGCCTCCAGATGGTCGCCGGCGAGATCGAGGCCGTACGACGGCATCGTGACGCCGGGCGCGGAACCCGCACCCGGGAGCGCCTCCATGGCGGTCGCGATGATCGTCGGGTGGCGCTCGACGACGCTGTCGACGATCGCATCGGCCCGTCGACGCAGATCGGAAACCGGCGTCGCCACCATCGCCCAGAACGGCACGTCGGTCGCAGCCCGCTTGTCGAGGTAGACGAGTGCGGTCTCCTGCAGCGATGCGAGCACCAGGCCACCGGGGCGAAGGGCCCGGGCGAGGGGGTGGCGCATGCACTGCTCGACGAGGTCGGCGCGCCCGGCGATGATGCCCGCCTGTGCACCGCCGAACAGCTTGTCGCCGCTGAACGTGACGAGCGCTGCGCCATCGGCAATGGTCTGGGCCGCCGCCGGTTCGCCGGCGAGCCACGCCGGCGGGGCACCGGGAAGCCACGGACAATTCGCGTCGATGAGTCCGCTGCCGATGTCGGCGACCACGGGCACCCCGAGAGTGGCGAGTTCTCGCACGGAGGTCTCCTCGACGAACCCCTCGACCCGATAGTTGCTCGGGTGCACCTTGAGCACCATCGCCGCGTCGACGCCGGGCTTGTCGATGGCGCGTCGGTAGTCGTCGAGGCGTGTGCGGTTGGTGGTGCCCACGTCGACCAGGCGGGCGCCGGACTGTTCCATCACGTCGGGAACCCGGAACGACCCGCCGATCTCGACGCTCTCACCGCGGCTGACCGGAACGTCGCGGCCGGCACCGAGCGCCGCCAGCACCAGCAGCACGGCCGCCGCGTTGTTGTTCACCACCATCGCCGCCTCAGCCCCGCAGAGCCGGGCGAACAGTTGGCCGACCGCAGCCTGGCGAGACCCTCGCGTGCCCGACGCCAGGTCGAACTCGACGGTCAGGGCGGCGGCCTCCTGGTGGTGGCTGATCGGTGCTCGGCCCAGATTGGTGTGCAGCAGCACCCCGGTGGCATTGACCACCGGGGTCAACAGGGTGCGTCGGAATGCCTGCGCCCGATCGAACGCCGTGTCGGGAGCGCCGGCCTCGATCGCCTCACGGGCGATGTCGACCAGGATCGGATGCGGCAAGCCGGTGCGAGCAATCGATCGCGCGAGTGCGTCGACCGACGGTGGGCGCTGCAGCTCGTGCGTCGGTGCGCTCATCGACGCGATCCTACGACGCTGCGCAGCACCCCGCCGTGTGGTGAGCAGGGCGGGGTGCGTCCGGATCAGGCGTCGGGAAGTTTGTCGACGGCGTCCTTGGCCATCTCGGCGCCCTGCTGCACCTTGTCGGCATGCGCCCCGGCCTTGTCATCGACGACATCGGCAGCCTTGTCGATGCCCCCCTTGACCGTCTCCTTGTTCCCGCCGAGCTTGGCCTTGATCGAATCGAACAGTCCCATGATGGACCTCCTTGATAGTGGTGGCGCGACCCTACTGAATTCCGCACCGCAACTCGACCGGGGTCACGCCGATACACAGTGCAGCTAACGTGGCGGAGTCGTGGTGATCTCCAACCGAAGCATGGCGCGATGAAGAGCTGGTGGCGAGCCGTCATCAGCTATCCGCCCACGTGGATCGCTGCCGTCGTGCTCGGCGTCACCGTCTGGCTCGTGCTCGAGATCATCGATCCGCCCGCTGTGCTGGCCGCCGTCCTCGTCGGGCTCGCAGTCGTCGCGGCCATTGCGTGGCCGTTCACGATGTCTGCGACGGGCACCCTCTCCAAGCTGCAGTTCGAGGTACCCCGGGTCGAGGAGATCGACCCCGCCGACATCGCCACCCTGCGAGTCGAACTCGACGCGCTCACCGACACCCAGCCGGCCGAACAACTCGATGCGCTCCTGCTGAAGCGCCAGAGCCTCATCTCCGTGCTCCAGCGGCGCCTCGATGCCGGCGAGTTGACCTACGGCCGCTACCTCGCCACGTCGCAGCAGGTGTTCAGTTCGTCGCTCGACAATCTTCAGGAGATCGCGCTCGCGTACGAGAGCATCAGCACGATCGACGAGACCTACATCGACCGGCGCCTCGTCGAGTTGGCCGACGACGACAGCGATGTCGAGTCGGCCGAACGCGAACGCGCCACGCTCGAACGTCGGCGGGAGCTGCGCACCACGCAGCGACGCAAGATCGCCCAACTCCTCGCCCAGAACGAGTCGGCGATGACGGCACTCGACCGCACGACCACTGCATTGGCCGATGTCCCGATGGGCAGGAAACCCGAGGACGCCGAGGCCGCGATGGCTGCACTCGAAGAACTCGCTGACCGTGCCGCCAAGTACGCATGACCCCGACCGCCGGAAACCCGACCGCCTGAAAGGCCTCTCCGATGACTGACACAGCAGCTGCGAACCCGACGTTGAACCTCGCTCTGAATGTCGAGCAGACCAAGGCCGAGATCGCCGTCCCCGAACCCGACCCGACCGACGAACTGCGGGCCCAGGCCAATGCCCAGGTCGAGCAGCTCCTGTCGATCGACCCCACGAACGAGGACGCCCGGGCAGCCGCCCGTGACGCGGTCGACTCGATGGGACGCGATCTCCAACAACGTTCGGCCACGCGCAGCCGGATGCTGCAGGCGCCCCTGAAGGAGATCTCGCACGGCACCGAGGACGGCGGCGAGGTCGCCAAGTCGTTGTCCGACCTGCGCATCGAGGTCGAGAAACTCGACCCCTCGGGGCTCGACACCGATGCCGGGTGGGTCACGCGGCTGATCGGCAAGATCCCGGGCGTCGGCACACCACTCAAGCGCTACTTCATGCGCTACGAGAGCTCACAGACGCAGATCGACGCCATCGTCAACTCGCTGGAGAAGGGACGCGACCAGCTCAAGCGTGACAACGTGACGCTCGGTGACGACCAGAAGCAGATGCGCGAACTCACCCATCTGCTCGCCGACCAGATCGCCCTCGCGCAGGCGCTCGACGCCGCCGTCGTCGAGAAGCTGGCGACCGAGATCACCGCCGACGACCCGCGCCGCCAATTCGTCGAGGAGGACATCCTGTTCTCACTTCGTCAGCGCACGCTCGATCTCCAACAGCAACTCGCGGTCAATCAACAGGGTGTCCTGGCAATCGAGATCATCATTCGCAACAACCGCGAGCTGATCCGCGGTGTCGATCGGGCCATCGATGTCACCATCAGCGCGTTGCAGGTTGCGGTGACCGTGGCGCTCGCGCTGGCGCACCAGAAGATCGTGCTCGACAAGATCGAGGCGATCAACACGACCACGTCGGCGATGATCGCAGGGACGGCCGAACGGCTCAAGACGCAGGGCACCCAGATCCACGAGCAGGCCTCGAGCACCATGCTCGACATGGAGTCGCTGCGGACTGCGTTCGCCGACATCGACACTGCGCTCGACGAGATCTCGCGCTACCGCCGCGAGGCGCTGCCGACGATGGCAAGCACGATTCTCGAACTCGACCAGCTCACCGCCGACAGCGAGGTGGCGATCGAGAACATGGAGCGGGGCCGCACGGCGACGACCCGAATCGACGAGGGCGGCGACACCATCGACGTCGGCGAGATCACGGCGAAGGAGAGCGAGTGACGGGGGCACCACGACGTCGCCGCAGACGAGTCGCCGTCGCCGTTGCCGTTGCGGCGATGGCCGTCGTCGCTGCAGCGTGCGGCGTCAACGAGACCAGCGAGCCGCTCGACCAGGCCTCAGCCTCCGAACAGCTCGACGAACTCGCCGACGAGATCGGGTGGATCAACGACCCGGTGACCCGGAGTGCGTCGATCCCGCCACCCACGGGAGCGAACCTCGCCGACACCCTGCCACCCATCGACGAGTACCCGATCCGCGTCGAGGCGCCGGCGGGAACCCAGACCGTCGAGGTGTGGTCGTCGACGGAGAAGTCGGGCGAACTCGGCACCACCGACGCCTGGATGACCGAGGTCGCCGAGGCATTCAACGACGCCGGCATCACGCTCGCCGACGGCACGCCGGTGGGTGTCGACCTTCGCAGCATCGCGTCGGGCACCGGGTTCCAGTTCATCGCCCGCGGCGACGATCTCCCCGACGCCTTCACGCCGTCGAGCCAGCTGTGGATCGAAATGGCGGGCGAGTTCCAATCGATGACCGAGATCCGCGCGCAGACGGTGCCGAACGTTGCCGGCATCGTCATGAAGAACGAGACGGCCGATGAGCTCCGCACCACCTACGGCGATCTCACGGCCGCAAACCTCGTCGACGCGGTCATCGCCGGCGACCTCGTGATGGGATACACCGACCCGTTCGCATCGAGCACCGGGCTCAACTTCCTCCTCACCGTGCTCGACACGATCGCCGAGGGCGACGCAGCGCGCCTCACGTCTCCCGACGTGGCCAGCGTGTTCGAGCAGTTCCAGCGCCAGGTTCCGTTCGTGGCCTTGACGACGCTGCAGATGCGCGACTCGGTCGAGAACGACACCGGCACACTCGACACCTTCGTCATGGAGTGGCAGACCTACACCAACACCGAATCGCTGCAGTCGGGCTTCGAGTTCATCCCGTTCGGCGCCCCCCACGACAACCCGCTGTACGGCGTCGGCGACCTCACTCCGGCACAGGCGGAGACCCTCGAACTCTTCGCGGCGTTCTCCGAGCAACCTGAGTTCCAGGAGCTGGCCGTCGAGTACGGATTCGACCCGCCGCCGTACACCTCCGAGGTGGAGGTGCCGTCAGGTGCAACCCTCATCGAGGTCCAGAGCATCTGGAAGGACAAGAAGGACGGTGGTCGACCCGTCGCCACGGTGTTCGTCATCGACGTGAGCGGCTCGATGGAGGGCACCCGCATCCAAGCAGTGCAGAACGCCATGTTGTCAGCACGCGAGTTCATCAAGCCCGAAACCCAGGTCGGTGTGGTCGAGTTCAACGACACCGTCTACAAGCGTCTGGAGATCGGCGAATTCGACCTCAATCAGCAGGCGAAGTTCGCAGCCATCGGAGAAGACCTGACGCCGGGCGGCGGCACAGCGATGTACGACGGCATCGTGCTCGGGCTCAAGATGCTCGATGAGCAGCGGGCGTTGAATCCCGACGTGAAGCCGATCCTCGTGGTGCTCTCCGACGGCGAGACCACCGACGGGCTGCAGTTCGAAGATGTCGACGACGTGATCGAGGGGCTTCGGATCCCGATCTACACCGTGGGCTTCGAGGCCGACCTGGACGAGCTTGCACGCGTGTCGTCGCTGGTCGAGGCGGCGAGTATCGATGCGAGCGAAGAGGATGTCGAGTTCAAGATCGCCGCGCTGTTCAATGCCGGCGGCTGATTCGATGACCGCATGAAGCCGCTCGCGATCTGGATGGCCGCCGTCGCCGTCGTGTTCGGCGGCTACGCACTGATCACGTCGCTGACGCGCGACACCGAACAGGTCTACGTGGTGGTCGATTCGTCGTTCTGGATGGAGCGGGTCGCGTCCGACGTGGCCGGCGAACTCGATCGCATCGACGACGCCGACCACAGCGAGTTCGCGCTCGCCACCGCACGGGATCGCAGCACCACGTTCGTCCACAGCTGGCAGGACCAACTCACGCTCGCGCGGTTCGAGGCGTTCGGGCCGTGCTCGTTCGACGGGATCGACCAGTTCCCCGAAGCCGACGACGCCGACGAGCGAATTCTCGTCACGTCGTCGGCCACCGAGTGCGACACCGCCGCGCTCACCGACTGGACCATCGTCGAGCTCACCCCCTGAAAACCCCGAAAAATGCGCTGAGACGTGCACTGCGTGCACATTCCAGCGCACATTTCGGGCTCTCCGCCTACGATCCACGGCGTGAGCTTGCCGGTGCCGATCGTTCAACTCGACCACGACCTCCCACTGCCCGAGTACGCCCACGAGGGCGACGCCGGCCTCGACCTGTATGCCGCGTGAGTCGGCGACGCTCGTGGCCGGCGGCGGCCGAGCACTCGTACCGACCGGCATCGCCATTGCCATCCCGATGGGACACGGCGGGTTCGTGCTCCCCCGCAGCGGCATGGCCGTCAAGCACGGGATCAGCGTGGTGAACGGCCCCGGCCTCATCGATGCGGCGTATCGCGGCGAGATCAAGGTCGTGCTGATCAACACCGACCCCGACACCGACTACGAGGTCCACCGGGGCGACCGGATCGCCCAACTCGTGGTGCAGCGCGTCGAGTCGGTGGCCTGGCAGGTGGTCGACTCACTCGACGGAGTGGACCGCGGCGGCGGCTTCGGTCACTCCGGCCGCTGAACGAGACGCGGGGTCTGACCCTCCGTCTCATTTACGGCGTCTCATTCAGCCCCAGGCGAAGACGGGTTGTTCGAAGTCGGCGACTCGTTCGTTGATGCGGCCGTCGAGGGCGACCCAGCGGAACTGCACCAGAAGCGCTCCGGTCGGAGCGTGGATCAGGTCACCGCCCAGTGGGACCTGGACGACCGGCCGATCACTCTCGGGGATCGTCACGAAACGAGGCGAGTCGTCCCGGGTGAGTTCGTGCAGGCCGATCCGATACGCCGCCAGAACCTCGCCCGGATCGGGCATCAACTCGATCGACGGCCCGCCCCACACCACCACCGGTGTGATCACGTAGCCGGACCGTGTGGCGTAGTCGTCGAGCAGACCCAGTACCGAGGTCTCGTCGAGTCGCACGCCGATCTCCTCGTCGGTCTCGCGCAGGGCGGCCTCGATGGGCCCCTCGCCGGGATCGAGTCGTCCACCGGGCAACGCCCACTGTGACGCATGCCGGTTGAGGCCCGCGCTGCGGCGGCAGAGCACGAACGATGCGCCGCCCGCGACGCCGGCCATGCGACCATCGAGGCCCGACGTGTCGGAGGGCACCACCGACATCTCCTCCGGGGTTGCCCCGTGAGGATCGTCGACGTCGGCGCCCAGCACCGAATCGACCAGGAGGATCGCCACGGACGCGTGGCGCCGTCCGTCGAGGGGAAGTTCGCGCCGGTCGTGACGCGCCAGATTCGATCCGATCCGATCGCGGAGTTGTTCGTCGAAGTCGATCATGGTGGGGAGGTCTCGGTCGCTCCGGTGTGCGGCCGATGTTCCGCCGCATGTTCGGGCTCGTGCAGATGGCGGTGGCCGACGTCGTCGTGGTGGTGGTCGTCGCCGTGACCGTGACCGTGGTCGTCGACGAGCAGGGCCTCTGCGCCGACCTTGAGCAGGCGACCACCGAAGGCCATCGCCAGGTACTCGGGTTGCAGCACGTCGGGTGCTGCCCCATCGGCAATGACGCAACCGGCGAGCAGCATCACCCGGTCGGCGCGCTTGGCCTCCTCGAGGTGGTGCGTCGAGAAGACGACGGCCGCACCACGCGCGACCTCCTCGTCGATGACCCGCAGGATCGTCTCCTGGCTGGGCAGGTCGAGTCCGGTGATCGGCTCGTCGAGCAGCAGCAATCCCGGAGCGCCGATCAACGCCTGGGCAACCAGCACCCGTTGGCGCTGTCCTCCCGACAGCTCGCCGAACGAACGGCCCATGAGGTCGACGACCTCCAGGCGTTCGCCAACGCGACGGATCTCCTCACGATCGTCTCGGGTGATCCGCCCGAGCAGTCCGCGCCGTCGATAGCACCCCATCCTGAGCACCTCCTCGACGGGAAGCGGCATCCAGTCGTGGTGGCCGTGCTGCTGTGCGACGAACGCCGCTTCGATTCCCTCGGCGCGTTCGACCGTTCCCGTCGTGGGTGCGGAGAGTCCAGCGAGCAGGAGCAGCAGTGTGCTCTTCCCGCTGCCGTTGGCACCGACGAGCGCCACCGATCGGCTGGCCTCGAATGACGTGGTCGTTCGATCGAGGGCAATGACATCCGCGTAACGGACCGAGGCGTCGTCGAGTCGCGCAACGATGGTCTCCACGACGGCCACACTAGCGCGTGGAGTTGAGAATAGTTCTCACTATCATCGTGGACATGTTGTCACGCAACGCCATTGCGCCGCTGGTTGCGCTCGCGCTGGTCGCCGGCGCGTGCGGATCCGATGGCCCCGCGACCACAGAGTCGTCGAGCGGGGCGCCGACCGTGGTCGCCACCACCACGATCTGGGCCGACGTGGTCCGCAACGTGGCCTGCGACGGACTTGCCGACGTCCAGACCATCGTCCCGGCCGGCGGCGACCCCCACTCGTTCGAACCGTCGCTCAAGGACCGCGAGACGATGGGCAGCGCTGCCCTCATCGTCGCCAACGGCCTCGGCCTGGAGGAATCGATGGCCGACATCGTCGGCGCCGTGGAGTCCGAGGGCGTTCCCGTCGTACGTGTCGGCGAGTCCGTCGACACGATTCCCGCCGGTGCCGACGACCACGCCGACGAGTCGGACGATGACGGGCACGGTACCGACGACCCGCACATCTGGTTCGACCCGACCAGAGTCGCGGCGACGCTTCCGGCCATCGCCGACGCGCTCGGCGCAGCAGGACTCGACCGCGCCGCCCTCGACGCCTGTGTCTCCGAGTTCACCGAACAACTCACCACGCTCGACAGCGACGTCGCCGCGACCGTCGCATCGATCCCCGTCGAACAGCGATTGCTCGTCACCAACCACGACTCACTGAGCTACTTCGCCGACCGGTACGGCTTCGAGATCCTCGGCAGTGTCATCCCGTCGCCGAGCTCGCTGAGCGCCACGAACCCGGCCGAACTCGAGGCACTTGCCGGCGTCATCGAACAGACCGGCGTCCCGACGATCTTCGCCGAGACCCAGCACTCGTCGACCGACACGCAGGCCCTCGCCGATCGAGTCGGCGACGTGGAGGTGGTCACCCTCCAGACCGACACGCTCGGTGAGCCCGGCAGCGACACCGCCACCTACGTCACCTGGCTCACCACGACCGCGCAGACGATCGTCGACGCTCTCGACACGAACACGTGATGGAGTTCCTGACCGATCCATGGGGGTGGTGGATCACGCCGTTCGCCGACAACCAGTTCATGCGCGACGCGCTGCTCGCCGGCATCCTCACCGTCATCACCACGTCGCTCGTGGGCACCTGGGTCGTGTTGCGCGGGATGAGTTTCCTGGGCGATGCACTGGCCCACGGAGTACTGCCGGGCATTGCGGTGGCGTTCATCATCGGTGTCAACACTTCGATCGGGGCGTTCGTCGCTGCCGGGGCGATGGTGCTCGGCATCAGCGTGATCCGTCGTCATTCACCACTGCCCGACGACACGTCGATCGGTGTGCTCTTCGTCGGATTCCTCGCCCTCGCCGTGGTGATCATGTCGACACAGCAGGCGTCGTACGTCGGCGACCTCAACCGATTCCTGTTCGGTTCGATCACCGGCGTCGACGATGCCGACCTCATCCGTCAGGCGATCGCCGCGCTGATCGCGCTCGTCGGTGTCGTGGTGCTCTACCGCGCGTTCCTGGTGATGACCTTCGACGCATCGCTCGCCCGCATGCTCGGCCTGCGTCCAGGGTTCGCTCAGTGGGCGCTGCTCGTGCTGCTCGCCGTGTCGATCGTGTCGTCGTTCGAGTCGGTGGGCAACCTCTTGGTGTTCGCGTTCCTGATCGCGCCGCCGGCGGCCGCAACCCTCATCGCCCGACGAGTTCCCGTCATCATGGTCGTCTCGGTGCTGCTCGGGAGCTTCGCAACGGTGGTCGGCATCCTGATCAGCTATCACTTCGACAGCGCAACGAGCGCAACCATGGCGTTGTGCTCGGTGGTGCTGTTCTTCGTCGTCCTGGCCGTGTCGGCCGTGTCACGAAACCTGCCGCGGAACGCAACGGCGTCGCTTCAGGATCGGCAGTCGGCGCAACGGCCGTAGAGGTCGATCGTGTGGTGCGTCGGGGTGAACCCCTCGGCGCTCGACACCGTGGCGAACGCTTCGTCGAGGCGCACCTCGAGCTCCGGCGTCAGGGTCACGTCACGAACCGACCCGCACAGCTCACAGATCAGGTGATGGTGATGCTCGGTCAGGTGCTCGGCCAACTCGTACCGGGCGTGGTCGGAGCTGTGGACCAATCGGCGCACCACGCCGACCTCTTCGAGGACCGCCAGGTTGCGGTAGGCCGAACTCTGGGCGAGGGTCGGGGCCAGCTCGATCAACTCCGGCAACGTGACCGGCCCATCGGTGCTCGCCAACGCGTCGACGACGGCGCGTCGGCCCGTCGTGTAGCGCTGGTCGTTCTGGTCGAGACGATCACGCACCGTGCGGTGGATCTCGGCATGCGCCGGCGACATCGATCGCCCGCTCAGCCGCGGTACCCGCTGGTGATCGGCAACCGGCGGTCCTTGCCGAAGGCCTTGCGACTGACCCGTACGCCCGGGGGCGACTGGCGTCGCTTGTACTCGGCCACGTCGACGAGCCGGGTGATCCGCCGAACCATCGCTTCGTCGTGGCCGAGCTCGATGATCTCCGCAGCGGTCCGGTCGTCCTCGACGTAGAGCTGCAGGATCGGATCGAGCACCTCGTAGGGCGGAAGGCTCTGGTCGTCGCGCTGGTCGGGTCGCAACTCGGCCGACGGCGGCTTGGTGATCACGGCCTCGGGCACGATCTCGCGCCCGGCCGTGCGGTTGACATATCGACACAGGTCGTACACCCGCGTCTTCAGCACGTCCTTGATCACGCCGTAACCGCCGACAGAGTCGCCGTAGATGGTGAAGTAGCCGACGGCCACCTCGCTCTTGTTCCCGGTGGTGAGCGCCATCCAGCCGAACTCGTTCGACAGTGCCATCAACAGCAATCCGCGACAGCGGCTCTGGATGTTCTCGTAGGTCAGGCCCGGCTCGCGGCCCTCGAACGACGGCGCCAGCATGTCGAGGTACGCCTGGAACGCCGGCTCGATCGAGATCGTCCGGAAGTCGATCCCGAGATTGTCGGCGAGGAGCTGGGCATCGCTCTTGGAGTGATCGCTGGAGTAACGCGACGGCATCGAGACTCCGTGCACGTGGTCGGCGCCCAGCGCATCGACAGCGACGCACGCCACGATCGTCGAATCGATCCCACCCGACAACGCGATGACCACGTCGTCGAAGCCGTTCTTCGTGCAGTAGTCACGAGTCCCGAGCACGAGTGCGTCGTAGAGCTCGCGGTCGGGTTCGAGGAGGTCGGCCATGACGCCGACGGTGGGCCCTGCGTGTGCAACCGGCGAGTCGGACACCTCGACGGTGGGGAGCAGCGACTCGGTGATGCGCCCCCGGGGGTCGAGGAGCCGTTTGCGGTACACCGGCGGCACGGGCACGTCGACGATCAGCAGCGCCTCGTGGAACTGTGGTGCCCGGGCGAGGAGACGCCCCTCGTGGTCGAACACGACAGACGCCCCGTCGAACACCAGCTCGTCCTGGCCGCCGACCTGGTTGACGTAGACGATCGCCGTGTGGGAATCGGACGCCCGGGTGGCCAGCATGCGTTCACGCTCGGCCGACTTGCCGGCGTGGAAGGGCGAGCCGTTGATGTTGATGCTCAACTCCGCGCCGGCAGCGGCCTGCTCGGCGACAGGACCGAACGGGCTCCAGATGTCCTCGCAGATCGAGATGCCGACCTTCACGCCGCCGATCACGTAGAGCTCGAGCGGGTCGGACATGTGGCCGGGGGTGAAGTACCTCGCCTCGTCGAAGACGGTGGCGTTCGGGAGCAGGCGCTTGTGGTAGCGGCCGATGATCTCGCCGTTCGCGCACAACGCTGCGGCGTTGTAGAGGTCACGGCCCTGGTCGACGAAGCCGACGACGGCTGCGCAACGACCGGTGCGTGCGGCGAGCTTCGACAGCACGGCGAGATTGTCGGCGACGAAGCCCGGCTTGAGGACGAGGTCCTCCGGCGGGTAGCCGGTGGTGGAGAGTTCGGGGAAGGCCACGATGTCGCAGCCGGCGGCCTCGGCGCGGTCGTATGCGTCGATCAACTTCGCCAGGTTCCCGTCGAGGTCGCCCACGGTCGGGTTGAGCTGGGCGAGCGCCACTCGCAACACCGTCACGGTGCTGCAGGCTAGCTCCGCCCCCGCTGCCGACGTCGATGCAGCACAGCCGCCTGAATCGATGCAGCAGCGCGGCCGTGATCTGGCACGATGGCCTCGTGCGTTGGATGTGGGTGGCGATCGTGGGAGCCGTGCTCGCCGCGTCGTGCTCGCCCGGCGACGGAGCCGAGTCGATCCCGCTGCCGACGTCACCGAACACCACGTCCACGACGAGCACCACCACCACCACGACGACCACGACGCTGGTGCCGCCGCGTTACGAAGCGACGATCCGTCGAACCACCGACGGTGTCCCACACATCTCCGGCGCCACGATCGACGACGTCGCATACGGACAGGGCTGGGTCAACGGCGAGGACCACGGCTGCACATTGAGCGACCAGGTGATCAAGGTGTTGGGCCGGCGCGCTGCGACGCTCGGCCCGGGCGCCGAGGGCGAGAACGTCGAGAGCGACTTCGCATGGCGCTCCATCGACATCGCGACGATTGCCGCAGCCGACTTCGAGAACGTCGCCTCCGACGAGGTCGTGGCGCAGTTCGAGGCGTACACGGCCGGATGGAACGACCAACTCGCCGACGGCGGCGGCGAATTCGACAACGGCTGGTGTGCGGGCGCCGAGTGGGTGCGGCCACTGGAGCCCGTCGAGATCTACACCTATGCGCGTTCGGTGGCGCTGCAGGCGAGCAGCGCCAGGCTCGTCGACTACATCGGATCCGCGCAGCCCCCCGCCGACGAACCGGTGGGTCTGCGTCGAGTCACCTCAGCCGACCTGTCGAGGTTCGAGCAGGCGGTCGACGGCCTCGGTCTGAACGACGCCGCCAGCCTCGGGAGCAACGGCTGGGCGATCGGACGCGACCGTGTCGAAGGTGCGCAGGGCGGGCTGTTGCTCGCCAACCCGCACTTTCCGTGGGAGGGCGAACTGCGCTTCGCCGAGGCGCACCTCACCGTGCCCGGCCAGTTCGACATCTACGGCGCGAACCTGCTCGGGCTGCCCGGGATCGGCATCGGTTTCACCGACGGTGTCGCCTGGACCCACACGGTGTCGGCCGGCAAGCGGATGACCGGATACAACCTGACGCTCGATCCGGCGTCACCGACCTCGTACCTCGTCGACGGCGCGCCGGTGCCGATGACGGCGACGCCGACCACGATCGACATCCTCCGAGCCGACGGCACCGTCGACACCGAGACGAGAACGCTGTGGCGCAGCGAGTACGGCCCGATCATCGACTTCCCCGGCGTGGGGTGGACCGACAGCAACGTCTTGACCTTCCGCGACGCCAACATCGACAACAACGAGTTCATCGAGCAGTACGCCCGGATGCCGGCAGTCCAGAGCATCGACGACCTCGTCGCCGTCACTGCGCAGTACCAGGGGGTTCCGCTGTTCAACACGGTGGCGACCGATTCGCAGGGCAACACCTGGTACGCAGACTCCGCTGCCACACCCAACCTGTCCGCGGAGGCCGAACAGCTCTACATCGGCAAGCTGTTCGGCGATCTCATCACGCAGATCGCCTACCAACAGGGTCTCGTCCTGCTCGACGGATCCGACAGCCGTTTCCGGTGGGAAGTTCAACCCGGTGCTCGCGACCCGGGCCTCGTGCCATTCACCGAACTGCCGCAGGTCGAGCGCAGCGACTACGTGTTCAACGCCAACGACAGCTTCTGGGTGCCGAGTGCCGAGTTCACGCTGACGGGGCCGTACTCGATCATGAACGGCGAGCAGGGCACGGCGTTGACGATGCGGACCCGACAGAACGCGGCAGTACTCGGCGCCGCGAACTCGACGGGTCTCGCCGGGCCCGACGCGCTGTTCAACGCCGAAGAAGTTCGTACGGCGGCATTCGACAACTCGGCACGGACTGCCGCGCTCCTGCGACAGTCCGCTGTCGCCGCGTGCCAGGCGTCGACGCTGGTGGAGCTGCCCGACCTGCTCGCCACTGACGGCACGGTGAGCCTCCCCGCCACCACGGTCGACCTGACGGTGGCCTGCGGTGTGCTCGCGGCGTGGGACGGCGTCTACGACCTCGATCGCTCGGGACCGATGATCTGGCGCGAGACGATGGGCCGCTTCGACGCCGCCGATCTCAAACGGCAGGGTCCACTGTTCGACGACGAGTTCGACCCGGCGAATCCCACCACCACCCCATCAGTTCCTGCCGCCGACACGGCACCGATACTCCAGGCGATGGCTCGGGCAGTGCAGACCATCACCGAGGCCGGCTTCGCCCTCGACACGACGTTGGGTGCAGCGCAGTTCACCGAACGCTCCGAGACCCGCATCCCGATCCACGGCGGCAACGATCGCGAGGGCGTCACCAACGTGGTCACGTGGACCAATTCGTCGACGTCGAGTGAACCGGCGCCGGAGCGAGGAGCCGCGGTGGCAGCCGGGAGCTCGCTGCGTGGCGAGGGGTACCAGATCAACGCCGGAACCAGTTTCGTGATGACGGTCGACTACACCGGCGCTGAACCGGCCGCCTGGGCGCTGCTCGTGTACGGCCAGACCGGCGACCGGACGTCGCCGTTGTTCGACGTGCAGACCGAAGCGTTCAGCAACAAGGTATGGCGACAGGTCGCCTTCACCGACGCCCAGATCGAGGCCGACCCCGAACTCGACACCTACACCGTCATCGGTCGCTGAATCACAGTTGGGGCCTGTTACAACTGGGGTCTGACCCCGGATGTAACAGGCTCAGATTTCGACGATCTCCAAGCGGCCGTTGGGTGCGGCCGCAGCGATCTCGGTGGTGCCCGACTCGGCCGTGCAGACGAGCAGGTGCCGGCCGTCCGGCCCACCGACGGCGCACGCAAAGGCGAACTGCGACGTCGCGACACGGTGGGTGACGGCGCCGCCCTCCTCCACGCGTACGACCTCGGCCCCGAGTGCATTCGCCACCCAGATTCCGCCCTGTCCATCGGCGCAGGTTCCGTCCGGGGCGACGAACGATCCGTCGCTTCCCACGAGCGATGCCCACGTCCGCCGATTCGACAGTGAGCCGTCGGCCGCCTTGTCGAAGGCCGTGAGTTCGAGTCCGAGCGTCTGGGCGACAACGAGCGTCGAGCCGCCGTCGACCGTGACGACGCCGTTCGGGAACGCCAGATCGTCGGCGACGACGCTGACCGAACCATCCGGATCGATCATGGCCAGCACTGCGGTGTAGGGGCCGCGATCGGTGGCGATGGCCGTCAGCAACCCCTCGGGACCGATCGCTGCGATGGTTGCGTCGAGATCGAAGCCGAAGTTGCCGACGTAGGCACGACCATCGGAGTCCACGAGCATGTCGTTGCAGTGGAAGGTCGCCAGGTCGCTCAGGTCGGCGTGCACGGCGAGACTGCCGTCGTGCTCACGGCGCATCACCCTGCGGGCGAGCATCGCAACGAACAACAAGCGGCCGTCGGGCAGCCAGCCGAGCCCGGAAGGCCGCTCGTCGCCTTCGAGCGCAACCTCGGTGCGTACATCGCCGTCGAGTCCGACACTGCAGATCTCGTGGGCGTAGAAGTCGCTGAACCAGAACCGTCCATCGTGCCAGCGTGGCCCTTCACAGAACCATCGACCCTCGACCAGTGTTGTCGTGTGCATGCCGTCCCCTCTCACCGGACGCCAGTGTGGCAGTCGCCGAGGTCCGCTGTCGACGGGGGCAGTTCACACGCCGTTCACAATGAGGCAACGACTCGGCAACCAGACGCTGCGACGATTCCGCCTGCCATCGGGCGACGCCATAGGTTGATCGCCTGTACCCCTACACATCGTGGACGAATTGAGGACAACTGTGGTTTACAAGGCTGAGTACATCTGGGTCGACGGCACGCTGCCGACGTCGAAGCTTCGTTCCAAGACGAAGATCATCGACGACGGCGCCGAACTCCCCATCTGGGGCTTCGACGGGTCGAGCACGAACCAGGCAACGGGCGACAAGAGCGACTGCGTGCTCAAGCCGGTCGCCAGCTACCCGGACCCGATCCGCGGCGGCGACGACGTGCTCGTCATGTGCGAGGTGATGCTGGTCGACGGCAAGCCGCACCCGACCAACACCCGCCACCTGGCCGCCAAGACGGCCAAGAAGTACAAGCCAAGCACGAGCCCCTGTTCGGCATCGAGCAGGAGTTCACCCTCATGAAGAACGGCCGTCCGTACGGCTTCCCGCCCGCCGGCTACCCCGAGCCGCAGGGTGGCTACTACTGCGGCGTCGGCGAGGACGAGATCCACGGCCGGCCGCTCGTCGAGGATCACCTCGAGGCCTGCCTCGCCGCCGGCCTCTCGATCTCGGGCATCAACGCCGAGGTCATGCCCGGACAGTGGGAGTTCCAGGTCGGGCCCGCTCGGCCTGCTCGAAGTCGCCGACCAGCTGTGGGTCGCTCGCTGGTTGCTCTACCGGATCGGTGAGGACTACGGCATCGCCGCCACGCTCGACGCCAAGCCGGCCAAGGGCGACTGGAACGGCGCCGGCGCGCACACCAACTTCTCCACCAAGGAGATGCGCGCCGACGGTGGCTACAAGTACATCGAAGCCGGCTGCAAGGCGCTCGGCGAGAAGGCCGAGCTGCACATCGCCAACTACGGCACGGGCATCGAGGACCGGTTGACCGGCGCCCACGAGACCCAGCGCCACGACCAGTTCAGCTACGGCGTGTCCGACCGCGGCGCTTCGATCCGCATCCCGTGGCAGGTGGCCATCGACAAGAAGGGCTACCTCGAAGACCGTCGCCCGAACGCCAACATCGACCCGTACATCGTCGCCCGCCTGATGGTGGAGACGATCTGCGGCGCCATGAAGTGAGCCGCTGAGCCACTTCGCTCAGACGACACAGACACAACGACCACTCCACCTCTCAGGGGACAGGGCGGGGGCCTCGGCTCCCGCCCTGTCGCTTTCCTGACCGATCCACGAGAGAATTGAGGAATGACCGAAATGCTGGACCAACAGCGTGACTACGTCCTTCGCAGCGTGGAGGAACGTGGCGTCCGACTCGTTCGGCTGTGGTTCACCGATGTGCTCGGCAATCTGAAGAGTCTGGCGATCTCGCCGGCCGAACTCGAGAACGCTCTCGAAGACGGCATGACCTTCGACGGGTCGTCGATCGACGGGTTCTCGCGAGTGCAGGAAGCCGACGTGTTGGCGATGCCTGATCCCGACACGTTCGAACTGCTGCCGTGGGGCGACCCCAAGGTGCCCGAAGCACGAATCTTCTGCGACATCCACAATCTCGACGGAACACCGTTCGAGGGCGATCCGCGCCAGGTGCTGCGTCGCCACGTGAAGGAAGCCCACGACGCCGGCCTCACCTTCTACGTCGCCCCCGACGTGGAGTTCTTCTACTTCGAGCCGCTCGTCGCCGGCCAGCCTCCCGTCCCGATCGATCAGGGCGGCTACTTCGACCTGACCACCAGCGACGTCACGGGCGAACTGCGCAAGCAGACCATCCGCACACTCGAAGCGCTCGGCATTCCCGTCGAGTACAGCTTCCACGAGGACGCTCCCGGCCAGCAGGAGATCGACCTGCGGCACACCGATGCCCTCACGATGGCCGACAGCATGATGACCTTCCGCCTCGCGGTACGCGAGGTCGCGTCGCATCACGGCGTCCACGCCACGTTCATGCCCAAGCCTCTCGAAGGCGTACAGGGCTCGGGCATGCACGTCCATCTCTCGTTGTTCCGCGGCGACGACAATGCCTTCTACGACTCCGACGACGCCTACCACCTGTCGGCAACGGCCAAGTCGTTCATGGCCGGCATGCTCCATCACGCTGCGGAGATCACGGCGGTCACCAACCAGACCGTCAACAGCTACAAGCGACTCGTGCCCGGTTTCGAGGCGCCTGTGCACATCAGCTGGGCCCGCAACAACCGCAGCGGCCTCATCCGGGTGCCGATCCCCAAGCGCGGCAACCCGGTCGCCACCCGAATCGAATACCGGTCGGCCGACCCCGCATGCAATCCGTACCTTGCGTTCAGCCTGATGCTCGCGGCCGGTATGCGCGGGGTGCGCGAGGGCTACGAGTTGCCCGACGAGGCCGACGCCAACCTCTTCGAGATCGGCGACGACGTCCTCACCAAGCTCGGCATCCAGCAGCTCCCGCAGTCGCTCAACGACGCCCTCGTGGTGATGGAGCAGTCGTCACTCGTCCAAGAGGCGCTCGGCGAACACATCTTCGAGTGGTTCCTGCGCAACAAGCGCAGCGAATGGCGCGCCTACAAGACCCAGGTCACCCCGTTCGAGCGCGAACGCTACCTCGGACAGCTCTGAGGACACCATGGCCGCACGCGACTCGATGCTCGCCGTCGTTCCCGACCCGGCATCTCCCGAGCTGGCGCGCACCCTCGACCTCGCCGGGTACGCCTGGAAGGCGGTCTCGGCGGCCGAGCCCGCCGCCGAACACGAGCCGCCCGGAGGATGGGCGGGTGCAATCGTCGACATCACGACCGACCCCGACGGCGGATGGGCATTCCTGCGCAGCATCCGCAAGCAGGGCGACCGCTCGATCCCGGTGATGCTCCTCGTGAGCGGCGGGCAGCTCTCCGACCTCGAGCACCGCGACGAACTGTTCGACGACTTCTGTCTCTCCCCGTTCCACCCCTCCGAACTCGAAGCGCGCCTGCGCCACCTGCTCGCCGCCGACATCGACCTGCACCGCGCCGACCTCGTGGAGTACGGCGAGCTCACGCTCAACCTCGAGACCTACCAGGCATCGATCGCGGGCCGCCCGCTCGACATGACCTACATGGAGTACGAGCTCCTCAAGTTCCTCGCCCAGAACCCCGGCAAGGTGTTCACTCGCGAGATGCTCCTGAGTCGTGTCTGGGGCTACGAGTACTACGGCGGCGCCCGCACGGTCGACGTCCATGTCCGGCGCCTGCGAGCCAAGCTCGGCGAGGAGTACGCCAACCTCATCCAGACGGTGCGCTCGGTCGGTTACCGATTCGGTCAATCTCGCTGGGACAGCTGACGTACACGATTGGTGTCTGACACCATCGTGTACGTCAGCGGCCGAGGAAGGCGCTGACGGTGTCGGTGACGACGAACGCGAAGACCTCGGTGCCATCGGTGCTCGGGTGCACACCGTCGAACGACAACACGCCGTCGCCGGTGGCGAACTCCGTCCAGGGCGCCACGACGCTGTTGCCGCGCCGGGCCACACGATCGCGAATGATCATGTTGACGATGTCCTGCTGTTCGGCCTGATCGCGGTAGTACGCGTCGACCCAGACCAGCGGCGACTCGTCAGGCACCGCGTCGAGCACCTCGTTGACGGCAGCGGCGATCTCGTCAGAGCTCGAATACTGCCCGATGTCGTTCGTGCCGAGCGCCACGACCCACAGTTCATCCGAGTGATCGTCGGCGCTGCTGGCGATGAATTCGGCCACCGACGATCCGCTCGGATTGTCGCCCGACGACACGACCATCCGTTTGCCGTTCTGGGCCTCGATGTTCGCATCGAGACCGAGCAGTTCGAAGCGTTCCTCGAGCGCAGGCGTCGAACCCTTCGTGATCGAATCTCCGATCATCACGACCGAGTCGACGTCGCTCGCCTGTGCGGCCACGGAACCTTCGGCGCCGAGTTGGCCGGGGTCACCCTCGACGCCGAGACCCGCACCGAGGTCGACGGTTCCCGACGTGTTCGAATCCTCACCGGGCAGGGGAAGCGCACAACCGGCGAGCAGTGCGGCAGAGCCGAGTGCCAGTACGCCTCGGCGCACCACAGTCGTCGAGGGCCTCTTCACGGCGACAGTCTGGTCAGTTCACAGCGCCACACGACGTCACCTCGACCGAGGGTGGCCGTGTCAGGTGTCACGCAGTCGCTGCATCGCCGTCGCAAGGCGTTGGTGGGCGGCGAGCATCTCGGGTACCTGCGTCGACACCAACGCCCCGTCGCGGACCACCGCTCGGCCATGCACCACCGTATGGCGAGCGGCGACGGGCCCACAGCGCAGCCAGGCCTCGACCGGATCGGCGAGCGCGCCGGCGAACGAGGGCCCGGTGAGCGGCCAGACGGCGATGTCGCCCACCGCGCCCACCGTGAGCGTGCCGATCTCACCGAGCCGACCGAGGCAGCCGGCGCCGCCGATGGTCGCCATCTCCAACGCCATGCGGGCCGTGCCGGCGGCGGCCCCGTCACGCAGCTTGGCGAGCAGCATCGCCTGGCGGGCCTCGAGCCAGAGCGATGCCGAATCGGCCGACGACGAGCCGTCGACACCCAACCCGACGTGCACGCCCGCAGTCCGCAACGCGACGACGGGCGCAATCCCCGACGAGAGGATCATGTTGCTCGACGGGCAGTGAGCGGCGCCGATCCCGGCCGCACCGAGGCGCCGGATCTCGTCGTCGTTCGGCATCACACAGTGAGCGACCCACGTGCGGTCGGTGCACCAACCGGTGCGTTCGAGATACTCCATCGGACGACATCCGAACGTGGCCAGGCTGAACTCGTCGTCCTCGGCATTCTCGGCGAAATGTGTGTGGAGTCGCACATCGAGCCGCTCGGCGAGTTCGGCGGTCTGGATCATCAACGTCTCGGTCACGCTGAACGGCGAACACGGAGCCAACGCCACCCGGGTCATCGCGCCGTGCGACCGATCGTGGTGCCGTTCCACCGCAGCGACACATGCCGCGAGGATCTCGTCGTCGTCGCTGACCACGTTGTCGGGCGGCAGCCCGCCGTCCTTCACCGACAACGACATCGATCCACGGGTCGGATGGAAACGCATCCCCAGGTCACGCGCCGCGTCGATCTCGGCGCCGAGGAGGTCACCGGCCCCCTTGGGATGCAGGTAGAGATGATCGGACGACGTGGTGCAGCCGGCGAGCGCCAACTCGGCGAGACCCACCCACGCCGACACGTAGGCGGCCTCGGAGTCGAGCGAGCTCCACAGCGGATACAGCGACTGCAGCCATCCGAAGAGTGGCTTGTCGGTCATCGGAGGAAAGGCGCGCGTGAGGTTCTGGAACAGGTGGTGGTGCGCATTGACGAGGCCCGGGGTGACGAGACAGTCCGTGGCATCGAGCACGGTGGCACCTCGCGGTGGCTCACCCGTGCCGACACCGCTCACGAGCCCGTCGGTGACGGCCACCCACCCGCCGTCGAGCTCGCGCCGGTCGGCATCGACCGTTGCGACACAGCGAGCGTTGACGACGACGACGTCTGCGATGCCCGACGATTCGTTCATGGCGCCGTGTTGTCGAGAGAGTCGCCGAGGCCGGCGAGGATCGATGCGATGTCGTCGGTCGTGGTGCGAGGGTTGACGATGCAGATGCGCAGGACGACCTCGCCCTGCCAGGTGGTGGGCACCACGAATGCCCGACCGGCAGCGAGCTCGGCATCACTCCATGCCTGGTAGTCGGAGGGAGTCCAGCCGATGCGCCGGAACAACACGATCGACAACTCGGGCTCCATCAGCAACTCGGTCACCGGACACTGCTCGATGAGACGTGCAGACTCCTCGGCGGTCCGCAGCGTGATCTCGACGGCTTCGGTGTAGGCGTCGGTGCCATACGTGGCGAGGCTGAACCACAGTGGCAGGCCACGGGCGCGCCGCGACAGGTGGTGTGCGTAGTCGCTCGCATTCCACGGCTCGTCGCTCGTGTCGTGGAGCACGTCGAGGTACTCCGCATGCTGCGTGTGTGCCCCGCGAGCGACAGTCGGGTCCCGATAGATCAGCGCACACGAGTCGAACGGGGCGAACAACCATTTGTGAGGATCGACGATGAAGCTGTCGGCGCGCTCGATGCCGGCGAATCGGTGACGGACGCTCGGTGCCGCGAGCGCGGCGCCGCCGTACGCGCCGTCGACGTGCAACCAGGTGTGCAGCTCCTCGGCGGCATCGGCGGCGGCAGCAATGTCGTCGACGACGCCGACGTTCGTGGTCCCCGACGTTGCGACGATCGCGAACAGCCGGCCACGATCGGTGTCGTCGAGCGAGTCGAGCGTCGAACGGAGGGCGCCGCGGCTCATCTCACCGCGGTCACCCGCGGGCACGAGCACGACGTCGGCGTCCATCACACGAGCAGCCTGCGCGACCGACGAATGTGCACCCGCCGAGGCGACCATCAGTCCACGCGTGCGGTCGTGGGAACCGTCGCAGCGTTGCCGCCAGCGCCAGCGTGCTGCAACCAACGCGCTGAGATTCCCGGCGGTGCCGCCACTGACGAACACCCCGCCGGCCGAGGCCGGGAGCCCCGCGAGGTCAGCGATCCAACGCAGCGCCTCGTTCTCGGCAAAGATCGCACCGGCGCCCTCCATCCATGAGCCGGCGTAGATGTTCGAGGCGCCGACCACGAGATCGAAGAGGATCGAGGCCTCGGTCGGCGCGTTCGGAACGAACGACAGGAACAGCGGATGGTCGACGGAGATGCACGCAGGTGCAAGTACCTCCTCGAACACTCGAAGTGCTTCGAGTCCGCCGAGCCCATCCGGTGTGATGGTGACGCCTGCCGCCCTCCGCAGCTCGTCGGGCGCCATGGAGTGATCCAGCGGTGGCGGATCCATTCGCATCCGATCGACGGCGTATCGAACGATCGCCTCGGCGAGCACCTCGGTCGAGCGGTCGTGGGTGTGCATGGGCGCAAGTGTGCCAGCCACACGACGCCGCGATCGGGGTCTGTCACGATTCGGGTTCGACCCCAATCGCCGAAAACCCCCAAACCGCGATGTCAGTCGGGGAGATCGAGGAGTTCGCTGCCCTCGTTGCGGGCACGACCGTCGCGGTACTCGACCTCGCCGATGATCGCGGACGCGATGGCGCCGCTCATGATCACCAGTACGGGGAACACCAGCAGCACGATGACGAGGGCGATGGCGCCGGGCATGACCTCAGGCTAGTGCCCGGCACTCGTCGTGGCGAAAGCATGAGGTGACGTGGTCGTTGACCATGCCGGTCGCCTGCATGAACGCGTAGCAGATCGTCGGGCCGACGAATCCGAAGCCGCGCCGCTTGAGGTCCTTGCTCATCGCCTGCGAGCGGGCGGTCTCGGCCGGCATGACATCCATCGTCGGCCATGCGTTCTGGATGACGGCACCATCGACGAATCCCCAGAGATACGAGACAGGATCGTCGAGTTCGAGCCAGGCCCTGGCATTGCGAATCGATGCATCGACCTTCGCCCGGTTGCGGACGATCCCCTCGTCGTTCAACAGCCGGTTCACGTCGTGCTCACCGAACGCGGCCACGACCTCGGGATCGAACCCCCGGTAGGCGGCGCGGTAGGTGTCGAGCTTGCGGAGAATGGTCGACCACGACAGACCTGCCTGGGCGCCTTCCAGGATGAGGAACTCGAACAACACGAGCGGGTCACGCTCGGGCACTCCCCACACATTGTCGTGGTAGGCGAGGTACGCGTCACCGATGTTGGGCCCGCCACCGAGCGCCCACGAACACCGGCCGGCTTCGGAGCTCACCCCTGCGGGACGTACGCCCAGGCCTCGACCTCGACGAGGAAACCCGCCGGGAGGCCGGCGACCGCCACGGTCGATCGGGCCGGCCGGTGGTTGCCGAGCGCTGCGGCGTAGGCCTCGTTGAACGCCGTGAAGTTCTCCATGTCGGTGAGGAAGCAGGTGGTCTTGACCACGTCGCTCAGCGATGCACCGACCGTTGCGAGCTGCGCAGCCACGTTCTTCATGGTCTGGGTCGTCTCAGCGCTGACGCCGCCCCCGACGACCTTGCCGTCGGCCATGCCACCCTGGCCCGACACGATGACGAAGTCGCCGGCGCGAACGACCGGGCTGTAAGGACCGAGAGGCTTGCTCATGTCGACACGCTAGCTGTGAACCCGTCGCGCACCGTCGCCGGCTGCGGTGATCCGCCCGAACCACAGCGATATCGTCGAACGCGTCGACCCCCCACACGAGAGCCACCTCATGACACCTGCACCCACCATCGCCCAGCTCACCGATCGGCTCTCCCGGCGGGGTTTCCTGCTCGGTGTGGCAGCCACCGGTGTCCTCGCGGCGTGCGGATCCGACGGCGCATCGTCGTCGACGCAGGGTTCCGGGGTACCGGAGGTGTCCGATCAGATCGAGGACGCCACGTACACCATTGCGCAGCGCTTCCCACCGAACGTGCAGGAGCCCGGAACACTTCGCCTGCCGATCAGCCTCGCATCGAGCGATGGTGCACTGATCCAGGACGGTCCGGCCACGTTGGGTGCACAGGTGACCGACATCGACGGCAAGCCCCTCGGCGACCGCATCTCGGCGAACCGGCGTGACGTGTCGCCGGGTCCGTACTACGACTTCCGCACGGACATCGCCGAGGCCGGGGTCTACTACCTCGTCGTCGACGGCGGACCCTCGCAGGGCGCCGCGTTCCAGGTGATGGAGCCCGGCACGGTCACCGTGCCCGGGCCTGGCCAGCCCCTCCCGCCGTTCGACACACCGACCCTGGCCGATGCACGCGGGGTCGACCCGGTGTGCACTCGCGAGCCCGAATTCTGCCCGTTCCACGACCTCACGCTCACCGAGGCGCTCGCATCGGGCAAGGGCGTCGTGTACCTCGTCGGCACGCCGGCGTTCTGCCAGACCGGCTCGTGCGCGCCGGCGCTGGAGTCGATCATCGACATCCACGAGGACTTCGTCGACCAGTACGTCTTCGTCCACGCCGAGGTCTACACCGACAACACCGCGACAACTCCGGCACCCGCCGTCGACGCTGCGGGACTCTCCTACGAGCCGGCGTTGTTCATCACCGACGCGACGGGCATCGTGGTCGAGCGCCTCGACGCGGTGTGGAACGAGGAGGAACTCCTCGAAGTGCTCAACAGCATCCCGTCGAGCTGACCTTGCACGAGGGTTCTTGCATCAGGGGTCAGACCCCTGTTGCAAGACCTCCGCTGCGAGTCAGGTCAGGAGAAGCTCTGGCCGCAACCGCAGGTGCGCGACGCGTTCGGGTTCGTGATGGCGAAACCCGACTGGTCGAGGCCGTCCTTGTAGTCGAGCGTGGCCCCTTCGAGCAGCTGCTTCGACGCCGGATCGACGACGACCTTGACGAATCCGTCGTCGCCGTAGGTGACCTGCGTGTCGTCGGCGGCGATGTCGCCGTCGAAGAACATCTCGTAGGAGAAACCGCTGCAGCCGCCGGGACGAACCGCGACGCGCAGTGCCAGATCTTCGGCACCTTCGTCGCTGAGCAGCTGGCGGACCTTGACGGTGGCGGAATCGGTGAGCGTGATCATGGAACCTCCTGGTGGCAGTTGCTTCAATTTAGCGGGACGCGACCGTGACCCGACACGGTGTGCGGCTGGTGAGCGTGCAGAATTCGCTGACCTCGGCGTCGCCCATCTCGGCGACGAAGCCGGCCACGAGGCCCCGGTGCAGCCCGCACACGAGATCGGGATGCTGCTCGGCGAGATCGGCGAACGGACAGTGGGCGAAGGCGATCACCGCGGCGTCGGCATCATCGGGACTGTCGGTGACGAGCGGATCGAATCCGAGCCGGTCGAGATCCGACACGAGCGCTTCGAGCGTGGAGGGTGCCTGCTGATACGGCTGCGCTCGAGTTGCCCCCTCCACGCGCCCCACGGCCTCGGCGTCGTCGGCACTTGCCCGGAGCCGGGCCGCCATGGCCAGCACCATTCGGGCCAGCACGGGCATCGTGGGCGGTTCGAAGCCGAGCGACGGGGCGTGCGGGGCGATCGAGTAGCGATGCTGCGGGCGACCGACATCACCGCGTCCGCCGACCTCCACCTCGAGCAGGCCGGCCTCACGCATACGTTCGAGGTGTGGACGAACGGTGTTGGGGTGCAGCCCGAGCGACTCCGAGATGTCGGCGGTCGCCAGCGGTCGCGGCGAGCGGGCGAGTTCGAGGTAGATCGCATACCTCGTGTTGTCGCCGAGCGCCTTGAGCAGGTCGAGCTGCGGCGTTGCCCCCAGCACGGCCGCTGAGTCAGCGGTGGTCTGTTCGCGATCCACAACCGGAGATTACACGGACTTCGCCGGTAAAATGCCGCACATGACCGTAACCCCCTCGAGCAGCCGATCGAGCAGCCCCTCGAGCACCACGGCACCACCGACGGTCGACGACGTCATGGGCGTGCTCGGCACCGTCATCGATCCCGAACTCGGCGCCGACATCGTGTCGCTCGGGATGGTGCCGTCGGTCGACGTCGCTCCCGATGGGCTCGTCACCGTCGGCATCAAGCTCACGATCGGCGGATGTCCGCTGCGCGCCGAGATCAAGAAGGAAGTCGAGACACGGGTCTCGGTGCACCCGGGCGTCTCCGCCGTGAAGATCTCGTGGGGCGAGATGAACTCCGAGGAACGCAGCCAGGTGATGACCAAGGCGCGGTGGAACGCACGCCAGAACGCCCCCGACACCGAGGTGCCGTTGTCGTGCAGGGTGCTCGCCATCGCCAGCGGGAAGGGTGGCGTGGGCAAGAGTTCGGTCACCGTCAACCTCGCTGCCGCGCTGGCGTCGGCCGGCCACACCGTCGGGGTGCTCGATGCCGACATCTGGGGCTTCTCGGTTCCTCGACTGCTCGGCATCTCCGACCGAATGGAGGCATCCAAGGTCGACGGGGCCGACAAACCGATGATCATCCCCAACGAGCGTGTTGTCGGCGACGGCCTGCTCAAGGTGGTCTCGACCGGCTTTCTCGTCGACGAGGACACCGCGCTCATGTGGCGGGGCCTCATGCTCACCAAGGCCGTCGAGCAGTTCCTCCGCGACGTGCAGTGGGGGCGGCTCGACTACCTGCTCATCGACATGCCACCCGGCACCGGCGACGTGCAGATGGGCTTGGCGCGAATGCTGCCGAGCACCGACCTGATCGTGGTCACCACACCGGCGCTGGCCGCGCAGAAGGTCGCCCAGCGCGCCGCCGACATGGCCCAGCGCAGCTTTCTGAAGGTGGTCGGGGTCATCGAGAACATGAGCGCGTTCACGTGTGATCACGGCGAGTCGTATGCGCTGTTCGGCTCAGGTGGCGGACAGGCCCTCGCCGAAGCGATCGACGCCCCACTGCTCGGCCAGGTGCCCCTCGAGGCAACCGTCGCTGCCGGTGGCGATGCAGGCGAACCCGTCGCACTCGCCGGCACCGGAGCAGCGGCCGACGCATTCCGGGCGATCGCCGAACGCATCCTGACCGACATCGCGCCGCCGGCCGACCCCGACGCCATCGACATGGCCGGCTGCTCGGCCCGACTGTTCGACACCGTCAACGCCGCCTTCGCCGACCTCGACGCCAGACGCCTGACCCCACTTCGCTCGAGACGTACACGATGTGTCTGACACATCGTGTACGTCAGGGGAGCGAGTCGTAGTCGGCGTCGCCGGGCATGGCGATGCCGACGATCCGGCCGGAGTCGTCACGACGCAGCTTCGGCAGCGTGCACGGCGGACGCTCGACAGCCGCTCCGGCGGCCAGGGCCGCAGCAGCCGTGACGTGCGGCATCAGGAAGCGCAGATTGGCCATCGTCGGCGGCATCATCGTCAACTCACCGTCGGCCTGCATGCGCAACGCCTCGGCGGGGCGCACCCACAGACTGTCGACGGTCTCCTTGTCGTCGTGCAACGGTTCCTGATCGTTCGGCATCTCGCTCAGGAAGAACCGGGTGTCGAACCGGCGTTGCTCACCGACCGGGGTGATCCAGTGATCGACGTAGTGCGTCGTCGACAAGTCGAGGACGAGATCATCTCGCCGACACAGCTCGACCAGCGACAGCGAGCTGTCGTGCACCTCGTGACGATCCTCGTTGCGCAAGCTCAGCGCGCCGCCACCGCGCGGTTCGGCGAGCAACACGCCTGCCTCCTCGAAACATTCGCGGACCGCTGCCACCCAGTAGGCGAGGCCACCGTGATCGATGCCGAGCTTGTCCGATGCGGTCGCGTCGTCGAGGCCTTCGCAGAACGGCGCGATCTCGTCGGCGCCGTCGACGCCGTCGACCCGGCCGCCGGGAAACACGTACATCCCCGCGCCGAAGGCTGCATTGGTGGTGCGACGCAGCATGAACACCTCGATCCCCGGCTCACCGTCGGCGGCGTCTCGCACGAGCATCACGGTGGCGGCGGGCCGGATCGGGACGTCGGCGGGGTCGATGAGATCGGTGGGTCGTTCGCTCATGGCGTCTCGAAGGTATCCAACCCGGGTGAATCGGCGAGATTCGGAGGAATCATGCGGAGACCGGCCGAAGTCGGGCGCTCGGGGTTCTACGGTGTGGGAATGCTCACGCCACCGACGACGGCTCCGAATCAACCCGCAGATGTCCTCGAACACATCGGGCCGGGAACCCAGATCATCGTTCCCCTCGCGAACGGTGAACCGACCGCCGTGATCGACGCGATCGAGGAAGCGGCAGCCGCCGGCGACCCGCGGATCGACGAGGTCCGAGTGCACCAGATGCACGCCATCCACGACCGGCCGTACCTTCGTGGCGAGTACGGCACCCGACTCAAGCACATCTCCTACTTCCTCTCGCACATCACGCGTCCGCAGTTCACCGCCGGCCACATCGGACTCGTCCCCGCTCACTTCTCCGAGGTCTACGGCCTGATGCGAATGCGCACCGACGACCCGCTCGTGATCGCCGCGGCGTCACCGCTGGATCGCCACGGCTACTTCTCGCTCGGCGTCTCGGCCGACTACACCTCGAGCTTCATCGGGCGGGGCCGGATCTTCCTCGAGGTCACCGACGACATGCCCCGAACGTTCGGTCGCAACCAGATCCACGTCTCACAGGTCGTCGGATGGTGCCGCAGCGACCGCAAACTCGTCGAGGTGGCTCCTGCGCCGTGCGGCGACACCGACCATCGGATCGCGGCGCTCATCGCCGAACGAATCCCGAACGGTGCCACCATCCAGACCGGCATCGGATCGATCCCGAATGCGATCATGGCGTCGCTGACGGATCACAAGGATCTCGGCATCCACACCGAACTCGTGTCGGACGGCGTGGTCGACCTCATCGAGTCGGGCGTGGTCAACGGGGTCAAGAAGCGCCTCAATCGCACCAAGGCGGTCGGCACGTTCGCGCTCGGCACCGAACGTCTCCACGAATTCCTCCACGAGAACACCGCCATCGAGTTGCACGCCGTGCGGTACGTCAACGACCCACGCATCATCGCCAACGAGAACAACTTCGTGTCGATCAACGCAACGCTGACGGTCGACTTCATCGGGCAGTGCGCCTCCGAGACGATCGGCGGCCAGTACTACTCGTCGTCGGGCGGACAGAACGACTTCGCCCGCGGCGCGATGTACTCCGATGGCGGACAGGGCTTCGTGGTCCTGCACTCGACCACATCTCACGGCACGTCGCGGATCGTGCCACAGCTCGCGGCCGGCGACGTGGTCACGACGCCGAAGAACACGATCGACAAGATCGTCACCGAATACGGCGTCGCCGAACTCCGCGGCAAGTCGATCAAGGAACGTGCCGAGGCGTTGATCGCCATCGCTCATCCCGACCACCGCGCCGAGCTGACAGCGGCAGCGAAGGCCCTCCACTACACCTGACCGGCGATCGGAACATCGTGATGCCCGCCTCGGATGCCGATCTCGCCACACTGCGCGAGATCGAGCGTCGGGTCCTCTGGCTCGCAACGAGGATGATCGACCACGCCAATCGCCGCAGCGAGACCGACATCAAGGTCGGCGGACACCAGGCCTCGTGTGCATCGATCGCGTCGATCATGACGGCGCTCTGGTTCGGGCACATCGGCGGCGACGACAAGGTCGCCGTGAAACCCCATGCATCGCCGGTGTACCACGCCATCAAGTACCTCACCGGTGAGCTCGACCGGTCGTATCTCACGACCTTGCGCCAGCGCGGCGGCCTCCAGGCGTACCCGTCGCGAACGAAGGACCCCGACGTGGCCGACTTCTCGACCGGGTCGGTCGGCCTCGGTGCCGTCGCCCCGCTGTTCTCGGCGTTGACCCGCCGCTACACCGACTCACACTTCGGTGCACAGCCCTCGGCACGATTCATCGCCCTCGTCGGCGACGCCGAACTCGACGAGGGCAACGTGTGGGAGGCCATCGCCGATCCCGCCACGCAGGAACTCGGCAACTTCACCATGGTCGTCGACCTGAACCGCCAGAGCCTCGATCGGGTGATTCCCGACATTGCGGCAATTCGGTTGAAGCGATTCTTCACCGATGCCGGTTGGCACGTCGCCGAGGCCAAGTACGGTGCCCGCCTGACCGCGGCATTCGCCGAGCCGGGCGGAGATGCCCTCGCAGCGCACATCGACTCGCTCAGCAACGAGGCCTACCAGGAGTTGTTCGCCCTGTCGCCTCCCGACGTGCGGCGCAAGTTCCTCGTCGGGGCCGACCCCGCCGTCGTACGCATCGCCGACGGTCACGACGACGATGCGCTGGCAACGTTGGTCACCGACCTCGGCGGGCACGATCTCGGCCTGCTGATCAACACGTTCCGCGAGTGCGACGACGCCACCGATCAGCCATCGGTGGTGTTCGCGTACACCATCAAGGGCCACGGCCTGCCGATGGCCGGTGACCCGATGAACCACGCGGCGCTGCTCAGCGCCGAACAGCTCGATGCATTCAGAGCCGAGCTCGGCCTCGACGAGACCACCGAGTGGGACCGCTTCGATCCTCACTCGCCGGCCGGTCGGCTGTGTCTGGCCGTCGGCAACGCCATCAACAACACGCCGCCCGCTCCCCGACCGATCCTCGCGGTCCCGGCCGCGGCCCGCCCGGTCGTCACCAACGGTGCCGTGTCGACCCAGGAGGCCTTCGGACGGGTCTTGGCGAGTCTCGCCGACGTGGCCGGCGTCGGCGAACGAATCGTCACCACGGCGCCCGACGTCTCGATCTCCACGAACCTCGGCGGCTGGATCAACAAGCGTGGCGTCTACGCCCACGCCGAGCGTGCCGACCATGGAGGCAGCGCCCGCCTGCTGCAGTGGGCGCCCGGGCCGACGGGCCAACACATCGAGCTCGGCATCAGCGAGATGAACCTGTTCATGTTGCTCGGCCAGCTCGGGCTGAGCCACGAGCACCACGGCCGGCACCTCCTCCCGATCGGCACCGTCTACGACCCGTTCGTGCTGCGTGGTCTCGATGCGTTCATCTACGGCGTCTACAACGACGCCAAGTTCGTCGTCGCCGGCACGCCGGCGGGCGTGACGCTGGCACCCGAGGGCGGTGCCCATCAGTCGACGATCACGGCGTCAGTCGGCGCGGAACTCCCGAACGTCACCTACTCCGAGCCGGCCTACGCCACGGAGGTCGACTGGCTGCTGTGCGACGCACTCGACCAGCTCTCCCGGCCCGGCGGCACCAGCGCCTATCTCCGCTTGTCGACACGACCGATCGACCAGACGCCGTTCGCATCCGTCCTCGCGTCGTTGGGCGAGGAACGACTACGCGAACACGTGTTGCTCGGCGGTTACCGGATCATCGACGGCGCCGACGACGGGCGGCCGGCGGTGACGATCGTGACCACGGGCGTGATGGCGCCGGAAGCCATCGCCGCCGCGGCCGACCTCGACGACGAGGGCGTCCAGGCGAGCGTGATCCACCTCACCAGCCCCGACCGGGTGTACCGCAGCTGGCGCACCGGCTTCACACGATCGACGGCGACTGCCCGTGAGGTCAGCTCGCCGAGCCATCTCCATCGCCTGGTTCCGGCGCACGAACGCACGAGACCCGTCGTGAGCGTGCACGATGCCGCGAGTCACAGCCTCGCCTGGCTGGGTTCTGCGCTCGGCACGCAGCAGTACGCCCTCGGCGTCGATCGTTTCGGTGAATCGGGGACCATCGCCGATCTCCACGAACTCACCGGAATCTCGAGGGGCAGCATCGTCAACGCGGCCCTCGTTGCACTCAGCGGGTTCGACCGCTACTCGGACGAACTCGGCGGCTGAGCGGCTGTCGGCCGCGTCATCACGTAGGCAATGGCACCGCCGACGACGACCGCCATCACGACACCGACGACCTGCCAGTGCTCGTTGAGGAACGTGGTGGCCTGAGCCTGACGTTCCAGCGCCCAGTCGGTGACCGGATCGCCTTCCTCCTTGATGTCGACCCAGTAGAAGTACCAGAGCAGGTACACACCCGACAGGACGACGAAGCCGGCGGCGATCCGGTCGACGTAGCGCATCCCACCGCGGAGGAACTTGAGCAGGCTCGTGTTGGCCGATGCCAACGCAATCGTGAGGGCGCTGACGAGCAGGGCCATCCCGGCGCCATAGGCCAGTACGTTGCCGACGCCGGCCACCACGCCCTCACGCGCCGTCGTGCTGAACACCGTGGCGATGAAGAGCCCGATCGTGCAGCCGATGGAGGCGACGGCGTAGGCGATGCCGAACACGAACATGGCCCGCATGGTGCGTTCCGGAGTGTCACCTCCGGTGTTGATGTTCGGCGTCATGAAGGGGACCTTGTACCCGAACAGCATCGCAATGCCGAGGATGACGAGTGCCGCACCGATGCCGCCGGTCGCGTACTTGGCGTTCTCGTTGATCCAGTTGGTGAAGTTGTAGGAGATCACGCCGGCAACGAGGAACACCGACAAGAAGCCGGCCGAGACCGCGGCGCTGACGAGCAGCGCCCGACGCATCGTGGCGCGCTGGGTGCCGGGGAGCGACCCCTGCATGCCGAGGAAGTACATGAGATACGTCGGCAGCAGGATGAACCCGCACGGATTGACCGCGGCCACCATGCCGCGGATGAACGACAGGCTCATGTCAACTTGCTCTCCTCGAGCATCAACTGGTCGATCTTGGCTCGGAGTTCATCGGCATCCAGTGCACCGGACTGCTCGACGATCGTGCCGTCGGACGTGACGAACAGCGTGACGGGAAAGGCGACGGCGCCGACACCATCGGCCAGCTCGGCGAAATCGTCGCGGAACAGGTCGTACTGCACACCGCGTTCGCCGGCGAAGCGTTCCATCACCTCGACCGAGTCGATCGTGTTGACACCGACGAATCGCACGTCGTCGCGCTCCGCATCGACCTCGGCGAAGGCAGGGAGTTCCTTGGCGCATGGCGGACACGTGGAGAACCAGAGATTGACGACCAGCGGCTCGCCGAGCAGGTCGGCGGTGGTGACGTCGTTGCCGTCGGCGTCGGCGAGTGTCACATCGGGGAACGCGGTGCCCTGGACTGCCTCGTTGCCGAGTCCGTCGTTCGGGAAGGTGACCACCGCTCCCGGATCGCTGAGCTGCGCATCGAGGTCGCCGGAGTTGTCGTCGGGGCGCTGGGTCCAGGCGAACACGCCGACGACGGCGACGGCTGCGACGAGCGAGCCGACGAGGAGTCGCGGACGGATCTTCACACTGTCGAGGCTACCGAGGGCGCTTCTGCCGGCCCGTTCGGCCAACGCGATCTTCGTGTTTGTTCACCGGTCCCCCCAACCGTTTGCGTCACGCTTTCGATGCGGGGGGTCAACGAAAACGTGACGCAAACGGGGATTCGGCCGTGGTCAGGCGACGGCAACCGGCCCGAGTTCGTCGATGACGACGGCGGGTCGAGGGTGCTTGGGTGGACGGCCACACGGGCGCTTGTTGGCGATGATGCGGCCGCCGGACAGCAGCTCGCCGCCCCACACACCCCATGGCTCCTGGCGCTCGAGTGCCCCCGCGAGGCAGGATGCCTGCAACGGGCACAGCGCGCACATGGCCTTGGCCCTGGCGATGTCGATGACGTTGTCGGAGAAGAACAACCCCGTCATCGTGCCGTGGCCGTCGGCGCAACGGGCCACCGGTGACCGTGTCTCCGCCGCGCCGGGCGGCCGCGGACTGTCGGGTTCTCGGGGCTCGATGAGCACCGAGCGGCTGGTGATGGTTGCGGTGTTCATGATGCTGTCCTGTTCGTGGAAGTCGGTGGGCGTGAGGCTGGATGTGCTGGTGGATGTGATGGTCGGGGTGCTGATGTCGAGGAGTGTCATGTCGAGTGCTTTCGTGGGATGGATGGGTCGGGACCGAAAAACGCAAAAGGCCGCCGGGTCGGAACCCGGCGGCCTGGAGGTGATCTGACGTCGGTCTTACGTCAGAGCTCCCATGAGGTGGCCGGGGGTGAGTCGCTTGGACTCGGTGGTGGTCGTGTCGCCGTGATTCACGGACATGTGTCCGTTGCATCCCTGAGCGACGTTCGTCGGCCACGAGGCGGCGCCGAGCGAACCGACGTGCGGACGCGCAAAGGCGACCGACGGTGCAATCGTGGGTGACATGCTCATCGTTCGTCCTTTCGCTTCGCAGATCGACGGGCACAGCGTTCTGTGCCCGAGTTGACACACAACCACGCCGAGCGGGGTTCGGTCAAGGGGGTTTCGCGAATCTCTCAGAGATCGATGACGATCTTGCCGATGTTCGCGTTCGCTTCCATGTGCAGGTGCGCGTCAGCGATCTGCTCGAACGGGTAGCGAGAATCGATCACGGGCTTCAGGCTCCCGGCGTCGAACAACGGGAGCATCTCGTCGATGAACCGTTGGCTCAACGCCAGCTTGCGCTCGAGTGGCCGGGCCCTCAGCGTGGTGCCGATCCAGGTGAGTCGCTTCGACAGGATCAGGCCGATGTTGACCGGCGCCGATCCCCCGCCCATCAGCCCCACCTGGATGATCGTGCCATCCGATGCGCGCGGCCTGCAGGTTGCGATCGGCCTCGTCTCCGCCGATCACGTCGAGCACGACGTCGACCCCGCCGGGAATCGCCGAACGCAAGTTCGCCCAGCCAATCGGCCGGACTGCGTTCGAGCACCACGTCGGCGCCGAGGCCACGGCACGCGTCGGCCTTGCCGGCCGAGCAGGTCACGGCAATCCGAGCGCCGATTGCCTTGGCGATCTGGATCGCCGCGGTGCCGACCCCCGACGCGCCGGCGTGGACGAGAGCCCAACGGCCGCTCGTGAGGCCGCCCTGCACGACGAGGGCATCCCACGCGGTGAGGAACACCTCGGGAATCGCGGCAGCGTCGGCCGACACGACCGCTGACGGCACCGGCAGTGCCTGACGCGCGTGGGTGACGACCTTGTCGGCGTAGCAGCCGCCCGCCTCGATGCCCATGGCTCGGTCACCGACCGACCACCCGACGACATCGGCGCCGAGCGCACTGATCACACCGGAGTACTCGAGTCCGGGGATCTCGATCGCGGTGCGCCGCGGATCGGGATACAGCCCCATCCGCTGCAGGATGTCGGCCCGGTTGATCGCGGTGTGCTCGACGTCGACCACGATCTCGTCACGACCTGGCGTGGGATCGTCGACCTCCTCGATCGTGAGGACTTCGGGACCACCGTGGGATCGGAGCACGACTGCACGCATGCTGCGGAACCTACCGGCTCCTGATCAGACAATCGGTGAGTCGGGCGCCGGCACAGGTGCCGCGACGAACACGTGCTCGCGGTAGTAGGTCATCTCGCGGATCGACTCGCGGATGTCGTCGAGTGCCCGATGCGAACCCTGGCCTCGGGGACGGTTCGCGTCGATGTCCGGGTACCACCGCTTCACGAGTTCCTTCACGCTCGACACGTCGATCGAGCGGTAGTGGAGGTAGTTCTCGATCTCGGGCAGGTAGGCGGCGAGGAATCGACGATCGGTGCCGATGGAGTTGCCGCACAGCGGCACGCTGGCCGGTTCGGGAACGTGCTGCTTGATGAACTCCAGCGTCGCGGCACCGGCGACGTCGAGGCTGACCGTCGACGCCTTGATCTGGTCGAGCAGGCCGGACTTGGTGTGCATGTCGACCACGAACGGGTCCATACGCGCCAGCACGTCGTCGGGTTGATGGATCACGAGATCCGGACCTTCCGCGATGATCTGGAGGTCGTCGTCGGTGATGATCGTTGCAATCTCGACGATCACATCGGCCGTGTGGTCGAGTCCGGTCATTTCCAGGTCCATCCACACGAGCATCGACGTCACTGTACGGCGCACATGCTGCGATCATGGTGCGATGACCGCCTTTGCCGCCCTCCTCGGAGCGCCCGGGGTCGAGGAGGTCAGCGAGCTTCGGGGACGGGTGGGCTTCATGGCGTATCACGGCGGCGCCCTCGAAGCGATGACCGACGTGATCGCCACGCGGGCCGCCGAACGGGCCTCGGCATCGCTCTATGCGGTGATCCAACCCGACGGGATGCGTGAACATCTCCCCTCCATCCACGTCAGGCCGGAGGAGTCGGCGCAACTCAGCGCCTTCATCGACCACGTCGACATCGTGGTCACCGTGCACGGATACGGTCGTCGTGGCCTGTTCTCCTCGTTGCTGCTCGGTGGTGGGAATCGGATCTTCGCCCACCATGTCGGCGCATCGTTGCGACGATCGCTGCCCGCCTACGACATCGTGACCGACATCGATGCGATCCCCGAACAGCTCCGTGGTCTCCACGATCGAAACCCGGTCAACCTCACCCGCGACGGTGGCGTCCAGATCGAACTTCCTCCTCGAGTACGTGGGTCGAGCCCGCTGTGGTGGGACTGGGAGGGGCCCGGCCTCACCCCACACACCGAGTCGCTCATCGACGGTCTCGTCGAGGCGGCAACCACCTGGCCGGCGGCTGACAACCTCAGACAGGAAGGAGCACTTCGACGACGCCGCCGGGGCCGTCACCGACGGCGATCGAGCCGCCGTGGGCGGTGACGATGCCGCGGGCGATCGACAACCCGAGCCCGGCGGTGCCGGTGCGGGTGTCACGGGCCGGGATCGGCCCGGGTGAACGGTTCGAAGGCGTGGTCCTTGAAGTCGGTCGGGAAACCGGGGCCCTGATCGACGACGCGCAGCGTGGCGAAGGCGTCGCGCTCATCGATCTGCACGAGCACCACCGAGCCGTCGGGGGCGTGACGGATCGCGTTCTCCAGCAGGTTGCGAACCACCCGTGCGAGCTGTGAGCCGTCGGCGTCGACGAGCACACGCTGGGTCGCTTCGAGCAGGAGGGCGATGTTGCGGGCCGAAGCGATCGGCCGCACGGTCTCCATCGCCTCGTCGGCGAGTTCGGTGAGATCGAGTCGCATCCGACGCAGCTCGATCGTTCCACTGATGAGCCGGCTGTGGAGTTGGAGGTCGTCGACCAATGCCGACAGCGCACGCACCTGGCGTTCCATGCCGGAGAGGTACTGGTCGGGATCAGCAGCAACACCGTCGCGAATCGCCTCGACCGACGCCCGGAGCGCCGTGAGCGGCGTGCGCAGGTCGTGCGAGATCGACGACAGCATGAGGGCCCGTTCGCGTTCGATGGCATCGAGGCGGTCCACCATGACGTCGAACATCGCCGCCGCCTCACCCAGTTCGTCGCTGCGCGTGACCCCGGTACGCGCGGTCAGATCACCGTCGGCGACGCGCATCGCGGCGTCGCAGATCCGGTTCGCATCGCGAGCCACAGGACGAGCCATGAGGACGGCGACGATCGCCGCGCCGAGCACCGCCGGCACGAGGGCCCACATCAGGAGTCGCAGGTCGTGGTCGTTGATGAACATCGACTGCGCGGCGATGCGCGATCATCACGATGGCGACGCCGAGCACTGCAAGCATCGCCGCGAGGAACCGCAGGCCGAGACGGTTCACCGGCGACTTCGGGATCATTGTCGCTCATGGCTCGAATCGGTACCCGACGCCCCACACCGTGCTGATCCAACGTGGGGTCTCGGGATCGATCTCGATCTTGTTGCGGATGCGACGAACGTGCACCGTGACCGTCGCCGGGTCCTGCCATTCGGGCGACGACTGCCACACCGATTCGAGGAGTTGTGCCCTGGAGAAGACCTGGCGGGGCGACGACGCCAGGAAGGCCAGCACGTCGAACTCCTTCGGGGTCATCTCGACGTTCTTGCCGTCGAGCGTCACCTGGCGGCTGAGTGGCTCGATCATCAGCTCGCCGTACACGATCGGCCCGGGCGCAGCGGTCGTGCGGCCGTTGGCCCGGCGCAGGACCCCGTTGACGCGCGCCGCGAGCTCGCGCGGCGAGAACGGCTTGACGACATAGTCGTCGGCACCGAGTTCGAGCCCCGCAACGCGATCGGACTCCTCGGCGCGGGCGGTCAACATGATCACCGGCACGTCACTCGTGGTTCGGACCCGGCGGAGCACGTCGAGACCGTTCACCCCGGGGAGCATCATGTCGAGCACGATGAGATCGGGTGGATTGGTTTCGAGGAGTTCCAGGGCGGTCGTGCCGTCGGCGGCCTCGAACACCTCGTGGCCGTCGCGGCGCAGATAGCCGGCCACCACCTCGCGCACCGTCGGCTCGTCGTCGACAACCAGCACCTTCGCTGCACTCATTGCCACAGCCTCGCTTCTGCAACCCACGTGTTCAACCCTGGCACGGTGCCGTTTTCCGATTGGCTCGTACTCCACCACCGGCTGAGATCGAGCTTCTTCGTCAGCCGCAACACACTCGATCGATGTTTGCGCTGACGCAGACACGGGGAGCGCGCAACGATCAGGGGGCGAGGCGGGTGATCTGCCAGGGGCCGGCGTCGTCGTTGCGTCGGTAGCGCAGACGATCGTGCAGGCGGCTGGGGCGGCCCTGCCAGAACTCCCACTCGAACAGGACGAGCCGCCAGCCACCCCACTGCGACGGGCGCGGAACGTTGCCGTCGGCGAATTCCTCGTCGTAGCCGATGACGAGCGCCTCGAGTTCGGCTCGATCAGCGATCACCTCGCTCTGCGGTGAGGCCCACGCCCCGAGCTGGCTCCCTCGCGGACGCGAGGCGAAGTACGCGTCGCTCTCGGCGTCGCTGACGCGCTCGACCCGCGCACGGACTCGAACCTGGCGGTGCAGATCGAGCCAGGAGAACACCGCGGCCGCCGCGGGCGCCTGGTCGAGCTGTCGGCTCTTGGCGCTGGCGTAGTTGGTGTAGAAGACCAGGCCGCGTTGATCGGCCTCCCGAACGAGCACGATCCGGGCGTCAGGGATCCCGTCGGCTACCGATCGTGGCCACCGTCATGGCATTCGGTTCGGCGACACCACCGTCGAGAGCGTCCTGGTGCCAGCGGTTCCACTGCACGACCGGGTCACTGTCGACATCGGTGACCTCGAGCCCCTCCGTCTCGTATTGCTGGCGCCGACCCCACAGTTCGGCGCGTCGATCGGGCGCAGACCAGTCGGTCATGGCTGCACCGCACGCTCGATCCGCTCGATGCCGCGCATGTACGGCCGCAGCACCTCCGGCACCGTGACCGATCCGTCGGGGTTGCGATACGTCTCGATGATCGCCGCCCACACGCGTGGCACGGCGAGCGCCGAGCCGTTCAACGTGTGCACGAACTCCGTGCCCTTGAGGAGCTTGCCGTCGGCGTCGTGACGGCGGAACCGGATGTTGGCCCGCCGGGCCTGATAGTCGCTGAACCAGCTGATCGACGACACCTCCAGCCAGGTGTCGACGCCCGGCGCGTACACCTCGATGTCGAAACTGCGATGGTGGCTCTGGCCCATGTCACCGGTGCAGATCTCGATGATCCGGTAGGTGAGGCCCAGGCCGGCAATGGCCCGTTCGGCGCGTGCCACCATGTCGTCGAGCAGTGCGGGTGCCTGCTCGGGAGCGGCGAGCGCCAGGATCTCGACCTTGTCGAACTCGTGGGCGCGCAGCATGCCGCGGGTGTCGCGCCCGGCCGAGCCGGCCTCGCGGCGATACGACGCGCTGTGCGCCATCATCCGGATCGGGAGTTGCGTGTCGTCGAGCGTCTCGTCGGCGTAGATCGACGTGAGCGGCACTTCGGCGGTCGGGATACACCACAGGTCGTCGCGCTCGATGGCGTAGGCGTCATCGGCGAACTTCGGAAGTTGACCCGTGGCGGTGAGCGTCGCCGATGTCACCAGCGACGGGGGCCGAACCTCCTCGTGGACGTCGGCGTTGAGGTCGAGGCCGTACTGGCACAACGCCCGCGCCAGTGTGGCGCCCGCGCCGCGCTGCATGGTGAACATCGCACCGGAGATCTTGACGGCTCGTTCGTTGTCGAGCACCCCGAGTTCGGTCGCCGTCTCCCAGTGAGGTATCCGCAGGTGTTCGGCGACGGTCCCGATCGGGCCGATCGGGCCCTTGACGACCGGGTTGTCGGTGTCACCGGCACCATCGGGTGCATCGGGATGCGGAAGATTCGGGATCCCCAGCAACAACTCGCGAAGCGCGGTGGCGACCCCGTCGTGTTCGACGGCGAGCACACGTTCGTCGTCGCCGAGCTCACGGCTCTCGGCCTGGAGCTGCTCGGCGGCAGCGACATCGCCGTCACGGCGCAGCTGGCCGACCTCCTTGGAGATCGTGTTGACCCGGGCACGAATCGCATCACGACGAGCGGCGATGTCGATGAGGCGGGCGTCGAGCTGCGCCGCCGTCTCGAGGTCGGCGAGCACGCCACTGCTTCCCCGCCGTCCGAGCGCGTCCCTCACGCCGTCGAGGTCGGTGCGCAACAGCCGCTGATCGATCACGGCCGCGAGGCTACCGGTCGCGGGTCGACCGGGCCGGAGCCATTGCCGCGCGTCAATCGATGGAACGCGGTCGCACCTGCGCGAACTCGCGCTCGACGTCGGCCGTGGTGAGCGGCGATTCCTCGTCGACCACCGAGTCGCCCGTCAGTTCGGCGTCGGGGATCGGGCGGGGGCGTTTGTAGGTGTTGCCGTACTCGAAGCCCGAAGCGAACTTCTTGAAGAAGATGTAGATGATGACGGCCCACAGGAAGATGCCGCCACCGGTCTTCATGATCGCGCCTGCCAGCTGTTGGTCGAACACGACCGAGAGCCCCCACACCCGCACGGGCTGGTCGTAGGTCTTGTACACCGCGCCGTCGGCGAAGGTCAGCCATGCAGCGGGGATCGTCGGGACGAGCGACTGGATGAAGAGGTAGATGCACTTGCCGATCGGTGAGATCTGCAGCTCGGGGAACGGTCCGACGACCGGCATCCACATCAGCAACGAGAAGATCACGACGGCGAAGTGCAACGAGTAGTGCAGCGGCCCGCTCTCCACCGACGCGGCAACGACGCCCGGAATGTGCGTGATGATCACGACGGCGTTGAACAGCACCGCGGCCACGACCGGCCGGGTGAAGAACACCACGACCCGGTAGAACCGCCCGTTGCCGACGAGCACCCGCAGCAACCATTCCGGGGTCGCCATCAGCACGAGCGGCGGGAGGAAGTAGCTCAGCATCATGTGCTGGCCCATGTGCACGGAGTAGAGGTACTCCTCGCCGATGTCGTGGACGGGCCAGTCGCTCGCCACCCACAGCATCAACATGGCGCCGACGAAGCAGCCGATGTTGAACCGGGTGACCGCCGGCTGGCCCGGCCGGCACGGCCTTGGGGCCGATCACGCGGACCATGTAGATGTACGCGCCGGTGAGGAAACCGACGAGGACCCAGACTTCCGGATGGAACTGGAACCTCCAGGGGTCCGCTGCGGTGAGTTGGGCGAGCATCTCGGGGTGCCCTGTCGGGCTCAGCTGGTCCAGAAGTGGAATGTCGCCAGCACGGCGGCATACAGCACCACGGCCGCACCGAGTCCGAGGTAGAACAGGAAGCTGAACAGGCGGCTGTCGAATCGCAGATGCATGAAGAAGCTGGCGACGATCCAGAACTTGACGAACATCAAGCACGAGGAGCATGGGCACCAGCCACGGACCCGTCGGGCCCGATCTCGGTCGACAGGATCTCCAGTGCCGTCAGCACGCGCGAGGATGACCGCGATCCAGATGTACTGCCGGTCGCTCGGCTCCTTGTGACGGTGCTCGGCAGCGTGAGCGTCGTGGTCGTCGACGTGCTCGGCGAGGTCGGTGTCGGTGTGGCGGTCATGGTGTTGTCGCTGTTCATGTCAGGCGGGGACCAGGTAGACGAGGGTGAAGATGAGGATCCAGACGATGTCGACGAAGTGCCAATACAGGCCGATCATCTCGACCGTTTCGGACTTGTCGCCGACGAGCTTGCCCTTGGCGAGCATGGCGACGAGTGACAGCAGCATGATGATGCCGACGGCGACGTGGACGCCGTGGAATCCGGTGAGGGTGTAGAAGCTCGACGAGAACAGGCTGGTCGTGTAGCCGAGACCTTCACGGTAGAAGGTGGTGAACTCGTACACCTGGCCGGCGAGGAACAGGCCGCCGAGCAATGCGGTGACGGTCAACCACATCTTCGTGCGCGGTTCGTCCTTGCGCTTGCTCGCCGACACCGCCATCACCATCGTGAGCGACGACATCAACAGCACGAAACTGGTCGCCGACGTGAACGGGATGTCCCACAGCTGGTCGGGTCCGATCTGGTCGGACTGCCGGTTGCGGTAGAGCATGTAGGTGGAGATGAGCCCGCCGAACAGCAGGCACTCCGAACCGAGGAACAGCCACATCGCCAGCTTCGTGTTGGAGAGGCCCGTGGTGGTGTGATGGGGCAGACCGATGTGATCCTGGCCGTCGTCGAAGCCCGTCGGGATCTCGGCGGCATCGCTCGATTCGGTGATCGTTGCGTCAGACACTGACTGCCAGCTCCTTGCTCGGCTGGTCACCATCAGGTGCCGGCGGATCGAAATCGGAGTCGTCGGCGGTCGGAGGCTCGAGCGCCCAACCGAACAGCGCAAGAACGGCCACGGCCAACCCGGCGACGATCAGCAGCGTGCTGTAGATCACTCCGTAGCTGATGATCGGGAACGACAATGCGAGCATGATCGGCCAGTACGAGGGTGACGGTAGGTGGATGTGGGCATCGGCGTACTTCGTCCTCCAGCTCGATGACCTCCTCGCCGGTGGCCACCTGCTTGTACTCGTGCTGATCGCCCTCGCCGACGTCTTCGTACTTGCGATGGAAGAACTCGTCGAGGGAGTGCACCGTCGGGATCCGGTCGAAGTTGTGCTCCTTGGGCGGACTGGCGGTGAGCCACTCGAGGCTGCGGGCGTCCCAGGGGTCAGCGGGCGCCGGCGGATGCTTGCGGCTCACCCAGACGTTCACGAGGAACAGGAACGCGCCGATTCCGAGCACGAACGCTCCGATCGACGACACCAGGTTCCAGAATGCGAGGTCGAAGAACCCGTCGCCGGCGCGATCACCGGTCCAGATGTACATGCGTCGGGGCTGGCCCTGCAGACCGAGGATGTGCATCGGACCGAACGTGAGGTTCATGCCGATGATCATCAACCAGAAGTTCCAACGGCCGATCCTCTCGCTCAGCATCTTGCCGAAGATCTTCGGCCACCAGTAGTAGATGCCGGCGAACAGACCGAGCACGGCGCCGCCGAAGATCACGTAATGGAAGTGCGCCACGATGTAGTAGGTGTCGGTCTGCTGCGTGTCCGACGGTGCGACTGCGTGCGTGACGCCCGAGAGCCCACCGATCGTGAACTGCACGATGAGGCCGATGGCGAAGAGCATCGCCGTGGTGAACCACAACTTGCCACCCCACATGGTGAGCGTCCAGTTGATGATCTTCACGCCGGTGGGCACGGCGACCGCCATCGTCGCCACCGAGAACACGGCGACCGAGATCGGCCCCAGCCCGGCGGCGAACATGTGGTGCGCCCACACGCCGAAGCCGACGAATCCGATCGCGGCACCCGAGAAGACCACGAACGGATAACCGAACAGCGGCTTGCGGGAGAAGGTCGGCAGCACCTCGGAGATGATGCCGAAGGCGGGCAACACGAGGATGTAGACCTCGGGGTGTCCGAAGAGCCAGAACAGGTGCTGCCACAGCAACGGGTCGGCGCCGGCCTCGACCGAGAAGAAGTTGGCGCCGAAGTTCCGCTGGAACATCAACAGGAACAGCGCCACGGTGATCACGGGGATCGAGAACAGCAACAGGAACTGCACGACGAGCGCCATCCACGTGAAGATCGGCATCCGCATCAGCGTCATGCCGGGCGCTCGCATGTTGAGCGCCGTGACGATCAGGTTGATGGCACCGACCTGGGAGGCGACACCCGTGATCAACAGGCCCAAGGTCCAGAAGTCGACGCCGTTGGTGGGCGAGAAGGCCCCGGAGCTGTTCGGGGCGTACATGAACCAGCCGCCGTCGGCTGCGCCGCCGAGGATCCACGACGAGTTGATGAAGATGCCGCCGAACACGAACAGCCACAGGCTCAGTGCGTTGAGCCGCGGGAACGCGACGTCTCGGGCGCCGATCTGCAGGGGCATCATGTAGTTGGCGAACGCCGCCGCCATCGGCATCACGAAGAGGAACACCATCGTGGTGGCGTGCATCGTGAACATCTGGTTGTACTTGTCGGCCGACAGGATCGTGCCGTCGGGCTGTGCGAGCTGCGCACGGATCAACAGCGCTTCGATGCCGCCGACGAAGAAGAACACCATGGCGACGACGCCGTACATGATGCCGATCTTCTTGTGGTCGACCGTGAAGGCCCACGACTTCCACCCGGTGGTCTGCACCGGGCGGCGGAAGTTGCCGTACGAGCTGGACGGGGTGACGACTGCCGGGCCGGCGCCTGCCAGCGCCGGGGTGTCGGTGGGTCGTTCGATGATGGCCATGATTTATCGGGCTCCCATCACTTGCGTTCGAGCAGGTAGGCGACGAGTTCGTCGATCTGGTCTTCACTCAGGGCGAGGTTGGGCATGCCACGCACCAGCCCATCGGTCGCTTCGAGCTTCGTCGGGATCGGCGTACATCGGCTTCTTGGCCGGGGCGTTGCGCAACCACTCGCGCAGCTCCACCGAGTTCAAGCAGTCCGGAGTGACACCCTCGAGGTACTTCTCACCGACCGTCTCCGACGGAGCGTCCCAGACCTTGGGGCGACACTCCGGCGACAGCAGGTTGAACGCCGCACCGGCGAAGGTGTTGCGCGTCATCAGGTTGGTCAGGTTGGGAGCTGCTCCCGAATACACCGAGAGATCCGGACGTGAAACGATCGGAGCGCCGTCGGCGTCCTCCAGACCGTTCACCTGGTGGCAGCGAGCGCACTGCGAGATGAACGTCTGCTCGCCGGCGGCAGCGAGCGTGTCGGCGGCGGGTGACTCGTAGGGCTCGATCTGGTTGAGCTTCCACGCCTCGAAGTCCTCGGGGGTCATCGCGATGACCTCCATGCGCATGTTGGCGTGCGACAGACCACAGAACTCGGTGCACTGGCCGGCGTAGATGCCGGGCTCGTCGGCCTCGATGCGGTTCGTGTGCACGCGCCCGGGAACCATGTCACGCTTGCCGTTCAGGCGAGGGATCCACCACGAGTGGATGACGTCGCGGCTCGTACCACGAACGAGTACCGGGGTGCCGACCGGGATGACCATCTGACCGGACGTGATGATCGGCTCGTCGATACCCGCACCGCAGCCCTCCTGCGTGGGGTAGTCGATCTCCCACCACCACTGCTGGCCGGTGACGTTGATGATGCACTCGGTGTCGGAGGTGTCGTTGAGCGCCATGATCGTGCCGACCGTCGGAATGGCGACACCGATCAGGATGAGGGCGGGAATGATCGTGAGGATGATCTCCAGCGTCGGCTTGCCGTGGAGCTGTTCCGGGAGTGCTTGGCCACGGTCGCGGAACTTCACGACGATGATGCGCGATGAACGTCATCACGATCACGCCGATGACGCCCGCGATGATGAACACCGGCAACGACAGGTCGTAGATCGACTGGGCGTTCGGCCCGGCGGGCTGCCACATGTCCTGCGGCGCATCCTCGGCGCAACCTGCGACGAGCAGAGCGAGGCCGAGCGCAGCGGCGATCCGGACACGACGATTCATTGGGCTGACGGTAGCCGAGGATTCCAACGCAGGCCTTTTCGATCGGGGGTTACTCACGGCACAATCAAATTCAGTCGGGCCGACTCGACACCGGGCACGAAGAACGAGTAGCCGTCGGGCGACGTGACACTCGGGAGCGCCACGTTCAACGTGATGTTCTGTGTCGCCACCCTCGTCGACCAGCGTCGTGCACATGCAGCAGGGGCACTTCTTCCGTACTGCCCTCTTCGACGACGGTTCCGAGGCTGGCCGACAGTCGCCTGGCCTCTCCCGACTGGTTCCGGAACAGGACGTTGTTCGGATTCGACCGGGGAAGCGTGATACCGGCCGCCCCGGTCGCGCTCGGCCCGTTCAACGAATAGGTCAACGCTCCGTCGGAGCCCAGCGTGATCGTGGCCGCGACCGCAGCACTGGCCGCCACCGACTGTGACGCGTTCTCGTCGGCTTCGAACTCCTCGGGGCTGGTGCAGATGTCGGCGCCCTCCTCGCTGAGGCCCGATGTGGTCTCGTGCGGATGGATGTCACGCTCGCCGCTGAGCCCGGCAGCCGCACCGCCGGCGATCAGACCCAACGCACCGACGCCGATCACGACCGCCGCCGCCTTGGAGGGGACGCGCGGACGGTAGGCGAAGAAGAACGCCAGGGCGATGATGATCGAGCCCAGCACTGCGAACGCGATCACCGTGTTGGTCTTCGACAGGAAGAGCATCACCCGGCTGAAGGCGTAGATGACCACGCCGATGCCGATCGCGGCGGCCAGCGGGAACTCGAGCGGATTGGCGATCCGGTCGCGAACCTCGGCGTTGTGGCCGGCGTCGGCCGATGCCCGCTGCGCCCACGCCTCGGCAGTCCACTCGGCGCCCGAGACGAGGAGCAGCACGATGCCGATGACGAACACGGCCTGATAGGTGACCAGACCGACGGCCAGCACCGCGGCGCCGAAGGCGAAGGCGAACGGCCACACGCTGTTGGCCGGAGGGCGAACCGCAGCCGGCGCATCCTCGATCGAGGCGATCTCGTCGGCCCAGTAGTTGTTGTCGCGGGTGAACAGGTTGAGGCCGGCCAGGAACGACAGGGCGAGCGCCGCCGAGGCGAGCCCGATCGTGCCCATGATGCCGTCCTGGGTGACGCCGTAGGCGATTGCCGAGAGCGTGGCGAGAACGGCGGCGCCGATGAGGAGTTTCGATCCGGTGGTGAACATTCAGCGGCTCACTTGGTGACGTAGACGAGGAACCAGATACCGGCGTAGATCGCCGACATGGCGTACCAGTACAGGGCGTGGGCGGTCAGGAGTTCCCGGTCGGCGGTGCGGCCGCCGATGAACCGGAATGCGGCAACCGTGGTGAACAGCAGCCCGACGATCATCAGCACCATGAAGAATCCGGTGATGGCGTAGAACATCGCCGCGTACGTGCCGTCGCCGATGCCGAGGCTCATCTGGGTGTAGACGAAGGCCTGGGCGTTGATCACGAGCAGGGCGACCAGGAACGTGCAGCCGAGCGCGAGGATCGTGTGGCCACGGTCATCGTGCTTGGCGCTGTACACCGCCCACTGGCCGAAGATGCAGATGCCGATGAAGGCCATCAACATGACGTTGGTCGGGACCTCGGGAATCGAGACGCCGTCGGGCAGCCACGATCCCTCGATGTCGATGGCGTCTCGACGTTGCAGCGCCCACACGGCGAGCATGCTGCCGGTCATCATGACGGCGGCCATCACGGCGAGTGCCACGCCGACGAGAACCTGTCGTTGGGGGGCTGGTGGCGCTACAGCGGGCAGGGCGTACATCAGGAGTCGCTCCCGTTGGTCGGGGCCGCCGCGCCGGCTCGCAGGTCGAGCATCGGTTCGGCGGAGTGGATGATCGGCACGTCGACGAAGTTGTCACGGGGGGCCGGGGACGTGGTTGCCCACTCGATGGTCTGGCCGTTCCACGGGTCGTCGCCGACGTCGGCGTCGTGGCGCCGGCGGAGTGAGCTCAGCATCAGTCCGACGAACGCCAGTGCGGTGATCGCCATCAGGCCGTGACCGACGAGGCTGAGGATGTTCCAGATCTGGAGATCGTCGTCGTCGTAGGCCACTCCGGCGGGCTGGTCGAGCAGGCCGGCGATGTAGAGCGGGAACGTGGCGAGGATCGTGGCGGCGACGCCGGCGAACGCGAGCGGGATCGCCGCCTTGCCGCGAGATCTCCCTGCCCCAGAGCTTCGGGGCCCAGTGCACGAGCGCCCCCATGGCGCCGAGGGCGGCCCCGTAGACGATGTAGACCAGCGAGGCCTCCTCGAACACGGTGCCCTGCACTGCCGCATCGTCGATGGCGTAGATGAGGTTGCCGAGCATCGCCGACGAAGACCATCCCGAACGCGAAGAACCCGAAGAACACCGCGAGGCGTGACATTGATCTTCATGCCCGATGTCGGCCGGGCGATCTGGAGTGCGACGAGCAGCACGAGCAGGACACCGACGATCGGAAGTCCGTTGAAGATCAGGTACGGCACCAGGTCACGGGTCTTCTCGTCGAGGTCGCTCGTGCTCAGTTGGCTGCCGGCCCACGGCAGGTTCTGGAGGTTCTGCTGGGTGATCGCACCGAAGGCGGCGACGCCGATCAGGGCCAGGCCGCGAACATGATGCCGCGTGCCGGCGTGCGCTTGCCCGAACGTGATCGGGAAGATCTCGACCAGCATGCCGATGGCGGGGATCGCGAACAGGAACGTCGCCGGCTGCGTGAAGATCCAGCCGACCCAGTCGAGAATGCCTTCGTTGCCGCCGAAGCCGGTGCGGGCGTTGCGGTGGTCGACGAAGAGGTAGGTCAACGTCCCGACGAACACCGGCATGACGAGGACGATGCCGAGGTTGAACACGAGCGCCGACCAGCTCGACGGCGAGATGCGTCGCATGGTCATGCCCGGAGCACGCGTGGTGAGAACGGTCGTCGCGACCGAACCGGCCGACGAGAGCAGGCCGAGGGCCATGAGACCGAGCCCCACGATGAAGAGATCGACCATCCGGCTGTCGCCACCCAGCGTGCCGCCGTTGTTCACGAGCGCCACGACGGTGATGATCGCGCCGCCGAGCCACATCCAGAAGCCGGCGAAGGCGAGGCGGGGGAAGACGATCGATCGAGCGCCCACCTGCAGGGGAACGAACGCAACGCTCATGGCCATTGCCAGCGGCAGCAGCACGGCGAACACCAGGCCGACGCGCTGCGCATCGAGCAACTGCGGGAGGACCTCGACGTCGAGGGTCGTGTCGGCGCCGTCGAGTCGTTCGATCGCCACGAGGACGTTGACGACGACGATCGCGAGGAGCCCGACGAGCCCGGAGAAGAAGTAGTGCCGACCGATCACCTTGTGGTCGGTCGACGTGAAGACGTCGATGAACCGATCGAGCCAGCTGGGGCTGTCGGCGTCGACGGACGCGCTCGACACGGCTGCGACGACTTCTGGGCTGGATTCGATGGTGGTCATACGGGGTGGGTACTCACTTGTCTGACTTCGAAACGTGGCACGGCACGACGGCCGAGACTACTTGCAACCGACCCATGCGCCCGAAATCCTCGCAGGGAGTGGGTAACGTCGACGCGGATCGATCACCAGCCGTACTGGACGAACACGTCGAGCATCATCGAGCCGAACAACACGGTCACATAGGTGATGGAGAATCCGAACAACCGCATACTGGCGCCGGGAGTCGGGTTGCGGCGCAACAAGATGGTGCCCCCGATGAACATGGCGCCGAGTACGGCTGCGGTGACGCCGTAGATCCAGCCGAGGTCGGCCACCGGGATCAGCACGAGCGTGGTGACGACGAGTGCCACCGTGTACCAGATCATCTGGCGCACGACGTCCTCGATGGGCGCCACCGAGGGCAGCATCGGCACGTCGGCGACGCGGTAGTCGTCGGCGTACTTCACCGCGAGCGCCCAGAAGTGCGGTGGCGTCCACAGGAACATGGCGACGAAGAGCACGATCGGCGTCCACGACAGCGAGTCCTGCACGGCGGCCCAGCCAACCAGCACCGGGACAGCGCCTGCAGCGCCGCCGACCACGATGTTCTGGCGACTCGTCCGCTTGAGCCAGAGCGTGTAGACCCCGACGTAGAACGCTGCGGCGCCGAACACGAGCACGGCGGCGAGCAGGTTGGCGCCGGCCCAGAGCACGATGAAGGCCAACACCTGCAGCGCGAGGGCGAAGACGAGCGCATTGCGCGCAGGGATGATCCCGGTGACGAGCGGCCGGCCGGCCGTGCGCTCCATGAGGGCGTCGATGTTCGCGATCGACGTACATGTTGATCGCGTTGGCGCTGCCGGCTGCGAGTGTCCCGCCGAGCAGCGTGACGGCCACGAGCGACCAGGCCGGCCATCCCTGCTCGGCGAGCACCATGGTGGGGACCGTGGTGATGAGGAGCAGTTCGATGATCCGCGGCTTGGTCAACGCGACGTACGCACCGATCACCGTGGTGGGAGTGCGACGGCTGCCGTGGGCGACACCGCCCGGCGCCAACCGGGACGGGACGAGGGGGCGACTGCCGACGGCCATGACCGGATCATCGTAGAGCGGCTGCTCCCGACTGGCCAACGCCGGTCCCGAGACTTCCACCTCCCGACTCGCCCAAGCGATGAGCGAAGCGACCACGTACTACCGGGCGCCTCGCTCATCGCTCGCGCTGGCGGCGCAGCGATGAGCGAAGGGACCGGATACCGGTCGCCTCGCTCATCGCTCGCGGGTTGAAGGCGGCACACTGGGGACATGCCGACGACGCTGGAGCCCACGGAGGTGATCGATCCCGACCTCGACGACCTCGTGATGATCGATCGTCCGTGGATCGTGCTGGTGTGGAACGACCCCGTGAACCTGATGAGCTACGTCACCTACGTGTTCCAGAAGCTGTTCGGCTACTCCAAGGAGAAGGCGACCGAGCTGATGCTCGACGTGCACGAGAAGGGTCGGGCGGTCGTGGCGACGTGCGGGCGCGAGGAGGCCGAGATGCACGTGTTCCGGCTCCACGAGCACAGTCTGTGGGCCACGATGGAACAAGATGGCCCGGCGTCGTAAGTTCGTCCCGCCGGTCGAGGCGGTGACCGGGGGCTGGAGGATCACCGCTCGACGTCGACGAACGCGAGCTGCTCATCCGGCTGATGGGCGAGCTCGAAGCGTTGCTGACCGGCCCCGACGACAACGCGCTGCTCCTGCGGCTCTTCCCCGTCGCGTATCCCGACGACGACGAGAAGGAGGCCGAGTACCAACGCCTCATGCGTGAGGAGTTGGTGACGAGTCGCCTCTCGGCGATCGAGTCGGTGAGAGCAACGCTCGATCCCGAACGGACCGAGCTGCTCTCCGAGGGCGAGACGATCGCCTTTCTGCAGTCGACCAACGCGATTCGCCTCGTGCTGGGCACGCTGCTCGGCATCACCGACGACGAATCGGCCGACGTCGCCGACGACAGCAACACGCCCGAGCACCAGCTGTACGACTTCCTCAGCTGGATCCTCGAGTGGACCGTGCGCTCGCTCTCCCCCGACTGAAATTCGGGTTCCGTCGCTCGGTTGCCGAGCCCCTACTCGCGTGAGGTGGCCATGAGTTCCGACGGAAAATCGACACTCCGGGGCGCACTATGGTCGGAAATTCTCGCGCTCGACGTGGCGGGGAGAAGGGGAGGCGGTTGGGGGTTTCACTACGAGTTCCCGATCGGGCGATCACTCCGGTCGTTGCGAATCCGAGGCGAACTGTCCGGCACGCGGCTCGGGTCGGCCGGGTGTGGTGGTGGTCGTCGCAGCCTGTGTCGCCGTCGTGCATCGCGTCTCGGTGACGCAACGCAGCGAGTGGCGAGCAGTGACCGTCGTGGCGATGGTGCCGGCGGCCGTCATCGACCTTCGTGAGCGTCGCCTCCCCGACCGATGGGTCGCGTTCGCCGCCGCACGTCCTCGCAGCCACCGCCTGGGCGGCGTGGGTGTTCGGACAGTCCGTCGAGTCGTCCAGCGTGCTGCTCGGCGCCGCCGTCATGGCCGGCCCGATCCTGCTCCTGCACCTCGTGTCGCCCGCACTCGATGGGATTCGGTGACGTCAAGGCCTCCCTCGTCCTCGGTGCCGCCGTCGGTTCGGTCGACTGGAGGCTGGCAGTGGCCGGTCTGACCCTGGCCGCGGGACTTGCGGCAACCATCGGCATCGTCGGTCGCATGCGAACGATCCCGTTCGGACCATTCCTCGTGATGGGCGCGGCGATCGCTCTGGCGGCCGACGCAATCACGTCGATGGGAGCAACACCATGACCGACGCGCGAGTGCCACCACCCGGCGATGCATCAGGGCGCGGCTTCAGGCCGGCGTCGCGACGTCACACCCGCATCGCGCTCGGCGTACTCCTGGCGGCGATCGCGATCGGCGGCAACATCTTCGTCTACTCGAGCCTCGACAGCGCAGAGCCTGTGGTGCAGGTGGTTCGCGACGTGCCCGCGGGCGAGCAACTCACGGCCGACATGCTCCGCACCGTCGAAGTGGACGCCGACTCGACGGTCAATCTCGTCGCCGGTGACCAGCTCGAGTCACTCGTGGGCAGCTATGCGAAGGTGCGACTCGTTTCGGGTTCCCTGGTCACCGCCGAAGCACTTCAGTCGACGCCCCTCGTGAGCGCCGGCAGTTCGGTCGTGGCCATCCAGGTCGGCGAGGGAACGCTGCCGATTGGTGTGCGCGAACGGGCGGCGATCGTGCTGGTGATTCCCGGCGAGGTCGGTCCGACCTCCATCAGCGCCCGCGTCGTGGGGTTGCCCGTGGCGACGAGTTCGGCGCTGGGTGTCGAATCGCTGTCGGTCGAGGTCGACACGAGCGAGGCTGCCACGGTCGCTGCAGCCGACGACGTGCGTGTCCTGCTCGCGGAACCGACCGACGACCCCGCCGCCCAGCCCGATGGTGGGCCATGACCATCATCGCCGTCATCGGTGACTGCACCACGACCACGTGCATCGCGTTGGCTGCCGTCTGGCCCGGTGACGACGTGCTCGTGCTCGAGGCCGATCCGTCGGGCGGGTCGCTCGCCGGTTGGCTCGACACGCCGAGCACGCCGTCGCTCGCGACGATCGTGGCGAACAGCGGCGGCTTGGGTGCTTCGGACGGCGCGGTGATCTCGACGGTGTCGGCCATGACGCATCGCAGCGTGTCCGGGATTCACTTCATCGCCGCACCGCTGCGAGCACTCCCCGCCCGGCGGGCGATCGAGGAGGCGAGCGTGGTGGTCGTGCCCGCGCTGGCCACAGGCGATGTCATCGTGTTCGCCGACGTCGGTCGTCGACATCCGGGCGATGCCGTCCCGGCAGTCGTGGGGTCTGCCACGATCACGCTGGTCGTGCACCGCCAGCCGCGCAACGTCGGCCGCGGCGGAAGCAGTGCGTCTCGAACGGCTCGTCGAACTGGTCGAACGCCTCGGACCGACCGCGCCCACCTTGATGCTCGCCGTCGTGGGCACGGAGCCGTTCGACCCCGCCGAGATCGCAGCGCACGTCGACACGTGCGTCCCGGGCGCGCTCGCTGAAGTGGTCACGCTCGCAGACGATCCTCTGGCCGCGGCCGTGCTGGCCGGGCGCGCCGGCGTGTCGGCCAGTCGTCTGCGGCGCCTTCCGCTCATGCGCTCGGCCGCGAACGCGGCGGCCCGCCTCGCGATCGGACGGCGATCGGTTTCCACCACGCTCGGAACGTCGTCGTGAGTCGGAACGGACGCGCCCCCGGCGATGTCGATCGAGTCACGCGCCACGGTGAGCCTCGTGACCGATCGCGTCGCGAATCGCTTGATCGAGGCCATCGAACACGACGATACGCAGCGCTCCACACGACGCGCGCCGGGGATGGCGCTCGCCACCGACGAGCGGCGTCAACAACTGCTGGTGGGTGCCTGGATCGGCGACGAGATCGCCACCGTCAACGAGGAGCGCCTCCACCGCGGCGAGCGGCCGCTCTCGATCGGCCACGAGCAGCACGTCCGCGCCCGGGTGGTCGCCGACCTCACGGGTGCCGGGCCGTTGGAACCGTTCATCAGCGATCCCGACGTCGAGGAGATCGACGTCAACGGTCCCGACTCCACCTGGGTCACCTACACCGACGGCCGCAAGGTCGACGTCGGTTCACTGTGGACCTCGGCCGCGGAGCTGACTGCCTTCCAGAAGCGGATGGCGCTGCGGATGACCGGCACCGGCGAGGGTCGGCTCGACACGTCCTCGCCGATGCTCACGCTGCAGTCTCGTGACGGCGCCCGCATCGTGATGGTCCTGGGAGGTTCTGGCGAACACGGCGTGTCGACCCATCCCCGCCTGGCGATCCGTCGCTTCGTGGTCCGCCAGGTGGGCCTCGCCGGACTCGCCGATCTCGGCCTGTTCCCGCACACCCTCGTCGCGCAGTTGCGCGCCCTGGTGCGGTGCGGATTCACGATCCTGGTGTCGGGGCCGCCGGGGGCCGGCAAGACCACGCTGCTCACCGAACTGCTCGGCGAGGTGTCGCCACTGGAGCGCATCATCACCGTGGAGAAGAACCTCCTCGAACTCCGACTCGAGGACGACCCCCGGCACCCTGATGCACCGGCCCTCTTCACCCGTCACGCCAACTCCGAGGGCGAGGGCGAGATCACGACGCGCCAGTTGGTGGAGTTGACGCGGCGCCTCAACCCCGACCGCGTGGTGGTGGGCGAACTCGTCGAGGACGAGGCGCTCGACATGCTCGACGTGGCGTCGATGTGCAAACGCGGGTCACTCGCAACCATCCACGCCCACACCGCCGACATCGTCCTGCAGCGTCTGGCGTACTACGTGTCGAAGTCCAACACGAGCCTGCCGGAGTTCGCGGTGTGGTCCCTCATCGCTCAAACCGTGGATTTCGTGGTGCACATCGACCTCGTGCGCAACGCCGTGGAGGAGCAGGCGGCGGTGCGGCGGGTGACGTCGATCATCGAGGTGGGTGGGCTCGGCGAAGCCGGCGGTGTGGCGAGCACCGAAGTGTGGACCGTCGACGACACCGATGAGCTCGTCCAGGTCGCACCGCTGTCGCAACGCCATCTGAATCGGCTGCGCCTCGCCGGCTACCGACCCGATCTGTTCGCGGGAGGCCCCCGGTGAAGCTCGAGTCGGCCATCCTGGTGATCTCGACGGTGGCGGGGATCGCTGCAGTGGTGGTCCTGTTCGGACCCGACCGGCCCCCTCGTGCACGACGGCCGTTCGATGTCGATCTCGTCCCGCCGGAGTCTTGCGGCCGTGGGTGTGGGTGCATTGGTGCTCACCTTCTCCGGGTGGTTCATCGCATCGCTGGTCGTGGCCATCGGGTGTTGGTTCGCTGTCGGTCGATGGCAACGTCGTGACCGACGGGCGATCAGCGACGTCGAACGCACCGATGCCTTGGCGTCGTGGATCGAGAACCTCCGCGACGTGTTGGTGGCGGGCGATCAGCCGGTCGGGGCGATCAATGCCACGGTGGCGACCTGTCCGCCGGTGATCCAGCCGCAGGTCCGCCGCCTCGCCGCCGGATTGGGCCGCCAGGACCCCGACGTCGTCTTCCGGCGATTCGCCGACGATCTCGATGACCCGCTGGGCGATCTCGTCGCCGCCGGGTTGCTGATCGCCGTGCAACGCGGTGCCCGCACCGCCTCGGTGCTCAGCTCGCTCGCCGAGCAGGCCCGCCGTCAAGCCGACCGACGCCGATTGGTCGAAGCCGAGCGAGCACCGATCCAGCGCGAGGTGACGCTGCTGACACTCATCATGGGTTCGCTGATCGTCGCCGTTCTCGTGTTCGGGCGCGCCGAGTACCTCGCCCCCTACGACACCGCCGGCGGGCAGTTGTTCCTCGGCGCCGTGCTCGCCATGTACGCACTGTTGCTCGTGCGCGTGCAGCGACTCGCTCACTTTCCGCGCCCGAGCCGGTTCCTGACCACAGCCGAAGCCCCGGTGCGCAGCGACGATCCGATCGGGCACCGGCGGTGAGAGTCACCGGCTGGCTCGTCCTGGCGAGCGCGGTCGTGTGTGTCGGTGCGTGGTTGATCGCAACGGGTTGGGCCCAGCCCCGTCCAACGGTGTCACAGGCGGTGCAGCACCTGCATCGCTCCGCACGGCACACCCCCGCCGACTCGGGCATCGCCGAACGCCTCGGTGAAGCAGTGGGTCGGCGCGGCGACTGGGCCGACGCGTGGGTGCAGCCGCTCCGTCTGATCGGACGACCCGTCGACGTGCACGTCGGGCTCCTCGTGCTCGCCGCGCTCGCCGGGCTGGTTCTGCCGTCGCTCGCACTCGGCGCGCTCCAGATGGCCGGCATCATGTCGATCGGCGTGTGGGTCCCCGCCGTACTCGCACTGGCCACCGCTGCGCTGTTGCCACTGCTCGTGCATTCCGACGCGATGGCGCGCAGCGCGGATGTCGCTGTCGACCTGCGTCATCAGCTCGGCGCGTATCTCGACATGGTCACGATGCTGCTGGCCGGCAACACGGGCTACGAGGGCGCCCTCGAACAGGCGGCCCACGCAGGCGACGGGTTGTTGTTCCGCGAACTCCGGCGGCGGATGCGGGAGGTGGCCACGACCGGTCGGAGCCTCGTGCGCGCGCTCGAACTCGTGGCCGACGACTACGGGCTCGTCGAACTCGATCAGGTCGCCGCTACGGCAACGCTGTCGGCGAACGAGGGCGCACCCGTGGCGCGCAGCCTGAGCGCGAAGTGCGCCACGTTGCGTTCGACGCTCGCCGCCGAACAGGAGGCTGCCGCCGCGTCCGCAACGACAAGATCACACCGCCCCTCGTCGCAATGGCGCTGCTGTTCATGGCCCTCATCATCTATCCCGCCCTCACTCTGAACTGACCAACCGATCACATCTGGAGGTACCGAGAATGCACGATCCGATGCTCCTCTTCACCGGCATGGTTGCCGCACTGGTCACCGCCATCCGTGGCGCCGTCGGCGGGCTGGTTCCCGAGCTCGACACCGACCGAGATCGCGGCGCGGTCTCGATCGAACAGGTGCTGTGGTATGCGGCGGCAGCGATCAGCGTCGCCGTCGTGGCTGCGATCATCTGGAGCCAGATACGCGACACGGCCAGCACGCCGGTCCAGTCACCCTCGGCTCCCTGAACCACATGCTCGACGTCGCCGAACCGTCGGGTGCTGACAGCTCGACGCGCCGTTTGCGAGGCGACTCGGGCGCGGCGACGTCGTTGTCGGTGGCGTTGCTCACGCCGATGTTCGTGATCCTGGCGTTCGCTGCGTTCCAGGCCGCGATGGAAGCCACGCGGAAGACAGAAGCGCGGGTGGTGGCGTGTGACACGGCGGCTCTCGTCGCGAGGTCGGCCATGCCCGCTGGCGACGCCGAGGCGTCGGCCACCGCGGTGCTCGAGGCCGACACCGACCTGCGCAACGTGGCCGTGACTGCGACGTCCGCCGCTGGCGTCGTGACGGTGACGGTGACCGCCGACGCTCCCGGCATCATCCGGGGAACGTCGACGGATCTGTCGGTCTCCTCGGCCGTGCCCATCGAGGAGTTGACGCCGTGAGCCAGCGTGATCGGGGTTCGGCCGATGCGCTCGGCCTGGCACTGTTGGCCCCCGCCGCGATCGGCCTGGCGCTGGTGATCGTGTTCCTCGGCCGTGGTGTCGACAGCCGTGCCACGGCGCAGAGTGCCGCAGAAGCGGCCGCTCAGGCTGCGGCGCAGGAACGCAGTCCGGCCGCGGCGGTTGCGGCGGCGCAGCAGGTCGGAGCAGCGATGCTCGTCGACCGGTCGTCGTGCTCGGCGCCGCAGGTGTCGGTCGACACGTCGGCGTTCGGGCCGGGCGGTCAGGTGGCCGTGACGGTGTCGTGCACGGTGTCGGGCAATGGTCTCGAACTCATCGACCCTCCGTCATCGGGTCCGACCACGGCGACGGCCTTCGCCGCGATCGACCCCCTCCGAGCCACCGAGGCATCACCATGACCGCCCACCACACGCGATGTGACGATTGGTGTCAGACACCAATCGTCACATCCGATCGGCTCCGGGGTGAGCGGGGCTCCGGACTGGTCGCGGGGATCGTGTTGATCTTCGCGTTCACGTTCCTCGGAATGGTCTGGCTGGCCCGTGACGTGGATCGGGGCGTGTCGAACCGATCGGCGGCCCAGTCGATCGCATTCCAAGCAGCTCGATCCGGGGCTCAGGCGGCATCGATCGCCGACCTGCGCAACGACGCCGACTCCCGGGCCATCGACGAGCGGGCGGCGCGGCAGGCAGCAACAGCTACGGCGGATGCACTCTTCGCGAGCTACGAGGTGGACGGTTCGATCACCTCGATCGACATCGATGCTGATCGCGTGGCGGTCACGGTCGTGATCACCGATGGCGGTGTCACCGTCACCGGCGCGGGCACCGTCCGAGCGGCGCGGGCACCGTGAGCCGGCTTTCCCTCCGGCGGTCGACGTTGCCGACTGGTCGTGCGCGCGGCAGCAATCGGAGGGCGACCGAATGGAAGGGGAAGAGATGAGACGGGGCTCCGTCGACCTCGGCAGAGTGCTGGCGTCGATCGCCGCGCTCGTCGCCCTGGTCGTCGTCATTCCGCTCGGCCTGATCGCGGTGTCGCGAGCCCGGTTCGGGTCGGCCAATCCGCTCGCCGGTGTCGATCTCGGATGGTTCGGCGACGACGCTGCGTCGAGCCTGACGCGGCCGATCGCCGACGACACCGTCATCGACGGCCTGATCCGGCTGAGTCTCTGCGCGGCCTGGGCCGCCATCGCCGTGATCGTGGTCACGACCGTGCTCGAAGTGGTGCACCTGGTTCGCCATCGCGGACTGCCGACGCCGTCGGTGCGTGGGCTCGGATGGGCGCAACGGATCGCTCGGTTCATCGCCGTCGGACTGATCGTCCTGATCCCGCTGTCGACCTCCTCGCCGTCGATCGCGACGTCACTGTCGGGTCGGGCGACACCGAGTGCCGTCGCCGAGATCGACGGCGTCGGAGGCACGCCGTGACGCCCACGCCGAACATTGCACCACCACCAGTGAGTGTCGATGGTGACGCACGTCGTCCAGCCCGGCGAATCGGTGTACTCGATCGCCGAGCGACTCGGCAGCCGCCAACGGCGGCAGCGTGATCGGACATCGCCGAGTCGATCGTCGACGCCAATCTCGACGCCACCGTGGGCCCGGGTCAGCGCTTCACGACCGCCGCGTACATCGAGGCCGGCTGGGTGCTGCAGATCCCCGCACATCTGGTCACGGCGCCGGACGTTCGACCCACCGAGGTGACACGGTCCGTCCGAGGCGATACCTACATCGTGCAGCGCGGCGACACGCTCTGGGACATCGCCGACGAGCAACTCGGTGATCCAGACGGCATGGCCCGAGATCTGGGAGGACAACGCCGGCGACGACATGGGTGGCGGCCGCACGTTCGACGATCCCGACCTGATCCTGCCCGGCTGGGAACTCGACCTGACCGGCGCCGGAGACCGCTGCCGAGGTCCCGGCCGACCTTGTGCAGGGCGCACCACCTGAGGCACCGGAGGTCATTGTTCCACCCGAGATCGACGCCCCGCTCGCTGTGGTCGTCACAGAAGCCGAGCCATCCCGAGCGTGACGACACCGACGACCACAGCGCAGCACCGTTCCGACGAGCATCACGAGCGCTACCACGGCCCAGCCGAGTTCGACCGAGCACGACCAGCACCGTCCCCGCCGGGGTGGGTGGCGACGACGGGGCGGGCGTCGACCAGGCGTCCGCTGAGTCACCCGGGGCGCCGTCGCCGCTGCGGATGGAGCATGCGGCACTCCTCGCCGCCGGCGTGCTGGCGCTGGTCGGGGTCCGTCGCCGCCAACGATTGCGCGCTGCCATGCCACGCCATCGGGTGCCTGAGCCTCGACCGGAGGTCGTCGAGACCGAGCGTCGATTGCGGGCCATCGACGCCGGCGAGCGGGCACTTCGTGTCGATGTCGCCTGCCGCGCCGCTGCATGGTCGCTCATCGGCACCGGGTCGCAGATCGGGTGGGTCGAGGTGACGCCGGACGGCGACGTCGGGCTGCGTCTGTCGGGACCCGCCGATCTGCCCGCGCCGTGGACGGGCGCCGATCACGACTGGTGGCTGGCCGCCGATGTCCCGGTCGAGCTGTCGAGCGACGATGCCCGCCAGGTCGGCATGCCGTGCGTGGCGCTCGTGCAACTCGGGGTCACGAGCGGCCGGTGCGTGACGTCCTGATCGACGTCGAGGCGTGCGGGACGTTGGCGGTCGAGGCTCGCCGTGACCAGGCCGACGAAGTGATCACGGCGCTCGCGGCCGGGCTCGCCTCGTCGATGTACGCCGAGGTCGCCCATCTCATCGGGGTGGGGCTCCCAGCGCCGGTGCTGCTCGGACACCGCAACGCCCATGTCGCCGACTCGACCGATGCTGCGTTCGAGTTGGCCCGTGGCACTGGTCGGCACGACCGTCGACAACGAGCGGACGTCGTTCGAACTGCGCTCGTTGCGGACCGGGGGCGAGATGTGGGAGCCCGCCGTGATCTTGGTCGGCGAAGGCGAGATACCACACGAGCGAGGATCTCCCGCTCGGTGGCCACGGGATCGGACTCGTGGCGGCTGCCGCTCCCGGCGAGCTCCCGGATGCGCCGACGCGGCTCGTCGGGGCGGTCGACTCGTGGCGTCTCGTCGGATTCGGGTCGGTGATCGAGCTGACACCCGTCGGCCTGTCGAACGACGACCTCGTCGCCATCGATGCGGTCCTTGCCGACGCCGACAGCGAGCTGCAGTCGATCGAACTCGGCGCCGTGCGATGGGCCGATGATGCCGATTCGCCCGAGCGCATCGGACGACGTGGACCCCGATCCGGGTGATGCCGTCGTCGAGTTCGTCCCCATGACCCATCGCATCGTCGTCGGCCTGCTCGGTGGCGTCGAGATCACCGATGATCAGGGCACGCCGGGGAGTGTTCGAGCGATCGAAGACCGTCGAGCTGATCGCCTGGCTGGCGACGCACCGCGAGCGGGCGACACGGACCGGGGCCCGAACGGCACTCTGGGAACTCGACGTGCGCGACGCAACGTTCGCCAACGTGGTGTCGGAGGCGCGACGCGGGCTGGCGCGCCTGGTGGCGCCCGCACGACGGCGAGGAGTGGGTGGCGCGAACGCTCACCGAGCAGCTGCCGCTGCATGCCGCCGTGGTGACCGATGCCGACCTCGTCAACGAGCGGCTCGACGCATGCGCGGCTGCGAACCTCCGGCGCAGGCGATCGGCACGCTGCGCCCGGCCGTGGCGATGATCCGCGACATGCCGTTCGCCGGCACGAGCTACCTGTGGCCCGATGCCGAGGGGATCACGTCGAACCTGGTGTTGCTGGCGATCACCGCGGCCGCCGAGTTCGCCGGGCATGCCTTGTCGCTCGGCGACACCGACGGCGTGTTCTGGGCGACGGGTCGAGGCCTTCAGGTACTGCCCGGCCACGAGGAACTGATCGGGCTGCGCATGCGGGCCCACGCTCGGGCCGGCGACCTCGCAGGAGTGCGCCAGGAGTGGGAGTCGTACGAACGGGTCCTGGTCGCCGACGCCTGGTCCGACGGCGAACCCGCCCCCAAACTCCTCGCCCTCCGCCGCCAACTCCTCTCCGGTTGACGTACACGATGTGTCCGACACATCGTGTACGTCTCGCTCGGCCGATAACCGCATCTCGCCGACAGAGCCGCACGTCGTGCGCGAAAGGATGAAGACCCCGCCCGAAGGCGGGGTCTTCGTTCAGATTGCGTGATTCGTCAGAGCGAATCAGGCGCAGGGGTTCGTGGGCTCGTAGCCGCCGGCCGCCGTGTACGAAGCATCTCGCGCAAAGAATCCCCGTCGGCCGAAGCCGACGGGGATTCTCGGTCGAGGAGTCGACCGAGATGATCAGGCGCATTCTCCGGCTGGGGTGAGTGCCCCGGCGCTGGCGTCCATCGTGTAATTGACTGATGGGTCCACGAGGAATCCACCTCCACGAGAGCGGCCTGCGCTGCCATGCCCGCCCCCGAGCAGCCCGGTCACCACCGACGTCGCGATCAGCACGCTGCACACGATCGCCACCGCATCGCGTCGGGCCGTCTGCGAGGCGAGGACCGCGATCCCCAACGGCAAGGACACGAGCAACACGGCCGCCCGCGGGGTCCAGCCGGGAATCAGGAAGAGGGACCCGTCCGCGACGCACAGGAGCAGACCGATGAGCGCCGCTGCGGCGTCGACCACGCCCATCTCGTGTTCCGCCAGCCACGACGTCCGCTTCGTCGACACGGCACGAGTCGCGCTGGCGGTGGCCACTGCGTCGGAACTGTACGGGTGAGCCGTGATCGACACGTTGATCCTTCAGATCTCGAAATGCGCGGCCCGTGCGGCCGGACGGAGGTGGGACATCGCATCCCCTACATGACGCGAAATGGCCCTCGCCGACCGCAGTCGGCGAGGGCCATCTTCGACACCGAGAGAATCGGTGATTTCAGTGGATCAGGTGCACTCGCCGCTGGCGTAGGCCGTGACCGCGCCGGAGCTGATGTCGTAGTTGCCCGACTCGTGCGGCCAGCAAGCCTGCGGTGACCAGATCGGCCTCGGTCGCCGCGTCTCCGGCGACGTTGCCCTCCTGGGCGTAATACGCCTCGAGAGCGACCTGCAGCGTCTTCTCGTCAGCGGCGCAGGCCGAGGTCTGGCCCTGGTCGGTGATGCCACGGACCGCGAACACCGTGACGGTGGCGAGGATGCCGAGGATGACGATGACGATGAGGAGTTCCACCAAGGTGAAACCCTTGTCCTGCTTGTTTTCCATTTGATTGGTTCCTTCCGCTCTTTGGTTGGGTGCTCCCGAAGGAGACGTTTCTCACGAAGCGCTCCGTGAGAACCATCTCCCGTTGCGCAGCTAATTCTTCGGCGCCCACGAATCGATCTTGAGCACAAAGTTCGGCAAATGGCGAAAGATCAACAACTCGTCAGGAGCAGTTCAAGAACCAGACGGAGCGCGCCGATGTACGTACAGGCGCCCAACCCGGGCGGCGCACGTGAGACACACACGAGGAACGAACGCATCATGTTCGGCAAGCACACGCGAGACTCGACGACACCGACACCCTCGACTCCAGCGCGATCGACGGCTTCTTCGGCGACGAGGCTGCGGCCGAGGCCGTCGTGGAAGTGCACGAACTGCAGTACCGGGTCACAGCAGGTCGAGTCGCAGATCAACAGCCAGTTCACCTCGCTCGCCACGTACGCCCAGATCGCCCAGGAGCAAGTGGAGGTCGCCCGGTCGGAGGCGAGGGCCACTCACCGAGCGGTCCGAACAGCGCCTCACCTCACTCATCGAGCGCGAGCGCGCCGACCGCATCTCCTCGTTCACGGGCGTGGCCCCTGGCGGCTCCGCCCCCGACGTCACCGCCCGCCTCGACGCCCTCGAGCACTCCGTCGCCCAGATCCGCAAGGGACTCGACGAATGCCTCCAACGTCAGAAGGCCCTCGCCGAGGCGATCGCCACGATGTTCGAGTGCATGCCGCGGAACCCCACCGTGGTCGAGCCGGTCGCGGTCGCTCAGCACCGAACGTCGAGCAGGTCGACGCCGAGGTATCCGAGACAGAGGTGTTCGAAACAGCGGAGGTCATCGCCTTCGCGCCGTTGACCCTCGACCCGCCGACGATCGCTGCGACCAGTCGTCGGCGCCGCTCAACGGCCCCATCGCCGACCTGTCCCTCAACGGCTGATGCCGCCCCGACCGACGGCGTCGTCAGTGACGCGACGTGCGAGTGCCGCTCGACGGCTCAGCGGCGCCGGAGCCGTTCGCGGTGGATCAGCGGACGATTTCCATGCGCATGCCGACTTCGTCCCACGTGGGATCGATCGGCATCCGGCTGATCGCCCGGCCCGATGCCCGGCGCGCCGTGAACAGCAACGCTGCGGCCTGCAGCAGGTGCACACCGGCCGCGCCGTCGGGCGGCGTGCGCGTCACCACCTCGTCGACGCCCGGGCAGGCGCTGACGGATCAGTTCGAGCCGTTCGAGACGGCCGTCCTCGTGATACGGCGACGTCGACAACGGCTCATCGCTGTTCATCGCGGTGAACGACACGTCGGGATTGGCCGAGAAGAAGCTGCGCGAGTGGTACGGCTGCATCTCGCGAGCGGCCTCACGCACCCAACGCAAACGGCGCAGATCGTGTTTGGTCATCCACGGCTCCATCTGCTGCGCCTCGGCGTTCGACGCCGCGATCGCCTCACGGCACGGCGTGCCACTGATGGAAACGACCCGCGGCCACCCCACGTACTCGCGAGCCTCGCGGTCGCACTGGCGGAACTGGCCCGACGGCGTGTCGAACAGGCCCATCGGTGCGTTGATCGCCGCTGCTTCGAAGGTCGGCCGGAAGTCGAGCACCTCGAACAGCTTGCGGAGCACGAAGGCTTCCTCGGCGGCCACCGTGATGCCCGACGAGGCGCGCCGGCAGCACCAGCCAGCCGCCCGGGCACGGGGTGACCCCGGCGATGTTCTTGTACGGCAACTTCTGGGCGGCCACGACGGATCAGCCGCCGTTCGCAGACGGCACCGGTGGCGCCATCTCCTGGCCGCCATAGGTGCCCGAACCCGACGACGCGGCCTGGCCCGTCGACACCGTGGCGTGAGCGTGCATCTGGGCGCGAGCCGTCTGGAGCTGGGCCTGCACTTCCTTCGGGTAGGCGCTCGCCTCCATGGCAGTCTCCATCGTGATCAATCCGGCCGCCACCAGGCGAGCGAGGTCCATCTCGACGGTCTGCATGCCGTCGCCGGCGCCGGTGGCGATCATGTTGCGCATCTGGCGCGACTTGCCCTCACGCACCAGGTTGCGGATCGCCTCGTTGGCGATCATCACCTCGTAGGCGGCAACGCGGCCACCGGCGACGCCGGGGAGCAGACGCTGCGAGATGACGCCCTGGAGTGCGCCGGCCAGCATGATCTGGATCTGGTCGCGGCTCTCGCCGGGGAAGACGTCGATGATGCGGTCGAGCGCCTGCGCTGCATCGTTGGTGTGCAACGTGGCGAACACGAGGTGGCCGGTCTCGGCGAGCGACAGCGCGATCTGGATCGAGTCGAGGTCGCGCATCTCGCCGAGGAGCACCACGTCGGGGTCTTCACGCAGGGCGCTGCGCAGGCCGTCGGTGAACGACTCGACGTCGGTGCCGACCTCGCGCTGGTTGACCATCGCCATCTTGTGGTGGTGCATGTACTCCACCGGATCCTCGATGGTGAGGATGTGCACCGGCTTGGTGTCGTTGATGCGATCGATCATCGCGGCCAAGGTCGTCGACTTGCCCGAGCCGGTCGGGCCCACCACGAGGACGATGCCGTAGGGCTTGTTGAGCAGGCTCGTGCACGCCGCCGGAGCACCGAGCTCTTCGAGCGTCCGCACGCGGAACGGCACGACGCGCAGCGCGAGCGCGAGATTGCCGCGCTGGCGGAAGGCGTTGGCACGGAACCGGCCGACACCGGCGAGACCGAACGAGAAGTCGACCTGGCGGTCACGATGCAGTTCCTCGACCTTGCGTTCGTCGAGCAGCGAGTAGACCATGCGATCGATCTCGTCGGAGGCCAACACCGGCACGTTCTCGAACGAGATGAGCACACCATCGCGGCGTACGGTGGCCGGACGACCCACCGTGAGGTGGAGGTCGGAAGCACCTGAATCGACGGTCGCCTTGAGGAGCGACTCGAGCATCGGATCTGGAATGGACATGGTTGGCTAACCTCCCGCTCGGGCCAACGCACGCCGCGACGGCGTGTACGAGGACCACACTTGCTGATGAGCTTTTCTCTGTTGATCGTGTTTGCAGTCGTGGCCGGTCTGGTGATCGGCTCGTTCCTGACGGTGGTGGTGGATCGCGTGCCACAGGGCGGTTCGGTGGTGGCACCACCGAGCCGGTGTGGTTCGTGCGGGCTCCGCCTGGGCCCGCTCGACTTGGTGCCGGTGCTCAGCTGGGCCGCACTGCGCGGCAAGTGCCGCCAATGTGGGGCGAAGATCGGCATCGAACCGATCGTGCTGGAGCTGACGACGGCAGGACTCTTCGTGCTGATGGCGATCCGCTTCGACGACATGCGCGCCGCGATTCCGGCGTACTGCATCCTGTGCGCCACGCTCGTTGCGCAGACCTGGATCGACCTGCGCACGCAGCGACTGCCGCGTGAGATCACCTACACCGGCATGGTGCTGGGCGGGATCGCCCTCGCGATTGCCGCGCTCGTGCTCGACGAACCCGAGCGCATCTGGATGGCCGCACTCGGTGCTGCCATCGCCCTGGTCACGATGTGGTTGATCTACAAACTCAGCCGGGGCGGCATGGGCGACGGCGACGTACGTCTCGCGCCGCTGCTCGGCATGTTCCTCGGCTGGATCAACCCCGGCATCGTGCTGCCCGGGCTGTTCTTCGGCTTCCTCGCCGGCGCGGTCGTCGGCGTGGTGATGATGGCCGTCAACCGCGCGGGTCGTCGCACGGCGTTGCCGTTCGGACCGTTCCTGGCCCTCGGCACGATCGTGGGGATCTTCGTCGGTCAGCATTTCGTCGACATCGTCCTCGCGCGCTGACCCGAGGGTCAGATCTGCCCCTTGGTTCCGTTGAGCACGCCGTACATCGCCGACACGAGTGCCACGGCGACGAAGCCGACGATGAGACCCACGAAGATGATCATCAGGGGCTCGAACATGGTGGTGAACTTCTTGATGCGGCTCTCGAGCTCCCGGTCGAAATAGACGCTCGCCACGGCGAGCTGCATGTCGAGCGTTCCGGTCTCCTCGCCGACCTTGAACATCTGGCGCGCCGCGCCCGGGAACAGCTCGGTGTCGATGAGCGGCTGGGAGAACCCCTGCCCCTCGAGCATCTGGGCACGGGCGATCTCGAGACGTTCCTTGTAGACGATGTTGCTCGTTGCGTCGGTCGTGGTCTTGAGACCCTCGGGCAGTGGCACGCCGGCAGCGAGCATCGCCGAGAGGATGCGACAGAACCGTTCGAGGATCGCGTAGTCGACGATGCCCTTGATGACCGGGATCTTCAGCACGAGACGGTTGTTCCAGAGCTTGCCGGTCGGGTGCTTGAAGAGGAACATCAGGGTCCCGCCGATGACCAGGAAGAAGGCGGCGGTGATGAACCACAGGTCGGTGAAGAGCCGCGAGAAGGCCAGCAACATCTTGCGTCGGCAGCGGCAGCTCGGCGTCGAGTTCCTCGAACAGCGGCTTGAACTGCGGCAGCACGTAGCCGGCGAGGATCAGCACGGTGATCATCGCCATCACCATGACCACCATCGGGTACGACAGCGCCGACACCACCTTGCTGCGGGTCTCGATCTCGCGTTCGAGGTAGTCCGACAGGCTCTCCAACGCCGTGTCGAGCTGACCGGTGAGTTCGGCCGATTGCAGGATGCCGACGTAGTAGTCGGGGAACACCTCGGGGTGGCCGGCCGCAGCGGCCGAGAACAGCCCGCCGTTGCGGAGATCGTCGACGAGGTTGCTGAGCGCTCGCCGCAAGGCGACGTCCTCGGTCTCGTCGCCGATCACGGTGAGCGCGTCGGTGATCGGAATGCCGGCCTTGACGAACACGGCGAGCTGACGCGTGAAGTGCATCAACTCCTTCTTCTTGACCTTCTCCTTCGTGAGCTCGAAATCGAACATCCCACGTCGTTCCTCGATCTTGGTCGGGAACAGGTTCTGTTGCGACCAACAGCGAACGCGCCGCGCCGACGGTGTCGGCCTTGGTCACCCCTTCGATGGGTGATCCGGTGGAGTCGATTGCGGCGTAGGCGAACTTGGGCATGATCTGCTCCGTGTCTCGGGGTTCTCAGTGGGCAAACAGGGTTCGGACGACTTCGGGGATGGTCGTGACGTCGTCGTCGACCATCTGCATTGCTTCTCGGAGCATCGTGCGCATACCTTGAGCAACTGCCAGACGGCGGAGTTCCTCGGTGGTGGCCCAACCGACGATCAGACGGCGCACTTCAGGCGTGATCCGCAGCAGTTCGTACACGCCGATGCGGTCGCGATAGCCGGTGTTCGAGCAGTAGCTGCAGCCCTTGCCGTGGTAGAAGACGGTCTTGTCGCTCCCGCCGGAATGCTGACGGAACACGGCCAACTCCTCGGCGCCCGGCGTGTAGGGCTCCTTGCAGTTGTCGCACATCTTGCGCAGCAGCCGCTGCGACACCACACCCACGATCGCGGAGGCAACGAGGAACGCCTCGATGCCCATGTCGAGCAGGCGGTGCAGCGCAGCAACGGCGTCGGTGCCGTGCAGCGACGACAGCACGAAGTGACCGGTGAGGGCCGACTGGATGGCGATGCGGGCGGTGTCGACGTCGCGGATCTCACCGACCAGGATCGTGTCGGGGTCCTGTCGGAGGAGGGCCTTGAGCCCGGTGGCGAAGGTGAGGCCGGCCTTGGCGTTGGTCTGCACCTGGTTGATGCCGGGGAACACGTACTCGACCGGGTCTTCGACGGTCGTCACGTTCTTGCCGGTGGAGTTGATCTCGAGCAACGTGGCGTACAGCGTGGTGGTCTTGCCGGCGCCCGTCGGGCCCGCACAGATGACCATGCCGAACGGCGCGTGCACCAGCTTCGAGTAGGTCTTGTACGTCTCCGCCGGCATGCCGAGCTGGCCGAGGCTGACCATCGACTTCGACTTGTCGAGCAGACGCATGACGATCTTCTCGCCGAACACCGTCGCCACCGACGAGACACGGACGTCGATCGGGCGACCGTCGACCTTGGTCGAGAACTGGCCGTCCTGCGGGGCCCGCTTCTCGACGATGTTCATCTCCGACATGATCTTCAAGCGGCTGATCAGCGCGTTGTGGGCCGACAGAGGCAGCGAGAACGCCTCGATGAGGTGGCCGTCGACGCGGAAGCGGATGCGCAGCCGATCGTCGAGCGGTTCGATGTGGATGTCGGAGCTGCGGTCACGCAGCGCCTGGCCGACGATCTTGCCGACGAGTTGCACCACGGGCGCCTGGTCGTCGAGGTTGACCTCGGCGATGGTCTCGGCAACCAGTCGTTGATCGTCCTCGGCGGCGAAGGCGGCGACGATGTGGTCGACGTCGGCGGTCGAGCGGTACATCTGCTCGATGAACGAGGTGACGGTCTTCTCGTCGGACGCCTTCCAGGCGAAGCGCTGGCTCGTGGCCGCTTCGACCTGCTGTCGCCTCGACGCCGACGGATCGGCGGCGTACAGCACGATCAGGCCATCTTCCTCACCGATCGGCATCACCTTGTGGATGCGCGCGACCTGCTCGGGGAAGCGGGTGACGATCTCCTCGTCGAGTTCCACGATCGAGACGTCGGCGACCGGTACCTGGCACACGGCAGCGACGGTCGTCGACAGCTCGACACGGCCGACGCCATGACGATTCAGGAGTGCTGTGCCGAACTTGAGCAGGTCGCCGTTGGCGTCAGCCAGTGCCGCGGCAAGCGTCTCGGCGTCGAGCTGCCCGCCCTGGACGAGCGCCTGGCCGACCGCGGAGCACTCGTCCGCTGACTCGCCCATCGGTGGCGGTTCCGCGAGCGCGGTGGCGGTGCCGCCACCTGTTGGGAGAGCGAGATCGTCTGGACGTGGTTTACGAAGTGCCATCGGCGTCGCTTTCGGCTCAGTGCTGCGCGTTCACGGGGGAGCTGAACGTGGTCGGGGGAGAGATCGGGGTCGATGCCGATGGGGATCCATCCATGTCCGGCGATGTCACGTCCAGCGGCGACATGTTCGGCGATGTCATGTTCGGCCGTTCGGAGAGAGACCCCATCGCGGCAAGTGCGCGCTGGACGGCCTCGTCGACGTCGCTCGAGTTGCGGTCGTCGGTACCGAGATCGACGGACCGACGACGGGCGGCAACGTCGCTGCGACGGACGAACTGGTTCGGGTCGAGCGCGATCAGCGCTCGTTCGACTTCTTCGAGTCGTTCGAGCTGCACCGCAGTCTCCACGTCGAGATGCTGTTCCTGCAGCTGGGTCTCGACCTCGACGATGCGGACCACGGCCTTGTCCATCGTCTGGCCCATCGATTCCTGGAATCGTTCGGTCTCGATGCGGATGAGTTCGACCTCACCGGCCAGGCCTCCGACGCGATCCTTGAGATCGTCGAGGGCGTCGACGTCGACGGCATCGAGGCGGCCGGCGATGGCATCGAGGTTCGTGTTCACCTCGTCGAAGCGGGCGTCGGCACCGGCGAGTCGATCGCTGAGCAGGTTGACGGCATCGTCGAGGCTCGCGCTCACCCGGCCGACGTAGGCGTCGATGTCGGCGATGCGTTGGCCGACGGTCTCGTTGATGCGTCCCTCGGTGGTCAAGAGGCGTTCGTTGATGCGGCTCTCGGCCTGATCGACGCGACTCCCGACGACGTTGGCGACCTCGGCCTGTTGGCGCGCCGCCTGCGCCGAGACCTCGTCGAGCCGCGTCGCCAATCCGGCGAGGCGACCATCGATCTCCTCGGTCACCTGTCCGGAGACCTCGTCGATGCGGCTCTCGGTTGCCTCGGTGATGACGTTGATGTGTTCGACGATCTTCGCTGCCTGATCGTCGAACTTGCGGACCGTGCGGTCGATCGAGACGAGCTCGGTCTCGACGCGCTCCTGCCGAAGCTCCAGTTGCTTGACGATCGGTTGAGCAGCGGACTCGACCGCGGCGATCAGGCCGAGGTTGATCTCGTCGGCGATCCGTCCGATCCGGGTCTCGACCTCCTCCTGGCGACGCTTCGACGCGGTGGCGAATTCGGTGAGGCGGACGTCGAGCGCTCGGTGGATCTCGGTCTGGAACGCCGACGTCGTTGCCTGCGATCGTTCAACTGCCGGCAGGAGCGCGAGGACCTGTTCATCGGTGCGGGCCCGAGCGGCCCGCTCGGCGGTCACCTCGTCGCGGAGCCGCTGAAGCTCGGCCGACACCATCTCGTTGTACCGGGCCAGTTCGAGTTGCACGGCCGCGACGATGCTGGATCGGAGCGCATCGTTTTCATCGGTCATCTTGTGGTCCTTCGAGTCGGGATGCCGCCTACATGGCGGTTCGGTTCGCAGGTGATCTATCGGCACCCGATTTGCGGATCTTGAGAGTTCGCTGAGACGGAGTTGACACAATCCGAGCCGAGCGTTGTGCTCGAGCCGACGTAACGTCGTGCCCATGCGCGTGCATCTCGTCGACGGGACCTACGAGCTGTTCCGCCAGCACTTCGGTTCGGCGTCACGCCATACCGACAGCGGCCCGTTCGCGGCCGTGGCGGGAGTGGTCGCCTCGACGCTCGCACTGGTGCAGGACGGCGCCACCCACATCGGCGTGGCGTCCGACCACACGATCGAGAGCTTCCGCAACGATCTCTGGGCGGGCTACAAGACCAGCGAGGGAATGGATCCCGACATCCTGCGCCAGATCCCCGTGATGGAGCGGGCGTTGTCGGCGGCCGGATTCACCGTGTGGCCGATGGTCGAGTACGAAGCCGACGACGCACTGGGCGCCGCAGCCGCCGTGGCCGATCGTGACGAACGCGTCGAGCAGGTATTGATCGTGACCCCGGACAAAGACCTCGGCCAATGTGTTCGGGGCGATCGAGTCGTCCAGTTCGATCGTCGCAAACGCGAGATCATCGATGCCGACGGCGTGCGGGCCAAGTTCGGTGTCGGCCCCGAGTCGATCGCCGACTACCTGGGTCTCGTGGGCGACACCGCCGACGGTTTCCCCGGACTCCCGGGATGGGGCGCAAAGAGCGCTGGTCTGGTCCTGGCCCGCTACGTCCACATCGAGAACATCCCGGCCGCCGCCGGCCAGTGGGATGTCGCCGGACTGCGAGGAGCCCCCAAGCTGTCGGCGACACTGCAGGCGCAGCTCGCCGACGCACTGCTCTTCCGCGAGATCGCGACCGTGGTGACCGACATCGACGTGGGCACCGTCGACGAGTGGCACTGGACGGGTCCCACCGCAGGGTTCGCCGCCGTCGCCGCCGAGATCGACGCCCCCGACCTCGTCGCTTTCGCCGAACGCCTCCGCCCACGCTGATCACAACAAGGGTCAGACCCCTTTTGTGACACGCCGCCGACTGAGGTGACGACCAGGTGATCTGCGGCACACAGACGATGCCGATGAAGGCTGCTACCTTCCGGTCCTGACCTGGTTCACGGGCGCCCATTGCACAGGACCCGGTCGTCACCTCACTCGGCGGCGTGACATCACCCTACCGGGCGCGTTCGGCGACTCGCCAGCTAGCCTTCGCAGGCGGTTCCGGCACTGCACCACAGCACCGGGATTCGAGGAGGGGTGCGAGAGCGGCCGAATCGGCACGCTTGGAAAGCGTGTGAAGGGCAACCTTCCGTGGGTTCGAATCCCACCCCCTCCGCCATGGTGCCCTCCGGTGCGTTTCCCTCCACCGCGCTTCCGTCGGGACTGAACGTCGATGAGGCGATGGGGTTGGCCCTCGACGAGGCCGCACGTGCGCTCGTGCACGACGACGTCCCGGTCGGAGCGATCGTCGTCCACAACGGCATCGTGATCGCCGCTCGACACAACGAGCGCGAACTGCACGACGACCCGGTCGCCCACGCCGAAATCCTCGCGCTGCGCGACGCCGCGGCCCACCTGGGGCAGTGGCGCCTCGACGAGTGCGCGATGTACGTCACCCTCGAGCCGTGCCCGATGTGCGCCGGCGCGGTCGTCAACGCTCGGCTCGGGCACCTCGTGTACGGCGCGCATGATCCCAAGGCGGGCGCGGTGACGAGCCAGTTCGACCTGGTGAGCGGCGAGCGGCTGAATCACCGTGTCGAGGTGACGAGCGGTGTGCGATCGACAGAGTCGGCCGAGCTGTTACGCGCGTTCTTCCGCCTCCGACGTACGTCGAAGACGGATGAACCCGGGTGAACTCGGATCCGAATCCTGCTCAGTGATCCTTGCGGCGCAGGCTGCCGATGAGGCGACGCAGCGCCGAGGTGCGCTCGTCGGCAGCATCCTCGCTCGGTTGATCGTCGATGAACACGGTTGACGCGTCATCCGCCGCAGGCAGCGACGACTGTTCCAACTGCTCGGCGGCCGCAGCAGCAGCCTCCTCGGCCTCCGCGTACATCACCTCGGCACGCATCGCCATCGTGGGGGGTGCGAACCCGCCCGAGGCTCGAACCCGTGGGCTCGATGACGGGGTGTTGGATCGTGTCCTCGAAGGGGTCGAAGTCGTGCGGCGCGATCACCGGCACCTCGCCCGACACCATCTCGATGGCGGCGATCGCACGACGAACGGCAGCTGCGACATCGTCGGGTACCTCATCGGCTCGGGCATCGTCGTCGGAGAGTTCGAGTGCCGGCATCTCGAATCGGAGATCGCCGTTGTCGGAGTGGGTGAATGCCGGGGCGATCTGCGGCGACACGTCGATCGCTTCCACGAGCACCGGTTCCTCGGTGGCGTTCGGCCAGGTCACCTGAAAGTCGGTCGGGTCATCGTCGAATGCGACGATCTCGACCAACGAGTCGTCGAGCGCCGTTTCGACGTCGGTGTCTGCCTCGAGATCGCTGTCGACGTCGACAGAGGTCGCTGTCGATCGAATGGCTGTGGACTTCGAACTCGATCTCGAACTCGACGTCGAGGGTCTCCGAGGCACCGAACTCGATGGTCACCTCATCGAAGGAGGACTCGACGCCAGCACCAACGGCCGCAATGTCGCCGTCACGGACGGGGTCGAACATGAACACGTCGAACGCATTCGACGCGTCGAGTGGCGAGGTCGGATCCGAGAGCTCGTCCCACTGGATGATGAGTTCGTCGTCGTTCACATCGACGACCCATGTCCAGGCTGCGCAGTTCGGCACCGATGACCGGGTCGATGACCGAACCCATCGGACGAGCGGCTGTCGGCGAATCGAGTTGCGCCACGAACCAACGGTGCACGCCGGACGGATGGTGACGGTAGGCCGTGACGCGCACCGTCGTCACGGCGTGGTTCGCCAGTTCGGTGATCAGGTCCTCTGTCGAGGTCTCGGTCACGACGAGCACGGCATCACGATCGATGGATGCCTCACGGTCGAACAGGCGGCCGAGATGTTCGACGTCACCGACGCGCACCGTCCCTCGTTCGAGCTGGATCCTGTCGACGACGCCGGCATCGAGGAGCCGGCGACCGAGCGAAGCATCCGAGGTCCGCTCGGCGTAGTAGACCACGCCGTTGTCGAGGTACACGAGCACCTCGGGATCGACCTCGAACACGACCTCACCGGTGAAGGCGCGTTCGCGGGCTTCGTCGAGCGTCATCCAGCCGGGCTGCGGTCCGCTGACCGACAGTGACCCTGTCGACGTCTGGGACGAACCGGACTTGATTCCAGTGTTGTGCATCATCAGGCCACCTCTACCTTTGTTGATTCCATCGACGCCAGCAGCGTCAGGAGGATTTCGACCACGACCTCTCGGCCGGAGTCAGGGTCGATCAGTTGGCACGGCACGGCGGCCTCGCCATCGAGCGCGCCGAGCGAGCGCGCCAGGCGACGCGCCACCACCGCATCGTCGCAACGGTTCACGGCGATGACCGCCGGAACGCGCAGATCACGCAGCAGCGCGCGAAGCTCGACGCCGGCGGCGGCGTGTGTCTCGAACGCCTCCGCATCGATCACGAACGCCACGACGTCGACATCGCCTTTGAGAATGTTGGTCATGAAACGAAAGCGCACCTGGCCAGGAGTACCGAACAGCAACAGCCGGACGTCGTCGTCCGCGAGCTGATAGGTGCCGAAGTCCATGGCGACGGTGGTGAACGACTTGACGCCGGACTCCTCGCCACTGGTCGCCACATCGGTCGAGATCACCTGGGTCTGTGAGACCGACTGGATCATCGAGGTCTTGCCGGCGGCGAACGGTCCGGTGACCAGGATCTTGAAGACCTGGCTCACGTCGTCGCTCCCGCGAGCATCGAAGCGCGGCTCTGCACGACAGTGCGCAACTCGCGCTGGTCGACGCGAATCGACGCGAGCAGGGCGAGCACCCGATGTGTCCCGATCGGCCACACCAGCAGGAGGCCGCCGTCATGGTCGACCACGAGCTGATGCAAGCTGCTTCCGCCGCCCATCGCAACAAGTTGCTGCGCAAGGCCGACGGCGGCGGCAAGCATCGCGGGATGCGACGGCTCATCGGCCATCGAGGTGCTGCGGGCGAGACCGAATCCGTCGACCGATGCAAGGAGAGCGCCGTGCACGCCGTCGACGCGTTGAGCCAACTCGTCGAGCACGTCGATCATCGGCATCGGTGACGGACATCGAGATCGTCGTCGCAGAACGACGGTCGGCGGTGTGGCCGGGGCTGGTCCAGCTGTCGGGAATCATCGGCGGTCGAGGCGGCACGAACCCGTTCATGAACGACGAGGTACCGTCGACGACTGCCTTGACCTTTTCCATACAGAGGACGTATCGGCAGGCCGAGCGTCTTCTTGAGTTCTTTCTGGGTACTCACGGCGACGCGGCGAACGTCATCGGACGCCGATGGGAACCAATCCCACGTTCGCTCTGCTCCGCAGGCTCTTCGCGGATCTCCGTGAGCGCCCGTGGACGTACTGGCGGAAGGCGTGGGATTCGAACCCACGGAGGCCCAAAAGACCTCAACAGTTTTCGAGACTGTCCCATTCGTCCGCTCTGGCAGCCTTCCGGGTGCGAGGCTAGCGGTGAACGGGCGGACCGGCTACGAGCAGAGCGTTCCGTCGTCGGGTGCCACGAGCCGCAACAGGTACTCGTGCACGATCCCCTGCACACAGTCGTTTCCGCGATACCCCGTGTGCTGGTTGGCCTCGACGATCACGAGACGGCCGTCTTCGAGGGTGTCGGCCATCGCCCGGGTGCTCTCCAGCGGCGTCGCCGCGTCGCCGGTCGTGCCGATCACCACGATGGGGCCGGCGCCGGCGCCGGTGATCTCGACGCGTGGGTCGAGCGCGGGCGGGAAGAAGGTGCACGAGTACGAGCCGGTCGTGTACGGAAAGATGCGCGGGGCCACCTCGAGAATCGAGTCGACCTCCGCGTCGGACTCCGCCACGGTCGGGCGTTCTGCCTCATCGGCACAGTTGATCGCCTGGAACGATTCGATCAGGTTGCCGTAGGTTCCATCAGCGTTCCGGCCGTAGTAGGCGTCGTTGAGCTGGAGGAGTGCGGCGCCGTTGCCGGCCGCAGCGTCTTCGAGCGCACGCTCGAACGCCGGCCAGTAGCTGTCGGAGTACATCGCCTGCGCCGTGGCGATCGCCGCAATGCCACGATCGACCGGAGGCCGACCGTCAGCGCTCGGGAGCGGCGACTCGTCGAGGCTGGCCATCAACCGGTCGTATGCCCCTGCGGCATCGCCGTCGTTGTGGAAGGGACATGACGAGTCGGCGCTGCACTGGGCGAGGAACGTGTCGAGGACCGCCTCGAAGCCGGCGCCCTGTTGGCGACTCGCCTCGAGCGGATCGGCGTTGGGATCGCTCGCACCGTCGAACACCGCCGCGCGCACCGTGGTGGGGAACAGCGTGGTCCAGACTCCGCCGAGCTCGCTGCCGTAACTGAAACCGAAGTACGAGATCTGATCGACGCCGAGCGCCTGACGGATGGCGTCCATGTCACGGGCAGAGTTGTTCGTGCCCACGTACTGAAGATCGTCGACGCGATCGATGCACCGCTGCGCGAACTCCTCGGCGTTGGCCACGATGGCGTCGCGCTCGGCCTGATCGTCGGGCGTCACGTCGTAGTTGGCGAAGAAGCGATCGTATTCGTCGTCGTCGATGCAGTCGACGACACCCTCGCTCTGGCCGGTGCCTCGGGGATCCCACCCGATGATGTCGAAATTGTCGGTGATCTCGGGTTCGAAGTATCCCGACGCGTTGAGCGCCAGCGACGCGCCCTCGGCGCCCGGCCCACCTCGATTCGACAGCATGGGCCCGACGGTCTCGTTGCTCGCACGATGACGAGCGACGTACAGATCGATCGTGTCGCCCTGCGGATCGGCGTAATCGACCGGCACGGTGATGCGGCCCTCGTCGACACGATCGTCCAGCGGCGTCCATTCGATGGTGTAGTCGAGCGGAACCGACGGTCGGCGACGGCGGCCACCGAGTCCGACGGGGTCGTGATGCCAGTGACGTCGCGAGCAATGACGACAGGTTCGCCGGGATCGTTGGAGCACGCCGCAATGGCAACCGCTGCAACAGCAACGAGAACGAAACGACGCATTGGTCCAAGCGTACGGTCCGCGGGTTCCCCCGCGACCGCGCCGAATGAGACGCGGGGTCTGACCCCGCGTCTCATTCGGATCGCCGAGACGCTCGTAGCGTGGCGCCATGCGCATGCCCCCTCATTCGATGATGCCCGGCGACAAGGACGCACTGAAGGGCGTCGAGTTGCAGGACGGCACATGGCGGCGGGTGTGGGGCTTCGCCAGGCCGTACCGGGGAACCATCACCGTCTTTCTCGTGACGATCATCGCCTCCGCGTTGCTGGCGTTGGTGCCACCCTTCGTCTTTCGGGCGATCATCGACAACGCGATCCCCGACGAAAACCGCGGCCAGATCGTGTTCCTCACCGTGTTGGCGGTGCTGGCCGCCACGGGCGACGCCGCGCTTGGCCATCGTGCAACGTTGGACGAGCGCCAAGGTCGGCGAAGGCCTGATCTACGACCTGCGGCGGGCCCTCTTCTCCAAGATCCAGCAGATGCCGATCGCGTTCTTCACCCGCACACCGACCGGCTCGATCACCTCGCGTCTCAACAACGACGTGATCGGCGCCCAGACGGCGGTGACGAGCACGTTGGGCAGCATCGTCAGCAACGTGATCGTGCTCGTCACGACGTTGGCAGCGATGTTCTGGCTGCAATGGCAACTCACACTGCTGACCCTCATCGTGCTGCCGCTGTTCGTCGTGCCGGCCAAGCGCGTCGGGGTTCGCCTCCAGGGCATCGCCCGCCAGCAGATGGGCTACAACGCGGCGATGAACACCCAGATGACCGAACGCTTCAACGTCTCGGGTGCGACGCTCGTGAAGCTGTTCGGTTCGGGCCGACGCGAGCGCGACGCATTCGATCGGCGTGCCGCCGGCGTTCGCGACACCGGGATTCAGGCGGCGCTCCTCGGACGCGTGTTCTTCGTGGCCCTCGGTCTGGTCGGCGCACTCGGGAGCGTGGCGATCTACGGCGTCGGCGCGTTCATGGTCGTCGACGGCGACATCGAGATCGGCACCCTGGTCGCGCTCGCCGCGCTGGTGACCCGGGTGTATCAGCCCCTGACCGGGCTGACGAATGCCCGTGTCGACCTGATGACGTCGATGGTCAGCTTCGAGCGGGTCTTCGAGGTCCTCGACGCGCCGGTGGCGATCCAGGAGCGGCCCGGTGCGATCGACCTCGTCGACCCCCGAGGTGGCGTCGAGTTCGACGACGTCGTGTTCCGTTACCCACCTGCAGCCGAGTCGGCGATTGCGTCGATGGAGACCAATGCCGGGCTCGGAGGCGACACCGATCCCGACGTCGACGTGCTCAAGGGACTCTCGTTGACGGTGGCGCCCGGCGAGACCGTTGCGCTGGTCGGTGCCTCGGGGGCCGGCAAGTCGACCACGATCTCACTCCTGCCCCGGCTGTACGACGTGACGTCCGGCGCGGTGCGCATCGACGGCCACGACGTGCGCGACCTCACGCTCGACTCGCTGCGCACGTCGATCGGTGTGGTGTCGCAGGACCCGCACCTGTTCCACGAGTCGATCGGCGACAACCTGCGCTACGCCGACCCCGAGGCCACCGACGAACAACTCGTGGCCGCGGCGCAGGCGGCGCGCATCCACGACACGATCGCGGCGCTCCCCGACGGCTACGACACGATCGTCGGCGAGCGCGGCTACCGGCTCAGCGGCGGCGAGAAGCAGCGACTGGCGATCGCCCGCCTCCTGCTGAAGAACCCCTGCATCATGGTGCTCGACGAGGCGACGAGCCATCTCGACAACGAGAACGAAGCACTCATCCAGGCCGCACTCGAGCATGCCATGCGTGACCGCACCGCCATCGTGATCGCCCATCGCCTGTCGACGATCCGCAGCGCCGACCGCATCGCGTTCGTCGAGGACGGCCGGATCGCCGAGATCGGCACCCACGACGAACTGCTCGCCGCCGAACGGCCGCTACGCCCACCAACTCAACGCCGGCGATCTGGTGGGCTGACCCGCTCGTGGCCGATCCACGTCGCTCTGCGTCGGCGCCTACTGGACTTCCCAGGAGTTGATCGCAAAGGCCCCGTTCTGGTTCACCTGGACGACCGCCGTGGACGTCTCGTGTCCTGCGTCGGTGGTGGAGACGATCCGGAACTTGCGCTGCACGACCGTCTCCAGGAATCCGATGTCGACCGTCCCTGGCCCGGCGGCGCGTCCGTCGACGCCGTCGAACTGAGCGGCCAGAACGCCGCCGGAGATCTTGACGGCGAGACCATTCGGGTTTGCGAGCCTGACACGTCCCTGGGGAACTGCGACGTAGCCCGGGATCTCGACGGTGGTTGCGGCGGCAGTGGGCAGATCGATCTCGATGATCGGACGAGGGACGACCGGACCCGGCGGAGGAGGCGGCGGCGGAGGCGGCGCTGCGCCGAGGCCGGCGTCGGGAATCACCGCACCGCTGGAAGGGGACGGCGCTGAGGCGCCGACTTCGTTGATGGCGGTCACCGCGAACGTGTATGCGGTGGTCGTTGCCAGCCCCACGACATCGCACTCCGTTGCCGGTGCAGTGTTCATGTCGACCTCACAGATGGTCCCACCGGGCGACGCCGTCACCCTGTAGGTCCGCACGGGTTCACTCCCTGCGGCAGCCGCCGTCCACGACACCCTGACGGTGCCCGCGTACGGGACCACTGCCGGGGTCGCAGGCTGGTTCGGTGCGGCTGCGGCAGGTGGGAGGGCCAGCGCGTTCACCGGCGTGAACACCGATGGCAGGTATCCCTGGCTCGTCGCCGCGACCGGAGTGTCGGAGCCGACCAACGATGCCGGCACTTCGATGATTCCGGGCGCGACCAGGTCGACCCCGGTGACGCCGTCTGGGGCGAGCACCCCGTTCACGCTGACGATCGACACGTCTTCGGAGGGTGCGTCACCGGTGTCGCCGGGTGCCACGTACCGCTTGTTGAAGTGCACGGAGAGCTCAGAACCGTTGGAGTTGTCGATGACGATCACGCCCTCCGGCACCGAGCACCCAGGTTCCTCCGAGTCCGCTCATGTTGTGGGTGCCCGGAGCGTTCTCGGCGTAGAAGATGGCCTCCTGGTCGTTCGTGCATCCCGAGACGGCGCCGAGGCCGACCACGACCGATGCCCCACCCTCGACGCGTACCTCGTTCTCGAAGTAGTAGATCCCGGACGTGAAGTAGGTGGGCCCGTCGAGCACCACCTGGTCGGGATAGGTGCCGGGGAAGTAGACCGTGCACGTGGGGAAGTCGATCGGCATCTGGTTGCCGGCCGGCGAGCGAGGGTTGAGCCCGTGCACGGGCAGGTTCGGCAGCCAGATCTTGCCGGTTTCCGACTGCAGTGTCGCTATTGGTCAACCACTCGCTCGACGAGCCGGGTCCGTCGGCGCGAAGGTGCACGGTGTGGTCCGTGAAGCGTGCGGCGCACACCACGAGCTGCCCTTGAGTTCCTCGGGTGGTGCCGTGCCGACCTGTGTCGACGTGACGCCGACACGGAGCTCGTCGGCCGACTGGGCGCTCGCGTAGTCGATGAAGTAGCACTTCGTCGACACACCGATTCCGCCCATCGAGATCGGGGCCAGTTGGACGGGAGTCGACGGCCCGCCCGATCCGCAGGCGTCATACAGCCCGACAGGGTCTGCCAGCGAGAGCCGAAGACCGGCCTTGGCGCTCTCGATGCGGGTGGTCTTCTCGCTCAGCACGGTGTTGGCCGAGAGCACCGTCATTGCGTACCTCATCATCGGGATGACGATGAGTGACCCGATGATCATCATCACGAGCACGAGCGGAAGCACCGAGCCTGTGTCTCGATCCCGCCGCGCTGCGGCTGCACATCGGGACGATCGTCCGACTCCACTCCGGCTGCCGGCGAGGACGGCCGCCTCGTCAAACTGCCGTGCCGTCTCATCGGATCACCGACAGGCTGCAGGACACGGCTTCGTTCGCTGCAACTCGGACTCGGATGCCCTTCCAGGCACCAGCATCAGGGATGTCGACGAGCTCGAACGGCCGGTTCTGGTTCCCTGCTCGGCAGGTCCATGCACCCGGGGTGTAGCCGGTCAGCTCCGAGTAGTTCTGCGGAAGCACGTCGACCGTGACGAACTGCCCGTTCGGAATGGGGAAGTCGAACGTCCCGGTGACGAACTGCTGATTGGTCGTCACGACGGTCGGCTCCAGATCGAGCGGAATACCGCTCGAGTCGGTGACTGCGCTGTTCTGGTACCGGACCGGATCCGGAGCGGCGCCGCTGCCGAGCTTCGTCTGCAGGGTCAGCGTGCCACCGCACTCGCCGAGCGCGATCTCCTCCATCGCCGTACTGAACTGCGACCACTGGGGCAGGACGTACATGTCGGCGATCTCGTTGTTCGTGTAGTTGCTGCCGTCCCAGACCGCCGGTGTCCCGTTGTCGTTGCCCGAGATCAGCCGCGCGAGAATCGTGTCGTTGCGGGTCCTTGCCGTCACATTCGGGTCATAACCGGTGTAGGGCGGCGAGTTGTAGAGCTTCGACGTGCGGTACTGGCTCGAACCGTCCGACGATCCGCTCCACACCTCCCAGTCGGGACCGTTGCTCCAGACCTTCGTCACGGATCTGTACGCCGGATTGCTCGAGTTGGCGTTGTACTCCGCCGTGCTGACCGGTGTGCTGCACCAGCCCGTACGGAGCCCGTCGTCGCTGTCGTCCGTCGTTCTCGTGTCGATCGCCCGGTACTGGGCTCTCCGTGATCGTGGTCCAGCCGACATCCTGACGTCGGTTGTCGGCGGCACTGGAGTCGTACGTGCGCTTGTCCACCCAGTACCAGGCGCCACCCGACGAATTCTTCTTCTGGTATCGGCCCTGGTACGTCGATCGATTCACGAACGTGGCTGTAGGAGCCTCGTTCGACGATGGTGCGGTAGCCGGCGCCCGGGTCGACGATCCAGTCGGACGACGAGGTGATGCCGGCACCGACACCGACACCGACCAGGCGAACGCTGCGCCGGAACTTGTTGGCGATGTAATCGGCACGGTTGAACGCCACCTGGTTGTAGGAGGAGCCGTTCGCGTCGGGCCACGGAGCACCGGGGGCAGGCGGCTCAGCGGGAAGCACACCCGGATCCGCACGCCGGGCCAGGCGCTCCCACGTCGGCACACCGTCGGTGAAGAAGACGACGGTCTCGGGAATCACTGAAGCGGTCGTTCCATCGGCTTGGTAGAAGGTCCGGAACAGGCCGTCCTCCCAGTTCGTGCCGCCGTTCGATCGCAGGCCATCGATCGCCAACAGCAGCGCGTCGACGTCGGCCTGGTTCGTCATGTCGAAGTAGCGGTGCCAGTCCGACGAGCCGAGGATGCTCGACCTCGTGTCGAAACGTACGACCTGCAGCTTGACCGGCGTGCCCGCGAGTGCCTCGACGAAACTGCGAACGCCGTTCCTCACGTCGCCGATCGCACCACCGATCGAGCCCGACTCGTCGACCACCAGCGTCATCGGTCCACCACATCGGCTGAACGCCTCGGTGAACGACGGCGCACCCTGCACACTGTTGGCGTCGATCGAGGTCCGGACCGTGCCTCCTGCGGTGATGCTGATCTGGTTGATGCCGCCGCCGGCACCGTCAACGTCACCACCGCCGTTGATCGACACGATCACCCGGTTCGCGTCCTTGCGATCGGACTCGTTCGCCACCTCGTCTTCGCTGATCGCATCGGGTGCCAACGGCTCGCTGACGATGATCACCCAGCTGGGCCTGGTGCACGCCACCGTGCCGACCGGAAGACAATTCCCGCGATTCGCCACGCCCGGTACGAATGGATCTCCGCCCGGCGGCCCGGGCAGGTCGCGCAGGACGACGCGGGACGAGCACGACCACCCGCTGCCGGAGTCGGCGCACTGCACCCGGGAGAGTTCGTAGGTCTGACCATCGCCACTCGGAGCGAAGTGGTACGAGACGTTCGTCGTGGTGACCACGCCGTCGCCGTCGTCGTCCTCCCACGACATCATCACCACATTGGAGCCGGCGCTCAGATCGATCCCGTCGCAGACGGTCGCCCCGCACGGGGTCGCGTCCGGGCTGGTGTCGACAACGCTGGCGGACGACAGGTCGGCCGGAATCCACATGCTGATGCTCTGCTCAGCCTGTGCAACGTTGAGACGACCCTCCGTGTTGTCCTGCTGGCGAAGCGTCACGATGACGGCGCTGGAAAGCACTGTCACGAGCAGACCCATCATCGAGATGGCGATCAGCAGTTCGGGGAGCGTCATCCCCCCGTCACGCAATCGGGTCCCACGAATTCGCGTGTTCGACGAGTGTTCAGACATCGGACTTCACCACCTCGATGTTGCGACGGACCTTGCCGTCTGGGCTTGTGATCGAAATCGTCACCCGCTGCACCAGCAGGTCGGTCGGAGCGGGTCCGGAACAGCCGGGCGAGCCGGCGGCGCCGGTTTCCCAGCTGCCCTCGACCGTCGCGTCCGGACCAGGCACGTAGAACTCGTGGGTCACCGACGCCGTCTCCGGCGGCCAGCCCTCGGTCTGCACTGCGGCCTGGACGTAGATCGTGTAGTCACAGCGCTTCGGAGCCCGGTTGACGCGGTCGGCCGCATTGACGACGGCAGTCTCGACCTGCGCGGCCGACCGGCTCACCGACGATGCCTTGACGCTCGTGGACACGGCGTTCAGAATGGCGACGACAACGGTGGCCATCAGCACGATCGCAATGACGATCTCGACGAGGGAGAACCCGCTGTCGGGGTCACCCCGGCCATTCGTGGCGTTGTGTGAGCGTCTCATACGGTTCCTCATCGGTCTGACTGCGCCCCGTCTTGAGGCCACCCAGCACGGTAAGGGGACCACGGTCAGCGACATCCATGGCGATGGTCAGCGCTCTGCAAAGTCAAGAAGTCGGCGCAAACCTTGACGTTCGCCGTCAATGGGGCCAGCGCGTGCACACGCGGGGATGGCAAACCGTCCGGTCGATCGAGCGAGATTGCGGGGCAAGAACGCCGGGATGCGACAATCGGCGGGTGATCGAGGCCGCCGTCCGCGCCGCCGCTGTGCCGCCGTTCCATGCCATGGCGATGAGCCGGGAGGCCGGCGCACTGGAGGCGGCGGGACGGCGCATCCTGCACCTCGAGGTCGGCCAGCCGGCGACGCCACTGCCGGTTCTGGCCCGTGATGCCGTGCGCGAGCACCTCGACCGGCCGCTCGGCTACACCAATGCCGCCGGGCTGCAGTCGCTTCGCCGTCGTCTCGCCGACCCGCGAGGGTGTCGACGCCGGTCGGGTCATGGTGGTGGCCGGCGCCTCGGCGGGTTTCACGCTCGCGTTCCTCACCATGTTCGAACCCGGTGATCGGGTCGGCGTGCTCGAACCCGGATATCCCTGCTACCGCAACACCCTGATCGCCCTCGGGATGACGCCGGTTGCGATCCCGGTCGGGCCCGACACACGATGGGCGCCGACGCCCGAGCATCTCGACCGGGCCGGCGAACTGGCCGGCCTGGTGCTGGCGTCGCCCTCGAACCCGACCGGCACGGTCCTGAGCGCAACCGCTCTGGCTGACGTCACCGCGACGTGTCGAGCCAGGGGCATCGCCGTGATCGCCGACGAGATCTACCACGGGATCGTGGATGGGCCGCCGGCGGCACGGGTCCTCGACGTCCATCCCGACGCCGTCGTGGTGAACAGCTTCTCGAAGTACTGGTCGATGACCGGGTGGCGCGTCGGCTGGATCGTCGTGCCCGACACGCTGGTCGACACGGTCGAACGACTGCAGCAGAACCTCTACATCTGCGCCCCGCACGTCTCACAGGTCGCCGCGCTCGCCGCGCTCGATGCGACCGAGGAACTCGACGGGCACGTGGCCCGCTATCGCCAGAACCGCACGATCGTGATCGACGGCCTCGCCGCTGCGGGCATCACCGACATCGCTCCCGCCGACGGCGCGTTCTACGTGTACGCCCACGTGCCGCACCTCACCACCGCGCTCGGCATCGACTCGCTGGAACTCACGCGCCGGTGGCTGCACGAGGCGGGCGTCGCTGCCACGTCAGGCATCGACTTCGATCTCGCTCGCGGCCACGAATACGTCCGCTTCTCGTACGCCGGCGACGGGTGCCGACATGGCCGAGGCGTGCGACCTCCTCGGACGGTGGCGCCCATGACGCCGTCCCGGTCTTTCCGGACCCGACCCCGAAAGACCGGCTGGGCCGGGGGCGCTCGACGGGCTTCGCGTCATCGACATGTCGACCGTGCTCGCCGGGCCGAACTGCGCGCGCTACCTCGCCGACTTCGGCGCGGACGTGATCAAGGTGGAGCGTCCGGGCGGCGACAGCCTGCGCAACATGGCGTGGCGCGACCCACGCGACGGCGAAGGGCTGTGGTGGAAGCTCGTCAACCGCAACAAGCGCACCGTGGTGCTCGACGTGAAGGACGAAGCGGATCGGGCGGTCCTGCTCCAGCTCGTCGACGGGGCCCACGTGCTCGTCGAGAACTCGCGGCCGGGCACGATGGAGCGCCTCGGCCTCGGGCCCGACGTGCTGCTCGAACGGAACCCGGCGCTCGTGATGACCAGGGTCAGTGGGTTCGGCCAGGACGGCCCGTACGCATCGCGTCCGGGCTTCGCCACGATCGCCGAGGCGATGTCGGGACTCGCGGCCCTCAGCGGTGAGCCCGACGGCCAGCCCCTGTTGCCTCCGATCGCGCTCACCGACGAGGTGACCGGTCTCGCTGCCGCGTTCGCGACGATGGTGGCGCTGCACTCCGGGGTCGGCCAGGTGGTCGACGCCAACCTGCTCGAGACGATGTTCCAGATGATGGGGCCACTCGTGTCGCTCTACGGCATCACCGGCGAACAGCAACCGCGGCTCGGCGCCGGGCTCCCGTACACCGTGCCGCGCGGAACGTATCGATGCAGCGACGGACGATGGATCGCCGTGTCGACGAGCAGCGACTCAGTAGCGGCGCGAGTGATGGGTGTGCTCGGCGTCGGCGACGACGCACGGTTCGACACGTTCGAGGGCCGCACCGCCCACCGGCTCGAACTCGAACAGATCATGACCGACTGGTGCGCTCGATCGCACCCAGACCGAGGTGCTCGATGCGTTCACCGCGGCCGAGGCAGCGATCGGCCCGGTGTACGACATGGCCGACATCGCCGTCGATCCGCACTACGCCGCCCGTAACGCGATCGCCGACGTCGGTGGCACGCCGATGCAGGGCCTCATCGCCCGCCTGTCCGCCACCCCGGGCCAACTGCGCTGGTCGGGCCGACCCCTCGACGCCGACGGCGACGCCATCCGCAAGTCCGGCTGGCCCTGATCCACCCCTCACCCCGAAAAATGCGCTCTCGTGTGCGCCAGTGCACATTTCGGCGCACATTTCGGGGTTTGGTCAGGGGTTTGCGGGGGATCAGGCGGTGAGGCCGATGGGGCAACTGACGCCGGTGCCGCCGACACCGCAGTAGCCGTTGGGGTTCTTGGCGAGATACTGCTGGTGGTACGGCTCGGCGTAGAAGAAGCCGGAGATGAGATCGAGCGGCTCGACGTCGGTCGTGATCTCGCCGAAGCCGGCACTGTTCAGGCGGTCCTGGAACATCGATCGCGTCGACTCGACGATCGGGCGCTGCGACTCGTCGGTCAGGAAGATCGCGCTGCGGTACTGGCTGCCGACATCGTTGCCCTGGCGCATCCCCTGTGTCGGGTCATGGCCCTCCCAGAAGGTCTGGAGCAACCGTTCGTAGCTGACGACCTCGGGGTCGTACACGACGGCGACGGCCTCGGTGTGACCCGTGCGCCCCGAGCAGACCTCCTCGTAGGTGGCGTTCGGTGTGTAACCGCCGGCGTATCCGACGAACGTGGAGTACACGCCGTCGAGTTGCCAGAACTTGCGCTCGACACCCCAGAAACAGCCCATGGCGAACACTGCGGTCTTCATGCCGTCGGGCCACGGCCCGACGAGCGGGTGACCGTTGACGAAGTGCGTCTCGGGCACCGGCATGGTCTGATCGGTCCGGCCGGCGAGCGCATCGGCAGCATCGACCATCTGGGCGTTCTTGCGGAACAGCATGGCGTCAAGGATACGAGTGGTTCCGTGACAGCCTCGCGCCGATCCCGTAACAAAGCGCGCTGCGGTCTGTTGGGGTCGGGTCCGGAAAGACCGGGTGCAGCGCAACGTTGACGGCCAATGCAATTACGGTGCCACGGATGTCTGCGCCGCCATCACCGTCCGACGATGTGGTGATCCGTTCGATCGAGCCGAGGGACCTCGACCGGATCCTTCGGATCAACGAGGCCAACGTGCCCGAGGTCGGCTCGGTCGACGCCGACCGCATGGCGTTCATCGTCGCCGAGAGCCCGATCGCGCTGGTCGCGGACATCGGCGACGAAGTGGTCGGTTTCTGCCTGGTACTCGCTGGTGACTCGACGTACGACTCGGTGAACTATCGCTGGTTCACCCAGCGCTACGACGCCTTCATGTATCTCGACCGGGTGGCTGTCGATTCGTCGGCCCGCGGGCGCGGGGTCGGCTCCGCTCTGTACGCAGAGGTCGATCGACAGATGGCGGCGATCGACGGCGCCGACCATCTCGCGCTGGAGGTGAACGTCGATCCACCGAACGAGGTGTCGCTCGCGTTCCACGCCCGACTGGGGTTCAGCGAAGTCGGCCAGCAGGACACGCCCTACGGCATCCGCGTCTCGATGCAGATGCGTCCGACATCGCGCCGCTGACCGTTCTCGTGAACTCGTGCGCGAATAGTTCGCGCACGAGTTCACGAGAACGATCAGCGGCGGTCTTGGAGGAAGCGGAAGTGGTCGCGGGTCGTTGCGACGTGCGCGGGGTCGAGGTCGGCGAGCAGGATCGTCTCGCCGCCGGACCCGGTCGCCAGCACCTCCCCGAGCGGGTCGATGATCGCGCTGTCGCCCGAGTAGTCGAGCCCGCCACCCGAGCCGACGCGGTTGACACCGACCACGTACGCCTGGTTCTCGATCGCCCTGGCACGCAGCAACGTCGACCAGTGGAGGCGTCGCTTGGCAGGCCAGTTCGCAACGACGAAGTAGGCGTCGCTCTCGTGCGCCAGCGCCCAGAACTCGTCGGCGAACCGCAGGTCGTAACAGACGAACAGGCTGCAGCGCAGGCCGTCGATGTCGACGGTGACGAACTCGGCGCCGGCGCGGACATAGCGCTCTTCGTCGGCGTGCGAGAAGGGATGGATCTTGCGGTACCGGTGCTCGGTGCCATCCGGAGCAACGAGCACGAACACGTTCGAGGGTCGCTGGTCGTCGGGCGGCGCGTCGGCGGCGATCTCGGGACACGAGCCGCCGACCCACACGCCGTGTGTCGTCGCCATCTCACGCAGGAACCGCGACGACGGTCCACCCTCCGATTCGGCGATGCCCGGCGTGTCGAACGAGAAGCCGGTCGAGAACGTCTCGGTCAACAGCACCACCCGTGCACCCGACGCGACGGCACCCGCGACCATCGGTGTCAGGTGATCGAAGTTGGCCGTGCGGTCATGCCAGACGATGTCGTGCTGGATGGCGGCGACGCGCACGCTCACGAACCGAACCCCTCGACGAGCCGCTCGACAGCAGCATCGATGACGTCGAGTTGCTTGCAGCAGGCGAACCGGACGAGATGACGACCGTGTTCGGGCCTCGCGTAGAAGACCTCGTTCGGGATTGCGACGACGCCACATCGTGCCGGCAGTGAACGACAGAAGGCCATCCCGTCGCCGGTCGGGTCGACCGGACGGATGTCGACCGTCGCGAAGTAGGTCGCCTCCGGCACATACGTGGTGAACCCCGCCGCTCGCAGGCCGACGACGAGGTGATCCCGCGCAGTCTGCAGGTCGGCAGCGAGACGCTCGAAGTAGGTGTCGGGCAGGGCCAGACCGACGGCGATCGCCGGCTGGAAGGGTGCACCGTTCACATAGGTGAGGAACTGCTTCGCAGTCCGTGCGGCGGTCACCAGCGGTTCCGGGCCGGTCATCCAGCCGATCTTCCACCCTGTCGTGTTGAACGTCTTGCCGCCCGACGAGATGGTCAGCGTGCGGTCCGCCATTCCCGGCAGCGTCGACAACGGTGTGTGCCGACGACCGTCGAAGAGCAGGTGCTCGTAGACCTCGTCGGTCACCACGATCAGGTCACGTTCGAGGGCCACCTCGGCGATGATCGCCATCTCGTCGGTCGTGAAGACCTTGCCCGTGGGATTGTGTGGCGTGTTGAGCAGGATCAGCTTCGTGCGGTCGCTGACGGCAGCGCGCAGGGCGTCGGGATCGAACACGTAGCGCCCCTCGGTGTCGGGGGCGAGCAGCACCGGAATGGCTCGTGCGCCGGCGAGGGCGATACATGCCTGGTAGCTGTCGTACATCGGCTCGAACACGACGACCTCGTCGCCTGTGTCGAGCATGCCGAGCAATGCGCCTGCCAGGGCTTCGGTGGCACCGGCGGTGACCACGACCTCCGTCGCCGGATCGAGTTCGATGCCGTAGAACCGCCGCTGATGCTCGGCGATCGCGTTGCGGAGCTCCAGCATGCCGAGCCCCGGTGGGTACTGATTGAGGCCCGCACGGATCGCGGCGACAGCGGCGTCGAGCACCTCGGGTGGCCCGTCGGTGTCAGGGAAGCCCTGACCGAGATTGATCGCCCCCGTCTCGACGGCCAAGGCCGACATCTCGGCGAAGATCGTCGTACCGAAGCCTGCGAGCTTGCTGGTCAGCACACTCCGAGGGGCCACGTCCGAAGTGTAGGCATCGGCCACCGACGTGCCCGGAACGTGCGTCAGACGCGGTTGACGTCGTCGGAGTGCGCCCGACGACGATCGGGCCCGCGATGTCGCGACGACTCGCCGTCGGCGTCGCTGCTCAGCGGGTCAGCAAGGCGATGGGTCACGCCCGTCGTCTTGGCGCCGTACATCGCTTCGTCAGCGGCGCGGATCAGGTCATCGAGGGTGGCCCCGTGACGCGGATACAGCGCCGCGCCGATGGCAGCCGTGACCGTCACGTCATCAGCGATCGGCGTGCCACCCAGCAGCCCTCCGATTCGTTCGGCACTGCTGCGGACCGCCGATGCGTCCTGCACTCCAGGCAGCAGGATCACGAACTCGTCGCCGCCCCATCGGCCGACGACATCGGTGTCACGCACGGCATCGCGGAGACGTCTGGCGGCTGCACGAAGGACCAGGTCGCCGAACTGGTGACCGAGCGTGTCGTTGATGAGCTTGAAGCCGTTGAGGTCGATGAGCATCACGCAGACCCCGGTCTTGAACCGTTCGGCGGCGAGCAACGCCTCCTCGGTCTGGCGTTCGAACTCGCGACGGTTCGGAAGTCCGGTCAGGTCGTCGGTGGTCGCCTGGCGCTTGAGACTGCGACGGTCGAGCAGGAACGTCCATCCGGCGAGCGCCATCAGGACGGTACCGAATCCCACCAGCAGCAGGTACCTCCCCAGACCGTCCCCAACCAGGCCGGCATCGTCGGCGATCGACGTCGTGACGCGGACCGATCCACCGTCACCTGGGAGGGCGAGCGTGTCAGCCACGATCAATCGACCGTCGACGGTCGATGGCCCGACCCGGATCAGATCATCACCGTTCACGCCGGTGATGTCAGGCGACAACGCAACGTCGATGGTCGCCCCATTGAGTTCGACAGCCGAGGATGCGAGCGGGCCGAGCAATGAGTCGGTGGGCAGGATCAGTGCGGTGGTCACATCGCCGTGCGACACCACGAGGAGTGAGTTCGTTGCATCGTCGACGACCACGGCCGGCCCACCGCTCTCCACCGAGGCCGCAACTGCCCCGCCGAAGACGCTCGACGCGCCGAGGTCGGAGCCGGTGCACCGATCGACGCCGGCCGCGGTGATGCACGCCTCGGCGGCGTCACCGAACGAACTGGTGATGGACTCGAGATCCGTCTCCGCAGTCGCCACCTCGACGACCGCCATCGCGCGCACGATGGCGCTGTCGACGGCCTGGTCGGCCATCAGCACGGTTGCGACGGCACGAGCGTTCTGCTCGGCGCGTTGCTCGGCACGTTTGTTGACCATCGAGACCGTGGTCGCCACGAGCAGGATCACACTGCCCACGAGCGCGCCGATCCGAATGAGTCTCATGAGGAGTCATCGGCACGGGGACTGGCAAACCTGAGGAAAACCTGACGAATGATGATCGCCGGTGGCCGGTCGTGACGCGACGAGGGCGACACCGTGCGGTGTCGCCCTCGCCATCCTGCGCGCCCGGAGAGAGTCGAACTCCCAACCGCTTGATCCGTAATCAAGTGCTCTATCCATTGAGCTACGGGCGCCGATTTGTGACGGGCGACAGTGTAGACCGAAGTCGCTGCAATGCAGACTCCGAATTCGACGTCGCCTCGACCGGGCGGTCAGCCGCCCCAGGGACCCCAGCCGCCCGCACGCTGGTACAGGGTGAGTGCCGCACGCGCGTTGGTGGCCGGATCGTAGAGCTGGTCGGCCGATGTGATGCCGAGGCCGCTCAGCCAACTGCGGTGAACGCTCCAGTACACCTGGAACAAGCCGTAGCAGCACGAGTTCTTGGCTGTCGGGACGAGGTTGCTCTCGCGCCGTGCGATCTCGATGGCACGGTCTTCGAGTTCGTCCGGCCACACGGAGCGAATGATCGCTTCGACCTCGGCAGGCCCGGCGATCGACACGGGCGCCGGTGCCGGCGCTGGTGTCACCGCATGGCGTTCATCGTCGCTGAGAGCCCGATCGCGCTGGTCGCTGACATCGGCGACGAAGTGGTCGGTTTCTGCCTCGTGCTCGCTGGTGACTCGACCTACGACTCGGTGAACTACCGCTGGTTCACCCAGCGGTACGACGCATTCATGTATCTCGACCGGGTGGCTGTCGATTCGTCGGCCCGCGGGCGCGGGGTCGGCTCCGCTCTGTACGCAGAGGTCGATCGACAGATGGCAGCGATCGACGGCGCCGATCATCTCGCGCTGGAGGTGAACGTCGATCCACCGAACGACGTGTCGCTCGCGTTCCACGCCCGACTGGGGTTCAGCGAAGTCGGCCAGCAGGACACGCCCTACGGCATCCGCGTCTCGATGCAGATGCGTCCGACATCGCGCCGCTGATCGTTCTCGTGAACTCGTGCGCGAATAGTTCGCGCACGAGTTCACGAGAACGGTCAGCGGCGGTCTTGGAGGAAGCGGAAGTGGTCGCGGGTCGTTGCGACGTGCGCGGGGTCGAGGTCGGCGAGCAGGATCGTCTCGCCGCCGGACCCGGTCGCCAGCACCTCCCCGAGCGGGTCGATGATCGCGCTGTCGCCCGAGTAGTCGAGCCCGCCACCCGAGCCGACGCGGTTGACACCGACCACGTACGCCTGGTTCTCGATCGCCCTGGCTCGCAGCAACGTCGACCAGTGGAGGCGTCGCTTGGCCGGCCAGTTCGCAACGACGAAGTAGGCGTCGCTCTCGTGCGCCAGCGCCCAGAACTCGTCGGCGAACCGCAGGTCGTAGCAGACGAACAGGCTGCAGCGCAGGCCGTCGATGTCGACGGTGACGAACTCGGCGCCGGCGCGGACGTAGCGCTCTTCGTCGGCGTGGGAGAAGGGATGGATCTTGCGGTACCGGTGCTCGGTGCCATCCGGAGCAACGAGCACGAACACGTTCGAGGGTCGCTGGTCGTCGGGCGGCGCGTCGGCGGCGATCTCGGGACACGAGCCGCCGACCCACACGCCGTGTGTCGTCGCCATCTCACGCAGGAACCGCGACGACGGTCCACCCTCCGATTCGGCGATGCCCGGCGTGTCGAACGAGAAGCCGGTCGAGAACGTCTCGGTCAACAGCACCACCCGTGCGCCCGACGCGACGGCACCCGCGACCATCGGTGTCAGGTGATCGAAGTTGGCCGTGCGGTCGTGCCAGACGATGTCGTGCTGGATGGCGGCGACGCGCACGCTCACGAACCGAACCCCTCGGCGAGACGCTCGACAGCAGCATCGATGACGTCGAGTTGCTTGCAGCAGGCGAACCGGACGAGATGACGACCGTGTTCGGGCCTCGCGTAGAAGACCTCGTTCGGGATTGCGACGACGCCACATCGTGCCGGCAGTGAGCGACAGAAGGCCATCCCGTCGCCGGTCGGGTCGACCGGACGGATGTCGACCGTCGCGAAGTAGGTCGCCTCCGGCACATACGTGGTGAAGCCCGCCGTTCGCAGCCCGACGACGAGGTGATCCCGCGCAGTCTGCAGGTCGGCAGCAAGACGCTCGAAGTAGGTGTCGGGCAGGGCCAGACCGACGGCGATCGCCGGCTGGAAGGGCGCACCGTTCACATAGGTGAGGAACTGCTTCGCAGTCCGTGCGGCGGTCACCAGCGGTTCCGGGCCGGTCATCCAGCCGATCTTCCACCCGTCGTGTTGAACGTCTTGCCGCCCGACGAGATGGTCAGCGTGCGGTCCGCCATTCCCGGCAACGTCGACAACGGTGTGTGCCGACGCCCGTCGAAGAGCAGGTGCTCGTAGACCTCGTCGGTCACCACGATCAGGTCACGTTCGAGGGCCACCTCGGCGATGATCGCCATCTCGTCGGTCGTGAAGACCTTGCCCGTGGGATTGTGCGGCGTGTTGAGCAGGATCAGCTTCGTGCGGTCGCTGACGGCAGCGCGTAGGGCGTCGGGATCGAACACGTAGCGCCCCTCGGTGTCGGGGGCGAGCAGCACCGGAACGGCTCGTGCGCCGGCGAGGGCGATACATGCCTGGTAGCTGTCGTACATCGGCTCGAACACGACGACCTCGTCGCCTGTGTCGAGCATGCCGAGCAATGCGCCTGCCAGGGCTTCGGTGGCACCGGCGGTGACCACGACCTCCGTCGCCGGATCGAGTTCGATGCCGTAGAACCGCCGCTGATGATCGGCGATCGCGTTGCGGAGCTCCAGCATGCCGAGCCCCGGTGGGTACTGATTGAGGCCCGCACGGATCGCGGCGACGGCGGCGTCGAGCACCTCGGGTGGCCCGTCGGTGTCAGGGAAGCCCTGACCGAGATTGATCGCCCCCGTCTCGACGGCCAAGCGCCGACATCTCGGCGAAGATCGTCGTACCGAAGCCTGCGAGCTTGCTGGTCAGCACACTCCGAGGGGACCACGTCGAGAAGTGTAGGCATCGGCCACCGACGTGCCCGGAACGTGCGTCAGACGCGGTTGACGTCGTCGGAGTGCGCCCGACGACGGTCGGGCCCGCGATGTCGCGACGACTCGCCGTCGGCGTCGCTGCTCAGCGGGTCAGCAAGGCGATGGGTCACGCCCGTGGTCTTGGCGCCGTACATCGCTTCGTCAGCGGCGCGGATCAGGTCATCGAGCGTGGCCCCGTGACGCGGATACAGCGCCGCGCCGATGGCAGCCGTGACCGTCACGTCGTCAGCGATCGGCGTGCCTCCCAGCAGCCCTCCGATGCGTTCGGCACTGCTGCGGACCGCCGATGCGTCCTGCACTCCAGGCAGCAGGATCACGAACTCGTCGCCGCCCCATCGGCCGACGACATCGGTGTCACGCACGGCATCGCGGAGACGTCTGGCGGCAGCACGAAGGACCAGGTCACCGAACTGGTGGCCGAGCGTGTCGTTGATGAGCTTGAAGCCGTTGAGGTCGATGAGCATCACGCAGACCCCGGTCTTGAACCGTTCGGCGGCGAGCAGCGCCTCCTCGGTCTGGCGTTCGAACTCGCGGCGGTTCGGAAGTCCGGTCAGGTCGTCGGTGGTCGCCTGGCGCTTGAGACTGCGACGGTCGAGCAGGAACGTCCATCCGGCGAGCGCCATCAGGACGGTGCCGAATCCCACCAGGAGCAGGTACCGCCCCAGACCGTCACCGACCAGGCCGGCGTCGTCGGCGATCGACGTCGTGACGCGGACCGATCCGCCGTCACCCGGGAGAGCGAGGGTGTCAGCCACGATCAATCGACCGTCGACGGTCGACGGCCCGACCCGGATCAGATCGTCACCGTTCACGCCGGTGATGTCAGGCGACAACGCAACGTCGATGGTCGCCCCATTGAGTTCGACAGCCGAGGATGCGAGCGGGCCGAGCAACGAGTCGGTGGGCAGGCATCAGCGCAGTGGTCACATCGCCGTGCGACACCACGAGGAGAGAGTTCGTTGCGTCGTCGACGACCACGGCCGGCCCGCCGCTCTCCACCGATGCCGCAACTGCCCCGCCGAAGACGCTCGACGCGCCGAGGTCGGAGCCGGTGCATCGATCGACGCCGGCCGCGGTGATGCACGCCTCGGCGGCGTCACCGAACGAACTGGTGATGGACTCGAGATCCGTCTCCGCAGTTGCCACCTCGACGACCGCCATCGCGCGCACGATGGCGCTGTCGACGGCCTGGTCGGCCATCAGCACGGTTGCGACGGCACGAGCGTTCTGCTCGGCGCGTTGTTCGGCACGTTTGTTGACCATCGAGACCGTGGTCGCCACGAGCAGGATCACACTGCCCACGAGCGCGCCGATCCGAATGAGTCTCATGAGTCGTCATCGGCACGGGGACTGGCAAACCTGAGGAAAACCTGACGAATGATGATCGCCGGTGGCCGGTCGTGACGCGACGAGGGCGACACCGTGCGGTGTCGCCCTCGCCATCCTGCGCGCCCGGAGAGAGTCGAACTCCCAACCGCTTGATCCGTAATCAAGTGCTCTATCCATTGAGCTACGGGCGCCGATTTGTGACGGGCGACAGTGTAGACCGAAGTCGCTGCAATGCAGACTCCGAATTCGACGTCGCCTCGACCGGGCGGTCAGCCGCCCCAGGGACCCCAGCCGCCGGCACGCTGGTACAGGGTGAGTGCCGCACGTGCGTTGGTGGCCGGATCGTAGAGCTGGTCGGCCGATGTGATGCCGAGGCCGCTCAGCCAACTCCGGTGAACGCTCCAGTACACCTGGAACAAGCCGTAGCAGCACGAGTTCTTGGCTGTCGGGACGAGGTTGCTCTCGCGCCGTGCGATCTCGAGGGCACGGTCCTCGAGTTCGTCCGGCCACACGGAGCGAATGATCGCTTCGACCTCGGCAGGGCCGGCGGTCGACACGGGTGTCGGCGCTGGCGCTGGTGTTGCGGCAGGTGTGGTGGTCGCCGGCGTTGTCGACCCCGTCGAGTTGTTCGAGCTCGTACTCGAAGTCCTCGTGCCGGAGTTGACCGTGCTCGTCGGGGCGGCAGTTGTCGGAGTCGGTGGTGGCGGCGGGAGTGCGGCCCCGTCGGGGAGACAGATCGTTCGACCGGGATACAGCGGCGTCGACACCGTCGCGTCGTTGACGGCGAGCACGTCGGCGAGCGCCACACCGGAGCCGTCGGCGATGCGGATCCAGAAGTCGCCGACGACGACTTCGTACTCGAGTGCGCATTCATCCACAGTGAGCGCCTCGACCGCCGGTGCGGTGGTCGACGTCTCGGCGACTGTTGCGGGCGTGGTCGGTTCCACTACGACGGTGGCGTCGGCGACAGGTGACGTTGCGTCGGGCGTGGTCGGAGCAACGGGGGCCACGACCAGCTGGTCGGCGGGTTGGTCACCGCTCGCCGCCGGAGCGACATCGACCGTGATCGACGACGTGCGTACGGCATCACCATCGTCGGAGGTGAAGCCCATCACCACGGGCACCAGCAGTGTGAGGACGACGGCCAGTCCACCGAGGCGGGCCAACAACGGATCAACACCTGGTCGCGGCGGTTCAGGCGGTGCCGTGTCCCATGCGTCGTCCCAGTCGGTCTCCGGCTCAGCGTGTTCAACGTGGTCGTCGTCGACGGACACGGAGTCGTCGTCGGACTCATCGGGTGATGACAGCGAAGTCGCCGGGGCGTGTGTGCGCGTCGCCTCGCGCCGCCCGGAGGTCGTGGAACTCCACCACCGTCCGACGGCTGCACCGATCCCGCCTCGGGGCGTGGCGACTTCTCCGGGCTCGGCGGTGTCGGTCGGGTGCGATGCCCAGCCGGCGCCTTCTCCCCAGAACGCGCGGGTGACATCGGTGTCGGTGCGATCCGTCGCGCCCTGGTCGTGCCAGCGGTTGGGGTGGGGGTTGGGGTGGGGGTCAGTCGTCATCGTCGGTCTTCCTGATCGGCGATGCGTGAACGCTCTGATCGGAACTCGACACCCGATGCGCCGCGTGCAGCGGCAGGGGTCGACTCCCGTTCTATCCCATCCGTCATCAAACCGCAACATGAGCGTCACTCAAACGACATACGTGTCATTCGATGACGGCGGACCGGCAGACCGGCGGCGCGAAACGACCGGCACGCCAAAGACGTACCGGTCGTGGCGGAGAGGGTGGGATTTGAACCCACGGATCACATTGCTGCGATCAACGCCTTAGCAGGGCGCCCCATTCGGCCGCTCTGGCACCTCTCCTGGGAGCCTCGGAGTGTAGCCCGGTAACCTCGCGAGCGGAACGGTGGCAGAGTGGACGAATGCAGCCGCCTTGAAAGCGGCCGGCCGCAAGGCTCGGGGGTTCGAATCCCTCCCGTTCCGCCAGTATCGGACTGTCTGCCGACGGCGGGCTGGATCTCCGGCGAGTCGTTCGTCAACTCGTGGGCGGAGGCACGCGCCGGCCGCGCGTGAAGTACAACATCGGGCCGATGAAGTTGATGGCGATGATCGCCGCCCATCGACTCTTGCGCCCGTTCACCTGCTGGGCGGGGCGCTGCACCAGGTCGGTCCACGCGCTGACCGCAAGCGACACCTGCACGATGGCGAGGAGCAACATCAACACCTTGCTCCGCGTCGAATACTCGTCCCACCGTCGCGATCTCCGCATCGTGACCTCCTCCACTCGGACCCACTTTGAAGTCTCGCCGATTATTCGCACGTGAGGGCGTTCGGTAGACGCGGCGCCCGGCAGCGTCACGGTCCCGTGTCGAGGGCCGTGTCGGCGACGGCGTCGAAGCGGAACTTGCCGTTGTCGTAGACCGGCCCGCGATCGTCGGCGGCGTACAGTCGATTCTCGGAGGCGAGGAAGCCACCACAGTTGTGGAGGGCATCGACCATCCTGGCGTAGTTCGGGTGGTCGAAATGCTTGGCGAGATCGTCCGGGCCGGTCCACAATTCGTACACCTGCACGTGCGTGGGCTCGACCGGATCGGCACCGAAGCAGTAGGCCAGACAGCCCGGTTCGTCGTCACGGGTCGCCTTCTGCACCGGCGCGGTCAGGGCGACGGCGCGGTCACGGTCGGCTTCGGTCTCGAACGACAGCGTCGCGGTGATGATGATCATGGCGGTCCCCCTCGTGCCTGCCGCGACGGTACCCGTCCATGCGTTCGGGCGTCGGCTCGGAAGAAGGCGGTTGCCTTCCACCGATCGTCACCGAGGGCTCGCAGGTTCTCCAACCAGTTGATGGCGCGCCGCGCGACGCAGGAGCATGTAGCCGAGCACACCTGCAACCGTGCTCGCAGCAAGGATGCCGATCTTGGCCGAGCGGAGGAGGTCGGGTTCGTCGAACGACAGGCCGGCCACGAACAGCGCGACCGTGAAGCCGATTCCCGCGGTGGCACCGATCCCCACGACGTGACTCCAGGTCGTCCGCTCTGGCAGACGGCCGAGACCGAGACGCACAGCAAGCCATGTGAACCCCACGACGCCGACGATCTTGCCGACGACCAGCCCGAAGAACACCCCGGCGAACACGTCGGTGTCGAGTCCGTCGATCGACAGGCTGACGCCGGCATTGGCGAGGGCGAAGATCGGCACGATGACGAACGCGACCCACTCGTTCAGATGATGTTCGATCCGATCGAGTGGTGACGAGACCTCTCGCACGTACGAGGTGATCTGCGACGGCACCGGATGGTCTGCTCCTTCGAAGTGTTCGACGAGCTCCTCGAGCTTCTGGCCGATGCGGCTCGGATCGTGGAACGGTTCCGCCGGGCACAGCAGACCGAAGATGACGCCGACGATTGCTGCCTCGACGCCTGCCTCCAACAACGCGTACCAGCAGACGACACCGAGCGCCATGTACGGAATGAGCGAACGGATCTCGAGTCGCCGAGCGAGCAGCACACCGCCGACGGAGAGCGCTGCGACGGCCAGCCACACGAACCCCACCCCATCGGCGTAGAACACCGCGATCACGATGATGCCGCCAATGTCGTCGACGACGGCAAGCGTCAGGATGAAGATGCGAACGCCGAGCGGTATCCCGCTGCCCGCCAGCGTCACCACCCCGACAGCGAATGCAATGTCGGTTGCGACCGGTATGCCGAAACCGTCGACGGCACCGCCGACGTTGATCGCGAGGTAGATGAGCGCCGGGACGAGCATGCCGCCCAGGGCAGCGAGAGCAGGGAGCGCTGCGGCTCGCCGATCGCGGAGTTCACCGCGCACGAGTTGGCGCTTGATCTCCAATCCGACCACGAGGAAGAACAGCGACATCAGGCCGCTGTTGATCCACTCGTGCAGCGAGAGGTCGACGTCGACGACCTCACCGATGCGGAACTGGATCTCCGTTTCGAACAGGTGCCGATACGAGGCGGACCACGGCGAATTGGCCCACACCAGCGCGATCACCGCCGCAACGAGCATGACGATGCCACCGGCAGTCTCCACCGCCATGAACTCGCGGGCGGGCTGGATGATCGTGCGCGGGACGACTCGATCCGAGGAGGAGAACGAGCGCCTCATGTCCTGGGGCATCGTGACATTCAAGTACATGCCTCGCCCGGACCTCGCAACCCCACGTTGACGTTCACGATGTGTTCACGATGTGTCTGACACATCGTGAACGTCGACCGGGAGGGTCGGATCCGACACCGTGCCGGCGGCGCACCTACGCTCACGAGGTGATCACTGACCTGACCCGCCGTTTCGTCGTCGACGGCGTCACGCTGTCGTGGGATCGCTGGGGAAGCGGCACCGACGCAGCACCCTTCCTGCTGTGCCACGGCTTCTCGGGGTCATCACATGACTTCGCGCTCAGCATCGAGGACCTCGCCGAGAACAGGACCGTGATCGCCATCGACCACCGCGGGCACGGACGCTCCGAGAAGCTCGGCGACATCGAGCGGTACTCGATCGACCGGCTGGCCGACGACCTGATCGCATTCATCGACAGCGAAGCGACCGGACCGATCGACCTCCTGGGTCACTCGATGGGCGGTGCCATTGCGATTCGCGTCACGCTCGCACGACCCGACCTCGTGCGCTCGTTGATCCTGATGGACACCTCCGGCTGGTCATTCGCCAACGAGGACGCGGATGTTGCCGCGATGATCGCCGGGTTCATCGAAGCGTTCGACCCCGCCGGTGGGCTCCCGGATCTCGGGGCCATGCCCAGCCCGGAGACCGACCTCATCGCCGCGGCGACGCCGCCGGAATGGCAGGCCATGAAGGAGCAGATGGCCGCCTCCTTCGACCCGTACGCATTGAAAGCACTCGGGCGTCAACTCTTCGAGGGCGACGGTGACTGGGTCCGCCCGCGGCTCGGCGAGATCTCCTGTCCCGTCACCGTCATCGTCGGCGAACACGACCATCCGTTCATCGACCAGGCGGCAGACCTCGCCGCCGAAGTCGCCGATGGGCGCTGCATCGTGATCGACGGCGCCTACCACTCCCCCCAGCTCACGCATGGAGCCGAGTGGTCGGCGGCCGTGCGGGCCCACCTCGATCGCTGATCAGCGACGCCGTCCGGAGGCGGTTTCAGCTCGGTGAAACGAGCCAGGTCGCCTTGTCGTGAGGGGCCGCGAAGCTGTGTTCGATCGAGTTGCGGGCCAGCGCGGTGACACCGTCGAGATCGAGATCGCACCAGTCCCACGCCCGCTCGTACTCGGCCAGCAGGTTCGTCTGGAACATCGGCGGATCGTCGGTTCCGAGCGTGACGATGACTCCGGCGTCGAGCATCGCCCCCAGCGGGTGATCGGCGGGCGATTCCACGGCATGAAGTGCCAGATTCGAGCCCGGACACACATCGCACGGGATACCTCGGTCAACGAGCAGTGCAACCACCTCGGGATCCGACATCACCCCGATGCCGTGTTGGATGCGCACCGCCTGGAACTGTTCGACGGCGAAGCGGACCTCCTCGGGTCCGCCGTGCTCGGCGGCGTGGGCGACCCCCGGCAGGCCGTGGTCGCGAGCTGTCGCGTAGATCGAACCGAAATCATCGGTGGTCCAATTGTCGGCGGGTCCACCCATCCCGATCGCCACCAAGTGGTCGGTGCCGTGCGCGAAGACCTCGTTCATCGCTGTCGCGCAGGCGGCCGCTGGGAGGTGCGGTGAGATGTCGGGGATCAGACCCCACGACACACCTGTGCGGCTCGCCGCCCGCGAACAGCCCTCCACGATGCCGTCGTGGATCGGCCCCCACGGCTTGGCGTGCTCGACGATGTGGCCGGTGGCAGACACGTGGAACTCGACGTGGACGACGCCCTGCGCGACTGCGAGGTCGAGGTATCGCTCGGCGGCGAGAGCGAAGTCGTCGGGATCGCGAAGCAGAGCCAGCACGGCGAAGTACCGATCGAGGAACATCGGGAAGCCATCGAACCGGAACCATGCCTCGACCCCGTCGACATCGTCGGCGGGTGGGCGAACGCCGTGGCGCTCGGCAAGTGTCAGCACCGTCGATGCGTCGACGGTTCCCTCCAGGTGGACGTGCAACTCGGCCTTCGGCATCGCGCGAACGACATCGACCGGAAACGGTGCGCCCATCACGTCAGAATGTACGGGACACCAGTCGGGCTCGGGCGAGACCCGTCCTGATCAGGCGCTCGCCGCGGTGGCGATCGCGACGCGCGGGTCGCGGTTCGGGTCGCCGTCCTGCGTCAGCGAATCACGAAACATCGTCATCGCCAGGTTGCGCTGGTCGTCGCTCAACTCTGCGTCCATGATCCGTTCGACCGACGGTGCGAGGTCACGTCGCTGGATGACCACCTCGTGGGCGATCTGTTCCGTCGCCGGAAGCTCCTCGATCGGGGTGGTGCCGTCGTGCCAGCGGCTTGCGGGCTGCTTCTTGGTGGCCATGTGATGTCTCGTTCCCTTCGACGCTCCGTCGGTGGATGACCCACGACCGGTAGCGCTCAGGACAAGCGCCCCAATCGCTTCAGCCTACCGGGAGCCCCCGTCGAGCCGAGCGTGAAGACGCGAACGAAGCTCATCGGGCGCCAACTCGACCCAGTGACGCCGTTGACGTCGCTGGTACACGACGACACCCGTGGCACCGAGCACGGCGAGTACGCCGGCGACTCCGAGGAACTTGGCCCAACGCACGACGACGTACGTTATGGCACCGATGACCGACTCGATGACACTGCACGACGCACTCGCCGAAGCAGCGACCGGTGACGTCTGGTTGTTCCGCGGCCGATCGACCGCGGATCGGGCGATTCGGTTCTTCACCAACAGCCCGGTCAACCACGTCGGTGTGGTGTTGGCGCTCGACGACCTACCGCCCTTGATCTGGCATGCCGAGCTCGGCGCGAGCATGCCCAACGTCTGGACCGGCGAACGCCAACGCGGTGCGCAGCTCCATCACCTGGAGCGCGCCGTGAGTGTGTGGACGCATCGCTACGGCCAGCAGCCGTGGTTCCGCCAGATCGACATCGAGGCCACCGACGAGATGGAGAACCGGGCACTCTCGGTCGTCGACGAGTACAGCGGGCGGGGCTTCCCGAGCACCGCGTCGCTCGCCAAGCACTGGGTCACCGGTCGCCTCCGTCATCGCATCTCGCTCACCGACGTGTACTGCGCCGAGCTGGTGGCCATCACGTTCGAACGCATGGGCCTGCTCGGCGACGAGCGGCCACCGAACTGGTACGACCCCGGCACCTTCTGGAGCGGTGACCGCTTGGAACTCGTCGGGGCCTCGCTCGGTCACGAGATCCACGTCACCGAGGTCACTCCGATCGACGACACCTGGCGCGACGGCTGAACCGCCATGTTCATCGATCTCAGCCATGTCATCACCGATGGAATGCAGACCTATCCGGGCCTGCCGGTGCCACACATCGCCGATCATCTGAGCCGGGCCGCGGCCGAGGAGATCTACGGTGCCGGTATCACCTTCCAGATCGGCCTGGTCACGATGTGCACGAACACGGGGACCTACCTCGACGTGCCCTTCCACCGGTATGCGGACGGCCATGACCTCAGCGAGCTGGCCCTCGAGCGGGTCGCCGAGGTGCCGGCGATCTGTCTGCATCGGCCGGGTGTGGCAGCGATCGACCTGGATGCCGACGACCTCGCCGGTGCTCGGGGGCACGCCGTGTTGATCCGCACCGACCACTCACGTCATTGGGCCACCGATGCGTACTTCGGCGAGCATCCCCACCTGACCGCGCGCGCGGCCGACGTGCTGGTGGCGGCGGGGGTCGCGTGCGTCGGCATCGATTCGCTCAACATCGATGCGATCGACGGCACCGGACGACCGGTGCACACCACGTTGCTCGGCGCCGAGATCCCGATCGTCGAGCACCTCACCCGGCTCGATCGGCTGCCCGAGCGCGGTTTCCGCTTCACCGCGGTGCCACCCAAGATCTGCGGTGCCGGGACGTTCACCGTGCGGGCCTACGCCACCATGGATGAAGGATCGACGGTTGAATGATCGACGCCTGAGATCCGGCAGCCGACTCAACCGCCGGATGCGACGCGTGCCAACAGTGCGCTGACCTCCCCGCATTGACGCTCGATGCCGACCACTGCCGATTCGAAGGCCCGGGGCGTCGAGCCGGTCGGGTCGGCGACTTCGGCAACGGGCTCGCGCAGGTAGGCGCCGGCCGTTCGTGCTGCCGTGAGCGACTCGACCCATGCCCGCACCCCGGCGCCGTCCGCCAGGAGGGGCACATCGGCAGCGCGCGCCAGGAGCTCGGGCAACGTCATCGCTCGGGCGAACGCCGACGGCGACAGCGCAGCGATCTTCACCACGTGAGCTCGCTCGGCGGTGATGATCACGTCGGCGCCATCCACGAGTTCGCGGCGTGGTGGAGGCGCTGCGGTGCTGCGACACGTCGAGCCCACGACGCTTCATGGCGGCGACCGCATCGTCGATCGCCGGGAGACCTTCGGGGCCGAAGCCCGAGGATCGGACGATGACCCGACCGAGCCGGTCGGTGAGCATCGACTCGAACAGCGCGGCCATCATCACCGAACGGGTCCGGTTGTGGCTGCACACGGTCAGGATGCGCAGCGGGGCCGTCGACGAGTCGGTCAACGCAGATCGAGACCGAACACGTCGTGGAAGCGCTGGTAGTAGGCGGCGTCCTCCTCGATGGCGCCCATGGCGATCCAATCGCTGTCGTCGATGCGGTCGTGGAGTTCGGCCAGTTCCGCTCCACCCCAACTCACCGGATAGCGAAGACGGTGCTCGTCGGTGGTGATCGCCTCGTGAATGACCGACGCCACCTCGAACGGGTCGGTCGCGTTGGCCATCCCGGTTGCGTAGAACTGGAACATGCGCCGGTAGTGGGCCTCGTAGACACCGGTCGAGTTCGGAGCGTCGATGTTCTTGGCGAAGATCGCCGACTTCGTCACGCCCGGCTCGATGATGACCACCCGAATCCCGAACGGTGCGAGTTCCTGAGCCAGCCCCTCGCTCAGCCCCTCGAACGCCCACTTCGACGCGACGTAGGGCGACTGGGCAAGTGCCGCGATCCGCCCGGCGACCGAGGTGATGTTCACGATCGTGCCGCTGCCCCGCTCGCGCATCTGCGGAACGACAGCTTGCAGGCAGCGCACCGCGCCGCAGAGGTTGACGTTCATCACCGAGAGGTACAGCTCCGGCGGGCACTCCTCAGCCACGGCATTGCCACCGACGCCGGCATTGTTCACGAGGTGATCGACGCGACCCGTGGCGGCGAGAATCTCCGCGAAGCCCTCACGCACCGAGTCGTCGTCGGCGACGTCGAGTTCGAACAGCTCGACGTCGACGCCGGCGTCGGATGCCATTGCCTGCAACTTCTCTGCCTTGGCGATCGACCGGACCGTGCCGGCCACGCGGTGGCCCTGCTGGGCGAGGTGGACGGCGGTGGCACGACCGATACCGGAGTTGGCACCGGTGACGACGGAGACGGGACGCGTGTTCGACATGGCGCCGAGCGTACGTCGCCTCCGGCGTCCGCTCGGCCCCGAGCTCAGCGGCGAATGCTGCTGCGAATCGTCGTCACCCAGTCGTCGGCCTCACGCCACCGAGCATCGGCATGCTCGCGGGCCGACTCGGCGTGAGCGCCCGCGGCCGGATACGAGCCGAGGAACTTCACCGCGCCCTGCTTGGCGTGCAGCGCCCGCATCGTGTCGGCGAGCAGTTCGTCGGCGACATGCGACTCGGCATACACGATGAAGCAGTAGTCGCCGAGACCTCCGGCCTTGGTCGGACGGCTCGTGAGATTCGACAGGTTGATCCGGCGCGCCGTGAACTCCTGCAGGATCGACACGAGGCTGCCCGGCTCGTCGGCGCGCTGGTAGATCACGAGTGCGGTCTTGTCGTTGCCTGTCGGTGCAGGCACACCTTCGCGAGCGACGACTACGAACCTGGTCTGGTTGTCGTGATGATCGGCGATGTCGGCGGCGATGACGTCGAGGCCGTACACCTCGGCCGCAACACGAGGACCGAGGGCCGCCGCATCGAGCTCGCTCCGTTCGCTCACCTGTTTGGCGGCGTCGGCGGTGCTGTAGGCAGCGCGTATCTCGGCGTCGGGCAGCTGTTCGCGCAGATAGCGGTGGCACTGCGCCGTGGCGACCGGGATCGAGAACACCTCGCGCACATCGGCGAGTGTCACGCCCGGACGTGCGAGGAGACAGTGCTCGATGTCGATGACGATCTCGCGCTGGATCAGCAACTCGTGATCGAACGCCAAGGCGTCCTGCGTGAAGTTGACCATGCCCTCTATCGAGTTCTCGATCGGCACCACCCCGAGATCGACCTCACCCTGCTCGACGGCGTCGAGCACGTCAGGGACGGTGCGATACGCAACGTGCTCGGCGTCGGCCAGATCGGGCTGGGTGCGAAGTGCCTGCTGCGTGAACGTGCCGAACGGCCCGAAGAACCCCACCCGTGTCACTGCCATGATGGCCAAGGTTAGGGCTCGGCGCTCCGTGCCGTGGTGCTCGAAATCGGCGCTTGCCCGTCGAGCCCGGCTCCGTATGATCCTCAACCCGTGGGATCCATCGCCGTCAGTCACCTCGCGTGGCAACTCCCGGGCGGTGACGAACTGTTCCGCGATGTCGGCTTCCGCGTCGGCAACGGCGACCGTGTCGCGCTCGTGGGAGCGAACGGAGTCGGCAAGTCGACGCTGCTCAAGCTGATCACCGGCGACCTCGAACCGAGCGACGGCACCATCAGCGTCGACGGCCAGCTCGGCGTGATGCACCAACTCGTCGGCACCGCCGATCACCCGGCAACGACGGTGCGCGACCTGCTTGTCTCGATCGCTCCCGTGCGCTTGCGTGAGACCGCAGTCCGGCTCGTCGACGCCGAGGCGCGCCTCGCCGACGATCCGATGGACTATGCGGACGCACTCGCACGATGGGGTGACGCCGGTGGCTACGACCTCGAAGTGACGTGGAACGAATGCGTCACGCGAGCGTTCGGTGAATCACTCGACGCCGTCGCCGACCGACCGTTGCGCACATTCAGCGGTGGTGAACAGAAGCGACTCGCCCTCGAATCGCTGCTACGAAGCGAGTTCGACATCCTCGTGCTCGACGAGCCCGACAACTTCCTCGACGTGCCGGCCAAGCGCTGGCTCGAGGGGCAACTGAACGCAACCCGCAAGACCGTGCTGTTCATCAGCCACGATCGTGAGTTGCTTGCTGCGACCGCCACGAAGATCGTCACCGTCGAGGCCTGGGGTGCATGGACCCACGGCGGATCGTTCACCACGTACGGCGACGCGAAGGTTCGCCACGACGAGCAACGCGAGCAGGATCGGGCGTTGTACGACGCCGAACGTCAACGGCTCGCCGACTACGTCAAGCTGATGCGCGAGCGCGCGAAGATCAGTGAGGCGTTCGCACCCAAGCTGAAGGCGGCCGAGACCAAGCTGCGCCACTTCGTCGAGAAGAACGAACGGCCGCCCGACGTACGCGACCAGCGCATCGATGTACGGCTACGTGGTGCGCGCACGGGCAAACGCGCCGTGATCTGCGAACAGCTGGAGATCGACGGGCTGACCGACCCGTTCGATCTCGAACTCTGGTACGGCGAACGCGTCGCCGTCCTCGGCGGCAACGGCGTGGGCAAGAGCCACTTCCTCCGCCTCCTGAATGAGACGCCGACTGAGAAACGCGGTCTGACCCCGGCGTCTCATTCGGTGGGCCATCACGGCGTGTGTCGGCTCGGGGCGGGTGTGGTACCCGGTCTGTTCCACCAGACCCACGAGCACCCCGAATGGTCGGGTCGAACACTCGTGGAGATCCTGTACGGCCACGACGTGGTGCTCGGCCCGGCGATGGGAATGCTGCGGCGTTACGAACTGCACGGCTGCGCGGAGCAGACCTTCGAGACACTGTCGGGCGGCCAGCAGGCCCGATTCCAGATCCTGCTGCTGGAGTTGTCCGGCGCCACATTGCTGCTCCTCGACGAGCCGACCGACAACCTCGATCTCGTGTCGGCCGAAGCGCTCGAAGCCGGACTCGCCCAGTTCGACGGCACGGTCATCGCGGTCACCCACGATCGGTGGTTCCTGCGCGGCTTCGATCGCTTCGTGGTGTTCGGCGACGATTGCACCGTCAGCGATCACTCGACCCTGCCAACCGCCTGGCGAACTGAGACGACGGGGTCTGACCCCGGCGTTTCAGGCTGTCGGAGCGTTGGCGAGTGCGTCCTGGATCCACACGGCGAGGTCTTCGGCGGTCTTCTCGCCGCTGTCGCGGGCGAGGACGTTGCCGTCGGCATCGAGGATCACGAGATACGGAAAACCAGAGCCGCCACCGAGCACGAACGCCGACGAATTGGCGTCGTCGGCCATGGCCTCCCAGGGCCATTCCATGTCTTCCAGCCACTCCGACGGTGGATAGTTCGGCGCCGTGTTGTCGACGCCGGTGCTGACGCCGACGACGCGCATGTCTGCCGGGACGCCATCACGGTTGTCCAACTCGATCAGCTCGGGGATCTCGGCGTTGCAGTGCGGGCACCAGTGGGCCAGATAGACGACCAGCGTGGGTCCGTCGTCGGCCCCGCCGATCGCAGACCGGCGTGCCGTCGAAGCTCTGGCCGTCGATGGTCGGGAACGCCATGCCGACCGCCGGATCGGGCGTCGACGTCGGTGAGCGTCGGAACGTTGTCGCCCTCGACCTCGATGGGCCGGTTCTGCTCGATGTCACCCGAGGACTCGGACGCAGTGGTCGTCTCGCTCGGATCGACGACGCCGGAACTGCTGTCGTCGCCACCGCCGGCGAGCACCGCGATGCCCGCCAGGCCGAGGATCACGACGATCACACCGACGACGATGAGCAACGTGCGGTTCTTGGAATTCACGACGACGGCTCCATTTCGATCGGATCGGACGATTCCAGTCTGGCGGGGAAGCGCACGAACAACAGTATGAGGATGGTGAGAAACCCGGTCAGCGCCATCGTCGCCAGGCTGATGAACCCGAACTCGCGGAACCAGACATACGTGCACGACGGACCGGTCAGTTCGCACTCGCCGTTGTCGAGTTGTGGTCTCCACTCGATGAGCGTGTGCCAGCCGGCGATCGCGGCCCCGATGAGCGCCAGCGGACCCGCGTACCACCGCACGGCCCGATCCTTGCGGATCGCGCCCACCAGGAGGACCACCGTGAGCGGGTACATGGCGATGCGTTGGAACCAACAGAGACGGCACGGGACGAAGTCGGCGATCTCGGAGAAGTAGAGGCTGCCGAGCGTCGAGCCCGCCGCAACGAGGAAGGCGAGCCACACCCCCGCATCGCTGATCGCCGATCCGAGCCGCCACGCTCCGTCGCTCCCCGCGGCCGTAGCCAGGCGCAGCACGACGACCGTGATCGCGCCGATCCCGGCGGCGACAGTCAGCAGAGCGAAGAACAACTGGGCCGTCTCGGTACTCACTGCACAAGTATGCAACGGGGGCAGTACGTTCTCTCGGCGATGACGTCAGATGCGCTCGCCGTGCCGGCGCCGTCCGACGCGAAGGCGACACTGAAGGAGCTGCGACGCACGCGTCAACGCCGCCGACTCGGCGAACTCGACTGGTACGACATCGTGTACCGCGTCTACCTGTTCGCTCTCGTCGGCCTCGTCGTGGTGGTGTGGGTCTCCGATGCGATCGACGGTGCGATCGGTGACTCCGTCGACACCCAGGATCTCCTCACCCGCGGCCCTGCGGTGATCGGGTTGCTGGTGGTCGTTGCATTCGCCCTCGGGCTGCGCAGTGGCGCCGACGGCGGCCCGATCTCGGTCGAGGTGGCCGACATCCGACACGTCCTGCTCGCTCCGATCTCGCAGCGTGCCTTCATGTTGCGGCCCATCGGCCAACGACTCCGCGCCGCCGCCTTCGCCGTCGGGCTCACCGGCGCCGTGCTGGGTCAGCTGATCGCCACCGAGGTCGAAGGATCACGTGCCGCGTGGGCCTCGCGTGCGGCGCCTTCGGTGCGATCGTCGGTTCGACGTTCATCGCGGCCGCTGTCCTGAGCCACGCGCTCCGAGTTCCACGTTGGGCCGCGACGATCGTCGCCTCGATCGTGGTCGCCTGGCAAGCGGCCGTGGCGTGGGGTGTCTGGAACGACAGCACCGACGGGCTGGCACGGGTCGGGCCGGGCAATCTCGCCGGTCGCCTCGCGCTGTGGGGGATCAGCCAGCGTGGGATCGACCTGATCGCCATCGTCGTCGCGGTGGCAATGGCCGCCGCGGCGCTCGCGCTCGGCGGCACGACTTCGTCTCGAACCTCTCGCCCGACGCGGTGAACTGGTGTCGCAGTTGCGCTTCGCGGCCACGGTCCAGGACCTTCGCACCGTGGTGCAGTTGCGCCGTCAGCTTGCGCTCCGAATCGCTCCGCACGCGCCAGTGGGGCCAGCGCCACGTACCGACGCGACCCGCTGCAGACACCGTGACGCTCTCGCGACACGTCGCCCCGGCACCAACCGGGAACGACCCTGCCGCCCCGACCGCTGCAGTGTCGCCACGCACACCGAGTGTCGTGTGGAAACGAGGGTCGCGGTCGCTGCGCCGGCTGCCGCTTGCACGACTCGTGCGCATCGCGATGCTCGCGGCGCTCGTCGGCGTCGGAGCGGAGCTCACCTACGAGTCCTCGCCGCTGTTCGGGTTGCTGATGCTCGGCGCGTTGTTCCTCGTCGGCCTCGAGTGCCTCGAACCGCTGTCTCAGGAGATCGACCGCCCGGACATCACCGATGGCTTCGGGATCGAGCGGGGATGGATCTACGCGAACCATCTCGTGGCGCCGGCCGTCTTCTTGGCGATCGTGTCGATGATCGGGGCGAGCGTCGCCTCGGCGATCGATCCATCAGTTGCGCTGGGAGCATTCGCCGTTGCGATCCCGATGGCATGGGCAGGCGCCCTGGGCGGAGTCGTGGTCACCGTGCTCGACGCTCCGACACCACCGAGAACCACGACACTGCTCGGCGCTCCGGCCGACGCCGAGACGAGCTTCGTGCCACCGGAGTTCGCTGGGTTCTCGACGGTGCTGAAGGCGATGCTCCCCGTCGTCATCAGTGCAGTCGGCACCATCCCGGTGTTCGTTGCACGCTTCAGTGGCGACGCTGCCAGCGTGGGCCGCTCGATCGTCGGGCTCGCACTGTTCATCGCCGTCGTCGTGTTGTGGGTCAGGCGTCGAGACCCCTGGGGAATCAAGATCCGAACCTTCTTCGAAGAGGGACGTGCCGCGTCATCATGAGCCAACCATCCAACTCACGCTCGAACCGCCCGCAGTCGAAACGGCAGCGACCGTCGGCCAAGGCTGCAGCCAAACAGCCGTCAGCCAAGCAACCGGGGCCAAGCAACCCGCGCGGGCGCGTCGACAGCACGAGCGAGCGGCAAGCCGGCGCACGGCACCGCGCCGCGATGCCGCCCGCCGCCATCGAGGCCATCGGTATCGCCAAGTTCTACGGTGACGCGCCGGCGCTCGAACCGCTCGACCTGCGTGTCGAGACCGGCCAGCGCATCTCACTGATCGGGCACAACGGCAGCGGCAAGACGACGCTGCTGCGAATGCTCGTGGGCATGCTGGAGCCGTCGGAAGGCTCGGCCACCGTCGTCGGCCATCCCGTGGGGTCGCTCGAGGCGAGAACGTCGATCTCGTATCTCGCCGACCAACCCGTCTTCTACGACGACCTCACCGTGTGGGAGCACCTCGAGTACATCGCTCGACTCCACAGCACCGAGAACTGGGAGCAACAGGCCGTCGACCTGGTCGACATGGTCGGGCTCACGCCCCGCATCGACGACCTCCCGATGACGTTCAGCCGCGGCCTCAAGCAGAAGGCGGCGATCGCCATGGCGTTCGTGCGGCCCTTCGACGTGATGCTGATCGACGAGCCGTTCGTCGGCCTCGATCGCACCGGACGCGAGGCACTGCTCGAGCTGCTCAGGCTCGCACACGGAGACGGAGCCACCCTCGTGGTCGCCACCCACGAATTGTCGAGCGTCAAGGAGAGCAGCCGCCTGATCGCCCTGAGTGGTGGTCGATTGGTGTACGACGGCGACCCGTCCGAAGGTGACCTGGCCCGTCTCACGGAGGGCGTCACGACCGAGTCGGACTGAGTTCGAAGACTTGACGGGAAGAGAACAGTGACTCGGCCGCGCGTGGTCTAACATCACGGCCATGCAGGAGTTCTCTTCGGTCACCGCCTCGTCCTACGACGCCGATTCCCTCACCCCGTTGCTGAACGAGAAGGCAGCCGAGGGGTGGGACGTCGTCTCGATCGTTTCGGCCGGCACGAACATCGTGGCATACCTCAGTCGCGAGTCCGGTGAACTCGACATGATCGAAGAAGCGGCACTCGAAGTCGCCGTCGAAGAAGCCATCGTCGAAGAAGCCGCAGCAGAAGTCGCGATCGAAGAGGCCATCGTCGAAGAAGCGGCACTCGAGGTCGCCGTCGAAGAGGCCATCGTCGAAGAAGCCGCAGCAGAAATCGCCGAACCGGCCGGCTGGGCAGCTGCACCGGAGGAGACAGCAGCGCCCGCCGACGACTCGATCGCCGACCTCGCCGCTCAGGTGGACGAGACCGAAGCGGCACCGGTTCTCGCCGCTGCGGCACCCGCCGTCCGCTCCCGGAGCCGGCACCCGCCGCCGAGCCGGCCGTTCCTGCTGGTTGGTACGCGGACCCGTCGGGCCGGTACGAGCTGCGGTACTGGGATGGCGCCGCCTGGACCGAGCACGTGTCTCGCGCCGGACAGCAGTTCACCGATCCGCCGGTCGCCTGATCACTGCGTCGGCCCAACAGGCCCATGCGCGCCACCTCGATCGGTCACGCGGGCATCCTCGTCGAGACCGATGCCGGCTCGATCCTGTGTGACCCCTGGTTCGTCCCTGCATTCTTCGGTTCATGGTTCGTGTTCCCGCGCAACGACCAGTTGAGCGACGACCTCCGCGAGCGCATCGAACGCGCCGACTTCCTGTACATCTCCCATCTGCACGGCGACCACCACGACGAGCCCTGGCTGCGCGAGCACCTCCGGCGTGACATCCCGATCCTGCTTCCCGGGTTTCCGACCCGCGAACAGCAACGCACCCTGCAGGCACTCGGCTTCACGGAGTTCATCCGCACCGTCGACACCGAGGAACTCGAGATCGCACCGGGGTTGACGGTGGCCATTCACGTCGAGACATCGATCACCGATGGCCCCGGTGGTGATTCGGCGCTCGTGGTCTCCGACGGCACGTCGATCCTCGTCAACCAGAACGACTGTCGTACCAACGACCTCGGGCAACTCCGATCGCACGGCCCCGTCGACCTGCACTGGCTCCAGTTCTCCGGCGCCATCTGGTATCCGATGGTGTACGAGATGCCCGAGGCCGACAAGCGCAAGCTCTGCGAGGCGAAGGTCGACGCCCAATTCGCCCGAGCGATGCGCTACGTCGAGAACATCGATGCCCGTCACGTCGTGCCGAGCGCTGGTCCGCCCGCGTTCCTCGACGACGACCTCTTCGCCTTGAACATGATCGACGGCGATGAACTGAGCATCTTCCCCGACCAGACCGCATTCCTCGCCCGCCTCGCAGCAGTGGGGCGCAACGGCATCATGAACATCCCGGGCACGACGATCGACATCGGTCCCGACTCGATCGAGGTGACGCATCCCGTGGCCGACGTCGAGGCGATCTTCGCCGACAAGCGTTCCTATCTGACGCAGTACCAGGCCGACTGGAAGCCGTGGCTCGACGACCTCAAGGCCTCGTGGAACCCTCCCAGCACCGATCTACTCGCCACACTGCAGGAGTGGTGGGAGCCGCTCCTGGAGATGGCGCCGACGTTGCGAACGCAGGTCGGAGCGAACGTGCTGCTGCGTGCCGGTGACCTCCACATCCTGATCGACTTCCCGGCCGGCGAGGTGCGGTTGCACGACGGCGAGGACTACGCGTTCCGGTTCGACATTCCCCGTGAACTCGTCGAGACCGTGGTCGCGCAACGCGCCGTCGACTGGAGCAACTCGCTGCTGCTGTCGTGTCGGTTCACGGCGTGGCGCGCCGGCGAGTTCAACGAGTACGTCTACAACTTCCTGAAGTCGCTGTCACGTGAGCGGATGCGCCGCACCGAGGCCGAGGTGGTGCGCAAGCTCACTCCCGCCGATCGAACTCGCCGACGAGCCCGACATCCGCGTCGGCGACTACATCGTCCAACGGCGCTGTCCCCACCGCAATGCCGATCTCGCGGCGTTCGGCGAGATCGACGGCTGCGAGTTCGTCTGCACCCTGCACGGGTGGCGGTTCGACCTCGAAACCGGTCGTAACAAGACCGCCTCCGACCAGCCGATCCGTATCCGTCCCGCCGACTGATCGCGCGCACCCCCCTCGACGGTTTGCGTTGCAGTTCTGTTGGGCCGGGTCAACGGAACTGCAACGCAAACCGTGATGGGTGGAGGGTGGAGGGTGGAGGCTGGAGTGGCGTGCTCCGATTCTCAGCGAACCGAGAGTCGGTAGCTGAAGCGGTACGAACCTCGACCGATCCGGTAGCGGTCGAGTACGTCGGGGCCACAGCTGGCCGTGCCGAGGCCGCGATGCGCAACGTCAGCGTGCACCACGAGTGTTCGACGCGGCTGCAGGTCGGTCTCGTGTCCCGCAACGTAGAGATCCTGCGCGGTGAACCTGGTCGCCGACACGTGCATCACGGTCGGATCGAGCACGTCGAGTCGCAGCGTTGCGTCGCCCGACATGAACTCGAACCACCGGCAATCGGTGCGGAGGCCGAACTCCTGCGGGACGAGATAGGGCGACTCGTCGATCCCCGCCTCCCAGACGCCGAGGAGCGCTCCACGGTTGCGGTCCGGATAGTTCTCCAGCGGACCGCGCCCGTACCATCGCACCCGATCGAATCCGGGTGCCAGCTCGAAGCTGACGCCGACACGGGCAAGATCATCGAGATCGACGATCACGTCGTGGGTGTGCACCTGCGAACCGTCGTCGAGTGTCTCGACGTCGTGGGTGTGCGTCACGAGTTCGTCGGCCGCGCAGCCGATCGACACCGGCACGGCGCCACCGTGCCAGCGTCTTGGCCCCCACACCGAACGCCTCGCCGAGATCGTCCAGCAACTTCAGCCCGTCGTTGTCGACCGGCGCCCGGAACACCGACAACTCCGGCCCTCCCCCCTCCCCGAAAAATGCGCTGGAAAGTGCGCTGGATGCACGATTCGCCGCACATTTCGGGTCGCTGGCGTCGACGTTCCGAAATGTGCGGAGATTTGTGCGCCTGGTGACCGAATCCCCGCATTTTTCGGTTTGGGGTTCGGAGTGGGGGAGTTGGTCCCAGGCGACCTGGTGACCGCGGGGGGACCAGGGGGTGGCTCGACGTTGCGACCAGCGGATGGTGAGGTGAGCGTCTGACGCGTCGGGGATGGAGCACGGCAGGCCGACTCGAACGGTGGTCGATGGTGGCACCTCGCCGACGTCGAGCTCGCCGACGTCGATGATCGAACCCGCCACCAGCAGTTCCCAGGTGGCGCGCAGGTCGGCGAGGTCGGTGAAGCTGCGACGGTTGCTGATCGTCAGCATCCCGTCGTCGAGGGCCACCACGACGGGCCGATGCACCCACATGACCTCCTGCATCGCAGGATGCGGATGGAGGTCGGCCGACATCAGACCATCGGCGACGAAATTGCCGTCGTTGGGCTCGTCGCCGAACTGACCGCCATAGGCGAACCCTCGCTTGCCGTTGGGAAGTCGGGCGAGCAGCCCGTGGTCCTTCCACTCCCAGATGAAGCCGCCCTGCAGGCCAGGCGTCGACGTGATCACATCCCAGTAATCGGCGAGCGACCCATTCGAGTTGCCCATCGCATGGCTGTACTCGCACATGATGAGCGGCCGATCACCGAGACCACTGCGCCCGTACTCCTCGATGGCATCGATCGTCGGGTACATCGGGCACACGATGTCGCTGGACGCGCAGCCCGCCATCGACCCAGCCCCGGTGGAAGACCGCACCTTCATAGTGCAGCGGACGCGACGGATCGGTCCGCCGGATCCAGCCGGCCAGTGCGTCGTGGTTGGCGCCGTAGCCCGACTCGTTGCCGAGCGACCACATGATCACGCTCGGGTGATTGCGGTCACGCTCGACCATCCGCGCCCCGCGCGACAGCCAGGTCGACCGGTACCGAGCGTCGTGGCACAGGCTGGTGTTGTAGGCGTGGCTCTCGATGTTGGCCTCGTCGACGACGTACATGCCGATCTCGTCGCAGAGATCGAGAAAGCGCGGGTCGTTCGGATAGTGCGAACACCGCACGGCGGTGATGTTGTGACGCCGCATGGCGAGCAGGTCGTCGCGCATGTCGTCGACGGTGACCGCCTTGCCCCGCACGGGATGATGATCGTGACGGTTCACACCGAAGATCCAGATCGGCCGGCCGTTGACGAGCAACTGACGATCGCGGACCTCGACGCTGCGGAACCCGATCAACTGCTGATGAACCTCGACGACCGCTCCGTCGGGATCGACGAGTTCGGCGATCACCCGGTAGCGCGTCGGTGACTCGGCCGACCACGCATCGACGTCGACGACCTCGAAGCGCGCCGTCGCCCGATGCCCACTGAACAGATAGGGCGTCGAGAAGGAATGCGGCACGTTGCTCGTCACCGCGCGGGCGACCCTGCGACCGCGCATTGTCTCGAGCCCGAAGCGCACCTGCCAACCGGCGGCAGGGGGCCGCATGCCTCCGACGGTCGCACTCACCTCGAGGGTGCCGGTCGTGTCACGCAGCCCGGCGTCGCAGACCAACGACGTCAGATTGATCGGTGTCCTCGCCTCGAGGTACACCTCACGGTGCAGCCCGGCCATCCACCACTGGTCCTGGTCTTCCACATAGCTGTGGGCGCTCCAACGGATCACGACGATTGCCACATCGTTCAACCCGGACTGCACGAACGCGGTCACGTCGTACTCGCTCGCCAGTCGGCTGTCGGTGCCGTACCCGACGAACCGACCATTGACGTAGACCGCGTGCACGCTCTCGGCACCGCCGATGTGGATCACGACCTGGCGACCACTCCACCGTGCCGGCACGGTGACCTGGCGTCGATAGACGCCCGTCGGATTCCTGTCCGGAAGTCGCGGTGGCGGGCCATCGAACGGCATGCGGACGTTCGTGTACTGCGGATGGTCGTCGACACCCTGCAACGTCCAGTTGCCCGGCACGTTCACCTTCGTCCATGAACGAGCGCCGGGCGGGCGTTCGATGGCGGCCGCAGTCACCTCGTCGGGGGTGTCGAACAGGCGGAAGTCCCAGCGACCGCCGAGTGGCCGCCGCCAGACCGAGGCAGGGTCAGCGGCAGGGTCAGTCGATCTCGCACGTTCGACCGAGTCGAAGGCAACGGTCGGTGCACGCATGTCGAGCCGGCCGAGCGACACGACGTGCGGGTCGGCCCAGGGGCGGATGGCTCCGATGGTCGGCAGCATCGCCGGAGCTTCCCAGAACGACGCGAGTCGCGGACAATCGGTCGACGGGGCGGCTCAGCCGCCGTGAACCCAGACCGGAGTGCGCAGCGGCATGATGCCGCTCTCCCAGATCCAGTCCATCGCCGGAACGCTGACCCGCACACATCCGTGCGAGGCCGGGTAGTTCGGGATGCTGTTGGAGCCGTGTACGGCCACGCCACCGACGAAGTACTTCGGTCGGTAGATCTCGCCGAGGTCACCCTCCCACCAGCCCTCGGGTCGTTCGCGGTTGACCTCGTGCAATCCGTCGGGGGTGAGCGACACACCGGTGATCAGTTCACCGGGGGTGTTCTTGTCTTCCTCGATGTATTCCTCGCCGTTGCCGGTGGAGGTGTTGAGGATCCACGCAGTCGTGTCGTCGATCACGAAGAACAGCAGTTGCTTCGACTTGTCGACCTCGATGAGCGTGCCGGAGTTGGCGCGTGCAACCGGACGCGCCGTCATGGTCGACAGGGCGTCGGCGGTTGCCTGGTCGACCTTGCCGCTCGCGTCGAGCGCCATGTACTTCTGGAAGGCCATGACGGCCTGCTTGGTGGTGAGTCCGTAGCCACCGTCCGCCCCGGTGAGCCAGAAGCCCAACTCCAGCAGGCGCATCTGGACTCGAGCGGTGTCGGCGCCGCTGCTCCCGCCGACCGCACGGAGCGGTTCGACGAGCGGCGCGACGAGGACCGGAGCAAGCGTGGTGGTCGGCGCGAGCGGTGGTGGTCGCCTCGGTGGTCTCGGGTGGCGGCGGTGCCTCGGTGGTGGTTGGCGCCTCGGTCGTGGTCGGGACACGTGTCGTGGTGGGCGTCTCCGCCTCGGTCGTCGACGTGACTGCGGCGCTCGCCCCGTCGCCGCCGGAACCGCTCGTGACCGCGGTGGAACAGCCGACGAGCGCGACGGATCCGAACACCACGAGGGTGCCGATCAGTGCGCGACGCCGTTGCTCAACCACCACAGAACGTGAGGATAACGGTCAACTCGCTCGGGGTGTCGGCACCTGCTCGATGTTCACCGCATCGTTCGATTTCGGGTGACGAACGCCCGGATGTCGCCGATCGGGCGCCATCACGGAGCGTCGGCGACGAACGGCGGAGCCGGGCACGGTCGGCGCGGGAGATCGTCGACGACGAAGGGCGCGATCAGATCACGCAGAGTGAGATCGCGATCGACCTCGCCGCGCCCGAGCGACGAGACGATCCAGGCCACGATGTCGGCGACGTCGACACCGTGCACCCCGAGGTCGGCGATGGTCACATGACTTCCACGGCGCTTGGCGAGTCGCTCCCCCGAGCGATCGACGACGAGCGGAACATGCAGGTACGACGGACGTGGGAGGCCGAGAAGCTCCTGCAGAAGGATCTGGCGGGGCGTCGACGACACGAGGTCGTCGCCCCGAACGACCTCGGTCACGCCCTGCGCCGCGTCGTCGACCACGACGGCGAGGTTGTAGGCAGGAACGCCGTCGTTACGGCGCAGCACGACGTCGTCGACGACTCCGCTCACCTGGCCGACGAAACGGTCGGCGAAGGTGACGGTTCGGTGGTCGGAGCGCAGTCGAAGTGCCGGGCGGCGCCCGTCGGCACGATGCGCCGCCCTGGCGGCGTCGGTGAGATCGCGACATGTGCCCGAGTACGAGCCGGGAGGACCGTGAGGTGCCTGCGCCGATGCGTCGATCTCGTCGCGTATCTCGCGTCGCGTGCAGTAGCACTCGTACACCAGGCCCCGCGCCTCGAGGTCGGTGATGGCCTGTTCGTAGCGATCGAATCGATCGCTCTGGCGCACGACCTCACCGTCCCAGTCGAGCCCGATCGCGGTGAGGTCACGCAGCTGCGCCGCCTCGTGGTCGATGCTCGATTGCCGGCGGTCGAGGTCTTCCATGCGCACCAGGAACGGCTCACCCTGCGACCGCGCCGACAGCCATGCAATCACCGCTGTTCGGAGATTGCCCACGTGCAGGTCACCCGTCGGTGATGGCGCAAACCGACCTGTCATCCGAGCATTCTCGCGTGAGCGATCACGTACAGTCGTGGTGATGGTGTGTACGAGCTGCGGGAGCGACGTCGCCGAGACTCAGAAGTTCTGCCACGAGTGCGGTGCCGCGCTCGATCAGCCGACTGAACCGCTCCTGCTCACCGAGCCGCCGACCGTCGAGGCCGCGGCGCCAGTGATCGCGTCGCTCAGCAGCGCTGACGACGTGACCGAAGCAACGTTCATCATCGATGACAGTCCGCCGTGCGATCCGAGCCCGACCGTCGAGATGCCGGCCGTCTTCGACGGCAGCGACGATCTCGCGGAGTACCCCGCCCCGCGTGAATCGTTCAAGGTCCGAGTCGTGTTCATCCTGTCGCTGTTCGGGGCGATCGCCGTCCTGATGACCGTCGTCGCCGACGTGGTCGACATCCGCACCACGCGCCCGGCGGCCGGAATCGCCACGGGACCCCAAAACCTCGCCGACCTCGGGAGCGACCTCGGGCCGGCCGCGTTCGCGGGCGCCGCTGTCATGGTGCTCGGTGGCCTGCTTGCCTGCTTCGGGCTCCGTTGGGGAGCGGGTCTGGCCGGAGGGGCCGGACTCGCACTGGCCGGCTGGGCCGGGCTCTCGATCGGGCTCGCCGAGCTCCCGATCGCGATCGCCGAATCGGTCACGCGAACCTCGACCGAGGAGTTCACCTTGCGGGTGACCCGCGACATCGGCTGGTGGTTGATCGTCGGTGTCGGTGTCGTCGGGATCCTGGTGTTCAGCGCATCATTGCGATCGGCGGGCACGGGTGGACACCGTGCGCTCAACCCGCTGATCGCTGCGGTGACCGCGGTCGCGTCGGTGATCCTCGGGTTCGGCCCACTCATCCCGGTCGGGGATGCGACCTTCGCCGACAACTTCCGTTCACCCGATCCGAACTTCGACCTCCCGACGGCATTCTTCGCCGGCAGGCTCGGCCAGGTCGGCTTGATCGTGGCGGCCGGCGTGGTCGGCATGTTGCTCGTGCGGAGCTACGGGCTGGGGCTCGCGGCGGGTGCGACGAGCGTCGCCGTGGTGCTCTGGGCGGTGTCGTTGGCCGAGCTGGGCAGCCGCCCGATCGGCATCGCCGTGCAGAACCCGGGAGCTGCGACCACCGTCCCGCATGCAGTCACGTCCGTCGGGATGGTGTCGACGCTGGCGCTGTTGGCGATTGCCGCCGCACTCGCGACGTACCGACTCGCACGTCGGCCGACGGCGTGACCACCTGACGATCGACCGCGTCGGCGAGTTGGTCGAGGAACCGCAACCCGGCCTGCGAGGCCTCGAACCGCCAGAGGGCCACCGTGTCGACGACGGCGTCGTCGGCGTCGAATGCGACATCCGACAGCGATGAGCTGTGGGCCTCGAGGCGACCGCGTTGCGCTCGGAGCATGTCGTCGATCGCGATGCCACATCGGTCCGCGATCACGATCTTCAGGAGCAGCTCGCTGCGAAGATCGCGGAGGTGCTCGACGGGCGAGCGGAGCCACGTTCGCAGCCGTGCCCGTCCGGTTCGAGTTGCCGCCAGGATGGTCCGGTTCGGGCCGGCGTCGCCCGGCTCGGAGCCGAGCGGTCTGACGAGGCCCCGATCGACGAGCTGATCGAGCGACCGGTAGGTCAGCGGCCGCGACAGCGACCAGACGCGTCCGACCTCGGTATCGGGCCGGAGTTGGGCAGCGATCGCGAACCCGTGCGACGGCATCGCGTAGAGCAGACCGAGACAGGCCCATTCCCCCAGCAGGAGGTCGTCGGGGTTTCGCTTGGCGCTCATGCCGGATACGTCGTGATGTCGGTGGCCTTGAGCGCAGCGTGGACGTCGTCGCCCGGCCGCAGTCCGAGCGCGTCGAGCGATGCGGTGGTGATCTCGGCGACCACCGGCAGTGGCCCATCGACGACGACACGCGCACGATCGCCGAGGCGATCGATGTCGCCGACGATGCCCGACCACACATTTCGGGCGCTGCTGGTCGGGTCGACTCCCAACGACAACGTGATCGCCTGGGGGCGGATGACGGCGAACGCCGGCCCCGGGTCGGCGGCCACGACGATGCGAGCGCCGGTGTCGGTGACGAGCACACCATCGGTCACGATTCCGCGCACGAGGTTGGTCCCGACGAGTTCCGCGACGTATCGCGATCGTGGGTGCGCGGTGACCTCGGCAATCGTGCCGGTCTGGGCGATGCGACCGTGTTCGAGGATTGCGATGCGATCCGCCAGTGCGTATGCGTCGACGGGATCGTGGGTGACGAGCAGCCGCACGCCGTGGAACGTGTCGAGGTAGTGGCGCAGGCTGCGGCGCACGTCCTGGCGTGTGGCCACATCGAGCGCGGCGAGGGGCTCGTCGAGCAGCAGCATCGACGGGTCGGTGGCCAGCGCCCGCGCCAGTGCGACTCGCTGCGCTTGGCCGCCCGACAGTTGCCTCGGGCGCATGTCGGCAACCTCGACGAGCCCGACCCGATCGAGCCATCCGAGCGCCACGCCGTGTGCCACGGACTTGCTCGCGCCGCGGGCGCGCAGACCGAACGCAACGTTCTCGAGCGCACTCATGTGGTCGAAGAGCAGATGGTCCTGGAACACGACGCCGATCGGGCGCAGCTCGGGAGGGACGAACGTGTCGGTGCCGGGATCATCGAGCACGGTGCCATCGATGGCGATGGAGCCCCGGTCGATCGGGAGGAGTCCGCCGAGCGCGCGCAGCAGTGTCGATTTGCCCGAGCCGTTCGGTCCGAGCACTGCGAGCACCTCACCGGGCTCGACAGTGAGTTCCACGTCGAGCTCGAACGCTCCGAGCTGCACACCGATCGAGGCATCGAGGCTCATGCGAGCGCCGCCCGTGCGCCGCCCAGCCAGCGGTCGCGCAGCCCGATGAGGACGGCGAACGACACGGCGATCATCAACAGGCTGATGACCAGTGCCTCCTGCGGATCGGTCTCGAGCGCGAGATACGTCGCCAACGGGAGCGTCTGGGTGGTGCCGGGAAAGTTGCCGGCGAAGGTGATCGTTGCGCCGAACTCTCCGAGCGCGCGCGCCCAGGCGAGGACCGCGCCGGCGATCAACGCCGGTCGGATCGCCGGCATCGTGACGCGGCGGAACACGTACCACCGCGACCCACCGAGAGTTCGGGCCGCGTCCTCGTAGCGGCGGTCCGTCTGGCGCAGTGCTGCCTCGACGGTGATCACCAGGAATGGCATCGACACGAACGTCTGGGCAACCACCACGCCCCAGGCCGTGAACGGCAGCTGGATGTCGAACCATCGGTCGAGGTACTGGCCGAACAACCCCCGCCGGCCGAACGAGAAGAAGAGCGCCACGCCGCCGACCACGGGTGGAAGCACCATCGACAGCAGACACAGCGCCCTGACCGCCGAGCTTCCCGGGAAGGGCACGCGGGCGAGCAGCCACGCGAGGGGCACACCGAACACCACGGACAGCAACGTGGCTGCGAGGGAGGTGCGCAGCGACAGCCACAGCGCGGTGCGTACCGACGGCTGCCCGAGCACGTCGAGCACCGATCCCCACGGCGCCCGCCAGAGCAGGCCGAGGAACGGCAACGCGAAGAATGCGATCGCCACCATGGCCAGGGCGAAGACCAGCGGGGGAAGCGGCTGACGCCGACCGCGCCCGCGACGATCTTCCTGCAGCCGATCCGTCCGGCGCGACGTCATGGAGCCCCGAAGCCATACGAGGCGAGGATTCGCTGTCCGGCCGGGCCGGCGACGAACTCGATGAACGCCCGTGCAACGGTGCTGTCGGACACCGCGACGATCGGATACTCGGCGATGACGTTGACGTCGTCGGGGATCTCGACGCCCGATGCCGCGTCGCCGGCGGCCAGTACGTCGGTGGTGTACACGATGCCGGCGTCGGCCTCGCCGAGCGTGACCTTGGTGGCGACCGCCTTGACGTTCTCCTCGTACGAATCCGGCGTGACGTCGACGCCGGCGTTGTCGAAGATCTCGCCGGCGTAGGTGCCACATGGAACGTCGGGAGAGCACACGACGACCACGAGATCCGCCGTAGCGAGGTCGTCGACGCTCGTGATGTCGAGCGGATTGCCCGGCGCCACGATGATCGCGGCACGGTTGGTGGCGAACACCATGGGTTCCGCCGAGGCGGCACCTGCACCGGTCACCTCGGCCATGTTGGCGAGATCCGCCGATGCGAACACATCGACCGGGGCACCCTCGACAACCTGTCGGGCGAGGTCCGACGACGACGCGAAACTGAACGTCAGGTCGGCATCGGGTTGCTCCCGCGTGAACGCGTCCCCCAGCTCCGTGAATGCCTCCGTCAGCGACGCCGCGGCGAACACGGTGGTGCCCGATCGACGGCGAGGAGTCGCCGGCGCACGCCGCGAGGACGCCGGCCGCGAGCATCAGAACGAGTCGGGCTCCGCGCACATCCAGCAGACTAGTCACTTGACGACTAGTCAAACGTCAGCGGTTGACTACTGAGTGGAATGCCGCACACGACCCGGCCGAGCGGGCATGATCGTGCCTTCATGCACTCGTCACCCGATCGACTCGTTCCTCGTGCTCGCCGCTGATACCGACACGCTGATCGTCGTCACGATCCTGGCGGTGCGGCTCATCGTCCCGCTGTTCATCCCGCGGTTCCCGCTCCCGGCGATCCTGATCTGTCTGGTCGTCGACGCCGCCGACCAGTCGATCCTGCAGCAGGCCACCGACTTCAGCCTCGACCGGTACCAGAGTTTCGACAAGGCCCTGGACATCTACTACCTCGCCGTGGCGTACCTCACCGTCTTTCGGAACTGGACCAACGGCTTCGCAATCATCGTTGCTGCGTTCCTGTGGTACTACCGGCTGGTCGGGGTGCTGCTGTTCGAGATCCTCGGCCACCGCTGGTTGCTCCTCGTCTTCCCGAACACCTTCGAGTACTTCTTCATTGCGTACTGCGTCGTCCAGACCCGATGGAACCCGATGCGAATGACCAACCGCGCCGTCGTCGAGAGTGGCCGCGTTCATCTGGATCTTCATCAAATTGCCCCAGGAATGGTGGATCCACGTGGCACAGAACGACTTCACCGACTTCATGAAGGAGACCGTGTTCGGCGTGGACGCAGATTCGTCGTGGTCCGACGCATTCTCGAACCGGCCAGGAGTCGTCGTTGCGATCGTGCTGGTGATCGTCGGGCTGGCGGTCGCCGGTTGGCTGCTGCGCAAGCGTCTGCCGACCACCGATTGGTCGTTCGGGCTCGACATGAACCGCACCGATGCGATCGTCCGACGAGTCGAGCCGGTCCCGACGTCGATGCGCGCGGCGGTGATCGAGAAGATCGCGTTGATCGCGCTGGTGAGTGGCATCTTCGCCAACGTGCTGGAGGTCGAGACGACCGGCCTGAAGATCGTTGGCGCAACGCTGCTGGTGGTCCTCGTGAACGCGGGCCTGAGTGTCTGGCTCGCCCGCCGCGGCAACGAATGGTCGTCGTTGGCGCTCGAATCCGTGGTCCTTGCGATCCTCAACACGATGCTGTTGATCGCATACGCCTCGCTGGTCAGCGACGGCGAGATCGACCGATGGCTGGCGCTGTTCTTCGGCCTGCTGCTCACCGTCTTGATCGTGCTGTACGACCAGTACCGCCCGGCAACCGCCGTCACCGAGGCGCAGGCTGCAACCTGACCCCAGACGCGAGGAAATCCCTTGCACTGCAAGGGATTTCTCGTGCGCGAGGGGGGACTTGAACCCCCACGCCCTTTCGGACACCAGCACCTGAAGCTGGCGCGTCTGCCATTCCGCCACTCGCGCAAAGTGGAGCACCGAACGCTAGCGCACCCTCGCAACGTTCCCACACGCCCAACTCTCCCGTGCGATGAGATTCCGGCGCAGCCCCTGCACACGAATCTCATCGCTGAACGCAACCTCATCGGAGCGACCCCTGAGGCGACGACGGGGGTGCGACGACGCGCAGTAGCCTCGCAACCCACCATGGGATTGCAGTCATTGGAACACCGTCTGGAGCGTATGGTCGATGGCGTGTTCTCTCGTCGCTCACGCGGGTCGATCCGCCCCATAGAACTCGGCCGCCGTCTCGTGCGCGAGATGGACGACAATCGCTCCGTCGACGTCAAGGGTCGCCGGATCGTTCCCAACGACTTCACGATCATGCTCAACGCCGTCGACCACGCCGGATTCGGCGACATCGAGGATGCACTCGTGGCCGAGCTGGGCGAGGCCGCACGCGAATACGCCCGCGAAGAGGGCTACCACTTCATGGGCCCGGTCGCAGTGCAACTGACGGTCGACAACGAGCTGCGAAGCGGCCGGTTCAACATCGTCAGCCAACTCAAGCAGGCCGCGTCCGGGCTGGGCATGGGATCGCTCGTGCTGCCCTCGGGTGAACGGATCTACATCAGCACGGTGCCGGTCAGCATCGGTCGGCTGCCCGAGTGCACCATTGCCGTGAACGACAGCAACATCAGCCGCCGCCATGCCGAAGTCCGAGCCGGGCTGACCTCCTTCGTCGTCGTCGACCTGGGATCCACGAACGGCACGATGGTCAACGGCATCAAGATCATCGGCGAACAGCGGCTCGCCGATGGCGACATCATCAGCGTCGGCTCCACCCATCTTCGGTTCGAGGCCTCCTGACCCACTGGAGCCGCACGCTCCCTCGCCATGACCGACCAAGTCCTCAACCTCCTGAAGTTCGTCCTCCTCGGACTGCTGTACCTCTTCTTCGCACGTGTCCTGTGGGCGGTGTGGAGCGAGGTCCGCACACCGAGCCGACGCCCCGTGGCGAGCAACGCGCAGACGCACCGAGCTCAGGCACCCCGTCCTGTCGTCGCGCCCGCGGCGCAGTCGAAGGATCGGGCACAGTCCAAGCAGGCCAAGAAGAAGGCCCGGGGACGTGCGAGTCGACTGGTGATCCTCGAGCCGAAGGCACGACGAGGTATGACCGTCGAGCTGGCGGGAGACGTCACGCTCGGACGTGAACCCGGATGCACGATCATGATCGACGATGACGCCTACGTGTCACAACTCCACCTGCGGGTGTTCGACTACGAGGGCCAGCCGATGGTCGAGGACCTCGGCTCGACGAACGGCACGTTCCACAACGGTTCCAAGCTCGTCGGCGCGAAGCTCCTGCACCCGGGCGATCGCATCCAGGTCGGCACCACGCTGATCGAGGCCCAGTGATGGCCAATCTTCGCGTCGGCGCCACGACTCATACCGGCCAGGTCCGACCCGCCAACGAGGACAGCCTGCTGATCACCCCGACGGTCTTCGTCGTGGCCGATGGCATGGGAGGACACGAAGCGGGTGAGGTCGCGAGCCAGATCGCCGTCGAGCGCATCGCCGAACTGCTCGAGGGCGACGAGTTGCCCTCCGCCGAGACCGTCGTGGCCGCCATCCGTACCGCCAACGGCGACATCTTCCGCGCCGCGATCGCCAATCCCGGCCACGCCGGCATGGGGACCACGATCACTGCCATCGCGGTCATCGGTGACCACTACGCGGGTCGGGCCGAACCGAATGTCGACCTCGACGACCCGGTCGCACCACCGACACCCGATTCCGAAGTGACCGACACTGCCTCGCCCGACACGGTCGGCGTTGAACTCATCGATGACGACACCGGCACCCCGGCGCTCCCCGGTGACGTGACACCGATCGTGCCGGCCGAGCCGACCGAGGCCCTCGTGCTCGCAAACGTCGGTGACTCACGCACCTACCTGTTCCGCCACGGTCGGCTCCGTCGGGTCACGGTCGACCACAGCTACGTCCAGGAACTCGTGTCGACCGGACACCTCAGCGAAGCCGAGGCACGCAACCATCCACGGCGCAACATCATCACGCGGGCCCTCGGCATCGAACCCGACGTGCGAGTCGACTGGTGGACGCTTCCACTCATCCGCGGTGACCGTTTCGTGCTGTGCAGCGACGGCTTGGTCGACGAGGTCGACGACGACGACATCACCGTGACGCTCACCACCGAGGCGGACCCGCAAGACGCCGCCGATCAGCTCGTCAAACTCGCGAACGACGCCGGTGGACGCGACAACATCACCGTCATCGTCATCGACGTGATCGAGGGCGACGACCCGCCCGACGCCACACAGGAGCTCGACATCGTGCCGCTGTGGGCCGACGGTGGCGCCGATCCGACGCCGGCCGGCACGCTCGAACTCGATGCCGACCCGTCCCAGCCACCACCGTCGGGTATCCGCACCGGGCGACCTCGACGCGACGCCTCGACGATCGAACGTCAAGCGGTTCGCCATCGGGTTCGGGGTCGCTGCGGTGATCGTGGCGGCCTTCGTCGTGTTCTCGGCGTGGGCGCGGAGTGGCTACTTCGTCGCATTCGACGACGCCGACCAGGCGATCATCTACCAGGGTCGCCCGGGCGGCGTGCTGTGGATCGACCCCACGGCGGTCAACGAGGGCGGCCCCGAGCGCAACGAGTTCGAGCCCGAGGTCGCCGCCGAGATCGACGACCAACCGGAGTTCGATTCAGCCGATGCCGCGGCGGACTACATCCGCGACGGCGTGACGACCACCACGACCACGACGACCACCACGACCACGACCACCGTTGCACCGACGACCACGCTCGCACCGGTGACGACAGCCGCGACGGGCGCCCCCACCGGAGTGACGACCACTGCAACGCCGTGACGGTGGTGCCCGGCTCCAGCCATGAGTGATCTCGACACCACCACCTTCGTGGAACCCGACATCGTCGTCGATTCGCCACTGGCGCGCAGCCGACGCTCGACCGAGCTGACGCTCGTGGTGATGGCGGCGCTGATCACCGGTGCCGCCTACACCATCACCGCACTCGGCACGAACGCCGAGATTCCCCCGGGCATCATCTTCTTCGTTGCGATTCTGCTCGGGCTGCTGCTGGGCGCCCACGTCGTCGTACGCCTCGTCGCCCGCGGGGCCGACGGCACCCTGCTGCCATTGGCCGCCCTGTTGCACGGCATCGGGTTCGTCATGATCGCCCGGCTCGACGACGAACTCGCCGGGCTCCAGGCCACGTGGAGCCTCATCGCGATCGGTGCGTTCGTCGCCACGCTGCTCATCGTCCAACGAGCCACCGACCTGGCCCGCTACAGCTGGTTGTTCTTCTTCGGTGGAGCCTTTCTCCTCCTCCTGCCGCTGGCGCCCGGCCTCGGCGTGAACATCAACGGCGCCCGCATCTGGGTGAGCCTCGGGCCGGTCAACTTCCAGCCCGGTGAGTTCGCCAAGATCGCGCTCGCGATCTTCTTCGCGTCATACCTCGCCGATCGCCGAGAATTGATCGCCGCCTCGACGTGGAAGGTGGGTCCGTTCCACCTGCCCGAACCGCGCTACATCGCGCCGATCATCATGGCGTGGGGATTCGCCGTGGTGGTCATGGTGTTCCAGCGCGATCTCGGATCGTCGTTGCTGTTCTTCACGTTGTTCGTCGTGATGATGTGGGTGGCCACCGAGCGGCTCAGCTACCTGTTGATCGGCACCGTTCTGTTCGGCGCTGCTGCCTACTTCTCGTGGACACAGTTCAGCCACGTGCAGACCCGCGTCGACATCTGGCTCGACCCGTGGGCCGATCCCCTCGGCAAGGGCTACCAGATCATCCAGTCGCTGTACGGCCTCGCCGACGGGGGCCTCACCGGCACCGGGCTCGGCCGCGGCAACCCGGGGCAGGTGCCCGAGGCCCAGAACGACTTCATCTTCTCCTCGATCGGCGAGGAGTGGGGCCTGATCGGCGCCAGTGCCGTGCTGATGGCCTTCGTCCTGATCGTCGGTGGCGGTCTGCGGATCGCATTGCGTACCGACCGGACCTTCGAGAAGCTGCTCGCCGTCGGCCTCACCACGATCGTGGGCATCCAGGGATTCATCATCATCGCCGGCGTCATCAAGGTGGTCCCGCTCACCGGCATCACCCTGCCGTTCGTCAGCTACGGCGGCTCGTCGCTCGTTTCCAACTACGTCTTGCTGGCGCTGCTGATCCGGCTGTCGGACTCGTCGGCGCGCCGACTCGGCGAACTCCCCGACGACCCGACGCCCGGCGAACGCTGGCAAGCCTGGCGCCTCTCACGACAGCTTCGCCGGGCCGAGCGACATGCCCCGGCATCGAGTGACCCGGCATGAACCGCCAGATCCGCCAGCTCGCCGTTGGGCTCATGGCCTGCTACGTCGTGCTGTTCGTGGCGCTCAACTACTGGCAGGTCGGGCGCAAACCCGAGCTCGATGCCCGGTTCGACAACACGCGCCAGACGCTCAGGGAGTTCAACCGGCCGCGCGGCCCGATCGTGACGAGCGACGGCGTCGTCGCTGCGGTGTCGTCGCCGACGGCACCGGGTGAGCCGTACAACTATCGCCGCGACTACCCCACGGGCGACCGACTCGTCGACATCACCGGGTACTACACGTTCGCGTTCGGATCGACGCAGGTGGAGCGGCTCTACGGCGACGTCCTCACCGGCACCACCACCGAACAGCAGGTCCGCGGCCTCGGTGACCTGCTCGGCGGCACCGTCGAGACAACGGGCACCGTGGAACTCGCCGTGCGCAACGACGCCCAGGAGGTCGCCCAGTTCCTCCTGGGCGGACAGACGGGCTCGATCACCGTCATCGAACCGAAGACCGGCGCGATCCGAGCCATGTACAGCAACCCGACGTACGACCCGAACACGTTCGTCAACGCCGACTTCGAGGTCGCCGAAGGCATCATCACCGAGCTGCAGAACGCCGAGGGCAACCCCCTGCTCGCCCAGGCATACCAGGAGCGCTACATGCCCGGGTCGACGTTCAAGGTGATCACCACCGGGATCGCACTCGAGGCCGGAGCCGTGACGCTCGACAACACGTTCGCGAACGAACGTGAATGGGTGCCGCCCCAGACGACCGACCCGATCCAGAACTACAACGGCAGTCTCTGCGGAGGCGATCTCGCGACGGTGTTCGCCCGCAGCTGCAACATCCCGTTCGCCCAGTTGTCGACGCTGGTGGGGCCGGAAGGAATGGTCGAAGGGACCGCAGCGTGGGGCATCGGCGAGGAGCTGCCGATCGACCTGCCGCGACCGGCAGCGAGCACGTTCGGCAACACCGACAACCTGAGCGAGGAGCTCCCACTGCTGGCGATCCGCGGGTTCGGCCAGAGCGAGGTGCAGATGGTGCCGTTGCACATGGCGATGGTGGCGGGTGCAGTCGCCAACGGCGGCCAGATGATGAAGCCGTACGCCGTGCAGGCGACCTACGACCAAGGCGGCCGGGTGCTCGACCAGACGTCACCCGAGGTCTGGAAGACCCCGATCTCACCGGCCACCGCCGAGATCGAGAAGCAGCTGATGATCGGTGTCGCCGAACGCGGCACGGCGAGTTGCTGCATTGCGCTCGAAGGCGGCATCCCGGTTGCGGCCAAGACCGGGACGGCGCAACTCGGTGACCCGTCGAACCCCGACCTGTCACACGCCTGGATCATCGCGTTCGCTCCGGCCGACGATCCGCAGTACGCCGTCTCGGTCGTGCTCACCAACGTGCAGTCGACACCGGACATCGCCGTCACGGGTGGTCGTCTCGCCGGCCCGATCGCCAAGGGCATGCTCGACTTCCTCCTCACCGGCGCCGGATCGCTGCCGGTGACCCCGGCAATCCCCGGGGCCGGCACGTGACCGTCAGCGGCCGACACCTGCCAGCAATGGCAAGGGCCGGGTCGATAACCTTGCCAAGCGCTGAGAACCCGTGTTCCAGCTCAGAAGGCACAACGTGACGAACAACGGCGAGGCGACGGTCATCAACGACCGGTACGAGATCCACAAGCGGATCGGGCGCGGCGGCATGGCCGACGTCTTCTCCGCGCGCGATCTCCTGCTCGACCGCCAGGTCGCCGTGAAGGTGCTCTTCCCCGAGTTCGCCACCGATGCCAACTTCGTCGAGCGGTTCCGACGTGAGGCACAGTCGGCCGCCAGCCTCTCGCACCCCAACATCGTCAACGTGTACGACTGGGGCAAGTTCGAGGGCACCTACTTCATCGTGATGGAGGAGGTCCAGGGTCGCACCCTGGCCGAGATCCTCTCCACCAACAAGCAGCTCACCTCGAAACAGGCCGCCGAGATCGCCAGCGAAGTCGCGGCGGCACTGGGCTTCGCCCACGACAACCACGTCGCCCACCGTGACATCAAGCCCGCGAACATCCTGATCGGCACCAACGGCCAGGTGAAGGTCGCCGACTTCGGCATCGCCCGCGCCCTCAACGCGCCGACCGAGTCGAACCTCACGCAGGTCGGCTCGGTCATGGGGACGGCGACGTACTTCTCGCCCGAACAGGCTCAAGGGGCACAGCCTGATCCGCGGAGCGACCTGTATTCGCTCGGCATCGTCATGTACGAGATGGTGGCCGGCCGGCCACCGTTCACCGGCGAGAACCCGGTGAGCATCGCCTACAAGCAGGTGCACGACTCGCCGCAGCCGCTCGTCCAGATCGTTGCAGATGTGCCGCGTTCGTTCGAGGCGATCGTGGCCAAGCTCCTCGCCAAGGATCCGAAGATGCGGTACCCGAGTGCCGCGGCGCTGCGTGACGACCTTCGCCGGTTCCGCAACGACGAGCCGGTCCAGGCACTGGCCGCCGCAGCGAACGCCCGTGCGGGGATCGCCGGCGCGGCGGCCGCCGGAGCGCTCGCGGGCGCGACGACCGTCAATCCGACCGTCGCCCCCACCGGGATGATGCCCGGCGCAGCACCACGGTCCGACTCCGTTCCCTCGACCGGGATGGTCGAAGCGGGCTACCCGACGGGTGCATCGGCCGACGCGATGTACTACGACACCAACCCGTCACGTACGGGTTGGTACGCGCTGGGCGCGTTCGTCGCGCTGATCCTCCTCGTCATCGGCGGCGTCCTGCTGTTCCAGGCCCTCGGGGGCGACGAGGGCGACGCCGAACCGGCGCAGTTCGTTCTCGACGACTACACGAACAGGCCGCTCGAGGAGGTCATTGCCGACCTCACCGCCAAGAACATCCGATTCGTCACGACACCGGAGGAGAGTGCGCTCGTCGCCGTCAACTTCGTCGTGCGCACCGACCCTCCGGCGGGCACGCTGATCCTCAAGGACGACACCGTCGAGGTCTTCTTCAATCCCGACCCGCAACTCGTACCGGTCCCCAACGTCGTGACGCTGCCGATCACCGAGGCGAGTTCACTCCTTGCCGCCGACGGGTTCGTGGTCGGGACGATCACGAACGAGGAACGCGATGATCTCGCCGAGAACACCGTGATCTCGAGCGACCCGGCCGCCGGTACCCCGGCGTTGCAGGGCACGGTCGTGAATCTCGTCGTGGCGGCCCCGCTGTCGAGTGTGCAGGTGCCCGGCGACGTCATCGGGATGACCGAGGTCGAGGCGCGGGCGCTCCTGCAGGCCGCGCCGTACGACTTCGTCGTCACCACCGACGTTCGCTCGAGTCCCACGGTCGCGGCAGGCACGGTGATGGAGATCCGACCTGGCCCCGGCGAGTTGATCGCCAAGGGAAGTGACGTGTTGATCATCGTGTCGAATGGTCCCGAGCCCGTGCGGGTCCCGGCCGTGGTCGGCCGGACGGAGGCACAGGCCCGCAACACCTTGACCGAGGAGGGCCTCGTCCCGAGCGTGTCCTACGTCGATGTGCCCGCTGGGGCCACCGACGACGGCCGCGTCGTGGCGCAGAGTCTTCCGGCCGGCTCGCAGGTCGACCCGGGCACGGCGATCACGATCACCGTGGGTCGGGCGATCACCACGGTGCCACCGCCGACGACCAGCACGACCACCACGACCACACCGCCGACCACCGCGCCGACGACCACGACGACGACCGTCGCACCCTGACCTCCGCTCGCGACTACGCGCGTGCGAGGAAGTTCGCCAGCAGGTCGTGGCCCTGGCCGGTGAGGATGCTCTCGGGGTGGAACTGCACGCCTTCCACCGAGAGGGTGCGATGGCGTACACCCATGACGACACCGTCGGCGCTGCGAGCCGTGACGACGAGGTCGTCGGGAATGCTGTCGGGCGCGAGCGTGAGCGAGTGGTACCTCGTTGCAGTCAGCGGTGACGACAGGCCGGCGAACACACCGGTGCCGTCGTGGATGATCTCGGAGGTCTTCCCGTGCATCAGCTCCGGAGCGCCCACGACGTCGGCGCCGTACACGTAACCGATCGCCTGGTGGCCGAGGCACACACCGAACAGCGGCGTCCCGATCGCGGCGAAGGCCCCGATCGACTCGCAGATGATGCCGCTCGTCTCGGGCCGGCCCGGCCCTGGCGACAACAGCACCGCGTCGGGCTGCAATGCCACGGCATCGTCGACCGTGAGTTGATCGTTGCGCACCACGATCGGATCGGCGCCCAGCTCACCGAGGTACTGCACCAGGTTGTAGACGAAGCTGTCGTAACTGTCGATGACGAGGACGCGGGTCACCGCACCAGTATGCGCTCCACCCGGTCCGAAATTCGGAGCGACCTTCTCGTGATGGCTCAGGTGAACGGTCAGTTGTCCTGATCACGTATGCTCGGTGCTGCATGGCTCCCCCGAAGCGAAAGACCGGCGGAGGTCGGGTGACCCCGAAGGGGACTCGGCCCGAGGATCGCCACATTCAGCCCGACGACCAGCCGCATCACGCCGCCGTCGCGTCGTCGCGTTACACCCCGAAGGCAACCAAACGCCAGCTGGTGCCACCGCACTGGATCCCGATCATCATGATCGTGCTGCTCGTCGCCGGCGGGCTGATGATCATGGCTCGGTACCTGATCTTCACCGACAGCAACATTCCGACGTTGATCGGGCTGGGCTGCATCCTGGGCGGGCTCTACACCGCCACCAAGTGGCGTTGACCGCCTGATCGAACACCCGGTTCCCGCCCTGTGGGAAACCTCGAATCACATCGGTGTGGTTCACCACATGTTGTCCCCATCCCTGTGGACAACGTGCTCCGACTCGGCGTGCCGGCCGCTGCGTTGCATCCTCAGTCGTAGAGCGGAGCAACCTCGATCATGTCCTCGAGACAGTGTCGCGGGGGTGGTGGGTCGTCGTCAGGGGCCATTGTCAACCTCAGCTCCACCCCGCAGACATCGCAGCGATACCTGCGGTTCACCTTGCGCAGTTCGCCGGTCGGTGGGGGTTCCGGCGGCAGCGAGGTCATGCTGCGCAACATCATGATCCCGGTTTTCCACAGGACGTAGCCCATGAGGATGCCGCACCCGACCCAGATGATCGTCGAGAAGGCGGGCACGATGTCACGCTAGCGGCGATCCCCCGCTCGAACCGGAGGAATCACGATCGGGGTCAGCCCCCATCGTGACGTCGTCGTCGCCGGGGTCGAGGCCGATCAGGAGGTCGAGCACGCGGCGGAGGTCGGCGATGTCGCGGTCATCGAGGTGGATCGCGAACTGGGCCTGGAGCGCGCGGCGGTAGCTGACGTTCATCTCGCGCCACAGTCGCCGCCCGGTGCGCGTGAGTTCGATCTCGACCGCACGGTGATCAGCGCCGGGCACCTCGCGATGGCGGGCGATCCAACCTTCCTCCTGCAACCGGTCGAGACGACGGCTGAGGCTCGACGGTGGCAGCCTGAGATCGGCGGCGACGTCGAGCGGCCTGGCCCGACCGCCCAGTCGTTGCAGTGAGGCCAGCACGTCGAACCAACCGAGCTGGATGTCCCAGTCGGCGCGCAACTCCTCGTCGATGCCGCGCTCGATCTCGCCGACCACCGCCTGGAGCCCACGCCAGGCGCCGATGCGTGTGACATCGAGGCGAGCCACGACCCGGACCTCAGCTCGCCGCGCCGCACACGCGTGGAGAACCGTTCACGTGCCGAGCCCACTCGTGGCCGCGACTGCCTCGTCCCAACTCGCCCGCTCGAGGAACAACTTTCGCGTCGACATGACCCATCGGGGGGCGTTCAACCCGAGCGCGCCGTGGAGGCGGCCGTCACGTCCGAACAGTGTGAGGAACTTCGCATCGGCGACCGATCCTGCCACGATGCAGACGTCGTCGTCGGCTCCGGCTCGGCCGAGGAACTGGATGCGATGCTCGAACTGATCGCTCCAGAAGAAGGGCAGCGGTGCATACGGTTCGGGTGTTTCGCCGGCGGCGAGGTGCACGAGGTTGTTCGCGGCGTGGGCACCCTGCTCGGCGGCATTGGTCCAGTGTTCGACGCGCATCTCCTCGTCGAAGAGGCCGTTCGGCCAGCGTGCCACGTCGCCGGCGGCGAACACGCCCGGGACGACATCGCCGTTCGCGTCGAGCACGTTGAGATGAGCGTCGCACACGATGCCGTCTCGGAGTTCCACACCACTGCCGGCAAGCCAGTCGGTCGCCGGCGACACCCCGATGCCGACGACCACGACGTCGGCCTGCACGACCTCGCCGTCGGCGAGACGTACGCCGTCGGCGGTCAACGCGTCGATGCGGACATCACAGCGAACGTCCACGCCGTGGGCCTGGTGCAGTGCAGCGATCGCCTCGCCCATCTCGGCGCCGAGGCCTCGGATCAGCGGCGCAGACGCACCTTCGAGTACGACCACGTCGTTGCCCAGCGTCTTCGCGGTGGCTGCCGCTTCGAGACCGATGAAGCCCGCACCGATCACCACGACCCGACGCCCGCCCGGTGCGATTTCGGCTCGCAACGCCAGTGCATCGTCGAGCGAGCGCAGTTCGTGCACGTGGTCGAAGGTGTCGTGGCCCGGGAGGCGCCGCGGTCTGGCGCCGGTGGCGATGATCAGGCTGTCGAACGGGATCGACTCACCGCTGGCCAACTCCACGAGACGCGCACTCAGGTCGAGGCCGACCGCAGCCGATCCCAGGCGCCAGTCGACGTCGAGTTCGTCGAACACCTCGGGCTGGCGCAAGTGGATCCGGTCGGGTTCCCATTCGCCCGAGAGCAGCTTCTTCGAGAGCGGCGGTCGATCGTACGGGCGGTGGACCTCATCGCCGACGACGACGACCGAGCCGACCGCAGCGTGCTGGCGAAGGGTCTCCGCGGCGCGCAAGCCCGCCAACGATGCACCGACCACGACAACACGTTCGAGCGATGGTCGGAAATCTTCGGTCGAGGTCATGGCCGACACGATGCCACGGTTTCGGGGTGGAGATGAAGCTCGCTAGCGTCGGAACATGCCTTCCCCCGGCCCCCTGAGCGACATCACCGTCCCCGACGTCGTCGCCGTCAACGAGATGATCGGCGAGCTGTTCGCCGGCTCGAACAACTCCTGTGTGGAGCTGAGCCGAACGGCGGCCGTCGCCCGTCGCGAAATCTCCGAGGCCGAGCTCCGGCCTGGTGCATTCATCTCCGGGCCGTCACAGTTCGGCCTCGCCGATGCCGCACTGTGGTATCTCGTGTTCGGCGCGACGGGCCGGATCGAACCGATGGCGCTCACGTCCGAACTCTCGATCCGGTTCCTGCGACCCGCTCAGGGGTCTGTCCTGTGGGCCAAGGCGACGCTCGATGTCGCCGGCCGACGCAACGTCGTCGGAACGGTACGGGTGTGGTGCGACGATCGCGAGGATCGTCCGACGGCCACCGCACAGGGCACCTACGTCCTGCCGCACTGAGATGAACGACCGCCCGCGATTCCACCTGGCCATGCCGGTCCACGATCTCGCTGCGGCGCGCGCCTTCTACGGTGGGTTGTTGGGGTGCAACGAGGGCCGATCGAGCGACACCTGGGTCGACTTCGACCTGTACGGCCACCAGTTCGTCGCCCATCTCGACCCGGCGCACCGACCCTCGTCGCTGTCGAATCCGGTCGATGGTGACGATGTCCCGGTCCCGCACTTCGGTGTGCTCCTCGACCCGGCCGCCTGGCAATCGCTGGCCGACCGCCTGACGGCGGCCGACACGGCATTCGTGATCGAACCGCACACCCGCTTCGCCGGCCAGGTCGGCGAGCAGTCGACGATGTTCCTCCTCGACCCGTCCGGCAATGCGCTGGAGTTCAAGGCGTTCGCCGACGACTCCCAGGTGTTCGCACGGTGACGACCCCCGTCGTTGATGCTGCCGACTCACGCCTCGACGACTACCGCTCGCTCAACGACCAGGCGTTCCGTCGACGGTACGAAGCCGACCGGTGCTTCATCGTCGAGGGGTATGTCGCGATCGACCGCCTGATCGAGTCGGGGCACACGGTCCGGTCGGTGCTGCTCGCACCCTCTCGGCTCGACCGATTCGCCGTGAACGCCGAACTGCTCACGGCTGCAAGCGTCCCGGTGTACGTGGCGGACCGCGAGGTGATCGCCGACGTCGTCGGGTTCGATCTCCATCGCGGCGTGATCGCGTGCGCCGACCGACGGCCACATCCATCGGTCGAGGAGCTCGTCGGCGATGCACACCGCGTCGCAGTGCTCGAGGGCCTCAATGATGCCGAGAACCTCGGCGCCATCGCCCGAGCGGCACGGGCCTTCGGCATCGACGGCCTGATCATCGATGCCACGTGCACCGACTCCGTACAGCCGCCGGACCGTCCGGGTCAGCATGGGTGAGGTCCTGACACTGCCGATCGCGCGCGCCGGCGCAGACGAGTGGAGCGATGTCGTCGATCGCCTCCGCACCGCCGGCTTCGAGGTGTGGGCGATGACGCCGGCGGGCGACGCCGACGACATCTGGGACCTCCCGGTACCGGAGCGCCTCGCCGTCTGTCTCGGAGCAGAAGGCCCCGGGCTGAGCCGGACCCTGTTGAGTCGTGCAGACCGTCGCGTACGCATCCCGATCGCCCCGGCCGTCGACTCGCTCAACGTCGCCCAAGCCGCCGCCGTCACCTTCGCCGCCACCACGCGGCAAATGAGACGCGGGGTCAGACCCCGCGTCTCATTTGTGATCAGTGGGCGAACTTCACGTTCGGCAGGATCCGGTCGATCCAGCGCGGCAGCCACCACGCCTTGTTGCCGATGATGAAGAGCGTTGCGGGAACGAGCACCAACCGGATGAGGAAGGCGTCGAGCAACACTGCCGTGCCGAGGATCAGGCCCATCTCCTTCATCGGCAGCGTGCCGGCGATGGCGAAGGTGTAGAACACGGCGATCATGACGCCGGCAGCGGCCACGATCGGTCGACCGCTGTGTCCCAGCGATCCACGCACCGCCTCGGCGGCGTCACCCGATCGTTCGAAGTGCTCGCGGGTCGAGGCGAGCAGGAACACCGTGTAGTCCATCGAGATCGCGAAGACGAGAGCGAAGAAGAACAACGGTGCCCATGATGTGAGATACCCCTGACTGTCGAAGCCGAGCAGGCTCGCGCCCATCCCGTGCTGGAACACCAGCGCTCCGACGCCGAACGCAGCGCCAACCGACAGCAGGTTGAAGATGACGCCGACGAACGCGACGATCACCGCCTGCAGCGCAACCATCAGCAGCAGGAACCCGAGCACGAGGACGACACCGATCACGAGTGGCGCCTTCTCGCTGAGCGTCTGGTCGAGGTCGAAGTTCTCGGCGACCGGGCCCCCGACGACCACGCCCTCGGGGAGTTCCGTGCGCAGCGTCGGAATCAGTGCCAACGCCTCCTCGGAGGAGGGGTCGTAGGCGCCGACGGCCTGGATGATGCTGGCACCCTCCATCCCCGGCTGGGGTGGGAACGCCATCACGATGCCCTCGGTGGCCATCATCTGATCGGCCACGGCCTGAGCGTCGGCCCCTGCAGGCACGATCACCTGGATCGGGCCGGGACCACCGGGGCCGAAGCCGTCGGCGATCATGTCGTAGCCCTGACGGGCCTGTTCGTCTTCGGGCAACACGGTGATCCCGGGCATCCCGGTCTTCAGACCGAGCAGCGGCAGGGCGAGTGCGACGAGCACGATGATGGCGCCGACGGCGACCACGACCTTGTGGGCCTGGATCCGATCGGCGAGACGGGCGAAGAACTCGCTGTGGTGGTCACCCGCCTTGTGCCATGGCAGTGCGAACTTGTCGATGCCAGGGCCGAGCAGTGCCGGGAGCAGCGTGAGCGCCGCGAGCAGCACGAAGGTGACCGACAGCATCATGCCCGCCGCCATCGAACGGAACGCCGGGATCGGCACGAGGAGGATCGCGGAGAGGCTGATGAGGACCGTGATGCCGGAGAACAACACGGCCTTGCCGGCGGTGTCCATCGAGATGCCGGCGGCGTGTTGCGGATCGTCCGGATGAGCGTGCAGTGCCGCTCGGTAGCGGGTGACGATGAAGAGGGCGTAGTCGATGCCCAGTGCGAGGGCGAACATCATGGCGAAGTTCAGCGTCCAGATCGAGAGGTCGGTCACCTGGGTGATGCCGTAGAGCACACCCATCGATGCGAGCAGACCGGCCGCGGTGAGCAGCAACGGAAGGCCCGCAGCGGCGAGCGTGCCGAACGCGATCACGAGGATGACGGCGGTGACCGGCCAGGTCAACAGCTCGGCCTTCATCATGCCCTCACGGTTGACGGCATTGAAGTCGTCCCAGAAGGCAGGTGAGCCGGTGAGCGCAACGGTGATCTGATCACCGGCGACCTCGGTCGACAGGTCGTTGATCTCGTCGCCGAGTCGTTCGGCGGCGCGCACGGCTTCGGTCGGGTCGACTTCGGCCCCGGCCTGGATCATGACGGTCATGCCGTCCATACCCGGCTGAGCGGGCATCGGCTGTCCGAATCCCGGCTCGGTGACGATGAGCGCATTCACGTCGGCGATGACCTGCTGGTAGGCGGGATCGTCGATCGGCGTCGATTCGCTCTGGATGACCACGACGGCCGACTGCGACGAGAGCCCACCGAACTGTTCGTCGATGATGTCGCGAGCCGCGAGTGATTCGCTGCCGTTGACCTCCCACATCGCACCCGACAGTGCATGTTCGAGCTTGGGCGCGAACACGCCGAGGCCGATCGCCAGTACGGCCCACGCGATGATGACGGCCTTGCGATGGCTGTGCGCCCATCGACCCATGCGGGCGAGTGGCGGATGCACGACGTCGGTGTCGAGATCGTCGTGATGCGGAGGCACCGTGAGCACTACATCTTCATGTAGCGATAGATCTGGCGCCGATGCGCCCGTATCGATGGTCATGTCGTGGTTCCTTCGGTGGCTGGGTGGGTGGGGGTGGGGGAGGGATGGACGCCGTCAGACGGCGAACGTGCGGGCGTCCTCGGCAACCTGCTCGCGCAGACGGTCGCAGACGATGGCGCACACGGGCATCAGGCTCGGATCGGTGACCGAGTAGTAGGCCGCTGTTCCTTCGGCTCGACGCGACACGATGCCCGCGTCGAGCAGGATCCGAAGATGCTTGGACACGTTCGCCTGACTGGTGCCGAGCCGATCGACGAGGTGGCCGACGTTCTGCTCACCATCGTCGAGCAGCGTCCTGATCACGCCGAGTCGAGTCGCATCACCGAGTACACGGAAGCGTTCGGCGACATGTTCGAGCAGTTCGGAGGGGAGCGCCTTCGGCATATTCAGCACTCTATAACTATTGAACGATGAATGCAACCCGTCGCTCCGAGCACTTGCAAAAGGGGTCTGACCCCTGATGCAAGAATGGTGGCGTGATCGAGCGACTGGCAGACCACCCATCGGCACAGGAGCCGGAGCCGTTCGCCGGGCCGGACCATCCGATGCGCATGCTGACCCGGTCGGTTGCGTTGGGCGAACCTGGACGCAGGACGACGCCGACCGTGTCGCCGCGGTTTTCGACGACCTCGCCGAGGAGTGGTCGGCACGGAACATCGACGACACCAAGGCGGCGCCGGTTCGCGACGCGCTCGAGCGCGGCGATGTACCGACCGAGGGCGCGTGGTTGGAACTCGGCTCGGGCACCGGTGCCGGTACCCGCATTCTCAGCGGGATCGTCGGATCGCTGATTGCCACGGATCTGTCGGCCGAGATGCTGCATCATGCCCCGCCAGAACTCGCGCCTCGCGTCCGCGCCGACGCGTCGATGCTTCCCTACCGGGACCGATCGTTCGACGCCGTGCTGATGATCAACATGTTGTTGTTCCCGCACGAGGTCGAGCGAGTTCTGCGCAATGCCGGAACGGTGCTGTGGGTCAACACCCTCGGCGATCAGACGCCGATCCATCTCCCGCCCGACGACGTGCTCACCGCGCTGCCCGGCAACTGGACCGGGCGCACCGCATCGGCCGGCACAGGCTTCTGGCTCACGGCAACGCGAGCCTGACCGTCACACCCAGAACGACGAGGCACCGGAACGACAACGGCCGAAAACGACGACAACCCCCGGACCAGCCGGGGGTTGTCATCAGATTCTTGTGAGTCAGTCGACCGATTCGGAAGCCGGCTCACGCGGTTCGGGGGCTTCCCCGAGTCCGAGCTGAGCGAAGATCTCCGCCTTGCGGTACTCGAAGTCGTCCTCCTCCACGTCGCCGGCAGCGAACTTCTCGTTCAACTGACGGAACTCCTCGAGCAACGCATCCTCGTCGGGTCCATCGCTGGATTCCTCGTCGGAGTCCGAACCCTTGCCGTGTCGTACGGCAAGCTTCTCGGCCTTGCGCTCCTTCTTACGGAGTTCTCGTTGTCGCTTCTGGTAGGACTGCGGACTTCGAGCCAATCGGAACGCCTCCTCAGACGATCTTGACGTCGACCGCTTCCGGGCCCTTACGGCCGGCAGCGATCTCGAACTCGACGGTGTCACCGTCGTTCAACGAACGACGACCTGACCCGACGATGTTCGAATAGTGCACGAAGACGTCGTCGCCGTCGTCGCGAGAGATGAAACCGAAGCCCTTCTCGTCATTGAAGAACTTCACTGTACCTGTGGCCATTTCGGCTCCTTGTTGAAATCGGAGCCACCGTTGACTCACGTTTACGTCGGTCAGACTAGTGACCTTTGTGCGATTGTCCACCGCGCCCGGTCGGGCACCGTGCTCACACCGACTGAGCAGCCGCCACGAGGCGACGTGGATCGACGGCCAGGAACGGGTCGTGTCCGGTGACTGCGAGGCGGGTGAGGATGACCGATGCCATCGCGACGCCGACGATCCCGGCGAGCGTGAGTGCGATGTCGCCGACGCCGAGTCCGTAGACGAGCCAGAGCCCGGCCTCGACCCAGGCGATGAGCCACGTGGACGCCGACACCCCGACGAGATCGCGAGTGCGACACGCCGACACGACGGCCGGCAACAGTTGGATGCCGTACGACAACCCGACGGCGATGGCGGCGAGCGGCCAGCCACCGATGATCAGGAAGGGCAGTGGGATCATCCCGAGGCCGAAGACGCCGAACGACATTCCCGACAGCGCCGAACGACCGACGGTGCCCACATAGACGATGGCCATCGATGCGTAGAGCACGAGCGAGATGGCAGACACGGGCACGAGCGCCCACACCCCGGCGACGAGACCGTACGTGAGCCACCATCCGTTGATCGCGAGGCTCACACCGATCCAGACCGCCGACACGCCCTCCACTCGTCGCGTCCGCGCCAAGCGCCGAGCCTGGGGGAACGCCATCCACGAGCCGAGGATGGTCGCCACGATGACGAGGGAGTTGAGGAGGAGGTCCACGGAGTTCAACCTTGTGAGTTCAGTTGTGCGAGTTCGGTCTCGACGACGAGTGTAAGTAGCTAACGTCGATTAGTACCTTACACGATGACGTGACGTTACGCTGATGTCGTGTACGTCACATCCGGACACGACACCGAGATCCGCCTCACCCTCGAGGCGATGGTCGACCTGGTCAATGCGCTCACCGATGCGCGGGGCGGCGACGCAGCTGATGTACGTGGCCTCCTTCACGAGCACGGGTTCACGCGAGCGAACGGAGCATCGGCGGCATCCCTCCGGCGAGTCGAGTCGCAGATGAGCGCCATGCTCGACACCCTGACGGCACTCGCCACGACCGACCCCGACCCGACGTGGATCAACGGTGAACTGGCCGAGCGGCACATCACCCCATCGCTCACCGCGCACGACGGCGCCGGGCTCCACATCCACTGGACCCCGACGTCGGCGACGTTCGACGAGCAGGTCGTCGCCGACATCCTGATGGCGCTCGCCCAGGAGATCTGCGACCACGGAACCGAGCGTTTCGGAACGTGCGCGGCCGTCGACTGCGACCACCTCTTCTACGACGCAACCCGCAACGGATCTCGGCGGTTCTGTTCCGACCCTCGCTGCGCCAGCCGCACCCACACCGCCGACCACCGCGCCCGTCGACGGTCGAGCTGACGATCCGGCTCAGCCGACCAGACGACCGGCTTCGAGCCGCAGCACCTGATCGGCGCGGCGGAAGGCGACCGTGCGATGCGAGACGGCGATCACGGTCATTCCTGCGTCGGCGAGATTCGTCCAGAGCTGCACCTCCGTCTCGACGTCGAGCGCACTCGACAGGTCGTCGAGCACGACGATCTCGGGCGAGTGCACGAGCGCGCGAGCTGTTGCAAGACGCTGACGCTGCCCGCCGGACAAGCGCAGACCTCGAGGACCGATGAGGGTGTCGGCACCGGCCGGCATCGAGTCGATGTCGTCGGCGATCGCCGACAGGCGAAGTGCCGTCGCCAGTTGCTCCGAGTCGACCGGCCCGAGGCCGACATTGTCGGCAACGCTGTCGGAGATCAGTTGCGGCACCTGCGACAGGAACGCCGCATTCGGTGGCACGAAGAAGGCCGAGCGGTCGGCAACCTCGTGGCCGTTCCACCGCACCGTCCCGCTCACGTCGGCCTGCCAGGCGAGCCCGAGCAACGCCCGCAGGAGCGTCGACTTGCCGGCCCCGACCGGGCCGGTGATCACGACGAACTCTCCTCGGCGCACGGAGAAATCGACGTCGACCAGCACCGGGCGGCCGGCATAGGCGACGCTCAGGCCGACGACGTCGAGCCGATCGAGTGGGACGCGATCGGGACGTACGACTTCAGGACGTGACCGACTGTCGCTCGGGTCGATCGGAAGGTTCCGTTCCCGCACCGTGTTGGTCGCCTCCTCACCCGCGACGAGCTTGCTCATCCGGGCGAAGGCGACGCCGGCCTGTTTGCGACGTGCGAGAACCCGCCCGACCATCCGCGGCAGGAAGCTCAGCCAACCGAGATAGGCGGTGAACAGCGCGAGCGTGCCCAGGTCGAAACTGCCCGAGGCGATCGCTCCGGCGCTGACGAGCAGCACGAGGCCCAGTCCGACATCGGCTGCGCCCTGGCTGAAGGCCTGCACACCCTCCTCCAGCACGCGGTCACGAACGGCCGTCTGTCGGCGACGATCCACGAGAACGGTGAGTCGTGCGAGCATCGGTTCGGCGGCGTCGTTCACCTTCACCGTGGTTGCTGCAGCCATGACGTCGCCGAGCAGGCCGGTGACCTGTTCGGTGGCGGCGCGGTCGGCGGCGCGGTACTCCTTGATACGCGTGTCGAGGACGCGGGTCGCAACGCCGACGCCGAGCAGCGGGATGATGAGGATCAGCGCGGCGGTCGGGTCGGCGGCGCCGAGGACGAATCCTGCGATCACCGTGAAGACGACCCCGCCCGACACGTCGACCATGCCGTCGACGAAGTTGGCGACGTCCTCGGTGTCGTCACGGAAGTGGGTGACCGCGGAGCCGGCGGAACCGACCGGCTGGCCGGCGTGGAGACCACCACTCGCCATCTGGGCGCTGAGCATGTTGGCGCGCAACAGCGTCTGCATGTGGATCCACGCCTTGGTCCAGATGAGCGCGCCGTGGTGGATCGCCACCATGCGGATGGTCTCGCTCATCGCGATGGCCGCCGCCCACCAGATCGTCTCGTCGGTGTCGCCGGCCTCGAGTGCGCTGTAGCCGCGACCGAGGAAGTACCCGGTGACGGCGGGCATCGTGAAGAAGACCACGAACAGCGACCAGCCCCACCAGAACTCGCGTGGGCGGTGTTGCGACACGCGCCAGGCGAGCTTCCACACGTTGTCGGTCGGCTCGGTGATCGCGGTCGACGGATCGGCCAGATCGGTACTCACGCCGTCACCCCCGATCCGACGTCAGTCGTGTGCGCAGCGTCGGAGTCGCGCTCCTCGTCGAGTGAGATCGTGAGGAGCCGAGCGAACCGGCTGTCGTCGTCGCCGATGAGGTCGGTGCGGTCGCCGTGCTCGACGATGCGACCGTGGTCGAACACCACGATCTCGTCGACCGAACGCAGCGTCGACAGCCGATGGGCGATCACCAGTGTCGTGCGACCGTGCATGAGTTCGACGACCGCAGCTTCGAGGCGCCGTTCGGTCTCGGGGTCGACGCGGGCGGTCGCCTCGTCGAGCACCAGGAGGTCGGGATCGCGCAGCCACACCCTGGCGAGCGCCAGCAGCTGGGCCTCTCCGGCCGACAGACCGCTGCCTGCAGCTCCGAGGGCGCGATCGATGCCTGCGTCGGCGAGCGCGTCGAGGCCCACTCGATGCAGTGCATCGATCACCTCGGCATCGGTCGGCTCGTCGTCGAACAGGGTCACGTTGTCGCGCACCGTGCCGGCGAACAGTTCCACTTCCTGGGGGACGAGCGCCACGCGCCGGCGCAACTCGGCGAGGGCGATGTCGGCGATCGCAACGCCACCGAGCGAGACGACACCGGCAGTCGGTTCGACGAGTCGCAACACCAGTCGGGAGAAGGTGGTCTTCCCGCTGCCGGTGCGACCGACGATGCCGACGGAACGTCCGGCACCGATCCGGATCGTGACGTCGCGCAGCACCGGGCGGTCGTCGCCGTAGTCGAAGTGCACGTCGTCGACGTCGATCGCGAGCGGCCCGGGCGGCGGGCTCGTGTCGCCCTCGTCGAGCACCTTGGGTTCCACGGCCAAGAGGTCGGCCACGCGGACCATCGCACCATTCGCCTTCTGCACCGTCTCGAGTTCGTGCACGACCTCCTCGAGCGGGCGGGCGATCAGCAGCACGTACTGGAACAGCAGGAACGCCGTACCGATCGAAATGGTGCCGGCGGCAACGAGCACCGCACCGAGCACGAGGGCGACGATCCAACCCGCGGCGACCGCCCCCTGGACGAACCACCACATCACGAGGAAGGCACGCTCGCGACGGACCGCGCTCATCAGCGCGTCCTCGCTGTCCTCGACGAACCGCCAGGCGACGTGGTCGGCCGCGCCGTTGGCCCGCAGGTCCTCCGCAGCGGTCAGCCGTTCCTCGATGCCGCCGTAGAGCCGACCGAGTGCCCCCATCTCCTCCGACGACTCCGAGACCGCCCGATCACGACTGCGCATGATGACCGCCAGCGCCAGCCCGACATAGATCGCCATGCCGAGCCCGAGGCGCCAGTCGAGCACGGTCAGCACGATGATGATCCCACCGATGAGCATGGCCGCACCGGCCGCCTTGGTGACAACGGTGCTGAGGAAGTCGGACACCGAGGTGATGTCGCCGTCGACACGCTGGATCAGCTCGCCCGGCGTGTGGGTTCGGTGGAACTCGTGGTCGAGACCGAGCACGTGGCGCGTCATCGTGAGTCGCAGGTCGTTGGTCGTGCGCCATGCGGCCACCGTGGCGAGCCAGACGACGATGACGGCGAGGATCTGCGTCACGACGGCGATCACCAGGAACGCCACGGCGAGTCGGGTGATCTCGGCGGTCGTGGTGCCCTCGGATGCGAGGTCGACGATCTGGCGGACGATGAGTGGACCCGTGATGAGCAGCGCAGAGCTGATCGCCACGAGCACGCCGAGGCCGGCCCAACGCCAGGCGTCAGGTCGCAGCAACGCACCGAGCGCGCGCCATCGTGTACCGCTCGGCGCGGTCTGCGTGGCCATCGCACCAGTGTCGCCGGTGGCGCGCGGCCACCCATCACACGTTTCCCGGTCTTTCCGGACCCGACCCCAACAGACCGAGCACGTCGATGGTCGGGAATGTTTGCGGGCGCAAGTAGGTTGGCGTGTGCATGGGTGTCCAACGACTCAACCACGCAGTGCTCTACGTCCGTGACGTCGAGCAGACCACCGAGTTCTACTCCGAGGTCATGGGCTTCCGGGTCGTCAGCTCGCTCCCCGGCGCAGCGTTTCTCCAAGCGTCGGGCTCGACGAACGACCACGACCTCGGGGTGTTCCAGATCGGTGCGGGCGCCGCGCCCTCCGACGCCGGGCGGTCGACGGTGGGCCTGTATCACCTGGCCTGGGAGGTCGACACCCTCGGTGAACTGGAGCGCCTCGCCGGCGTACTGCGCGAACGTGGTGCACTCGTGGGAGCCAGCGACCACGGCACCACGAAGAGCCTGTACGCGAAGGACCCGGACGGTCTCGAGTTCGAGGTCGTGTGGATCATCCCTGCCCACCTGCTCACGCCCGACGACCTCGCCTCGCGGATGTCGATCGGTGTGCTCGACCTCCCGATGGAGATCGAACGGTTCGGCCTCGACGAACCCGGCGGCGTCGGCGATCTCCCACCAGACTCGGAGTTGAGCCTCCTCCCCCACGCCCCACAAAGCCGTTTGCGTTGCAGTTCGGTTGGACCGTCCCAACCGAAATGTGACGCAAACCGTCTGCGCGGTGTCGGGGGCAGGCGTGGTTCCCGGGAGTTCAGTCGGCGCAGGCGGCGAAGAGGCGGGCTTTGAAGGCGGCTTCGTCGACCGCCCAGAGCACACGGATGTTCGGATCGGGTCGACCGAAGCGGCGGTCGGGGATCGTGCAGCCGCGTGTCGGCCCGTCGAGGCCGACGACCAACCACTCGTCGGTCGCCTCGGTCACGATCGACTCGTCGAGCGCCACCGCCATGGCGATCGGGTCGGGAAGATCGAATCCTGCGAGCCCGGTGTCGATCGCATACTGATCGACGTCACCGTTGATGTCGATCGCGAACTTCCCGAGCGCACCGACCTGCGCGAGTTGGGCCTGCTCGTCGGGGGTCATCACGGCGAACCGGCGCGAGATGTTCCAGCCGATCATCGTCTTCGCTCCGGACGCTGCGAACACCGCCGTCGCCGCTTCCGGGTCGGCCCACACGTTGTACTCGCCGAGCGCATCCACGTTGCCGACACCGTCCGGTGAACCGGCCATCAGGTAGGTGTGGCCGAACTTCGTCAGCAGGTCGGGGTCGACCTCGAGTGCCGCGGCGATGTTGGTGAGCGGTCCCAGCGTGACGAGATCGTGTCGGCCCGGCTCGTCTGTAGCGATCCGCAACAGTGCACCGACCGCGTCGTCCGACGTCGCCGCGCGAGATGGTTGGGGCAGCGCTGCGCCCCCCATGCCGTCGGCACCGTGAACGAACTGTGCCGTGTCCAACGCTCGTGTCATCGGTTCGGCCAGCCCCGCGTGCAACGGAATGTCGGCGCCACCGCACAGGTCGAGCGTGACGATCGCATTGCGCACGGCCAGATCGAGCGGCACGTTGCCGGCGACCACCGTGACCGCACGGACATCGACGGTGGGCTCCTTGACTGCCAGCACGAGCGCGATTGCGTCGTCGGACGCAGTGTCGGTGTCGATCACGATGCTTCGGCGGTGCATCACCGCAGTCTGGCCGACCCGACGTTGTGTGAGTGCCCTCAGATGGCGAGGCGATACAGCCAGATCGGTGCGGTGACGCCTTTGACCCGCGTGGGACCAACTGGCCAGAACGCTGCGGTCGGAGGCCCACCGTCGAGTGCGTCGACGACCTGCTCGGACACCAACAACTCGCCCGGTCCCGCGAGATCGGCGATCCGCGCCGCGATGTTGACGGTCTGGCCCACGAAGTCGGCGCCGCGTTCGACCACCTCGCCGCAGTGCATGCCCATGCGCAGCGACAAGGGGAAACCACGCTCCGATCGTGCCGTCTCGATCGCTCGCAGGATGCCGCCCGCGGCCTGGAGACCTTGCGTCGCGTGATCGAACCAGAGCATCAGTCCATCGCCGAGTTCCTTCACGACCTGGCCGACACCGCCGGCGAGAGCATCTCGGGCAATCGTCGACTGTTCATCGAGCACCTCGACCGCCGCAGCGTCACCCTGCGCATCGGTGAACTCGGTGAAGCCCACGAGATCGGTGAACAGCACCGCCCCGTGTCGCGTGACCGTGTCGGTGCGGACGTGACTCATCGGTTCGCGACGTCGACCCGGCCGCTCCCCGACCGTGCGACGACGACGCAGTCGTAGCCCGCGACGCTGTCGACGATGTCACTGCTCGACGCCACGATCTGCGGTCGCACGGACGGCGGGAGCGAGACGACGATCCGACCGGACACGGTTTCGGCGTCGACGTCGTACGGAGCGGCCATCGAGATGTCGACACGACCACTCACACAGTGGGCGCGAACGGCGCCGTGAGCGTCCTTCAGCACGATCCGACCACTGCGGGTCGTGACGTCGGCCTCGCCGCAGCGGCCGACCTCGACCCGGGCACTCGAGGCAACCGCCCGACACGCCGACATGGTTCGTCCCACGTCGATACGTCCGCTCTTCGTGCGCACATCGACAGACCCGGCGTCGGCGATCGACACCCTCCCCGACGTGGTCACCACGGAGACCGAACCCACGCGTCCCTCGATCGTCACGCGACCCGAAATTGCGCCGACCACCAGATCGGTACCTTCGGGTACCCGCACGTTCACCTTCGAGTGACCGCCGTCGATGGTCGTCGACGATCCCTCCGTGATGACCGAACCAGTGCTCGACCGGACCGCGGCGAGACCGGGTTCGGCCACCACGTTGATCGACCCGCTGGTCGTACTGATGCGGACGACGGCGGCCTTCACCGGAGCGGGCAACGACATGATCCGACCGTAATCGACCTCGCCGCGCCCGAACGGCGGTCAAACGTCACGCCCGCCTGCCGACAACATCACCCCCGATCCGAAAAATGCCGGGATATGTGCGCTGAGTGCACAAATCCCGGCACATTTCGGAAGTGTGGGGGCCCGCGACGAGGCCCGGATGGTCAGTCGAGGCGTTCGATGATGGTGGCGTTGGCCATACCGCCACCTTCACACATCACCTGCAGGCCATAGCGGCCGCCGGTGCGCTCGAGTTCGTTGAGCAGCGTCGCCATCAACTTGGTGCCCGAGCAGCCGAGCGGGTGACCGAGGGCGATGGCGCCACCGTTGACGTTGACCTTGTTCATGTCGGCGCCCGTCTCCTTCTGCCAGGCGAGCACGACCGAGGCGAACGCCTCGTTGATCTCGATCAGGTCGATGTCATCGATGGTCAGGCCGCTCTTCTCGAGGATCTTCTTCGTGGCCGGGATCGGCCCCTTGAGCATCGTGACGGGATCGGCGCCGGTGACGGCGAACGCGTGGAATCGGGCGCGTGGCTTCATGCCCAACTCCTCGGCCTTCTCCTTGCTCATGATGAGCACGGCCGACGCGCCGTCGGAGATCTGCGACGAGTTGCCGGCGGTGATCACGCCGTCCTCCTTGAAGGCGGGCTTCAGCTTGGCGAGCGTCTCGGCGGTGGTGCCTTCGCGGATGCCCTCGTCGGCGGTCATCAGTTCGACCTTGCCGTCGATCTCGACCTCGACCGGGACGATCTCGTTCTCGAAGCGGCCCTCGTCGCGTGCGATGGCGGCGCGCTGCTGGCTGAGTGCGCCGAACGCATCGAGGTCTTCACGAGTGATGCCGTATTCGGCGGCGATCATGTCGGCACCGATGCCCTGCGGCGGCAGGCCGGTCTCGGCGTACCGGTCGAGCTGCTCCTTCGGGAACGGAAAGCCCATGCCCTGCACGACCGATGCTCCCATGGGGGTGCGGGTCATGACTTCGACACCGGCGGCGACGACCACGTCGTACGCGCCGGCCATGACGCCCTGCGCTCCGAAGTGCATCGCCTGCTGGCTCGAGCCGCACTGGCGGTCGATCGTGGTGGCCGGAACCTCTTCAGGCCAGCCGGCTGCGAGCACGGCATTGCGGCCGATGTTGAGCGACTGCTCACCGACCTGCATGACGCAGCCCATGATGACGTCGTCGACCATCGCCGGATCGAGGTTGTTGCGCTCCTGGAGCGCCTTGAGGATGTGCGCGGCGAGGGCAGCGGGGTGCTGGTCCTTCAACTTGCCGTTGCGCTTACCGCCGGGGGTGCGGATGGCGTCGACGATCACTGCTTCGGTCATTGCTGTTCTCCTGTACTGGTGGTTGAGATGTTCGGGTTGGCGGCGATTGCGGTGGCGAGGTTCTGCTGCAGGCGGGTCATCACCCACGCCAGGGCCTGGCGCTCCTCACGGCCGATGCCGTGGCGGAGTTCGGCCCGCAGGACGGTGTCGACCTCGCCGATGCGGGTGGCCATCGTCCTTGCCGTCGTCGGTGATGGCGACGAGCCACACGCGACGATCGTCGGTCTTCGGCTGGCGTTCGACGAGTCCACGCGCCTGCAGCCGGTCGATGACCGAACCGATGGCCGCACGCCCGATACCGAGGTGATCGGCGAGATCGGTCTGCGTGGTGGTGCCGAACTCGGCGACGTACCCGAGCAGCGACGCCTGCGTGAGATTGAGATCGAGCGCAGCCAACCGCGCATCGAAGGCGACGCGCAACAATCGCGCCGTCGACATGAGTGTCGACTCGACGCGGAGCCAAGGAGGCGAATCGAGTTCGTGGGTGGTGAGGTTGGCAGTACTCATGGCGCTCGGTGTGGACACATACTGTACGATGCCATACAGTATTGCAACTGCAGATCGCTGCCAATCCTGAGCTGCCACTACTTGGAGGACCCGACATGACCGACACCGACACCGGACTGACCGAAGCCGAGGCAGCGGAGTTCCGCCAGAAGTGCGTCGACTTCATGGAGCAGTTCGCGCCTGGGCAGAACCCCACCCTCGACGACCAGAAGGCGTTCCTCGCTGCGGCCGCCGAAGCCGGTCTCGCCGGGCTGCCGGTGCCGAGCGAATACGGCGGCGGCGGCAAGGGCCTCGCCCACGAGAAGATCTGGCGCGAGGTGAAGGGCAACTACCCGATGCCCGACAGCGAGTTCATCATCTCCCACGGCATGTGCATGCCGATGCTCGCCGAGTACGGCACCCACGAGCAGAAGGAGCGCTTCCTTGCCGACAACATCTCGGGCAAGACCATGTGGTGCCAGATGTTCTCCGAGCCCGGCGCCGGGTCCGACGTCGCCAGCCTGCAGACCAAGGCCGAACTCGACGGTGACGAGTGGGTCATCAACGGCCAGAAGGTCTGGACCACGCTCGCCCACAAGAGCGACTACGGCCTCGTGGTGGCCCGCACCGACCCCGACCAGGTGAAGCACGCCGGTATCTCGATGTTCATCCTCGACATGCGCGGCCAGGGCGTCGAGATCCGCCCGATCCACCAGATCGACGGCGGCTCGCACTTCAACGAGGTGTTCTTCACCGATGCCCGTATCCCGAAGGACTGGCTCGTCGGCGATCTCAACAACGGCTGGAACCTCGCCACCGCCATGCTCATGTACGAGCGTGTCGCCATCGGTGGCGCCGGCGCCGGCAAGATCAACCAGCCGAACTTCAAGATGCTGCGCAAGGCGGCCGAGTCGACCGGCCAGATCGCCAATCCGGTCGTACGTGACCAGCTGATGCAGATCTGGTCGATGGAGACCTGCAAGTCGCTCGTGGCGATGAAGACCCGCGACGAACTCAAGGCGGGCAAGACGCCTGGGCCCGGTGGCTCGCTCGGCAAACTCTTCGGCTCGAACATCGCATGGCGCGTTCGTGAGATGGCGCTCGAGTTCGCCGGCCCGGGCTCGATTGCGTGGGACGCCGACGACGAGTCCGGCGCCGAACTGCAGCGCATCGTGCTCAACAGCTTCCAGTCGAGCATCGCCGGTGGAACCGACGAGATCCAGCGCAACATCATCGGCGACCGTGTGCTCGGACTCCCTCGTGAGCCGTCCGTCGACCGTGGCGTGCCCTTCCGTGAACTCAAGGTCGGCACCCAGTCGAACTGATCCCCCGATGATCCAGTCGTTTCCCGCCCGGCTGCGCGACCTCGCCGAGGCCCGTCCAGAGGCGGCAGCCGTGAGCTGCGCGGGTTCGACGGTCACGAGGGCGGAGCTCGATCGCCGCTCGAATCGCCTGGCCCGCGAACTGCAGGCGCACGGGGTCGGGCACGGGTCGTTCGTGACCGTCGCGGTCCCGAACTCGGTCGACTGGTTCGTTGCGTACTGCGCGATCTGGAAGCTCGGCGCGATCCCCCAGCCGGTGTCGGCGAAGCTCCCCGGACGAGAGCTGGCCGCGATCGTCGGGTTGGCGGGATCGCCGGTGGTGATCGGCGCTCCCGACGAGGCGTTCGAGCACCTGCCCGACACGATCGTCCACCTCCCGCTCGGCCATCAGCCCGGCCCCGAGTTCGACGACGGACCCCTGCCCGACGCCATCTCGCCGGCTTGGAAGGCGCCGACGTCGGGTGGTTCGACCGGCCGACCGAAGCTGATCGTCTCGGGCGACCCGGCGCTGTTCGACACGACCGCGGCGCCGCCGCTCGGCACCCGCCCGACGACGGCTGCATGCTCGTACCGGGGCCGCTGTACCACAACGGCCCTGCCGTCTGGTCGTGCCAGGCGCTCCTCCAGGGCAACCACGTCGTCCTGCTCGAACGATTCGATGCCGAGGGTGTGCTGGCCTCGATCGAGCGGCACCGCGTCGACGTCGTGTACCTCGTCCCGACGATGATGAAACGGATCCTGCGTCTCGACGACGATGTCCGACTCGGCTACGACCTGTCGTCGCTGCGGGTCGTGTGGCACCTCGCCGAGCCGTGCCCGCCGTGGCTGAAGGAGGCGTGGATCGACTGGCTGGGACCGGAGCGCATCTACGAGCTCTACGCCGGCACCGAAGGGCAGGCCGTCTGCATCATCACCGGCACCGAATGGCTGGAGCACCGCGGGTCGGTCGGACGGGTGAGCGCCGGCGAGATGAAGGTGTGCGACGACGAGGGCAACGAGCTCCCGGCCGGTCAGCAGGGCGAGGTCTGGATGCGATCGCAGCGGGACACGCCGACGTACCGGTATCTCGGTGCCGACGCCCGCACGCTCGAGGGTGGTTGGGAGTCGCTCGGCGACATGGGGTGGTTCGACGACGACGGGTACCTCTACCTCGGCGACCGACTGCAGGACATGATCCTGTCGGGCGGGGCGAACATCTATCCGGCCGAGATCGAAGCGGCCTTGAACGAGCATCCGGCGGTGCACTCGTGTGTCGTCATCGGGCTTCCCGACGACGATCGCGGCAACCTCGTGCACGCCATCGTGCAGGCCGACGAGACCGAACTCCCCGCCACGGAACTGCTCGGCTTCCTCGGCGAACGCCTGGCGGCGTACAAGCTTCCCCGCTCGGTCGAGTACGTCGACGAGCCCCTGCGCGACGACGCCGGCAAGGTGCGCCGGTCGGAACTCCGCGCGGCCCGCCTGCGCTGACCAACGTCGACTGCACACCCGGCGAAGGCGGCCGACCCACGCAGCGACGGGCGTCGTTGCCATCATGACGGGATGACTCGTTCCCTGCCCTCCTTCGACACCATCGCGCTCACCGAGGCCGACGACGACATCTTCCTCGTCACCCTCGATCGACCCGATCGGCTCAATGCGATCACGTCGACGATGATCGGCGAGCTGGGGCAGGTGGTGGACCTGGTCGACCTCGATCCACACGTGCGCGCCGTGATCGTCACCGGGGCGGGACGCGGGTTCTGTGCCGGACTCGACCTCCAGTCGTCGGGCGTCGCGCCGGGGAGTGAGACCGTCGGGCCGACGGTCCGCGGCTTCATGTGGCAGGACCACCTGGCGACCTTGCACGAGCGGATCCACCGCTCGCGCAAGCCCTGGATCTCCGCCGTCAACGGTCCGGCAGTCGGCGGCGGGTTCGCCCTCAGCCTCGCGACCGACATCCGGTTCGCGTCGACGGCGGCGACCTTCGGTGCAGTGTTCCTGAAGATCGGCGTGTCGAACTGCGACATGGGGACGAGCTACTTCCTGCCGCGTCTGGTCGGGGCGTCGCGATCGGCAGAATTGCTCCTGACGGCCCGCATCTTCGACGCCGACGAGGCACGGTCGATGGGTCTCGTGGTCGACGTCGTCGAGCCCGGCTCCGAAGTCGAGCGGGCGCTCGAGACGGCCCGCCTGATCCGTGCGAACGCGCCGTTCGCGACGTGGATGACCAAGGAGACCATGTGGCAGACGCTGGACGCCCCGTCGCTGCGTCACGCACTCGACATCGAGAACCGGACCCAGATCATGTGCAGCTCGACCGGTGACACGGCAGAGGCCCGCACTGCGTTCGTCGGAGAAGCGACCACCGGTGTGGAACGGGCTGTGATCCCGACTCGCGAACTCTGCGCATGGCGGTGTCACATTCGGGGTCTGACCCCTGTTGCAAGGTCTGGCAGAATCGCACGATGACGGACGGACCATCGGTTGACCACACGACAGATGGCGCAGTTCGTCGCCAACGGGTTCATCCGGTTCGACTCGATCGTGCCCGACGACATCAACGAGCGCGCCATTGCCGAGATGCAGCAGCTCGAAGCCGAGCGACTCACGCCCAGCGGGATGAAGCCTCCCCACACCGGCACGCTGCTCGATGACTGCTACCCGCCGCCGTCGGTCATCGGGGAGTATCTCCGGCTCCCGCAGATCCACGGCATCATCGAGTCGTTCGTCGGTCCCAACCCGAGGTTCGACCACGACTGGACGCACCACATCGCGCCCCACGCCAGGTACACGCAACCGCTCCACGTCGACGCGATCACGGATTCGGACGACCCGACGTTCGACATCCAACTGTTCTGGTACCCGCACGACGTTGCGCCAGGCGAGGGTGGCACACGATTCGTTCCCGGAAGCCACCTGCGGCGCGTCCGGTCGTCGGGTCTCGATCGATACCAGCACATCACTGGCGAGCAGCAGTTCTCAGGTTCGGCCGGCACCGTCGTGGTCTTCCACCACGGCCTGTGGCACGCCGGCCAACCCAACCCCGGCGATGGGCACCGCTGGATGCACAAGGTTCGACTGAACCCCACCGTGGCGCAGGTCCGCCTCTGGAACACCGACGACCTCCCGGACCTGCACAACCCTCCGTCCGACCACATCTTCGCCCGGATCCTGCCCGACAGCGTGGCTCAGATCTTCCGCACGTGGCACCCGTGGATGAGCGTCACCGACTACCGCAACGAGCAGGTGCAGCGCGCCCGGTTGTGGCGCTACCTCACCGGCGACGACACCTACGACGTCGACCACTACCTGACACGCCTCGAAGGGCGCGCCGCCCTGGTCGCGAACTCGTGAGCACGCAGCGCCAGCAGATCCTGTACCTCTGGGCAAGCGGGTCCGCGCTCGACTCCGGGACGGTCGGGTGGGCATTCCACGATGGCGCCGACGGTGCCGGACCCGAACTTCCCGAGGCCTCGCCTCCGTACTCGAGCGGTGTCGCTGCGCTCCGCGACGGCTGGATGTTGTTGCAGTCGTCGCAGCTGACCCCACCGCTGCCGGGCGAGGAGCACCTCAACAACTACCTGGAGTACGAGTTCGTGTTCGAGCGCCGCGTCACGATCTGACTCACAGAATTGCGATCACAATCGTTGCGTTCTCAAGTACCTTCGGTACACTCCCGCGGAATGAACGACTGGAATGCACAGATCATCGCCGAGTTCCGGGCAACCGGCGGCAAGGCCGCTCAGTTCGGCGACAACCCCTTGGTGATCCTCCACACGATCGGCGCCAAGTCGGGCGAAGTGCGCGAGATCCCGCTCGTGACACTCGTCGAAGGTGACGACCTGTACGTGTTCGCCTCGAAGGGCGGGGCCCCCACGAATCCCGACTGGTACTTCAACCTGAAGGCGAACCCGAACATCACCGTCGAGTTCGGCGTGGAGACCTTCGAGGCGACCGTCACCGAACTCCCCGAGGACGAAGGACAGGCCAAGCTGCGTGCGCAGGCCGAGCTCATGCCCCAGTTCGGCGACTACATCACGTCAGCTGCGCCGCGGGTGATCCCCGCGTTCCACATCGCCCGCACCGCGTGACGATCAGACCGCCCGGCTGACGCGTCGCAACGCCTTCGTGCGCTTGGCGCCACCGAGGCGGCGTTTGCGTAATCGAGCGGTCAGCGGTGCGTCACTCGTGACGTGGTCGATGATCTCGAGCGCCATTGCCCGGTTGCGGACCCGCTCGATCACGACCGGCTCGTCACGCGGCGACAACACCACCACGGCGCCGTCACACACGTCGAGGCACGGCAGTTCGACCACCGTGCACGACGCGATCCAATTCCCGCTGGACGGTCCTGAACCCGTCCGACCGCCGACAGTCCTTGCCCGTACACAGCCCGATCTCGGGTGCTCGTGAATGCTTCGCCATGACGAGCGCGTCACGCAATGGAGTAGTCGCGAAGCAGCTTGTTCATCTCGATCACGTGCAGTTCTTCCTGGCCGATCTGGCCCCGCGCATACTCCTCGAGGTAGATCGAACTTCCCTCGGTCAGCGTGAGCAGCTGGCGGTACAGATCGAGGGCCCGACGCTCGTGCACGATCGACTCACGCAGGATCGCGTCGATGGCGTGATCGTGCGACTCCTCGATCGGGGCGATCCCCTGCTCGGGATGACCACCGAGCCCGGTCAGGATCTCACCGGCCTGCTGGGCGTGCAGCAACGACTCGGCGGCCTGCGCCTTCATGAAGTCGACCAACGGGAGTCGGTTGGGCCCCGTGATCACGAGCGAGTAGTGCGTGTAGCGCACAACCCCCGAGAGTTCGGCCTTGAGAATGTCGTTGAGCACGGGGTTGACGGCCTCGGTGTCGATGATGGTGTGCACTGCGAGCTCCAAACGGATCGGGGTAGGTCACATCTTGCCGCATCATCACGCCGACGCACTACGTTGCCCGCATGTCAGCGGCCGATGATCGCACGGGAGGCGCGGAGACCGCAGCTCGTGATCTGGCCCTGCTGCAGCGTTTCGAGCCCATCGTCCGGTTCAACGAGGGCGAGTACTTCCTGCCGGCGTCGATCGAGTCATTCGTCAGAGTCGCCGAGCTCTGGGAACGAACGGGGCCGTCCGACAAACGGCTCGTGGCCGCGCAGGGCACGCTCGACGTGGATCGGCTCGTCGAGCTGACGGACGGGCACCAGGCCCGGCACTACCTCCGTCTGGTCGGCAGTCGACCCAGCCGCGCCGACTACTTCGCGTGGCAACGCCGACGAGATCGCCCGCGATTCCGGCCGGAGACCCGACTCGGCCGTGTGGGGGTACTCACCCGACTCGTCGACGCTGCGGGTCGGGTGTCGCTCCTCGCTCGTGGTCGCACCCCGCGTGGCGCTCAGGCAGCTGCTGCACTGCTCGACCGCGACCGGCCGGACCACGGCGACCACCCCTACTACGGGCGCGTCGTGCGCAGCGCCGGCTACGTCGTCCTGCAGTACTGGTTCTTCTCCTTCTTCAATGACTGGCGCTCTCGTGCGTACGGCGTGAACGACCACGAGGGCGATTGGGAACAGGTGACCATCTACCTCGTCGACGATGGTGCGGCAGGTGTGCATCCCGCATGGGTTGCGTTCTCCGCCCACGATGAAGAGGGAGCCGACCTGCGTCGTCGCTGGGACGACCCCGACCTGTCGTTCGTCGACGGTCACCCGGTGGTCCACGCCGGACTGGGCTCGCATGCCGGCGCGGCACTGGCGGGCGAGTACCTCATCACGGTTCGGACCCATCGGTTGGCGCGCCTGACGGCGGTCCTGCGTCGCGTGTCGCGCTATCTCCAACCGTGGGCGTCCGACGACGCGGAACGCACCGGTCTGGGCATCCCGTACGTCGAATACAACCGGGGTGACGGTGTGTCCATCGGGCCGGGCACCGCCAACGCATGGCGGCCCGTTCTCGTCGGTGACGACACGCCCTGGATCCGCTCGTACACGGGGCTCTGGGGCGATGACACGAACGACCCGTTCGGCGGCGAACGCGGCCCGGCCGGCCCGCGTTACGAACGCAACGGCACCGTGCGTGCGTCGTGGTCTGATCCCGTCGGATGGGCGGCGCTCGACGCAGTGGCGCCGACCGAAGGTGAACGGCGGGCCGTGATCAGTGCTCGACTCGACCAACTTGCACTCGAGGGACGCGACCTCGACGAAGAACGAGCGACTCGACGAGCCAACGCTGCGAGCCGACTCGATCGCCGGTGTGCACGGCGCGCGCGCCGGCGAACGGGAACTCGCCGAGCTCGCCGCTCGCTCAACCGTCAATGCAGACGAACGGATCCGACTGGCCAAACTGCGCGACGGCGATGTCGTCGTCGAGCACCCCCACGCTCATCTCAGCCATCGCCCCGTACCGTTGCCGACGGACCCGACCCAACGCAGACGCCTGCTGCGGATCTGGGCAACGATCAGCACTCCCCTGCTGTTCCTGCTGGTCGCGCTGATGTTCGGATCCGACGGGCTGTCGATCCTCGGCAGCGCGTTCGCTGCGTTCCTGGTCGTGCTCGGAATCGAGGCGCTGACGCGACGGCGATTGGCGAGTTATCTCGTACGTGTCGTGCTCCTGCTCGCAGCGTTCTCGCTCGCCGGGCTGGTTCTCGCGGGGCTCATCGCCTCGTGGCAGACCACGGTGGTTCTACTCTTGGTGTCCTTGGCCGTCGTGTTCCTGTTCCTGAACCTGCGCGAACTCCGGCGGACCTGATGACCGCAAACCCTGACTCGATCGCCGCCACCGACGCGGTCGCCGACATGGCGGACAAACTGCGACGGGGTCTGCGGCTGTTCGCCGGCGGCGGTGATCAACCCCGGGCACGACGCGCCACCGACGTCATCTTGTTGGTCGTCTCCTTCGTCGGCATCGTGCTCGTCGGGCTCGTCGCCATCCCCGAGCCCGGCATCTCCCGTGCCGTGACCCGCGTTCTTCGCCGCGTTGCCCGACGCGCTCGTCGGAATGTGGCAGCTGTTCGCCGACCTTCCCACGTTGTGGGCGCTGGTCGTTCTCGTCGCTGCGTTCACACGGGGCAAGGTGAAGGTCGGGCGAGACATGCTCCTCGCCATCGTCGTCAGTGCTGCCATGTGGCTGCTCCTGGCCCGAGTGGTCAACGGAGCGTGGCCGGAGTTCAACACCATCTTCGGTGACGTACAACCTCCGCCGGTGTTCCCCTCGGCGCGACTCGGCATCCCGACGGCGTTGCTCATCACGGCATCACCCCACCTCGTCCGGCCCGCCCGTCGATTCGGCTACACGGTCATCGTGCTCGGTTCGATCGGCGCCGTCGCGCTCGGAGCGGCCTCGACGCTCGGCGTGGTGGCGGCGCTGCTGTCCGCTGCCGGCGCGGCGGCGGTCGTCCATCTGATCCTCGGGTCGAGCGCGGGACGACCGAGCCTCGACGATGTCCGGTTTGCGTTGGCCGACATGAAGATCGCCGTGACCGGGCTCGGTGCGGCCGACCGCCAGGACGCCGGCCACTTCGCCGTTGCGGCGCAGGGCGCCGACGGCAGCGAACTGATCGTGAAGCTGTACGGACGTGACGCCCACGACGCCGCACTCGTGTCGACGGTGTGGCGCACGATCTGGCTCCGTCAGCCCGGATCGCCGGTCGGTTTCGGCCGGTTGCGCCAGGTCGAACACGAAGCGTTGCTGACACTCCTGGCGGCGCAGGCCGGCATCGCCACCGATTCCGTCGTGACCGCCGGCGCCACCCACTCCGACGATGCCGTGCTCGTGTTGCGTCGCACCGGCACACTGCTCGTCGAACCGGACCGATTCGGTCACGAGGACGCGCAGGTCGATCCACCCTTCGTCGGCGACGACGGCCCTCGACGGCTCCGGGAACTCTGGCAGCTTCTCGCCACCCTGCACGACAACGGGATCGCGCACGGCAAGCTCGACGAAGCCCATCTCGTCATCGATGACGGCCGCGTCGGTCTCATCGACTTCCGCGGTGCCGCAGTCGCGCCGACGCCGGCCCAGTTGCGCAGCGACGACGCGCAACTCTTCATCACCTCGATCGGCCTCTTCGGACACGAGCCGGCGATCAGCGGCCTCGTCGAGCATCGATCGACCGAGCAGATCGAAGGGCTGCTCCCCTACCTCCAGCCGACGGCGCTGACCGCCGACCAACGGCGGATGATGAAGGTGCTCGACATCGACCTGGATCAGTTGCGCAACGAGGTCGCCGAGGCATCCGGCGTCGAGTCTCCCCCGCTGATCCAGATGCGCCGCTTCACGTTCGGCTCGGTCATGAAGGTGGCCCTGCCGGCGCTGGCCGTCCTGATGCTGCTCTCCGCATTTGCGGGCTTCGACCTCGAGGCGTTCCTCGACTCGCTGCAGGACGCCGCGTGGTGGCTCGTCGTGATCGGCTTCGTGGTCGCGCAGCTCCCCCGCGTCGCCCAGGCGGTGTCCACGCTGGGTGCGGCACCGATCCCGTTGCCACTCGGTCCCGTCTACACGCTCCAGCTCGCGATCTCGTACATCAACCTCGCGATCCCCACGGCCGCCGCCCGCATCGCGGTGAACGTTCGCTTCTTCCAACGCCAGGGTGTCCCACCGGGTGCAGCGGTTGCGACCGGCGCGCTCGATGGTGTGAGTGGCTTCATCGTGCAGGCGATGTTGCTCGGGTCCTTGCTGCTGTTCAGCAGCCTGTCGCTCGATGTCGACCTCGGCGGCCCGGCCTCGAAGGCGCTCCGGATCGCATGGATGGTCGGGGTGATCCTGGCCGTCGTCGTGGTCGTGATCCTCGCGATTCCTCGATTGCGCAGGTACGTACTGGGCGGGGTCCGCAGGACAGCCCACGAAGCCTTCACCGTGCTGCGAGGTCTGCGATCACCACGGCGCCTCGTGATGCTGTTCGGCGGCAACCTCGTGGCCGAGCTGCTGTTCGCTCTCGCGCTCGGTGTCTTCGTGCAAGCGTTCGGGTACTCGCTCGAACTCCACGAGTTGCTCTTCATCAACATGAGCGTGTCGCTGCTCGCCGGCCTGCTCCCGGTGCCCGGAGGTGTCGGCGTCACCGAGGGCGGGTTGATCTTCGGACTGACCTCGTTCGGTGTCCCCCAGGAGGCGGCGTTCGCCGCCGTGATGCTGTACCGCTTCTCCACCTTCTACACGCCGCCGACCTGGGGATTCTTCTCACTGAAGTGGCTCGAACGGAACCGGTACCTCTGATTCCCCATCGGAGTGCATCCGCCGCCTCAGCAGGCGCGGAATCGAGCGGTGTACTCCCACGACCATCCGTGGAACTCGTCGAGTTCGAAGCCGTGGGGTTCGACCAGGGTCCGAAGCTCGTTGCGTTTGATGAAGTCGCTGTCGCGTCGTGTCTCGGCGAAGAAGGCGACGCCGTCGGCCGGAGCACTCTCCGACACTCCGCAATGCACGGCGCGGTCGGGAACCTCGCCCAGCATGAGCACGATCACCACAGCATCGAACGTGCCGGCCCCCATTAGTGACAATCCTTGGTTCCCATCCCGCATCATATCCAGATGCATGCGTCGCGGTCGGGAACCTCGCCCAGCATGAGCACGATCACCACGGCATCGAACGTGCCTGCCTCCAACGGGAGGCGGGTGGCGTCAGCCTGGACGAATCGGACGTTGTGGTGGTCCACGACTCGGTCGCGGGCGTGTACGAGCATCGGATGCTGCAGGTCGGCGAGCACCAGCTGTCCTGAGGGGACCGCCGCCGCCAGCGACGGGCTGAAGTAGCCGGGTCCACAGCCGAGCTCCAGCACCCTCGAGTCCGCGGACACACCGAGGCGCGCCGCCAGACGGGTCGGTGACTGGACCACCCGCCTCGCAGGGTTCAGCAACGAAGCGGCCTTCGACGCCGGGAACACCTTGCCGCGCCCGACACCGAACTCCGTGGTCATCGGCCCTCAGGTCTCGTCACGCAACGTGTACCGGATCGGGAGGGTCTTGTGGCCGCCGACGAAGGTGGTCTGCATCGTCGTGGGTGTGCCGGCGAGCTCGACCGACTCGATGAGCGGCACGATGCGGGCGAACAGCGACCGCAGTTCCATGCGGGCCAGTTGTGCGCCCATGCAGAAGTGCTTGCCGAACCCGAACGAGATCTGGCGATCCGCGTTGTGGCGTTCGATGTCGAAGCGCAGCGGGTCGTCGAACACCTTGGGGTCGAGGTTGGCGCCCTTGTAGGAGAGGTACACCATGTCACCCGTACGGAGTTGATGGCCGTGGAGTTCGGTGTCGGCAGTGGCCGTTCGCATGAAGTGGCGCACCGGCGCCGTCCAGCGGATCATCTCCTCGATGGCGTTGTTCATCAGCTCCGGTCGCTGCTGCAGGAGCCGCAGTTGATCGGGATGATCCACGAGCGCCCGGAATCCGCCCGCCATGGCACTCGAGGTGGTGTCGTGGCCGGCGGTCGCCACGATGACGTAATAGCCGATCGTCTCCAGATCGCCGAGCGGGTCGGCGCCGATGCGACCGTTTGCGATGAGCGACGCGAGGTCGTCGGTGGGATGCTCACGACGGTCGGCAGTGATGCCGGCGAAGTAGCCGATGAAGTCCATCAGCACGGCGGCGATCGCTTCCGGACTCAGCTCCTCACGCTGCAGATCGGGATCCTCCCCGCCGAACAGTTGCTGGGTCAACGTCAGCATTCTCGGGTAATCATCCTCGGGGAGACCGAGGATCTTCAGGATCACGTGCAACGGGTACGGGAGCGCGACGTCGATGGAGAAGTCGAGTTCGCCACCGGCGTCACGCATCGTCTGCACCGCGCGGTCACTCAACTCGTCGAGACGGGTGTCGAGATGGGCCAGGCTCGCCGGTTTGAACTGCGGAAGCCCCAGCTTCCGATACGCCGTGTGCTCGTCGCCGTCCATGTGGATCAACGTCTTCAACTCCACCAGCGGGGGTGTGTCCAGAGCCTCCTGGGTCGTGAGGACGGGCGCCGGGCCGTTGGTGAACAGCTCGGGTTGACGCTCGACCTCGAGCACGGCAGCGTGATCCAGAACCGCAAGGATGCGCGGGAAGCCCTCGCGCTCGATCCGATAGAAGCCGCCCTGCTCCTCATGGATCCGCAGCGCGGTGCGGTTCCAGTCGTCGAGATCGCCCCAGCGGACGTTGTCGGTGAAGATGTCGTCGGCCGCCGGTTGCCCGATGCCCACGGGCATCCCGTCGGCCACCGTCGGGACGGGTGAGTCTGTGATCTGTTCGTCGTGAGGCATGTGAGGAGTTGATCAGATCACGGGTCGGGAACTACGGCCCGAAGCGGATCGAGTCGTGAACCGAACGGCTCAGAAGTGTGGACTGGCCGGCGCGCTCGGACGCTGCGGATCGTGGGCCGCGTCGTCGGCCGGCAGCGTCCCGTCGAACCAGGCGTTCAGTTTCCAGTCCGGTACCGGCGGATCGACAGCATCACGCGGCACGAACGGCGACGGCGACACCTTGCGGTACTCGTGGACGTAGCGACGGCAGTTGGCGAAGATCGATCGGGCCCGGACCCGGACCACGCACAGCGCCCCTTGGTACGACTCCTGGAGCGGATCGTCGAAGTCGATGGTGGCGTCGCCGTTCACCCGGAGCCGATTCCCCGTCTCGAAGTCGATGAACAGCAGCCCGACACGAGGATTCACCTTCAGGTTGCCGAGCGTGCGGAACATGCCGTTGCCGTCGAACACCGGGAACGCGAGCGTCGAGTCGTCGATCACCCGCACGAAGCCAGGATCCCCGCCCTTGTACGAACAGTCCGGCGATCCGTCGGTGTCGGTCGACGCGATGAAGAACATGTCGCGGGCCTCGATGAATGCTGTGAGTTGCTCGCCGAAGGTGTCACTCGAGCCTTCGGCGAGCCGATCGGCGAGTCGACGCGTGTCGAAGCGGTCCTGGAACCGAAGCGTCCTGGAACTCCCGTTGGCCTTCGTGATACCGATTCGTCATCGACACCCCCTTCGCTCGCGTGATTCCAGTTCGTCCCGAGCGGCAGTCGAGGCGACCGCGATGCGTGTCGCTGACCCTCGGACGAACCAGTCGGGCGAACGGTTCGAACGATAGACCCAAAGGCCGCCGGGCACCAGTGTGCTATCTTCGGCACATGCGTGTGCACATCACCTTGGACGACGAACTCGTCGACGAGCTCGATCAACGCGCCGGTGCCCGCCGTCGGAGCGCGTTCATCGCAGAGATCATTCGACAGTCACTCGATGACGAACGCCGTTGGGACGATCTCGAGAAGTCGCTCGGCTCGCTGTCGGACGAGGCTCACGAATGGGACGACGATCCCGCCGACTGGGTGCGACGCCAGCGTCGGTCGGACGTCCGTCGGGCCGGTTGAGGTGGCCCGCGTTCTGCTCGATTCGACCGTGATCATCGATGCGCTGCGAGGACGCCCTGCTGCGGGTCGGCTCGTGGGACTTCGAAGACGCGGGATCGAGCCGTGGGTGTGTGCGATCTCGGTGGAGGAGATCTGGCGAGGCCTCCGGCACGGTGACGAGCCCGCTGTGCGCCGGTTCTTCGGCGCCGTACGTGTCGCACCGATCGGGGCGCCCGAGGGTGAGCTGGCCGGCACTTGGCGGCGGGAGTTCGCCGAACAGGGCGTCACACTCCACCAAGCCGACTGTCTCATTGCCGCCGCAGCACATCGGATCGATGCATCACTTGCGACGGCCAACACCAAGGACTTCCCGATGAACGAGCTCGTCGTCGAACACTGGCCCATCGGTGAGTGACCTGCTCGCTCGCGAGCGCCGGGGCTGCGCGTCCGTCCGCTGGCTCGTTTCCCGTATCTGGTGTTCTACGTCGTCGGCGATGAGGTCGTGGATGTCTGGCGCATCCTCCACACCCGCCGAGACATCCCGCCAGCGATCGGTGACGAATTCGACAACTGACCGTCTGTCTCGAGCATCCGTCGATCACGCCCGCTGCACCATCGTCACCGACAGCGAGAACTGGCGGGTGGATCACCGGCATATCTACCCAAGCAGCGCACCCGATATTCGCAGCGCCGGGCGCAGGACCTCCGCGAAGCTCACCGCAGTGGCACTCCAGCCCGTTCGTTGTCCACCTCGCGCACGAGGTCGACGAGTTGCGCCACCGTGTCGAGTCGTTCGGGACCGGTCACCTTTGCTTGCAGCGTCGTGATGCCGGCGTCGCGGTAAACGCGGAGGCGCTCGCGGATCACCTCGGGCGGCCCGAGCAGGTTCGTGTTGAACCCGATGTCGAACGGCACGCGGGCCGCGGCCTGCTCGCGCTTGCCTGCCTGCCAGAGTTCGTACACCGCGGCAACGTCGTCGCCGTAGCCCTGCGCCGAGAACGCCCGGTTGTAGAAGTTCTTCCCAGGTGCGCCCATCGCGCCAATAGTGAACGCATAGCCGTTGGCATGGCGGCGACCCGCCTCCTCTGGATCGTCGGTGAACTCGACGGCGACCGGCATGACCAGGTCGAGCTGATCGATCGCCCGGCCTGCCCGCGCACAGCCGGTGCGAATCGGATCGAGGAACACCTCGGCGTGCTCGGGCATGAACGCGTTGCCGAGCCATCCGTCGGCGATCTCGCCGGCGAGTTCGAGGTTCCTCGGTCCGAGCGCCGCGATCACCATCGGGATCGGTTCGACCGGCCGCGCCATCGAACGGATCCCGCGACCCGATCCCTCGGGTGGAAGGTCGTACACCTCGCCGTGGTGGTCGAGCCGGTCACCGCGTGCGATCTGCCGCACGATTTCGATCGTCTCGCGCATCGTCGCGACCGGCTTGCGGAACGGCACACCGTGCCATGCCTCCATGATGCGCGGACCGCTCGACCCCAACCCGAGCACGAGGCGGCCACCCGACAGCTGCTGCACCGACATCGCCTGCATTGCGAGCATGGCCGGCGAGCGCGCACCCACCTGGACGATGCCCGTCGCGAGCCGCAGCGTCGACGTGACAGCCGCGAGATGGGCGAGCGGCGTCAACGCGTCGTAACCCCACGCCTCCGGGACCCAGACCGATGTCGCTCCCACCCGCTCGCACTCGCGGACGAACTCGACGTCCTCGGCGGACGACACGACCGCGCTGACCCCCACCTGCATACGATCGACAGTAGGCGGTGATTCCGACCGTCATGTGAGCGGACCGGACTACCGGAGGTGAGGGACCGATGACCGAACGACTGCGCTACGCAGACGGACCCACCACAGCGGTGTCACGAGTGATCGCAGCGTCACCGAGTGACCTGTGGGTGTACGTGGCCGACATCAATCTGCCGGCCAGGTTCTCCTCTGAATTCCAGGGTGCTGAGTGGCTCGACGGTGCGACGGAGCCGGCGCTCGGTGCCCGTTTCCGTGGGACGAACGAGCATCCCGTCGTCGGCAGCTGGCAGGTGGAGTGCACGATCGTCGAGTACGAGCCCGAGCGGGCCATCGGCTGGATCGTCAACGACCCCGCCGACCCGGCGGCGCGCTGGAGGTTCTCGCTCGAGCCGGTCGACGGCGGCACACGCCTCACCCAGTGGTGCCAAATCGGTCCGGGCCGCAGCGGTCTCAGCCCCGCGATCGATCGAATGCCCGACCGCGAACACGACATCATCGAACGCCGCCTCGCCGAGCACGCCGCCAACATGCGCAAGAACCTCGACGGACTCGCCGGCCTCGTCGAGCCATCCTGACGGAGCGGTCGCTCGGCGCGGGCCGGTCTTGCCGGGGATCCGGTGGTGTTGGCGTGTGGTAGACCTCGACATCGAAGGGGGCTGCCATGTCGGATTCTCCGTACTTGATGAGCAACGTGCACCCGGAAACGGCGGCACGCTTCGACGGGCTGGAACGAACGCTGGATTCGATCTCGACAGGCCATCTCGAACGCGTCGGCATCTCGCGCTGGGGCCCGCTGTCTGGAGATCGGGACCGGTGGTGGCTCCATCGCTCGATGGCTCGCTCATCGTGTCGGCCCCGACGGGCACGTGGTGGCCGTCGATCTGGACACCCGATGGTTCCGCCACGACGGCAGTGCGCAGCTCGAGGTCCGCGAGGTCGACCTGGTGACCGGTCCGATACCCGAAGGCCCGTGGGATCTCATTCACGAACGGCTCGTGCTGCAACACATCCCCGCCCGTCTCGACGTCCTTGACGAGCTGGTCGCCCGGTTGGCACCCGGCGGTTGGTTGGTGGTGGAGGACTTCGATACCGGCGAGGTCCGCACGACCGACCGTGGCGGTCCCGACCATGAACTGATCGCTCGCATGGCAACCGCATTCAACGGACTGTTGGCCGAACGCGGCGGTGCGAGCGACTTCGCTGCTGACGCGTGGCGGCATCTGCGCCGACGCGGTCTGGTGAACACCGGTGCCAGCGGCCACGTCGTGTTCGACATCGGAGGCGAAGGTTTCGCGCAGGTGACCGCAGCGAACGCTCGTCAGGTCCACGATGGTCTGGTTGCGCTGGGCATCTCCGCCGAGGACATCGAGCACTTCATCGAGGTGCTGTCGGATCCTGACACCATCATCGGCACGCCGGTACTCGTCACCGCGTGGGGGCAACGCGCGACCTGACCATCATTGGACGCCCGCAGGAGTCGCGCCCACGCTGGCCACACATGGTCAGATCATGGAACTCGGCTGAGCCAGTTTCGGTCGCGGTTACTTGGTCGTCGCTGGAGCCGTTGCTCGAGTCGCCCTTGCCGGAAGTCGGTCGACTCCGAGTTGTCGCTCGCCTGGCAAAGTGGTGCGGTTCTCGTTGCGGTCCACACCGTTGGCAACCCGACCCCCTCGGCTGGCGTGTGCACGCCCGTGAACGACACCCAGACGATCCGTGACTCGTGGCTCGGCGCGGCGTTCTCAGTCCGTGTCGCGTCGGTAGAAGAGGGTGGTACCGATCGCGAGGAGGGCGAACGCGTAGCCACCGAAGAGCACCGCATTCTGGAACGGGGTCAGGGCAGCAGCGATTGACTCGGGTGTGTCCGTTGCCGAAGGCGATGCCGAGTATGTTGGTGGCCGCGCTGAAGGGCAGGTACCGGGACGTGCTCACCGGAATGAGGGAGCGGGCGATGTTCTCCAGCACGAACGGCCAGACGAGCAGGATCGAGACCGCAGCGGCACTGTGGCGCAGGATCATGCCGACACCGAGGCCGAGTACCGGAGCGAGCGTGGTGAGCACGAGCCCCCACAGCGCGGTCGATGCCATCGCCGACGTGTCGCCCTTCGGAAGTCCGCCCAGGATGGCTCCACTGAGACCACCGATCATCCCGAGGATCCCCATCGCCAGTCCGAAGCTCGCCGCGACGGTCGTCTTGGACGCGACGGTCACCCATCGGGCGGGTTGCGCCGCAACTGCGGTCGCCATGGTTCCGTGCTGAGCCTCGGAGGTGAACATCAGCGTGCCCATGATCGCAGCGAGGACGGTGGTGAGCCACGTCGAGAAGATGAATGTCACACCGACCGTGAACGGGAGATCCGTGTCCGGATCGATCTTGACGAAGGTGGCCATGATCCACGACAGCGCGACGCCGATGACAGGGGTCAGTGCGAGGATCGTCACGTTCGAGCGAAGCGACGACACCTTGATCCATTCGCTGTGCAGCGCGGTCGGGATCGAGGCGGCGTCGTCACGACGAGACCGCTGGAGGACTCGGACGGTGGGCGATGTCTGCGCGACCGAGGCCGACGCAGTGGGGTGGGTGGTGATGGTCATGGAGATGGGTTCCTTCGTCGTGGCAGTGACATGGGTCGCGGCGGATGGATGCGGTGGGTGAGATGCGCTCGGCGGTTCAGACCGAGGCGAACTCGGTGACGGAGCTCGTCATCTCGAGCAGGATCTCTTCGAGGGATCGCGAGGTCTCGGTGATCTCGACGACCCGAATCTGATGATCGAAGGCGAGCTGGGACACCGTCGCCGTGGTCGCGCCGTGAATCGACAGTCGGTCGTCGGACATGTCGAACTCGATGTCGCTGCGATGCAGGAGGCCGGCGAGCTCGGCCGCCTGGGGTGTCCGGACGACGACGGTCGAACGCCCACGGGCGAGCGTGCTGGAAACGGATTCAGCGGCGAGGAGCTTTCCCCCGCCGACGACGATGAGGTCGTCGGCGAACATCTCGAGTTCACCGATCAGGTGACTCGACACGAAGACCGTGCCGCCCCGTGCCGCGAAGGCGCTCAGGGAGTTCCGCAACCAGCGAATGCCATCGGGGTCGAGGCCGTTGGACGGTTCGTCGAGCAACAGCACCTCGGGCTCTCCCAGCAGGGCGCCGGCGAGGGCGAGGCGTTGGCGCATGCCGAGCGAGAAGCTGCCGGCGCGTTGGTCCGCCGCGCTCTCGAGTCCGACCTCGCGGAGGACCTCGTCGATTCGATCCGCGGGAATCGCGCTGAGCGCTGCGGTCGCCCGGAGATGGTTCCTGGCTGTCCGGCCGGGGTGCATGCAGCGTGCATCGAGCACCGAGCCGACGATGCGTGCGGGCCGCAGAAGTCGCGTGTACGGAACGCCGTGATAGCGGACGTCGCCGTGGTCGGGACGCGTGAGCCCGACCATCATCCGCATCGTCGTCGATTTGCCGGCGCCGTTCGGGCCGACGAATCCCGTGACTCGTCCGGCCGCGACATCGAAGCTCATCTCGTGGACGGCGATGCGGTCGCCGTAGTGCTTCGTGAGTCCTGAGACGGTGATCATGATGTGAATGTCCATTCCTGTTCGTTGTTGCACCCATCCTCCGGATCCTGCGCCGGCGGCACATCAGGAATCCGGCCACTTGCGCACCGTCTGATCGGCCGGTCCTGGATCGTTCTTTCGGCCGATCCGCTCGACGCTCGGATTCCGTACGCTTGCCCCCGTGGTCTTGGACACGAGCCGTCCGTACTGGTCGGAACCACGGGCGGCAGATCCGCCCGGACCGGGTCGGCGCGACTGGTTCCTCGTGGCGGTCGCGGTGGCGGCAGCAACGATCGAGACGTTCGCGAGGGAACTGGTGTGGAGCGGCGCCTCGCTGGTCGTGACCGTTGGCGTCGCGTGCCTGTTGCCGTGGCGCCGCGTTCATCCGCTGTTGGTGGTCGCGCTTGCGTTCGGGACGATGAGTGCCGTCGAAGTGGTGTCGCTCGTGCGAGGCGTGGAATGGGAAGGGCTCAACACCGCGCTCTTCCTGCTCCTGCTTCCGTACGCACTCGCGCGTTGGGCTTCGGGACGGGAGGTCGGCGCCGGTCTCCTCTTCATGTCGGTCCCGGTCATCCTCACTGCAGTTGCCGGCGATCCGGTCGGCGACACCGTCGGCGGTGCCGCCGTGCTCCTGCTCGCCTGCGCCATCGGGTTCGCCGTTCGATACGCGAGCGAGCTGCGAACCGAGGAGATCGCCGGTGTGCGGTCGCGTGAGCGAGAGGAGCTGGCGCGCGAGCTCCACGACACCGTCGCCCACCACGTCTCCGCCATCGCCGTTCAGGCCCAGGCCGGTCGAGTCGTTGCTGCCACCCGACCCGAGGCTGCGGTCGAGGCGCTGTGGGTGATCGAGGAAGAGGCGAGCCGCGCGCTCGAGGAGATGCGATCGATGGTCGGCTCGCTGCGCCGAGGCGATCAAGCCGATCTCCGGCCGCAGCAAGGCGTGCGCGACCTGCGCCGGCTCGAGCGTCTGGGCGAGGGATCGGGACCCCGAGTGAGCGTGACGATCGCCGGCGAGGTCGATGAACTCCGTCCGTCGGTCGACGCCGCCTGCTTTCGCCTCGCACAGGAAGCGGTCACCAACGCCCTCCGTCACGCTCGACGAGCGTCGGAGGTACAGGTGCGTGTCGATGGCGGCGAGGACCTCGTCCGGCTCACGGTCGTCGACGACGGAGAGGGCGGCGGCGCATCGACGCCCTCCGCATCGGGCTTCGGGCTCATCGGCATGGCCGAGCGGGCCAAGCTCCTCGGCGGCACATTCGACGCCGGCCCGAGCGCCAGCGGCGGCTGGACCGTCGAGGCCACATTGCCCCGTCAAGCGGCGACCACATGACCATCCGGGTCCTGATCGCCGACGACCAGGACATCGTGCGCACCGGACTGCGCATGATCCTCGACGCCCAGCCCGACATCGAGGTCGTCGGCGAGGCAGTCGACGGACGCGACGCCCTCGAGCTCGCTCGCAGTTTGCGCCCCGACGTGTGCCTCTTCGACATCCGGATGCCCGAGTACGACGGAATCGAGGTCACCCGCCGACTCGCGGGACCAGACGTCGCAGACCCACTGGCCGTCGTCGTCATCACCACGTTCGACATGGACGAATACGTCCACGGTGCGCTCAAGGCGGGAGCCCGCGGATTCCTCCTCAAGGACGCCGGTCCCGAGCTACTCGCTCAGGCGGTGCGCTCCGCCGCTGCCGGCGACGCGCTCATCGCTCCGAGCGTCACGGCTCGGCTGCTGTCTGCATTCTCGGAACTCGGCGCGTCCACCAGGGAGCAGGCGGCGCAGCCGATCGACCCGCTCACCGAGCGCGAGGAAGAGGTGCTCGTCACCGTCGCCCGCGGCCGCACCAACGCAGAGATCGCCGATGACCTCCATATCAGCCTCAGCACCGTGAAGACCCACCTCGCCAGCCTCATGAGCAAACTCGGCGCTCGCAACCGCGTCGAGCTGGCGATGTGGGCCTACGAGACAGATCGAATGCCGACCAACTGAGACTCTCTCACCCTCGAGCACGCTCGGCTTTCGCGGCTTTGGCCACGATCGTCTCGATCCTGCGCGCTCTTGTGTCTTGCTTGGCTGCGCTGATCACCCACCACAGCATCGCCTTGCGGGCGCTCGGGGGGAACGTGTCCCATGCGAGCCGTGCCAACGGGTTGGCGTCGAGTGCTGCGGCGAGGTCGTCGGGTTCCAGGAGATCCTCCACGGGATCGAGGATCGTCCACCAGCCGTTGCCTGTCGCAACATCGACGGCGCGACGTCCGGCGTCGGTCATCAGTCCGGCTGCTTCCATGTCCGCCACTCGTTGACGGTTCAGTCGAGTCCAGGTGCTCCTCGGTTTGCGTGGTGTGAGGAGCTGCAATCCTCTGTCATCGTCGAGGCGGCTCGCAGTCGAGTCGATCCACCCGAAGCAGATCGCCTCTTCGACTACGTCGGGGTACGGGCACGTCGGTCTGCCGGTGACCGCCCTCCATGAGCACAGCCAGACGCCCGGAGCGGCGTCGTGATTCGCGTCGAGCCAGGAGCGCCACTGTGCACGGGATTCGGCGTGGTAGATCGGGTAGCCGAATTTCCACGTCGCTGGATGAGCTGACGATGAAGGCGGTATCGAACCCATCGCCACCGAGAGTAGAAGACAAATCACGAGAAATGCCCGCCGGCGTTCCGGGCAGACTGCGTCGATGACCGATGCACCGGATGATCCCCCCGGGGCCCGGCTCCCCACTCGGGCACAGATCGCACAGCCGCTTGTGGATGCTCTGACCGCTCGTCACACATCACTGCGACGTTCGGTCTTCGTCGCACTCGATGGCCGAAGCGGCGCTGGGAAGTCGACCCTCGCAGCTGTCCTCGCAGACGAATGCAGATCCCAAGGCATCACCGTGACGGTGATCGAAGGCGACGACTTCTACGCCGGAGGCACCGCGGAGTGTTGGGACGAACGGTCGCCGGCGGAGAAAGCGGACCACGTGATCGACTGGCGCCGCCAGCACCAAGTCCTCGACGATCTTCGCCTGCGCGGGAACGCCAGCTGGTACCCGTTCGACTGGGAGGCACCCGACTGGAACTCTGATCGCGTCCCACTGCGATCGACACCGATGTCGATGACGTCGGCCGACATCGTCATCCTCGAAGGCGCCTACAGCGCTCGACCTGAGCTGCACGACGTCCTTGACATTCGGATCCTGCTCGACACTCCACCGGAGCAACGTCGACGTCAGCTCCTACTGCGCGAGGGCGACCATTATCGGACCGACTGGGAAGCACGTTGGTCGGCCGCCGAGGACCACTACTTCGGACTGATCATGCCTCCCGACCGCTTCGACCACGTCCTCTGACGTCCGCACACTTCCCCACGCACAATCACGATGAATCAGCCATGACTCGCGCAACAGAACGGGTCAGTGGATGATCTCGAACGACGCCGCGAGGCTGACGCCCAGGTCCTTTCCGATCGAGGTCGCGGCAGGGCGTAGGAATGCGTCAGGTGAGGCCATGTCGCCTCCGAGATTGGCGAGATAGACCTCGTGACACGACAGCGATTCGACTCCCGCATCGAACGTCTCGGTGACATCGACAGCGTGCGTCGCTTCGGGGCTGCCGGAAAAGGCGACGAATTGCACGCCGTTCCACATGTCACCGGCATCACGGAAGACCCAGGGATTGCCGGCGTCGCGCACCGCATCGAGCAGTGCTCGACCAACGGCGCGGTGATCAGGGTGGTTCCAGCTGGGGCCACCCCATGAATCGCGGAAGTTGATCGACAGCACGACGTCGGGTCGGTGGCGGCGGATCACTTCGCACAGTGTGTGACGCAGTCCGATGCCCTCATCGACAAGTCCATCAGGCAACCCCAGAAACTCCACATTCTCGACACCCACGGCCCGGCAGGCGGCAACTTGTTCGGCCCGTCGCACTGGACCGACCTCGGCGGGTTCCATCGTGGAGATGCCCGCCTCGCCATCGGTCACCAACACATACGTGATCCGCTTGCCCTGTCCGGACCATCTGGCGACTGCGGCTGCCGCTCCGTACTCCATGTCGTCGGGGTGGGCGACCACGGCGAGCGCCGACCCCCAATCCTCCGGGACGGGCTCGAGAACTGGCACCGGGCAAACGTAGAGCGCTCGCTCACGGGCAGCAAGGCTTCGCCTGCAGGGCCAGGTCCGTTCGAGTGGGTTGTCTGCGTTGCGCGGTGAGTGTGAGCGACGGCGATATCCGTGCTGGCGGCGACAGGCCGGCGAGGGACACTGGCGCCTATGGGCGAATCCCGGTTGGCGATCGGACGCCGCATCGTCGTCACCGGCCTCGCCGGGTCGGGAAAGAGCACGTTTGCCGTCGCACTCGCGGTCAGGACCGGTTTGCCGGTCATCCACCTCGACCTCGCCTTCTGGAATCCCGGCTGGGTCGGACCGTCGGAGACCGAGTGGCGCGACAAGCAGCGCGTCGTGCTCGCTGGTGACGCGTGGATCGCCGAGGGCAACTACCACGAGACGCTCGATCTCCGGATCCAACTCGCGGACACCCTCGTGGTCCTCGACATGCCGTGGTGGCTCTGTTCAGGGCGCGCGCTCCGGCGTGGGTTTCGGATGCCGGGCGAATTGCCTGAAGGTTGCGACTACTCGGTCTGGGCCCGGTTGCGCGATGAGTGGCGCCTGGCCGGTCGAATCTGGCGCAAGCGCGACGTGGAACCCGAACGCGAACGTGAAGTCATCTCGCAGTACGGGCAGGACTTGGCCGTCCACGTACTCAGATCCAGGCGGGAAGTCAGCGACTTCATGGGCGGTTTGGACACCGACCAAGCAACCGTCGACGAGGTCGACCGATGAACCCTTGCGTCGTCCAGCGGCGAACCGATCTTCGGAAGGTCGACCGTCGCTGTCTCCGCGTGTCGTCTCGAGAATGAGTCACACTGGTGGCGTGGAGTTCATCCCCGCTGAGGCGATTGCAGCGATCGTCGCCAGAATCGAACCGCTGTCGACGGTCGTGGCAACATCGGGGCTCCCAGGTGGGCTGTCGTCGTGGATGACCACTGTCGAGGTGGAACGACCCGATGGCAGCCGGCATCTGTTCGTGATTCGTCGTGGGCGACGACCCGACGCTGAACGGCACACGCTGCCCTTCGGTGTCGAGTTCGAGCTGCTCGGCCACCTCGCCGCGCACGGCATCCCGGTAGCCCGGCCGCGCGGGTTCGACGACTCGGGCCGCATCCTTCCGCAGGCGTTTGTCGTTCTCGACTTCGTGCGAGGAACCACCCGCTTCACGACCGACGATCCGGTCGGGATGGCCATTCAGATGGCCGATGTCCTGGCGGCCGTCCACGATCTCGATGTGACGAGTGCGTCCCTCCCCGCCCTGCCGCTCCACGCCGACCGGATGCAGGGGTGGGTGATCACCGATCTGATCCGCCGCGAGCCGGACCCCTCACTGCGCGAGGACCTCGTCCGCCACCACCTCGACGAGCACTGGCCACCGCCTGCAACCGAACTGTGCCTTCTCCACGCCGACTACTTCCCGGGCAACATCATCTGGGACGGCGATGCGATTGCCGCGGTGATCGACTGGGAGTCCGCGGCACTCGGCGACCCGATGGCCGACATCGCAACAACCCGACTCGACCTGCGCTGGGCCTACGGCGCCGAGATCGCGGAGCGGTTCACCGATCGCTACTTGACCGTCACCGGCCGCTCGACCGCGACGCTTGCCGTCTGGGAACTCGTCGTGTCACTCCGACCAGCCGGTGCGGTCTCGCTGTGGGCAAACGACATGGCGGCCCACGGCCGGCCCGACATCACCTCCGACACCATGCGCACCGAACAGCACGCCTACGTCGACAGCGCACTCCAACGCCTCAACGCCGCCTCGAATCTCGATACCTGACACCACGGACAACCGACTGCTGGCGTTCGATCTCGTCGTTGATCCAACCGCGTGCGGCACAGAAGTCCACCAGTTGCGCGAGAGAAGGCGATCGTGTCAGCTCGAGCGATCGATGGAACCAGCGGCCCAGCGTTCCAGGAAGCCCACCAGTTCCTGTTGGCTCGCGCTGCGGGCGTTGCGCACGAAGAATCCTGAGGCGGCACAGCCGAGCACCAGCGATTCGCTGTCGTCGAGGCCCAGCGCGAGCCCGAGACAGAAGCCCGCGTTGAAACGGTCGCCCGCGCCGGTGCTCTTCTTCGTGCCCGCGCTGTACGGACCCGGTTGCGTGGATCCGCACTCCGCGGCCGCGCTCACGGCGAACGGCACCCGATGAATCACGACGCGGGTCACGCCGAGCAGGTCACGAAGGGCGAACGCCTGCTGCAAGGTCTGCTCCGGCGTGGCGTCGGCCGGAGCGGATGCCACATCGTGCGCCCGGCAGAGCACGTTCGCCTCGTTGCCATTCAGGCCGAGCGTCACCGGCCCCACCGGCTCGAACTCATGCAGGACGGTTGCCATGTCGCGAGTGTCCGCCACCGAGCGGCTCGACGGGTCCACGAGATCGATGAAGAACGCCGGGCGGTGAGCGAGGAGTGAGAACACCTCGCTCTGGAGCAGGCGCCACACTTGCGTCATGTACGGATAGAGGCTCCAGTCGGTCAGAGCGATGACCTGTGCACCCTCACAGGCGGCGGCGAACGTCCCGTCTGTGAGGAGGTCCCGAACGGAGTGCGGCGTGAACGCCGCGAGCTGTTCGACGGCGCTGAACATCAGCTTGCCGTCGTTGAACTCGAACGCCAGCGTTCGCCCTGGCTCCGGGCCCCAGGAAGAGAAGCCGTGACACTTCGCGATGATGTCGCCGAAGGCCGGGTGTGGCGGTTCGCCGATCGTGGCAAAACAGTCCACCGTCACGCCGAGACTCGCCAGGCCATCCGCCAGGTTGACAGCGCAGCCGCCCGGTTGGACGGCGGTGACGACGATTTCGCGCAGGCTGCTCTGACCAGCGGCGGCAGCGATCATCGCTCCGAAGGTGCCGATGTCCGGCACCGGCGCGAAGTCATCCAGTGTCCTGCGCTCACCCACCACGGAGATCATCTCGTCCACGAAGCCGTCGAAGCCCGTCACGACGCGGCAGCCCCCTAGGTCAGCGACCGAGACGCGGCGAGCAATTTCCAGTAGATCCATCTTCAAGAGGTCGAACCGTCGACGCGGGATGAATCGTCAGGCCAAGCATCGAGCACGGCAGTCATTCTCGCGTGCCGAGGTCGCGGCGAGTGGGGTCGACTCTGGATGCCGCAATCGACGGCATGAGCAACGTGTCGGCGAGGTGGCGAGCGCTCGAGAGCGACGGCGCTGCATGCGACCGAACCCGCTAGACATCGGATCAGCAAGCGAACGAGTAGAGGGACTTCTGACATGAGCGAGACACCATTGGATCTGCAACTCACCCGCCCCCATCCGCAAGGCGAGTTGTTCCTCCTCCAACGCGAAAGTGACCATTTCGAGGCCCTCGTGTACAACACCATCGGACAGAACTTGTGTCCGGCTGATGTGTTCCAGGGGATCGACGTGGTTGCGTTGGCCGCCGAAGTCGGGTGCGATGTCGTGTGGAGGAATCCTCGGCGGTATTGGATGATGGACGAGCTGAAGTTCAACGTGCTCGGCGAACCCCGCGAACTCGGGGGCCTGATGTTCAACTTCGTGGCCAAGATGCAGTTGCCGCTCACCTTCGATGTGGCGGGCACCCAGGCTGACCAGGCCTACCGCCCGATGCAGATCCACCGTGTCAACACCTACACCTTCTGTGCCGGTCGCCCGCTGTACATGCTCCGTTCGCCCAAGGAGGTGACGTGGGTGATGCAGACCTACACCGATCACATCGCCACCGATCTCACCGAGGGGGGCCTCGCAAACCTCGGTGATCGGCTGGAACTGCGTGAGGGCTGGCGCTTCGGGTCAGTGGTCATCGATCGAGATCTGGTGATCGACACCACTGGTGTGGCCAACATCGTTCCCGATGATCTGGCGAACATGTATCAGGGCTGCATCGACGGCGTCAACAACTTCGACCCGTGGCAGTGATTGTCGAACCTGAGCCGGATGACGCGGGTGCGACATGAACGACCAAGTGGCGGTCACGATCGACAACTTCGTGCGGGCCGAGCTGATCTGACCGGGAGCGTGGTTGCGCAGCGTCGGGATCAGTGGAGCGGGTCCCGGCCGTTCCACGCGACGAGGCGGTCGATGGCGGGGGCGTCGTCGGGGATCGGGACGGCCTCGGCGAATGGGACGGCGACCTCGTCGAGACCCATCGCGGTCGAGATCTCCTCGTAGAGGGCTCGACGGTTCTCGGCGGGGAGGATCTGGCGTGCCTCGAGCGCCGCGGCGACGACCGTGTCGTCCCAGTCGGGCTGCTGACCGGTCGCCGTCGCGAGATCCCAGGTGTGGACGGTCAGCTCGGAGAAGTAGGACGCCAGCACCTCTGCGCCGCTGCCCTCGATCCACGGCAGTGCCATGGGCCGTTCGAGCACGCCGTCGTCGCTCCAGGCATCCGCGGCTCGTCTCGCTGACTCCTTCCACGCATCGGCCCAGCGATCGTCGGCGACTGGGGCCTCGGTGACTGCGAACGGATCGGTGCCGTTGCCGAGCGCAGCAACTCGGTCAAGCACGCCGACGAGGTGGGCGAGCAGTGTTCGCACGTTCATGTCCGTGCATGGAGTCGGGTCCGTGAGCTGCTCTGGCCGGACGCCGGCGATGACGACCCCGCCGGTGGCGATGGCACGGTCGAGGACTGGCCGGGGATCGGTGAGGTGGTCTGTCATGGAACTGGTCGCTGTGGTCATGTCGACATCATGTTGACTCAAACCGGTCACCTAGTGACCGGTTTGATGTGGGAGTGTGGCTGAGTGCGAGCTGACCGGCTGGTGGCCATCCTGCTTTTGCTGCAACAGCGCGAGCAGGTCACTGCATCGGAGGTCGCCGTGGAGTTGGAGGTGTCCGAGCGCACCGCTCGTCGCGACCTCGACGCGTTGGCCACGGCGGGGGTGCCCGTGTACTCCATGCAGGGCCGCGGGGGCGGGTGGCGCCTCTTGGGCGGCGCTCGCACCGACCTCTCAGGGCTGACCGCCGAGCGAGGCCCGCGCCCTGTTCCTGGTAGCCGGTCCGGCCTCGACCGCGACCCCGGCCGTGAAGGCCGCTCTGCGCAAGCTCGTACGCGCCCTGCCCGAGCCCTTCCGGGAGCAGGCCGAGGCAGCCGCGACATCAGTCGTCGTCGACCCACGACGCTGGGGATCCAGCCAGCCCGAGCCCCGCCCACCCCGATTTCTCGACGAACTCCAAGACGCGGTGATCCGCGGCGTCCAGGTGCTCCTCGGCTACGTCGACCGCAACGGCGCTGAGACCGAGCGGACCGTCCACCCACTCGGCATCGTCGCCAAAGGTCCGACGTGGTACCTGGTCTCCCATACCGAGGCCGGTCGACGCACGTTTCGTATCGACCGTGTCTCGTCGGTCGCGTTCACCGACGACCCCGTCCAACGACCCGAGGGATTCGACCTTGCCGAGAGCTGGCGCGAGATCGCCGACGAGGTCGACCGAAAACGCACCCCCCTCGAGACCCAGGCCGTGTGCGATCCCGATGGGCTCGGCCTGCTCCGGATGATGCTCGGTGGCCGCCTCGAAGTTGGCGGTTCCACGCCCGACGGACGGATCGAGATCGTGATCCGCGGCCACAACGAGTACGCCCTCGCAGGCGAACTCGCCGGGCTCATCGAATGGCTCGAAGTCATCGGCCCGCAAGGCGTACGCGACCAGCTCGCCTCAATCGGCAGCGCGCTCGTAGCGACGTACAGCTGAGCCCGGCCGGGCGCTCTCGGACCGCCCACGAAGAACTGTGCACTGCTACTTCTCGGGCAGGGACCGCTTGGTGAATCCAGCGGGATCGGCAATCACTCCGATCTGCTGAAGCGCGAGGAGGTTGTCAGCGACACCGACCTGATGGGAGACCTTCCCCTCACGGATGTGCATGATGACGATCTCGTCGTAGCTCACGGCCCGATTCGAAGCCGCGATCGGACCCCAATCGCGCACCTGTTTGCCGGAGATGGTGAAATGCAGGACCACACTGTCTTCGTCGGCGATCACACGGCGCACCTCTTCTCGAAACCCCTCGAAGGTGTCATGGGCGTCTTGCACCATCTGTTCGATCTCGCGGTGCCCGCGACGGACCACGCGTGGTGAGTAGTCCGCGACGAAGTCCTCACAGAAGTAGAGGGGGATCCTGTCGAATCGCCGCCCGTTCCAGATCTCTTCGTTGATGGCCAGACCCAGTCGACGATTCTGTTCGCACACAGTTCTCATCGCCGACCTCCCCGATCGCCGCTCACCCGAATACTCAGCCAACCTCGACACCCCACCGTTCGCGACAGACAAGCCAACCCCCTGCTCGTCGTCGTCAGTACTGCGGGGTCACGGAGAGACGAGTGCCCGCAGTACGTCGATCTTGGCTGCCCGCCGGGCCGGCAACACGGCCGCGATCGCACCGGCGAACGCCGCGATGAGGGTCACGACTGCCAGGCTTGTGATCGGCACCGTCAGGGTGTCGATCCCCTGATCGGCCATCGCCCGGACGGTTGCCCACCCGAAGAACGTCCCGACCGCCAGCCCGAGCGCCGTCCCGAACACGGCGATGATGATCGACTCCCAACGAACCGTCGAGCGGACCTGCGACCGGCCCATACCGACCGCTCGGAGCAGACCGAGCTCGCGAGTCCGCTCGAAGATCGACAGCGCCAGCGTGTTGGCAATGCCGAGCAGAGCGATCACGACAGCCAGCATGAGCAGGGCGTAGAACAGACCGAGCATGGTGTCGATCTCGGAACTGACGAGATCGAGGAAGCCATCCTTGTCGAGCACGTTGGCCGACCCATAGGACGCCGCCACTGCGCCGATCGCCGATTCGTCACCCGAGACGTAGACCCGGTAGTCGATGGCATCGCCACCGTTGGCCAGGAGGGCGTCCAGATCGACGAACATCTGGCCGACCCACTCGGTGCCGCCCGAGAAGATCGCCTCCACGACGAGTGCCGTGTCGCCGCTCGGGAACGTCATCGGCACCTGCGATCCGATCGTCCAGCCCTGCTCGGCGGCATGCTCGGCTGAGACGGCGAGACCGTCGGCGCCGAGGGAGTCGAGGTCACCATCGACCTGACCGAGCACGAACATCTCGTCGACGGTGGTGGCGTCGAAGGCGTTGAACGCATCCGTCGCCGAACCATCGACGATCGCCGGAATCAGCCGAGCCTGGGTGACGACGTCGACACCATCGCTGGCGCGTAGCTCATCGGCCAGATCCGGGCTCAGCCCCGACGAGTTGTCCATCGCTCCGGCTTCGACGATGTGCGTGCCGGTGAACTCGGACTCGAGCGAGCCGGCCATCGAGGTCTTCGCCGAAGCGGCGAACACCGTGATGAACCCGACCAGCGCGACGCCGATCATCAGCGACGACGCCGTTCGGGCGGTCCGCTTCGGATTGCGCAGCGCATTGCGGGTGGCGAGCTCACCGCTGACCCCACGCATCCGCAGCGGGAGACCGAACATCGATGCGACGGGGCGAGCGAGCACCGGGCCGAGGATCGACACGCCGACGAACGTCGTCAACGCACCGGCACCGACGAGCGCCAGCTCCCCACCGAGACCGGCCAGCAATGCGACCACGCCGACGGCGGTGATCAGCGAACCTGTGACGGCCCGCCGAACCGAACCTGCGGAGCGATCGACGTCCACCTCGCGGAGTGCGGCGATCGGGGCGATCCTCGCAGCCCGGCGGGCGGGGAGCCACGCCGACCCGACGGTCATGACGACACCGACGGCGAACGAGAGGGCCATGGCACCGAAGGTGATCACGGTCGGTCCGTCAGGCATGTCGAATCCGAAGGCCGACATCAGCTGACGCAGCCCGGCGGCCACACCGATACCGGCGACGAGACCGAGACCGGAGGCGAGCACGCCGACGATGGCGGCCTCGCCGAGCACGGAGCGCTTCACCTGGCGACCGGACGCACCGATGGCACGCAACATCGCCATCTCCCGAGTGCGTTGCGCAACGGTGATCGAGAACGCGTTGTTGATCATGAACGCACCGACGAACACGGCCACGATGGCGAAGACGAGCGAGATCGTCTCGAACTCGGCGAAGTCTGCGCCGAGTGCGGCCTGGTTCTCGGCGATCAGCGCCGCGCCCGTGATCACCTCGACTCCACCACCGGCTGCTGCTCGGACCGCCGAAGCGACGTCCACCTGAGACACACCGGGGTCGGCGGTGACGGCGATCGCGTCGGCCTGACCGGGAGTCGCCAGCAGCTCGGCGGCCGTCGCGTCGGTGAAGAGCACCGCCGTCGCTCCCGCCGGGGAGTCCGCGGAACCGAACTTGGCGATACCGGCGATCGTGAACTGCCGGGGAGCGCTCTTCGTGAGCACGGTCGCCACATCACCGGGCTGGTATCCGGCGTTGTCGGCACTCGCCTTGTCGATCACGATCTCGTCGTCGCCCATGGGAGCATGGCCGCTGGCCAGCTGGTACGGGTTGAGGTCGTCGACACCGATCCAGTTCGTGCCGAACGCCGGGCTCTTGGAGACGTCGCCGACGGGTCGGCCATCAGGACCGACCAGCTGGGCGTAGCCGTTGATGCGCAGCGCCACCTGATCGACGCCGTCGATCGAGGCGACGGTGTCGGCGAGACTGGCGTCGAGTCGCGGACCGGGCTCGCCGTAGCCGAGGTCGATCTCGGACGGCATCCTGACGTAGGCGTCGACGCCCTGGTCGGCCTCGGCGAGTGCCGAGTCGAACGTGGCGCCGATGGTCTGGGTGAACACGAGGGTGCCGGCCATGAAGGCGACACCGAGGAGTACCGCGAAGGCGGTGCTGAGCAGGCGCAGCTTGTGTGCGGCGAGCTCTTTGATGGTCAATTGGAGCATGGTGATCAGCCTCCGATGTGGCGAATGCGGTCGATGACGGAGTCGGCGGTCGGATCGTCGAGGTCGTCGACGATCCGCCCGTCGGCAAGGAAGACGGCCCGGTCGGCGTATGCCGCGGCGACGGGGTCGTGGGTGACCATGACGATGGTCTGGCCGAAGTCGCGCACCGCGGTGCGCATGAACGACAGAATTTCGGCGCCCGTGTGGGAGTCGAGGTTGCCGGTCGGCTCGTCGGCGAAGACGATCGCGGGACGGATGGCCAGGGCTCGTGCGACCGCGACCCGCTGTTGTTGGCCGCCGGACAGCTCCGAGGGCCGGTGCTTCAGTCGGTTCTGCAGTCCGACCGTCTCGACGACCTGCTCGAACCACGCAGGGTCCGGCTTGCGGCCGGCGAGGCGGGCGGGGAGTGCGATGTTCTCCGCCGCGGTGAGGGTCGGCACGAGGTTGAACGCCTGGAAGATGAATCCGATCCGGTCCCGGCGCAGCTGCGTCAGCCGGCGGTCGTCGAGTGCTGTGACCTCGGTATCGCCGATGAACGTGGCGCCCGACGTCAGGCGATCGAGCCCGGCGACGGTGTGCATCAGCGTCGACTTGCCGGAGCCCGACGGACCCATGATCGCGGTGAAGCGACCGGAGGCGAACTCGACGGACACGCCGTCGAGGGCGCGAACCTCGTTCTCACCTCGCCCGTAGATCTTGACCGCGTCGACGACGCGGGCGGCTGGTGGCTGGAAGGCAACCACCGGCGCCGGCAAGAGATCGTCGGTCGAGGTGCTCGTCGGCGCGATGTTCGAGATGGTGGTGTTGGTCATGACTGGGAACTCCTGGTTGGAAATGTGTGGGATGTCTCCACCATCCGTCATTCCAGACTGCAATGCGTCGGCTCACGGGCGGTTCTCGATCGACCCTGAGGCGTACGTCTGGAGATGTACGGACGGGTCGTTCGCTGGGCTGATTCGCCGGCCGGACGGATTCGGTACGTTCACGTGGTGAACTGGATCGAGCGCCAACTGGAACGTCTGCGGTCGTTCAACCCATTGGTGGTCGATGGCGTACTCGCCCTGATCTTCACCGTCGTCGGGATCGCGTCCGTGTTCGGTCAGGACATCAGAGACGACAACGGCGTCATCACCGACGGCTTCCGGGAACCGAGCGTCCTGGCCATCGCCACCGTGCTCGTGGTGTGCGCTCCGGTGGCGATCAGGCGTCGCCTGCCACTGCCGGCGCTCGTCATCTCCTCGATCGGGATAATGATCCACATCCTCATCGGCTGGCCGGAGGGTGCGCTTCCACTCGCCATGTTGTTCCTCACCTACACGGTCGGCGCGTGGTGCTCGCTTCGTACCGCACTGGTCGGGTTGGCGGTCATCGTGGTCGCCATCGTCCTGCTCGGGTTCGCCAATTCACCGGGCCTCGACACGGTCGGTGTCCTCGGAATCCTCGCCCAGTTCATCGCCGTGTGGGCGGTCGGCGTGGCCTTGCGGAGCCGCCGGATGGCCACCGACTCCAAGGTGCGCGAGGCCGAGGAACGCGCCGAGGCGGACCGTCAGGGCGCGGCGAGAGTGCTCGCCGAGGAACGGTTGCGGATCGCGCAGGAGCTGCACGATGTGGTGGCGCACTCGATGTCGGTGATCGCCGTTCAAGCAGGGGTGGGCGCGCATGTCATCGACACCCGACCGGAGCAGGCGCGAGCGGCGCTCGAAGCGATCTCGTCGACCTCACGCGGGACGCTCCACGAGCTACGCCAGTTGCTCGGCGTCCTCCGCGGCGTTGATGACGGCTGGTCCAACGCACCAGCCCACGGGCTCGCCGACCTTCCACAGCTCATCGACGACGTCCGCGTCGCCGGCGTGCCCGTGACCCTGCACGTCGAGGGCGATGTCGACTGGGAAGCCGAATGTGTTCAACCCGGCGTCGAACTGTCCGCCTATCGCATCGTTCAGGAAGCACTCACGAATGTGATCAAGCACGCTGGGACACCTACCCGCGTCGACGTCACCGTCCGACACGTTCCGCACACGCTCGTCGTCGAGGTCGTCGACGACGGCCGCGGCCTTGCCGCGCGGCCGTTGAACGGGAAATCCGGTGACCAGTCCGCCGACGGATCGGGTCACGGGCTCGTCGGCATGCGCGAACGAGTCGAGCTCTGGGGCGGTGAGCTCTCCGTCGGTCCTGGTTCGGGTGGCGGGTACCGGGTCAGGGCGCTGCTGCCGTACGGTGAGCAGGAATGACCATTCGTGTCGTGGTCGCCGACGACCAGGCCCTGGTGCGCAGCGGTTTCACGATGCTCCTCAACGGCGAACCCGACATCGAAGTCGTCGGCGAGGCGAGCAACGGTGCAGAGGCCGTCGCCCTCGCCGCGAGCGAACATCCCGACGTGATGCTGATGGACGTTCGGATGCCGGTGATCGACGGACTCGAGGCGACCCGTCGGATCACGGGAGATCCGTCCCTCGCCGCCACTCGCGTCGTGATCCTGACGACGTTCGACCTCGACGAGTACGTCCACGAAGGGTTACGAGCCGGCGCAAGTGGGTTCCTGCTCAAGGACACGATGCCGGTCGACCTGATCCAGGCCGTGCGAGTGGTCGCTGCGGGTGACGCACTCATCGCACCTCGAATCATGCGCCGGTTGATCGAAGAGTTCGTCCGACGCCCCGAGCCAGCGGGTGCCGCGGCGGCGACCGCCGCGTTGGACCAACTCACGGACCGGGAGCGCGAGGTGCTCGAACTCGTCGCCAAAGGTCAGTCGAACGCCGAGATCGCCGCCGCGCTCTACGTGAGTCATGCCACCGTCAAGACGCACGTGAGCCGACTGCTCATGAAACTCGACGCCCGTGACCGCGCCCAGCTCGTCGTGATCGCGTACGAAACCGGCGTGGCGCTGCCCGGCGGCTGAAGGCGCCGATCACAACTGGACGTGTCACCGCCAGGAGTTCGGCTGGCCGGTGATTCCAGCGAGACGTGTCGCGGCGAACGGGCGTGCTCCGGCCGGACGCAGCCCGAGCGCTTCGTCGGCGAGATCAGCGAGACGCTCGCCGATGGCCGGGGCGAATTTGAACCCGTGTCCGCCGAAGCCGAGGCCCACCACGATCGGACCGTTGCGATCGAGCACGAAGTCATCGGTGGCGCTGGACGCGTACAGGCAGACGGTGCTGCGCAACGCCTCCGGCTCGACGCCGGGCAACCAGTCGCGGGCGTACGCCTCGAGCGCCTCCACGGCGCCGGGGACTCGGGATGGGCGGTCGTCCGGATCGATCACCGGGCCGATGCCGTGCAAGCCCGCCTTGACGAGCCCATCCGGAGTGCCGAGCCCGTACGCCAACGGGTCACCGCGCTGGATGAAGCTCGGCCACGGCCCATTTGTGGGCTGGAAGAACGCCACGGTCTCCGCGGTGACCGTGATGGCAGGCACCAACTTCGCTGCGACATCTGGTTCGAGCATCTCGCTCGACCACCCCGCCGCGGTCACCACGGCAACACGCGCCGTCGTCGCGTCGCCGCCGATGGTCACGTGCACCCCGGAGCCCGCTCGTCGGATCGCCCCCACCGGTGCCTCGAAGCGAATCTCTGCACCCGCATCGACGGCTTGGTCCCAGCATTCGTCGAGTGTGCGATCGGCATCGACCCGGCCCCCGTCGGGTTGGTGGAGCACCGGCCCGTCGAATCGCATCCCAGGCCATCGCGACGTTGCCTCTCGAGCCGTCAGCATCTCGACGCGCACCGAGGCAGCCGCGCACGCTGCTTCCACTGCGACGAGTTCGGCCTCATCGCCGTGATCCACGACTCCGCTCGCATGCAAGAGGGTCCGTCCGGCACGTTCCTGCAGCAGGTGCCAGCCGGCCAACGATTCCTGCGCGAGGGTCACATACGCCGGGTCGGTGTAGCCGAATCGGAAGATCCTCTCCGCCCCATGAGAGGAGCCGCGATCATGACCGCGAGCGAAGCGGTCGACGAGCAACACCGACCTGCCTCGACGAGCCAGCGCCCACGTCGTTGCGGCCCCCGCCATCCCCGCGCCGATCACCACCACATCAGGCATGACCACAGTCTGCACGACCACCACCAACCGTGTTCTCGTCAACGAACCATTGGACGCAGTCGCCGAAACCGTTCACAGCAGCCGGTAGGTGACACCTTCCGATCGATCGTCTGTGCGCTGCGACCGCTTGCCAACCGCGTCCCGGGCGGGCAGTCTGTGCGCGCTGCAGGCCTGGGGCGTGCGCATCGAGAGAGAGCGACGAGATGAGACCACTTCGATACTCGATCAACATCACACTCGACGGTTGCTGCCATCACGAGGCAGGGCTCCCCCCGGACGAGGAGTCGATGCGCTACTGGACCGCTGAGATGGGGCGAGCCGATGCCTTGCTCTTCGGCCGGGTGACCTACGAGATGATGGAGTCGGCGTGGCGGCGGCCGGCCACGGGCACGTGGCCTGACTGGATGGATGAGTGGGAGATCCCGTTCGCCGAGACCATCGACGGGGCGAAGAAGTACGTCGTGTCGAGCACGCTGAGCGGGGTCGACTGGAATGCCGAGCTGGTGCGAGGCAACTTGGCCCAAGCGGTTCAGCAGCTCAAGCAGGAGCCAGGCGAGGGCTTGTTCGTGGGTGGCGTGACGCTCCCCCTGGCGTTGGCAGATCTGGGACTGATCGACGAGTACGAGTTCCTTGTGCAGCCGGTCCTTGCCGGACACGGGCCGGCGTTGCTCGCCGGTCTGAGCGAGCGCATCCAGCTCGAGCTGGTGAATCGCCATGAGTTCCGGTCGGGGGCGGTCGCCCTGCGATACCGGCCCAAGCCAGCTCCGGCCTGATGTGAAGTGTCCCGACGGGCGTCGTCAACAACTGCCGGAGTGAGCGCTCATCGAGCGTCGCCGCTCGGTCATCATGGACCCGTGGGAACGCGACGCATCACGGTCGGCGAACGACGCGCTCGGCTGGCGCGCCGCCATCGTCTGGTCCCCTCGACACGAACCGATGACGTCGCGGCGATCGCGGATTCGGTCGTGGCGCTGCATTCCTCGGATCCGGTGTCGGTGTTCCTCTCGGCGCTGGCCCGGATGCGCCACCCGTCGATCGCGGCGGTGGAGGCCGCGCTCTACGAGGCCCGTAGCGTGATCCGGTTCCACGCGATGCGGCGCACCCTGTGGGTCGCGACGCCATCGGTGGCGCGGATCGCCCACGCATCATCGACGACGAAGCTCTTGGGGCCTGAGCACCGCAGGTTCGTGAAGCTGCTCGCCGACAACGGCATCTCCGACCACGGAGACGACTGGATCGCGTCCGCGAAGGAGCAGGTTCTGGCTGCGCTGCACCGCGCTGGTGAGGCGTCGACGCGTCAGCTCGGCGAGGCTGTGCCCGCCTTGCGGCAACCGATCGAGCTGTCGCCGGGCAAGCCGTACGCCGCGACCCAACACGCACACGTGCGCATCATGTTGCACCTCGGCTTCGAGGGTGTCGTGGTGCGGAGCCGCCCGATGGGCTCCTGGGTCAACAGCCAGTACCGCTGGGCCGCAATGGACGACTGGGTGCCCGGGGGAATCGTCGGCATGGATCCACGTGAGGCCTCCGCCGAGCTGGTCCGACGTTGGCTGCACACGTTCGGCCCCGGAACGACCGCTGATGTGCAGTGGTGGACCGGCTGGACATTGCGCGACACCCGGCGCGCGCTGGACGACGCGGGCGCGGTCGTGGTCGCGATGGAGACCGCCGACGGTGACATCGACGCATGGCTCGCACCCGACGACCTCGACGCGGTGCGTGGACCGTCGAAGTGGGTCGCGCTCCTACCCGGCCTCGATCCGACGACGATGGGATGGAAGGACCGGAGCTGGTACCTCGACGCCGGGGTCGCGTCGCACGTCGTCGACCGCAACGGCAACGCCGGACCCACGATCTGGGTCGAGGGACGCGTCGTGGGCAGTTGGGTCCAACGCAAGGACGGCACCATCGCGCTCGGGTGGCTCACCGACGTGCCCCCGGCTCGCCGGGCTCAGGTCGAGGCGACCGCGCGCGTGCTGGAGCACGAGTTGGGCGACACCCGCTTCACGATGCGGTTCCCCGCTCCGATCCAAGCCGAGCTGCTGTCGTCCTGAACGCTCTCGAACTCCCGGCCCACGGTCCGCGGGAGTGCCGGCGCGTCCGCCGGGTCTACAGATCGATCGTGCCGTCGATCAGGGTGCGCGTGTTGCCGGCGACCCAGACCTGCCCGTCGCTGTCCTGGCTGACGTGCACACGTCCGGCGCGGCCGAGGGCAGAACCCTGGCTGGCGATGTACGGCGAACGGAGGCGACCCGATTCGATGAGCCACTGGCCGAGCGAGGCGTTGAGGCTGCCGGTCACCGGGTCTTCGGCGGGCAGGCCGTCCTTGGGAAAGAAAGCACGCACTTCGACATCGGTCTGAGCTCCCGGCGGCTCCGCACCAACGAGGCCCACGAGTCCGACCTTGACCGGCAGTCGGCGCGGGTGCGCAGCTCGTACCGCATCGGCGGACCGCAGCAGCACCGCCATCCACCCGGGACCATTGTCGACCCATTGGGAGTCCTCGACATCGGACGCATCGATCTGCATGGCATCGAGCACGTCGGCGACGAGATCTGGTTCGACCGGTCCACTGCGCACGAGCGGCGGCGCCGCGAAGGCAAGTCGGTCGATGTCGTCGCGTACGGTGACGAGGCCGGCCGGGCACTCCTGGATTGTCACGCCGGGTCGCGTGGAGACGCCACCGTTGGAGCGCCAGGCCCAACATGTGCCGAGTGTCGGATGTCCGGCGAACGGCAGCTCCCCGAACGGTGTCCAGATTCGCACTCGGTAGTCGGCCGCTCCCGTTGTCGGCGACAGGACGAAGGTTGTCTCCGACAGATTCGTCCATCTGGCGACCGTCGCCATCGCCTCGTCGTCGAGTCCGTTGGCGTCGAGCACCACGGCCACCGGGTTACCGAGATACGGGGACTCGCCGAACACATCGACCTGGACGAAACGTCGCTTCATCCTGCGATTGTGGACCATGGCGGAAGGCGACGAGCGATCAATTCCACCGCCGGTTACGTCGGTGGGTGACATCGCTCCGAACAACTTCGTAGAATCAGCGTGCGTGTCCCGGAGACACTCCGCCTCGCGCAGCATCAACGCCCCACTGGACCGTGCGTTCGATGCACTTGTCGATCGCGTTGCGCTCGAGACGTGGCTGGCGCCTCACGGGATGACCGGGGAATTCGAACACTTCGATCCGGCCCCAGGTGGTTCCTACCGGTTGATCCTGACCTATGCAGCACCCGACGGCACGGCGGCGAAGAGCTCGGCAGACTCCGACATTGTCGAGGCCCACTTCGTCGACATCGTGAAGAACGACCGCGTGGTCCAGGCGATCGATTTCGTGTCGGACGACGCGGCGTATGCCGGCACGATGATGATGACCTGGGTCGTGAGCGCCACCGACACCGGGACACTGGTCGAGTTCATCGCCGACGATGTTCCGGTCGGAATCTCGGCCGAGGACCACGTGGCAGGAATGACGTCATCGCTGGAGAACCTCGCCACGTATCTGGACACGTAGGTCTCGATCCTCGTGGACACACTGCCGGCGTTTCGTGACATTGCTGGGGGTCGGATGAACGGAAGTCACCTCGGGCAACCACCTTGTCGAGAGGGACTACTCTGCGCTGCATGAGTAACGAGGTGGTGGAGCGTACGACGCGTTTGGTGCATGGCTTCGACGAGCGGGTGCACGCGGCTTCGGCCGACTGCTGGTCGAATCCGGCTCCTTGCGAGGGGTGGACCGCGCGGGACGTCGTCACGCACGTCGCGAACAACCTGTTCGGGATCGCGGCCGGGCTGACCGGCGGCGAGCCGCGTCAGATCTCCGCTGACGAGGACGTCGTCTCCGGCTGGGACGACGCGCGTGATCGGTTCCTGGGCGCGCTCCCGTCCGCTGACTTGAGCACCACGTTGCCTGGCCCGTTCGGGCCGATGCCCGCCGAGCAGTTGATCGGTCGACTGGTAGCGACCGACGTTCTGGTCCACACGTGGGATCTCGCCCGAGCGGTTGGCGGTGACGAGCAACTCGACCCCGCGGCGGTGTCAGGCGCTTACTCCGGGCTCAAGCCGATGGACGAGATGATCCGGCAACCCGGCGTCTTCGGCCCCAGGATTGAACCGCCGGCGAATGCCGACGAACAGACGGAATTCCTCTGCTTTCTCGGTCGCCGCGTTTGAGTGTCGTCTGAAGCGCGTCCACACGGTCACCGTTCACAGCAATCCAATCGACGATTGCGCCAGCGTGTGCCGCAGGTCCGAGAAGGGTGGCTACACGCTTCGCGTCAACGCTCGGGCCGAGGAACTCCGAAAGGGGTAGTGCTCGGCGCACCCGGCCCAGCACTGCGACAAGGGTTCGACGCTGCAGCAGCTCGGGTTCTCCACCGGTCACGGCAGCAGAGTACGCGGCGCCGCAAGGCACCTCGGCCGAGGGCGCCCAGCCGGCGTTTGGGGGCACGTCCAGATCGGACGATCTGTACGCCTTGATCGCTTGCGCTCGACGCGCCGAGCGGGCAGAGTGCGGCGGGTGGAGCCGTCACCGATTCAGCGCGAGATCACGACGGTCATCGTGATCCGGGATGCCAGAACAACTGACGTTGAGGCCATCACGGAGATTCAGAACGCGTTGATCACGACCGCCGCGATCGAGTGGACCGATGTGATGCACGATGTAGATGAGCGGGCTCAGTGGCTGATGAGTCAGCGATCTGCAGGTCATCCCGTCGTGGTGGCGGTTCTCGGTGAGTGCGTGGTTGGGTGGGCGTCGTACGGCGAGTTCCGAGACTCGAAAAGGTGGCCTGGTTATCGGCTGACGGTGGAGAACACGATTCATGTTCGCGAGAAGCATTGGGGGTCGGGGGTCGGTCGCCTTCTGATGGACGCACTGGTCGAGCGAGCAAGAAGCGCGGGTCTTCATGCGATGATCGCCGCAGTGGACGGTGAGAACGTTGCTTCGTTGAGGTTCCACGAGCGGCTCGGCTTCCAGGAGGTCGCTCGGATGCCACAAGTCGGTACGAAGTTGGGAAGGTGGCTCGACCTTGTTCTCCTGGAGCTACTCCTCAACGATTCCGCTCCGCCTCCAGCCTGACCTTCGCTGCGCCCAATCTGTACCGGCGGCGCGTGCACCCAACGAACGTGCGGTGTCTACGTAGGCGCGGGCCAGGCGTTGCGCAGCTGTTGCGCGCGACGTCGGATCTCGTCGGCATCGGCGACGGCGGCGTGTTGCCGGTCGAGGTTGTCGCCGTGCCAGCGCGGGATCACATGGAGGTGGTAGTGCCACACGTCTTGGCTGCCGGCGGGTTCGTTGTGCTGTCGAAGCGAGATGCCGTCGCAACCGAACGCCACCTTCATGGCCGCCGCAGCCGATCGTGCCGCCGAGTGGATCGGGGTGGCGAGGGTGTCGGGGAGATCGAAGATGTTCTCGTAGTGGTCGACGGGCATCACCAGCACACTGCCGGGATTGCCGGGTCGCCACCTCGGATTGATCTTCACGAACACGGTCGCACTGCGGTGGACGACCTCGAGGGGATAGTCGGCCTCTCCGGTCCGAATGTTCCTGCAGAACGGGCAGAGGTAACCGGGCGGAGCGTGTGACGACACGGCACCCAGCGTGGCACGACCCGACACGGTCGCAGAACCGGCGTGCGGGGGCACCCGCGTGACTCGTGCGTTCAGCGGTCGCCGACGTCGGGTGACGGCCAGGTGATGTCGAGCCTGCCGGCAGCAGCCCCGGAGTCAACAACCGGGAAGATCTGAAACTCGCAGAGGTCGTCCCAGTTCGCCGTCCACACGTCGAGCAGGGCTGGATTCTCGGTGCGCATGAGTTGGAAGCATCGATCCATCCGATCGTCGTCGACGACCCAACTGTCCATGTACTCGAGCCCGTCGGGCAGCATTCGCCCTTGAGTAGCCGCACGCTCGTAGACGGGCTCCGGTCCGGCGGTGTAGTGCTCGACAACCATGAACAACATGGCTCCGGTCTAGCAGCGGGATGACTCGCCCCGACCGTCTCGGCACGCTCATCCGAGCGAGTTGGTCGACAGCGTTCGACGGACTCCTCGACGGGCCGTTCATCGGTCGCATCGGGTTCGTAGCTCTCGAACCGCTGGGCCTGCTTGTTCGGCCTGACGTGCCCGTGTCAATCGCGAGGCTCTCTTGCGTCATCGACAAGACGAGTGCAGTCAGCCGGCGGTCGGTGAATCGGACCCGTTGACCCAGGTTGACGACACGGGCGAAGCTGTGGTCCGTGGGGAAGCAGATCGTGTGGTAGGGGATCGTGTCGGGCGTCGTGCTGCACCACTTCAGCGAGATCGCGGACATCGACCGTTTCGAGCCGCACGTTCCGGCGACCAACCGGACCCACCGCCCAGGCGTCTGGGCAATCGACGCCGCTCACGCGCCGCTGTACTGGTTTCCGCGTGACTGTCCACGGGTCACCGCGTGGCCGCGCACGGCCGAGGAGATCGCTGGGTTTCGGTCGGCCTGGACCACCGACGCGCACCGAGTGCATGCGATCGAACTCGGATGGCTCGACCGGATGCGCACCACCACGCTCTATCGCTATGACTTCGCCGACCACGACTTCGCTCCATGGCCGGACGCTTCGGGCCAATGGTTCACCGATCAGCCCGTTGAACCCATCGCGGTCGTGCAACTCGGCGACCTGTTGGAACTGCACGTCGCCGCCGAGATCGAGTTGCGAGCGGTGCCGTCGCTTTGGCCACTACATGACCACGCCGTCAGCGACGACTGGGACTTCAGCATCGTGCGCATGCGCAACGCCCAACCCCGACTCGCGGAGCGACAACGAGGAGGCGACGGTACCACAGACTGCTCACGCACGGCGTCGTGCGATTGAGCTGATTGCGCAGCTTGCGGGGGAAGAGGTCGGACAGGCCCGACTCGGGGCTGTCAACTGTCGCGGCCGACGAGCAGAATGCAGGAATGACGATCTCTTCCGGTGCCCAGGGGTTCGATGGCGCGACGTTCGTCAGGACGAGCTTTCGGGGCGCCATCCTGCGGTCGTGTGACTTCAGTGGGGTGACGATGCGCAGCGTCGAGGTGGGCGGGCTCGACATCGACAGCCATGACCTGTTCTTCGGCAGCCTTGTCGTCAACGGCGTCGACGTGGTGCCGTTCGTTGACGCCGAGCTCAACCGGCAGTTCCCCGGCCGCGAGCTGCAGAAGGCGCAGACGCCCGAGGGCTTGCGCGACGGTTGGGTGGCTGTGCAGGCTGCGTGGGAGACGACGGTGACGAACACGCCCCCGGAACTGATCGACGCCCACGTCGACGACGAGTGGTCGCTGTCTCAGACCCTGCGTCACCTTGTGCTGGCGACCGACGCCTGGCTCCGCGGTGGGATCATGAGGATGGAGCAGCCGTTCCACGAGATCGGCCTGATCTTCGGTGGTGCGGCCGAGATGGGCTTCGACATGTCGATGTTCCGGGCCGACGCGCCGGCGTTCGACGACATCCTTGCGGTGCGAGCCGAGCGGCAGCAGATGGTGACCGACTTCCTGTCCGCTGCCACGCCTGAGCTGCTCGCCGAGGAGCGCGACAACCCGTGGGGCGGCGGGGACTGGCATCCAACCGTCGGTGACTGCGTGCGCGTGATCTTGGAGGAGGAGTGGGCACACCTGCGGTACGTCCGGCGGGACCTCGCCCTCCTGGGATAAACGGTGGTCGCAGGCCAGTCGAGCCGTCCCGTACGGCGCGGCAACAGCGTCCACTCGCTCATCGTTGACGCCAATCCATTTGCTCGTCGCGCCGGCTCGGGCGATGGGCCCGAGGAGCGTGCGAGAAAGTGCTGCCTGCCTGGGTGGTGATTGGGAGCAGACTGAAGATCGTGTTGGAGCAGCCCGTGTCGGATGGGATCGTGGCGCTTCGGTGTCCGACGGATGATGATGTCGCGGTTCTCGTGGCAGGACGTGATGCTGAGTTCTTCACGTTTCTTGGTGAGGGATCGGCCGCGCCGGAGCCGACCGCGTGCATTGTCGTGAATGGGAATGTCGTCGGATGGGTCGACTTCGATCACGACCGTTCCTGGCTCCAGCATGATGAGGTCAACCTCGGCTACAACGTGTTCGGACCGCATCGTCGGCGGGGGTACGCCACCCGAGCGGTACTGCTGCTGATGGAACATCTCCGGGAACACTCCGACTGGCGAGTCGCGACATTGCTGATCCATCCGGACAATGCTCGATCGCTCGCCGTCGCCCGACGCGCTGGATTCGTTCAGGTTGGCGATCTCGACGGCAACCCGTATTGGAAGAAGCAGATCCGGACCATGCCGACCGACACAGTCTGACCGAATGTCCACCCGCTGGGCCGGTGGTTGGTGACCCGGCATCGGGCACTCTGAATCGGGAGATCTGTTCGATCGCCGGCCGGAGTCAGGTGAGCAACGAGCGGGCCGCCGATCCCGGTCGGGACGTATGGTTCGATCGGTGCCGGACCGGATATTCGATGACCCGCGCCTTGCCGCGATCTACGACGAGATCGACGGTGACCGTCGCGATCTCGACCACTACGAAGCCATCCTCCATGAGGTCGGTGCTCGCAGCGTGCTCGACATCGGTTGCGGCACTGGTGTGTTCGCCTGCCGGCTTTCGGCGCGAGGGACAACGGTGACCGGAGTGGACCCGGCACGGGCGTCGCTCGATGTCGCTCGCTCCAAGCCGGGCGCCGACCGCATCACGTGGCTGCTCGGCGATGCGACGATGCTGCCGCCGTTGGCCGTGGATGCCGTCACGATGACAGGCAACGTCGCCCAGGTCCTTGTTCGCGACGAGGAGTGGTCCGCAATGTTGAGCGGAACTCATGCGGCCCTTCGAGACGGTGGTCACTTGGTGTTCGAGACGCGAGATCCGTCGTACCGGGGCTGGGAGGAGTGGACCCGCGAGCGGTCGATCTCGGTCAGTGACACCGTCGCCGGCAAGGTCGAGCATTGGGTCGAGGTGACCGATGTTGCGTTACCACTCGTGTCGTTCCGTCACAGCTTCCGATTCATCGATGCCGGGGACCTGGTCACGTCGGACTCGACCTTGAGATTCCGCGGTCGAGATGAGATCATCGCGACGCTTGCTGTCAACGGATTCACGATCGATGACGTACGCGACGCTCCGGACCGACCGAGTCGAGAGTTCGTCGTCATCTCCCACTCAACGCCGACGTAGCGCCAACGGAACCAGCGTTCGGTGCCCGTTCGGGGATTCGTCGCCGTTCTGGCACGCGATCGTCGCAGCCCTCGCGGATGGACCACCCGACCTCGTGCGCGAGTTCGCTGCACGACTCGGTCGGCAGCGAGTAACCCTGATTCGAGACCAGTGAGCATCGGAGGTCGAACACCGACAGTCGGTGTTCGGGGACGCTTGGACCTGATGGCAATGGGCTCGCCGCCGAGCGGTTCGAGGACTCGCACGGTGCCTGACCACGCTGTGACTCGTGCAGCGAACGGTACGTAGCCTCGACGTCATGTTGCAGACGACCAAGGAACTGAAGAGATTGTCCGACACCGTCTGGGAACGCACCCGGCGGCGACTCGACGGCCTCACCGACGAGGAGTACCGCTGGGAACCCGCACCAGGATGTTGGTCGATCCGAGAACGACGGGACGGCACGTCGTTTCACGAGTGGGCGCCGATTGTCCACCCAGACCCGTTCACGACGTTGGCCTGGCGCCTCTGGCATCTGATCGACATGTACGGCGAGGACCGTGCGCCGCGGTGGCTGGACGTGCCACCCCAAGGCGAGGCGGTTGGACTGGACGCGCCAGACCCCACACCACCTGCCACGGCGGCCGACGCGTTGGATCAGCTCGACCGCGCCCACGCGCGCTGGGATGCGCACCTCGCCCTGGTGGACGACGAGCGGCTCGATGCTCTCATCGGTCCTGTCGGCGGTGAGTACGGCGACAGCACTCGAGCCGGTTACGTCCTGCACATGCTCGATGAGTTCATCCACCACGGCGCGGAAATCTCGATGCTGCGTGATCTGTATCGGTGGCAACGACCGATCAGCGCCGACTCGTTGACCGAGCGGGCGATCCGGGGCGACGACTCGTTGCTGGCCGACGTCGCTTCCGTCGATCCGGAGACCGCATCAGCGTTGCTGAGCACTGCAGCCAGCTTTGGGCGGTGGGCGCTCGTCGAGGAGCTGGTCGAGCGTGGCATTGCGCCCGCTGTTTCAGGGCGCACACCCGCGCATGCTGCCGCCGGCGCCGGCGAACTCGACCTGCTCCGCAAGCTCGTCGAGCTCGGCGCCGACCTCGGCGCCCGCGACAACGACTTCAATGCCACGCCGCTCGCATGGGCCCGGTTCATGCGACGCGAACACGTCGTCAGCTGGCTGGAGGGACAGAACGCCCCAGAGTGATCGTGACGCCGTGGTGATGGTGCCACACCTCACCGGGCCTCACTGAGCGGCCGTCGGGAGCACGTGGAAACCGATGTTCACTTCCTCCGGCGCCACCCTCAGCCGGTCGAGATGCGCCGCCCGGAGCCGGCGGTCAGTGACAACCCACCGCATTACCTCAGTCCGACAGAGTCGGTGCGCCAGAACGCGTCGGGGTAGACGAGCGTGCCGGTGAGCGACCCGTCGAAGGAGGGCAGACGAAACACCTGGAACGCTCGTTCAGGGATCCGCTGTGATGGGCGCCGGAACCCGATCGAGCAGGCCGGCTCGAAGCCGAATCGGGCGTAGTAGGTCGGATTGCCCTCCAAGAAGACCGCCGGTTCCGGGCGCTCGGTGGCAATCTTGTTCAGCGCCTGGGAGATCAGCGAGGTACCGATGCCCTGGCGGTGCAGCTCCGGCCGTACGCCGACGGGACTCAGGACGAGGACATCGACGAGTCGGTTCGGTGCGTCCAGGATCGCGCGAGTGAACAAGACGTGGGCGAAGATGTCCGAGTCGTGCTCGGCGACGATCGACAGCTCCGGCTCCCAGGCCCACGACAGACGGAGTTCGTCGAGGAGCACACCGATCGACTCATCGCCGCCGAACGCCGCAACTTCGAGACGGCGCACCTCGCCGAACTCCTCGTGGCGCATCGCACGAATTCGCAAGGCAGGCTCGGTCATCTAGCGATTCTGTCGCCTCCCACGGTTCGACCGGCAACGAGTTCTCTGCGCTTCTCCAGACGGCGGGATGTGGACGATGCCGGGTGGCGGTATGGACTGGGGCGAGTCCGCGGAAGCGGCCGCTCACCGGGAGCTCGATGAGGAAACCGGACTCACTGCGACGCTGGGATCCATCATTGGAGTATTCTCGCGTTGGTTCACGAAGGAGGAGTCCGCCGCTGGCGAGGCTGGACACATGGTCGGGATCGTGTCCGATGCCCTCGACGTGCAAGGTGAACTTCGGACGACCGTCGAAGCAGGCACTACCGATGGGGTTCGATGGTTCGATCTCGAGGAGATTGCGAATCTGCCGCGTGTCGAGCTCGTTGATTTCGTTGTCGACCTACTCGCCTAGCGATCGAACCCTGCCGTCTGGAAGCAGGCGTTCGGCGACAGCCGGTCTCGCGCACCGCCGGGGTCTCGGTCGAGCGCTGGTGGACGTGTTCGAGGCATACCTGAGGAGCGACGGCATCCGAATGCTCGACGTGAAGACGCTCGGTCCGTCGCGAGATGATGCGGACTACGCGGAAAATTCGCGCCATCTACACCGGCATCGGATTCGTCTTTGTCCTCGGTCGGGTTCGTGAGATCTGTGAGCGCTTCGACGGCGTCGATGAGGGCGCCCTCCAGGAGCGTCCGCTGTTCCGGGTCGGGCGTCGTCGTTTTGCGATCTTCAACGGTTGACGTCACCCAGCCGATCACGGTGGGACCTGTCGGGCGGCTCGCTGCACTTCCCCGCAGATCCCGCCGAACTGCAAGCACTGCGCCACGACGGTCGATTCTTGGAGTCGCCACACCATGGAACTCGAGGCTGGACGGCCCTTCGAATCGACGAACCCGAAGCTGTTGACTGGGTCGAGATCGCAGAACTCCTCGAGTCCGCACACCGGTCGGTCGCCCCGCGACATACCTGATCGGGCGAGCCGAAATCGGGGGCTCGTGCTTCATCGACAAACCAAATCCTCGAGCCGGCGTTCCGGGGCACCGGACCTGCAGCGATGGATCGTCGACCCCCACGACGCGGGCGAGTGGCTCCCCTGAGTGGGGCCATCAACCGCTGTGCCGGGAACGGTCCTTCTCCTTCTGGGCGAGCGAGCGCAACACGCAGAACTCGTTGCCCTCCGGGTCGGCCATGACCACCCACGTGACGTCCGCTTGCCCGATGTCGCTGCGTCGAGCCCCGAGACCCTCCAATCGTTGCACTTCGGCTAGCTGGTCGTCGGGGCGAAGATCGAAGTGAACTCTGTTCTTGGTGGTCTTCTCACCCTGAGCAGGCATCAATCCCAGCCGGCATTCGGATCCGTCTACAGCGGCTAATAGGTGTCCTCCAGAAGGTCCGGTCCATACGTGTTCAAGGTCGAGCGCCTGGCACCAGAATGCCGTCATCGCATCGAGGTCGACACAGTCGATCAATACACAGTCGATGACGAGCGACATCCGATCATCCTCGCAGCCACAACGGCGCGGCACACGAGCGGTATCTCATGGGTGCCGCTCGGACATGTCGACCAGCCGGCGTTCGGTGACACCGTGATGAACCATCATGGTCGGATGAGCGACAGTCGTCGGCCGTACGCAACGGCAGCTGCTCACTACCTCCGGGGGCGCCCGCCATACTCGGCGCAGCTTCGCGAGGTGATGGAGGCCCAGCTCGGTCTCGATGGGACGGGCACCTTGATCGACGTCGGCTGTGGGCCGGGAGTACTCGTGGTGCAGCTGGCGCCATTGTTCGACACGGTGATCGGTATCGACCCGGAACCCGAGATGCTCGTGCACGCAGAGCGCCACGCCATCGACAACGACGTGGCGGCGAATTGGATCCAGGCTCGAGCTGAGGACCTCGCCGTGCTCGAGCTGCCACCGCCGCGTCTCGTGACGTTCGGACAGTCGATCCACTGGACGGACGGCGAGCTGGTGCTCTCGTTGGTGCACGACCTGCTCGAACCAGCTGGTGCCGTGGCGTTGATCGCACCGTCTGTCGAGCATGGACACCCACCTGACGACCCGCCCGCCCCGCCAATACCACACGAGTTGATCGAGGAGATGCTCAATCGCTACCTCGGCTGGTCGCGTGGTCCGCGAGCGGATACCTACGAGACCTCGCTCGAACGGTCGCCCTTCGGTGCATCCAAGGTTGCATTCGCCCCCGGCCGCGCCGACATCGTGCGCACCGCCGACGAGGTCGTCTCCAACTACCTGTCGATGTCGTTCGCTGCACCCGATCGCTTCGGTGATCTTCTGGGTAAATTTGTTGCCGAGCTCACCGCCATGCTGGGGAATCTGTCGCCCTCGGGGATGTTCCATGACTGGCCGGGCGACACTGCCGTCATCTGGGCGACCAAGTTCAGCTGAGCGCGATTCCGCCCACCCCGCAGTCGGCGTTCGATGACACCTGCAATCGGTTGCCGATGACGGCTCGGCGCGAGCGCGGGTCAGTGGATGATCTCGAACGACGCCGCGAGGCTGACGCCCAGGTCCTTTCCGATCGAGGTCGCCGCAGGGCGTAGAAATGCGTCAGGTGAGGCCATGTCGCCTCCGAGATTGGCGAGATAGACCTCGTGACACGACAGCGATTCGACTCCCGCATCGAACGTCTCGGTGACATCGACAGCGTGCGTCGCTTCGGGGCTGCCGGAAAAGGCGACGAATTGCACGCCGTTCCACATGTCACCGGCATCACGGAAGACCCAGGGATTGCCGGCATCGCGCACCGCATCGAGCAGTGCTCGACCAACGGCGCGGTGATCAGGGTGGTTCCAGCTGGGGCCACCCCATGAATCGCGGAAGTTGATCGACAGCACGACGTCGGGTCGGTGGCGGCGGATCACTTCGCACAGTGTGTGACGCAGTCCGATCCCCTCATCGACAAGTCCATCAGGCAACCCCAGAAACTCCACATTCTCGACACCCACGGCCCGGCAGGCGGCAACTTGTTCGGCCCGTCGCACTGGACCGACCTCGGCGGGTTCCATCGTGGAGATGCCCGCCTCGCCATCGGTCACCAACACATACGTGATCCGCTTGCCCTGTCCGGACCATCTGGCAACTGCGGCTGCCGCTCCGTACTCCATGTCATCGGGGTGGGCGACAACAGCGAGCGCCGACCCCCAATCCTCCGGGACCGGCTCGAGAACTGGCACCGGCCAAACCTAGAGCGCTTCGATCTCGACCGCGAGATCGAAGGCTGTTGGCATCGCGTCGATTTCTTGTTCGACCATCCCGGCGGAGTCTCGGAGTGACTGGTTCGCGAGCACTGAACGCAGTGCCTGGTCGAAATCGTCGGCGCTACGCGAGTCGGGTTGCATCACGATTCCGCAGCCGGCGTCAGTCACCGCGACACCGTTCTCCCATTGGTCGGCGAACAGGGGGACCACCACCTGGGGCTGTCCGTGCGCAGCGGCGCCGAGCACCGTGCCGGCCCCGCCGTGGGAAAGTACTGCACTCGCCCGGCCGAGCAGATCGGCCTGGGGGACGAAGCGTTCCACGCGAACGTTGACGGGTACGGGAGCGAGGTTCTCCGGGTCGACATGTGGACCAATAGTGGCGACCGCGTCCAGGTCCATCTCGCTCAACGCCGCAAACACCGCGCTCCAAGGGAACATGCCTGATGGTGGCTCGGTCCCGGACGTCACGTACACGAAGGGTCGTTCCGTTCCGAGCGTGCTCAGCCAAGATGCAGGTGCTGTGCTCGGCATGCCTCGAGCGCGTCGGATGGGGCGCACGACCGGTGAGTCCGGCCGCTGACCGAACGAGACGGGGAACGGGTGGAGGTACAGCTGTCCGTAGACGTCAGCCCACGTGGGTTCGTCCAGCCCTTCGGCCTCCCAGAGCGGTCGAAGATCATGGAGTACTTCACCTCGGGCCCGTTCGGGAAGCACGCCGCTGAAGGCCACCGTGACGAGAGGGATTCCGCGAGCGGCTGCCATCGGAGCCGCAGCCAGCTCGGCCGTCTCGCGCACGATCACGTCGGGTCGCACCTTGTCGATGATCGCTGCCAGGTCGCGTTGCATTACCGGTGCCGCGGCCCGGGCGAAGAACGCTGCGAACAACGGCCCTCGTCGCTCCGGCATCGGCAACTGCATGATCTCGCCAAACACCGCCGAGGCCGTCTCCCGACGGGCTCTCGTCGAGAGTCCGGCCGCATACCAGTCGAATCCCATCTGCCCCACGGCATCGGCGCCATCGGGTGCGACTGCCCACTGCACCGCATGGCCTCGATCGCGTAACGCCTGGGCGACGGGTGCCAGCGCACCGACATGCCCGGCGCCACCCGTACTCGTGCACAGCACCCGCAGCAGTCGTTGCATCATGGTCAGTCTTCACCCGTTGCCCAACCAGCGCCAGAGCCGGAGCGCAGCGGGATCGCGAAACCGCGCGTCCTCTGTCGGGACACATCGATTCCTGTCCGGGGCATCGCGATTCAGTGGTCGCCGTTCATGCCGGCACGACAGGCACCCGGCGACCGGCGAGTCGGTCCAGATTCGCCTGAACCACGCCCAGGATCAACATGTCGAGCACAACTACCGCGACTGCTCCGACGCCGAACTCCATCGCGAGGTCCAACGCAACGCCTGACCATGCACCAAACAGAGCGGCGGCGATCAGTGCCAAGCCACCCACACCGGTTGCGCATATCAAGCCGACACGGAGCACTGTCGGCCGTGGTCGGGCGCCGAGCGTGACGGCGCCAGCGAACCACATGGCCGCTCCGATCTCGATTCCCAGCGTGCCGACGGCCTCGGTCGCCGCCCGTTGTGCCAGCAATCCCGCAGCCAGAGCAAGGACCAGACCGACGAAAGCGAGGGCGGCGGGGAGGACGAGGACCACGACTCTGGCTGCCCCGGTGACCGCCCTGCCGGCCAACTCGGTCTGTACCGACAGGTCCAACCGCCGCAGCCATCTTGGAGCTGAAATCCTCACCGGCCGTCGCAGCAGCCACCCTGGCGGATTGTCATCGAGATGCGGCGGGTCGCCGGCGACAGGAGCCATGCCCCGCACGATACGCAGCACGGCCGAATCGTCTACTGAGGAGCGATCGGATCGTCAACTCTTGTCGCCGGGGCCGGGGACGACGCGGACCGAGCGGGCATCGAGGGGTTCGCCGCAGACGTCGCAGGTCATGTGGGCCGTCGTGATGTGTCCGTGGTCTCGGTGCTCCAGCAGGAGCGGTTCGTTGCCGGCGCCCAAGATCCATTCGTCGCCCCATTGGCGCAGTGCGGTCAACACCGGCCACAAGGCGCGTCCTTTGTCGGTGAGGAGGTAGTCGTAGCGGCCGCGAGCGTCGTCGTAGGGCCGCCGTTCGAGCAGGCCGGCGTCGACGAGCGTGTCGAGGCGGGTGGTGAGGACATTGCGGGAGATTCCGAGGCGCTCGACGAAGTCGTCGAAACGACGGATACCGAGGAAGCTGTCGCGCAGGATCAGCAGGGTCCACCACTCGCCGATGATCTCCAACGACTGAGCGACGGAGCAGTTCATGTCGGCGAACGACGCCTTCCGCATGCGGGGCATCATATGTGAGTTGCGTCATGGAACTCAAGCTGTCATCATGGGTTGCATGACAGAACTCAGGACCGGTGCGGTCGGACTTCGACCGGACGACGACGCTCACGCCAATCGCCGGACAGCCCGGATCGTTCTCGGTCGATCTGGACGCTGGTTGGTCATCGCTGGTGGGCGTTCATGGCGGATACATGTGCGCGCTCGCCGTGCGGGGTGCCGAAGCGGTCGTCGAGGACCGGGCGGTGCGTACGGTGACGACCAGCTTCCTGCGCACCGGCGCGGTGGGTCCTGCGGTCCTGTCGGTCAGCGAGGTGCGCCGCGGGCGGTCGATGTCGACCGTCGTCGTCGACGTGGAACAGGACGGGCGACGGCTGCTGTCGAGCCGGCTGACTGCGCTCGTGTCACGGACCGGTGTGGAGTGGTCTGCGCCGTCGAGACTCGATCTGCCGCCGGTCGAGCGATGTGTGCCGATGGACGCCGGGCGGGTCGCTCACTTCGACCGGGTCGACGGACTGCTCGACCCCTCGAGCCTGCCCTTCTCCGGCGGCGACCGGGCGATGGTCCAGGGATACCTCCGACCGCTCGAGGACCGCCGGGTCGACTCGGCGTGGCTGGCAATGGCCACGGACTGGTTCCCGCCGCCGGCGTTCGTCCGACTCGAACCTCCGATGGGCGGGGTGAGCATCGACCTGACGACTCACATCCACCAGCCCGACGTGTTGCTCGGCGACGACGACTGGCTGTGCGCCAGGTTCGAGATCCGAACCTCGACCAACGGACTGGCCGTCGAACACGGCCTGATCACCACCGGCGACGGGACACCGGTCGCCGAATCGTTGCAGACCCGGCTCACCGCGCAGGACTGACGACGTGTACGCCCATTCCAATCGCACGCTGCTCATCGCCTCGCTGGCCACGCTGGCGACGTTCCTCGACACGACGATCCTCTACGTCGCGTTTCCCGACATCGCCGCCACCTTCACCGACACCAGTGCGGCCGAGCTCTCCTGGGTGCTCAACGCCTACACCATCGTGTTCGCCGCCCTCCTGATCCCCGCCGGCAAGATCGCCGATCGCGTCGGCCACCGCCGCGTCTTCCTCACCGGATCGGCACTCTTCACGGTCGCGTCGATGGCGTGCGGTCTGGCGCCGACCGCAGAGTTGCTGATCGTGTTCCGCATCGATCCAGGCCGCCGGAGCAGCCGCCCTGATCCCGGCGTCGCTGGCGCTGGTGATGCACGCCTTCGCCCACGACCAGCTGCCACGAGCGGTGGCCATCTGGGGTGCAGCGGGCGCCGTGGCCGGCGCGCTCGGGCCCACGCTCGGCGCAGCGATCGTCGAGACCCTCGGTTGGCGTTGGGCGTTCTTCATCAACCTTCCCATCGGCCTGTACACCATCGTCGCCGGACGCTCCGAGCTGCACGAGTCATCCGACCCCGACACGCGCATCCCCGCATTCCTCGGCGTGGTCCTCGTCGCCACTGCCGCCGGACTGCATGTCCTACGCCGTGGTCAGCACCGAGGAGGCCGGCTGGCTCTCGGCGCGCACCCTCGGCCTCTTCCTCGCCGGCGGTCTCGCTGTCGCGGCGTTCATCGTCCACCAGCGCCGCACCACGGCCCCGGTCCTCGATCTCGAACTGTTCGAGATCAACAACTTCAGGTGGGCCAACCTCGCGATGCTCGTCTTCGGCACGGCCTTCTCGGCGCTGTTCCTCGGATCGATCCTGTTCCTCACCCAGGTCTGGGGTTGGTCGATTCTCCAAGCCGGCTTCGGAGTCGCCCCCGGACCCGTCATCGTCGGCCTCGTCGCCCCCCGCATCGGATCGCTCGCCGGCAGGATCGGCCAACGACCGATCCTGCTCATCGGAGGTGTGCTCTACGCAAGCAGCGGCGCCTACCGACTCGTCATGCTCGGACCCGAATCCGACTACCTCCGCGACTACCTCCCGTCCATGGTGCTCAGCGGGATCGGCGTCGGGTTCGTGTTCCCCCAGCTCTCCAGCGTCGTCGCCCAGGCACTCCCGCCCAACCGCCGCGGCGTGGGCGGCGCCGCCCTGCAGGCGGGCCGCCAATTCGGTGGCACGTTCGGTGTCGCGCTCACCATCGCGTTCCTCGGCGCGGCCACCGGCATCCCCGCAGCGATGTCCGCCTTCGACCAGATCTGGTGGTTGATCGTCATCGGCGGACTCGCGACGTCAGCACTTGTTCTCCCGCTCCTCACCCACGACACCACTGTTGGCGCCGACACCGCACACGACCGTGCATCACCTCCGGACCGGATCCGGCCGACATCGCAGTCCGATGAACTCGCCGCATCAACCGACTGACCCATCGACACGCAGAACTCCGATGCGGGTCAGGCCGGAACGAAGACAACCGTGGACTCACGGAGCCCGTCGCCCGTAATGGCGGTGCGGTTGCCCGAGACGGCGACGATCTCGACGGCAACGAACGCGTGGTCTCCGATGTCGTCGACGGTCTGCACTGCGTAAGCGCCGTCCCGGCGTGACACGACCGCATCGGTCGGCACCACGAGTTGGTCGGTCGCGAGGTCGTACGAGATGGTGACCTTCACCGTGGAGCCGGCCTCGAGGTCCAGGGCGGCATCCGGACTGATCACCGCTTGCACGGTGACGCCGTCGTCGGTGTCAGCGCTTCGTAGCCGAGTAACGGTCCCCGGTGTTCCGGTGATATCGACGCGCATCGACGGGGCGATGTCAGCTTGGAGCTCAGTGGGGACGTCGATGATCACCTGCTGCACGCTTCCGGTGAGATCGAGCACGGTGTCACCGTCGTACACATCGTCGCCGACGACCACTGAGTTGGACGCTACGGCTCCCGGGTGAGGAATGAACACGACACTGCCGAGCGTCACTTCTCCGGTGTCGTCGGTGCCGACGCCCTGCTGCCAGCGTTTGATCATGGCGGTCGTGTCGGAGTCCCAGGTGGCGTCGACGGCGACATCGCCGTCGGGGTCGTAGCCGAGCGCGACGAGTGCCGCTTCGAGCTGGGCGATGTCGGCACCGTCGTCACTCGAGCCGTTCATCGTGCGCCATGCCGGCAGTGCGCCGGTGAGCGCCACGACGGGTTGACTTTCCACGGTATAGAGGACATCGCCGGAGCCGATGGGTGTGCCGACTGCGGCGACGCCGGTGATCATCTGACCCACTGGGTCATTGGAAGCCGTCGCAGTGCTCGTGCCGGCTCCCCCCGCTGGCGCCGAGAGACCTCCAGATGGCGGACCGCCTCCGGGTGCAGCGCCGCCCGACCCGGTCGGTGGTGTGGCTTCGGGCGCTGGGTCGGCGGGCGTGGTCGTGGTCGGAACTGTTGCGTCGGTCGGTGTGGACGTCTCGGTTGGTGCCGTGGTGTCGGCAACGGTGTCCGTTGGCACCGTCGACGGTGCCGGTGTCGGTGGCGGTGTCGGGGTGTCGGCGGGTGGGTCGACTGACGTCAGGGAGGAGGTCTGGACGATCGAGCTGTCAGAGCTGACCGCTGCGGTGGCGGCGGTCGTCGTGGTGGAGTCGAGCGACATCAGGCCCGCAGGAGCGGCGGACGCGCCGCCAGTCGCGAGGACGCTGTTCGGCTCTGTCGGGTCATCTGTTGTCGGTGCGGTATCGGTCTGGTTGTTCAGTGTCGATGAGACCTGTCCCTCGATGCGGTGCAAGACGGTGATGGTGTCGGTTTCCTCGACGGTGCCGTCGAGGGACTCGCTCACGGTGATGTCGCCCCGCTCGACGGCGACCTGTTTGGTGACGGTGGGGGCCGTGGCGGGGGTCGCGTCCACGTCCTTGCGGGCCACGACGATCACCCCGATCGCCACGGCGGCGACCAGTGCGAGCAGGATGACGGACACGATCGTTCTGGCGGGCAGCTTCATCGGTGTTCTTTCGGGTGGGTGTTGCGGTTCGAGGGTCATGTCAGCTCGATCGCAGCGCGACGGTCGGTGGTAGACGTGCTGCTCGGGCGGCCGGATACAGGCCGGCGATGGCACCGATGACGATGGCCGCCACGATTCCTCCGGCGATCGCGACGGGTGGTATCACGACCGGCCACCCTTGGACGTTGGCGGCGATGGCGGTGATGCCGGCGCCGAGCGCAACTCCGACGAGGCCGCCCGCGCCCGCAAGCAGGAGCGCCTCGGTGAGGAACTGGCGTCGGACGTGGGCCTTGGTCGCACCGAGCGCTCGGCGCAGGCCAATTTCGATACGGCGTTCGATGACGGCGATGACCATGACGTTCGCGATGCCGATGCCACCGACGAGGAGCGCGACCCCGCCGAGTGCGAGCAGCAGCGACGTGAAGGCGGTGTCGGCGGCGTCCTGGGCGGCGAGCGCATCGGACGGCCTCGACACTTCGGTCTCCTCGGGTGCTTGCGGATTGACGGTGGCCGGCAGCACGTTGCGTACGTCGTCGACGGCGCCGTCCTCGGTGCGGACGTACAGGACCTGGGGCACCACGTCGTCGCCCACGACGTAGTTCTCTGCCGCGCCGTAGCCGATGAGCGCGCCGCGGTCGAGGCCTTCCGCGGCGGCCGAGGGTTGCATGATGCCCACGACGTCGTACCACTGTTCGGCGATCATCACACGCAATCCATCGGCGACGTCGCTGATCCCGAGCGTCTGCGCCGTGACCGACCCGAGCACCACATTGGGATACTCCGCTGTGGCGTCGGTCAGGAACGTGCCGTCTTGCAGTTCGATGTTGAGGGTCGAGGCGAGGTCGGCATCTGTTGCGAACACCGAGATGCCGCTCGTGATGCCTTCGGACACGAGATCGGTGCGCCGTACGGTGGCATCGACCGTGGCGAGCGAGCTCACCGCGGTGACAGGCCCGATTCGGCTGACCATCGCCACTGCGGTGTCGGGGAGTTCGCCGGTGCCACGTCCGAAGCCTTCACCGGCTTGCACCTGGAGCAAGTTGGTGCCGAGAGCTCGGATCTGTTGCTGGAGTCCTTCGCGCGACGATGCCGAGATGCCGAGCACAGCGACCATTGCGGCGATGCCGATCGCCACGCCGACCGTCGACAACGCTGTGCGCAGTCGCCGTGTGCGCAGCCCGAACGACCCGACTCGGAGCAGGTCGGTGGGCCGGAGCCTCGAGGATCGAAGCGACACGCTCGACTGGTCGCGGGCCTGCGGAGGGTCGAGGACCGCTGATGTCACGTCGACACCGCCGAGAGGTCGGATCCGTCGCTGGCGACCACACCGTCGAGCATCGAGATCTGGCGGGGAAGCGACGCAGCCAGTTCGCGGTCGTGGGTGATGACGACGATGGTGCGTCCTTCGTCGTTCAGTTCGCGCAGCAGACCCATGACCCCTGCACCCGACTTCGAATCGAGGTTGCCGGTCGGTTCGTCGGCGAGCACGATCGACGGTCGGTTGACGATTGCCCGCGCGATGGCGACGCGTTGACGCTCACCGCCGCTGAGATGGCTCGGGATGTGATCGACGCGATGCGCCAGCCCGACGCGTTCGAGCGCCTCGGTGGCCCGGCGCCGACGTACGGCCGGTGCGACGCCGCTGTACAGCAGACCCATGGCGACGTTCTCCAACGCGCTGAGCCCGTCGAGCAGGAAGAACTGCTGGAAGACGAACCCGATCAGCTGCGACCGTGCAGCCGACAGTTGACGGTCGCTGAGCGTCGACACCGGTACCCCGGCGATGCTGACCGCGCCGGCGCTCGGACGGTCGAGCGTGCCGATGATGTGCAGCAGCGTCGACTTGCCGGATCCCGACGGTCCCACGATGGCGACGAGTTCGCCTTCGTCGATACGCAGGCTGACGCCGTCGAGCGCCCGCACAGGCGGGGAACCCGGGTAGTACTTCTCGACGTTCTCGACCTCGAGGGCGGCGCTCATGACGGCACCACGACCTCGGCGCCTGCGGTGACCTGATCGCCGGTCACGACGACACGGCCGTCGCTGTACAGCGTCGGCTCGACCGGAATCAGTGTCGTCTGTGCCGGCGCCGTCGCGGTCGCCGGCGACGTGATCACCTCGATCGCATACCCACCTTCGGCGAGCGCCACGAGTGCCGACGAGGGAACGACGAACGCGTCGTCGATCTGGGTGTCGACGACGCGAAGCGTCACCGGAATGGAGACGAACGAGTCGACCGATGCCGGGATGTCGTCCACTCGGATCGAGATGTCGACTGTCGGTGTGGCGCCTGGTTCCCCGCTCGGAGTGCTGGCGGCGGTACCGACCGCAACCACCGTTCCGGTCGAGATGGTGCCGTCGGGGAACTCGACGTCGATCGGCGCGCCGAGTGCGAACGTGTCGTCGCCGATCGGTGCGGTCGTCGTGACGATGCGGGCGGGTGACGTCAAGGTGAGCACGGTCGCGTCCGCGGTGAGCGTGGTCCCTTCGGAGACCGTCGCGTCACCGACCTGCAGGCCGGCGGGAACGACAACGAAACTTCCGGCGGGGACCACCAGGTCGACGGGATCGACGGTGATGGCCGGATCGATCGACTGCCACCATGCCAACACCGCCGTTGCGGTTGCCTCGTCGAACGTGTCGTCGACGACGACGGTGCCGCCGGCATCGAAGCCCCCGACCGACAGCATCTGTTCGAGGAGTCGCACGTCGCTGCCCGCTTCGGCGCCGACGAACAGGTCACGGTCGAGCACCGGGATCGCCGACGAGTCGCCCTCGATCGCCGCGACGGGAAGCCCGCCGGTTCGCAACAGCACGGTCCCCGTGGTGACGGGCGTGCCGACGGCAGCGATGGATCCGATCACGTCGCCGCTACGCGCCACGACCGGCACGATGCGTTTGGTCATCCGGGCCTCGAGGAGTGAGCCGCCTGCGCTCGTGGCTCCGCCGACGTCGGTGGAGGCACTGTCGACCTGCAGTTCGCCGGGCACGAAGGTGACGAGACCTTGCGCCACCTCCCCGTCGTCATCGAGTCCGAGCGCCGTCTTCCAGAGGTTCACGGCGGCCTTGGTGGCGGTGTCGTACTCCTCGTCGATCACGATCTCGCCGGCGAGGTCGAAGCCGAGCGTCACGAGGTTGGTCTCGAGTTGGCGGATGTCGATGCCGTCGCTCGATGACGTCGACAGGTCACGCCAGCCGGGAACGTCGCCGATCATCGCCACGACGGGACTCCCGTCGACAGTGGCCACGACGCTGCCGGCGACGAGTTCGTCGCCCGCCGAAGCGATCGACGTGACCGTTCCGGCCGCCGGTGACGTCACCGTGACCGAATCGGTGAACCCGAGCGTCGCAGTCGTCTCGTTGTAGGTGACCACGTCGGTCTGTTCGACCAACGCGGTGCTCAGCGTCGTCGCCGCAGCGACGGGCGCGTCCGCCTCGTTCGCCGACACGTACCAGACGACACCACCCACAGCGAGGGCGAGCGTTCCGGCTACCCCGGCGACGACGGCCCCGCGGCTCATTGTCCCGGCTCGGTGGTGGCGCCCGTCGAATCGTTCGGGCCACCGAAGGTGCCCTCGAGAGTCGAGGAGCAGACCTCCACAGCCGCCGTCACTGCCGGATCGGTGGTATCGAGGCCGAGTTGCTCGATGATCCGAGTCGTCGGGTCGAAACCCTCACCATTGCCAGCCTGGTCGGGAGGCGGCCCACCCTGGAAGCCTCCGTCGCTTCCCGGCTCTGGAATGTCACCGCCCGCTGGAGGCCCATCGGGCCGATCCCCACCAGGGCCCGCAGCAAAGTCGATGTCATCGACATCGAGGCCCTCGTCGCGCAGACATGCCGTGAACGACGTGAGGGCCTCCTGGATGCCGGTGCGATCGAACTCAGGTCCACCCTGTCCACCCGGGCCACCAGCAGGGAGCAGGTCACTGCAGGCATCCATCGCCGTCCGGGTGTCGTCGGAACGCAGGTCGAGCCCCGAGTCGGGGCCGAAGCCGCCCTGCACATTCCCGTCGGCGTCGAACGTCGGGTCCTGCATGTCGATGCCGTTGTCGCGCATGCACTGAGCGAAATCGATCCACTGCTGCTGGGAGTCGGCCGCCACCGTCGACTCCGTTGCGCTCGACGATCCATTGTCGCCGCCGAGCGAGGCAACCTCGCTGGAGGCGTCGCTCTCTCCGCCACAAGCTGAGAGCATCAACACAAGCGCTCCGGCCGCGGCGAGAGCGAGCGGTGAGCGGTGGGACGAGTTCGATCTCATGGTCGAGATACTCGTGGCCGACCCTGGTAGAAGTCGGTGAACTGCGTGTGAGTTCGGTAAGGCGGCACCAGCATCGGTCGTCAGCACACCGAACCGTTCTGACGGGTCGGTCAAGTCTTCTACGAACCGGTGTCGAGGAGTCTGATCGTGAATCGACAGCCGCGCCCGGGGCCGGTGTCGAGCTCGATCGTCCCGCCATGAGCCTCGACGATCGATTGCGCGATCGCCAGCCCCAACCCAGAGCCGCCGGCACGACGAGATCGCGACTCATCGCCGCGGTAGAACCGGTCGAACACCCGCTCCGCGTCGGCCTGGGTGAGACCGGGCCCGTTGTCGGCGACGACCATCTCGACGCCATTGGGGACCGGACGAACGACCAACCGAATGTGAACATCGACGGTGGTGTGGGTCAGCGCATTGTCGACCAACGCTCCGACCGCCTGCTGGAGACGAAACAGGTCACCCGTCACGACGACCGGGGAGCTTGGAACGTCGACGGAGATTTCGCGCCCGGGCTGGACAGCGCGGGCGTCGTGCGCAACGTCGTCCATCAATCGAGCGAGATCGACCTCGTCGCGTCGCAGCGCCCTGTGCTCATCCAGGTTGGCCAGGAGCAGCAAGTCGCCGGCGAGATCCTGCATCCGTGACGTTTCCCTACTCATCCTGCGGACCATGTCGTCGACCTGAGCTGCCTCGGTGAATCGGCCGTCGCTGTACAGATCGAGATAACCGCGGATCGACGTGAGCGGGGTGCGTAATTCGTGCGAGGCGTCCGCGACGAAACGACGACGGCGGTCTTCGTCGGCGTCGCGCTCGTCGAGCATCACGTTGACGGCGTGGGCGAGCTTGCCGGCCTCGGTTCGCGGGTCGGCTTCGCCGGCGCGCTGGGTGCGGTCGCCGGCCGCGATCGCGTCGGCGGTCTCCGTCAGCCGACGGATCGGTCGCAGACCGAGCCGCTCCACCCACCAGAACGTGACCGCAATGAGCGCCACTGCCAGTGCCGTGACGACCCAGACGACCAGCTGGAGTCGAGTCATCGCGCTGTCGACTTCGTCGAGCGGAAGTGCCACTACGACATAGTCGTTGGAGTTCCCGACTCGTTCGCCGGCGATTCGAAAGCGGGTGGTGTCCTCGACGCCGTCCACGGTCCTCGGCGCAGCGGTCAGCCGGTCGAGCTCGTCGGAGTCGAGCGGCACCGCCGGTGCGTCGTCGAGGAGTTGACCGCGAAGCAGAGGGCTGACGGCGCCGTCGGAGACCACCCCGACGAACAGCCGGGAGATCGGCGTATCCGCGTCACCGGCCGTGCCCGGCGAGGCGGGTGGTGCGGGGAGTGGGACACCGGGACGCCCGGCAACTGGGCGGTTCGCGATCGGCATCGCCGCCGCAAGTTGATCGTCGACCTGAGCGACGAGGAACGACCGCTGACTCTGGATCACCATCACGGCGCCGACCGTGATCAGGACGACCAATGCCGTCATGGCGAGCAGCAGTCGCAGCCGAAGGGTCACGGTTCGACCCGCAAGGTGAACCCGATACCGCGAATCGTCTGGATCAGGCGTGGCTCGACGTGATCGATCTTGCGTCGTAGGTAGCTGATGTAGGTGTCGACCACCGACGAGTCGCCATCGAAGTCGTAGGACCACACGTGGTCCAGGATCTGCGCCCGCGACAGCACTCGGCCGCTGTTGACGAGGAGGTAGTGCAGGAGCTTGTACTCGGTCCGGGAGAGATGGACCACATCACCGGAGCGCATCACTCGGTGGCCGTCGGTGTCCATGGTGAGATCGGCGCAGCGGAGGAGGCGATTCGTGGCGTCCGAGCTTGCGTCGGCGAGCCGGAGGCGAACGCGTGCGACCAGCTCGGCGACTGCGAATGGCTTCACCAGATAGTCCGACCCTCCGCTCGTCAGCCCGCGGACACGGTCGTCGGTGGTGTCGCGCGCGGTGAGGAAGACGACCTTTGCCGCTGATCCCCGGTCTCGGATTCGCTGCAAGAGCTGGAACCCGTCGACGTCAGGGAGCATGACGTCGAGGACGATCACGTCGGGTTGATAGGAGTCCACCAACTCGAGTGCATCCTGCCCGCGACCCGCCGTGGCGACGTCGAAGCCGGCCATGTCGAGCGCCGACGCCACGATGAACTGGATGTTCTCCTCGTCGTCGACGACGAGGACTCGCGGCGTCCCGGCCTCGCTGGTCATTCGGCGATCGACCGCGAGATCGCGTCTGCTTCCTGCTCGATCGTCGATGCATCGACCAGGTCGGACGCCTGCTCGGTCACCACCGTTGTCCAGGCAGCGAGTATCGCCTCGGCGGCTCCGCTCTCGAACAGGCGCTCGCTGAGTTCGTCGAGCTGCTGCTGGTACAGAGCCTCGAATTCCGCGGTTGCGTGAAACCGTTCGACAAGCGGGTTCGAACGGTTGAAGCCACCAGGGCCGCCCGGTCCTGCGCCCGGCTCGAAGCCGTCCGGAAGCTCCGCACCCTCAGGCGGTTCGAATCCTTCAGGTGGTTCGAAACCTTCAGGTGGTTCGAAACCGTCGGGCGGCTCGAAGCCCTCCGGCAGCTGCAGATCGCCCGGTGCACCCGGACGGCCCTGACCTCCGGCCCCGCCGAAGCCACCTCCGAGGCCGCCGAAAGCGAGGTTCATGTCCCACGGCACGACGGTGAACTGCCCGCTCGCGGCGTCCCACCACAGGTAGGCGTTGTTGCCCGGGCCGTCGATGTCGTCGAAGTTGTCCACGAGGTCCATCATCGCGAGGTAGGTGGCGAACGCCTCGACGTCGAGGCGTTCCGGGAGCTCAGCTGCGAACGTAGCCTCGTCTGACTCGTCGATGAAAGCGAGGAACTCGACCAGCGGTGTCAGATCGGCGACGTCGCTACCGCCCTCCTGGTCGAACACGTCGTCATACGCCGCTGGGTCGTCACCGCGATACGACCAGTCGCCGGTGCTTTCCGCCTTGTACAGCGCCCCCTCGCCGTCGAAGTTGGCACGCTGCCAGGCGCCATCGTCGGGATGCTCGATCATCAGCCGCAACATCGCGGTGCCGCCGTTGACGGAGAAGCGGGTCTCGGCAGCTCGCTGGGATGCGAGGCCTGCCTCGTCCAGCAGGTCGAGCGCGACCGCCTCGTTGAGCGACGCCGCCGATCCGTTCGAGCGGATGACGATGTCGTCGTAGCCCTGATGCTCCTGGTCCTCGACGAAGCGATCGAGGCGAATCAACCACGGCAGATCCTCAGGCGAGTCCGCGGACGCCGAGCCCGCCGGCCCTCCCCCACCGAAGCCGCCAGCCGGTCGGTCCGCTTCCGCCGTCCCGTCGGCAGCATCGCCGGCGGGGTCGAGCGGAAGGCCGCCCGGGCCCCCACCTGAAAGCCCGGCCAGAGACGAGTTCCCCTTGAGGCGGGCGCCCGCCCGCTCGTAGGTCACGCCGTCTATCGTCACGGTGACCTCGATCCACTCCTTCTCGCCCGTCTCTGCGAGCGTCTCGATCATCGCGTCGTAGTCGGCCTGCTCGTAGCTCAGGGCGACCTCGTGCACGACCGAACTGTCGAACAGCGCTGCGGTGTCCGCGTCGACGTTCGTCGACTTGGTCGCCTCTGCGTCGGTACCGCTGGTGACGGCGGACTCGTCGGTTGCAGGCGCCGCCGCGCCAGCGTCCCCGACACCGCCCGTCGCGTCGTTGCAGCCGACGAGCAGGAGGGCCGCAACGACCGAGGCGGCAACCTCACGGCGCCAGAGCAACCTGCGGATGATGGGAACGTCGCTTCGAGTCACGACGAGCACGAAACCACACGGTCTTCCCGATTCGCTTCGAAGCGCTTGTGAGATCCCTGTGAACCGCGCCCTCATGAAACGCAACCGGGCTGCAGTCAGAGAACTCGAAGACCCATCACAGGGATCTCACAAGTTGGAGGCTTAGAGCTGGGGCAACCAACCGCTGTTCACCGTGGAGAAAGGCGCCATGCGCGAGCTACTTCCCTTCGTCCTCGACCTCGTCGCGATCTCGATCCTGACCTTCGGTCTCTACCTCCCCCGCCATCGGCGCCGCGAGCTCGTGGTGTCATTCCTCGCTGTGAACATCGGCGTGCTGGCCGTCGCTGAGGCGTTCACCTCGAGCGACGTCACCGCCGGCCTCGGTCTGGGACTGTTCGGCGTGCTGTCAATCATCCGCCTGCGCTCCTTCGAACTCGACCAGCACGAGGTCGCCTACTACTTCGTTGCGTTGGCGCTCGGCGTGCTCGGCGGCGTTCCGATCTCACCGATGTGGCTGGCACCGGCACTCATGGCCGCCCTGCTCGCCACGCTGTTCGTCGGCGACCATGGCCGGTTCCTCAGCCGATACCGCGCCCAGCGCGTCAACCTCGACCGTGCCTTCACCGACGAGTCGGCGATGATCACCCACCTCGAAAACCTGCTTGGCGCCAGGATTCACCGGGTCGCGGTCCGTCGGATCGATCTCGTCAACGACACCACCGATGTCGACGTCTGCTTCGAGTCACCACCACGCGTCGACTCCGCGAGCAGCGACCACGACCGTCTCGCGCCCACCGCCCACTCATGACCGCCCCGGTGACCACCATCGACCTCGCCGACCTCCTCGGCAAGTTCGACCCTGTCGGACTCGACGAACTGACTGCGGCCGCCGACCTTCAGACCCGGCAGGATCGCAAGTACCTCGTGCCGCTGGCAGAACTCTCGTCCCTCCTCAAGCAGGCCGGCCCGTCGACACGAATCTTGACGATCGACGAGCTACGACGATTCCGCTATCGATCGACGTACTTCGACACCCCGAGTCTTCAGTCGTACTTCGACGCAGCGCGCCGCCGGCCCTCCCGCTTCAAGGTCAGGACCCGCCACTACGTCGACACCGGGCACTGCGTGCTCGAGGTCAAGACCAGAGACCGCCGCGGCCTCACCGTCAAACACCGCGAGCACTGCGAACCTGTCGAGGAAGCCGACCTCACCCCCGCAGGCCGCAGATTCGTCGAGAGCATTGCGCAGACCGTCGAAGCGGCACCGCACCTGACGCCCCACCTCACCGTCACCTACCACCGCAGCACCCTCCTGCTCGCCGAGAGTCGCGCCCGCGTCACCATCGACACCGAGCTCACATGGCGCGGTCCCGATGGCCGCTGCCTGAACCTCGGCCCAGTCGTGCTCGTCGAGACGAAAACCGAAGGGCGGCCCTGCTTCGTGGACCGCTTGCTGTGGAAGGCAAGGCATCGACCGACCACGATCAGCAAGTACTGCACCGGCCTCGCCGCGCTGTACCCGCATCTGCCCTCGAACAAGTGGAATCGAGTGTTGCGGCAGCACCTCGACTGGCGTCCCGATCACACCAACGGACACCAGCACCAGGCACCCAAAAGTCAGTCATAGAGCTCGATCCAAGAACTCCTCGACCAAGCCGACGAACTCGCCAAGCGGTTCGAGCACCACGAACCCGATGCTCACGTCGACCTGTGGGTGGCCGTGTCCGTCCGGCGCGGTCGTTCCGCTTGTCACCGCAGGCCGCGGGTTGACAACAGTTGATAATGTCGGCAGGCTGGTCGAGTGAGCAAGACGACCATGAGCTTCGCCCTGCCAGACGAGCTGCGGCGCTACATCGATGACCGCGTGCAATCCGGTGAGTACGGAAACACCAGTGAGTACCTGCGTGAGCTGATCCGACGCGATCAGCAATACATGGCCGAGCGGCGGCTGCGAGAACTCATTGCTGACGGGCTCGACTCCGGAGACTCGCGCCCGGCAACCGATGAGGTCATCGACGAGATGCGTCAACGCGCGTTCGCTGCTGACGCGTGAGGGTCGCCCGGCTGCGACCATTGGCCGAGGCCGATCTTGTTGAACGCACCCGGTACTACAGCGCTGAGGGCGGAACCGACCTCGCCATGCGCTTCTTCGATGCCGCGGTTGCGTCGCTGCGGGGCCTCGAGAAGATGTCGAACGCCGGATCGCCACGTGTCGGTGAGTTGTGTGACATTCCGGGGCTTCGAGTCCGTGGAGTTGCAGGCTTCCCGGTCGGCTGGTTCTACTTCGTGCGGCCGGACCACGCCGACGTCGTGCGCCTCCTTTCGGACGCCCAGGACCTGCCGGTGATCCTGGCGAATCTCGACCTCGACTGAGCCCTTGCGGATCGACTGCCATCGCGACCCCGAGAGCGATGGGGGAATACTGTGCGGCTGAGTGCTCTGGGAACGGCCGACTCCAAAGATCTCACAGCGCGTCGACCGGCGAGTCGTAGCCGTGGAGGAGAGTCGGGATGACTGACACCGCATCGCAGGACAGCGAACTCAAGAACACCGGATACGAAATCTTCATCGGCATCCTGTCGATCCTGTCGATCCTGAACATCGTGCTGCTCTACGCGATCGACGACTCGAACATCGACACGGTGCTCTACGTGATGAACGTGCTGTTCAGCGCCATCTTCCTCGCCGACTTCACGTTCCGGCTCCTCACAGCCGAATCGAAATCCCGCTACTTCTTCCGTGAGTTCGGATGGGCCGACCTGCTCGCCAGCCTGCCCTTCGAGCAATTGAAGGTCCTCCGAATCTTCCGCCTCCTCCGCGTCTACCGTCTCCTACGCGCCTACGGCGCCAAGAACATCGCTCGCAGTCTGATCAAGGACCGGGCCGGAAGCGCCCTGTATGTCCTGCTCCTCATGGGCATCCTGGTGCTCGAATTCGGGAGCCTCGCGATCCTCAGCCTCGAGCAGTACGCATCGGGGGCGAACATCACGACGGGGTCCGACGCGATCTGGTACGTGATCGTGACGATCTCGACAGTCGGTTACGGCGATCAGTTTCCGGTCACGAATCGAGGTCGCCTCTTCGGTGCGCTCATCATCGTGATCGGCGTCGGCATCTTCGGCACGTTCACCGGCTACCTCGCCAACTTCTTCCTCGCACCCGCAAAGAAAGCGAACATCCCGGAGAACTCGCCAGGTGAGGTCGATGTGCGATCCAAGGTCGCCGAGCTCCGAGAGCTCATTGCACAACAGCAAGCTCAGCAACAGGCCGCGATGGATGAAATCGAGGGACTCCTCACCCCGGATGGCTCGTAAAGGGAACCACGCAGTACCCGGATCACTACACGAGTCGCGTCGACGGCCAGAGTGCCGATCAGGCACTCCACGTCTGGTCAGCGATGGTGGAGACGATGGGAATCGAACCCACGACCCCCTGCTTGCAAAGCAAACGGTTGAGATCTGGTAGTCCCTGGTAAATGGCCATCTAGCAGGGAAGATGCGAGGCTCCCCACTTCCGGTCTTACCCCATTTTGACCCCTGTTTCCCACTACTACTGGCACGCCAATGGCACGGACACTCCGCCGAATCGTCATGGTCATCGCCTTCGTTGAGCGGACTCAACCTGCCGGGCGGCCCGCATACGTCCTCCAATTTGTGACGGCCAGGAGCACAGCTCGGACGGTTGCGGGCGACGCCGCGTAGAACAGGCCCCGGGAACGCCCGACTTCGGTCTCGTCGTTGGTGGCTGACCACCGGGACCTGACACCTCAGTCGTTGAGGACGTCGATGTCGGCACCAAGTAAGACACATCCGGATTCCGTGCTCAGGAGGACAAGCGTTGGACGACGAAAGGGTCGTCCGGCACGAGATCTCGACCATCGCGGACTCGTGACTCTGCTTGCGCTGAGGAGTCAACTGATCGACTCGACTCGATGCTCCGAAAGCCAGGCCTCGATGTCGCGAGGATCGAAGCGCACGTACTTGCCAACCTTGTGGAAGGGCAACCGACGTTCGGCGACGAGTCGCCGCACGAAGCGCTCATTCGTTCCGAGGACAGCAGCGAGTTCGCGCACGCCGAGCAGACCGGCCGACCGCGCATCGAGTCCGCGTCGCACGGTGTGGTTCGGTCGCTTCGTCATCTCGGCCTGGTCGACGGTCATGCGCTTGCTCCCAACTCGATCGGATACCTCTAGAAGGCCTCACGAGATCAAGTTCCGTTACTGGAGTCTTGTGCAGATCTCGTGCCGCGACCCGACAACGCCGGACGGCCGGAAAGTGACCGTCCTCCGACTGACATACTGGGACTGTCGTGACATCTGGACGCCGTCGAAGGGTCCACGCGATGGGCTGTGGTGGGTGATGCTCAGGCCGGTCTGGTTGCTCCGGCGATGAACGTGGACACGATGTAGGTGGCATGCCGGTCGAGGCTGCGACGGGCCCGGTCGTAACGCATTGTTGTGCGAGGGTCGGCATGCGACGCGGCCTCTTCGCGCGTCCCGCAACGGGACACCGGCATCGAGGGCAGCGGTGATGAACGAGTGCCGCAGGCTGTGCGGCGAGATTGAGAACACCAAATCCCGGCCAGCAGTCGAGGACGCCTCGAAACTGTTTGGGGCTTGTGGAGTCGAAGGGAATCCGCCTTCGACTCGAGGCCGCCGGGTGGTTTTCGCGACCGAGATCGATCGCGGTTCGGGCCAGGCCACTGCAGGTGCGGACATCGAGAGGTTGGGGAAGACCATTGTCCGTCGTTCGATCGGTGAGTGCTGCGCGT
>CAVURC010000003.1:0-232149 GCA_963743825.1 Ilumatobacteraceae bacterium | reverse complement strand
ACGCTCGGCGAGTACGTCGGCGCCCTCCAACGGACGCATGCTCAGCCGGGCGTGTCGGTCATCGCAATATAGCCGGCGGGTCTGGCTGCGCACATGGTTCGCATGGTACGCGACCACACGAAGCATCCACGAACGCACCGACCCCGTCCACGGGTGCGAAGACAAGACTCCCATGCACGCTCACGAACGCGTCCTGCACGATGTCCTTCGCCTCCTCCGTCGAACCGCCAATGACTGCCGCCAACCGCAACGCGGCATCCTGATGGCGCCGCACCAACTCACCAAACGCCGCCACATCGCCACTGCGTGAGCGCGACAACAACACGACGTCGTCGCACTCGGTCAACTCGGCAGGGCGCATCGAACTCACAGTCTGATACCCCTCCGACACCGCCACCAGCTCCAAGGTTCCGAACATGAATCGCGACCCGGCAAGACGGGATTATCTCGTGTCACGCTTGGGCCGTGATGCAGCGTGGGCTTCACCGTCGGGTCATGATTCGGGGTGTGCGAAGCGTGCGGTTTTGTCGGTTAGCGCGAACGGAGCAACACCAGGCCCCGTACTCACCGTGATGACGAACACGGCCGTTCTCATGTCGGTGCGAGGCCTACGTTGCAAACGGCTCGATTGCGATGGGAAGTGAGCGATCTCGCCACTCACTGAGGTCGTCGGACGAACGCGGCGCATACTTCGCAAACACGAGCGTTCGTGCCCGGGTCGCCTCGTCTGTGTCATCGATTGCTCGGGCGTGGTCCGGCGTAGGACTCGCTGCCGATCTCCACCTGTACCTTCGGGTCGGCGAGAGTGTTCTGTACCCAATCCGACGACCGCCCGCCGCCAGCCAGCAGGTAGAGGGTCGTACCGTGGTGGCGTACCAGATCTCGATGCGGTGAGGCCGGCCGGTTCGTCGGCCCGTTGTGGTCACGTAGCAGTAGTCGTCGCCGGTCACCGTCTGATCGTGTCACGTCCGCGGGCCGGCCTTCGGGCGCACGGCTAGTTGTCGGGCACCTGTTTCCTTAGACGGTTTGGCCGCCATCGACGACGAGTGCGTGGCCAATGGTGAAGGTGTTGTTGTCCGAGCACAGCCACAGCACTGCGTTGGCGATCTCGTCGACAGTACCGAGTCTGCCGACGGGTTCTTGGGACTCGAACGCAGCGCGCCGGTCGTCGTCGTCGTCGACGAGTCGGGCGATCATGTCGGTGTCGATGACGCCGGGGCAGATGGCGTTGATCTCGGATGCCTGACGCGGCGTAGTCGAGGGCAGCGCATTTGGTGAGGCCGATGACACCGAACTTGGATGCACCGTAGGCGGCGCCGTTGGCGAAGCCCCTGATGCCGGCACCGGAGGAGGTGTTGACGATGGCACCGCCCCCCGTCTCGAGCATGAGCGGGATCTGGTGCTTCATGCACAGGAACACCCCGCGGAGATTGGTATTGATCGTTCGGTCCCATTCGTCGTCGGTGATGTCGGCGACGGGTCCCGTGGGGAGAGCGATGCCGGCGTTGTTGAACGCTATGTCGAGCCGCCCGAACGTAGCGACGGTTTGCTCCAGCGCGGCGACGATGTCGTCGCTGCGGGTGACGTCGCATGCAACGCCGATGGCCCGTCCGCCGAGTTGCTCGATGGATGCAACGGTGTTGCGGGAGTGTTCGACGGTGAGGTCGACAGCGGCGACGGCTGCGCCAGCGCGTGCGAATGTGATCGCTGTGGCGCGGCCGATGCCGTTGCCGGCGCCGGTGACGAAGGCGATCTTGTTGTCGAACTGAGCGGCGGTGGTCATGGACACTCCTCGTGGAATTGGATCTGAGTGCCAAGAACGCATCGCTTGCATGGCTCTCGGCTGTGTGGTTCACACAACCACGGTCGGCCAGGTTGTGGGAGTTCCGGTTGAAACCGGTCCTGGCAGTACCCCCGACTGGGTCAGTCGAGGCGGACGCCAGTGACCTGTTCGAGTGCTTCAAGCAGATGATCCTGGAAGTCCGCGTCGGTTGCTGCAGCCGCGGCGGGCTGTGCTCGTTGGTGGTACCAGTAGCGGCCGCTGGTGGTGGCGTCCGGTTCGTCGCTGGCGGCGAGCCACACCTGAGTGCGGTGCCCGAGGACGAGATCGTCACTCGCGCTCGGTCCACCCATGCGAGTCGGCACCCAGCCGGGGTCAACGGCGTTGGAGCACACGTCCGGCCAGCGCCGAGCGACAGCGAACGCGAACGTCGTGACGAACAGCTTGCTGTCGCAGTACGCCTGTGTCCCGTTCCACGGCCGGTTCGCCCAGTCCAGGTCGTGGAGATCGGCGCGTCCGCTGGTGTGCATGTCGCTGCTCAGGTAGACCACGCGTGCGGGTCGATCGGCGAGCGCCATGAGCGCGGTGAGCAGGTATGGGGCGTACAGGTTGACCGCCAGCACGAGTAGCTGCCCGAGCGAGTTCACCGTACGGTCGCGGGTGCCGTCGATCCCGGCGTTGTGGATGACGGCATCCAGCGGTCCGAACACGCGAAGCTGGTCCACGAGCGCCTTGACCTCGTCGGGTTCGCCGAGGTCGCCGACCACCACGTTGGCGGTTGCGGGAAGGGTTCGGGCACGGTCGGAATTGCGGGCGTGGGTGATGACGTCGTGGCCGTCAGCGATCATTTCGACGCGCGGCGGCGAGGCCGAGCCCGGTCGTTGACCCGGTGACGAGGACGCGGGCCACTCAGCCCTCGCCGGCAGGGGCACCGGTATCGACTGCCGCAGCCTCGGCGGCGGCAGTCTCGGATTCTTCGGTCGCAGCCCAGGAGCCGAGCAGCCGCAAGCGCTCTTCTGATGTCGAGCCTGGCTCGGCGGTGTAGATGGTGAGCACCAAGCCGGGTTCGGCGACCAGTTCGAGGCCTTCGTAGGCGACGGTTAGTTCGCCGACGACGGGATGATCGAACCGTTTGGTGCCCGATCCATGTTGTCGGACATCGTGACGGGCCCAGCGGGTGCGGAACTCGGGGCTACGCGTCGAGAGTTCACCGACGAGGTCGTGGAGTTCGCGGTCGTGCGGGACACGGCCGGCTTCGGTGCGCAGGATCGCAACGGCGATGTCGGCGGCTTCGTCCCAGTCCGGGTAGAAGCGACGGCTCGCCGGGTCCAGGAACGCGAATCGGGCGAAGTTCGGTGGGCGGCGTGAGTCGGTGTGCGCGTCGACGTAGAACGTGCGGGCGAGCCGGTTGGCAGCGAGCAGATCCATGCGACCGTTACGGACGAACGCCGGCGCGGCGGTGACGGCGTCGAGCATCCACTGCAACGACGGACGCCGTGTTTGCTGCGGCCCGACCCGTGACGCTCGCCGGTTCAAACGCCCCGACCCTTCCTCCGGCTCAGCCAGATGCGCCAGATGGGCGCGTTCGGCATCGTCGAGCAGCAACGCCCGTGCGATGGCGTCGAGCACCTGCTCGGACGCACCGGCCAACGCGCCGCGTTCGAGCTTGGTGTAGTACTCCACGCTCAATCCGGCGAGCGCCGCCACTTCGCTGCGTCGCAGCCCCGGCACCCGCCGGTTGCCCCCGGCTGGGAGACCGACCTGGTCCGGGGAGACGTTGGCCCGACGTGACACCAGGAACTCCTTGGCTTCGGTGCGGCGGTCCACACGGCAAGAGTAGGAGCGATCGAACTGTCGATGGGAGGCCCTGTGGGTACCTCTCTCAACGGGGGCTCTTACCGACCCCGTCGATGTCGGTTGGATGGGGTACATCCAATGGCAAACGACACCAACGACACGAAGGAGCATCCACATGCGAGGTGTGATCCTGCACGGACCTCACGACATCCGCGTCGAGCACCGCGACGACCCGACGATCATCGAGCCGACCGACGCCATCATCCGCCTCTCGGCGACCTGCATCTGCGGATCGGACCTGTGGCCCTACCGTGGCACCGACGACTATGGGCCGGCCGCGCCAATGGGACACGAATATGTCGGCATCGTGGAAGCCGTCGGCGCCGACGTCACCACAGTCAGGCTCGGCCAGTTCGTGATCGGTTCGTTCTTCGCATCCGACAACACCTGTGAGGTCTGCCGGGCCGGCTACCAGAGCTCATGCCTCCACCGCCAGCCCGTCGGCGCCATCGGCACACAGGCCGAATTCGCCCGAATCCCGCTCGCCGACGGAACCCTCGTCGCCACCCCCGAGGTCCCGTCGCCCGACACGATTCCCGACTTTCTCGCCGCGTCCGACGTGCTCGGCACCGGATGGTTCGGCGCCGTCGCCGCTGAGGTCGCCCCCGGCAAAACGGTCGCCGTCGTCGGTGACGGCGCCGTCGGCCTGCTCGGCGTGCTCGCCGCCAAACAGCTCGGCGCCGAGCGGATCATCGTCATGAGCCGCCATGAACCACGTCAACGCCTCGCACGCGAGTTCGGTGCCACCGACATCATCGAAGAACGCGGCGACGACGCCGTCGAGCGCGTCAAGGACATGACCGGCGGACTCGGCGTGCATTCGGTCGTCGAAGCGGTCGGCACCCGCGAATCGATGCTCCAAGCCATCGGATCGGTGCGCCCCGGCGGCCACGTCGGCTACGTCGGCGTCACCCACGGCGAACTCCCCGGCATCGACTTGTTCTTCAGCCACGCCCACCTCCACGGCGGACCCGCCCCCGTACGCCGCTTCCTCCCCGAACACATCGAGCTGATCGCCAACGGGACCATCAATCCCGGCAAGGTCTTCGACCTCACCTTGCCGCTCGGCGACGCCGCCGAGGGCTACCGAGCCATGGATGAACGACGCGCGATCAAGACACTCCTGACCGTCTAATCCACACTGAACCGAGAGGAGAATCCCATGCCGGGACGGGATTATCTCGCGTGCGGCTTGGGCCGCGATGCGGCGCGCTCGGCCCGACCGCGACCGGGTTGCGGAGCGGCGTTATGCGTGGTCGACGATCGAGGGGTGTGCCGGTCCGTCGGTCGAGAGCTCAAGGAGTTCCTGCCGTCAACCGATGGTTGACGGCGGGACTCGTCAACGTAGGGTTGACGCATGAACCTGGACTTCGATGACCTCGTACAAGCAGTCGAGAACGCCGCACCAAACGCCCCGGCCCTGCAGAAACTCACCACGGCGTCCACGCTCAGCGCAGCCTTGAGCGACCACGCCGACGCTCTTCTCGGGCACTACGTCGAGCTGTGCCGTAAGGAGGGCCACTCGTGGTCCGAGATTGGCGGCGAGCTTCAAGTCTCAAAGCAGGCCGCACAGAAGCGATTCGTCGATATGCCTCTTGGCCGAGTCACTCCTCGCACCAAGAACGTGCTGGACGCCGCCCGCCAGATCGCTCAGGACCAGGGCGCTGCAGCAGTACGCCTCGACCACCTCGCCCTGGCGATCTACACCGAGCCAGAGAGCATCGGAGCCAAGATCCTCGACGACCTCGGCATCAGCAGGCCTGACCTCGACGAGGCAATCGGAAAGCGGTCGCGACGCCAGGGTGCACAACTTCACCTCGAAGCCCCCGCCGACCAGGCCGTGCTCGCCTCGGCGCTGGAACTCGGTCACAACTACGTAGGCACCGAGCACATCCTGCTCGCTTGCCACCGAGATTCGAACAGCCTGATGGCTGTCGTGCTCCGTGGCCTCGGCGCCACCCGGTCCGCGATTCGCCAGCGTGTTGACGAAGCCCTCAGACCGCTGAAGTGACCGCAGCAACCTGGCCGCCCAACCGCTGGATCGGTAATGCTGTTACGTGACGCGAGAGTTGGGCCGCGCGATGCGGCGCGACGGCAACGGTGTCAGGTGTGATTACGCGTGGCGATCTGGGCGGGACCGCTCGACTGGGTGCGTGCCGTCGATCACGACGTCGGCGCGTCGCGTGTCGGGTCACGTTCGTAGTGACCGTCCTCGCCAGCCATCCACGACTCCCAGTCGTCCAGTGCTGCAATGCCGTCGCGATCGACCCCGCGGCGGAGGCGCTCCTCGCGAGGAGTCTCGATCCAGATCAGAAAGCTCAGGTGAGCGGCCCACTCAGACCGACCCGCCGAAACTCCCTCGATGATCACGATCGGCGCAGGCTCGATCGTGTGCCAGTCGGCCAACGTCTCTGACGGCCAGTCGTAGCGTTGGTAGTGCGCTGCGTCACCTCGAGCGAGCGGCTCGATGACTTGTTCGAGGAGCCTTGGCCACCAGTCGATCGGGTTGTCGGCAGCTGCGAAGTCGTCGGTGTGAACCACCGGTGCTCCGCCGGCTGCCTCAGACAGTTCTCTGGCGAGCGTGGACTTTCCTGCACCGCCCGGTCCGTCGACTGCAACGAGTCGCAACGGCCCGGGCTTGGCCAAGATCGCTGCAACGAGTTCGTCGAGATACACGGACCAAGCATTGTCGCTCCGCAGCGCGCCGGGGCCGGACGGGAGGATTATGCAATGTGCGGCTTGGGCCGTGGTGTGGCGCGAGGTCGACACGGCGCGAAGGGACTACGCGTGGCGAAGTGTGCGTCTCGCTGACGACGTCCCGCCTTGCAACGCCTCGCAGCACTGCGCGACGCGTCCTCGGGGTCATCGCCGATTCGGGCGCGTTGCGATCCGGACGAGCGTTGGTCGCCCAGAACGGGCAAGGGTACGAGCCCCCAACGTGGCCCAACTGATGTCCGAGCTGCGCCTTCAGCCTCCTGAGTCCGTCACTGCTGCCGGAAGTTCAGCAACGAACAGTTGTGCCGCGCCGAAAGCGCAGTCGTGCTCGTCGCAGTTGACGGCAGGTCCGGTGCTTGGATGGCCGTGCCGGATGTTCGGTGGCTGTTCAGCCGAGCAGGTACTTGACGAGGGCGCTCATCGAGCCCGGTCGGCCGACGAGGATGAGCCGGTCACCGGCCCGGCAGGGGCGTTCCAGGTCGGTCTCGATCAGATCGTCGGTGTCATCGCGGATCACTGCGATCACCCGGGCGTTGGCGTGGTCGGGTACGTCGAGGTCGTGAAGCCGCCGACCGACTGCAGGAGACCCTGCAGGCAGGGTGATGGTTCGCAGATTCGCTGCGTCGACCGGCTGGTCGTCGTCCGTTTGACGGATGACGAACCGTATCCCGGACAGCAGGGCTGAGAGCGTGGTGGCCTCTGCGCTGCTGAGGTGGACTGTCGTGACTGCTTCGTCTGCCGTCGGCGGGATGACCGAGAGGGCTCGGTCTGTCGTGTCGGCGTCGGTGCTGATGGCGAGCAGCGTGCCATCGCTCAGCGTCAGGTGGAACAGTCGTGCGTTGCCGGGCACCGGGTGTTCTCGGACGTGGACTTCTTGGTCGTGGAAAGCGGGTTGGATCATGCGCGCGCTCGTAGGTGACTGACAGTGAGAGAGAGATTGGTCGCGGTCACGCCGTCCGAGGCGGTCGCACCGAGGCCTGGGTACCCGACATGGGTCAACGGGTCCCTGCGGTCAGCCGGTGGTGTCGAAGACGGGGGCCGGCTCGATGGGCGCTGCGCGAAGGATCTCGATGATGTCGTTTGGGATGACGACGGTCCAGTTGTTGTCGGCCAGGACGGAGCGGTCGACCTCGATCGTGCCGGCCTCGATGCTCTGACTCGCGAACGTGAGGACCCATCGATCGCCCTGATCGAACACATCGCGGTACTCGCGGCTCGCCTCAGCGTCGACGTCTCCCAACTTCGAGTTCCCGACCCCAAGGCGGATCTGGTACTCGCTCGGGTTCGTCACCGACAACCGATCGATGCGAGCGGGCTCGCTCTTCATCATGAAGAGACCGGCACCGAGCGCTACAGCAACTGACACGATCAGGGCGATCGTCTCGTCGTTCCACCGCCTCCGCTGACGCGGTCCACGTGTCGGTGTCTCGGTGAGCCGGGTTGAGGCGCCGGGCATGGGTGCTCCTTTCGTCGGCACGTTTCGCACCGGGCAGTCGTCAGGATCTGCCCACAGTACCAGGAGCCTCAAACGGCTCTCGTCGGCACAGACTCGCGTTCCGTCCATTCCGGGCGGGCACCAGCGCGCAACCTGGTCGGTGGTCAGTGGCCGCCTCGTAAGCTCGTGCGATGCCGCCGATGCTCGCCGTTCAGAACGTGGAGTTGATCTCCACGGTCGCGATGGGCATCGCCGCAGCGCTGCTGTGCGGGTTCCTGGCCCGCAAGATCAGGGTTCCGGCGATCGTTGGATACCTGCTCGGTGGTGTTCTCGTCGGGCCCTCGACTCCGGGTTTCGTCGCCGATGGCGATGCCGCATTCCAATTCGCCGAGCTGGGCGTCATTTTCATGCTCTTCGGCGTCGGGTTGCACTTCTCGCTGAAGGACCTGGCACGAGTCAAGAACGTCGCCGTGCCCGGTGCGCTGGTTCAGATGACGCTGGCCACCGCGCTCGGGTGGGTGATCGCACACGAGCTGTGGGGTTGGTCGATGGAGGCGTCGCTCGTGCTCGGCCTCGCCATCTCGATCGCGTCGACGGTGGTGCTGCTGCGAGGTCTGGCCGATCGTGGATTGATGAACACGAGCGGCGGCAAGGTGGCGGTCGGCTGGCTGATTCTGGAGGACCTTGCCACGGTCGCGATACTCGTGCTGCTGCCAGCCATCGTTGGTGACCCTTCGGCCACCCGCGGCGAGGATGGATTCGATTGGCTGGGTGTCAGCTGGGCGCTCGGCAAGGCCGTGATCTTCGTGGCGCTCGTTCTAGTGGTGGGCGTTCGGGTACTGCCATGGCTCCTGCACCAGATCACCCGGACCCGTTCGCGCGAACTCTTCCTTCTCGCCGTCGTCACGCTCGCGGCCGGCACCGCATACGGGGCCTACGAGCTGTTCGGTGTCGGATTCGCCCTCGGAGCTTTCCTCGCTGGCGTTGTGATGGGCGGCACCAGCATCAAGCATCAGATCGAAGCCGAGATCGGGCCGTTCCGCGACATCTTCGCCGTTCTGTTCTTCGTCTCGGTCGGGATGCAGGTCGACATCGGCGTCATCGGCGATCAGTTCGACAAGGTCATCGTCCTGACCGCGGCAATCGTCGTCGGCAAGGCCGTCATCACGTTGGCGCTGTCGTTTCTCATGCCCAAGTCGGGCCGTGAACTGGCAGTCGTCGCAGGCGGGCTGAGCCAGATCGGCGAGTTCAGTTTCATCGTCGGCCAGGCCGGCCTGACGTTGGCCCTCCTCGACGCACAGCAGTACGCGCTGATTCTGGCCGCGGCGGTGGTGTCGATCACGGTCAACCCGGCGATGTACTCGGCGATCCCACACTTCGAGGCACTGTTGTCGAGGCTGCCGTATGTCGGGACCCGGATGCGCGACGCCGAGCCGGGCATCGTGGCCGCCGATCACGACCTGAGCGGGCACGTCGTCGTCATCGGCTACGGCAGGATCGGCACCCAGACCGCAAAGGTGTTGCGGGAGCTCGACTACGACGTCCTCGTCGTCGATCTGGATGCGCCGAGCGTCGAACGAGCAGAGACCGACGGGCTGCTCGCACTCTTCGGTGACGCATCGAATTCCGACATCCTCACCCACGCCGGCCTCAAAGAAGCAGAGGCACTCGTGGTCACGCTGCCCAATCACACCTCGACCGAGTTGGTCGTTGCGGCCGCCCACGAGGTTGCCCCCGCCCTGGCGATCATTGCTCGTGCCGGGCTCTTCGACGGAGTGCAACGCCTTCACGATCTGGGTGCCCGCCATGTGATCAACCCGGAACTGGAGGGCGGACTCGAGATCGTTCGACACACGCTGTTCGAGCTCGACTACCCGATGAGCCAGCTCGGTCCGTATGTCGATGCCGTCCGTCGCGAGGCATACCAGGGACGCTTCGACAACAACGACGAGACCGCCGATTCGATGCGCGTCCTCGATCAACTCCTCACCGCCGTCCGTGGTGTCGACATCGTCTGGCACCCCGTACCGGAGTCCAGCCCCCTCGCCGGGACCACACTCGGATCGAGCCGATTGCGAGCCCGCACCGGCGCATCGGTGGTGGCACTCCTGCAGCGCGGCGAGGTACAGCTCAACCCGGACCCCGACACCACATTCGTGCCAGGCGACCTGATTGGACTGATCGGGAACAGCGAAGAACTCGCGGCCGCTGGTGAGTTGCTCACCACGGGTGCCGAGCCCGCCAGTGCCTGAAGAATCTTGGCCTCCTCACGACGCAGTCCACTGGTGACTGTCGTCAGCCCGCATCGGCGTGACCTCTCAGCGGTCCGGCCGCCGCACTCGGTAATCACGCTGCCTTGCGGACACTCGGCCGAGCGGTATCCGGCGAAGTGTTGGACCTCTGAGCCCGATCGGCCCACCGCATAATCACTGCGATTCCAGCCGAGCAGCACCCTCACAGAGTATTACCCGATGGGTGTACTCAATCGTTGCGTTTCGTTACACTCCCACCATGACGGTTCCTGGCAAAGGTGGACGGCCACGCAAGTGGCGGTCGGACGCCGATCGGGTGCGGGCGTTCCGTGCTCGGCACCGCGGTGAGGAGGAGCCCGCGACGTTCGAAGAGGCGCTCGTCGACGGCGACGATCTCGCTCGGGCAGTCGAACGCTCCCGACAGCTGCAGGCCGATCTCGTCGCAGCCATGGCCTCGCTGTCCGAGTCGAACGCAGCGCTACAGACCGAGCGTCGACGACACCAGTCGACACTGCGCAGGCTCGATCGGGTCAGGGCGGAACTGGACGGCCTGCGCACCGCCGGTGCTCGCCGGGAGGAAGAGCTCGAGTTGCTGCGAGAAGGCTTCGCCGAGCTCAGGGCCGAGAACGCAGCCCTCCGGGCACGGATCGCCCTGACCGCCCCGGCCGCTCAACCCCAAGGACTCAATCGCGCTGATCGGCGCCGAGCCGCAAAGCGAGACCGATACAAGGACTGAGCTGCATCAGCCTGCGGCTGAGACCCACTGTCACGGAACGAAACGTAACCGTGCACCCTCCGGGTAATGATATGTGAAGGGCTCCCCTACGGTCCCCGCCACTCGCCTGCCGACATGCCGGAATCTCATACCGGGAAGCAGCCTTCGCACTCCGGCGAGATTCAACTACGTCGATTCACGGTAGCCGGCCGCCGGGGTTCGACACGGTTGCTGAATGGATCGAACACGTCTGTCGACTGGACACGCTCGAGTCGGGTGACGTCACGTCGTCCGAGCTGCCTGACGGCAGACGATGTCAAGAAGCAGCGATGCGAGACGTGTGAGCGGTCGTGTGTGTGCAGGGATGCGCTGACCAGGGGAAGGGAGTGATCCGGGGAGTCATCCGACACCCCCGGCCGACGGTGGTAGTGATCGTGTGTGTGGTCGTGGGAGTCATCGCACGCCGCGGTGGGAGTGGTCGAGTGTGTAGTCATCCGGACAGTACGGACATGAGCTACTCCGACGAACCCGCCCACCGATCCACCTACACCGTCGAGGAAGTCGCCCGCATCCTCGGCATCTCGCGAACCACCGCGTACGAATGTGTGAGACGCGGCGAGATCCGGGCCCGACGCTTCGGGCGACGCGTCGTCATCCCGACGATCGTCGTCGACCAGCTGCTGAACGCGACCGATGACCTCCGGCCGGACGACTCGGTCAGCTGAGCAGTGCGGCGGCAGCCTCGGCGGCTTCGCTCTGCTGGCCCGGCATGACGTGACCGTAGGTGTCGAGCGTGAAGCTGACCGACGAGTGCCCGAGCCGCTCGCTCACGACCTTCGCGTTCACGCCCGCTGCGAGCAGATGCGATGCATGGGTGTGGCGAAGATCGTGGAGACGGATCCTCGCAAGCCCCGACGACTCGACCAGACGGTTGAACGCCTGACCCACACTGTGCGGTCGCATCGGATCACCGACCTCGTTCGTGAACACGCGGTCGTCGGTCGGCGCCGTCATCCCGAGCTCGAACAGTTCCTCACGCTGTGTCGCTCGGTGTCGCTTCAGAATCGACGCGGTGCGCTGGTCGAGGTCGATCGTGCGCCGACTCCGCTTCGTCTTCGGCACCTCGACGCGCTCCACCCCTCCGAGGAACGAGGCAGCCACACGAACCGTCACCGTCGAGCGTGCGAGATCGACCGCGTCCCACCGCAACGCGACCAGTTCCCCGCGACGCATGCCGGTCATCGCTGCGAGATGGACGAGCGCGCCGGCGCGGTAGTTCTCGACGTACCGCAGGAAGCGACTCAGCTCGTCGGGCGACCACACGTTCATCTCGGGCGCCCGATCACGCGCCGCGGCCATGCTCGGAGCGTCCGCGAGCCTCGCGACGTTGCGCACCACGAGGCCCTTGCGTTCTGCGTCGTGGAGCATCTTGCCCAACAGCGTGTGCACGTGGTGCACCGTCGTCATCGACAACGGACGACCACCGACGCCGCCGGCTCTCAACAGCTCGGCGTAGAGCTTGTCGAGGTCGGTGGCGCGCAGCTCCTGCAGCTTGTGCGTCCCCAGGTGCGGCAGGACCCAGTTCTTCATCGCCTGCCGATAGCCCGTCACGGTCGTCACCTTGCGACCCTGCGTCTCGAGCGCGTGCAGCCACGTGTCGACGAAGTCGCGGACCCTCAGATCCGTCGGCGCCACGAAGTCCTGACGGCGGTGGGCGTCGATCGCAGTCGCCAGCGCTTCTTGCGCTTCCTTCTTCGTCGAGTACGACTTCTTCGACTGCCGGCGACGGTCACCTTCGAGCCACGAGACGTGCACGACCCACGGCTTCTTGCGGTCGTCGCGCCGGTACACGGTGCCGTTGGCCATGGGTTCCCCTGGAGCAATCGGGCGAATTCTGCTACCCAAATGCTACCCAAACGACGTTTTCGGGTCAATCGTTGCGAGTCGCAAACGATCTACCAGGTGTTTTTCAGCGCCCCTGGCAGGGATCGAACCTGCGACACACGGTTTAGGAAACCGATGCTCTATCCACTGAGCTACAGAGGCTTGGCCGCGTCGCCCTGCGTGCGGCGGTTCGCACGATACCGGCCTGGCTGTGAGAGGACCCGGCTTCAGCAGAGCTCGATCGAAGCGGAGCCCGGTCAGCGGCCGATCGCGGCGCTGCGACCGAACTTCTCCGCCGTGAAGACGAAGGCGCGAAGGTTGCCGGGCCACGACGTTGGGTCGAGTCCGGCCTTGTGGAAGAGATGCGTGACGAACGTCTCGGCCGACGCGAGCTGTTCCCACACCGACGGGAGGAACACCGCACGCCTCGATCCGGCAGCGATCAGCAGCCCGTCGACGCCCGGCTCGAGCACGCCGAGCAGGGCCTCGCGCGACGGTGCGGCGATCGGCGTGAGCGGTGACAGGATCGAGATCTCGATGTCGAGGTGTTCGTAGTCGACCCATCGCAACGCCGGAAGTCGTGGGTCGGTGAAGGCGGCCGACCACGCGTGCCGAGCGACGGAGACGCCGAGCGGCTCATCGGTCTCGATCGAACCGATGCAGCCGTTCAACGCACCGTGGACGTTCAGCGTGACGAAGGCGCCGACCGGGCGCCGCAGTTCGTCGGGAAGCTCGTGCGGGATCGGCTCGGTCGGACGGCGGTTGCGGAGCCCCTCGACGATCGCTCGATCGGCGATGTCGAGCAGCAGGTCGGCGTGGAGATCGCCGAGCGAGCGCTCCTGCGACGATTCAGACAACGGCGAAGGCGCCATACCCCACCACGCGGTGACGATCGCCGGCGGTGTCGCCGGAATTGCGGAGATCCAGTTGTTCGACGGAGTACCCGTGCTCCGCGACGATCTGCAGCAGCCCACGCAGTGGGTACGCGCCACACGCATCGTGGTCGTCGACGGCGCCTGGTCGGCACGCCACGATGGCTGCCGCCGTGCGGGCATCGAGCCGCGTGGCGTCGTCGTAGCGGTGGTAGTGCGACAGGTCGGTGCTGATCACCACCAGCGTCTCGGGCCCGCCCCAGCACGCTTCGAGAACATTGGCAACCTCGTCGGGCGTGGCGTCACCGACGGAGAACGGCAGGAGCGTGAAGTCGTCGAGCACACTCTGGAGGAACGGGAGCTGTACCTCCAGGCTGTGTTCGTCGGCATGAGCGCGGTCGTCGACATGTACACCCGGCAGTTCGAGGGCGAGATCCCGACCGCTGGTGTCGATCGGTACGGCGCCGAGTGGCGTCAGGAACGCGTCGACGCCAGGGACGGCGAGGCCGCGGACATACGCCCGGTGGCTGGGCCCGAGCAGGACGACCCGGCGAATCGTCGACCGGGCCGGGATGACCCTGGCGTATGCGCTTGCCGCGATCGCACCGGAGTACACGTACCCGGCGTGGGGCACCACGAGTGCCTTCGGGACGACGGCGTTCTCGGCCGGGGTCACGGCGTCGGCGAACGCTCGGCGAATCGCTGCACGGACCGTGTCCGGCGAACCCGGATAGAACGTCCCGGCGACGGCCGCAGGCCGCACGCGGAGGGGCACGTCGTGTGAACCCGGGTCCGGTCCGGCGGTCATGCCGACGCTCCCGTCGATCCGCTGCGGTGCAGCACGACCGGTTGACGACGCTGCCCCCAGTGCTCGACGGGTCCGTCGAACACGCCGGGAACGAGGGTGCCGCAGGCCGTGCAGTGGCCGCTGTCGTCGAGTCGATAGTCACCGATCACGTAACCGTCGCGCGAGATCACCGTGTCGCCGCACGAGTGACAGCGCGTGCTCCCACCGTCGGCGTCGCGCACGTTGCCTGTGTAGGCGTAGCGCACACCGTTGTCCATCGCGATCCGACGCGCCCGCGTGAGGGTCGCTGGTGGCGTGGACCCACGGTCGAGCATCCGGTAGTCGGGGTGGAAGGCGGTGAAGTGCATCGGAACGTCGGGGCCGAGATGCTCCACCACCCACCGAGTCATGGAATCGAGTTCGCCGTCGCTGTCGTTCATTCCAGGGATCAGCAACGTGGTGAGCTCGACCCACACATCCGTCTCCGCCAGGTACTCGAGCGTGTCGAGGACCGCGCCGAGCTCGGCACCACAGGTGTGCTTGTAGAAGTCCTCGGTGAAGCCCTTCAGGTCGACGTTGGCAGCATCGATGTGGCGGAAGAACTCGGTGCGTGGCTCGGGCGAGATGTAGCCGGCGGTGACGGCGACGGTCTTCACGCCCAGGTCGTGGCAGGCGTCGGCGACGTCGATCGCGTACTCCATGAAGATCGTCGGGTCGTTGTACGTGAACGCCACACTGCGACAGCCGAGATCCGCTGCAGTTCGAGCGATGGTCTCCGGCGATGCCTGGTCGGCGAGCGTGTCGATCTCCTTCGACTTCGAGATGTCCCAGTTCTGACAGAAACGGCAGGCCAGGTTGCACCCCGCCGTGCCGAACGAGAAGACGGATGACCCTGGAAGGAAATGGTCGAGCGGCTTCTTCTCGATGGGGTCGACGCAGAATCCGCTGGAGCGACCGTAGGTGGTGAGAACGACCTCGTCTCCCTCGCGGGCGCGCACGAAGCACACGCCGCGTTGGCCGTCACGCAGCTTGCACTCTCGTGGGCACAGGTCGCACTGGACACGGCCGTCGTCGAGTCGGTGCCAGTACTTCGTGGGAACGGTGAAGCGATCCACGTCGATCAGGCCTCGGGTTCGCCGTTGGAGTCAGCAGCACCGAGATCGAAGTCGTCCGGGGCGAGCTGATCGAGGAAGTCGCGGAACTGGTCGACCTCGGCATCGATCTGGGCGTCGTCGAGCACGGGCCCGGGCTCTGGCTCCGGGTAGGTGCCCGCTTCGTCGAGCACGTGTTCGCTCACGAACATCGGGGCGTGCAGCCGGACTGCGAGAGCGATCCCGTCGGACGGACGCGTGTCGAGTCGGAGGTCACCGGTCGGGCCGCTGACGGCGAGGTTCGCGATGAACGCACCGTCCTGGAAATCGACGACCTCGACGGCGTCGAGGTGACCGTCGAAGCGCTCGACGAGCGTCGCCATCAGATCGTGCGTCATCGGTCGCGGGGATGTCTGACCCTGGGCAGCGAACGCGATCGCCGCCGCCTCGACACCACCGACGAGGATCGGCAGCACCCGGTTCGGTGCCTCGTGCTCGCGCAGCACGAGGAGAGCCGCCCCGGTCAGGGGGTCCATCTGGATTCCGACGAGATCGACCAACAACATGTAATCATGCTACGGTCACATATCAGCTTTTCTTACTTGTCCACAGCAACTTCGTCCGGTTGTCCTCAGATGTCAGGAATCGGCAAGGTCGGCGAGTGCTGTGTCGACCGCGACACGATCAGGCAGCATGAGTCCCGTAACGCTCACCGAGAGCGCACTCGCAACGTTGGCAAAGCGAATCGACGGTTCCCAGTCAGCGCCTTCGAGCCGACGAACCGCGAGCGCGGCGATGAAGACATCGCCCGCTCCGGTCTCGTCGAGCACCTCGACGGGCAGGGTCGGGACCTGGATCATGCCGCCGTGATCGGCCAGCAGCGCACCGGACGCCTCGGTCTTGATGATCACCCGACGGGCACCCACCTCCAAGAGCTCACGTGCAGCCAGCCCAGCCCACAGTTCCGAACCCGGAACCCGACCAACCAGTTGTGCCGCCTCGACGAGGTCCGGCGTGACGACCTCGGCAGCAGCGAGATGACCTCGGCGTACCCGCTCCGGTGGCGCAGGGTCGAGGAACAGGGGAACGTGCCGGTCGGTGAGCGACGCGGCAACGGCCGACAGTGCGTCCTGGGGAATCTCGGCCTGCACGATGACGACATCGTCGGGTCCCAGACCCGCGAGATGCGGCTCGATACCCGCCCATGACAGCCGCTCGTTGGCACCCGGCGCGAACACGAGCGATCGATGCTTGCCACCAACCAGTTCGATCGCGACGAATCCGGTCGCGTCGTCCGGTGCCAGCGTCACACCGGCGATGTCGACACCGTCAGCTTCGACCGCAGCGGCGCAGTCACGGCCGAACTCGTCATTGCCGACGCACGCCACCAGGAGCACGTCGCCGCCGAGTCGTGCCGCCGCACGAGCGACATTTCCACCCTTGCCTCCTGGTTCGGCGTGATGGCGCTCCACCAACAACGGTGCCTGCCCCGCCGACGCGTGCAGGTCGAACAGGTGGAGGTCCATGTTCAACCCGCCGATGACCACGATCCGACCCATGGCACTCCTCCGATCCTCCGCTGGCGCACCACCAATTGAAATCTGCCTCGGGCCTCATCACCAGAGACCGAGGTCCCCACGCCTAGATTCCGACATGTCAGACCCAGGCGACGAGTCGGACCACCGCTCCACGAAGGTCACACGCGCCAACTGGATGCGACCGGACCTGATGCACCGGTCGTTCCGCCATGTCGAGCAGATCGTGCCGACGTCGACGGTCGACCGCGGGTCGGGCCCCGTCAGCGAACTCCCGACTGAACCTGCGGACCTGGGCGGCTTCGAGTTCAGAGATCACCTCGGGGCAACGAGGACGATGGAGCAGTACCTCGTCGACGAACACGTCGACGCGCTGCTCGTGTGGAGCGACGGCAAGGTCCGCCACGAGATCTACCGGAACGGCCAGACCCGTCGCGATCGACACATCGTGTTCTCGGTGACCAAGTCCTTCACGGGACTCCTCGCGGAGATGCTGATCGAGGACGGCGTGCTCGACGATCGACGTCTCGTCAGCGAGTACGTCACCGAGCTCGGTCAGGGCGCGTACGCAGACGCCACCGTGCGGCACGTCCTCGACATGGAGGTGGGCATCGACTTCAGCGAGGTCTACGACGACCCGCAGTCCGACATCCGCCAGTTCGCCTACGCGTCGGGGATGCGGGTCATCCCCGACGGCGTCGCGGCATACCACTGCTTGTACGACTACCTGCCGACGCTGCGCAAGCGCGGTGAGCACGGACACGACTTCCACTACGTCACCGCCAACTCAGAAGTGCTCGGCTGGGTGATCGAGCACGTCACCGAGACGCCGATCGTCCGGCTTTTCGGTGAGCGCATCTACGAACAGATCGGTGCCGAGCGAGACGCGTTCTACATGACCGACCCGTGTGGCAAGGCGATCGCCGGGGGCGGCATGTGCGTGACCGCCGCAGACATGTTGCGCCTCGCGCTGCTCGTCGCGAACGACGGGGTGTGGAACGACACCCACATCGTGCCGCCATCGGTGATCGGCCGGCTGAAAGCGGGTGGCACGCCGCGTCCGAGTCTGTGGGGCAACGAGGGCGGCGGGAACGACTGCTCGTACAGGTCGCAGTGGTACAGCTTCCACCCGGGAAGGATGCTCTACGCGATGGGGATCCACGGTCAGAGCATCTTCGTCTCGACCGAACGCGATTCGGCGATGGTGGTGCAGTCCTCAGCCCCCGTTGCCGACGGCGACTTCTTCGACGTGGGCGCCAGCTTCTTCTCCGCCGTCACCGACCACCTCGCGAGTGCCTGAGGCAGCAACGCTCGTGCGCCGACGACGTGGTCACCAGCGGTTCCGGGCCTCCTCGGCGAACCCCTCGATTCCGTCGAGCCTCGCAGCAACACCGTCGTCGCCGCAGACCGTGCCGGCCCACGTGCCGAAACACTGGTGCACCTCCATCTTCAGCACCTTGAGATCAGTCGAGTCGTACCGGTCGAAGAACGGCGTGAGTTCGACATCGATCTGACCCGACCCCGGGGTGCGCACCCGCCAGGGACGCATCGGTTCGTCCCACTCATAGGACCACTCGAGTTCCTCGTGGATCTTGGTGAGCCGCCCGTCGATGCACAACGCGTTCTCCGTGAAGCCGGTGCCCTCGGTCCACTTCCCGCCGAACTGGAGCCCGACCGTCCGGCCGTCGGCCGCGACCCCTGACGCGGCAGCCCAGTTCCACCGGTTCGAGTATGGCCAGACGCCGCGACCCAGGTCCTGCACGGCCGATGCCGGGGACTCGCGGCCGATCTCCCAGCTCCGGTCTCCGGCGCGGATCGATCCCGACGCAGGTCGCGTGTTCTGCTTGGAGGTGAACTGGAATCGCCGATCACTCCACGGGATGACGACGTTGAGCGACTCGTGACCCGCCGGCTTCGCCACGGAGATGTCGACGTTGATCTCACCGAGTCGGGACGACGGCGCCGACGCCCTGAGCCGAGTGACGTCGGGGTGCTCCTCGATCGTGAGTTCGAACCCGTCCCGAGACGCGGCGACCGTACCCGTGCAGACGTCGTCGGGAAGGGAGAAGCCCCGGCCGAACGGCACGAGTGTCCCCGCCTCGGCCTGCGCCCAGTCGTTGCGGTCGAGGATCCACACGCTCGACAGCCCGGCGTAATCGATGTCGGCGTACACGAACGACACGATGACGTCGGGAGCGATCACGCACCAGTAGTCCCAGCGCTTCTTGCGGCCGACTGCCCGACTCAGGTTCGCTCGCAGGTTCGGGTGCCGTGACCAGCCGCGAGCGTCGGGGTTCAGGCGACCACGCTGATCACACAGATCGACCGGACCACTGATCTCTCGCTCCATCGTGCCTCCCGCGTTCTCGTGCGACGCTGTCGACCCTACCCGTCGACCACCGGCCGGTCGGTCCTTGTGACGCCTCGGACGTTCGGCACATGATGGACCGATGAACCTCCACGACGGCACACCGTTCTGGCCACGCCGCAACGGGATCCTGGCCGTCCACCCGCCGCTGTCCACCGACGTTCGGTGCGACGTCGTCGTGGTCGGCGCGGGGATCACCGGCAGCCTGATCGCACTCGAACTCACCCGGCGAGGACTGGACGTCGTCGTCCTCGATCGGCGCGACGTCGCCGGTGGAAGCACCTCCGCCAGCACGTCGATGCTGCAGTACGAGATCGACGAGCTGCTGGTCGACCTCATCGATGCCATCGGCTCGGACGACGCCATGGCGGCCTACCGCGAGTGCAACCGCGGCATCGACCTCGTCGAGCGCGCCACCCAGGCAACGGGTCACAACTGCGGGTTCCGACGTTCACCCAGCGTCTTCATGGCCGTCAAGCGACGCGACGTGGCCACGCTTCGCCGCGAGCTCGACGCACGCGCGTCGGCGGGGTTCGACGTCCGCTGGCTCGACGCGGACGACCTTCGCAGCCGCTGGGGCCTCGTCGGCCTCGCGGCCATCGAGTCGACGGCCGGAGCCTCGGTCGACCCGTATCAGCTGAGTTACCAGGCGATCGCCACGGTCGAGCATCGAGGTGGCAGGGTCTTCGACCGCACCGAGGTGACCGCGTACGACCAGTCGCCACGCCGGGTCCGGTTGTCCACCAACCGCGGCTACACGGTGACCGCGCCGCACGCCGTCATCGCCACCGGGTACGAGGTCGAGCGCTTGCTCCCCGATCAACCCTTCATCCTCAACAGCTCGTTCGCGCTGGTGAGCGAGCCGATCGCGGGCCTCGACACGACCTACCCGGACGGCCTGCTGTTCTGGGACCACGACGATCCCTATCTGTACGGACGCACGACCGACGACGGTCGCCTCCTCGTGGGCGGCAAGGACGAGTCGTACCGCGATCCGCTGCGACGTCGGCGCGCCCTGCCGTCCAAGACGCGCAGCCTCGCCGCGGCGGTGCCTCGTCGATTCCCCGGCGTCGGAGAGATCGAGGTGGCGTTCAGTTGGTGCGGCACGTTCGCCGAGACCCCCGACGGCCTCGCCTACATCGGCTCACACTCGCGGTTCCCCCGCTGCCACTTCGCGCTCGGCTTCGGCGGCAACGGGATCACCTACAGCGCACTCGCCGCGCAGTACATCGCCCAACGATTGTCGGAGGGTTCGTACCCTGCCGAGGCGCGCCTGTTCGACCTCGAACGCCCGGTCATCCGACCTTCCTGAGGTGGGTGAGCCCGAGGATCAGCGATTGGCGAGGACGCGGCCGTGAACGGTCAGCGCCCAGATGATGGCGATGTCCATCGCAATCACGACGATCGCCCACACCGGGTACCACGGCAGCCAGAAGAACATCGAGATCATGCTGCCCACCGCTGCGAACACGCCGACCGTGCGCGCGAGTACGTTGCCCGCGAAGATGCCGAATCCGGCGGCGACCACGATCAGCCCGATGATCATGTGAACCCATCCCCACGTCGTTGCGTCGAGCTGGACGAGGTAGTCCGGGGTGACGACCAGGATCTCGTCCTCGAGGATTCCGACCAGGCCGGCGAAGGCCTGGAAGATCCCGACGGTGATCAAGATGATGCCGGCGAACGTCACCCAACCGGCACCCGCTTCACTGTGTTGCTCTGACATGACTGAGCCCCTTCCATTTCGGGCCACGAGATCCGCGGCCGCTCCTCCACTGGTCTACTCGTTCGGATCGGGTGATCGCTGCCAATCGGGTGCCGTGGCACGTCTGTCGCCACCCAGATTTCAGGTGCGCCGCTCAAGTTGGTGGGGTACAGTTCCGATAGCGGAGAGTCCGATGCAACCGAACGGAGCGACAGAATCGTGTCGATCTCAGCCGAAATCCAGCGCACCACGCTGATCATCACCCCGGGGCAACTGCTCTCGGGGTCGTTGCGCGTTCCGTATCGCGATGGCGACGACGAGTCGCTCCTGCGGAGCTATCTCGTGTTCGTCCGCCAGATGCGTGGCCAGCGCCACGCCCGATCGGTGACGCTGCGCAGTGCCGACATCGCCACGATCGCCGATCACCTCGACACCAGTGACGATGTGGTGCTCGGCAGGTTGCTCGACCTCATGGGAGTCACGCGCGCCCAGCGCAAGATCCTGCTCGGAATGCTCGCGGCCGGCGCTCTCACGATCGTGGCAACGGGTTCGATCCCGGTCGCCGCGATTTCCGACATCGGGACGATCGACCCGGCGCCCGTCGTCGAGCGAACCGCACCCGAGGTGATTGCTCCGCCCGTGGAGGCCGTCGCCCCATCCGACGCCACCCATCCGACGCCAACACGGTGATACTCGAGGTGGAGGCGCCACCAGCGACCCCGGCGACAGCCGAGGCCCCCACCGGACCCGACACCGCGCGCGAATTCGACGAGGCGATCGGCACCGCCATCGACGGATCCACCGTCGCAGTCATCGCGCCACCACTGCCCCCGAGCGACACTGACGTCGCCATCGGTACCGCCGATGACGGATCCACCGTGGCCGTGATTGCGCCGCCACTGCCCCCGAGCGACGCTGCCTTCGGTGTCGACGACGAAGGATTCGACGTCGGCGTGGGTGCGGCACTGCCTCCGCCGGTCGAACCCGCAGGCTGATCGAGGCGCGAAATCTGCCATTGGTGACGGTTCCGGAAACAGCCGCAAGCCGCTTGCGAAACACCGGTTTCCTCCCGCGGCAAACCCTGCGGTGACCTCCTACGGTGCGTCTGCTCCCATTCCGGGAGCACTCACCGACTCGGAGGATCCACCATGCGAACACGTACACCAGCTGCCCTCGCCATCGTTGCCGCGCTTGCTCTCGCGGCGTGCGGCAGCGATGACGACAGCTCCGACGACGCCGCCACGAGCCCGGCCACGACCGAGGCGATGGCCGAGGACGAGATGTCGGACACGTCCACACCCGACGACGACGATGGCCGACGACGAGATGTCGGAGAACATGAGCGACGACGAAATGGCTGCGGCCGTCGGCGACGTCACCGTGCTCGCGTCGGAACGTGACGACCTGTCGACGCTCGTCGCGGCCATCGAGGCGGCCGGGCTGCTCGAAACGCTCCAAGGCGATGGTCCGTTCACGATCTTCGCCCCGACCAACGACGCCTTCGAGGACTACCTCGGCGAGATGGGCATGACCATCGAGGACGCCGTCGCCGACACCGCCGCACTCTCGGCGCTGCTGACCAACCACGTCGTGTCGGCCGCCGACGACTCGGCCATGGTGGCCGGAATGGTCGACAACCCGTTCGTGAGCCTCGCCGGCAACGAACTCCCGGTGACCGTCGACGGCGACACCATCACGATCGGCGGCGCCGAGATCGTCGAAGCCGACATCTTCGCCACCAACGGAGTGATCCACGTGATCGACACCGTGCTGGCTCCGAACTGATTCGACTCCGACACATGTCGATCGACACCTCCAGCGGCGGCGCCGACACGGCACACGTCGACGAGCCTGCGGTGGACGAGTCGGGCGATCGCGTCGCTCGGCTCGTTCACCCGCGGGCGATCCGTTGGCTCCACTGGATCAATTTCCCGCTGCTGTTCATCATGATGTGGTCCGGTCTGCGGATCTATTGGGCCCACGACGTCTACGCCATCGGAATCGGAAGCTGGCAGTGGTTTGCGTTCTTCCCGGACTCCGTCTACGAGACCCTTCAACTCGATCGGAAGCTGGCAAAGGGCATCGCCTTCCACTTCGCATTCGGATGGCTGTTCGTCATCAACGGCGCGATCTACGTGACCTACCTCGCCGTCACCGGCGAGTGGCGCCACATCGTCCCCGATCGTCACTCCCCCCGTGAAGCGAGAGACGTCGTCCTCCACGACGTGAGATCGAAGAAGCAGGCACCGCCCCAGGGCAAGTACAACGCCGCCCAACGGATCTCCTACACCGTCGTGCTCGTGATGGCGCTCATCATCGTCGTCAGCGGATTCGCCATCTACAAGCCGGCGCAGCTGCACCCCTTGCCGCTGCTGTTCGGCGGCTATCAGGGAGCCCGATTCATCCACTTCTCGATGACCATCGGACTGTTCCTCTTCTTCGGCGTCCACGTCCTGCAGGTGATCCGATCGGGATGGGGCAACTTCCGCTCGATGATCACCGGCTACCGGATCGAGCGCACGTCATGACCGTCGAACCAACCGATCGCGAGCAACAGCTGCGCGCCCAGGTCGAATCCGCTCCGACGATCCCCGTCGACGACTTCCGCCGGCGTTCGCGACGATCGTTCATCACCGGCGCCGTCGGTGTCACCGGAGCGATCGTCGGGTTCCGATGGCTCCAGAACCGGCCGGCCGAGGCCGGCATCCCCGGACCGCTGCGCAACACCTTGGAGTTCAACGAAGCGGTGTGGACCAATGTGTCCCAGGAACGATCCGCACAGGAGTTCTCCGTCTCGAAGGCCACTCCGATCCGGGTCAACGGCCGGATCGGGATCCGTGACGAGATCGATCTCGCAGCGTGGACCGTTCGCGTCGAAGGGCCCGACGGTGAGCAACTCGACGAACTCGACATCTCGACGTTCGAGTCCCTCCCGCAACACGACATGGTGATCGAGCACAAGTGCGTGGAGGGATGGTCGTCGATCGTGCACTGGGGTGGAGCCCGATTCAGCGACTTCCACCAGCGCTACGCCGACCGGGTCGGTGACGTGCCGTATGTCAGCCTCGAAACACCGGACGGCCTCTACTACGTGGGCTGGGACATGCCGGCGCTCCTGCATCCGCAGACGCTGCTCGTGCTTCGTCAGGGCGACGAGCCACTCGACCAGGAACACGGCGCTCCACTCCGGATCGCCACGCCGAACAAGTACGGCATCAAGTGCCTGAAGCGCATCGGTGTGATCCGATACGCACGGGAGCGCCCGGCCGACTACTGGGCCGAGCGCAGCTACGACTGGTACGCGGGCCTGTGATCGACACCGCCAGGACGAGAGCAGCCATCGGCATCGCCGTGATCGCCGGTGTTGTGGGCGTCGCGTTCGTCGCCGGCGGGGACGACCGCATGCGTGCCGCCGATGGGTCGACGCCGCCGGTAGCCACAGCCCCCGACACCGCCGACACGTCGACGACGGTGGACGTACCCGACCTCCCGGACCGCGGGCTGCATCCGGAGCTCGTCGACATCGACGGCTGGTTGCAGAGTGACGTCACCTCGTTGGAGGAACTCCGAGGCAAGGTGGTTGCGGTGCAGTTCTGGACCTTCGGGTGCAGCAACTGCAAGGCCACGCTGCCGCACATGCGCGAACTCTACGAGAAGTACCGAGACCAGGGCTTCGAGATCGTCGGCGTGCACGCCCCCGAGTTCGACTTCGAGGCCGATCGGGCCGACATCGTCGAGGCGGCCGGTGAACTCGGGGTCACCTGGCCGATCGCACTCGACACGAACAAGCGCACGTTCCATTCCTGGCAGGAGGGGCCGACAGCGCACTGGCCGCGGGTCTATCTGCTCGACCGCAACGGTCACGTCCGCTACGACCACATCGGCGAGGGCCGTTACGGCGACATCGACGCCGCAGTATCGGCGCTCCTCGCCGAACAGGCCTGAGCAGGTCGGCGATGTTGCCTGCTTTCGCCGAGGCGATCCGAGCGTCCACCCAGCCGTGCACGCTGCTGCTCGTGCTCGTGCCACTGACCATGGCGGTCGTCACTCGGGGACGGTGGCCACCGTTCGTCGCCATGTGCATCGGTGCGGTGCTCGGGGGATGGCTGGTTCTCGCCAACGTCGTCGCGCTCTCCGATTCCCGACTGCAGGTGAGTGGCGGGCTCGTCGTCGTCGTGCTCGCAACGATGCTCGCCTCACCTGCGGTGTCGTGGCTGCGATGGGCACAGCACCCGTGGGCACAAACCGGCGCTGCCGGTGTCGTGACGTTCATCGCCACCCAGTGGTGGCGACCGTGCATCGGATCGGAGTTGGGTTCGATACTGACCGCGTCGCGTGATGGTCTCGCCGGCCAGCTGCCCGGAATGACGGCCTACATGCTCGGTGCCATGATCCCCGTGTTGGTTGCCGTGTTGATCATCCGCTTCATCGACCTCTCACCCGCACGAGCGATCGTCGCCGGTCGGATCGCCGGGGTCGCGGGATTGATCGTCGCCGGCGCGCTCGTCCATCGGGCGCCACGACGAACTCGTCACCGCATTGACGCGCTGGACAACGGGCTGAGCTGCGACGATGGAATAGCTCGTCGGACCCGTGGGTTCTCCTGTACCATGACAACGATTCCCGCCCGACCTGGCCCGTCACGCGTTCGCTGCACTCAATTCCGTCGTTGCGCCGCTGATCCGCTCGGGCCTCGGCAATCCGTTGCCGCTCGGTGCCGGCCCGGTCGCACTGGAAACGACCGGTCGCCGAGTCCGGCCTTCGCAGGACGGTCCCGCTGCTCGCAACGCGCGCCGGTGACACGCTCACCGTCAGCACCGTGCGCAGCGACTCGCAGTGGCTTCGCAACATCGAGACCGACGAGCGTGTCGCGGTCTGGCTGTTCGGCCGCCGACGTGAGGCCACCGCAACGGTCACTCGCGGAACCCTCAACACCGTACGAGTGGAGCTGCAACCCGCTGCGTAGGTCGCGTCACCGGTCGGTCCCTCAGCCCCCCGTGGGACCGACCGGTGCGCAATCGTTGCCGCAACCGGTTACCGCCGAGCCGGTGAACCCTGCCGGCGCCGGGCGGTGCAGCACAGCGCCCGTGGGGTCGAACCGCACCGACGAGTCTCCCTCGACCGTTGCGTCGCCGTCGACGATCAGGCTGTAGCCATCCGACTCCGACGGCGGGTAGCACAGCGTGATCGAGGGTCGCACAGCGGCGTTGCGCGCGGTCGTCCGCCCGACCTCCATCACCAACGCCGTACCGTCCCACGCCGGCGTGACCGCAACGATGTGCGCACGCAGGTCGTCGCGAACCGTGAGCAGGTACGCCCAGCCGTACTGCTCGACGGCGGCGGCGAGGTCATCGATGGCGACGGGGATGCTCATGCACGCAGCGTAGGCCCCGAAGTGACGGTCGATCGGCAGTCTCGATCCGGATGATCGGCTGCGGCATAGTCTCCACAGCACGAGCACCACCGGAGGCACCGATGACCGCTGACGACACGACCGAGCCGATCGAATCGATTCCCGAGTTCCGGGCCCGAGTGCGCGCGTTCTTCGCCTCGCTCCCCGAGATTCTTGCCCCGATCAGAGGTGCGACGGCTCGCGGGAAGGCCTACCGCCGTGCGTTGTGCGACGCCGGGCTCGCGGGAATCTCGTACCCGCCGAGGCTCGGAGGGGCTGGGCTCCCCGTCGAGTACGAGATCGCGTTTCGCGACGAGAGCCTCGAGCTGCTCCCGGGGGAGGACGCCCTGTTCGGACTGGGCCTCGGGATGGTGGTGCCGACGCTCATCGATCACGCGTCTGACGCCCTGCGGCAGCGGTTCGTCCCTCCGGCGCTCCGCGGTGAGGAGATCTGGTGTCAGCTCTACTCGGAGCCGGGCGCCGGGTCCGACCTCGCCGGGCTCACGACCCGTGCTGTCCGTGACGGCGACGAGTGGGTGATCACCGGGCAGAAGGTGTGGACCTCCCAGGCCCACATCGCCGACCTCGGGATTCTGCTGGCCCGCACCGACTTCGACGTCCCCAAGCACGCCGGGATCACGATGTTCGCCCTTCCCATGCACCAGCCGGGTGTCACGGTTCGCCCCCTCGTACAGATGACCGGCGCTGCGGAGTTCAACGAGGTCTTCCTGGACGAGGCCCGTGTCCCTGCGGCGTGGGTCGTCGGCGACGTGAACGGCGGCTGGAATCTCGCAGTCGCGCTGCTCGGCCACGAACGAACGTCACTGGGACGAGGGCAGCTCACCGATGACGAGAACAAATCGAAGGCCGGTCGCTCGCCGCTTCCGGTCAGCGGGCTCATCTCCCGGGCGTCGGAGCACGATCGACTCGACGATCCCGTCGTGCGGGACGATCTTGCCGTGGCGTACACCGGTGAACGGCTCGTGCCCTGGGGCACGAGCCGGCACCTTCACCCGTCAATAGGAAAGCTCTGGCGAACGATCCAGGGTCGGCACTGCGCCCAGACCGCCCACGTGATCGGCGGAGCCGAGGCGATGGCATGGGAACCCGACGACAGCGACGCCGACTACTGGGCGTATCACGTCCTCAACTGTCGCGGGATGTCGCTCGGCGGTGGCACCGACGAGATCCAGAAGAACACCCTCGGCGAGCGTGTGCTCGGACTACCTCGCGAGCCGGGACCAGACCGGAACACGCCCTTCTCCGATCTGCCGAGGAACTGATGTCGAACTCCGAACCGGATTCCGCCGACGAGCCGCTGGTCACTCGCACGGATCGTGATGGGGTGGCGATCATCGAGCTGAATCGCCCGCAGCGAAAGAACGCCCTCATTCCCCCAATGCTCGACGAACTCGCTGCGGCCGTCGGCGCAGCCAGTGACGATGCTGGGATCTGCGTGGTGTTGCTGTGTGGCGCCGGTGGCTCGTTCTGCTCGGGACTCGACCTGACGGAGTACAACGCGGAGCCACCGCCGGCATGGCTGCCAACGTCCGCGACGTCGGTCCGAGCAGCTCACATCGCGCTGGGCGTGTGCCCGCATCCGATCGTCGTGGCACTCGAGCGGTACGCGATCAACGGCGGCGCCGCGTTCGCTCTCGCTGGTGATCTGATCGTGGCGGGCCGAACGTCGTGGCTGCAGATCGCCGAAGTGCGCATCGGCATGAACGCACCGATGAACCTCGCATGGCTGGTGGCGCGCTATCCCATGTCGACGGTCTTGCAGATCGTGCTGGCCGGCGACCGTCTGGCCGGGCCCGATCTGCACCGGCTCGGCATCGCCTACGAAGTAGTCGACGACGATTCCGTACGCAGCCGAGCCGAGCAACTGGCCGCATCGATCGCCGCCTTCCCCCTCGGTGCCGCTCGACAGCTGAAGGCTTCGGCTGTGCGGCTTGCTGCAGAATTCGACGGCCCACCCCTGTCGGAGTCGTGGTTCACCCGAGCGGCAGATCTCTCGCCGAACACGGCACCCCCGCCGGCACGCTGATCCACACGGCATATTCCCGACCGGTTTTGTCGGGAATTCGGGTAGCTTGCTCCACGGCGACATCGGCCGACGTCGCACCATGCCCAATCATCAGGAGATCACCATGACCGTTCGTCTCGGCGACATCGCACCCGACTTCACCGCCCCGACCACGCAGGGCGAGATCAGCTTCCACGAGTGGCTCGGCGACTCGTGGGGCGTGCTGTTCAGCCACCCGAAGGACTTCACGCCGGTGTGCACGACCGAACTCGGCTACGTCGCAAAGATCAAGCCCGAGTTCGACAAGCGCAACGTCAAGGTGATCGGCCTGTCGGTCGATCCCGTCGAGAGCCACGTCAAGTGGGAGGGCGACATCGAAGAGACACAGGGCACCGCAGTCAACTTCCCGATGATCGGCGACCCGGACCGCACAGTGGCCGACCTCTACGACATGATCCACGAGAACGCCAGCGACACCCTCACGGTGCGCTCCGTCTTCGTGATCGGCCCCGACAAGAAGGTGAAGTTGACCCTCACCTATCCGGCCTCGACCGGCCGCAACTTCGACGAGATCCTGCGGGTGATCGACAGCCTCCAGCTGACCGCCGACTACAAGGTCGCCACGCCGGCCAACTGGAAGGACGGCGAGGACGTCATCATCGTGCCGGCACTGTCCGACGACGATGCCAAGGCGCTCTTCCCGGCCGGCTGGGACCCCATCAAGCCGTACCTCCGCGTCACCAAGCAACCCAACCGCTGACACCCCCACCAAACCCGAAATGTGCAGGGATATGTGCGCTGGATGCACAAATCCCTGCACATTTCGGGGTCGAGGACGGAATTGATCAGAGCCAGGTGGCCTCGACCCAGGCGCGGATACGAGGCGCGAGGAGGTCGAGATGCGCGGCCGGGTTCTCCCTGATCTGGGTGGCCGAGATGGGAACCGTCGTCCGATCAGCGTCGACGACGACGTGGCGCAGCGTCGAATCGCTGGGCCAACTCGACCACGTACACGTCGGATGAGAACACGACATGGGGGCCGGCCTCGTGCGGCCAGTGCTCGCGGAACAGCGCCATCCACTTGTCCCACAGCTCGTCGTCGTCGAAGTCCGTACCCAGGCGATGCTGCACCTCGAGCACGACCACCTCGGGATGCAGCTCGGAGAGCCACGCTGCTCGAAGCTCACCGGGCGCCGTGTCACGCTCGGTCGAACTGTTGACGAACACCACCAGCCGATCGGTGCGTGCCGCCGCCCACTCGATCATGTACGAGTGCCCGAGATGGGGCGGGTCGAACCGGCCGACGATCAGCCCGGTCGAGAAACGGTCGGGCTCGGTAGTCACTCCGACTTGGCCGAGTCTGCGAGCGTCTGGACCACCCGCCGCCAACCCGACCCGAGATGGTCGATGTCGAACGTCGCAAGGCCGTCCAACAACACCTGCTGTGCCGCTCGGACCAACGCCCGGGTGACGACGTCGCCCGCTTCCGCTGCCGTCACTCCGGCCGCGTCGAGGCACTCGGTCGCGTCATCGGTGTTGCCGAGCGACACATCAGCCGCAGCGGCCGCCACCGCCGCGATCACCCGATCCAGATAGGTCGCAGCAGCGGCGTCACCCACCACGGCTGCACTCTTCAACGCCGAGGATGCGTCGCCGAGCATCGCTGACGCGAGAGCCTGGATCGCTGCGGCGTATGGATGTGACCGGTCCACCTGATCCAGCAGGATCAGCGCCTCGTCGGCTCGTCCGGCCTGGCAGAGCGCGAGCGCCAACGTCACCCGCGTCTCGGACGCCTCGGCGCCCATCGCCATCGTTCGTTCCACGGCCAGCTCGGCGATCGCGACCGACCGCACGCCCAGACCCATGTGGACCGCAGCACCTGCGGCGGCCATCGCCGGGAACGAGAGTTCACCGAACGATTCACTCATCGCGAGCGCCTCTTCGATTCCGCGCTCGGCCTCCTGCGATCGTCCGAGGGCCACCAACGCCCGCATCCGCGGCCCCATCGTGAGCACCGCACCGAAGCGGTCGCCGAGCTGACGGAAGGCCTGCAACGCCTTGCGTGACAACTCCTCGGCCTCGCCGAATCGCGTGGTCCAGAGCCTGATCGAGGAGACCAGCGAGTCCATCATCGCCGGCGCCCAGGCGTCGCCGAGCGCCACTGCCTCCTGGCGCACGGCATTCGCCAAGACCTCCGCTTCCTCGAACCGTCCCTGATAGAAGCGCACGTAGGCGAGCAAGCCCCCGGCCCAGCCGCGGCCGGCACGATCACCGAGCAGATCGAACTCCTGGGCCGACGTGAGGAGCCGAGTTTCCGCGAGCGCCGTGTCGCCCGACAGGAATGCCACCCACGCTTGATGCTGACGTACCCACGCTTGCCCGCGCCGGTCACCCAATCGTTCCGACAGGCCTTCCGCCTCGCCGAGAAGCCACTCGGCGTCCTCGAGGGAGCCACCGAACACCTCGGCAAACCCGCGTTCACGCAGCGATGCCGCCAACTCGATGTCGTCGCCCAGTTCGCGGAAGATGTCGACGCTGGCGCCCAGTTCGGTCCGGGCAGCAGGCAGGTCGCCATCGCGTTGGTGGAGAATCCCGAGCAGGCGACGCGACATCGCCTCGTGTCGACGATCACCTGCTGCGAGCGCCGCCTCGAGCGCATCGAGTGCGTCGGCGCGGGCCTGCTCGGTCAGACGACGCTCGGTCTCCGCCTGAGCACGAAGCAGCAACAGCTCACGAGCGAGCGCATCGTCGTGCACCCCGAGATCGAGCGCCCTGGTCGCGTGACGTCGAGCCTGGTTGAATGCGCCGACGTCGATCGATCGTCGGGCAGCATCGCGGAGGAGCAACACCGCCTGCTCGGTGATGTTCGGCGCAACCCCGGGTACCGGGCCGATCTCTGCGACCAGCTCCGCAGCGCTCGCCGCGTGATGGGCGACCTGATCGAACGGGATCGTGGGCGAATGCACCATGACCGACGCCGTCCCGGCGTGGCGCTGCGCCCGGACCAGCTTCGTCAGCGTCTGATACGCCACCTCGCGAACCACGTCGCTGCGGAACCGCCAGCTGTCGCCGTCGAGCTCGATGAGGCCGTCGTCGGCGAGCACCTCGATGTCATCGTCGTCGAATTCCTGCTGCATCTCGACGGCGAACTTCTGGAGCGACTCGACGCGCCCGCTGGCGCCGAGCACCGACGCATTGTCGATGATCGAGCGCTGGGAAGGCGGAAGCCGATCGAGACGCGCGGCGATCAGCGCTCGCAACGAGCCGGGGAGCGCCGTACTCGCAGGATTGGCCTTGGCGAGTTCCGCCAGCTCGGTGAGGAAGAGGGGGTTGCCGCCACTGCGTTCGTACAGCTGGTCGACCAGCGTGTCCGCCACCGAGCCGCCGACCACCGCCTCCACGAGCCTGGCCGCCTCGCCGCGCTCGAACGGATCCAGCGGCATGCGCACCGTGATCGGATGGTCGACCGCCGGGGGCCATTCGAGGTCCGCGTCGTCGCGCTGGGCCGTGATCACGAGTACGGGCCGGTCGGCGAGCGACCGGGCGATGCGTTGCAGCAGCTCGACGATCAACACGTCGGCCCACTGCAGGTCGTCGAGCCACAGCACCACCGGGCCGGCCTCGGTGCGGCGGCGCAACCCTTCGATGATGTGCGCGAACAGGAATTCGCGGGCCTGTGCCGGCGGGATGCGGTCGAGGTCGGACGGGTACCCCATCAGGTGCAACGTGGCCGCCACGAACCGGCCGAGCATCGGATCATCCGGCGCGAACCCGTAGAGCTCGACACCGCGTTCGCGCAGTACCTCGTTCAACCGGTCGAGTGGAATCGCCGAACTGCGATCGAGACGGCGGTACAGCGCCGTGGCGATCGGGGACCAGACGTTGTTCTCGCCGTACGGCGCACACACACCCGCGTAGATCGTGACGTTGCGACTCGGGAAGTCTTCGAGAGCTTCGTTCACCAATCGGGTCTTGCCCGAGCCTGCCTCACCACTGACCGCCACGACCGCGCTGCGCCCGCCGGCCACCATGGTCATGATCGAGGCGAGCAACTCGCGCTGCGTCGACCGGCCGACGAACGGAATGTCGGTACGCGTGCCGATCGAGGGGATCCGACGCTGGCGACCCAGCACGCGCCACACCCGCTCGGTCTGCTCGCGGCCCTTCACGTCGATGTCGTCGACCAGCTCGCGAACGATCTCGTCCGACGCCAACGACGACGTCGCATCACCGATGAGCACTTCGCCGGGCTCGGCCATGTTCTGGAGTCGCGCTGCCACGTTCACCACGTCACCCATCGCGGTGTAGTCGGCAGTCCCCGAGACCATGCCGACCACCACTTCGCCGGTGTTGACGCCGATGCGGAGTTGGAGTGGCCCTTCCAGATCGATCTGATCGTGCGTGAATCGGCTCATCGTCTCGTGCATCTGAATCGCCGCCCGGATTGCTCGATCGGCATCGTCCTCGTGAGCCACCGGCGCCCCGAACAGCGCAATGATTCCGTCACCGAGGACCTTGTCGACTCGGCCACCGAAGGCCGTGATGTCGGCGATCAACCGCTCGAACGCCACGTCGATCAGCCGCTTCACCCGCTCGGGGTCGAGGTGCTCGGACAGCGCCGAGTAACCGACCAGGTCGGCGAACACGACGGTGACCACACGGCGCTCCTCGGAGGCGACCGTCATCACCTCCTGCCCACACGACGGGCAGAAGCGGGCGCCGTCGGGCAGCGGAAGGAGGCACGAGGCGCACGAGGCCATCAACCCGTGATCGTACGGCACCTCCACCTCCAGGTGGACCACCGCACCATCGGTAGTCGCTAGCGTCGCGATCAGATGTACCACCCGCACCCGATCACCTGGCTGCGTACGAACCCCCGGGGCGCTGACGCACTGCTGACCATGGCGGTCGTCGTCACAGCGGTCGCGGCTCACCTGTGGGACGACTCGTCGGTCGCTGCGTACCGGGAGCCCGATCCCGCATGGTGGACCGTCCTCATCGTCCTGTGTGGCACCGTGCCGATCTACTGGCGACGAACCCAGACCATCGTGGCAGGCCTCGTCGTCGTCTCCGCCGAAGTCGTCGCCCAGTTGGTCGGGCTCGGCGGCGCCGCATTCCTGGGTGCCATCATCGCTGTGTACTCCATCGGCGCGCACACCCAGGGCGTCCGGCGAACGCGTGCGATGACGGTGATCACCGTCATGGTCATCGGGTTGTTCATCGTCGGTTGGATCGACGGCCTGTCACTCCTCGATGAGTTCATCTCCACGGGAATTCTCCTGATCACGTCGTTCCTCGTCGGCGACAACCTTCGCCGACGACGCGAGCACGTGGCCGACCTCGCCGAACGGGCCGAACGGGCCGAACGAGAGCAGGGCCTGCTCGCCGAACGTCGGGTGGCCGCCGAGCGCACCCGCATCGCCCGCGACCTGCACGACGGGGTTGCGCACTCCGTGAGTGTCATGGTGATCCAAGCTGCGGCCGCTCGACGCAACCTGGTCACTTCGCCCGACGTCGCCGCGGAAGCGCTCGAGGCAATCGAGTCGACCGGTCGCCAGACGATGACCGAACTGCGTGCCATCCTCGGCGTACTCCGGGCCGACTCGACGGTCCCACCGCTCGATCCGCAACCGTCGCTCGCCGGGTTGGCAACGCTCGCCGCCGCAGATGAGCTGCCCGTCGTCGTCACGGTCGAGGGCGATGTGGACAACCTTCCCGAGAGCGTGTCCGTGATCGGATATCGGCTCGTGCAGGAAGCACTGACGAACGTGCGACGTCACGCCGGACCCGTCGACACCGTCGCCGTTCGCCTCGCGATCGCCTCCGACAACGTCACCATCGAGGTCAGCGACAACGGCCGGGGAGTCGGCGCGGCCACATCTCCCGATGGCTTCGGGATCATCGGCATGCGCGAACGGGTCGCCGCAGTGGGCGGCACGGTCGAGGCCGGCGCGCGACCCGGCGGCGGCTGGCGCGTGCGCGCGGTGCTCCCGCTCGACGCCGGGGCCGTACACCGAATCGAAGCCGGCGCCTCACGGTGATCAGAGTCATGTTGGTCGACGACCAGGAGATGGTGCGCGTCGGTTTTCGTATGATCCTGCAAGCGGAGCCGGATCTCTCGATCGTCGGTGAGGCCGGCGATGGAGCTGCCGCAGTCGAACTCGCCGGTCGTGCCGGAGCGGATGTGATCCTGATGGACGTGCGGATGCCGAAGATGGACGGCATCGAGGCATGCACCATCATCCGTGACCGCCACCCCGCCACCCGGGTCATGATGCTCACCACCTTCGACCTCCACGACTACGTGCACGCAGCGCTGCGGGCGGGCGCCAGTGGCTTCATGCTCAAGGACGCACCGGCCGAACAGTTGGTCGACGCGATCCGGATCATCGCCAACGGCGACGCACTGCTGGCACCGTCGGTGACCCAGGCATTGATCGACGAGATCGCCCGGCGCCCGGCGAGTGACCCTGCGTCGTACCCCGGCGTCGACATGCTGACCGACCGGGAGCTCGACGTGATCCGGTTGATGGCGAAGGGCCGATCGAACACCGAGATCGCGGCCGAGCTGTACCTCGGCGAGGCCACGATCAAGACGCACGTCGGACGCATCCTGTCGAAGCTCGGCGCCCGAGATCGCGTGCAGGCCGTCGTCATCGCCTACGAGTCCGGTCTGGTCACGCCCGGCGACAGTTGAAGCTGTCCGTCGTGGGGTGGAATCGGATCCACCCACCGGTGGATGCAGCGTCGGCGACGCGAGGGTAGACCTGAGGGCATGTCCACGCCCGTTCCCCCCGCACCTCCGGCACCCTCCGCTCCCGATTCTGCTACCGCCCCGGGTGGCACCGCCGCCGCCGGCGCGATCGACGCGCGCAAGACCTACGGGATGGGCGACGCCCAGGTCAATGCCCTCGACGGGGTGACCGTGTCGTTCGAAGTGGGCCGGTTCAGCGCGATCATGGGTCCGTCAGGATCGGGCAAGTCGACGCTGCTGCACTGCCTCGCCGGACTCGACACGCTCACGTCGGGTGCGACGTTCATCGGCGACACGTACCTCGCGTCGCTCGACGACAAGGCGCTCACCGAACTCCGTCGTACCCAGGTGGGCTTCATCTTCCAGGCCTTCAACCTGATCCCCACCCTGACCGCCGACGAGAACATCCGGCTGCCGATGATGCTCGGTGGGGAAACGGGTGACCTGGAGTGGATCGACCACGTCGTCACCACGGTCGGCCTCCAGGACCGCCTGAAGCACCGGCCGAGCGAGCTCTCGGGTGGCCAGCAGCAGCGCGTCGCCGTTGCCCGTGCGTTGGCGTCACGCCCTCGGATCATCTTCGCCGACGAACCGACCGGCAACCTCGACTCGGTGACGGGCACGGAGATCCTGTCGTTCATGCGCAACGCCGTACGCGACTTCGGCCAGACGATCGTGATGGTCACGCACGACCCGGTCGCCGCGTCGTACGCCGACCGGGTGGTCTTCGTCGGTGACGGCAAGCTCACCGGCGAATTGATCGATCCGACGACCGACCAGGTCATCGATCACCTGCGGAGCGCTGTCTGACATGAGTGCCGGATCCCTGATCGCTCGAAAGAGCATCCGTGCCCGATGGGGCCGAACCCTGGCGATTGCGTTCGCGATCACCGCGAGCGTGTCGTTCGTGGTCGGATCGTTCGTGCTCGCCGACAGCCTGCGCGCAACATTCGAGAGTCTGTTCCAGGAATTGAACGAGAACGTCGACCTCGAGGTCCGAGCGACGCAGGAATTCACCAGCGACGATGCTCGCGACCCGATCGATGTCGGTCTCGCCGACACGATCAGAGAGGTCGAGGGCGTCGCCGTCGTCGAACCGATCCTGCAACGGTTCGCTCAACTCGTCGACAGCGACGGGCAGGCCATTGCCGCCCGCCGGCGGGCCGACGTTCGGCGTGTCGTGGGAGGGCGAGGAGGGGCTCCAAGGCGTCACCATCAAGGAGGGTCGGCCTCCGAAGGGACCCGACGAGGTCGCCATCGACAAGGCCACCGCTGACGCCGAAGGCTTTGCGATCGGTGACACGGTCTCGTACCTCACCGATGTCGGCACGTTCCAGGGAACGATCACGGCAACCGTCGGCCTCGGCACCGGTGACAGCTTCGGCGGCGCCCAACTCACCGCGCTCGACCTCGACACCGCGCTCGTCAACTTCGGCGCCGACGGCAAAGTCGATGCGATCGACATCCAGTTGGTCGAAGGCGCCGACGTGCCAACCGTCCAGCGTGCGATTGCCGAGGTGCTACCACCGCAAACCGAAGTGATCACCGGTGAGGAATCGGCCCAGGAGACCGCCGACGCGGTCAACGAATTCGTCGGCATCTTCGGGACCGGACTCCTGGTGTTCGCGTTCATCACGGCATTCGTGAGCGCATTCATCATCAACAACGTGTTCCAGATCACCATCGGCCAGCGTCTACGCGAACTCGCGTTGCTCCGCGCCGTCGGCGCCTCGGGCCGCCAGGTGCGCCGGATGATCACACTCGAAGCGTTCGCTCTCGGTGTCGTGGCCACCGTGCTCGGCGTCGTCGGTGGGCTGCTGGTCGCGCAGGGGCTGATCGCGTTGTTCGACGCCGCCGGCGCCGGGTTCCCAAGTGCCCAGACAGTGCTCCTGCCACGAACGATCGTCATGGCGGCGTTGGTCGGCATCGGGATCACCATGCTCTCGGTGATCGTTCCGTCACGACGGGCCGCGAAGATCCCGCCCGTGGCCGCGATGCGCCCCGAACTCGGTTTCGCGGCGATGCGAACACGACGCCTCGTCGCCGGTGTGATCGTCACGACCCTCGGTCTCTCGCTGTTCCTGATCGGGTTGTTCCTCCGCCCTGGCGGCACGCGAGGTCTGATCGGGCTGGCCGGTGGCGGAGCACTTCTGCTCTTCCTCGGGATCGCCAGCCTGTCGTCGACCATCGCAAGCCCGGTGACTCGGGTACTCGGATGGCCGATCGAGAAGCTGTTCAAGGTTCCCGGAGCGCTCGCCCGGGAGAACGTTGCCCGATCTCCTCGCAGGACCTCATCGAGCGCGTCGGCGCTGATGATCGGCGTGGCGCTCGTGAGCAGCACGGCGGTCTTCGCGTCGTCGCTGCGGTCGAGCCTGGTCGACACCCTCGAGAGCGCCGTCTCCGCCGACTACATCATCACCGACGAGGGTTTCCAAGGGCTCTCGCCCGCGGTGAGTGAGACCCTCACCGCGGTCCCCGAACTCGATGCCGTCACCCCGATCCGAAACGTCAGCGGACAGGTCGAGGGCGAGACCAAGGCGATCGGCGCCGTCGACCCGGTCGCCTTCGACAAGCTCGTCGATCCGGACCTGATCGACGGTACCGTCGCCGGACTCGGCACGAACGAGTTGCTGCTGCACAAGGACCCGGCGAACGATCTCGACCTGACCGTCGGTTCCACCGTGGACGTGACGTTCCAGAACGGGGTGACGCAGACCCTGACGGTGGCCGGCATCTTCGGGAACGCAACGTTCGGGAACTGGCTCATCAGCCTCGACACGCTGGCAGGGTGTCAGCGACGCACCGGCACGCGATCTGTTCATCATCGCCAAGCTGGCCGATGGCGTCGACCCCGCAGTGGGCGATGCGGCCATTGCGACAGCGATGGAGCCGTACCCGCAGGCCAACGTCCAGAACAATGCCGAGTTCCTCGACTCGCAGGAGGCGCAGATCAACCAGCTGCTGTTCATCATCACCGCACTGCTCGCCTTTGCCATCGTGATCGCCATCCTCGGAATCTCGATCACCCTCGCACTCGGGGTGTTCGAACGAACGAGGGAGATCGGCCTGCTCCGCGCGGTCGGGATGAACAAGCGACAGACACGTCGATCGGTGCGGTGGGAGGCGGTGATCGTGTCGATGTTCGGTGCGATCATCGGCATCGTCGTGGGCACGTTCCTCGGCGTCGTCCTGTCGGTGGCGGTGCCCAACGATGTGATCAGCAAGCTGGCCTTCAACCCGACGATCATCATCGCCATCCTCGTCGGAGCCGTCATCGCCGGCCTCTTCGCCGCCCTGTACCCGTCGTACAAGGCATCGAACATGAACATCCTCGAAGCCATCGCCACCGAGTAACCCGTACACGATGTGTCAGACACATCGTGTACCGGCTACAACGGCGTGATGGCGCTCGAACCAGCCGATCTGCCCGACGAGGTGCTGACGTTCCTGCGCGAGTATCACCAGGCAACACTGACGACGTTGCGCGAGGATCTCTCACCGCACGTCGTTGCGGTCGGATTCAGTTACGACGTCGCCGCGCAGACGGCGCGGGTGATCACCTGGGCCGGATCACAAAAGGCCCGCAATGTCGAGCGGATGCAGGCAGCGGGGCTCCGGGCGGCCGTGTGCCAGGTCGATGGTGGACGCTGGCTGAGCCTCGAGGGGCCGGTGCGACTCGTCACCGACCCCGACGGCGTGCGGGCGGGAGTCGAGGGGTACGCCGCGAGGTACCGCGAACCGAAGCAACGCAATGATCGCGTCGTCATCGAGATCGCCGTCGAACGCATCCTCGGCCGAGGCTGACGTGACGTACACGATGTGTCTGACACATCGTGTACGTCCTAGCCGGCGTCGCGGTTCCAGGGGAGATCGGCGAGCCAGCGTTGGGCGGCCGGGTGCGGGTCCATCGGAGTGTCGTCGCTCGATCGTTCGAGTTTCGGGTCGAGATGCGTCTGGCAACCCGGGCACCAGTACAGGATCCGGTTGTGTTCGCCCATCCGGCGACACTCGACCGTTTCGCCGCAACGCCCACAACGTTGTCCATTTCGGCCGTACACCGCGAGGCCACCCCTGGTCCCGGCTGAGGTCACGCGCTTGGCGTGATGCAGATTCGACCGCAACATCGTGGCCGCAGTGTTGACGAGCCGGATGGCGTCGTGCTCGCTGATGGAGCCGACCTGCGCATACGGGCTCAGCCCAGTCGCCCAGAGCACCTCACAGCGGTAGACGTTGCCGACGCCGCACATCACCCGCTGGTCGAGCAGAACTTCACCGAGCCGGGCCGTTGGATCGGGGTAGGTGAGCAACAGATTCACCACGGCACCGAGATCGGTGTCCGCTGTGCAGAGATCGGGCCCCAGCCGACCCATTCCAGGATGACGTCGCTTGTCGATGTGGCGATATGTCTCGACGTTGGGAGCGCTGAAGCACACCGCCACCCAGTCGGCAACCTCGATCGCCGCCCGCATCTGCGTATACGGACTCCTCCAACGGTCACCCGCTCGATACAGATGCCACGAACCGCTCATCCGCATGTGGGTGTCGAGCACGATCCCGTCATCCCACTCGACCATCAGATGCTTTCCGTGACTCTCGACGGTCTCGATGATCCGACCAGCCTGTGGCGACGGGCCGATGAGGCGAGGGGCATCGAACCGCACCATCGGCTTGCCGGCGAGCGCGGTACGCATGGCGCTGGCGGACCGGTGGATCGTGTCGCCTTCGGGCATCGAAGCTGCATGGTAGGCGCTGTACCAGGGTCGCACACGGGATGCCCGAGCCGACCCGCTTAGCCTGGCCGACGATGCCGACCGCCCATCCGAGCGCGAGAACCGATCCGCTGACCAGCGACGCCCTCCGACGCGCCATCCCGCTCTTCATCCCGGCGATCCCCTTTGCCCTCGTGCTCGGCGTGGCAATCACCGAATCGGCGATGCCGACCCCTGTTGCATGGTCGACCAACATCTTCGTGTTCGCCGGCGCTTCGCAACTCGCCACCGTCAGCCTGGCCGCCACGGCGACGTGGTTCACGCTCGTTGCCACAGCCGGCGTCATCAACCTGCGCCACGTGATGTACAGCGCTGCGCTGTCGCCACGGTTCACCGACCAACCGAAGTGGTTCCGATGGGTCGGTCCGTTCTTCCTGATCGACCAGCTGTTCGCGTTGTCCAGCGTGCGCGTCGAGCTGTCGTCGCGAGACTGGCGACGCTTCTATCTCACCGCCGGGATCTTCTATTTCGTCTCGTGGACGCTCACCGTCACCCTCGGCATGTTCGTAGGATCCGCGATTCCGACAGCGTGGCGCCTCGACGTTGCACCGGCAATCATGTTCTCCGGGCTGGTCGTCCTCGGCCTCACCAACCGACCGGGCATCGTCGCAGCGATCACGGGCGCGGGCATCTGCCTGCTTGCCCTCGAACTTCCCAACAATGGCGGCATCCTCCTCGGAGCGATCAGCGGAGTGACCGCCGGCTACATCGCCGATCTCGCTCAGAGCCACCGGATGGCCAGCCGGGCGACCTCGTCGTGAGTCTCGCCGCAGCGCTGTCGGCCGTGCTCGCGATCGGCTTCATCACCTATGTCTCGCGGACGGGTCTCATCGTGTTCCTCGCCGATCGCCCGCTCCCGGCGAACGTCACCAGAGCGCTGCGCTATGTCGGCCCTGCGGTGCTGTCGGCCCTCACCGTCAACCTGATCGCCGGCGGTCAAGGTGCAAGTGGGATCGAAACCGCGGAGGTCGGCGCGATCGCCGCGGCCATCGTCGTTGCCTGGTCGACCCGCAATCTGATTGGCGCCCTCGGAGCGGGCATGGTCACGCTCTGGGTGCTCGGGTACGTGATCTGAGCGTCACGGCAACTTGCCGACGTGGGCGAGCGCGAGACGGATCAGGCGGTCGTGCCCGCTGGTCATCTGGGCGATGACCTCGTCGCTGACGGCCTCCTCGGGCGTGAACCACGACAGATCGAGGGCCTTCTGTGTCGGCTCGCAGTCGCCCTCGACCGGCACCACGTAGGCGAGGCTCACGGCGTGGTGGCGCGGGTCGTAGAAGCCCGATCGGTCGGGGTTCGGGAAGTACTCGACCACGGTGAACGGCGACGGATTCGCGGGTACCCGCGGCAGCGCCATGGGCCCCAGATCCTTCTCGCAGTGCCTCATCAGCGCCTCACGGACTCGTTCGCCGAACAGCACGCGGCCCGTGACCACCATCCGGCTGATCGTTCCATCAGAGGCAACACGTAAGAGCAGGCCGACCTTGGTCACGTTGCCCAACGAATCCACCCGTACCGGTACCGCATCGACGTACACGAGCGGCACATTGGCCCGCACCAGCTCGAGGTCCTCCGGCGACAGCCAGCCGGTCGAGGTCTGGATGGAGGAACCTTCGTCGATGTCGTTCACACCGTCGATGATCCCACGCGGCGCACTGCCGACACCACATTCCTCGGCCGACGCGAGCAATCGCACCGGCGCGACACCGAGACGCACACACTGAGAAGATGGTGACATGCACGACGACGCCACACGTTGGGACGACCGGTACCGATCCGCCTCGCCACCCGGCCCGCGAGCCCCCGACGCAGTGGACGCGCGGGCTGACCTCATCGAACTCCTGCCCGACACCGGCGTCGCGATCGACATCGCGTGCGGCCTCGGCAGCCAATCGCTGTGGCTCGCGCAGCGCGGTCTGGATGTCGTTGCACTCGACGTGTCGCCGATTGCGATCGAGGCGCTCACGGCAGCGGCACACGCCGCAGGCCTCGCCGACCGGATCGACGCACGGGTGACCGACCTCGACATCGGTCTGCCGGCCGAGCCGACGACCGCAGACGTGATCGTCTGCCAACGGTTCCGCCAGCCGTCGATCTACGCGCAGATCGTCGAACGGCTCGTCGTGGGTGGCATCGCCATCGTCACCGTCCTGTCCGAGGTCGGCGCCGACTCACCAGGGCCGTTCCATGCCCCACCGGGCGAACTCGTCGCAGCGTTCGGTGAGTTCGACATCCTCGATGCGCACGAGGGCGACGGGACGGCGACGATCGTGGCACGTCGCCGCTGACGCGGGTTCAGCTTCGCTCGAGGAGCACGTCGCGCAACGCCTCGTGATGAGTCGAGGCCGGCTTCGTGGTGTTCATGAAGTCGAGGAGCACATCGCAGAACTGCTCCGCCGCCTCGACGTGCGGGAAGTGCCCCACACCGTCGAGGATCTCGAGCCGGCTCGTCGGGATCAGTTCGTGCGCGGCGTAGGCGTGCGAAACCGGGATGATGCCGTCGTTCTCACCCCACACGATGAGCGTCGGGATGTGGGCCGCCAGGTAGAGCCGGTCGGTGGCGTTGACCATCTGGCCCGTCGGCTCGATCACCCCGCGCATCGTCCGCACGAATGCCGACCGGTTCGGCGCCCCGGCAAGCGACGAGTACGCCCGCCACATCTCGGCAAGCTTGGGCGAGCGGATGTTCCGCCGACCCAGCTGACGACCGACGTCGGTCGCCCGATCGACCAGTGGCTTCGGGAATCCGATCGGCATCAGGTACTCGGCGCCCGGGAGGGTGAGCATGCGCAACAGCCACGACACCTCACGACCGAGTCCACCACTGCCGACCAACACCAGCCGATCGACGAGATGCGGGTGTTGGTAGGCGAGCTGCATCGCCACCCCGCCGCCGAATGAGTGGCCCACGATCGTCACGCTCGGTACGTCGAGGACCGACAGGAAGTCACGCAGCCCACTCGCGAATGCGCCGAGTGAGTAGTCGCCGACCGGCTTGGCCGACTCGCCGTGTCCGAGAAGATCGGGGGCGATCACATCATGGTGTTCGGTGAGCGTCGGGATCACGTCGTCCCAGGTTCGCGAACTCCCTGCCAGCCCGTGGATCAACAGGATCGGCTCACCCGAACCGCCGCGCCGGAATCCGACGTCATGGCCGTGGATGGTGACGTGTTGGAGGGGCAGTCGCTTGCTCACAACTCCAGTATCCCCCGGTCGACCGGGGGGCACATGTGCCAAACGGCCCCTGCGGAAATCCCTGTCAGTCGTGCGACTGAGCGATTTCGGCCGGTTCCCCGGCGTCGACCCAGCGGGAGAAGTCGAGCGGATCGGCCTTCAGGCTCGGCAAGTTGGTGTTCTCCAGCCACGAATTGAAGTGCCCCGGATCCAGCGGGCGCGAGATGCAGTAGCCCTGGGCGATGTCGCAGCCGAACTCTCGGAGCCGTTCGAGCACCTCGTTGTTCTCGACGCCCTCGGCCACCACGACCAGGCCCAGGTTGTGCCCGAGATCGATCGTCGAACGCACGATCACCTCGTCCTGCTCGTCGAGCAGCAGGTTCGCGACGAAGCTCTGATCGATCTTCAACTCGGCCACCGGCAATCGGCGCAGGTAGCTGAGCGACGAGTAGCCGGTCCCGAAGTCGTCGATCGACAGGCGGACACCGACTTCGTGGAGTTCGTTGATGGTGGATCGTGCGCGCGGTGCGTCGATCAGCAGTGACGACTCGGTGATCTCGAGTGTGAGCATCGATGCATCGACGCCGTTGGCGTTCAGGTGCTGCTCGACGCGCTGAGCGAGCTTCGTGTCGAGGAGGTCGTGGGTCGACAGGTTCACGGCCATTCCGAGGTGGTAGCCACGGTCGTGGATCTCCCGGAGATGGCCGATGCCACGATGGAGCATCACGTCGGTGAGCTGCTTGATCAGCCCGGTGTCCTCGGCGACCCTGACGAACTGAGCTGGTGACACGATGCCTCGGACCGGATGGGTCCACCGCACGAGTGCTTCTGCGCCGACGACGGTGCCCGAGTTGAGGTCGAGTTTTGGTTGCAGGTGAACGCGGAGGTCGCCGCCCTCGATGGCGGCGCGGAGGTCGCCGAGCATCGCAAGGCGAGCGGGTGTACGGCGATCGATCTCGCTGCGGTACACCTCGACCCCGAGGCGTTGCGTCTTGGCATTGAACATCGCGATGTCGGCGTACCGGAGCGGCGCACCCTCCTCGTGGTCACCGTCGATCAGGGCCACACCTGCGCTGGCCGTCACGACGATCTCGAGGCCGTCGAGTGTCACCGGGCGACCGACGTTGCGGACGCAGGTCCAGGCGAACTCCACCATGTCGGCGTGTGTCGGGCGATGTCCGACGATGGCGAACTCGTCGCTGGCCAGTCGTGCCAGGACGTCGTCGGGGCCGATCACCGCACTCAGGCGTTCGCCGACCTCGATGAGCAGTTCGTCTCCGGCATGGTGGCCCAGCGTGTCGTTGACTTCCGCGAAACGGTCGAGGTCGACCATCATCACGAACAGCAGATCGTCCGACGACCTTGTTTCCGCGGCGTCGATGACCGAACGCTCGAACGAGAGCCGGTTGGGGAGGCCGGTCAGCCCATCGTGGCGTGCCTCGCGCTCGATCCGCTGGTGCAGCATGCCTCGACGAAGACTCGCCGTGAGTTGTTCGGTGAGATTCTGGAGACGCACGATGTCATCGCTTCCGAACCGCTTACCTGCACCGGTCCTGCCACCGACCACGAGCAGTCCGATGACGCCGGACCCGTCACGGATCGGAGCGACCATCATCTCGACGATCGTCGACCCGATCGGTCTTGAGAGGGTCGAGTTCGTCGCCCGACACCAGCGTCACCCGTTCCGACATGATCAGCGATCGCCAGTTCTCGTCCTCGGCGTCGGTGGGCAGATGCAGCCCGACGATGCCGTGGATCCTCAGAATCGCCCCGTCGCTGTCGTTGAAGAGGACGACCGCGGCGGCGTCGGTGCGAAGAATTTCAGCGGTCTGGGCAACAGCGGCGCAGATGATCTCGTCGGGATCGAGGGACTGGCCGACCTGGCCGGTGAACCCATGGACCGCATCGAGGTCACGCAGACGCTGGTCGAGCGCGCCGTAGGCCTTGATGATGTACCAGATCACACCGAGCGGGACGAGTGCCACCAGCACGAGGTACGGCGAAATCAGGTTGAGCCCCAACACCATGCCGGCAAGGGTCGCGTTCACGAGGAAGAGCCACCAGGCGAGACGAAGTTCGGTGCCGATACGGCTCCAGAGCCCGCCCTCGAACTGCGAGATCGCCAATGACACGATCATCGATGACACGAGGCCGCAGATGGCAGTCGTGACAATTGCCGCGACAACGAGTTCCGTGTCATCAGAACCAATGGACTGGAGGATTCCACGGAACACGACGAAGCCGAGAGCGACCTCGAAGGCGAGCATCGCAACATTCAACGCCACCTTGTAGAGCGGCAACCGGAGCGTGAGAAGCACTACGGCGATGTAACCGAGCACCCGCACCGCCACCGCCGGCCCCGGGGCGAGGTACACCAGGCTGAACGCCAGTGGGATCTCGGAGACCGAGAACCTGATCGACTCGCGTCGAAAGGTGAACTTGAAGACGGAGAACTCGGTCGCCGCGAAGCCGACCGCGAGGACGGCGATCACGATGGCCGGCGACGGTCGGGTGGACTCGGTGACGTCCGGAAGCGTCAGGATGAGCGCAGTGGCAATGGCGGTCAACAAGACGGCGAGCACTTCGACCCGTCGCTCGGGGCCGAAATCGCCTCGAGAAACGCGTCGAAGTGCTCGCCGCTTGATCACTACTACTTTGTGTGCTCGACGTTGATTGAGAAGTCGTCACGCGGTGCTCCCATTGCAGGAACGCCTGGTGACGTCCCCGAGATCTATCGACCGCGGGAACTTCTATCTTGAACAATCAAGATCGAATCGCCGGGCCTCAGCCCCAGGTTGCGCCGTTGTTCATGATGTTGAACTCCATTCTCGGTGCTCCTTGCGGAGACTATGGGCGATCATCCCAACGCCGCCCGGCGTCTGTCAGATCCTTTACAGGAACTTGAATCTATCTTGACCAAACCCAACCGTCAACACGGAGCGGGAGATCCGGTCACGCTGCGTGGGTTCGACGGGGGTGAGACCTCTTGATTCAGCCACGAGCCTCCTTGCCGATAGCGAGAACTTGTGACGAAGCTGGACGCGTCAGCGCGACAGGAATCCGATCGGGGGGCGGGTATCGAGCGCGCAGTGTGTCCATCTCGGCGTGCGCCGCCACGGTCGGTGGTGGATCGGCTGAGGCACGAAACCCAGTGCGACCGAGCGCGCGTCCGTCGACGTTCACGGCGTCTGGTTCGAGGCCCGAGGCGAGCGATGACGCGCCAACGGACCCTCAGCGTGCGCGCTCGACTCGACATGACGTATCCGGTTGGCGATCCCAGCCGTCGGTGACGCGGGGTCTCTTCGCCTACTCCGAGTTTGTTTGAGCGACCAGGTCACCGGTGGCGAGAGGTGCTCACACAACCTTCGGCGAGCGGCAGAATCACTCGATGCGCAGGCCAGAGATCGCCCGGGAGATGACCAGCTGCTGGATCTCGCTGGTGCCCTCGAAGATCGTGTGGCTCACCCTCACCGGGTTTGTGAGTGACGTTCAGTGTTGCCACGTCCCGCTGACCAGGGCTTTCGCGATTCGGGTGTCCGAATGATGTTGCACAGTCCGGTCAGTTCTAGGGATGAGTAGGGAGGATTGCCCGCTTCGCTGCGCTGGTTTGAACTACTCCCGAGCACGCGACTACGGCGAATATGCCGGTGAAAGTGTGGCGCCACAGTGGGGCCGCGATGCGGCGCGAGTTGGTGTGGCGCCACCGGGTTACCGCGACCCGCATGTCGAAAAGACCTCGTCGACACCCGCTGGTGCTTTCGTGCTCGGCGTGTACGCAGAGGACGGCCCCAGCGAGTGCTCGGGGTTGCCCGTTCGCCGTTCAACCCCACAGGAGCTGGTCGACCTGGCCGGCGAGGTTGAGGTTGTGGCCCAGTTGCGTCACGTGCACCGCACACCTGGCGGCGTCGACCAACCGTTCAACTGTCAACTGGCTCGCCGGTCGCCTGTCCCGGTCCTGAACGATCGGTTGGGGTATCTGGACAATCGGGCGTTGCGTCCCGCTGTCGCTTCGGCGCGAGTGGACGTGATGACGCCGTGGCCTTCGATCGTCACCGGGCGCCGGCAGGAAAACTGCAACCCTTGGTCGAAGGTGGACCCCGGTGTTTGTTCACCGCATCAGTAATCGGAGGCCGTTGATCGTGAGGATTCGGTGGGTGTTCAACGAACTGATTGCGACCATCAAGTCCTGGTGGATCGATTGTGGAGGTGTCTGGCTGAGCCCTGGCATCGAGCTGAGTGCTTCGGTCGGGAGCATCCGGCAGATCTCGACGACGGTTCCACGAGGCACGCCGCTGCCGACTCCGACGGTGCATAGCCCGCTAGGGGGCAGAGAAGGAGCGTCATTCGACGTGCCCCACGCCAGCACGCCAATTGCTGCTGTGACCGAGCAGATCGCAAGGGTCGATTTCGAGGCCTTCATGAGCTTCCCCCTTCGGCGATCGTGCATCGATGGTTCGAGGGACGACTCCGGTCGGCACCCACGTCATGTTGCGCCTTGCGTCGCAGGACTTCCGTTGATCGCACTGAGGGTGTCGATGATGTCGAATCGGGTGACGTTGAAGTCGGTGAAGGTGGGGTTGGCGGTGACGGTGGCCAACAGTTCGCCATCGAGGTAGTCGTCGGCGTGTGATTGGTCGTCGAAGATGTGGAAGCCGCCCAGCGTCGAGCCGTCAGCGATCCAGGTCTTCATGACGAGGCCCGGGACGGCGCGCAAGGCGTGGGCGTAACGCTCGAACGGCTCTGCGACCTGGTCGAGTGAGGCTGCGCTGGTGAATGTGATCAAGACGGCGTGCATGGTGTGCTCCTTGAGTGGTGAGTCCTGCGTTTGCAGGACACGTCGCATTGTCGGCCTGGGCGGTTGCAGCCCGGTGGTGGGGTGGTTGCGGCGGCAGGTCAGGCGCGTCATCGCAGAGGCGTACGCTGCATGACGTGGAGGTTCGCGTTCTCGGTCCTCTCCAGGTGGTCGATGACCACGGGAGAGCTATCGGTCTCCGCCCGAAAGAGCGGACGCTGTTGGCGCGGCTCGCCGCCGCTCGCCCCGGGCTGGTGTCCGACGATGTCTTGATCGACGCGTTGTGGCAGCAGCGGCCCGACTCCGCGCGCAAGACGCTGCACGGCCTGGTTCATCATCTGCGCCATGCCCTCGGCCCGGACGCCATCGTTCGTGAATCGAACGGTTACCGCCTGATGCTTGTCGAGGTCGATCTCGATCTCGTGCAGAACTCGGTCGACGCAGCCCGCCGGGCGATTGATGGTGGACACGATGTGGAGGCGCGTGGGTTGCTTCGCGCTGCCCGGGATCGATTCCGCGGACCCGCGTTTCCCGAGTTGGACGACGACACGTCCCTGATCGGACTTCGCCGGCAGGTATCCGAGCTGGAGCTCGCCTTGACCGAGGAGCTCTTCGGTCTCGACCTCGCGTCTGGTGGTCACCAGGAGGTCATCGGCGAGCTCGAAGTGCTCGTCGGCCGTGATCCGACACGCGAAAGGGCGTGGTGCCTTCTCGTGTCCGCGCTTGCCGCCACGGGTCGGCACGCCGATGCGCTGAACGCTGTGAGTCGTGCCCGTCGCGGTCTTGCGTTGGAGCTCGGTGTGGAACCGGGTCCGGAGCTGCGCCAGCTGGAGCTCGCAGTTCTGGAGCACCGCGTGCCGCCGGCAGACTCCGTGCGAGTGGCGGATGCCATTGCCTCACATGACTCGGCCACGCTGCCTGCACCGTTGGCCGCGCGAAGCGACGACGTGTCGTTCGTCGGTCGACGTGTCGAGATGACCCACCTCGAACGGAGTTACCGCTCGGCAATCGATGATGGCCACCCTCGGCTCGACATCGTCGTTGGCGAGGCTGGCGTTGGCAAGACCCGACTCGCGGCCGAGTTCGCTGCTGCCTGCCACAACGACGGGGTGCTCGTGTTGTTCGGGCGATGCAGCGAGTTCGTCGGGAGTGCGTTCGAACCGCTGCAGCAGGCCCTCAGCGATCTCGCGGACAGGAACACTCATGCAATCGGACCGCCAGCCGCGGTGGAGCGTCTCCGATCGCTGCTCGCTCGAATGTCGGCCGATTCAGCGCACTCAAATGGGTCGAGCACACCCGCAGCAGATCGCTATCGGCTCCTCGATGAGACATCCTTGGTGATCGAGCACCTCGCGGCGGTCCGGCCGGTGCTGATCGTGCTCGACGACGTCCATTGGGCGTCACAACCGACGATTCTGTCGTTGGCGCATCTGCTGCGACGTTCCGCCGCTGCGCACCTGGCGATCATTGCGACGGCGCGGGTTCCCGAGTTCGGCGGCGTCGATGTCATCGGCGCGCTTGGGCGCGAACCAGGGGTCGGCGTGCTCCGCTTGCACGGGTTCGACGTTGATGACGTTCGCGGGTACCTCTCGGTCGTGGGCACGGATCAGGCCGCTACCGATCGCACCGCCGCGTCGCTACTGGAACGAACGGGCGGCAATGCATTCATGCTGGGTGAGCTGGTTCGCTCGTCAGCAGCCAGCGGGGTCATCGACGATGCTGGTTCCGACGACGTGCCCGAGTTGGTGCGTGAGGTGATCGTCGCTCGATCTCGGCGGTTGCCGTCGCCGGCATTCGATCTGCTGCAGATGGCATCGGTCGCTGGGCTGGAGTTCGATCTCGAGTTGATGGTCAACGCTTCGGGCCTACCCGAACCGACGGTGGTCGACGCGCTCGACACAGCGATCGAAGCACAGCTGCTTGTGGAACAGGCATCGTCTTGCGTGATCTACGCGTTCACGCACACGCTCGCCCGAGACGCTCTCGCGGCGAGTATGTCCAAGGCTCGACAGGCGGTGGTCCACCACCAGTTCGCCAGGGCACTCCAAGGCACGCCCGCCGAGCCGACCCCGATCGAGGTGGGCCGACTCGCGTTCCACTTGCTTCGGTGCAGTACGACCGATGCCCGCTTGGCAGGCTGTCTCTGCGCGGAGCAGGCCGCTGAGTGGTCAATGGCATCGTTCGCGTATGACGACGCATGCGAATGGTTCACCAGCGCACTCGACACAGTGTGCGACCTGCCCAGCGATCCCGAACTGGAAGGTCGCCTCCAGATTGGCTTGGCGCGCGCGGCGACGCTGTCGGGCGACGAGACCCGCGCCCGCAAAGCCGCCGAAGCGGCCTGGAGGACAGCTCGCATCAGTGGTGACCGCACCCTGGAGGCCGCCGCTGCACTCTTGTATGCAGGTGAGCCCGAACTGAACGTCGTCGGTGACGAACCAGGAACGCTCATGCTCGCCGCCACACTGGACATCGATGGCCTGACTGGTAGCGAACGGGTCCGAGTCATGGCCCGGCTCGGCTCGGCGCTGTCGTACTCCGAGCACGAACGTGCCGTCACCCTCGCTGTCGGGTCACTCGAACTCGCTCGCCGCAACGGGGACCGCAGCGCGCTCGCCTACGCCATCCGGTGTCGACTGCGCGGCTGGTTCAACCCCGATCAAGTTGATGAACGCATTGCGATGGCCGAGGAGCTCACCGCCATCGGGCAGACCCTCGGTGACGGTGTCACCGAGTCATGGGGACTGAGATGGCAGACCATCACCAACTTCGACAGCGGTGACGTCGACGGAATCGAGCGGGCCTGCCGTGGGTTGGCGGCGCTCGCTGAACGGCTTCATCTCCCGAACCAGCTCTGGAGCGCCGCCATCCGACTCGCGGCACTGCGGGTCTTCCAGGGGCGCTTCGACGAGGCCGAGCTGTTGATCGCCGACGCGCAAGATCACGCCGAGCACATCAACAATGCCCTCGCGGTCAGCGTGGGCTCGACCGTCAGCCAAACGCTGTCGTGGCTGCGCGGCCAGGAGATCACAAGATTCACCACGACCGACTCCAATAGAGGCGAAGAATTGTTGTGGTGTCGCGATGATCCATCGTCGCTGCTTGACCGAATCGCCCGCGAGCCTGATCTCGCCTACAGACACGACCTCGGTCGACTGGAAACGATCTGCTCAGTCGCGTTGACAATGCGTCGATTCCCCCACCCGACCGCAGCGGCCGCCACGTACCCCTTCGCTGCCCGTTACGCCCACCTGGTCGCCAATTTCGCTCCAGGAGCGATGATGTACGGATCGATGCACCTCTACGCCGGCCTCCTCGCGAACGCCGCCGGAGACACCGATCGCGCCATCGACCACCTACGAGCAGCGGTTCGCGCGAACTCAGCGATGGATGCGCTCCCGTTCGTCGCCCTCGCCGAACACGAACTGGCGAACATGCTCCCCGCTGGAGACGAGGCCACACAGGCCCGTGCTGAGTCGAACAAACTCGCCGAACGGCTGGGCATCCCATGGCTCACTTCCTCAGCCTGACAACAGACGCAACCAGCTGAATCCGTTCGCCTGTCTGATCTGGCAGATACGCCTGAGATAGTGCGGCGCAGCGGTAGGGCTGGCAGGTCGATCCAACGCATCGGACTCACCGTTGTGGGTCCATTGAGCCGGGTGTACGGTGCGATCGTGGGCACCGCAGTGGAGCGTGTCATCGTCACTGCTTCCGACGGACGCGCAATTGACGTGCTCGTGAGAGCCGGAGACGACACAACGACGGTGATGCTCCACATGGGTACCCCCAACGGGCTGGTTGCGCTGCCGGATCAGTGGCTCGGAGACCATCGATCACGTCTGGTGCTGTACGCCCGCCCAGGCTACGCCAGGTCGGACCCTCAGCCCGGCCGGTCGGTTGCCGACGCCGCAGCGGATACCGCCACGATCATGGACGTACTGGGAGTCGAGTCGTTCGCGGCAGTCGGCTGGTCCGGCGGCGGGCCCCATGCGCTTGCCTGCGCCGCCCTTCTGCCCCGACGTTGCCTCGCCACGGCCATCATTGCGGGGATGGCGCCTCGTTCCGCAGGCGTTTACGACTGGACGTCCGGAAGGATCGGAATGGCACTGCTAGGAGACGATGAGGGTCTCGCAGCCGCGCTCGAAGCCGACCGTACCGAATTGGTCACCATGCAGGCGGTCGACGTGCCGCAACTGTTCACGTCCGAGGCGGATCAGGCTGCAATGACCGGCGACCTTGCGGACTGGCTCATCGAAAGCTTCCGAACTGCCTTCGCGGCCGGTGTGATCGGAGCGCGGGACGACTACATGGCCTTCGTACGGGACTGGGGCTTCGACCTTGCGACCGCCCGCAACGTCACGATCTGGCAAGGCGACGAAGACGACACCGTCGTCCCAGCCGAAGCGCACTGGCTGGCACAGCAGATCCCCGACTCCTTGCTCAGGATCCTGGCCGGCGAAGGACACATGTCGATCGGGTTCCGGCTCCCCGAGATCCTGCACGACGTCAACACACGAGCTAGGTAATGCCCGCTCGGCAGCCACAATTCACTCGACAAATGACTTGCGTATCAGGCTCACCAACGACGGTCCGCTACCGCACTGGAACGCCAAGCAGACCCAGCACGCGCCGTGTCGCTTCAACATCTGCGACCGGTCCACTCGGGTTGCGTCGTGACTGCACTGCGATCCGCCATTCTCCGGTTCGTCCAGCAGCACATCGCATCGAGACCCTGCCCGATGTGCGAGCGATAATCGCGGCTCGCAACGCTCCGATCAGCTCCACATCGCCGGCGAAGTCGGTCGCCTCTTCGGCCCGATGGGCCACCGCATAATCACTTGTTTGTGGGTCTGCGTTCGCGTGCTTTCAGAAGTCGATTTCGATGCCGATCGACGACCGCGTTGGTGTCGGTGGCGTCGGCGGTTCGAGTTCGAGTCCTCGTCGCCGGGCCCACTGGGCGAGCGGGGTGGCGAGTTGGCTGATGCCGGGTCGGTCGTCGTGGTCGCGCGAGCGTGGCGGCGATCTCGGCCAGCGCGGTGTTGTCGAGGTTGCGTCCGTTGGCCCAGTGCTTCCATTGGTCGAGGGCGTGGCAGAGACGCCCGGCGTCGTGGGCGATGCCTTCGAGGTCGTTGAACTGGTCGAACATCCGCCGGGTGGAGTCCATGCGGTGGTGATCGTCGATGACGTTGCGGAGTTCGTTGACCCGGTGCCGTGTCGGCGCTGCGAGTTCCTCGGCACGGTTGAGTCGATCGGTCGCAATGGCGAGAACGTCGCTGGCCGCGTCGACGTCACGGCGAGCCGTTCGACGGTGGATCCGCCCGGCATGCCGCAGCTCGGCTTGGGTGTCGCGTAGTGCTGACTGTGCCGCGTTCACGATGCGTTCGGCGGCGGCGATCTGGGCAGCGAACGGTTCGTGCGCCGCTTCGGCGGCCGGCAACTCACGCCCGGCCATTGCAACTTGCTCTCGGGCCGCGGCGCGTTCGGTGTTGCGTTCGTCGAGCTGTTGTTCGGAGTCGCGGAGACTCTCCTCGGCGTCGGCGCGGACCTGGTCGAACCAGTCGGGGACCTGGACCCGTCGCTGCGGCACGCTGGCGGGGACGGTCGCGGCGAGGGTGCGGCGTTGCACCACAGCGGGGATGTCGGCACGGTCGGCGAGCAGGACGCCTTCGAGCACACTGCGCGCTTCGGCCAGATCATGCGATTGGGTGACGACGAGCGCGAGGTTCTCACGTTCACCGCGGGTCATGGCCATGTACAGACCACGCCGAGTCGTCGCCGTTGTGGCCAAGGTGACGCTGCACGTGGACGTGTCGCCTTGGGCGCCCGGTTCGGTGGTGGCATACGCAAGCTGTACGTGCTCGCGGACGTAGTCACGCGGCAGGGTGATGGTGCCGTGTCCGTCGAGTCGGGTCACGGTCACGTCGCCCTCCTCGATCGAGTCGGTCGCGGTGACGGTCCAACGCTCACGATTCCGGACCGGCTCGTTGACACTGCTGCGTAGTCGGCGATCGTTGCGGCGTGTTGCGACGACATCGCCGACCATCACCCACGAATCAGCGACTGGCGTGAGTGTCCCCTCGTCGAGTTGGCCGCGTGTCGAGGCGGCGTTGTTGGATGTGGTCGTTGATCGCGTTGACGTGTTCGGTGCGCGTCGTCGTGATCGACAACGACTCACCCGCGTCCTGACACTGCTGCCACAGGTCGGCGATCGTGTCGAGATGCTCAGCGAACGTGCCGGGCCGGATCCGCCCATAAGCGGTGTACGTGTCGAGCACGGACGGGTTGCCGTGACGCAACTCCAGCGACGCGGCCGCTTCCCACCGGTTGGCGAACCGGTGGAGGTGTTCGAGCTCGACACGCCGCCCGGTGTCACACAACTCGAGGAACATGCCGCCCCGACCCACCGCCTGCAACTGGTGAGGGTCACCGACGAGCGCGAGTCGCCACTGGCGTTGCTCGGCGTGGGCGACGAGGCGTGACAGGTCCGAGGTGTTCAACATGCCGGCCTCGTCCACGATCACCGTCATGCCCGGCCCGGCGTCCCACGAGGACTCGTCGCTGTCTGGTCGGTCGAGTTCGTAGAGGAGTTTGGCGACGGTGTCGGCGATCATGCCGGTCTCGGTTTCCAGGACACGGGCGGCCTTCGCCGTCGGCGCCAAGCCCATCACCGCGCGCCGCTGTCCGTGCAGATCGGACACGGCGGCTTGCAGCATGCGGGTCTTGCCCGCTCCGGCCGGACCCACCACCAACACCAGCCGATCGTGGCCAGCGACGGCGCTGGCCGAGGCGTGCTGGCCATCATCCAACGCCGTGTCAGCGATCGTGGCCGATGGTGTCGGGTCGTCGGCTTGGGCGTCGAGCGCCCACGACACGATGTGCTCCTCCTGGGCCAAGATGTGCTCGCTGGTGGACTGGTTCGTGATCGGCTCGATCCACACCGACCGACCATCCGAGCCCCGCCGAGACGACGACTCGATGATCGGATCCAGATCGATGCACGACTCCAGCACCGTGTTCACCGACGCGTCGAGTGCGTTCGCCCAGCTGGTTCCGTCGTGTCCGGGTTGCGGGGTCACGGTGTCGCAGATCGTGCGCAACACGTCCATCCGATTCCACGTCGACTGCCGCGACGCCAACACCCCGATCACCTCCGACACATCCAACGGCGACGCCTCCAACGGATGCGCCATGGCTGCCTCGGCGATCGAGGCGGTCAACGTGGTGGCGTCGATGCCGAGGTTGGCGGCCTCGCGCTCCCACCGTGTCCGCAGATCCGACACACCCAACCCGGACTTCCTCGACCGCGTGTCCACGGCGGCTTCGCGTTCCATCGCCGCGTACTCGAACCCCGACGGATCACGACCTTCACGATGGAGCGAAGTCGGCGAGCTTGTCGCCCATCTCGGTATCGATCTCCCGGGACCGTTTCGAGAACTGATCGAGCAGCTCGGTCGGGACGCCGGCGATCTCGGCTTGGCCGTTCACGATCGGATCGAACACCACCCCGTACCGGGCGGTCACCTCGGCGCGCAGCACCGACTGGTAGAGGTACCCGAAGGCCTGCTGGTACTTCTTCAACATCAACGCATCCAACGCCAACCAGCGACCATCGACGGTCTGCACCTTCGCTGAGATCACCACATGGGTATGCAACTGCGGATCATCGGCGCGGCTCGTCGACTGACGAAACACCCCCACCGTCAACCCCTGCGTCTCCGGATGCAACCGGGACGCCGTTCGAACGGATCCGTGTCGTCGAGCCGTACTTCTCGACCATTGCCACCACCGCGTTCACCGCGACGTCATGACACTCGGCGAACCCGTCGTCACCAGTCAGACCCCACAGCACCGACAACGACTTCGGTGCCGACAACGTCGCGTCAAACCCCGCCACCGCCCTGATCGTGTTCCCATGCCGATCCACCCGATCGGCCAGCGCACGACCCAACTGCATCCCGGTCGTCGGATGATGACCCGACAAGACCGCTTCGAGGGCTCCGGTCGTCACCTCCCCCGTCAAGCCGAGTCCTGGTGCCTGGGACCCGGCCCACACACCCGGCCGTTCACCATCGGCCTTCGTCGAGATAGCCCGTGTAGTAGGCAGCGGACACTCCCGCCCCCGACGCATACAACGTCGTCACCCTGATCACGACAACTCCCACCAGCCCGCGGGCACCTGTCTGAACCTTGAAACAGGAGCGAAGCGAGAGACGAACACGGAAGGGACCTCAGACCTCGAGAGAGAGGGCGAGCTGGCCGGACGAGCGGCGGGCCGACGAGGGAGGAGCAGCAGGGGGACGAGCGGACGAGAGGGCAGGGGGCTGCGACAGGCACGCGAGTGAGAGGCATTCGGCGGGAATCGCGAGCCGATACGAGCCGGCATCGAAGACGCCGGAATCGGAACGAGTTTGTACGGCGGCGACCACGCCGAGATCGCTGAGGCGACGCACGGCACGAGCCACGGTGTCCTTCGCAAGACCGAGCGAGGATGCGAGCGAGCGGATCGACACCTGAGCGACGACGTGATCATCGTCGCCGGTCGAGCGCTGCATCATCTCCTCGAGCACGGACCACGCCGTCGTGCCGACATGGGCGCGCAGCAGGTGCGCCCGGGGACCGAGCACGACGCTGCGGTGGCTCGAGTCAGCGTGCACCAGAGGCTCCCGCAACGGGTGCCTCCGCATCGCACAGCCGCACGACCCGGCCGGTCGTCACGAGTTCCATCAGCGCCCAGCGAGGAACCCGGTAGCACTCCTTGCTGAACTGGATGACCGGCAGGCCCGATGTGCCCCCGGAGTTCAGATACTCGTGAGCGAGTGCGTAGCCGAGCGTGCGACCGATGCGCAGGATCTTGGTGGCCTCGCGCATCGTGAGAAGTGGGTACTCCTCTGACTCAGCGAAGTCCTCCTGCGACGACATGGACCATCAGAAGTACACCCATGTCATTCACCCTGCAAGCCCCGTGTTTGTTGGGGTTCCGGACGATCCGGCACGAGCGCACACCAGCGGATACTGGCGGACACCAGCGGACACCAGACGGACATTCTGCTGTGACCAACTTCACACCTTCCAGGCTGTCCCGGATCCCCGGACACGGTTGAGACGGAACCCTCAGCTGAGATTCGCTCGACTCGCGCAGATCAGGTCATCGACGCCTTCAGCGTGCTCACCTTGCGCAACAACCGACTTGCCAATCCTGCAATGTCGGCGCATACTGGATGCTGTCTCCGGCAAGCGCTGGAGAAAGTGGACCCGGTTGCCTACCGGAAGGGTAGGGGAGCCGGGTTCTGCGCTGTCAGGGGTGAACTTCGATCACGTCGATCAACACGTCGCCGAGCCGGTCGCTCCACTGCGGACCTGACCCGACGGCCCACGTCACAGCGTCCGCGATCCACAGCATTCGCTCGTGTCGGGCGATCCGGTGTTCGAAGACGAGCGAAGGCTCTCGCTGTCGTGTCCGAGTGATCACGCGCTCGTCGTCTCGGTCGTCCTGGCGGCTCTCGAGTACGAGCTTCGCCACTCCCCTGCTCTGCACCTGGCGAACGATCTCGCCGACGCAGGACGCCCGCGCCTGGAACTCGTTCGTGCTGTGGCCTTTCGTGCAGAGCGTGGCGAACACCTCAATCGGCATCCCAGCGACCGCGTCGAGCACCCGGCGCTTCTGTCGATCGGTGTCATTGTTGAAATGGATGCGCGGCGCCACCCCGCTCGCCAACGCATCGATGGCCGGTCGAAGCGTCGCAAGGTTTCGAGCCTCGACGAGCACGCAGCCCATCACGTACCGACGCCCGCGGATCGACTCGTCGACGTAGGCATCAGTCGGCCGGAAGCGTCGACTCATCGGACTCATCCCCTCGGAGCAGGTCACCAAGACCTGCGGCCAGCGCTTGGTCGGCGGCGGCGAAGGCGTGTGCGTACACGCGCAACGTCATCGCCGGGTTGGAGTGGCCGAGGCGGCCGGCGACCGTACGGACGTCGTGGCCCTGGCCGATCGAGACCGTCGCCGACCAGTGGCGCAGATCGTGGAGGCGCCACTTCATGTCGATGCCCGACGCCTTGCGTGCCCGCGTCCACCACCAACCAATGTGATCGGGCGGCACGAGATCGGGACCGACGCCGAACATCCACGGACCGTACGGCTCACGTTCTCGGCGCAGTGCCCAGATCGCGTTGAGCGTGTCGGGGTCGAGCGTGAGCCGGCGGGCATTGCCGGTCTTGGTCGGCGCGTCACGCAACTCGCGCTGCTCACCGGGGTGGCGGATCACCTCGATCGCCGAGTCGATCGTCAGCATCCCGTCGTCGTCGACGTCGGTCCACTGGAACGCCGCCAACTCCGCACGACGCGCGCCGGTCATCGCCGCGAGGCGCAGCGCCAACGCCGCCGCCGGATCGAACTCCGCCGCCGCTGCGATCACCGCACGGACGTCATCGAGCGACATCACTCCCCTCGGCGGCTTCTTGGTGGTCTTGCGCTGCGCGAGCGACGCCACGTTCTGGCTCGCCCACCCCCAACGCACCGCCTGGTTGAGCGCAGCGCTCAACGCACCGTGCTGGTTGCGGATGCCGGCATCTTGCAGCCCCGCTCGACGCAGGCGGGTGTGCCACCTCTCGACATCGGCGATCGACAACTGCGCGATCGGGATCTCGGCGATCTTGTCCTGCTTGATCGAGCGCACCCGACTCTGCTGGTCGCGCGCCGACGACGGCGCCCACGTGTCGAGGTTCTGATCGATCCACGCGTCGAGGACATCGACCACCTTTCGGCCTGCGGCCGACGCGCTCCCCGGACCGACCTCCAACGAGGCAGCGAGACGTTGCGCGTCACGTTTGCCGCCGCGGACCGTTCGCGAGATCTGCGTGGGACGTCCGCGGGCGTCGGTGCCGGTGAAAACCCGCACCTCCCACACCCCCGGCTTCTTCTCGCGCAGCGTTGCCACACCGGCAACAGTACGCCAGGGATGTCACACTCGCCAGGAAAACCCTAGGGACGATTCTAGGGATGGCCGAATTTCGTCAACTCGGCGCCGAAGCGCCGAGCGACAGAATCACTCGATACGCAGGCCTGATATCGCCCGGGAGATGACCAGCTGTTGGATCTCGCTCGTGCCTTCGAAGATCGTGTGGATCTTGGCGTCACGGTGCCAGCGCTCGACGGGGTACTCGCGGGTGTAGCCGTAGCCACCGAGGATCTGGATGGCGTCCTCGGTCACGCGGACAGCGGTCTCGGATGCCTTCCACTTCGACATCGAGCCCTCACCGTTCTTGAACGTGCCGTTCTTGGCGAGCCACGCCGCGCGCCAGATCAGCAGGCGGCTGGCGTCGATCTCGGTGGCCATGTTGGCGAGCTTGAACGCGATCGCCTGGTTCATGATGATCGGCTTGCCGAACGCGTGGCGCTCCTTCGCGTAGTCGAGCGCGTACTCGTAGGCAGCACGGGCAACGCCGAGCGCCTGGGCGCCGACAGCGGGTCGAGTCGCCTCGAAGGTTGCCATCGCCGGCTGCTTGCCGGACGACACGTTCTCACGGGCACGGGCCAGCTTGGCGTCGAGCTTGTCCTTGCCACCGAGCAGGCACGAGCCGGGCACCTTCACGTCGTCGAGGACGACCTCGGAGGTGTGGCTGGCGCGAATGCCGTGCTTCTTGTACTTCTGGCCCATCGAGAGGCCCTTGGTGCCGGGCGGCACGATGAAGCTTGCCTGGCCCTTCGACTTCAGCGCGGGATCGACGCTCGCGACCACCACGTGCACATCGGCGATCCCGCCGTTGGTGATCCATGCCTTGGTGCCGTTGAGGGTCCACTCGTCGTTCGCTTCGTCGTAGACGGCGCGAGTGCGCAGGCTCGACACGTCGGAGCCGGCGTCGGGCTCGCTCACGCAGAACGCGCCCAGCTGCACCTTGTCGGGCGTGCCATAACACTGCGGCACCCACTCCATGATCTGCTCGGGCGTGCCGTTGCCGGCAATCCCGGCGGCAGCGAGCGCCGAACCCATGATGGCCATACCGATGCCGGCGTCACCCCAGAAGAGTTCCTCGATCGCGACCGGGAAGCGTGAGCCCGGTCGGGTCGCCCATGGCGTTCATCAGGAAGTCGACGCCGTACAGGCCGATCTGAGCAGCCTCCTCGACGACGGGCCACGGGAACTCCTCGCGTTCGTCCCACTCGTGGGCGACGGGTCGAATGACGCCTTCGGCGAAGTCGTGGACCCATTTCTGGATCTGGATCTGATCTTCGGAAAGGTTCAGCGAGAAGTCGGTCATGACCACAAGTTACCCACCGGTAACCGCATTGTCTACTCACCGGTAACATTGGTCCACGTCGGCCCGAAACCCCCCGCGCGCACCACAGATCGACGCTACTGTCCGAGTGAGTGGAGCCTGTTGACGACACCTTCGACACTCTCGCGAGTCAACCCGTCGCCCCACGATCCGATCGGCGATCCGCCGCGGAACTCGAGGCCGAGTTCGAACAGTTCTTCGTCGCCCAGTACGACTCGATCCTGCGAACTCTCGATGCTCTGACCGGTAACCACGAAGCAGCGGTGGATGCAGCACAGGACGCGTTCATCAAGACCCATGCACGGTGGTCGGTGATCCGCACCTACGACGCTCCCGACGCATGGGTCCGGCGCATAGCGATCAACGTGAGCCGCGATCGACTGCGATCCGAACGGCGCCGCCGCGACCGGGAGGCCACGCTCGAGGTAGCCAGCGAGCCGTCAGCGGCCGACCGTTTCGAAGCGGACGCAATCGTCAGCGAACTCCTCGATCGGCTCCCACACCGCCAGCGCGAGGTCGCGACACTGTTCTATGTCGAGGATCGCAGCGTCGACGACATCGCCCGACGGCTCGCCGTGAGCAGTGGAACCGTCAAGTCGTACCTCGCGGAGGCACGAGAGCGTCTCCGCCACGTCCACCCGAGCTGACAACCGCGCGAGATCCCGGTGCGGCGTTCGGGGGCTACCGTCGGCCACACTGAGGTGATTCTCACCCGATCCTCGTCCGCGTACCCAACCCGAACGGGTCACAGCAACGTGTTCATGACATGGTGGTTGCTCTGTACGTCTCCCAGCGGTCGGGCGCGCCGCTGCGTTGGCTGGAGGGGGCGGCACTGATGTCGAGCGATGACGAGTTCGAGCAGTTCTTCCTCGCCCACTACGAAGCAGTACTCAGCGTCCTCGTCCTCACCACCGGCGACCACGAGCGAGCCACTGACGCAACGCAGGAAGCCTTCATCAAGGCGTACGCAAAGTGGTCGAGGATTCGAAGATACGACTCGCCGTCAGCCTGGGTCCGTCGAGTCGCCATCAATGCGAGTCATGACAGCTTCCGATCCGACCGACAACGGCGACGACGAGAGCAGACGCTGCCGACCGAACCATTGGCCTCGCAGTCCGACCACTATTCATCGGACTCCATGGCAAGCGACCTGCTCCACCAACTGCCGACTCGCCAACGCGAGGTCGCGACGCTGTTCTACGTCGACGATCGCAGCATCGCGGAGATCGCCACCATCGTCGGACTGACCGAGGGGACCGTCAAATACCACCTCTCGCACGCTCGAGACGGCTTGCGCACACTTCTCGACGGTGATTCGGGCGCATCATGACCCCCGAGGATGACAGGATCCGACAGGCGCTTTCCAGCGGGGAACCGTCCTTCACCGCACACTCAGCGCTTCAGCAACTTCGCCCGACGATGCAGCGGGCCCGTCATCGCCGCCGTGTCGTCGCCGGCGCAACAACGCTCGCTCTGTTGGCCGCCGTGAGCGCGGGTGCACTCACACTGGCGACCTCGATGGACCCCCCGACGCTGCGCACCGTCAACAACGACGAAACCGGCCAGTCGATCCTCCCCGAGCCGACCCCCGTGCCCACGACAACCGCGCCACCGACAACCGAACCTCCGACGACGCAAGCCCCGGACGTCACGCCCGCTCCCCCAGCGATGGTCATTGCTCCAGAACCGACCACGTCCTCGGTCGAGCCGGAAGCCGACGATGCGGCGCCGCCCGCAGCCAACGGTCGCGCTCCGGGTGCCACGCCCCCGGTTCCGACGATCGCGCCACCACCACCTGCTCCGACTCCACCTCCGATGGCGACACCTCCCGCGATCGTTGCTCCGGCCGTCTCCCAGACGATCGCGAGCGAGTGCGGTGACGTCATCGTGTCGATCGAGAATGGCGCGGTGCGAATTGTGACCATCGCTGCCCGACCGGGCTACGAAGCAGCAGTGTCAGACGACGGCCCACAGTCGATCGAGATCGTCCTGCGCAGTGCGGAGAACAAGTGCGAACTCCATGCCGAACTCAAGGCGGGCGGGCTGGACCTCGAAGTACAGAACCCGTCAGTCGACCACTGAGCCGACCGGCCGAGTTGTCGATTCAGCTCTCGACACTGCCGACATCGGCCAGCACCCGGGTTGACCGAGGCGGGCTCAGCTTCGCCTTGCGCGCCGCGAGGATCAACACGATGGTCAGGAACATCACGATGTTGATGGAGGCAAGGGCCGCTATGCGGAACACTTCGTTCTGCTTGTCGGTCCCGGCAGCGATCGCGTGATAGGTGGCAACGAAGTACAGCACGAGGCTGGTGTGGTGCACCCAACGCCACAGGCGGCGTGGAAGCCGCTTCATCGCCAACGACGTTCCCTCGATCGCGAGCAAGAGGTAAAAGCCGACGATGCCGAACGCCACTGCTCCCGGCTTCCATGGCGATGCCATCGGTATGAACGTCTCAGCCCAACCGAATTTGACGTAACTGTCCGCTGCCAGCCCGAACAGGTGCAACCCGGTGAACAGCACGGCGGTGCCGCCCAGATACCGGTGCAGATCGAGTAGCCACGCCGGGCTCGACGCCTTGGCCACGGCCTTGGTCGAGATGAAGAGTCCCCAGCAGACCGACAACGTCAGCAGACCCCACGCAATCATCCCCGACGAACGCGAGATGAACCACCAGACCTGCGGGTTCATGCGGCGACAGTACCCGGTGAGATGACTTCGTACCGGTGATTCGGATCGTTCCCCACCAGCACCGCCGTCATGTCGTACTCGCCGAACATCGACCGTGCGCGTTCCGATCCACCGATCAACGCCACCTTCGCCATGACTTCAGCCCACCACAGCGTGGGTGCCGCGACCGTGACCGAGTCAAGATCGGTCGACGCCGACAATCCCGTGTGCGGGTCGATCAGATGATGCACATCGATGCCGCCGCGCCGCCAGCGACGACGCATGGTGCTACTCGTCGCGACCCCACCTTCCGGCAACGTGATGGTCGCCGGGTTGGCGGCGCCGTGATCGTTGTCGTCGACGGCGACCCGCCACAGGCCACCAGCCCACTCGGGTCCGGCAACACGGACGTCGCCTCCGAGTTCGATCTGCACCGACTCGGCACCGGCGTCGAGCAGCGCAGCAGCCACCATGTCACCGGCGAGTCCCTTGCCGATTCCGCCCGGATCGAACCGGGCTCCGGGAGGCAGACAGACCCCGGAGATCTCGGGGAAGAGCACAATCGGTTCATCGATCACCGACATTGGCTCGCGCAGGGGACGGGCGTCATCACCGAATGCGTCCCAGGTGCGGTCGTAGCCGAGGGCGACCAGTTGGTCGAGCATCAACGGATTGAACACGCCGCGCGTGGCGATCCGCGCCTGCTGCGCGAGCGACATCAGCTCGTAGGTGACCTCGGAAACGATCGTCAGACGACCGGCCGCCTCGTTGACCGCGGACACCTCGCTCGCCGGGTCGAATCGACTCCAACTGCGTTCGAGCTGCTCGATCAGATGCTGACCGTGTGCGGCGAGTTTCGGTGTGGGTGCGACAATCCGGCACGGGCTGGCCATCGCGCGGAACACCACCATCGACCACGGGGACATGTCGGTCATCCTCCTGACGCCGCCGTGGTGGGCGGGGGCGGTGCCGGAGCGGGAGCCGGTGCAGGGGCCGGAGCGGGAGCCGGAGCCGGAGCGGGAGCCGGAGCCGGGGCCGGAGCAGGAGCCGGAGCCGGAGCGGGAGCCGGGGCCGGGGCGGGAGCCGGGGCCGGGGCGGGAGCCGGAGCGGGAGCGGGGGCCGGATCCGGAGCAGCGGGCAGCCGGCGCAGCCGGAGTCGGAGCCGCAGCAGCCGGAGCCGCAGCAGCCGGTGTCCCTGCGGGCTTCGGGGCAGGAGCAGCAGCCGGAGCCGTTGCCTTTGGTGCAGGAGCCGCTCCAGCCACGGGTGCTTGAGCGCTGACCGGCACCGTTGCGGCTGCGGTGTCGACGGGGGCCGGTGCCGCCGGGTCGACCGGCAAGACACTCGTCGTCGGATCACCGACGACGGTCGACGTGGGATTCAACTCGACCGTTGCATCGACGGTGCCGGCGGGCACCGAGGACGGTCGAGGTCGGATCCGACGCGTCCTCGGGATCCGGCTCGTTGGCCGTCGCGCTCAGCGAACCCATCGCCGGGAGCATCGCTGCGAACCCTGCAGTCGCTGCGATCCCGACCGCCCATCGCGCCCGCCGCGCCGGATGGGGCTTGCGGCGCAGCAGAGCGCGAGCGCCGCCGGTCTGCGAACTTGCGGTCGCTGCAGCGACCGCCGTGGTTGCGGCGACCGCCGTCGTCGGCGCAGTGGCAGTCGCGCGGCCCGGCGCTTCCAGCGGAGTTGTGCTCGTACCCGCGGCAACAGATGAAGTCGGGCGTGTGGGTGATGGAGGAGGCAGCGGAGTCCCGGCAGACATCAGGCCCGCTGCAACCTGGGGTGGCGGCAACGGCGCGGCACCCAGTGGAGACGGCGCCGCTGGAACTTCTGCAGGCGCCGCCGACTGGCCACGGCTGGCTCGCAGCCGTGCGATTCGTTCTTCTGGTGTGAGTCCACTCATCATTTGCCTCAGGTCTCGACCTTGATCCGGCCGTTCTCGACGGTTGCATGGAATTCGCGATCGCTTCCGTTCGCGACGTTGAAGAACTTGATCTCGACGGTCCGTGGGCCGTTCGAAGCGATCTGGTAGACCCAGTTGGCCTGCGGGCTCACCGAGGCCACCGACGATCGACGATCCGTCGAACTGCAGCGACACACTCGACACTCCCGACACCGTGTAACTCGGATATGACAGGGCCACGGGGACCGGGGCGGCGGTCGTCGGCGCCGCGGTCGTCGGCGCAGCGGTCGTCGGCGCCGCGGTCGTCGGCGCTGCCGTCGTCGGCGCTGCGGTCGTCGGGCTGCGGTCGTCGGCGCCGCGGTCGTCGGCGCAACGGTTCGCTGGCTCGGCGCAACGGTCGGCTGGCTCGGGGCGACGGTCGGCTGGACCGGTGAGGGGGTGGCCGCAGTCGGTGTCGCCGCCGGCTGGGTCGTTCCTGCAACCGGAGCGGCTCGCCCGGTGGGAGCCGCTGCTGCGCCCGCGGCCGGCGCGGCGAGCGGGGCGCGGAGGCGGGGGCGGCCACGACGTCGGTCGAGGCCGGGATCGACTCGGTCGTGGAGGGATCGACCAGGACGGTCGTCGACGGATCGACAACAGCGGCAGCCACGACCGCTTCAGGCGCTGCCGCAGCCTGACCACCGACGGTCGGCGTGGCCCCGATCACCATGGAGGTCAGCACCAGACCGCCGGCGACAGATGCCCCGACGAGAACGACAGATCTCCAGTGAACGATGCTCCATGCGAGGGTCCGCTCTCCCCCTTTGCTCGGTTCCATGGTTGCAACACGACGCTGTGTGGCATCGGGGTTGGGCCGCTTACCGAATCTTTACAATTCGGTGACGGAATTTCGTCCAGGATGGTCGAAATGACCACTCTACGCAGTCAGTCAGACACTTTGCGTGCCTATCCGCAAGATGCGTCGACCGATTCGGCCGAGAAGACGACCGCTTGGCGTTCGTTCTCGACCCCGGACCCCGCCGCAAGCTCGTGGGTCGACACTTCGCCGGCCCCGGACGAGCCGGAGAACTGCGTGCGGTTTCCAGCACGTTGCCGGGAGAATACATACGACGAGGACGAGACCGCCAGCTCGAGGACGCACGGCGCCGCGAGCTGATCGGACGCGCCAGCGCCGGCTTGGCGCACGACCTGCGCAACGTGTTCGTGGTCATCAGAGGCTGCGCCGAAGAGGTCCACGACAACGCCGGGGCCGCAGCAGGCGCCGGCAGGATCGGCGACAACACCGTCACCTGCATCGACGACGTCGGCGCCGCGGCCGAACGCGGGCTGGCGATCATCGACGACCTGCTCTGGCTCGGCCAGCGTCACGACTACGAGACCCGCGTCACGGACCTCGGCGAGTCGATCCGTCAGATCGAGCCGTTCCTACGCCGCATGGTCCGTCCCGGGATCACGCTGCCGCGTCGAGGCGCCCGCCCGATCGTCGCTCGTCTTCATCGACCGCGTCGGGCTCAGCCAGGTGCTGATGAACCTCGTCGCCAACGCCGTCGACGCCATCGAGGGGACCGGTCACATCACGGTGTCGACCCGTCTCGGTGTCCGGGTGCTCGTGGTGACATGTCAACGCAACGACGTCGATCATCGTCAGTGACGACGGCGTCGGCTTCACGAAACAAGCAATCGGCACGCCTTCGGGACCGGTTCGAGACCGTCGGCACCGACCCGACCGAACCGGTCATCGGTGCCGAGGCTCCGACCGCGACCGATTTCGCCAGGGGCGTGCTTTCCGGGTCCAACCGCTGACGCGATCGCCGCCAAAAACGGCCGGCACCATAACGTGCGGGCTGATCGTTTCAGATCGCGGCGAGTCGGAGCAGGTCGGGGGCAACGGTGGTGTAGACCAGGTTGGCGCCCGGCTTGTAGACGTGCACGCCGTCCCAGCGATAGCCGAGGTCGGTTGCGATCGTCTCGTCGGTGCACCACTCGGCGGGCCCCTCGACGAACTGCACCCGAGCGTCCCCGGCGGCCTGGTACGACGCCGCCGTCTCGCGCAGCAGGTCGTTCACGTGGGCCACGCGAGCATCGTCACCGCGTTCGGGAAGCGCCGGGACGCCGGCGCCCTCGACGTCCTGGGGGCGCATGCAGGCCACTTCGAGCAGGCCGACATTGGTCCCCTCGGCGAGCATCGCGTCGATGCCCGACTCGAGGTTGGTGACGAACAGTGCATCGCCGGCCGGGGTGGCGAAGCCGTACGTCGTGTCGCCGTCGACGACGTCGAACACGTCCCACGCTCCGACGACCACGAGCGCGACATCGGTGCCGGCAGCCGCCTGCGCCCATTCGTCCTGCCACCCGTCGCAGATCGAGAAGTTGTTGCCGAATCGCACCGAACTCCTCACCGAGCCCGAGTCGTACACGCTGCACCCGTCGACGCTGCCGTTGACGACGTTCGGGAAGACGGTGTCGATCCCATCGGGCAGATTGATCGCCAGCGCGTTGGCCTGCGAGTCGCCGACGATCGCCAGCCGTGCCGACGTCGCGGGCACGATCGGAGTCGTGGCCACGGGCACCGTGGTCACTGCAGCGACAGATCCGATCCGTGATCTCGGTGGCATCGACGACGGGTTCGGTCGACCGAGGAGTCGCCCGACGTGTCGAGTTCGAACACCGCCTCGCCGCCGCCTTCGAACCGGCTGAACTGATCGACGTTGACGTAGAACACCACCAGCGCGCCGACGAGCATCGCTCCCCGGCGATCGGCCAATAGGTGATCGACGCTCGGTCGCTCCACCACCGTCCGACGATCCCCTTGCGAACCGGTGACTCCAGAAATCGGTACGACGCCTCGGCGACGACGACCGTCAGGAACATCGCCCACACGAACGCCGACACCGAACCGGTGGTGGCGCCGACGATCACGAAGATCGGCCAGCTCCACAGGTACAGGCCGTAGCTGCGCTTGCCGACCTCGACGAGCGGGGTCCAGCTCATGATCCGCCGGAAGCCGACCGACGACGGGTGGACGGCGACCATCACGGCCACGAGCGAGAGGATCGAGACGAGCGGCAGCAACCATTGGTAGACGTAGCCCGCCGTGATCGACGCGACCGCGGCCGCACAGCCGATCGCCGCCACCGCCGCAGCGCCGAGCGGGTCGAGCAGTCGCCCGGCGGGCGCATCGACCGCGTGCTTCCATCGCCACGGGCGCCAGACGAACGCGGCGCCGGCGCCGAGCAGGAGGCCGCCGGACCGTGTGATCGTGGAGAGGTAGAGGTAGTTGGTGCGATCGACGCCGTCGAGAATCGGCGGGGGCCCACCGAGCGGGGTCGGGGCGCGCGACTGCATCCAGAACATGTAGACGAACACGGCGAACGCGGCACCGACGACGACACCGCCGACGACACGTCGTGACAGACGCAACCGCATCAGCGCAACGAACAGCAACGGCCAGATCAGGTACCACTGTTCTTCGACCGCGAGGCTCCACAGGTGTCGGAGCAACGGCACCTCGCCGGCGAAGTACGGAACATCGCCGAGGATCTGGCCCCAGTTGTTCACGTAGAAGATCGACCACACGGTGTCGCGACGGAGCTGCGACTGCTGCTCGGCCGTTCCTGCGAGCGCCGCCCAGACGCCGACGAACAGCAAGACCGCGTACAGCGCCGGGAACAGGCGCCGCGCCCGCCGGTTCCAGAACTTGCCGAACGCGATGTGATCGTTGCGGTCGTGCTCGTCGATCAGGAGCGAGGTGATCAGGAAGCCCGAGACGACGAAGAACACCTCGACGCCGAAGAATCCGCCGTGCATCCACGAGAATCCGGCGTGGTAGAGCAGCACGACGCCAACCGACAGGGCGCGCAACCCGTCGAGCGACGGCTGGTAGCCCATCGCCGGGAACGCGGCTCGGCCCGGAGTCGACGTCCGGTCGTCGCCTGCGAGCGACCGCCTCGTCGACGCCCTCGTCGACCGGACTCGTCGCGGTCCCCGGGGAGTCGACGACCGTGGTCACCGCCGCAACGACGTGCCGTCGCGGGTGGTCTCGACCGTCCATCCGTCGGCTTGCAGTCGGGCTCGGAGTGCATCAGCCGTGGCGAAGTCCTTCGCCGCACGCGCATCATCGAGCGACTCGAGCGAGCGCACGTGCCTCGCTGTCGACCTCGGATGCGACGGCCAGATCGAGTCCGAACGTCGTGGCGATCACGTGAGCCGCCGCAGCAAGGGACGCGGCGTCGTTCGATCCGGAGTCGAGGGCGGCATTGGAGCGCCGAACCGTGTCGAACAGCAGGGCGGTCGCCCTCGGTGTGTCGAGATCGTCGTCCATCGCCACACGGAAGTCGGCGAGCACCGCTTCGTCGGGCGCGACTCCGACGAGCTCGGCGGTACGTGCCGCGAACGAATCGAGCCCGGCCAGCGCGTTGACCGCACCGTCGATGTTGTCCTGGGTGATCTTCACCGGGCTGCGGTAGTGCGACTGCAGCAGGACCATCCGGTACGCGCGCGGGTCGTAGAGGTCGATCAGGTCGAGCAGGTTCGACACGTTGCCGAGGCTCTTCGACATCTTCTCGCCCTCGGCGTCGACGACGAATCCGTTGTGCATCCAGTGGTTGGCGAAGGTCTTGCCGAGCGCCACCGCTTGTGCTCGTTCGTTCTCGTGGTGGGGGAATCGCAGGTCCTGCCCACCGCAGTGCAGGTCGAAGCCCTCCCCGAGCAGGTCGAGGCTCATCACGACGCACTCCGAGTGCCAGCCGGGGCGGCCGGGACCCCACGGTGACGGCCACTCGGGGTCGCTGGCGGTGGGCGCCGACGTGGAGAACTTCCACAGCACGAAGTCGGCGGGATGGCGCTTCTGCGCGGCGCCGACAACCTCGCGGTCGCCGCCACCGGATCGCATGTCGTCGACCGACTGATGCGCGAGCAGCCCGTAGTCGTCGACCGACTCGACCGACATGTAGACACCGTCGTCGGTGACGTAGGCGTGGTCGGTGGCGATGAGTTCGGCGATCATCGCGACCATCTCCTCGACGTACTCGGTCGCGTGGGGCACGTCGGTCGGACGTTCGACGTTGATCCCCGACATCGCCTCGAACCACACGTGCTCGCACTTCGTGGTGATGTCCTGCCACGGCCGGTCCTCGCGCACCGCGCGTTCGATGATCTTGTCCTCGATGTCGGTGATGTTCGACACGAGCCTGACGTCGAGCCCGGTCCATTCGAGGTAGCGCCGCAAGATGTCGTACACCAGGGTGGCGCGCCCGTGGCCGAGGTGCGGCGGGCCGTACACGGTGGGCCCGCACAGGTAGATGCTGACCTTGCCCGGCTCGCGCAGAGCCAACTCGCGGACCGTTCGCGTGGCGGTGTCGTAGAGGTGCAGCACGAGGATCGAGTCTACGAGCGCCACCCCGAGCCGCCCGGGCACACAGATCGGTTTGCGTGACAGTTCGGTTGGGACGGTCCAACAGAACTGTAACGCAAACCGGGAGGAACGCACCTCACTCGGTAGCCTCGGCGATCTATGGCGAACATCCCCGACAAGCCGACGCTCGACGGCATCGAGGCACACTGGGCCGCCCAGTGGGAGTCCGATGGCACGTACCGCTTCGACGCGTCGGTACCCCGCGAGGGGGTGTTCTCGATCGACACGCCACCGCCGACGGTCAGCGGCTCGCTGCACATGGGCCACGTGTTCAGCTACACCCACACCGACATCATCGCCCGGTTCCAGCGAATGTCGGGCAAGGCGGTCTTCTACCCCATGGGTTGGGACGACAACGGCCTGCCCACCGAACGTCGCGTGCAGAACTACTACGGCGTGCGCTGCGACCCGACGCAGCACTACGTCGAGGGCTTCGAACCGCCGTTCCGTGGTGACCCGCCGAAGAACCACCACGCCGTGCCGATCTCGCGGCCCAACTTCCTCGAGTTGTGCGACGAACTGGTCGAACTCGACGAGCAGATCTTCGAAGACCTGCTCAAGCGGCTCGGCCTGTCGGTCGACTGGAACCATCAGTACGCCACCATCGACGAACGGTCGAGGCGTGCCAGCCAGCGTGCGTTCCTCCGCAACGTCACACGCGGCGAGGCCTACAGCCAGGAAGCACCCACCCTGTGGGACATCGATTTCCGAACTGCGGTCGCCCAGGCCGAGATGGAAGACCGCGACCGTCCGGGCGCCTACCACAAGATCCCGTTCGCCCGGTCGGACGGCAACGGCGCCATCGAGATCGACACCACTCGTCCCGAGCTGCTCGCCGCCTGCGTCGCGCTGGTCGCTCACCCCGACGACGAGCGCTACCAACCGCACTTCGGCACCACGGTGCGCACGCCGCTGTACGGCGTCGAGGTGCCGATCGTCGCACACGAACTCGCGCAGCCCGACAAGGGCACCGGCATCGCGATGATCTGTACGTTCGGTGACACCACCGACGTGACGTGGTGGCGCGAGCTGAACCTGCCGATGCGCGCCATCGTCGGGCGCGACGGACGCATCCTCCCCGACGCTCCCCACGACGTCGACGCCGACGCCTACGCCGCCATCGCCGGACTCACCGTCAAGCAGGCCCAGACCAAGGTGGTCGAACAGCTCATCGAGGCCGAACTCCTGATCGGCGAGCCGCGCGAGATCCAGCATCCGGTGAAGTTCTACGAACGCGGCGATCGCCCGCTCGAGATCGTCACGTCACGTCAGTGGTACATCCGCAACGGTGGCCGCGACGCCGACCTACGCGCCGCACTCGTTGCTCGCGGCACCGAGGTCACCTGGCATCCCGCCCACATGCAGCACCGCTACGAGAACTGGGTCGAGGGGCTCAACGGCGACTGGCTCGTGAGCCGCCAGCGATTCTTCGGGGTGCCGATCCCCATCTGGTACGCACTCGACGAACACGGCGAACCCCGCTACGACGAGCCGTTGCTCCCGGACGAATCGCTCCTGCCGATCGACCCGTCGACCGACGTCGCCCGAGGGCTACACCGAGAGCCAGCGCGGTGAGCCGGGCGGGTTCGCCGGCGACCCCGACATTCTCGACACCTGGGCGACGTCGTCGCTCACCCCGCAGATCGCCGGCGGCTGGGAGGAGGACAACGACCTGTTCGGGCACGTCTTCCCGATGGACATGCGACCGCAGGGCCACGACATCATCCGCACCTGGCTGTTCTCCACGATGACGCGCAGCCACCACGAGTTCGGATGCGCTCCGTGGAGCCACGCTGCGCTCTCGGGCTGGATTCTCGACCCTGACCGCAAGAAGATGTCGAAGTCGAAGGGCAACGTCGTCACGCCGCTGGATCTCTTCGAGACCTACGGCACCGACGCCGTGCGCTACTGGGCCGGTTCTGCCCGGCCGGGAGTCGACACGGCGTTCAGCGAAGATCAGATGAAGGTCGGCCGCAAGCTCGCCAACAAGCTGCTCAACGTCACCAAGTTCGTGCTGCAATTCGGTGCACCGACCGGCGACCGGTCGCTCGACGATGGTGTCACCGACCTGATCGACCGATCGATGCTCGCCAAACTCGACGAGGTCATCGTCGAGGCGACCGAGGCATTCGAGGCGTTCGACTACGCCCGCGCACTCGAGCGCACCGAGGCGTTCTTCTGGTGGTTCTGCGACAACTACGTCGAACTCGTCAAGGGCCGCACCTACGACGAAACCCGGCCCGACGCCGCCGACTCGGCCAAGCGCGCGCTCCGGGCAGCGCTGAGCACCATCCAGCGGCTGTTCGCACCGATCCTGCCGTTTGCCGGCGAGGAGGCGTGGAGTTGGTGGAACGAGTCGAGCATCCACGTGGCGCCATGGCCCACCCGCTCGGCGGGCACCGATGAGGCGTTCGGCGACCCGACGCTGGTCGACGCCACGATCGACGTGTTGACCCAGGTACGCCGAGCGAAGACCGAGGCCAAGCGCAGCCAACGTGCCGTCGTCGACACGCTCGTGGTCACCGCACCAGCCGGTCTCCATGCGGCGCTCGACTCGGGTCGTGCCGATCTGCTCGACGCCGGGTCGATCCGATCGCTGACGGTGCTCGACGGTGACGCCTTGGCCGTCGAGGTCGCCCTCGCCGACGAACCCTGAGGTCCGATCTGGATGGCGTGACCTGCGTCGCCGCTCCGCTTGGCTAGTGTCGCGAGCCGTGCCAGCGAAGTTGGGATGGTCGGCAGCGGTGTGTGCATGCATGCTCATGTTCTGCGCGCCTGCGTTCGCACAGGACCCCGCGACCGACCCGTCCCCCACCGTCGCCGTCACGACTGCGCCACCGTCGGACACCTCGACCACGCTCGCGCCCGCACAACCAGAACAACGCTCACCCGCGCCGCTCGGCCCGGCGGTGGCCGGTGGCCCGACCCCGCTTCGCGGCGAGCAGATCCAGATCACGCCGCCGCCGACGGTGGCGGCTGCGTCGGATCCGTTCCTGCTGCCCGCCAACTCCGGCTCCGGGCGACGGGTCGTCTACTCGAAGTCGCAGCAAACCGTGTGGGCGATCGACGACAACGAAGTCGTCATCAAGTCCCATCGGGTGTCCGGCCGACAGGACCCCCTCCACCCGAGCCCCGGCGTGTACCGAGTGTGGTCGCGTTCTCGGTACACCTTCGCCATCAACAACCCGTCGATCACGTGGGAATACATGGTGCGCTTCGCCACGGGTGGCAACGGCGGCAACATCGGCTTCCACGACATCCCGTACCAGTACGGGAGCCCCGTTCAGTCGATCGCGCAGCTCGGCCAGGCGCTCTCCGGTGGCTGCGTGCGCCAGGCAGTCGACGATGCGATCTGGATGTGGAACTGGGCCGACATCGGCACCGTCGTCGTCGTCACGCCCTGAGCGGCCGACCTCCCGGGTGCGGGTGCGGCGGATAACGTCCACCCGTCATGTCGGATCAGCAAGCAGCAACCCCGCCCACGCCGCGGGCCAAGCGAACGTGGCCGCAACGCCTCACGATCGCTGCCGTCTTCGCTCTCGCACTCGGATCGTTCGGCGCGGCCGGCGGCCTCTACGCCGGCCAGCGAGTGATCGAGGACCGCAACATCGCACCGACCATCATCGACCCCGCACAGGGCACCACCGTGCCGGCCCTCGTCACCGGAACCGCAGAGGTCGGCGCTGCGGAATCGGCCCCACCAGCGACGTTCCCGGCGGCGGAGCCCGAGGCCAAGAACTTCCTGATCACGGGCGCCGACAACAACGCCTGCGTCGACCCCGACTCCCCGTATGCGCCTGCGTTCGGCGATCGCACCAGTTTCGGCGAACGCAGCGACACGATCATGATGTGGCGAGTCAATCCCGCCACGTCACAGGTTGCGGTGTTGTCGTTCCCCCGCGACCTGTTCGTCGACATCGCCGGATCGTCGCGCAAGGGCCGGATCAACGAGGCCTACGAACGTGACAACCCGCAGAAGCTGATCGACACGATCTACCAGAACTTCGGGATCGGCACCGACCACTTCGTCCAGGTCGATTTCTGCGCATTCCAGGAGCTCGTCAACGCCGTCGACGGGGTCGCCGTGCCGCTTCCCTACCCGGTGCGCGACCCGAACACGGGGCTCGATGTGCCCGAGGCCGGCTGCTACACCTTCACCGGCGACCATGCCCTGGCCTACGTGCGCTCACGCAAGCTCGAGTACCTCGATGCCAACGGTGAGTGGAAGAAGGACCCGACGTCCGACCTCGGCCGCATCTCACGCCAGCAGGACTTCTTGAAGCGCACCGTGTCGCGCCTGCTCTCCAAGGGTGCATACAACCCCGACGTGGCAGGCGGGCTCATCCAGACGGTGTCGGAGTACATCGTCACCGACGAGGAACTCACGCCCCGCAAGATGCTCGAGTTCGCCGGCGTCCTGAGCGGCGTCGATCCGACCGCGATCACGACCTATCAGATCGAAGCGACGCCGGCGAACGATCCAGGGCAATGCCGTGCTGGTCCCCGCAATCGACGGCGACAACATGCAGGCGATCCTGTCGGTCTTCCGTGGCGAAACGACGCTCGCCGAGATCCCCGATCAGGTCTTCGACACCACCGCGCCGACGCCTCCGGACGTACCGGAGTCGACGTCGTCGACGATCACCAGCGCGCCCGGAGAAACGGCGCCGCCGACCGCCACGACCCTGCCGCCGGTGATCGCCGACGAGAACGTCTTCGGCATCGTCCCCGACAAGAACATCACCTGCTGACCCTGCAACAGGGGTCAGACCCCTACTGCACGATCGTTCACGTGTCGAGGACTCGGGCAAGGGCTGCCGCCGCATCGGACGGCCCCGACACGGTGGTGAACCGGGCACCCACCTGTTCGGCGAGTTCCCGCGCCTCGGCCGCATCGGATTCAGGAGCCACGATCACCAACTCGTCGAGCCTCCGCGCAGCGCCCACCACGTCGCCGGGCGCAGTGGCGCGACAGTCGGACAGCAGCACGGTGATCTTGCGGCCCGCCCGTGAGCGAGACAGCTGATCGGCGGCCGCGATCAGTGCCCCGGCCACGTCGGTGGTACCGAAGCCACGAAGCGCGAGGACCGAATCGATGACCCGCTCATTCGACTTGGGAACATCCTGCGACTTGGCGGCAATGACGTCCTTGCCGAACGAGAGCACCGAGTAGTCCCCGGGACTTCGCCAGGCAACCGCGGCGGCGCTGACCGCGGCGGTGGCGAGCGGACGTCCCGTCATCGATCCGCTGCGATCAACCAACAGGCAGATCGCCGTATCAGGAGTCGACCACGCACGGACCCGCAGGTCGTCGGGGTCGACGGCACTGCGCTCGGCGCGTGCGGAGACGAGCGCGTCGAGGCTCGCGTCGACATCGAGATCACCGCCATCAGGTCGGTACCGCTGGGTCCGGAGCTGTCCGACGCCGCGAGGAACTGCGGGCCCCCGTCGTGACAGGTCGAGGAAGAGTCGCCCGGCGAGGCGTCGCGCCAGCTCACGCAGCTTCGGATCGGTGGCCCCGGTCAGGTCGGCGAGCAGTGCGAGCGTGTCGTCGGGGTTCTCCTCCAGTGCGGACTCGACCGCGTCATCGTCGAGTTCGCCGACCTCGGGCGAGATCTCGTCGAAACGCGGTTGCTGCTCGAGCGAGCGGCGCGACGTGGTCCTGCGGCGCGCCTTGGTGACCTCGTCGTCGGCCTCGTCGCCCTCCTTGGCCGGGGGCGGGGCGTTCAGTTGGCCGTCGTCGCCCCGTTCGGGGCGTCCACTTTTCCCGAGCTCGACCCGTCGTCGTCCTTGCGACCGAACACGTCGAGCCACAGTTCACGAACGATGTCCTCCGTCGATCGGGTCGTGCCCTCGCGGAGACGAATCCGGCCCGAGAGAGCAACGAGCGCCGCATCGAGCGACACGTCACCCGCGGCGACCGACGAATCCCGCACAGCGGCGAGCGATGACGCGACGGCGCACATGTCGATGGCTCCGCGGACCGACGAGCCCACGCGCAGATCGGCGTGGGAACGCGTGCGACGGACGAGCTCGACCACCTTGGCGACCCACTCCGGATCGAGGTCGGCGACGCCGGCGGCGCGCTCGGTGATCTGGCGCTCATCGGTGGCGGTCTGGTAGTCGACGGCGAGACGACACACTCGGTCGTACACCGCTCCGGAGATGCGGGCGGTACCGATCGCGTCGAACGGATTCATCGCGGCGACCAGCCGGAAGCCGGGAGCGGCAGCGAGTCGACCGAGGCGGGGAACGTGCAGTTCGCCCTCGCTCATCACGGTGATGAGCACGTTGAGCGTCTCCTCCGGCACGCGATTGATCTCCTCCACGTAGAGCAACGAGCCCTCGCGGCAGGGCAGACGCCAACGGGCCGTCGACGAACACATCGGCGTCGTAGCCCTCGGCGAGCACGCGGGCCGGGTCGAAGTGCCCGACCAGGCGTGAGGGTGTGAGTTCGGCGTTGCCCTCGACGAACTCGAAGCCGACACCGAGCTCGTGGGCGACCGATCGCAACAGGGTCGACTTTCCGGTGCCCGGTGGCCCCTCGATGACGATGTGGCGATCGGCCACGAGTGCGGCAACAACAAGCTCGATCTCCCGGCGCCGACCGACGACCGTCGACCCGATCGCCTCCACGAGCTGCGCGGGCGCGGGTCGGGGCGCTGGAGGTTTCCGTCAGGGCATTCACGTCGACCTCGAACCTAGCCAGAGCCGACAATTCTCAACGGATCAGCTCGACCCGAACACTCGAATCGAGCGACGCCCACTCGTCGTCGGTGGCGTACACCGTCCCGTCGAGGCGTTCGGCCGTGGCGAGACAGCCGCGATCGGCGATCGACAAGTGCGGCCACCACCCTCCACATCGGCCACCCGTTCGGCATCGTCACGCCACAACGGCGCGACCTCGACGCCGACTTGCAGAAGGGGTCAGACCCTGATGCAAGTTCAGTCGTAGATGAGGACGCCGCGGATGTTCTTGCCGTTGCGCATGTCCTCGAAGCCCTGGTTGATCTCGTCGAGCGTGTAGGTGTTGGTGACGAGGGTGTCGAGGTCGAGCTGGCCCTGCGTGTAGAGCTCGAGCAGTTGCGGGATGTCCTTGCGGATGTTGGCCGACCCGAACAGCGAGCCGATGAGCTGCTTCTCGAACAGCGTGAGGAAGCGCACCGGGCACGGCAATCGACCCCTCGACCGTGGGATGGATGTTCGTGACGACGATCTTCGAGCGCTTGCCACCGAGGTGGAACGCCTCGCCGAGTGCATCGCCGTCGCCGACGCCCATCGTCATGATGACCTTGTCGAATCCGCGGCCCCAGGTGGAATCGCCCAGCGCTTCCATCGCCTCGGTGATGGAGGCGTACGTGTGCGTGGCGCCGAGCTGCATCGCAGTCTCACGCTTGAACTCGACCGGATCGATCGCCGCAATCACGCGAGCACCGGCGAGCTTGGCGCCCTGCACGGCGTTGGCACCGATCCCGCCGGCGCCGACGACGGCGACGAAGTCACCGGGGCCGACCTCGGCGGCATAGACCGCCGAGCCCCAGCCCGTGACCACGCCACAACCGAGCAGACACGCTCGGTCGAGCGGAATGTCCTTGTCGATCTTCACGCAACTCGACTCGTGCACCACCGTGTGGTTGGCGAACGTTCCGAGCAGACACATCAGGCCGAGATCCTCACCGGCGGCAGTGTGGTGGCGTGCGGTGCCGTCGCTGATCTGGCGGCCGGTGGGGAAGGCGGCACCGCCGACGTCGCACAGGTTCGAGTGACCCGAAGCGCAGCTCGGGCAACGGCCGCACGCGGGCATGAATCCGAACACGACGTGGTCGCCGGGTTCGAGGCCGATGACGTTCGGGCCGACTTCCATGACGATGCCCGCGCCCTCGTGGCCACCGATCAACGGCATCGGGGACGTGGCGCCCGCGAGATCGCCGGTCACGAGGTGCTCGTCGGAGTGGCACATGCCCGAGGCCTTGATGTGGACGAGCACTTCGCCGGACTTTGGCGGATCGAGCTCGATGTCCTCGACGCTCCATTCCTGGCCGATTTCCCTGAGTACTGCTGCTCTGGTCTGCATGAAGCGAACGATAGGTCAGGTGTCGATCGGCGACGGCATCGGACACACTGGCGCGATGAGCGAGCCGGAGACCGTTGCGAACTCGGTGCGGGCGATGTCCGACGACGACCTCCACAACCTCGCCGAGGTCGTGCGCCAGGTACAGATCGAACGGGCGATCGACAACGGCGACCACGACGCGATCATCGCGGCGGGCTTCGAATCGGGCTTCGGCCGCGACGGCCTGGGCGTCCTCCCGTGGGTGCAGGGCAGCGTCATCGTGTGTCCGGGTGGGATGGTTTCGAAGTCGAGGACGAGTCACCGCTGTCGCTTCGTCAGCGTCGACGACGTGTGGGTCTGGGACTCCGGCCTGCTCCTGCGCGAGGACAAGCGGTCGTCGCCGGGCACCGACGACGGCTTCCGGGCGATCGCCCTCGTGCCGCTCGTCGACGGCACCGAACTCGACGTGGTCACGGGCAAGGCTCGCAGTGGCCAGCACTCGGTCGATCACGTGGTGAGCTACGAGGTGCGCGCCGGCCAACTGGTCGAGGTGAGCCAGCGCACCGTCACCCCCTCCAACATGCGCTGACCCGACCCCTCCCACCCGAAATGTGCGCTGATTCGTGCACGTGGTGCACGATCCAGCGCATTTTTCGGGTTTTTCGGGGGTTTTCGGGGGTTGGGGGGCGGGGTCAGCGGGGGAGGACGCGGATGTCGATGTACTGGTCGGCGGGGAGCCACGCGCGGAGGTACCCGACGATGTCGAGACCATCGACGAGTTGCGCTTGACCGAGGAAGTCGTCGAGCGACGGGTTGCCGACCGGATCGGTGAGCACGTTGAGCACTTCGTCGTTGATCTGTTCGTTGCTGAACAGATCGAGTTGCTGCAGGACGGTCTCGTTCGCGGCGTTCAACTCGTCGACCGTCGGCCCGTTGGCGCGGAGATCGTCGAGTTGGGCGATCACCGCTGCCTCGACCTCGTCGACCAGGTCGGCGCCCGTCGTGTTGGAGATGTAGATCTGCGCATACGGCGCTGCACCCGAACCGACATCGACGACGGCAAACGGCGAGTACGAATCGCCCAGTTCCTCGCGAATCGTGTCGGTCAACCGGTTCGTGATCACCTCCTGCACCACGAGTGCGGCCACGTCGTCGGCTCGGTCGGCGCTCGCCGCGGCGGTGTACAGCAACGACACGCTCGCCTGCTCTCCCTCGCCTGCGGTGATCTGTTCGGCCACCACTCCGGGCGGAGGCGACGGCTCGACGTAGTCGACCGATTCGGTCCGGCCCGTCGCCGGCAGGGTTCCGAGATAGCGGCGAGCCAGGTCGACGGCATCGTCAGGATCGAAATCACCGCTGAACGAGAACGAGAAGTCGGAGGCATCACCGAAACGGTCTCGGAACACCCGGTCGATGTCGTCGGCGGTCACCGAGTTCAGTGATTCGACGGTCGGGAGCAGGAACGCGGGGTCGTCGTAGCGGGCATCGAGGAGTGCCTTGTACTCGGCGTAGCCCGGCTCGATCGACGGGTCCGAGGCGTAGGCGAGCTCGTCGTCGAGGTACTGGTCGAGAGCGACCGGATCGACGCGAGGCTGCGTCATGGAGAGATGGATGAGCTGGAAGAGCACCTCGAGATCCGACGTGGCCGCCGAGCCGAACATGCCTTCGGTGAACGCATCGATCCCGAACTCGAGACCCACGTCCTTGTCGGCGAGAAAGGCGTCGAGTTCCACAGCGTCATAGGTGGCAACGCCGCTGCTCGCGACGACCGTGCCGGCCGCATCGGCGGCAGGAATGTCGGCGTCGACGAGCGCGTCGAGCCCGCCCGGGCTGCGCGCCTCGAGCGCCACCTGGCCATCGACGATGTCGGTGACGTTGAGCGACACACGCACGCCATTGTCGAACTCGAGCACGGTCGGCGCGACGAACGAGACCGACCCACCGTCGGAGAGCTGGTCGGCCGACTGCTCCTCGATCGGCTCGGGCGCCACCATGAGTTCGCCGTCGATCGCCGCGTCGTCGGCTCGCGGTTCGAGCGTCGCGATCGGACATGCTCGACGCCTGAGCCAGCCAGGCATCCTCAGCCGGCAGCGCACCGGCTTCGCTCTCGGGCACGACCACCATGACGTGGGCGCCCGTGTCGGCGAGCCGGTTCACGAAGCCGTAGGCGACGGTCTCCGGCGTCGCCCGATCGAGGATCGCATTGACGATGTCGTAGTTGGCGTCGGCGGTCGGGATCGGCTCGTCGGTCAAGACGTGGCGGACGTACTCGTCGGCGAAGTCGGCGTCCTGGCGTGAGTCGCGTCCGTCGAAGAACGTGTCGGCCGACGTTCGGATCGACGACACGGCCCGATCGACCTCGGCCTGGGTGAAACCGAAGCGCCGCACTCGCTCGTACTCGTCGAACACCGCCTGCGTGGATGCCTCCAGTGCGGCACCGTCGGCCGACACCACGATCTCCGGGGCCTCGAGTCCGCGGACGAACCCGCTGGAATCGACCCGGGCATCGTCGAACGGCGCCTCACCGCGCAGGGCGTCGTTGCCGAGCCTCGTGGCGACGATGTCGAAGGCCATCGCGTCGAGAATCGAGGCCTGCAGCGTCGCCTCGGGCGACACGTCGTCGACGGGAGTGGTGGGCAGCGTGACCTGAGCGAAACCCTCGGCGACGTCGGGGTCGGACACCACGACGACCTGCGGTTCGGTCGAGGGTTCGACCAGGAGCTCCGGGCGTTCGGGTGACGTGCCGCGAGCAACGAGCGGTCCGAAGCGATCGGCGAGCCCTTGTTCGATTTCTTCGGGGTCGATGTCGCCGACGACGACCACGGCGGCATTGTCGGGCCGGTACCAGTCGTCGTAGAAGGCGCGCAGTGGTTCGGCATTCATTCCGGTGATGGCGGCTTCGTCACCGATCGGATCATGCCCCTCGTACGGCGACCCCGTGAGGAACAGCTCCTCGAGACCGTCGAAGATCCGGCCATCGGAACTCGCCTCCGAACCCCGCCACTCGTCGAGGACCACACCGCGCTCGGCCTCGACCTGCACCTGTTCGATGGTCGCTGCCGACAGCCACTGCTCGAGCACGTCGAGCCCGGTCTCGACCACGGCGTCGTCGGCGGTCGGCATGGTGAGTTCGTAGACGGTCTCGTCGTAGGTCGTGTAGGCGTTGATGTCGGCGCCGAAGGCCGCACCGAAGCTCCGCAACACATCGATGAGTTCGTTCTCGGGGAACTGCTCGGTGCCGTTGAACAGCATGTGTTCGAGGAAGTGCGCCCCGCCCGATTGCGTCTCGTCTTCGAGAGCGGATCCCGCGTCGACGACCAGTCGCATGTCGACGCGTGCACCAGGATTGTCGTTGTCACGGATCAGATACCGCAGGCCGTTGTCGAGTTCGCCGATGACGATCGCCGGGTCGGGTTCGGAAATCGACGGCAGCCCGTTCGGATCGGGCGCCGTGACCGGTGTCGACCCATCGACCGTGGTCGGCGCCGGCGTGGTGCCAGGCTCAGCTGTCGTCTCCGGGCCGGTGTTCGACTCGACTTCGGCGACGTCGGAACTCGAGGTGCACGACGCTGCGAGCAGCCCCGCCACGATGATCGCCGCCCCGAGACGCCGAGAGCCCCCGACGCCGGAGCCCCCCAGGTCGGAGAAGGTGCAGCCGCTCGGGGTTGATCACGGAGCGAGACTACGAGGCCCGATCGCCGCCGCGATGCCAGCCTGAACGCGCGCCGTCCAGTCGATGTCCTCGGTCGACGCGCCACCACGCTGGACGGCGAGCCGTTCGGCGGCGAGCTCCTCGGCGAGAGCGCCCAGCTCATCGGTCAGGAGTTCGGCGATGAGGTTGCGGAGCTCACGTGCCAACGCCGGGCTCGCACCGTCGCTGCTGACCGCAACGGTCACTCGGCCGGTGCGGGCGATCGCCGGAAGGATGAAATCGCAATCGGTCGGTTGGTCGGCCGCGTTCGTCCAGATGCCGCGTTCGCGTGCCGTCGCCGAGACCGCAGCATCGACATCGGCGTCGCCCGTCGCCGTCACGACCAGACGGACTCCATCGAGATCGGCGGGTTCGAAGGCTCGCTCCCGGACCTCGACGATCTCGATGCCGCGGAGATGCTCGCTCGCTTCGATCGCAACCACCGTCACCAGGGCGCCGGCCGCAGCCAGGCCTTCGGCCTTGCGGGCGCCGATCCGGCCCCCGCCGACGACGAGCACCGCCACGTCGTGCACGTCGAGCATGACCGGGTAGGCGAAACGTGGCGACGGAACTCGACCGTCTCTGGACTGGCCCGTCTCGCTCATCACCCGGAGTGTACGAAGGTAATTCCCTACAAAGTTGATCTGTTTGGTCGGATTTGATTGAATGCTCTCCGTGACCCCCTCCGAGAGCACCGTGACGAGCCCGTCGCCGACCCCGTCAGTCGAGTCGGCGTTCGCCGACCGACCCGCCGAAACCGACGATCCGATTCGCGACGCTCACCGCGTCCTGCAGTGGGCACATCGCCGGTTCGGAAAGGAGCTCTGCGTGACGGCGAGTTTCGGTGATGCGGTGCTCGCGCATGTGGCCAGCGAGGCGATCCCCGGTGTGGAAGTGACGCTGCTCGACACCGGCTACCTGTTTGCCGAGACCGAGTGGTTCGCCGACGACCTGCGAGCACGGTTCGGGATCAACCTGCGGATCGTGCAGCCCGACCCCGATCTCCCGACCAACGTGTGGCAGACGGACACCGATGCGTGCTGCGCCGCCCGCAAGGTGGAGCCGCTGAACCGGGCCTTGCTCGGGCGCTCTGCGTGGGTCACCGGGCTTCGCCGGTCCGATTCGCCGTCTCGGCGCACTGCCCCGTTCGTCCACCACGACCTCTTGCGCGGCGTGGCGAAGATCAATCCGCTGGCCGGCTGGACCGATGCCCACGTCGTCACCTACGTCGCGGCCTACGGCATTCCGGATCATCCGCTCGCCGATCGTGGATTCCCGTCGATCGGCTGCTGGCCGTGTACTCGCCCGGTGAGCACCGGCGACGATCAGCGCGCCGGCCGCTGGGCCGACTCGGACAAGACCGAATGCGGGTTGCACCAGTGACCGCCGAGACGATCAAGCTCGAGAGCAACTACCTGGGCGGCACGATCGGCGACGAGCTGGTCAACGATCGTGACGACTTCGACCACGACGCCGAGTTGCTCCTGAAATTTCACGGCATCTACCAGCAGGACGACCGCGACGTCCGCCGCGCCCGCACCCAACTGAAGCTGCCGCTCGACTACTCGTGCATGGTGCGCGCATCCGTACCAGGCGGCGTGATCACCAGCGAACAGTGGCTCGCACTCGATCGCGTGGCGGCGCTCGCCGATCAGAAGCTCCGGCTCACGACACGACAGGGCGTGCAGTACCACGTGGTCCACAAGGGCGAGCTGCGAGAGCTCGTGGCGGGCATCAACGCCTCGTTGCTGACCACGCTCGGCGCGTGTGGCGACGTGGTGCGCAACGTGATGGCCTGCCCGCTTCCCCACCCCGAACGACGCGCCGTGATCGAGCCACTCGTCGCCGAGATGGTCGCCCGGTTCCGCCCGCAGACCGAGAGCTACTGGGAAGTGTGGGTCGACGGTGAGCGCGCCGTGTCGGCAGAACCGCGACCTGACGTGCTCGACTCGATCGACGACGTGGAACCGATCTACGGAGCGGCCTACCTTCCGCGCAAGTTCAAGATCGCGATCGCCTGGCCGGGCGACAACTGCGTCGACATCTACACCAACGACGTCGGCATCGTGCCGACGCTCTCGGAAGGGACGACCGGCGAGCTGACGGGCTACGTGGTGCTCGCCGGCGGCGGGATGGGCATGGCCCACAACCGGCCCGACGACACCTATCCATTGCTCGCGCAACCCGTGGGATGGGTGCCGCCGGGGGAGATCGGCGACGTCGTCGAGGCAATCGTCACCACGCAGCGCGACCACGGCAACCGCGACGACCGATCGCGCGCCCGCCTCAAGTACCTGCTGGAGGAGCGCGGGATCGCCTGGCTGCGGGCGCAGATCGAACAGCGCACGGGCCGTCCGCTCGCTGCGCCCGTCGAGCTCCCCGACTGGGAGGTCGGCGCGCACCATGGCTGGCATGACATCGCCGGCCGTGCGGACGGATCTGATGGCGGTACCCGAGCACTCGGGCTCCCGGTTCCGTCGGGCAAGGTGGCCGGTGGGCTGCGGCTCGCGCTGCGACGCTTGATCGCCGATGGCACCGTGCGCGGGCTGCGGGTCACTCCGCGTCAGGACCTCCTGCTCCTCGGCGTGACCGACGCCGAGGCCGTCGAGAACGTCTTGCGCGCCAACGGTGTTCGGCTCGCCGACGATCAGAGTCCGACCCGGAACCTGGCGATCGCCTGCCCGGCACTGCCGACGTGCAGCAAGGCGCTCGGCGAGGCCGAACGAGTGCTGCCCGACGTGGTCGATCGACTCGAGAAGGTGCTGGCCGACACCGGCAACACCGGGCTGCCGTTGCGTCTCAACATGACCGGGTGCCCCAACGGGTGTTCGCGCCCGTATGCAGCCGAGCTCGGCATCGTGGGCCGCACCAAGAAGAACTACGACATCTTCGTCGGCGGCTCGCCGGCCGGTGACCGCCTCGCTCGTCTCCTGCGCGCCGACGTGCCGCTCACCGATGTGCCCGACCTCCTGCGCCCGCTGCTGGAGGCATTCAGTCGCTCCGACGGCACCACGAGCTTCGGCGACTGGTGCGTCGCACAGGACTGGTCGGCACTCGTTGCACTCCTCCCCGAACCGACGGGCCGCCGCCGTGCCCGCTGAGATCCCCCACCCCTACCCCCTTGCTGTTTGCGTGACAGTTCGGTTGGCCCGTCCCAACCAAGATGCAACGCAAACGTGGGTGGCCGGAGTTGGGGAGCCGCGATGACGGTGTCATTGGTGGGTGCCGGGCCGGGTGATCCCGACCTGCTGACGGTGAAGGCCGCGCGGCTGCTCGCCGAGGCTGACGTCGTCGTGCACGACGCGCTCGTGGGCGACGGCGTACTCGCACTGATCCCCCGCTCAGCCGAACGCATCGACGTCGGCAAGCGCCCGGGGAGGCCGACGCCCCAGGAGATGATCTCGACACTCCTCGTCGAACTCGGGCGCCAGGGAAAGCGGGTGGTGCGGCTGAAGGGCGGCGATCCGTTCGTGTTCGGTCGCGGCGGCGAAGAGGCGGCAGCGCTCGCCGAAGCGGGCGTGCCGTTCGAGGTGGTTCCCGGCATCACGTCGTCGGTTGCGGCACCGGCCGCGGCCGGGATCCCCGTCACCCATCGCGGTGTTTCTGCCGCATTCACGGTCGTCACCGGTCACCGCCGCGAAGGTGAACCCGACGTCGACTGGCGATCGCTCGCCGCCGTCGGCGGCACGATCGTCGTACTGATGGGCGTGTCACAGCGCGCGCAGATCGCCGCCGAACTGCTCGCCGGCGGCCTCGCCCCGACAACGCCGGTCGCCGCGATCGAGTCGGCCACCACCGCCGCCCAGGTCGTCGGTCGCTGGACCCTCGGAGAGTTGGCCGCCGCCGACGTTCGCTCTCCCGCGGTCATCGTCATCGGCGCGGTCGCGGCCTTCGAGTTCCTCCACGATGCACCGACACCGCTCGGCGTCAACGGTGATTTCGCACACCTGAGCTGACACCGAAGAAGCGCAGGTACGGCAGACTGCGTGTCGTGGAACTCCCCCCGCCGGTCCTGTCGCCGCTGCGGATCATCGGGCTCACGAAGCGCTTCGGCGCGACCACGGCCATCGACGGACTGACGCTCGACGTTCCCCAAGGTGCGTGCTACGGACTGGTCGGGCCGAACGGAAGCGGCAAGTCGACGACCATGCGCGCCGTGTGCGGACTGGTGCGGCCAGATGCGGGCCTGATCGAAGTCTGCGGCATCGACGTTGCCCACGACGTTTCGGCAACTCGGCGATCGATGGGCGTGATGCTCGATCCGCTGCAGCTCTTCGATCGGCTCACCGCGTGGGAGTTCGTCGAAACGATCGGCGCGCTGCGTGGGCTCGACACCGACACCAGCCGGTCCAGGGCCACCGACCTGTTCAACGTGCTCGATCTCGTCGACGATGCGGCCCGCCCGATCGCCGGCTACAGCCACGGGATGCGCAAGAAGACGGCATTGGCCGCCGCGCTGCTGGCGCGCCCGCGCGTCCTCATGCTCGACGAACCCTTCGAGGGCGTCGACCCGGTGTCGACCCGTGCGATGCGACGCATGCTCGATCGTTTCCGCGAAGGCGGCGGCACGGTGGTGCTGTCGACCCACGTGATGGACATCGTCGAACGAGTGTGTGACCACGTCGGCGTGATCCATCGCGGCCGCCTGGTCGCGTCAGGGCCGATCGATGAACTCCGCGATGGTCGGCGACTGGAAGACGCGTTCATCGACGTCGTCGGCGCCTCCGAACCCGATGACGCGGCACTCGGCTGGTTGAGCTGAATGTTCGAGCCGACCGACGCCCGCGTCGTCGCGCTCTTCGCCCGCTTGCGGTGGAAGATGCTCCGCGGGGCGCTCCACTCGAATGGCACTCAGAAGTGGGCGGTCATCATGGGGATGGTCGCATCCGTACTCGTCGGCGCCGTCGCCGCCGTGATGGTGTTCGTGGCCGGACGCACCAGCGACGACCTCGATGCCGTGTTCGTCATGGTCACGACGGGATCGGTACTGGTCGTGGTGATGATCGGCGTCATCGCCGGAGTGACCCAGCCGGTCGACCCACGAGTGCTCGCCACCGAGCCGATGAGCGAACGTCAGCTGGGCGTCGGGCTGCTCGCCGCGTCGGCTGCGGGGCCGCCCGGCTTGTCCGCGTTGCTGTTCGGCATCGGGTTGTTCGCCGGAGCTGTGGGCGGGGCCGCCTCCGTCGTCCCCGCTCTCGTTGCATCGGCGGCAGTCCTGGCGACCCTGCTGCTCGTGTCGCGCACCACGATCAACGCCCTCGGCCTGGTAGCGACCCGCTACCCACGAGTCGGCCAGGTCATCGTCGGCCTGTCCACCCTGGTGTTCTACGCCGCGTTCCAGATCGTGCCGCGAGCCGTCGCCGGCCTGGACGATTCGGGGCGCGATCGACTCGTCGGTGGTCTCGTGTTCACGCCGATGGGCCAGCTCGGCCGGGCACTGGCGATGGTTCGCGACGAGCCCGTGATGTCGCTCGTCCACACGGCGATCGGTGCTGCGTGGCTGGCACCCTTGCTCTGGGTGTTCACCTGGACCACCCGCCGTCTCGTGACATCCGTGAAGGGCTCCGGAGCCGCTCATGCTCCAACACGTGAACGACGCCATCGTGTGCGTGCCACCGCACGTTGGATGTGCGGGCCCGGCGTGATCGGCACGGTGGCCTGGCGCGGCGTGCTCACTCGCTTCCGCACACCTCGCACGGCACTCGAGACCTTCACGGGCGCCGGCGTCGGATTGGCAGTCGTCCTCGTACCGGTCCTCACGGGTCGTGAGGCCGGTGCCGGAGCGGTCCTCGTCGGCGGCGCCGTCCAACTCGCCGTGCTCTTCATGGCGGGCAACAGCTTCGGATCCGACGGACCCGCCACGGCCAACGAGATGCTCACCGGCGTCGATCCAGTGGTGCTGGTGCGGGCCAAGGCGCGTTCGGTGATCGTGTCGGCGTCGCCGCTCGCGATCCTCGGCCCGCTGATCGCGGCGACCATCACGGGCGAGTGGAACTACCTGCCTGCCGGGGTCGCCGTCGGGGTGGGTGGGCTGTATGCCGGAGCAGGTGCGGCGATGCTCCAGTCGTCGATCGTTCCGATCGCCATCCCAGAGAGCGACAACCCGCTGGCGAGCGGTGATTCGGGCAAGGGCTGCTTCGCCGGGTTGATGCTCGCCGCCGTCCTGTTCGGGCTCGCGATCCTCACGTTGCCGGCCGCGCTGGCGCTGCTGTGGGCACTCGACCGGGGTTCGGTGACGCTCGTGTCGGCGTTCGCCGTCGCCACGGTCGGCGCGGGTGTGCTCATCATGCATGGCGGCGTCGCTCTGGCTGCACGGCGCTGGCGAGTTCGGGGACCCGAGCTGTTCGCGGCCATCGTCCCCGCCCGCTGACGTACACGATGTGTCAGACACATCGTGTACGTCGACCGCGAGGTTCGGGCCTCGCCGTGGTCGCCACGCCACGGCTTGGGTAGTGTCGTCGCATGGATGAAACCGCCGTTGGCACCGAGACCGAGACCGACGTCGTCGTCGAAACGGACCTCGTCGAGGAACTGCTCGTCGAAGAGATCTCGATCGACGGGATGTGCGGCGTCTACTGACGCCGTGACGATGCTCGATCGTCGCCTCGAACTCGATCCGCAGGTGGCGCTGCGTCCCGAACCGTTCGGCGCGCTCGCGTACCACTACGGCAACCGCAAGCTGATCTTCCTGAAGCACCCCGACATGGTCCTGGTCGTCCAGGCGCTCGGCGACTCACGCCACGCTGGCGGACACGCTGCGCGCCTGCGAGATCGACGAAGCCCGGTGGCCGGCGTTCGAATCGGCCCTGGCCGCCCTCACCCGATCGGAGATGCTCCATGAGCGCCAACCCGTCGCAACTGGTTGAACAACTCAAAGGTGGCCTCGACGCCCCCATCTGTCTCACGTGGGAACTCACCTACGCCTGCAATCTCGAGTGCGTCCACTGCCTGTCGTCGTCCGGGCGCCGCGACCCTCGCGAACTGACCACCGACGAGGCCAAGGCCGTGCTCGACGAACTGCACGACCTGCAGGTGTTCTACATCAACATCGGCGGTGGCGAGCCGATGATCCGCCGCGACTTCTTCGAGCTGCTCGAGTATTCGATCGGCCGGGGAATCGGCGTGAAGTTCTCCACCAACGGCGCGTTCATCGACGCCGACAAGGCCCGCCGACTCGCATCGATGGACTACCTCGACATCCAGATCAGCCTCGACGGCACCGACGCCGTCACCAACGACGCGGTACGCGGTGAGGGGTCGTTCGACACGGCGATCCGGGCGATGAACCACCTCCGTGATGCCGGCTTCGGCGAGTTCAAGATCTCGGTGGTCGTGACCCGCCACAACGTCGACCAGCTCGACGAATTCAAGGCGCTTGCCGACTCCTTCGGCGCCCAGCTGCGCATCACCCGGCTGCGCCCATCGGGTCGCGGGGCCGATTCGTGGCACGACCTGCATCCGACGCAGGCCCAACAGCGCCAGATCTACGAGTGGCTGCTCGCCCATGGCGACAACGTGCTCACCGGCGACTCGTTCTTCCACCTCAATGCTCTCGGCCAGGAAGCAGGAACCGGGCCGCTGCCCGGGCTCAACATGTGCGGTGCGGGTCGCGTGGTGTGCCTGATCGATCCGATCGGCGACGTCTATGCCTGCCCGTTCGTGATCCACGACGAGTTCAAGGCCGGGTCGGTTCGCGATGCCGGCGGCTTCGCCCACGTGTGGAAACACAGCGACCTGTTCGCCGAGCTCCGCGAGCCGCAGTCGGCCGGTGCGTGCACCTCGTGCGGCAGCTACGACGCATGCCAGGGCGGGTGCATGGCGGCGAAGTTCTTCGTCGGCATCCCCCTCGACGGCCCAGACCCCGAGTGTGTCGGCGGTTACGGCGAGGCCGCGATGCTCGCCGCGTCAGCCGAACGACCACGCCCGATGATGGATCACTCCAAGCCGGTCAGGGTCGCGATGCCCGAACGCGTCCCGGTCACCATCGGCCGCCGCTGACTGACACTGCGTCGAGCACTGCGGGCGGGTCGGCGTCCGTGACGAAGTGGAGCTCCTGCACCGCTCGGGTCATCGCCACATACAGCAGGCGAGCGCCGCGTTCGGTGACGATCCTGTCGGTCCCCTCACTCAGGATCTCGTGCGGATTGACCACGATCACGCCGTCGAACTCGAGGCCCTTCACGGCCTCGGGGCCGAACAACGGGAGCTCCGCAGCGTCGAGTTCGTGGACGTGGTCGACGGCGACGAGTCCGTGTGCTGACAGTGCTGCGACAATCGCATCGTGGAGCGCAGGCGGCGCGACTACCGCGCTGATCCGCCGACGCTGCTTTGTGGCCACCGCCAGGTCGGCGACCGCTGCGGCCAGTTCCGACGACGAGACCCGCAGCCAACTCGGCGGTACACCCGTACGACGCACGCTGCGGCTCTCGGTTGCGTCGACGCCGGTGTGCGCCAACAGGCGGTTGGCCACTTCGAGGATCGGCTCCGGTACGCGATAACCGATCGTGAGATCGGCGACCACTCCCGCCGGACGATCACGCACCGTGAGGTGGTCGAACACCGCCGACCATCGTTCCTGGCCCGCCGGCGTGGTCGATTGGGCGACATCGCCGACCAGCGTCATCGAGCCGGTCGGGCTACGCCGCCCGATCACCCGCAGCGCCACCGCCGAGTGATCCTGCGCCTCGTCGACGATCACATGGCCGTAGGTGAACGGTGAACCGTTGAGCATCGAGTTCGCCTCGTCGACGAGCAACTGGTCGGCGCGGGTCCACCGGCGACGCTTGCCGGACGGCCCCGGGAGGAGGCGGTCGACGAGCCGCACCGGCTTCTGCGTCGGCCACGCCGTGTTGATCGCGGCCTTGAGCGTTGCCGCCTTCGCCCACGTGTCCTCCGAACCGGTCCGCTGAAGCAGCTCGCGCTGCGCCAACGACCGCATCCGCTCCCGTCGCTGGTTCAGCGGACTCGTTCCCGACTTTGCGATCTCCAACCACTCGGCGAACTGATCGCGACCGATCACGTGGGTGCGCGCACCGATCGGAATCCGAACATCGTCGTCGGGCGGTCGGATCACCGCCAGCGCCAACGCCGAGAGATCGTCGAGGCGCGCCGCGTCGCCCTTCCAGCGCGCCAGAGAAACGTCGTCATCACCGGTCAACTCCACACGAGGAATGCACAATTCGTCGACGGTGGCCTGACGAACGGAGCGTTCGCCGAGCGATGGCAACACGTTGGCGATGTAGTCGAGGAACGCCTTGTTCGGCCCCACCACCAACACCCCGTCACGAGCCAGGCGGCCGCGATGCTCGAACAACAGGTACGCCGCCCGGTGCAGCGCAACCGCCGTCTTGCCGGTACCTGGGCCGCCCTGCACGACGAGCACCTGGTCGATCGGCGCACGTATCACGATGTCCTGCTCGGCCTGGATGGTCGACACGATCTCGCGCATCTCGCCCGACCGTTCCGCGCCGATCTCGGCGAGCACCGGATCGGGAATGCCGCCGGCGACCTCCCCCTCGTCGGGGTCGTCGAGATGCTCGTCGAGGTAGGCGATGATGTCGCCGGCATCGAGCTGTGAACCGACGTCGGAATGCCACCCCGAGCGAGTCGACGGACGTGGCACGGTAGAAGGGCGCGGCGATCGGTGCGCGCCAGTCGACGACGACCGGGTCATGGTGTTCATCCTCGATGTGGCGGCGCCCGATGTACCACTCGTCGATCCGCCCGAAGAAGTCGCCGGAGCCCGGACCCCGCAGATCCTCCAACGCGTCGGCAATGGTGACCTCGATGTACTCCTTGGTGATCTCGTCGGCTGCCGCGGAAGGGTCGAGCGCCTCCATCCGGGCGATCATCCGATCGCGTGACGATCGCGCGAACGCAAGACGGTCGCGCTCGGCACCGAGCTCGGGGAACAGGTCGGCGTTCACAGGGGCCGCCAAGTTAGCCGTCGCTGTGCGCGGCCGTGGCGCCGGTTTCCACACCGAAGCTGCAAGGATCGTCGTTCGTGTTCGTTCTCGTGCTGATTGCCTACGTCATCGGCACGTTCCCGAGCGCGATCCTCATCGCCCGCGCGAACGGGGTCGACATTTCCACCTTCGGCTCCGGGAACCCGGGCGCCTCGAACGTCACGCGGGCGCTCGGATGGCGCAAGGGGATGTGGGTCTACCTGCTCGATGCCGGCAAAGGGGCACTCGCCGCCGGGCTCGGCCTGGCGCTCGACGGCCGCCCGGCCGCCTACTGGTGTGCCGCCGCTGCGGTCATCGGCCACATGTTCCCTGTGTTCCGTCACTTCAAGGGCGGCAAGGGCGTTGCCACCGGATCCGGCGCCCTGCTCGTCGTGCAGCCGATTCTCGCCCCGCTCGCGGTCGGTCTCTGGTGGATCGTGACACGGGTGACGGGAAAGGCTGCGCTCGGGTCCGTGATCGCGGTGGCGTTCGTACCGATCGGGATCATCATCATGGACCAACCACGGTGGGAACTCATCGCTGTCGCCGGTGTGTGTGCGTTGATCCTGCTGAAGCACACCAGCAACATCAAGCGGATGATTCGACGGGAAGAGCACTCCCTCAGCCAGAATTGACTCCCTGATGCAGCTGCTGTCGCCCATCACCGTCGCGTCGAGAACCGCACCGAACCGCGTCATGTTCGGCCCGCACGTCACCAACCTCGGCGCCGACGACCGCTCGATCCCAGCCCGCCAGGTGGCCTATTACGAGCGCCGGGCGCGCGGCGGCTGCGGAACGATCGTGGTGGAGGGTGCATCCGTCCACGCGTCGGACTGGCCGTACGAGCGAGCGCCACTCGCCGAACGATGCGGCCCGGGATGGGCCGACATCGTGGCCGCGTGTCGACCGCACGGCTCGCTCGTGATCGCTTCGCTCGACCACGCCGGCGGCCAGGGTTCGTCCGCGTACAGCCAGGCCCCGTTGTGGGCACCGTCGCGTGTGCCCGAGGTCAACAGTCGGGAGGTTCCCAAGTGGATGGAGGCCGACGACATCGCGGCCGTCATCGATGGGTTCTCCCGTGCGACGCGGATCGCCGTCGAGGCCGATGTCGACGGTGTGGAGATCAATGCGGGCCAGCACAGCCTGGTTCGCCAGTTCCTCTCGGGTCTCACGAACCAGCGCGACGACGCCTGGGGGCAGGACCGGTTGCTGTTCGCCCATCAGGTGATCGCTGCGGTCCGATCCGCGGCCGGTGACCGCATCGTCGGGTTGCGACTCTCGTGCGACGAACTCGCTCCGTGGGCGGGGATCACCCCCGAGATGGCGCCGGGCATCGCCGCGACGCTCGTCGGTGCCGGGCTCGACTACCTCGTGGTGACCCGCGGGTCGATCTACACGGTGGAGAAGACACGACCCGACTTCCACGAGCCGACGGGCTTCAACATCGAGCTCTGCCGCTCGGTTCGCGCTGCAGTGCAGGAGTCGGCGCCACAGGTGCCGGTCATCCTGCAGGGCTCGATCGTCGAGGTCGGCCAGGCCGAGTGGACGCTCGGCGGCTACGACGACCCGGCCCTGTGCGATGCCGTGGAGATGACCCGCGCTCAGATCGCCGATCCTGATCTCGTCGCCAAGCTCGTCGAGGGTGAGGCCGACCGCATCCGGCCCTGCACGCGCTGCAATCAGACCTGTCAGGTGCGCGATGCCCGCAACCCGATCGTCACGTGTATCGGCGAGCCGACCAGTGGTCGCGAGACCGAGGACCCCGACTGGTACGTACCCGCTGCGCACCCGCGCGATGTGGTGGTGGTCGGCGCCGGCCCAGCCGGCCTCGAGGCGGCACGCGTTGCTGCGATACGGGGGCACCGGGTCCGGATCGTCGAACGTGACGATTGCGTCGGCGGGATGGCTCGCATCGCAGGGCCGAACGCCGCGCTGGTCGACTGGTGGCAGCGCGAGCACACTCGTCTGGGAACGGACATCGCAACGACGACCGACTCGTGGGACGCCGATGATCGCACCGTCGTCATCCAGGCCACCGGTTCGCTCCCCGGTCCGCGCCCGTACGAGGTGGCCGACGGCACCGCCGTGATCGACGTCGCTGACCTCCGCCGGGGTACCGCCACGCTTCCCGACGTGGGCATGATCGTGTTGTTCGACCCGATCGGCGGCCCGATCGCCGTGTCACTCGCCGAGGAGCTCGGCCCTCGCGCCGTACTCATCACGCAGGACAACATCGCCGGCAACGAACTCGCCCGAACCGGTGACCTCGCACCCGCCAACACCCGCCTCGCCCAGCAGGGGGTCACGATCGAGCGGCGCACCCTGCTGCGCAGCGTTCGCCCGATCGGAATCGGTGCGTTGGAGGTCGAGGTGGAGGATCGCTACAGCGGCCGACGACGCACGATCCCGTGCACCGCTGTCGTCGACTGTGGATTCCGGGTGCCGACGGACGCAATCGACGCAGCGGTGCAGATCGGTGACGCCGTGGCGCCCCGGACGATCCTCGAGGCGGTGCTCGAGGGTCGTCGAGCAGCGCTGGCGCTGTAGCGCTGACGGACCGATCTGGTCACGCCGTCTGCGTCGACGAGGTCGGCGGCGGGATGATGACCAGCTTGCCGCGGACACGACCCGCCTCCAGCTCACGCATTGCGTCGGGCGCCTCGGCGAGCGGGAAGGTTCGCTCCACCACTGGCGTCACCTCGCCACGCTCGATCAGTTCCCGGAGCCGCTCCAAACCCGAGAAGTGCTCCTTCGATACGAACATCGCGAGACGCTGGCCGACGAAGGGCGACAACGTCACCGCCCGCAGCTGGCGACCCATTCCCAGCCACTTGCCCATGTCCTCGACACCGCCGACCACGAGCGTGCCATGTTCGGTCAGCACCGAACGCAGCTGCGAGAGCGACGAGCTGCTGACCATGTCGACGATCAGGTCGTAGCGCGTGTCGCCGGCGGTGACGTCGTCGTGCTCGTAGTCGATGACGTGATCAGCGCCGAGCGAGCGGACGAGGTCGACCTTCGCCGAACTGCAGACCCCGGTGACGGTGGCACCCATGGCCTTGGCGATCTGGACGGCGAACGTGCCGACGCCACCGGAGGCCCCGATGATCAGCACACGTTGGCCTGCTTCGACTCGGCCGACGTCGCAGACCGCCTGGAGTGCGGTCAGGCCGGACACGGCGATGGCTGCTGCCTGGTCGAAGCGCAGGTTGGTCGGCATCCGTGCCAGCTTGCTCTCCTTCGCAGCGGCGAACTGGGCGAACGATCCCTTGCCGATACCGAACACGTCGTCGCCGACGCTGAAGCGGGTGACGGCGTCACCGACGGCCACGACTCGACCCGCGAGGTCGAGCCCGGGGACCGGGTTCTTCGGTCCGCGAAGCCCGAACGCGAGTCGCATCGCGTAGGGCTCTCCTGCCATCAGGTGCTGCGTCCCTCGGTCGAGCCCGGCGGCGCCGACCTCGACGAGCACCTCGTCGGCGGCGATGGTCGGAACCGGGCGTTCGCCGAGCCGCAGCTGTTCGGCGGTCCCGTAGCGGTCCTGGACGATGGCGGTCATGTGCTGGCTGAGGTCGGTCGTGCTGGACGTCATGATGCTCCTGTGGCCGGCGAGCTCGTCGGCGATGTGTGTGTACCTTACGACGTAAGATTCCGGTGAAGCCTAGACGTACGCTGTACGTTTGGCAACCGACATGCCGACAACGTCCACCCGTGCCACTCCGAAGACGCCTCGGACACCGCTCAGCCGCGAACGAGCGCTGCACGCCGCCGTCGAGCTGGCCGACAGCGAGGGCATCGACGCGGTGACCATGCGCAAGCTCGCCCAGGCGCTGGGCGTCGAGGCGATGTCGCTCTACCACCACGTTGCGAACAAGAGCGACATCTTGGACGGGATGGTCGACCTGGTGTTCTCCGAGATCGACCTCCCCGACGAGACGGCCGACTGGACGGTTGCGATGGCAGAGCGGTCACGATCGGTTCGCGCCGCGCTGCTCCGCCACCGGTGGGCGATCGGTCTCATGGAGTCCCGCACGTCGCCCGGGCCGGCGACGATGCGCCACCACGACGCGGTGATCGGAGCCTGCCGCCGGGCGGGATTCTCGGTCGAGATGACGGCACACGCGTTTTCCCTGATGGACAGCTACATCTACGGCTTCGTGCTGCAGGAGGTCGGCCTGCCGTTCGACGACGGCGATGATCTCGGCGAACTGATCGACTCGATCATGCCGCCGGACATGGCCGAGGCGTATCCCCACTTCGCCGAACTGGCATCCGAATTCGTCCTCCGGCCCGGCTACAGCTACAGCGACGAATTCGAGTTCGGCCTCCGCCTCATCCTCGACACGCTCGACGCCGCCCGCTCCACTCCGTTTGCGTGAGCGGGGCGTCCCACGCGTCACGCAAACCGCCGGGCCGAAGCCCAGCTCTGGCACACTCCCAGGATGGACCTGTTCGATCTGTCGGGGCGGGTGGCCGTGATCACGGGCGGCTCACGTGGACTCGGCCGGGAAATGGCGTTGGCGTTTGCCGATCATGGCGCCGACATCGTGATCGCCAGCCGCAAATTGGACGCGTGCGAGGCGGTCGCCGCCGAGGTCGAGGCGCTCGGTCGACGGGCGCTCCCGGTGGCCTACCACGCCGGCGAATGGGCCGACAGCGACCGGCTCCACGAGACGGTGTACGCCGAGTTCGGTCGCTGTGACATCCTCGTCAACAATGCCGGCATGTCGCCGCTCTACCCGAGTGTCGACGCGATCAGCGAGACGCTCTACGACAAGGTGATGGACGTCAACCTGAAAGGTCCATTCCGACTGTCGGCGCTGATCGGTACCCGTATGGCCGGCCCCGACCACGGGGGCAGCGATGGTGGCTCGATCATCTTCGTGTCGTCGATCGCCTCGCACCGGCCCGGCCCGAACGAACTCGTCTACGGCGCCGCAAAGGCGGGAATCAACAACCTCACCTACGGCCTCGCCCGGACGCTCGGCCCGAAGGTGCGCGTCAACTGCATCGCACCCGGGCCATTCCTCACCGACATCTCCACGGCGTGGGACCTCGATGCGTTCGCGAAGTCGGCGAAGGCTGCATTCGCGCTCGGACGCGGCGGCGAACCCCACGAGATCGTCGGCACCGCGCTCTACCTCGCCAGTGACGCGTCGTCGTACACGACGGGCGCCGTGATCGACGTCGACGGCGGGCCACGCTGATCCGCCGACACCGCCGGTCCGCGTGACCATCGACACACCGGCATCGCTACTGTGACCGCATGGAAATGCATTTCGCGACCGTCTGGGAATCGATCGCCGACGCGATCCCCGAGCTCCCGGCGGTGACGCACGGTGACGTCACCCGATCGTGGTCCGACTACGACGATCGGGCGGCCCGAGTGGCCGGAGCGCTGGATGCCGCCGGGCTCGGTCCGAATTCGAAGGTCGCACTCTTCATGTACAACTGCAACGAGTACATGGAGTCGCAGTACGGCGTGTTCAAGATGCGCGGTGTGCCCATCAACGTCAACTACCGGTACCTCGACGACGAACTCTGGTACCTGCTCGACAACTCCGATTCCGAGGCGATCATCTTCCACTCGTCACTCGGCGACCGGGTGGCACGGGTGGCCGACCGCCTGCCGAAGTTGAAGCTGCTGATCGAGGTCGACGACGGCGGAGCGGGCCAGGTGCCCAACGCAGTCGCCTACGACGACACGATCGCCGCAACAGCGCCGTTGGCGCGCCTCGAGCGATCGGAGGACGACCTCTACATGCTGTACACCGGCGGCACCACCGGGATGCCCAAGGGCGTGATGTACGACATGGGTGGAATGACCCGGGGATTCGTGATGCTCGGGTTGCCAATGCTCGGCCTCGCCGCGCCGAGCGACACCAGCGAGATCGGCGCGCTGATCGCGGCGGCCTCCCAGAACGGCAGCACGCTGGTGTCGATCCCCGCCGCGCCGCTGATGCACGGCACCGGGTGCTGGCTGGGCTGGTTCATCCCCCATCTCGCCGGTGGCCACGTCGTCACGCTGGAGAACCGCAGCCTTGACGCGCACGAGCTGCTGTCGACCGTCGAGCGACATCACGTGACGTCGCTGACAATCGTCGGTGACAGCTTCGCCAAGCCGATCATCCGGGCACTCGACGAGGGCAAGCCGGGCGGCGGCACCTACGACACTTCGTCGATCGGCATGTTCATCTCATCGGGTGTGATGTGGACCTCCGAGGTGAAGCAGCAGATCCTCGATCGGATCGAGCAGGCGGTGCTCGTCGATGCGATCGGCTCGTCCGAGGGGTCGATGGGGACGCAGATCACCATGAAGGGCGTACCCACCGAGACCGCGAAGTTCTCCAAGATGGAAGAGACCAGGGTGTTCACCGACGACGACCGCGAGGTCGAGCCGGGCTCGGACGAGGTCGGCATGGTCGCTGCCGGAGGCAACGTTCCCATCGGCTACTACAAGGACGAGGAGAAGTCGGCCAAGACGTTCCGCGTGATCAACGGAGTCCGGTACTCGTTCCCCGGCGACTTCGCCAAGGTCGCAGCGGACGGTTCGCTCATCCTCCTGGGTCGAGGCAGCCAGGTGATCAACACCGGCGGCGAGAAGGTCTTCCCCGAGGAGGTCGAGGAAGCCGTCAAGCGGGTACCTGGCGTTCGCGACTGCCTCGTCGTCGGGATTGCAGAACGAGAAGTTCGGCCAAGCAGTGACGGCGGTCGTCTCGCTCGACGACGACGCCACGTGCGACGAAGCCGGCATCATCGCGTCGGTCAAGCACGATCTCGCCGGCTACAAGGCGCCGAAGTCGGTCGTCTTCGTCGACCATGTGCCCCGTGCCCCGAACGGCAAGGCCGACTACCGCCGTGCCACGGAGCACGCCGAATCCGCGGTCGCCACCTGACCGCCCTTCTCGTGAACTCGTGCGCGAACTATTCGCGTACGAGTTCACGAGAATGCCGTGGGAGCGTCAGGTGAGGAGCTTCTCGGCGAAGAAGTCGAGGACGCGATCGACGCTCGCGTCGTCACGTTGTTCGGTGAGCACCGAGTGGTCACGCTTCGAACGGCTCGGCAGCTCCACCGCGATGAACGCGTCACCCAGCAGCTCACGCAGGGTCGAGAACCGGTCGCCGACCGAGAAGTCGTCGGTGTAGCGGAGCCCGAGGACCTGACAACCACGTGCCGCACGGTCGGCGACCGTCGCGGCATCATCGGGAGAGAGATTGAGGTCGCCGGCGCGGGCCGACCCGAACGGAAATGGCATCGAGGGCTGCGAGAGCACGGGTGCCAGCATGATGTCGTCGACCATCATCCCCAGGGCGAATCCGCCTGCGAAACACATCCCGACCGCGCCGACACCGGGTCCGCCAACGTCCTGGTGGAGGTTCCGAGCGAGCGCCCGCAACCACGCGATGACCGGCGAGGTCTGGTTCAGCGCCAGCGCGGTGAACTCCTTGGCGACACACACCTTGACGATGGCACCGAGTGCCACCATGTTCGATGGCGGCTTGCCGGGGGTACCGAACAGGGAGGGCATCACGACCGTGAATCCCCGATCCACGACCTCGTTGGCGAACCGGGTGACGAGCGGCGTGATGTTGGGGACCTCGTGGATCACCACGATGCCGGGTCCCGAACCGCGTCGATACGTCGGGAAGGTCATGCCGGCGGCGGTGAATTCGCCGGACTGCCACCCCTCGAGAACTGCGGTGTACTCGGGCTTGGTGCTCATCGTCGGGTCCTGTCGTCGTGGTTCACAGTCGCTTCATCGCCTCGAGCGCCGACTCGGCGAGGACTTCGGTGCCGATCTTGAACGCGTTCAGTTGGTCGTCGCTGATGCCCTGATCGCCCATGGCGCCGTGGAGGTAGCGGGCATACACACCCTCGGAGATCACGGCGAGGCGCCACGACCCGAAGGCGATGTAATAGTCGATCTCCGACAGATCGCGACCGGTCTTCGCGGCGTAGCGGTCGAGCAGTTCGGAGTAGGCCGGGAACCCCTCGATGCCCGTCGGATCGTTGGGACGGCTCTGCTGGGTGCCCGGGTCGGCCCAATAGACACCGACGTAGCCGACGTCGGCCAATGGATCGCCGAGCGTGCACAGCTCCCAGTCGAGGACCGCCGCGATTCGGCCGCTCGAGGTGTCGGTGAGCACGTTGCCGAAGCGAAAATCGCCGTGCGCGATCGAGACTCCTTGTTGCACCGGCATCCGCTCGGCGAGACGCTTGGCGACCTCGTCGACCGCCGGCAGTTCGCGGGTCTTCGAGTTCTGCCACTGGGCGCTCCAGCGCTTCACCTGACGCTCGACGTACCCCTCACGCTTGGCGAGGTCACCCAGACCGACGGCGTCGACATCGACCGCGTGCAGATCGGCAAGTACGTCGATCAGGTGCAGCCCTGCGGCGCGACGAAGATCCGGTGTCATCGAGGCGCCCTTGTCGGCACTGTCGAGCACCACTCCGTCGACGAAGCCCATCACGTAGAACGGCGCGCCGTTCACTGCATCATCGGTGCACAGGCCGAGCGCTGGCGGCACAGGGACAGCAGTCTTCCCGACAGCTGAGATGATCTTGTGCTCGCGTGCCATGTCGTGCGCCGTTGCGAGGACGGCCCCGGTCGGCGGGCGACGCAACACGTACTTCGTGCCGTTCGCATCCGTGACCGTGAACGTCAGGTTGGAACGACCGCCCGCGATCGGGATGAACTCGAATGGGGCGTGCGCCCCGACGATGTTGTCGACGAGCCACTCGGTGACGCGATCGCGATCGATTCCGTGAATCGGTTCCTGCACGGTCGCCGACCGTAGTCGCACCGCCGCCACGTACACGATGTGTCTGACACATCGTGTACGTCGGTCAGCCGGGTCGACCGACGCCGACGACCTTGCCCCAGTTCACCGCAGCGACCGACACCGTCGTGCCGGTGTTCGGGGCGTGTACCTGCGTGCCGTTGCCGAGGTAGATGCTGACATGGCTGATCGGGCTGTAGAAGAACAACAGGTCGCCAGGCTGCGCCTGATCGATCGGCACGCGAGGTGTCGACGCGAACTGGGCCCGTGACTGGTGCGGCAGCCCCACGCCGGCCTGGCCCCAGGCGTACGCAGTGAGGCCCGAGCAGTCGAACCCGACGCCCGGCGTCGATGTGGCGAAACGGTACGGGGTGCCCTGCTGCGCCAGCGCCGCCTGCACCGCGAGGCCCGAGCGAGACGACACCGACGGGGCCGTGAAGCCTCCGCCGGATCCCGACGATCCTCCGCCGGAGGTCGACGTTTCGCCCGAGGTCGATGTCGAGCCACCCCCGCTGGAGTTGCCTGCGGACGAGTTCGAGGCTGCCTGATTCGAGCTCGCCTGCTCCTGGACCCGACGGGCGGACTCCTGCGCTCGGCGCGCCTCTTCCTGCGCGACGAGTTGACCGAGCTTTGCCTCGGCATCAGCGCGAGCGTTGGTGTACTCGGCGGTGAGTTCCTCGGTCTGCGCCTTGGCGTCGACGAGCGACTCAGCGAGCTGTTCGGCCTGCTGGCGCTTGTTGTCGAGCGCCTTGCGTTCATCGTTGATGTCGGCAACCAGCGCGTCGAGTTTGTCGGTCGTCACGTCACCGGCACTGAGTGCGACCTTGGCGAGTTCCTCGCGCTGGAGGGCATCGTTCAGATTGGCAGCGTCCTCGAAGAGCGGGCCGAGTGGCGCAGCGCCACCGCCAACGAACGAGCGCAGGGCCATCTCGCTGAGGTTGGACCGCAGCACGGCCAGCTCGGCTTCCTGCTCGGCAATTCGCGCCTCGGCATCGGCAATCTCCACGTCGAGCTGGCTCTTGGTGTCGATCGCGTCGTTGTACTCCTCGCCGAGGTGCAGCGCGCGCTCTTCGAGGCGCTCCAGCTGATCGACGATGTCTTCGACCTTCTGCTTCTGCTGGTCGACCGATTGCGCCTGTGCGACCGCCGGGGTCATGGCGGGAACGAGGAACGCCACGGCAATGGCGATCGGGATGACACGGAGAAGTTGCTTCATAGCTACGAGGGCACAGCCTAGCGAATATGACGAATGTGTTGCGAAAGCCTGACGAAAACTCTGCGACCCTCGTCACACCCAAGTGAGACGCGGGGTCAGACCCCGCGTCTCATTCACTCCCATTCGATGGTGCCGGGCGGCTTGGAGGTGATGTCGTAGGCCACCCGGTTGATGCCGGGCACCTCGTTGATGATCCGCTGCGACATGGCTTCCAGCACGTCGTAGGGGATGCGAGCCCAGTCAGCGGTCATTGCATCGTCGCTGGTCACCGCCCTGATGATGATCGGGTGGCCGTAGGTGCGTTCGTCGCCCATCACGCCCACCGAGCGGATGTCGGCGAGCACCGCGAACGACTGCCAGATCTCGCGTTCGAGCCCAGCGAGACGAAGCTCCTCGCGAACGATGGCGTCGGCCTCCTGCAACAGCGCCACGCGCTCGGGCGTCACCTCGCCGATGATGCGCACCCCGAGGCCCGGGCCGGGGAACGGTTGGCGCCACACCATCTCGTCGGGCAGGCCGAGTTCGATGCCGAGCTTGCGCACCTCGTCCTTGAACAGCTCGCGGAGCGGTTCGATCAGCTCCAGCGTCATGTCGTCAGGCAGCCCGCCGACGTTGTGATGGCTCTTGATCACCGATGCGGTGCCGTCGGTCCCGCCGCTCTCGATGAGGTCCGGATACAGCGTGCCCTGAACGAGGAACCGGGCATCGGTGAGCCCGCCCGTGTTCTCCTCGAAGACACGGATGAACTGCTCGCCGATCGCCTTGCGTTTGGCCTCGGGCTCGGTGACGCCGGCCAGCGCCGCAAAGAACCGTTCGCCGGCGTCGACGTGGATCAGCTCGATGCCGAGGTTGCGCCGGAAGGTCTCGACGACCTGATCGCTCTCGCCCTTGCGCATCAGACCGGTGTCGACATAGATACAGGTGAGCTGATGACCGATCGCCTTGTGGACGAGCGCCGCCGCCACCGAGGAGTCGACCCCGCCCGACAGTCCACAGATCACCCGGTCGGACCCGACCTGCTCGCGGATCAGTTCGACCTGTTCGTCGATGACGGACGACATCTCCCAGTCGGCACCGATCCCGGCGCGTTCGTGCAGGAATCTGGCCAGCACGGCCATCCCGTAGGGCGAGTGCACGACCTCGGGGTGGAACTGCACGCCATAGATGCGTCGCTCGTCGTTCTCCAGCACAGCGACGGGCGCGCCCGGCGTGCCGGCCGTGACGGTGAAGCCGTCGGGAGCGTCGGTGACGCCGTCGAAGTGGCTCATCCACACGTCGTGAACCTCGGGCGCATCATCGGGCAGCAGCAGCGACGGGCCGATCCGGGTCATTCGGGCGCGGCCGTACTCCCCCTGCATGCCACGGCCGACCACGCCACCGAGCTGTTGGCCGATGAGCTGGGCGCCGTAGCAGATACCGAGGATCGGCACGCCGAGTTCGTAGATGGCCGGATCGAGCGATGGCGCGCCGTCGACGTGGACACTCTTGGGTCCACCCGACAGCACGATCGCGGCGGGGCGACGAGCGGCGACCTCTTCGGCGGTGATGCGATGCGGGACGATCTCGGAGTAGACCTTCAGCTCGCGGACCCGTCGGGCGATCAGCTGGGCGTACTGGGCGCCGAAGTCGACGACGAGCACGGTGGGGCGGTCGTGATGGGGAGGTTGACTCAAGAACGTGAATCGTAGATCAGCGTCGCTGGTGGTCCGCATCCTGTTCGTGGTGACCATCGTCGTCGGTGCGCCGGCGTTCGACTCGCACATCGCGCCGGTCGCTGCAGGCAGCAACCAGCCGGTGCCGGTCTCGACCGACATCCCCGTCGACACGGCGAATCCGTTCCTCCCCGAAGACGCCGACCTCACCGCATGCGTCGGCACACTGCAGCGACCCGGCTGCGGGAGCGAGCAGCGCGGTGGGTGGCATCAGAACCTCGTCGCCATCGCCATGATCGGCGGGCTGCTGATCATCTTCGGTCGCGTCGGCGTGGGGTGTGGCGCGAAATCGGCGCGATGACGCCGACGACATAGCCTCTGCGCCGTGACCCCCGATGAGTTCAGAACCCATGGCCACGCCCTGATCGACTGGATCGCCGACTACGTCGACGACGTCGAGCAGCGACCGGTGGCAGCCATGGTCGAACCCGGTGACGTGCGTTCGCAACTCCCCGAACATCCGCCGACCGAGCCCGAGTCGTTCGAGGCGGTGATGGCCGACGTCGAGCGGATCATCGTGCCCGGCCTCACCCAGTGGCAACACCCGGGGTTCTTCGCCTACTTCCCGTCGAACACGTCGTACCCGTCGATCCTCGGTGAGCTCCTGTCGGCCGGGCTCGGTGTCCAGGGAATGAGCTGGGTGACCTCGCCGGCGTGTACCGAAGTCGAGACGCTGATGCTCGACTGGATGCGCGAACTGCTCGACCTTCCCGAGCGGTTCGATTCGCGCAGCGACAACGGCGGTGGGGTGATCCAGGGAACGGCGAGCGAGGCGACGCTCGTTGCCATCCTGTCGGCTCGCTGGCGTGCGACGGCCGGTGCGGTCAACGCCGACGGCGACACGACGAGGCTCGTCGCCTACGCCACCTCGCAGGCCCACTCGAGCATCGAGAAGGGCCTGCGGATCGCCGGCGTCGGCACCGACCGCATCCGGATCGTGCCGCACGACGAGTCGTATGCGATGCGTGCCGATGCCCTCGACGAGATGATCTCCGTGGATCGGGCCGCCGGGTTGACCCCATTCTTCGTGTGCTCGGCCCACGGCACCACGTCGTCGATGGCATTCGACCCGACGGCTGCACTCGGTCCGATCTGTGAGCGCGAGGGCATCTGGCTCCACGTCGACGCGGCGATGTCGGGCATCGCAGCGCTCGCGCCCGAGCACCGGTGGGTCAACGAGGGCACGGAATACGCCGACTCGTACTGCACGAATCCCCACAAGTGGATGGGCGTCAACTTCGACTGCAATCTGTACTGGACCGCCGATCGTGCAGCGCTGCTCGGTGCGCTGAGCATCCTGCCCGAGTATCTGCGTTCACAGGCGGCGGAAGCGGGAGCCGTCATCGACTACCGCGACTGGCAGATCCCGCTCGGTCGCCGGTTCCGTGCCCTCAAGCTGTGGTTCGCGATCCGCTGTGAAGGCGTCGGTTCGTTCCAGTCGATGATCCGGCGCCACGTGCTGCTCACGCAGGAGCTCGCGGCCAGCGTCGCCGACGACGATCGGTTCGACATCGTTGCGCCACACCCGTTGAACCTCCTGTGCATCGCCATCCGCGCCGACGACCCCGAGGCTGCCGACATCGCGACCGACCAGCTGATCGAAGCGGCCAACGCATCCGGCGACGCGCTGTTCACACGCACGGTGCTCGACGGACGTTCGGTGCTGCGCGTCTCGATCGGCGCTCGCGCCACCGAGCGACATCACGTCGACGCGGCCTGGAGCCTCCTCACCGCCCTCGCCTGAATGGCAGGATGATCGACATGACCGACTCGCGTCCCGTGGCACTGATCACCATGTCCAGCGGATATGTCGGGCCGGCGCTCGCGCGGTCGTTGGCGGGACGTGGATTCGATCTCGTCCTGCAGGGCACCGACGGCGACGACTCGATGGTCGGCGTCGAGGTGCCGTTCTCCGAACAGATCCCCGAGCTCGAATCGCTCGGCGCATCAGTGCTGACTGTCACCGACGTCGACCTGACCACGGCCGAGGGCAACCGGTCGCTCGTGTCGCAGACACTCGACCGGTTCGCACGACTCGACTCGGCATGTCTCGTCACCGGCCAGATCATCGTCGGCAAGTTCCTCGACATGACCATCGATCAGTGGGAACGCGTCAAGCGCATGAACCTCGACATGGTGTTCCACGGCCTGCAAGCTGTGCTCCCACCGATGGTCGACGCGCAGTGCGGCCAGGTCGTCGTGTTCACGTCGGCGACCGGGGCACGCCCCGATCCGATCACGTCGATCTACGGCGGCACCCGCGCCGGCGCCAATGGCCTGGTCCGCGCCGTCGGTCTGGAGTACGCCCGAGCGGGCATCCAGGTCAACGCGGTCGGCACCAACTACATGGACTTCCCCGGCTTCCTCCGGGCATCACGGGCCGACACCGATCCCGAGCGTCGTGCCGCGATCGAAGCACAGGTGCCGATGCGCAGGCTCGGCACGATGGACGAGCTGGCGTCGTTCACGACGGTGCTGCTCGACGGCACCAGCCGGTTCCAGACCGGTCAGTTCTTCAGCTTCAGCGGCGGCTGGAGTACGTGAGCAGGTCGACGAGCATGTGGGCGGTCGCGCCCCAGACGGTCTCGTCGTCGAGTTCGAAGAAGTGCAGCGGCCGGTCGAGCGGCGCGCTGCCCCAACGTTCCAGCCGGTAGGTACCCGGTCGGGTGAGTTCGCTGACAGGTGTCCAGAAGACACGGTCGACCTCGCCGGTCTGCGGTCGCAGTTCAGGCCGCCGGTCGAGAACCGAGACGATGGGGACGATGTAGCTGCGGCTGACGATCGTGTTGAGATGGTCGAGTTCACCGACGACCGTCGGTGCGGATGGATCGAGGCCGACCTCCTCATGTGCCTCACGCAGTGCTGCGTCGATCGGAGTCTCTCCGGCATCGAGCCGTCCACCCGGAAAGCTGATCTCACCTCCGTGGTTGCGCATCTCCATCGACCGGCGGGTGAGGAGCACCTCGGCGCCGTCATCGCCCTCGACGAGCACGATGAGCACGGCGGACACCCGCGCATCGGGGAACGACGGGAGCAGTGGCGCCGAGTGTTCGGGTACCGGGCCGACCAGGTCGTCGACCGACCATGCCGCCCCCGGCGGCCACGGCATCTCGTGATCCTCGGTCCAGACGTCGGGCCGCGGAATCCGTTGATCCCCGCCGCGCCGGCGCGGGTCACTCGGCCGGAGTCCATCCCTCGGCGGCGAGCTGGGCGAGCACCCTGCCAGCCGGCCGTCTTCATGTTGGCCAGCGCCCGGCCGGGAGATCGTCGCCCTTCTCCCACTCGTCGAGGCGGCTCGAATCGGTCGACGTCTGGCTCAATCCTACGGGCGGCTACTGCGGAGGAGTCGGTGGATCCCACTCGGCGGGTGGCGGCGTCTCGGTCACGGCGGTCTCGCCGAGGCCGTCCTTCCAGCGCTTGGCCGAGTTGACCGTGCCACCGACGAGCCGCCCGGCTCGGCGACCGATCTCGGTGCTGTCGGTTGGCCCACGAGCGGCCTTCGCGGCCGATCGCTGCGCCTTGCGCTCGGATCGGCTGCGCTGTTCGGCGAAGTCGGTGTAGAACCACACGAAGCACAGGATGAACGCGATCGATCCGATCAGCATCCGACTCGTCGTGTCGATCGACCACCAGGGCTGGAACGCAACGAAGGCCAGGATCGCGATCACGACCAGGTCGAGTATTCGATGCAGCCGCCGACCCACGAGTCGAAACGCACCCGCCGATCCCTTGGCGACGGCTGCATTGATGACGATCAACAGCCCGAGGAGCGCCGGCACCGCGGGATCGGGCAACTGGACCGAGGAGCTGATGAGCGCGATCCCGATGACGTACTCGATCATCTGGTGGATCCAGAACGGCCGCCGCGAGCGCTCAGTGCCAGCCATGGGGTGAGGGTACAGCGCCGCGACCGTTCACTCGGCCCGAAAACGGGCTTCGCCCGGGATCGACTCGACGTCGATCCCGGGCGAAGAAGCGGGATGGCCGGCAAAGCCGGCCGGCCGCCGTGAAACGGCGGCGATGTGAGTGCGTGACGGCCGAGCCGTCACGCACTCACATCATGCCGCCCATGCCTCCCATACCGCCGCCGCCACCCATGGCGGGCTCGTCTTCGGGCTCGTCGGCGACGAGGCACTCGGTGGTGAGCACCATCGCAGCGATCGACGCGGCGTTCTGGAGACCTGCACGGGTCACCTTGGCCGGGTCGATGATGCCCGCAGCGATGAGGTCCATCATCTCGCCGGTCGCGGCGTTCATGCCCATCGGGCCCTCTGCAGCCTCGATCTCGCGAACGACGACCGAACCTTCGAGGCCTGCGTTGTTGGCGATGTTCCGCGCCGGCGCAGTGAGCGCTTCCCACACCGTCTTGGCGCCGGTCTTCTCGTCGCCTTCCAGCGAGTCGACGACGGCCTGCACGGCGGGCCGTGCCCGAATGAGGGCGGTGCCGCCACCGGCGACCACGCCTTCCTCGATGGCTGCACGCACGGAGGACACGGCATCTTCGATGCGGTGCTTCTTCTCCTTGAACTCCACCTCGGTGGCGGCGCCGACCTTGATCAGTGCCACACCGCCGGCGAGCTTCGCGAGGCGCTCTTGCAGCTTCTCGCGATCCCAGTCGGAGTCGGTGTTCTCGATCTCGGCCTTGATCTGGTTGATACGGCCGGCGATGTCGTCCTCGGTGCCTCCACCATCGACGATGGTGGTGTTGTCCTTGGTGATGACGACGCGCTTGGCGGTGCCGAGCAGGTCGAGCGTGACGTTCTCCAGCTTGAGGCCGACCTCTTCGCTGATGACCTGGCCGCCGGTGAGGACGGCCATGTCCTGCAGCATCGCCTTGCGGCGGTCGCCGAAGCCGGGCGCCTTGACGGCGGCGGCGTTGAAGGTGCCACGGATCTTGTTCACCACGAGGGTGGCGAGGGCTTCTCCCTCGATGTCCTCGGCGATGATCACGAGTGGCTTGCCGGTCTGCATGACGGCCTCGAGGGTCGGCAGCATGGCCTGGACCGTCGAGATCTTGGCGCTGTTCAGCAGGATGTAGGCGTCTTCGAGGACGACTTCCTGGCGCTCGGCGTCGGTCACGAAGTACGGCGACAGGTAGCCCTTGTCGAACTGCATGCCTTCGGTGAAGTCGAGTTCGGTGCCGAACGTGTTCGACTCCTCGACCGTGACCACACCGTCCTTGCCGACCTTGTCGATGGCTTCGGCGATGACTTCGCCGATCGATGAATCAGCCGCCGAGATGGTGGCGACGCTGGCGATGTCGGACTTGTCGTCGACTTCCTTCGCCTGCTTCGCGATCGACTCGACCGCCGCGGCGACGGCCTTCTCGATGCCCTTCTTGACGGCCATCGGGTTGGCGCCGGCAGCGACGTTCTTCATGCCGACATGCACCATCGCCTGTGCGAGCACGGTTGCGGTGGTGGTGCCGTCACCCGCGATGTCGTCAGTCTTGGTGGCGACTTCCTTGACGAGCTGGGCGCCCATGTTCTCGAACGGGTCCTCGAGCTCGATCTCCTTGGCGATGGACACGCCGTCGTTGGTGATCGTGGGAGCGCCGAACTTCTTGTCGAGCACGACGTTGCGACCCTTGGGGCCGATCGTCACGCGGACAGCGTCAGCGAGCTTGTTGACTCCGGCTTCGAGGGCGCGGCGCGCCTCGTCGTCGAACTTCAGTACTTTTGCCATTGGGGGTTCCTCTCTCAGTTCTCGACGACGGCGAGCACGTCGCGGCTGTTGAGTACGAGCAGGTCTTCGCCGTTGGCGGCGACTTCCGTGCCGCCGTACTTCGAGTACAGGACCGTGTCACCGACCTTGATGTCGACGGGGATCAGTTCGCCCGTGGTCTCGGAGCGCTTTCCCGGGCCGACAGCGAGCACTTCGCCCTGCTGCGGCTTCTCCTTGGCGGTGTCGGGGATGACGAGGCCTGATGCGGTCTGCGTCTCGGCCTCGTTCGGCCGGACCACGATGCGGTCATCCAGCGGCTTCAGGTTCATGGTGTAAGCCTCCATTGGCTTGCTCACGCGGGCTCGAGTCCCGATGGGTTCTGACAGCCGGAAGCGGGTTAGCACTCACACCCGGCGAGTGCCAATGTTAGGCGCGGCGCACCGCCGTTAGCAACCGCGACCCGAGAGTGCCAACCCCACACATCCCCAACCACCCCGAAAAATGCGGGGAGATCGTCGCTCAGTGCACATTTCCCCGCACATTTCGGGGTGTCGCCTCACTGATCAGCGCCAATGTCTCGGCGAGGGGAAGTCCGATCACGTTGGTGACGCTGCCATCGAGTCGTCGCACCAGCGCTCCGCCCGCCCCCTGGATCGCGTAGCCGCCAGCCTTGTCGAACGGCTCCCCGGTCGCGACGTACCAATCCATCGTCTCGGGCGTGAGCTCCACGAACTCCACCGCCGTCTCGACGACCACCGTCGAACCCGGCAGGACGGTGACGGCGGTGTGGACGAGGTGGGTTCGGCCGGAGAGCAGGCCGAGCATGCGGCGCGCATCGCCGGCGTCGAGCGGCTTTTCCAGGATGAGTCCATCGATGTCGACGGTCGTGTCGGCGGCGACGACGATCACGTCGGATCCGACCCGTTGCGCGACCGCCGCGGCCTTCTCGGCGGACAGCCGCGCCACGTACGCGGTGGGGCTCTCGCCGGGAAGCACCGACTCGTCGATATCGGCGGGAATCACCTCGAACTCCAGCCCGACCGAGCGCAGCAGCTCGGATCGGCGAGGCGACGCCGAGGCCAGCACCAGCCGAACACCATCTGGCAACTCGATCATCAGCCGCCCGACAGCGCCATGACCTGATCGTCATCGGGCACGGAGACGTCGTGCAGCAACTCCTCACGCCGATGGCCGTCGAGCCATCCATCCGGCAGACTCACCCTGATCGGACCGTTCGTGTGCCCGCGCTTGATGCGCTCGCCGCCGTCGACGATCTGCGCACCCGGATCGAGTTCGGCGACGATGTCCTCGAGCTCCATCAGGGTCTTGACCATCGAGAAACGGCGCCGCACCTCCGGGCCCACGGGATAACCGCTCATGTACCAACCGGTGTGCTTGCGGAAGTCACGCATGGCGTAGTTCTCACCGAGATGCGCCACGAGCAGCCGGGCGTGCTCGACCATCACGGCACACACCTCGCCGAGCAGCCGACTCGGCGGAACCGGGCGACCGGCCAACGCTTCGACCAGGTCGCCGAACAACCACGGACGGCCCAGACAGCCTCGACCGATGACCACGCCATCGCACCCGGTCTCGGCCATCATGCGCACCGCGTCGGATGCCTCCCAGATGTCGCCGTTGCCCAGTACCGGGATCGATCCGACTGCCTGCTTGAGTTCACCGATCGCATCCCAGCGGGCGTTGCCGGAGTAGTGCTGCTGGACCGTTCGAGCGTGGAGGGCGATCGACGCCACACCCTCGTCGGCGCACACTTCACCGGTGCGGATGTGGGTGAGCCAGTCGTCGAACAGACCCATGCGGAACTTCGCCGTCACCGGCACGCCGTAGGGCGACGCATTCGACACAGCGGAGCGCAGGATCGCCCGCAGCAGCTCAGGTCGAGCCGGCACAGCCGCTCCCCCGCCGCGACGTGTCACCTTCGCAGCGGGACATCCGAAGTTGATGTCGATGTGATCGACGCGACCGGCATCACAGAGCCGGGCGACCGCACGACCCATGATCTCCGGATCGCTGCCGTAGAGCTGCAGGCTGCGTGGATGCTCGTCGGCGGCGAAGCTGATCATGCGATCGGTCTTGGCGTTCGCATGGACCACCGGAGTCGCCATGACCATCTCGTTGACGTAGACGAGCCCTGGCGCAAATCGCCGACACATCGTGCGGAACGGCGCGTTCGTCACACCCGCCATCGGGGCGAGCACCACGGGAGCCGAGAGCTCGTAGGGGCCGATCGAGAACGACATGAAACCACCACGGTATCGGCGGTGTTACATCTGGGGTCTGACCCCGGACGTAACACCGGCTGTCACTGTCAGTCGATGAAGGGGAGGCGGAGGTTCGGGGTGGCGCCGACGTCGAGGGGCGTCGGGCCGTCGGAGCGCAGGCGGTGCCATCCCGCCGCGGCGATCATCGCCGCGTTGTCCGTGCACATCGATCGGCTCGGAAGGAAACCCTGGATGCCGTCGCGCTCGCATGCATCGAGGACCTGCTCACGCAACAGCGAATTGGCTGCCACCCCCCCGCCGAGCACGATGCCGGTCGCCCCGACCTCGGCGGCGGCTCGACGCGCCTTGGTCACGAGCACGTCGACCACGGCCGCCTGGAACGACGCTGCAACATCCTGCGACGACACGTCGGGGTGTTTGCGCACGTAGTTCATGACCGAGGTCTTCAACCCACTGAACGAGAAGTCGTAACCGTCGTCCATCATCGCCCGCGGGAACCGGATGGCTTCGGGATCGCCGTCGAGCGCCGCCACGTCGATCGCCGGACCGCCCGGATACCCGAGGTCGAGGAACCGCGCCACCTTGTCGAACGCCTCGCCTGCCGCGTCGTCGATCGTCTGGCCAACGAGCCGATACCGGCCGTGGCCCTGCATGTCGATGAGCATCGTGTGACCGCCCGACACGAGCAGCACCAGCAGCGGGAACTCCAAGGTGGGATCCTCCAGCGACGCCGCGTACAGATGCGCCTCCATGTGGTTGACGCCGACGAAGGGCACGTCCCACGCCATCGCCAGCGCCTTGGCCGCCGACACGCCGACGAGCAGTGCGCCGATCAGACCCGGCCCGATCGTGCAGGCCACCGCATCGATTCGTTCCTCGTCGATTCCTGCCTCGACGATGGTTCGCGCGATCACCGGATTGAGGACGTCGAGGTGAGCTCTCGAGGCGATCTCGGGAACCACGCCACCGAAGTCGCTGTGCAGATCGACCTGCGTCGACACCACGTTCGACACCACGTCGTAGCCACCGAGCACGAGCGCTGCGGCCGTCTCGTCACAACTCGTCTCGATGCCGAGAACCAGCGTCGACTCGTCGACGGTCGGCGTCTCCAGGCTCACGTCGTCACCTGCTCACGGATCGAGTCGAGGAGTCGTGCGTAGTCCGCTCCCTGGATGTCGTTGCACCACATGACGATCGCGTCCTCGGTGTTCTCGTAGTAGCGGGTACGCACGCCGGCCGGAGCAAAACCGAACCGGCGGTACAGCTCCTGCGCACCGGTGCTCGACACGCGCACCTCGAGCGTCCAGGCGATGCAACCGTGTCGGATCGCCTCGTCGGCCAATCCGAGCAGGAGTGCAGTAGCGACTCCCCGGCGTTGCTCCGCCGGCGCCACGGCAACGTTGGTGACGTGGCCTTCGTCAGCCGCGAACCACAGACCGCCATAGCCGACCACCGGGGCACGTCGGCCGGAACCCGTCGACGATCGCCGAGCCACCAGATAGCGCCGCGTTCCCGAGCGCACCTGGGCAATCTCGCTCTCGAACACGCTCTGCGACCACGGCCGCGGGTAGCTGACCGATTCGATGTCCATCACACCGCTACGCAGATCCCGTCGGCGCATCGGCTCGATCGTGAGGTCACCGATCGTCGTCGCAGCGCCGTCACCGTCGCGCCGAAGGAGTCGTTCGATGACGCTCATCGACCCGCCCGAGTGGACCAGTTGATCTGGGCATCGGGTGCGCGCAGGTAGACCGGCTCGATCTCCCAGGGATTGACCCAGTCCTCCCGGAGCGCCCTCGCGTGGGCGAGTTGCACGAGCGGGGCCGCCGAGGGGTGCGCGTCGCCGCCGATCTCGCACCGGTATCCGTCGAGGATCTCCTCGCGGTAACGCAGTGCTCCGTCACCCACACACAGCACGTCCTGGCTACGCGCGAGCAGGTCCGCAACGAGATCGTCGACCGGTCCGACCATGGGTTCGGCCACCTGCTGCACACCGCCGGGCACCTGCCGGTACATCGCGTAGAACACCTCACCCTTGCGCGCGTCGATCACCGGCACCACGACACGATCGGTGTGACGGTTGGGGAACGCGAGGAGATCGAGCGAGGAGATCCCGATCATCGGAATCCGCAGCGCTTGGGCGATGGCCTTGGCGCCGGCGAGCCCGACGCGCATGCCGGTGAAGAGGCCGGGTCCGACATCCACGGCGACCACGCTGATCTCGTCGAGGTCGATGCCGGCCTGCTTCAGCATGAACTCGATGGCGGGCACCAGCGTCTCCACGTGACGTCGGCCCTTGGTGACCTCGAACAGTCCGATGACCCCCTCGTGACCGCCAACGGCCACGCTCACCCGTTCGGTCGCGGTCTCGATACCGAGGATCAGCACGAGAACGCCTCGAACGCCTCGACCAGCCGGCTCCACCGGGCCGCCCACGACGGCCCCACCGCCGAGATCTCGATGAGGCGAACCGTCGGATCGTCGTCGTCATCGTCGTCGAGTTCGACCTCGAGGTGGACGTCGAGGTGATCACCGAAGAGAGCTTCGACGACGTCACCCCACTCGACGAGGACGATGCCGTGATCGTCGGCCAGCTCCTCGAGCGCCAGATCGGACACCTCGGTCGTCCGCTCGAGGCGGTACAGGTCGGCGTGATGGAGCACCTTGGCACCGTGGGCGCCGGTCGGCAGGTCGTAGCTGTGCACGAGCGTGAACGTCGGCGACGTGATCGGTTCGGTGACGCCGAGTGCGGAGCCGAAACCTTGGGCGAACGCGGTCTTGCCGGCGCCCATCTCCCCGGACAGCACGATCAGATCACCCCCGCGCGAGGCCATGGCCAATGCAGTCGCGACCGCGTGGGTCTCGACCAGCGAGTGCACTCTCAGCTCCAACATCTCAGCCTCACCATTCAGGAGCCGATGCTAGGGCCCGCGCGTCGCGGCACGCGAGCGCCGATGCCACAGACGATTTCGTAGCCGATGGTTCCGAGCCGGTCGGCCCAGTCCTCGGCGCGAATCCGCTGGACGCCCTCGGGGCCGTCCTGCTCGCCGATGAGCACCACCTCGTCACCGACAGCGACCGGGGCGCCGTCGACACCGGCGCCCGGTCCGCAGTCGACCATCAGCTGATCCATCGTCACCACTCCGACGATCGGGCGTCGGCGACCGGCGATGAGCACGTCGCCTCCCGTCGACGACAGTCGCCGGGGCACACCGTCGGCGTACCCGATCGGCACGGTCGCCACCGTCGTGTCGCGGTCGAACGTGTGCCGGAGTCCGTAGGAGATCCGCGAACCCGCACGAACGGTCTTGACGAACGACACCCGGGCGCGCAGCGAGAGCGCCGGTCGTACGTCGTGACACAGTTCGTCGACACCGTGACCCGGCGAGATGCCGTACACCGCGATGCCCGCACGAACGAACGAACGACGTGCCGCCGGATGAGCCAACGCTCCCGCTGAATTCGCGGCGTGAACCGCGACATCTCCGTCCAGACCGAGGGTCGTCAGCACCTCGTCGAAACGACCGAGCTGGAGCGCCGTGAACTCGTCACCCGGTTCGTCGGCCACTGCGAGGTGGGTGAACACGCCGCCGAGTCGGAGCATCGGCGAATGCTCACCGATTCGCTCGACGAGTGCCGTCACCGCCTCGGGTTGCGCACCGACGCGCTGCATCCCGGTGTCGACCTTGACGTGAACCGTTCGGTCCGAGCGACCGGCGGCGAGCGCGGCGGCGGCGAGCGCGTCGATGAAGCCATCGGTGTACACGGTCGGCGTCAGGTCGTTGGCCACGATGACGCTCGCTGCGTCCGGCGGCTGCTCGCTGAGCACGAGGATCGGCGCGTCGATGCCGCCACGGCGCAGCTCGACGCCTTCGTGAACGAGAGCAACGCAGAGCCCGCCGGCCCCCGCGTCGAGCGCGGCCCGAGCCACCTCGAGCGCACCGTGGCCGTACCCGTTCGCCTTGACGACCACCCACACATCGCTCGGGGCGACGGTTGCCCGCAGCAGTGCGACGTTGTGGCGGATCGCGTCGAGGTCGACGTCGACCCATGCCCATCGTTGCATCACCACGACGACAGGGCTGTCGGAATCAGATCGACGATGTCGCCGGCGAGCAGGCCTCGCTCGGGCCCGAGCGCAGCAGCCTCGGCATGGACCCAGGCTGCCGCAGCGGCAGCGGGCTCGGGGCTCACACCGGCAGCCAGCAACGCACCGATCATCCCGGCGAGCACGTCTCCCGAACCAGCGGTCGCCAGCCGTTCGTCGCCGTGATCGATGACGAAGGTCGGCCCGTCCGGGCCGGCGACCACCGTCGTCGGGCCCTTGAGGAGCACCGTGCACTGGAGTTGGTCGGCCAGCTCGCGGGCGGCCGCGACCCGGTCGGGCCGGGGCGGGGCGCCGTTCAGCAGGGAGTACTCGCCGTCGTGCGGGGTGACGACGGTCGCCAGCCCTCGCGACTGCAACAGCGGGGCGGCTCCATCGGCACTCCATGCAGCAGCGAAGATGCCGTCGCCGTCGATCACGACCGGCACCATGGCGTCGGCGATCAGGTGCCGGACCCCGGCCACGGTCGCTTCCTCGCGGCCCAGTCCGGGGCCGACAACCAGGGATCCGAAACGATTCAGGTCGTCGAGCACGTCGACGGCGAACCCGGCGACGGGTATGGGTCGCTGGATGATCTCGCTGCGAGCGTGCGGGTCGACACCAGGACTCGACAGCGCCACCAGACCGGCCCCCGAGCGCGCCGCCGCCGCCGCGCACAGCTGGCCGGCGCCGAGCATGCCGACACTTCCTGCCACCACGCGTACTGCGCCCTTCCACTTGTGGGCATCGGTCGCCCGACGGGGCCACCAGTCGGCGACATCGGCGGCCTCCACGAGGAACTGGTCGGCGCTCGTCACGTCGAGCCCGATGTCGACCACGACGACGTCGCCGGCCAGGCGACGACCGGCACCGAAGACGAGCCCCGGCTTGAGTGCCTGGAACGTGACGGTGCGATCGGCCGCCAGCACACCCTCGCTCGCGCCCCCCGTCAGAGCATTCACCCCGCTCGGGATGTCGACGGCCAACACCATGGGCCGTCCACCGCCGCTCCCGGCGATGTCGGGGGCGACCCACTCGCCACGAAACCCGGTGCCGAAGGCAGCGTCGATCACGAGGTCGCACGGCGCGAGCATCGGTGGGCACGCCAGGGCGTCGACGACGCGAACCTTGACGCCGCGTCGGGCCAGGTACTCGCCTGCTGTACGCCCGTCGGCACCATTGTTTCCGGCCCCCGCGATGATGGTGACCGTACGTCCGTAGGCGCCGCCGAGCATCGCCAACGCCTCACGCGCCGTCGCTCGGCCGGCGCGATCGATCAATTCCTCGACGGGTTCGGGCGCCGCAGCATCGATCGCGCCCATCTGCTGCGGTGTGACGATCGGGATCACCCGAGTTGATCGTAACGATTGACCCCTGTCGTCAGGAGCCGAGCAGTGACTCCTTGAGGTCGCGCTTGACGAACTTGCCGTTCGCGTTGCGTGGCAGCGACTCGTTCAGGAACCAGACCCGCTCGGGGATCTTGAACTTCGCCAGGCGCTCGGCCAACACGTCGCGCAGCATGTCCTCGGTCATGGTCACTCCCGGAGTGAGCACGATCGCCGCACCGACGATCTCGCCGAGGCGGTCGTCGGGCACGCCGAACACCGCGACTTCGGCGACGCCGTCGAGTTCGTAGATCGCCGCTTCGACCTCGGAGCAGTACACGTTCTCGCCGCCGCGCAACACCATGTCCTTGATGCGATCGACGATGAACACGAAGCCGTCCTCGTCGATGAACGCAACGTCGCCCGTGTGGAACCAGCCGTCGCGGATCGAGTCGGCCGTCGCCTCGGGCCGGTTCAGGTACCCCTTGATGACGATCGCGCCGCGGACGCACAGCTCGCCTCGTTCGCCCCGGCGCCACCTCGTTGTCGAACTCGTCGACGAGCTTTGCCTCCAGTGTCGGCACGACGCGCCCGCACGACAACGGTTTCGCGACGTACAGGCTGCCGGAGTTGGCGGTGACGATGCCGTGCGTCTCGGTGAGGCCGTACCCCGTGCTCGGTGCACCACCCGACAGCGACTTGTCGATCTTGTCGACCAGGTCCGGCTGCAGGGGAGCTCCACCGCCGCCCATCCCGGCGAGGGTCGAGGTGTCGCGGCGATCCCAGTCGGGGTGCATCAGCAGTTCGCGACTCATCGTCGGCACGCCGGAGAAGTTCGTGACACCCTCGCGCTCGATCAGCTCGAGGGCCCGACCCGCATCCCACTTGTAGGTGAACACGATGCGCGAACCCGAAATGGTGGCCGGGTGGAGCAGACAGTTGTTGGCCGTCACGTGGAACAGCGGCGTCGGCGCCATGAAGACGTTCTGCTTCGGCTGACCGTCGGCACCCACTGCCGGCGTCGGCACGACGCCGGCCTTTGCGGCGGCGAGACCGGCGACCGCGGCCATGAACGCAAGGTTCAACAGATTGTGCACCGACCCGCGATGGGTGAGCTGTGCGCCCTTGGGGAACCCCGTGGTGCCGGACGTGTAGAAGATGCAGGCATCGTCGTCGGGATCGATGTCGACCGCCGGCAATTCGGCCGGAGCGTTCGCTGGGTCGATGACATCCTCCCATCGGTCGGCGTCGTCGGGGAGCTCACCGTCGAAGCGCACGGTCATCAGGTGCAGCGGTGCCTCGGCGCGCAGTGCATCGAGAACGGGAAGCACACGGGCGACGCGCTCGCCGTCGGCGATGAGCACCTTCGGTCGTGAGTCGGAAAGACCGTACGCCATCTCCTCGGAGGTCCACCAGGCATTCATCCCGACGCATGCCGCACCGATCGACACGATCGCCCAGTAGCCGAGCACCCATTCGGGATAGTTGCGCATGGCGATGGCCACCCGGTCGCCGGGCTGCACGCCGTACTCGTCGACGAGCCGCGCTGCCAGTGCGCGGATGACCGCATCGGCCTCCGCATAGGTGTAGCGCTCGTCCTCGTACACGATGTAGTCGCGATCGGCGTACCCCCGAGCGAGTTCCCACACGGTGCGCATGCTGGGCAAGGCCGACTCGAACACCTTGATCGGAACGCCTCGCACGTCGATCGTGGTCGTCGCGAACTGCGCTCCCGGTGCCGTCAGTTCTTCCCACGCCTCTTGGAACTCTTCGATCATGGCGGGCATGTTGGCAGCGCCGGAGCGAAATCTCCTAGTCGGCGATCACGTAGGCGGCGGCCGTCAGGTCGGTATGGGTGAGCGACAGGTACCAGGTGGCGACACCCGCCTCGACCGAGAGTTCGGCTGCCCGCCCGGCAAACGCAAGCCACGGTTGTCCGGATGGCGACCGTTCGACCCACACGTCGTGGAATCCGAACGCGCCGAGGCCGACGCCCAGCGCCTTCATCACCGCTTCGCGGGCAGCAAACCGAGCCGCGAGCGAGGGGATGGGGTCGGCCTGCGGCGCGACGTAGGCGAGTTCGACATCGGTGAACAATCGCGTCCGCATCGTCGGAGTTCGTTCGAGGGACCGACGGAACCGGTTGATGTCGACCAGGTCGATTCCGATGCCGATCATTGCCGACTCAGGAGCGGAGTCATCGACGCCAGTGGTCGGCGGTGTCGGAGATCGGCCCGATGAGCAACTCGGCGACCGACAACTCGCCGAGCAACGACTCGTCGAAACTGCCTTCGGTCTCGGTGACCCAGTCGACGAGTCGGTCGTAGCGGCGGTCGTAGCCCTGCATCACCCCGCGCATCACGTCGGCGGGCAGACGGTCGTGGAAGGCAAGGTGCAGCAACGTGATCCCGGTGGTTTCGCCGCCCTTGACCTCGGGAACGAACACCACGGTGCGGCCATCGCTTCGCCCGACCCCGAGCAGCACCTCGTGCTCCGATGCCACACGACGCTTGGTGCCACGCAGCTCCGCGTTTCGCTCCACTCGGCTGGGGAGATCGAGCGAGATGCCCCCGCGATCGATGATCGAGATCGTCTCGCCGTCGATCCGGTAACGCGTGTAGCCGACGACCGCCGACACCGCCGGATCCAGATCGGCGAGCACCTTGAGCGTGCGGTAGCTGAGCACGTCGCGCCCGGCTCCGGCCGCGAGGACGGCTTGGACGAGTGCCCGGTCGATGACTCCTTCATCGCTGCGCGAGATGCCGACGGTGACGGTCTTGGCCTGGTGCTTGATGGTGTCGATCGGTCTGGTGAGTTCGTCGATGGCCCGGGTCAGGGCCGTGACGAGATCGTCGATCAGTGCTGCCGGAGTCCCGACCTTGCCTGATGCATGCTGGTACTCCTCGATGGGTCGATCGGACAGAACGTCGCGCAGCAATCCATGGAGCCGTGTGGCAGTCGATGCTTCGAGCTGACCGTCGTAGATGCCGGAGCGGAGGCCGTCGTCGAACCGATCGGCCGGCGGACGCAGCTCGGTGCGGAGTCGTGCCACCACTTGATCACCCGACAGGTGCGCTGCAACGAGCCGCTCGATCGCCTCGCGCGCCTCGCGTAGCGGACGTGCAGATGCGTCGATCGCCAGTGCCGCCTCGTAGCCGAACAGGTGCCCCGCCATGGCCGACAGGACGAATCCGAGCGCAGGATCGACAACGGGGACTTCGATGGTTGCCGCCGCCTGGTAACGCGTCTCACCGTCGCTGGCGACGACGATCGGAGTGGCCTTGTGCGCCGTGAAGATCGCCACCTCCTTGGCGACGTCGTCGGCTGTCGAGCCGACGAGGCCGGCGGCACACACGAGGATCAACGGCTCCGACGACAGATCGATGTGCTTCTTGTCCTCGGTGGAATCGCAGGCCATCGACTTGTAACACAACTCGCTGAGCTTGATCCTGACCTCCTCGGCAGCAACCTTGTTCGGTCCGTTGCCGACGACGGCCCAGTACCGCTTCGACGGTGCGAGACGTGCCGCGTCGGCAACCACGTCGCGTCGCGACAGCACGACGCGCATGGCGTCCGGCATCTCTCGCAACGACGTGAGCAGCTCGTGACGGCGGCCGGCGTCGCCGAGCCCGGCGGCTTCGGCGATGGCACACGACAGCAGTGCACCGGCGGCCACCTGCGCATAGAACGCCTTGGTCGAGGCAACGCTCATCTCCACGTCGCGACCATCGGAGGTGTAGAGCACACCGTCGGACTTGTCGGTGAGGTCGCTGCCGCGCCTGTTCACGATGCCGATCACCGCTGCGCCTCGGGCCCGCAGCAGATCGACCGTACGATTCGTGTCGGTCGTCGTGCCGGACTGGCTGACAGCGATCGCCAGCGTGTCGGACATGTCGAGACGCATCCCGAAGCCGGACAACTCGGTGGCCGTGATGGCATCGACATCCAGCTTGGAGTCGGTGAGTTCGTCGAGGATCGCAGCGGTGCTCTGGCCGGCGACGGCCGCCGTCCCCTGGCCGATCACGCGCACCCGGGTGATCGTTCCGTCGGCCAAGCGGTCGACGACATCGAGCGGGAGCGCGCGTTCGCCGATGTCGGCACTCAGCCGGCCGTCTCGCTCGATGATCTTTCCGCGCAGGGTCTTGGCGAAGCTCAGCGGGGCCTCGGTGATCTCCTTGAGCAGGAAGTGCGGAGCATCACCACGATTGATGTCGCGCGTCGTGACTTCGGCGGTCACGACGTCGGCATCGGTGACAGGGTGTTCGCCACCGTCGTACCCCAGTCGCACGATGCCGGCCAGGTCGCCGGCCTGATCGCCGTCGAGGACGACGATCTCGCCACCGTGTTCGCCGTCGAGACGGACGTACTGCAACGTCTCCTCGACCACGCCGTACGGCTCACTCGCCACGATGTAGCAGTCGTCGGCGAGCCCGATGTACAACCCTTGGCCGCTCCCGCGCAGTGCGAGGAAGAGCTTCGACGGTGCCTCGGCGCTGGCGACGCCGATCGCCACCGACCCCTCGAATTCGGACACGGTGCGCCGAAATGCCTCGACGAACGGCATGGTCGAAGCTCGGCGCGCGATCAAGGTGGGAATGACCTTCGCATCGGTCGTGATCGTCGTCGCGATCCGCAGTTCATGCGCGACTCGGAGGTCGGCGTGGTTGTCGACGTCGCCGTTCAGGGCGGCCACGACATACGGCGGCTCGATGCCGGCGGACTGTTCGAGTTCGTAGGAATTCAACGGATGGGTATTGGGCTCGCTGATGATGCCGACGCTCGCCCAGCGCGTGTGACCGAGGATCGCGACGCGCGCCTCGGGTGACTGCAACGCCCGCCGCAGGAGGCGATCGGCCGACAGCGCCGCACGAAGCGCTGCGGTGTTGTCGCCGAGCTCACCGATCTCCGCCGCCGCCTTGTACACGAACGACAGGCACCCGTTGGCCTCGACGACGGCCCCCGACTGGAACAGTGGATCGGTGCCGCGCTCGTCGAGCAGCGTGCGTCGTGCCGCGGATTCGATGTCGTGGCCCCACACGAACACATGGAGGCCCGCAGAGTCACGGCCGCGAACCTCGAGGCGGTCGATACCGCCCAGTGCCTGCTGCACCGCGAGGTAGCCGGCCAGTTCGGCCGGCAACGCGTCTCGCCCGGCGAGCGACTCGACCGCGGCAATCGAACCCAACCGGTCGTGGCGGAGCGCCCAGAGCACGTCTTTGAGGTCGATCAACTCGGCGTTGGCCGTTTCCAGCGACTCGGCGCTCAGCCCGGCAGTGTTGGTGTCGAGTTCGGTTTCGACCGATGCGCCGAACGCATCGAGCTGGTCGAGCCTCGATTCGATCGCCGCCACCACATCGATGCGACCGACGAGCGCCAGCACACCCGGCAGCCCTCGCAGCGCGTCATCGACCGAACGGCTGGCCGCGGTCACGTCGACCGCAACCGGGACGGCGGCGAGCGCGGCGTCGAGCCCGGCGATCAGGTCGGCCGCCGCGGGCGTCGGCCTCGTCGGTGGACGGCTGACGATCCCGATGATGCCACACATGGTTTTCCAGGCTACCGACCCGGTCGGGCAGCAACCGGTCAGCCGAAAAGCCGATGGGCGACGGCCGCGAGATCGTCGGCAGCCGCCACTGCGGCATCGTGCGTCGGTGCCTCGACCATGACACGAACGAGCGGTTCGGTACCGCTCGCGCGAACGAGCACTCGGCCCGCGCCGGCCAGCGACCGCTCGACCCGCTCGATGTCGTCGGCGAGCAGTTCGGCAACGTCGGGCGCCCGGCGCGCGACGACGACGTTCACGAGGACCTGTGGCAACGACGTCATCGCAGCGGCCGACAACTCGGCGAGCGGTCGACCCGAACGCTTCACGGCATCGAGCAGCGCCAGCGCTGTCAACACGCCGTCGCCCGTAGTGGCATGGTCGGCGAAGATGACGTGCCCCGACTGCTCACCACCCAGCGAATAGCCGCCCGCAGCCAGTGCTTCGAGGACGTAGCGGTCGCCGACGCCCGTCTCGACCACGTTGATCCCGGCGTCGCGCATCGCCAGGCGGAAACCGAGATTGGTCATCACCGTCACGACGACGGTGTCGTCGCGAAGCTCACCCTTGGCGAGCAGATCCGCAGCGACGATGGCGATGATGTGATCGCCGTCGACGACCGACCCGGTGTGATCGACAGCGATCAGGCGGTCTGCGTCACCGTCGAGTGCCACGCCGATGTCGGCGCCGTGCTCCAACACCGCAGCAGCAACGTACGACGGCACGGTCGCGCCACATCCATCGTTGATGTTGCGCCCATCAGGTGCATCCGCGATCACGATCACCTCCGCGCCGGCGGCGCGGAGCACCTCCGGCCCGACCACGGTTGCAGCACCATTCGCTGCGTCGAGCACGACGCGCAGCCCGTCGAGGCGGCGCCCCTCGAGGTACCGCAGCACATGGTCGACATAGGGTCGATGGTCGCCGTCGTCCGGCATCGGAGCTGCGTCCGCGAGATCACCACCGCGCAGGATCGACTCCAGCTCGGTCTCGATGCGCTGCTCGACGTCGTCGGTCAGCTTGAGCCCGCCGAGCGCGAACAACTTGATCCCATTGTCGTGATACGGGTTGTGGGAGGCCGACACGACCGCTCCGAGCGCACCCAGGCGTTGCGCTTCGAACGCGACCATCGGAGTGGGAGCAACCCCGAGCGACACCACCTCGACGCCCTCGGCACGGAACCCGTGGGCAAGCGCATGTGCGAGCAGTTCGGTCGACTCGCGTGTATCGCCACCGATCACCACGCGTCGATCTCCGTTCGACGGCGCCAAGACACGTGACGCGGCCTGCGCAAGGCGGAAAGCGAATTCGGTGGTGAGTTCGGTTCCGGCGACGCCACGAACGCCGTCGGTGCCGAACTTCATCAGATCTCGGGGCGGTGGGCCACCAGCGCGATCAGCGCTTGGTGAACTGCGGCGCCTTGCGGGCCTTCTTGAGGCCGTACTTCTTGCTTTCCTTCTTACGCGAGTCACGCGTGAGGAGGCCGGCCTTCTTGAGGGCGCCGCGGCTCTCGGGATCGATCTCGACGAGCGAGCGGGCGATCGCCAGACGAAGTGCGCCGGCCTGGCCGCTGACGCCACCACCGTGGATCGACGCCGTCACGTCGTAGTTCTCGGTGGTCTCGGTCAACGTGAGGGCCTCGGCGACGACCATCTGCGAGACAGCCGTCGGGAAGTACGCCTCGAGCGTCTTGCCGTTGATCAGGAACTGGCCGGTGCCAGGACGAACCTGGGCGCGGGCGACGGCTTCCTTGCGGCGGCCGGTGGTCTGGGTGAGCGGTACGGTTCCCATGATGTCGGTGTCTTCTCTCAGCGATTCTGCGTAGGGGACGTTCAGCGGGCCTTGGCGCCGGGGATCTCCAGCGCCTTGGGTGTCTGGGCGGCGTGGGGATGGGTCGGGCCGGCGTACACCTGCAACTTGAGGATCTGCTGGCGGCCGAGTGGGCCCTTGGGCAGCATGCCCCGAATCGACTTGCGCAGTGCCTCTTCGGGCTTGCGGGCGTGCAGGTGTGCGTAGGTCTCGGACTTGATGCCGCCCGGGTAGCCGCTGTGGCGGTACACCATGGTGCGCTCGGCCTTGCCGGCCGTCATCACGATCTTGTCGGCATTGACGATGATCACGTGGTCGCCGGTGTCGATGTGCGGAGCGAAGGTCGGCTTGTGCTTGCCGCGCAACACTCGGGCGACCTCGGTGCAGAGTCGGCCGAGAACGAGCCCATCGGCGTCGACAACGTGCCATTCACGCTGGATCTCACTGGCTTTCGGGGTGTACGTAGGCATGCCGCAATCTCTGGTCAGTCTGTGGATGAACCGGGCGCTCATCTTCGGTCGGTCGGATCCGCCGAGGGTCACTCGACAGGGAACCGTGAAATGATACGGTCCGCCGCCCCGGCATCCAACCCGCTGCGCAACGCCGCACTGATCAGTGGCGATGAGCGGGGATGCGTTGTGCAGCGGCGACCACCTCGTGGAGCCACTCGTCGACCCGTTGCACGAGCGCATCGGTGGAGAACTGCTCCTCGACGCGTCGGCGACACATGACCCGGTCGATGGTCTCGATCCGCTCGACTGCTGCCACCAATGCGTCGACATCGTCGACCGGCACGACGAACCCGGTCTCGCCGTCGACGACGATCTCGGCGGGTCCGCCCCGGTCGTAGGTGATCACCGGGACTCCGGTCGCCATGGCCTCGATGGCGACGTTGCCGAACGCCTCGACCCACTTGGGTGTCATCACCAATGCGCTGCATCGACCGATCGCCGCCTGAAGGTCATCGGTCGCCAGGAACCCGCAGTATTCGAGTCGAGCACCGGGGTGCTCGTCGCAGACCTGCTGCCAGTAGCCGGGATCCTGCATGATGCCCCAGACCTTCACGGGCCACGCACTGCGGGCGGACAACTCGGCGACGTCCTCCAACCCCTTCTCGGGCGAGATTCGACCCACGGCACCGAGGTACGCCGGCTTGGCGTCCGGCGTCAGGCACAGGTCGTACCGATCGGTGATCACACCGCTGCCCAGGATCCGGAACGGCACCGTCTCGATCGCTCCATCGACGTCACCATCAACCGTGCGATCGAACGTGTCGGCCTGCGCACGGGAGTGAGCGCCGAGCCGATCGGGAAAGCGGCGGGCGAGGTCGTGGATCGCAGCATCCATCGCATCGTTGAGCGATCCCATCGAGATGAAGTGCACCACGGGAACAGCGAGGAACGAGGTGAGGTACAACGGCAGCCAGTCGTATCCCAGGTTGATGACCACATCGATGTCGTCCTGCCGATCGGCGATCCGCTGCCACATCGCCGTGAGCACCGAACCGGTCGGCACGTCCACCGGCGCGGCCCGATCGGCCAGTTGACTGCTGGGCTGGAGTACTCCCTCGATCTGATGGACCCTGGCCCCGACGTGCAGTGAGCCGGCCGGAGCGACGACCTCCACCGAGTGGCCCAGACCACTCAGCCCGTAGACGAGGCTGTGAAGTGTCAGCTCGACACCGCCACCGACCCCGGAACCCAGTGGTCCGACCGGTGTCGACACGATGACGACGCGGAGAGGCTGCACGGGCGTAGGAACGCAACCCGGCAACCCGATATTCCCCCGGATTCCGCGGCTATCGTCGACGAGCAGCGTGACTCCGGACAGGTCAGAACGACCGAACACCCGGGCACCAGCGAGGAATCACTCAAGTGCCAGACGGAACTGACCGATGGACCGACATGAGTCCCGCCGACTCGTCTCGCGGTGACCTGCCTCATGCCGGCACGCCCGTGCCCTCGGTCGACGGACTCGCCGACCCCGTCGTGGTCGTCGATCCCGACGGTGTGCTGCACTATGCCAACGACACCGCGGCGGAGGTGCTCGGATGGGATCCGGTCGATCTGCTCGGCAGTTCGGTCCTGGAGTTGGTGCATCCCGACGATCTGAATCTGGCCATCGCGGCATTGCAGACGGTCGTGACGAAGTCCGTCGGTGATCTCATCGTCCTGCGTCTGCGCACCGGCCATGGAACGTGGCGCTACCTCGAGCTGCGCGGGACGTTTCGCGCCGACGACGCCGACGACCCGTACGCCGGGCTGATCGTCATCGTTGCCCGCGACATCACCGAGCGTCACCGCTTCGAGTTCGACCAGGGTGACACCGAGGTGCTTCGCGCGGTGATGGCCAACATGCACGGCATGGTCGTGCTGGTCGACTCGATGAGTCTCGTACGTACCGTCAACGGTGCCGTCACCAGAATCCTCGGCCACGACCCCGAGCTCGTGCGTGGCAGATCGATCCTCGACTTCCTCCATCCGGACGACCGCGACCAGGTACTCGGTGCCGTGCAATCGCTCGGCCCCCAGGAATCGGTCACGCTCGATGCCCGGGTTCTCAAGGCCGACACCGAGTCGCTCGTGTGCGAGTTCACGGTCACCAACCTGCTCGACGATCCAGTCGTCGACAGCTTCGTGATCAGCGCGCAGATCGCGACGGCGCTCGCCGATGCACGCGAACGTGCCGAATTCCTCGCGCTGCACGACGGGCGCACCGGATTGCTCAATCGTGACGGTTTCATGCGGGCGGCGACGGCGATGATGAAGTCCGGTGGGGGCCTCGGCATCCTCATCGTCGACATCGTCCACTTCCGGTCGGTCAACGAGCTCTACGGCGAGCCGGTCGGCGACTCGGTCCTGTCGGCGGTCGCCGACCGGATCGACAAGATCCGGTGGCCGGATCTCATCACCGCCCGGTTCGGCGGCGACGAGTTCGTGCTCGCCGTTCGGGGTCCGAGCGCCGCCACGGTCGAAATGCTCCGAGATCGGGTACGACGCGACATGGCTCGTTCGGTCGTCATCGACGGCCAGGAGGTCAACTTCGAGATCCGCACGGCGATCGCGTACGAACCCAAGCCGCAGGTGCTCGATGCGCTGCTGGTCACCGCCAGCAACGACCTCATGTCGGCCAAGCGATTCGCCGACCCGGAGGCGGGTGGCATCTCGGTCGATGCGATCAACCAGCGTCGGCGCCAGGTCGATCACCTGCGCCACGCCCTGAACTCGGGCGAGATCCAACCCTTCTACCAACCCATCTGCACGAGCGACGGTGAGATCACCGCGGTCGAGGCGCTCGTGCGGTGGGTCCATCCCCTTCGCGGGGTCCTCGGCGCCGGCGAGATCCTGCCACTCGCCCAGTTGGCGGGCCTGGCCGAAGCGGTCGACGACTGTGTTCTGGATCATGCCCTCGAGTTCGCCGTCACGCTGGCGGATCTCGGCCGCAGCGACATCGAGGTGCACGTCAACATCGACCCGAAGGTGATCGCCCGACCTGCCTTCGGCGCGTCGTTCCTCGACCGTTGCCATCGCCGCGGTGCCGCTGCGACGCAGCTGGTGATCGAGATCACCGAAACCGATCTGCTGTCGCCCGGAGCAGCATCGCTCGCCAACATGCAGAAGCTCCGCTTCGCCGGCATCCATGTCTCGATCGACGACTTCGGCACGGGCTATTCGAGCCTCGCCCACCTCCTCGAACTCCCGATCGACGGGGTGAAGATCGATCGTCGCTTCGTTGCAGGTATCGACGTCGATCCCGCCGCGACCAACCTCACGACCGCCATCATCGGCCTCAGCGAGAGCCTCAAGCTGACCTGCGTCGCCGAGGGCGTCGAACAGCCGTATCAGCGCGACCGGCTCGCCGAACTCGGCTGTCGGTCATTCCAGGGTTGGTTGTTCTCCGCTGCGGTTGCCAGCACCGAGATCGTGGCGATGATCGGGTCCGCGCCGTCCGAGCGAGCCGATCAGGAATCCCAGCGCTCGCCGCTGTAGTCGACCGCGAACAACACGAGCCCGGTCGGGGGTGCAACGGGCCCAGCGGCGTTTCGATCGAGCGCAGCCAGCGTCGCCGGGATCGAGTCGACGGCGCGCCGTCCACGACCGACATCGACGAGCGTGCCGACGATGCTGCGCACCATCTGGTGGCAGAACGACGTGGCGCTGATCTCGAACTGCAGGAGTCCGGGTCCCCAGGTCGCGTCCTGCGCCCGTTGCCATCTGGCCACCTGCAACCTGCGCACGAGGCTCGGTTCGGTCATGCCCTCGGCCGGTTTCGGTCGCCGACAGAACGACGAGAAGTCGTGCTCGCCGAGGAGACCTCGAGCTGCGGTGTTCATGGCATCGAGGTCGAGTGGCTGCGGGACGTGCCACGACGATCGTGCGAGCAGTGGATGTGGTGACGGATCGTTCCAGACCGCATACCGATACGAGCGCGCCGTCGCCGAGAATCGGGCGGAGAACTCCGTGTCGACCCACTGCGCACCTCGAATCGACAGGGCGGGCGCGCACATCGCGTTGACACTGCGCGTCAGACGACCCAGATCGGTGTCCACCGGGATCAAGCCCGACACCACCTGGCCCCACGCGTGGACGCCGGCATCGGTCCGACCTGCGCCGACGAGGTCGACCGGCCGGCGCACGACGGTCTCGACGGCACGACGGAGCTCGCCCAGCACGGTGGGAACGCCGTCGCTCTCGGCGAAACCGTGGAAGTCGGTGCCGTCGTACGCGAGGGTCAACCGGACGTTGCGCGTATCGGCCACACCGAGGGTCGGGTCAGACGAGTTCGATGCGCGCCATCTGGGCGTTGTCGCCGGCGCGGGGACCCATCTTGAGGATCCGGGTGTAGCCGCCATTGCGTTCTGCGTAGCGGGGGGCGACGTCGTGGACCAGCTTGTAGGTCATTTCCTTGTCGCCGAGGAACGACTGGATCTGACGGATCCGGTGGACCTGCATCGGGCCCTCTTCCTGGGCCTTCTTGGCCTTGGTGATGAGCTTCTCCGCGATGGGGCGCAGGTGCTTGGCCTTGGCCTCCGACGTGGTGATCGCCTCAGCGGCGAACAACGACGCGGCAAGGTTGGCCATCATGAGGCGCTGGTGGGAAGCAGAGCTTCCGAAGCGGCGTGAGCGGCGTGGCGTAGGCATTGGTCAGTCCGTCTTTCGTGTCCGTGCGTTCGATCAGCCGCGCAGCGTCAAGCCACGCTCGTCGAGCTTGGCCTTCACTTCGTCGAGGCTCTTCTGGCCGAAGTTGGTGATGTTCAACAGGTCGTCCTCGGTCTTGGTCAGCAGCTCGCCGACCGTGTTGACCTGCGCCCGCTTGAGGCAGTTGTTCGGACGCTCCGACAGATCGAGGTCTTCGATCGGGAGGTCGAGGTCGGGCGAGCTGACCGTGGCGTCGATGAGCTCACCGAGTTCGAGGCCGCGTGGCTCATCGGCCATCGTGGCAACGAGATCGACGAGCGAACGCAGTGTGGCGCCGGCCGACGCGAGTGCGTCGGACGCAGTGATCGAACCGTCGGTCTCGATCTCGATCACGAGCCGGTCGTAGTTCGTGGACTGCTCGACACGGGTCGGCTCGACCTGGAACGACACCCGGCGGATCGGGCTGAAGATCGCATCGATCGGGATGACACCGATGATCCGGTTGTCGTCCTCGCGATTGCTCGACAGGTAACCGCGTCCCTGCTCGACGGTGAGGTCGATGGCGAGACGGCCCTTCGAGTTGAGCGTGGCGATGTGCAGGTCCTTGTTGAGAACCTCCACGTCGGACGGGCACTCGATGTCGCCCGCAGTCACCGCTCCGGCGCCACGAGCGTCGAGACGCATCGTGACGGGCTCGTCGGACACCGACGTGACGACGATGTCCTTGAGGTTCAGAATGATGTCGGTGAGATCCTCGGCGACACCCGACGACGGTGTCGAACTCGTGGAGCGAGTCGTCGAAACGCGCCGTGGTGATCGCGGCACCGGGAATCGACGACAGCAGGGTACGACGCAGGGAGTTGCCGAGCGTGTGACCGAAGCCGGGTTCGAGTGGACCGACGGCGAAACGCTGGCGATTGTCGGACTCCTCACCGAGAGCTTCGATGGTGGGGCGCTGCATGACGAGCATTGGTGCCAGGACCTTTCAACGACAGGGGATTCGAAACGAGAATGCGAAGGAAATGAGTAACGGATTACTTGGAGTAGAGCTCGACGATGAGCGACTCACGAACGGGCACGTCGATGTGCTCACGCTCGGGCAGGCTGCGAACCGTGACGGCCTTGCCTCCGTCGCTCGCCTCGAGCCACCCGACGAGCGAGCGGTCGAGCGTGTCGATGTTGTGCTGGATCACGATCATCTTCTGTGCCTTCGGCGACAGCGAGATGACCTGGCCCTTCTTGCAACGGAAGCTGGCGATGTCGACGCGCTTGCCATCGACCTGGATCAGGCCGTGGTTGACGAACTGACGGGCCTGCGGACGGCTGGAGGCCCAACCGGCACGGTAGACGACGTTGTCGAGACGCTGTTCGAGCAGACGCAGCAGGATCTCACCGGTCGGACCCTGGAGACGAATGGCTTCGACGTAGGTCTTGTGGAACTGCTTTTCGAGCACACCGTAGATGTACTTCGCCTTCTGCTTCTCCTGCATCTGGGCGAGGTACTCGCTGCCGGCGTTGCGGCGACGCGTGCGGCCGTGCTGGCCGGGCGGGAAGGGGCGACGCTCGAGGGCCTGACGGCCCTTTTCGTTTTCGAAGATGTTGACCGAGAGGCGGCGCGAGATGCGCACCTTGGGTCCGGTGTAACGAGCCATGTCTCAGCTTCTCCTTAACCGCGCCGACGCTTCGGCTGGCGGCACCCATTGTGGGGAACCGGTGTGACGTCCTTGATCGAGGTGACCTCGATGCCCGTCTGCTGGATCGAGCGGACGGCGGTGTCGCGGCCCGAACCCGGGCCCTTCACCTGAACTTCGGCGCGGCGCATGCCGTGCTCGATGGCAGCCTTGCCGGCCTTCTCGGCGGCCTGCTGAGCGGCATACGGCGTGCTCTTGCGGCTGCCCTTGAAGCCGACGGCTCCGGACGAGGCCCACGAGATGACGTTGCCCTCGGTGTCGGTGATCGAGACGATCGTGTTGTTGAACGAGCTCTTGATGTGCACGATGCCCGTGCTCACGTTCTTGCGGTCGCGCTTGCGCGGACGACGGCTCGCGGTTGGCTTTGCCATTACTTCCTCACTGCCTTCTTCTTGTTGGCCACCGTGCGCTTCGGACCCTTGCGGGTGCGAGCGTTGGTGTGGGTGCGCTGGCCGCGAACCGGCAGGCCCTTGCGGTGACGGACGCCCTGGAGGCAGCCGATCTCGATCTTGCGCTTGATGTCGCCCTGCACGTCACGGCGCAGGTCGCCTTCGATCTTGAGGTTCTGATCGATGTAGGAACGGATCCGGTTGACCTCGTCCTCGGTCAGATTGGACACCTTGGTGTTGGGGTCGAGCTCCAGTTCGGCGCAGATCTTCTGCGACGTGGGAAGACCGATTCCGAAGATGTAGGTGAGCGAGATCTCCAACCGCTTTTCGCGGGGAATGTCGACGCCGGCGATACGTGCCATGTTGATGCTCCTGTCAGCCCTGACGCTGCTTGTGCCGAGGGTTGGTGCAGATGACCATGATGCGGCGATGGCGACGAATCACCTTGCAGTTGTCGCACATCGGCTTGACGCTGGGTCGTACTTTCATGGTTGCTCTCTACTCGTGCCTTATTTGTACCTGTACGTGATGCGACCTCGGGTGAGGTCGTAGGGGGTGAGTTCCACCTGCACCTTGTCGCCGGGAAGGATGCGGATGTAGTGCATCCGCATCTTGCCGGAGATGTGCGCCAAGACTTCATGGCCGTTGTCGAGCGCGACCTTGAACATGGCGTTCGGAAGAGATTCGAGGATCTTGCCTTCCAGCACGATCGCGTCTTCCTTTGGCTTTGGCAGGGGCTTCTCCTTACTCGTTCTCGGACTCGTTCTGGAACCGGACCCGGGCACGCCAGCACACAGCTGACGGCACCGAGATGACAACAATGCTCTCCGAGGTCTGTTTCGGCGCAGGCACCGATGCGGACATCGCAGTCTGCGAACAGACCGGCGTGTCATGCTAGCGGCGCCTTTTCGGAGAACCAATGGGTGGTCCGCCTGATTTCTGCGACCGTGTGCTATGTCGCCAGCGTTGCCCCGCTCACGCCCCTCCCACCGGATTCTGTGCGGAATACGTCGCACATGCTGCGACACATTCCGCACAGAACGGATCGTCGGGCTGCGGGTTCACCGTGTCGTGCACCCCTTGGTACGGTTCGACGATGCATGATCTGGTGATTCGAGGCGGCGTGGTGGTCGACGGAACCGGTGCCGACCGTTTCCGTGCTGACGTGGCGATCGACGGTGAGCAGATCACCGCCGTGTCGGGACCCGACGCCGACCCGATCGGACCGGGCCGACGGGAGATCGACGCCACCGGGCTGATCGTGACCCCTGGGTGGGTCGACATCCACACCCACTACGACGGCCAGATCACCTGGGACGCCGAGCTCGCGCCCTCGTCGGTGAACGGTGTCACCTCGATCCTCGTCGGCAACTGCGGCGTCGGGTTCGCTCCGGTCGCCCCGGATCGGCATCAGTTCCTGATCGAACTCCTCGAGGGGGTCGAGGACATTCCCGGTACCGCGCTGACCGAAGGGATGACCTGGGGCTGGGAGACGTTCCCCGAGTACCTCGACCTGCTCGACACCTTGAGTTGGAGCATCGATGTGGGAACCCAGATCCCCCACGCCGCACTGCGGACCTACGTGATGGGCGATCGCGGCGCCGACGTCGAAGCGGTGGCGACGCCCGAAGAGATCGCCACGATGTCGCAACTGTGCGAGGAAGCGATCCGCGCCGGTGCGCTCGGGTTCACCACGTCACGCACCTATGTGCACCGCACCTCGCGCGGCCGGCAGATCGGCACGCTGCGCGCCGGAACCGACGAGGTGCTCGGGATCGCAGCGGCACTCCGCCGCGCCGACGCCGGGGTCATCCAGCTGATCTCCGACGCCTATCAGTCGACCGACGACGAACTCGTCGCCAACGAGATCGAGCTCCTCGGGCGCATCGCCACCGAAGTCGGCCGTCCTCTGAGTTTCACCGTGCAACAGAACGACGATGCGCCGGACCGGTTCCGTGAGCTGCTGGCAGCGATCGATCACTGGAACGCTGCTGGCGCCGACGTCAAGGCTCAGGTCGCGGTTCGGCCGATCGGTGTACTCATCGGGTTGCAGGCAACCGCCAACCCGTTCATGTTCTGCCCGTCGTACCGGCAACTCCACACCCTCACCCCCGACGAGCGGCTCGCCCGCCTTCGCGACCCCGAGATGCGCCGCATCCTCCTCGACGAGCACGCCGCCTCGACTCCTGTCGGTTTCGTCGGGATCCTGCATTCCGGCTACGACCGCATGTATCCGCTCGCGGACCCACCCGACTACGAGCCGACACCCGCCGACAGCATCGCCGGCCGCGCCGCTGCAGCAGGAGCACGGCCCGACGAGCTGCTCTACGATCTCCTGCTCGACGACGACGGCAGCCGCCTGCTCTACATCCCGCTGATGAACTACGCCCACGGGAGCCTCGACGACGTACGCGAGATGCTCACGTCACCGAACGCGATGTTCGGGTTGTCCGACGCCGGAGCCCACTGCAACTCGATCTGCGACGGCACGTTCCCGACCACGGCGATCACCCACTGGACACGTGACCGCAGTCGTGGCGAACTCCTGGAGCTCGAACAGGTCGTGCACAGCCAGACCCAACGCACGGCCCGACATGTCGGCTGGACCGATCGAGGAGTCGTCGCTGCGGGCCACCTCGCCGACCTGAACGTGATCGACCTCGAGCGCCTCACCCTGCACCCGCCGCATCTCGTTGCCGACCTCCCGGCCGGTGGCACCCGCCTGATGCAGACCGCCGATGGCTACGTCGCCACCGTGAAGCGCGGCCAGGTCATCGCGGAGGACGGCGAACTGACGGGGGCTCGCCCCGGGCGTCTCCAACGCGGCTGCAACTGACCCGCTTGCCGTGGTCGACATCATCGCGGCGATCATCACGTCGTTCGGTGTCGTCTTCGTCGCCGAACTCGGTGACAAGACACAACTGTTGGCGCTCGGCTTCGGCGCGCAGCATTCACTTCGGCTCGTCGCACTCGGCCTCGCACTCGGCTACGGAATCGCCAATCTTCTGGCGGTGATCGTCGGTGGCCTCCTGGGCGCGGCCCTCCCGGAACGACCGATTCAGATCGTCAGTGGGCTCGTGTTCATCGGCTTCGCGATCCTTGCGTTTCGGCGTGACAACGACACCGACGAGGCCGACGTCGACTCCGTCGATGCGCTCGGTGGGGCGACGGGGCCCAAGGTCGTGGGGGCGATCGCACTCGCGATCGCCATCGCCGAGATGGGCGACAAGACCCAGATCACCACTGCCACGCTCGCCTCCCAGGCGGCGCCTGTCGGCGTCTGGATCGGAGCGACGCTCGGCGCCGCGTCGAGCGGAATGGTGGGCGCCGTCGCGGGTCGTTCGATCGGTCACCGGATCTCGACCCGCGCCGTCGACGTGGCGTCAGCCGTGCTCTTCGCCGGGTTCGGATTCGCAATGCTCGCCGGCTGGTTCTGACACCTCGACGATCAGCTCTCCGCGCAGCAGCGCGCGTATCGAGTCGATCGCCAGCCGGTGACGCTCGGGCGACTCCGAGCCGCCCTCGGTGAGGCCGATCAGGAGGATCCGGACGAACTCGACGGCGAGGGCGCGGTCACCAGGTCGGATCTCGCCCGAGGCCACACCGGCGTCGACCATCGAGACGAAGAACTCGTCGCGCTCGGCGACGCTGTGTTCGAGCCGCTCGGCGACCTCGGCGAAGCGACGCATGTCGGTGCGGACCGTCCCGACGAACAACGCCAACGTCGGATCCTCGGCGTTCAGTTCGTGCGCTGCTTCCAACACCGCGTCGAGTTGACCCAGGAAGGTCGCCGAGGCTTCGACCGCCTCGACGAACCGTCCGTACACCCGACCCTGCATGTCACGGTGCACCGCGAGGTAGAGGTCGAGCTTGGAATCGACGTAGTGATAGAGGGCTCCCGTGGTGATGCCGGACGCCACGGCGACGTCTTTGTTGGTGACGGCGCCGAAACCCCGTTCGGCGAACAAACGCCGAGCATTGTCGAGGATCGCCTGCCTGGTGTCGGCCGAGTCGGTGGCCGGCGGTCGTCCACGACGACGAGTCCCCCCGGGTGCCACATCGACCATCGCGCCAGTATCGCCCTCGATGCGCTCGGCCCTCCCACCGGACCGTGAGGGGGTCAGTTGCGGTTGGCTTCGACGGCTTTGACCAGGCGGACGAACACGTCGTCGGGATGGCCGATGCCGTTGACCACCACGAGACGGTTCTGGTCGCCGTAGTGCTTGATCAACGGGAAGGTCTGCTCCTCGTACAGGTCGAGCCGACGATTGACCGACTCGGGCGTGTCATCGGCGCGTTGTTTCACGTCACCACCACACACGTCGCAGATCCACGGGTCGGGATCGTTGCCGCTCGCCGTGTAGTTCGTGCCACAGTCACGACACACCCGGCGCGCCGAAATCCGGTCGAGCACGATCTCGCGCGGCACGTTGAGGTCGAGCACGACGTCGATCGGTCGCTCCCCGGCGATGGCATCGAGGGCATCGGCCTGCTCGATCGTGCGGGGGAAGCCGTCGAGAATGTAGCCGCGCGTCGAGGCGTCGGCCGCCGACAACCGATGGTCGACGAGGCCGATCATGACGTCGTCACCCACGAGTCCACCGGCGTCCATGACCTGTTTGGCCATCAGCCCGAGTTCGGTGCCCTCACGGGTGGCAGCGCGCAGCATGTCACCGGTGGAGATGTGCGGAACGACGAAGTGCCGTGACAATCGCACGCACTGCGTGCCCTTGCCGGCACCCTGTCGCCCGAGGATGATGAGGCGGGCGCCGGGGATCACGACCGACCTACTTGAGGAATCCCTCGTAGTTGCGCAACGTGAGCTGGCTGTCGATCTGGCGCATCAACTCGAGTGCCACACCCACCGAGATGAGCACAGCGGTACCGGCGAAGGCGAACGTGCTGACTCCGGCGATGATGAGCAGGATGTACGGCAGGATCGCGATGATGGCGATGAACACGGCGCCGGGAAGCGTGATGCGGTTGACAGCCTTCGCGAGGTACCGCTCGGTCTGCGGGCCGGGGCGAACGCCGGGGATGAAGCCTCCCTGGCGGCGAAGCTGGTCGGCCTGGCGGATCGGATCGAACGCAATCGAGTTGTAGAAGTAGGCGAACGCGATGATCAGCATGGCGAAGATCGTGATGTAGACGAAGTTCTGCGGGTTCACGATGTACTTGTCGACGAAGCTGGCAATGTCGCCGCGCCACCCTTCGCCCGAGCCCAGGAACTGGGTCATGATCACCGGCAGCAGCAGGATCGAGCTGGCGAAGATGATCGGGATCACGCCGGACTGGTTGACCTTCAACGGGATGTAGGTGTTCTGGCCGCCCATCATCCGGCGACCGACCACACGTTTGGCGAACTGCACCGGAATTCTTCGCTGCCCGAGTTCGACGTACACGACGGCCACGATGATGAACAACGTCAGCAGCACCATGGCGACGAACCAGAACGTGCCGTTGAGCTGGAGGATGCTGTAGAAGCCGCCCGGGAGCGACGACACGACGGAGGCGAAGATGATCATCGACATGCCGTTGCCGATACCGCGCTGCGAGATCATCTCGGCCATCCACATCAGCACGGCGGTGCCGGCGACGAGGGTGGGAATGATCAGGTAGCCACGCGGCCAGACGCCGTCAGGAAGCAACGGCACCGTCGGTGCGGCGCTCGCAGCCGAGAAGAACGCCGTGCCACGACCGGTGCCGAAGATGAACACCAGGCCCGTGGCCTGCAAGGTGGCCAGACCGATCGTGAGATAGCGCGTGTACTGGGTGATCTTGCGTTGGCCGACAGCACCCTCGCTCTGGAGCTCCTCCAGCTTCGGGATCACGACGCCGAGCACCTGCATGATGATGCTCGCCGTGATGTACGGCATGATGCCGAGCGCGAAGATCGAGAAGCTCTCGAACGCACCACCGGAGAACAGGTTCAAGAACCCGAGCGCTCCCTGCTGGCTGGCCGATTCACGCAGCTGCTCGATGGCGATGGGGTCGACACCGGGGACCCGAATGGCGACACCGAACCGGTAGACCACGACCATCGCGATGACGAACAGGATCTTGTTCCTGAGGTCATGGACCTTGAAGATGTTCAACAGGCTCGAGATCACGCGGGGAGGTCCTTCTTCACGTCGTGCTGCGGTTGGGAGCTGATTGGATCAACGGTTGGCGAACTGGTTGCCCTTGACCGCCGGTCGTCCGGCCTTTCCTTCTTCACGGAAGGGAAGTTCGATCAGGGTGACCGTACCGCCTGCGGCCTTCACCGCTGCTTCAGCTGCCGAGGAGATCGCATGGACGTGCAGGTCGACCTTGGTCGAGATCTCGCCGCGGGCGAGCACCTTGACGAACGACTTCTTGCGGACGACACCGTTGGCGACGAGCACCTCGGGATCGACCGTGGAATCGCCGGTCTTCTCGACGAGGTCGCCGAGCGTGTGCAGGTTGACTGCTTGGTACTCGACACGGAACGGGTTGTTGAACCCCTTCAGTTTCGGGACGCGCTGCTTGAGTGGTGTCTGGCCACCTTCGAAGCCACGCGCAACGGTGTTACGGGCGCGCTGGCCCTTGCTGCCGCGGCCGGCGGTCTTGCCGCCCTTGCCGCCCGTACCGCGACCGACGCGCTTGGCGTTCTTCGTGGCGCCTGGCGACGGCGCGAGATCATGGACCTGCATGGTCAGCTCTCTTTCTGCGCGGCCGAGTCGGCCACGTCGATGAGGTGCGGAACCCGGGCGATCATGCCGCGGATCTCCGGCCGGTCAGGCAGCGTGTTCGAGGAACCGATCTTGCCCAGACCGAGCGCGCGCAGCGTACCGCGGTGCTTGGGCTTGGTGCCGATCGACGACTTGACCTGCGTGACGGTGATGGTGGCTTCGCTCATTCTGCGCTCCCAGCGGTGGTGGCGCCGGAACCCGAATGGGTCTTCTGACGCTCGTTGTAGGCGTTGAGGAGGCCCTTGGGTACGAACTCCTCGGCCGGCAGACCGCGGCGGGCCGCGATCTGGTCGGGACGCTGGAGCGACTTGAGCCCGGCGACAGTTGCGCGAGCGACGTTGATGTGGTTGGCCGAGCCGAGCGACTTGCAGAGCACGTCGTGCACGCCGGCCTCTTCGAGAATGACACGGGCGGCACCGCCGGCGATCACGCCGGTACCGGGTGCTGCCGGCTTCATCATGACCTTGCCGCCACCGGTGGTTCCGAGGACGGGGTGGATGATCGTGCTGCCGGCCATCGGCACCTCGAAGAGGTTGCGCTTGGCTTCCTCGGTGCCCTTCTGGATGGCGAGCGGAACTTCCTTGGCCTTGCCGTAGCCGAGTCCGACGCGACCATTGCCGTCGCCGATCACCACGAGGGCGGTGAAGGAGAACCGACGACCGCCCTTGACCACTTTGGCCACACGGTTGATCGTGATGACCCGCGACTCGCGCAGACCGCTGTCGTCGCCATCGCGACCGTCGCGACCATCACGGCCACCGCCACGACCGTCACGGCCACCACCACGGTTGTCATTGTTCATGGGGAACGACATCAGAACTCCAGTCCTGCTTCACGGGCGGCGGATGCGACGGCGGCAATTCGGCCGTGGTAGGCGAAGCCACCACGATCGAACACGACCTTGTCGACACCTGCGGCCTTGGCGCGCTCGGCGATGAGCTGCCCCACGCGGGCGGCTGCCTCGACGCTCGAGCCGGAGCCCGCTGAACGCAGGTCGGCTTCGTTGGTCGATGCCGCTGCGAGCGTGGTGCCGGCATCGTCGTCGATCACCTGTACGGACAGGTGCTTGTTCGAACGGAACACCGCCATGCGCGGACGCACTGCGGTGCCGTGGATCTTCTTGCGGACGCGACGGTGGCGGCGGATACGGCCACTGCGGCGGGCTTCGGCGATCTTGGTCATGACGCTCCGTTACTTCTTTCCGGCCTTGCCGGCCTTGCGCAGCACTCGCTCGCCCGCATAGCGGACACCCTTGCCCTTGTACGGCTCGGGCTTGCGGATACTGCGGATGTTGGCGGCCACCTGGCCGACCACTTCTTTGTCGATACCCGACACGATGACCTGCGTCTGGACGGGGACCTCGAAGGTGATGCCTTCGGGAGCCTTGACGTCGACCGAGTGGCTGAACCCGAGGTTCAGACGCAGCAGGCTCGGCCCCTGGGCCTCGGCGCGGTAGCCGACGCCGACGATCTCGAGGTTCTTGGTGAACCCGTCGGTGACGCCGATGACCATGTTGTTGACGAGGCTGCGGGTGAGCCCGTGCATCGCCTTGGTCTTGTTCTCGTCATTCGGGCGCTCACACAGGAGTGTGTCGCCGTCCTGGCTGATGGTGATGGTGCCGGGGATCTCACGCTCGAGCGTGCCCTTGGGCCCCTTGACCGAGATGTTGCGGCCGTCGAGTTTGACGTCGACGCCTGCTGGCACTGCGATGGGTGCCTTACCGATGCGAGACATGTCGTTCCTACTTCTCCTTCGATCCGGTCCGGGTCACCAGACGTAACACATGACCTCGCCGCCGACGTTGCGCTTGCGCGCCTCGCGGTCGGTCATGAGGCCGTGGGAGGTGGACAGGACGGCCACACCGAGGCCGCCGAGAACTCGGGGGACGGTGCCGGCGTTGCGATACACGCGCAGACCCGGCGTCGAGATGCGACGCAGGCCCATGATCGTGCGGTCACGATCGGGCGAGTACTTCATGTGGATCGTGAGCACCTCGCCGACACCCCGGGGTGACGGCGCGGTCTCGAAGCTCTCGATGTAGCCCTCCTTGCGGAGGACCTCGGCGAGCGCGACCTTCTGCTTCGACGAGGGCATGCGCACCTCGTCGTGCTTGGCGGTGTTCGCGTTGACGAACACGCGTGAGCATGTCGGCGATGGGATCGGTCATCATGATGGTTGTCTCCTCACCAGCTCGACTTCGTCAGACCGGGGATCTCGCCGGCGTGTGCGAGCTCTCGCAGGCACAAGCGGCAGAGGCCGAACTTGCGATAGACCGAACGGGCACGGCCGCAGCGGCGGCAGCGTGTGTAGCCGCGAACCTTGAACTTCGGCTTCGCGTTGGCCTTGTTGATCAGTGCTTTCTTTGCCATGTCGTCGCCTCAGTTCACTTCTTGCCGCCGTAGCGGGGGCCACGGTTCTTCTTCTTGCGAGGCTCGTTGTCGGCGTCGGCGCCCTTCTTGAAGGGGAAGCCATACGCCTCGAGGAGGGCCTTGCCGGTGTCGTTGTCGTGAGCGGTCGTCACGATCGTGACGTCCATGCCACGGGGCTGGTCGGCCTTGTCCGGGTCGATCTCGGCGAACATCGTCTGCTCGTTGAGCCCGAACGTGTAGTTGCCGTGACCATCCCACGAATGCGCAGGCAGACCGCGGAAGTCGCGGATGCGGGGGATGGCAACCGAGATCAGGCGGTCGAGGAACTCCCACATGCGATCACCGCGCAGGGTGACCTTGACGCCGATGGCCTGGCCCTCACGGAGCTTGAAGTTGGCGATCGAGGTGCGGGCCTTGGTGACGACGGGCTTCTGGCCCGAGATCATGGTGAGGTCGGCGACGCACCCTTCGATGAGCGACGGTTGGCCGGCAGCGCGGCCGACGCCCATGTTGATCACGATCTTTTCGAGGTTCGGCACCTGCATGACGTTCTGGATGCCCAGTTCCTCTTGCAGCTTGGCCTTGATCTCGTCGTTGTAACGCGCCTTCAGAGCGCGGGATGTCAGTCGCTGTTGCGGTGCTCATCCGATGACCTCTCCGCTCGGGCGGGCGATGCGCACCTTGGTGCCGTCGTCCTTGGTCTGATAGCCAACGCGAACCTTCTTGCCCTTGTGCACCAGCATCACGTTGCTGGCGTCGAGCGGCATGTCCTTTTCGATGATGCCGCCCGCGTCGTTGGCGCGCTGGGCCTTCTGGTGCTTCGACGCCACATTGACGCCGTTCACGATGATCTTGTTGGTCTTCGGGAAGACGAAGGCGATCTCGCCCTGCTTGCCCTTGTCCTTGCCGGTGATCACCTCGACGGTGTCACCCTTCTTGAGCTTCATCTCACAACACCTCCGGTGCCAGCGACACGATTCGCATGAACTTGCGGTCGCGCAGTTCGCGCCCGACCGGGCCGAAGATGCGCGTGCCGCGGGGCGTGAGGTCGTCCTTGATGAGCACGGCGGCGTTCTCGTCGAAGCGGATGTAGCTGCCGTCGGGACGACGCTTCTCCTTCTTCACGCGAACGACGACGCACTTGACGACTTCGCCCTTCTTGACGGCCGCACCGGGAATCGCGTCCTTGACCGTGGCGACGAAGATGTCGCCGATCGAGGCGTAGCGACGACGGGTACCGCCGAGGACTTTGATGCACAGCACTTCTTTGGCGCCCGAGTTGTCGGCGACGCGAAGGCGGGATTCCTGCTGAATCACTTGGCACGCTCCAAGATGTCGGTGATGCGCCAGCGCTTGTTCTTGCTGAGCGGACGGGTCTCCATCACGCGGACCTTGTCGCCGACGTTGGCGTCGTTGGTCTCGTCGTGGACGTAGAGCTTCTTCGTGCGCACGATGAACTTGTTGTACTTGGCGTGGCGCACACGATCGACGACGGCCACGACGACCGTCTTGTCCATCGCGTTCGACACGACCGTTCCCTCGCGGACCTTTCGTGCCGCGCGCTCGCCGTCCGCTGCGCTTTCGGCTCGCGGCGCTTTCGGCTCGTCGCTGGCGCTTCCCTCGCCGGCTGCGAGGACTTCGGTGTCTGTGGTGTCAGTCATCTCTGATTCCGTCACTGTCCGGCCTCGGCCGCAGCGATCTCACGCTGACGGATGAGGGTGTTGATACGAGCGACCTGCTTGCGCACCTTGCCGATTTCGGCGGTGTTCTCGAGCTGGCCGGTCGCGTTGCGGAAACGCAGGTTGAGCGCCTCCTGCTTGGTGGCCCTGAGTTCGTCGATCAGTTCGCCGAGGCTGAGTTCGACGAGGTCGTTCTTCTTGGCCATGTCAGATCTCCTCCTCACGAGTGATGATGCGGGCCTTGATGGGAAGCTTCTGGATCGCCTTGTTGAGGGCTTCCTTGGCGAGTTCTTCGTTCGGGTACGACAGCTCGAAGAGCGTGCGGCCGGGCTTGACGACAGCGACCCAGAACTCGGGGTTGCCCTTGCCGGAGCCCATGCGGGTCTCGGCGGGCTTCTTCGTGACCGGCTTGTCCGGGAACACGTTGATCCACACCTTGCCGCCGCGCTTGATCGAGCGGGTCATGGCGATACGGGCAGCTTCGATCTGGCGGGCGGTGAGCCAACCCGGCTCGAGCGCCTGGATCCCGTATTCACCGAAGTGCAGGCCGGAGCCGCCCTTCGTCAGGCCCTTGGTGCGGCCGCGATGGTGCTTGCGATGGGCGACCTTGCGAGGCATCAGCATGGTTCGGTCCCCTTTCAGTCCTCGCCGCGGAAGTGCGGCGTGTCGTGGCCCTCGCCCTGCGCGGTGCGCTTGGCGATTGCCTCTTCTTCGTCGAGCAATTTTTCGAGTTCCGGGTCGGCCTCACGGACGAGCGGCTGGGTCTCGGGGGCGAGCATGGCGTCGCGGGGTCCACCCGACGACACGACCTTGCGCGGGGCTCCGGACGTCTCGCCGACGGCCATGGCGGCCTCGCGGGCGATCTTGTCGTCGTTGAGCTTCTTGTACGGCAGGATGTCGCCCTTGTAGATCCACACCTTGACGCCGACACGACCGCTGGTCGTCTTGGCCTCACGCATGCCGTAGTCGATGTCGGCGCGCAGCGTGTGCAGCGGCACCCGACCTTCGCGATACCACTCGGTGCGGCTCATCTCGGCGCCGCCGAGGCGACCCGAGCACTGCACCTTGATGCCGAGGGCGCCGGCGCGCTGTGCGTTCTGCACGGCCCGCTTCATGGCCCGACGGAAGGCGATGCGGTTGACGAGCTGGTCGGCAACACCCTGAGCGATCAGGGCTGCGTCGAGTTCCGGGTTCTTGATCTCGACGATGTTGAGCTGGACCTTCGCGTTGCCGGTGATCTTGGTGATGAGCTGGCGGAGTTCGTCGGCCTGGGCACCACGGCGACCGATGACGATGCCGGGACGAGCGGTGTGCACGTCGACACGCAGCTTGTCACGGGTGCGCTCGACCTCGATGCGGCTGATCGCAGCGGACTCGAGACGAGTCATGATCTCGCGGCGGATCGTCCAGTCCTCGGTGAGGTACTGCTTGTAGTCCCGCTCGGAGAACCAACGCGACTTCCAGTCGGTGGTCACGCCCAGACGGAAGCCGTAGGGATTGATCTTCTGACCCATTACTTGGTGGCTCCCTCGTCGTCCGCTTCGCTTTCTCCTCGCGACGCTTCCGCCTCGTCGCTGGCGCTTCCCTCGGCGGGTGCGTCAGCATCGGCGGTCGCGTCAGCGACTTCGGCTTCGTCGGTTTCGGTTGACTCTTGCGTCGCATCGGCCTCAGCCGTCGCATCGCCTTCGGTCGCGTCGGCTTCCAGAGCCTCGGCTGACTCGACGACCTCCGACTCGGAGACGGCAGTCGCTTCCTCGTCCACGATCTCGGCGTCGACGACTTCGTCGGTCACTTCGGTGGTGTCGGTCACTTCGGTCGTGTCGGTGGCCTGCTTGCGGCTGCGCTCGACTCGGGCACGGCGGCTGGCGGCACTCGAGGTCGGGCGTCCACGGCCGACGCTGCCACCGGCGCGCTCCTGGCGGGCCTGGATGACGGCGATGCGGTTGTCGCTCATGCGAGCGACGATGACCGTGATGTGACAGCTGCGCTTGTTGATCCGGGTCGCACGACCGCGGGCCCGGGGGCGGAACCGCTTGAGCGTCGGGCCCTCGTCGGCGAAGCAGGCGACGACGTAGAGCTCGTCGGCGTCCTGGTCGTCATTGTTGACGGCGTTGGCAACGGCGCTGGCGAGCACCTTGCGGATGTCACGGGCGATGTGGCGATCGGTGAACTGCAGCACCTCGTCGGCGCTGCGCACGTCGAGGCCGCGGATCAGGTCGAGCACGACGCGGGCCTTGGAGGCGGACGCCCGCACGTACTTCGCGGTCGCCTTCGTACCGGAACGTTCGCCGGCGACGAACGACTTCTCGTTGAGCTTCGGTCCGGTCATCAGCGGCGACCCTTCGTGTTGCGCTCCATGCCCGCGTGGAACTTGAACGTGCGGGTGGGGCTGAACTCACCGAGCTTGTGGCCGACCATCGACTCGGTCACGTAGACCGGGACGTGCTTGCGGCCGTCGTGGACGGCGATGGTGTGGCCGACCATGTCGGGGATGATGGTGGAGCGACGCGACCAGGTCTTGACGACCTTGCGTTCTCCGGCTGCGTTCTGAGCGTCGATCTTCTTGAGAAGATGATCGTCGACGAACGGGCCCTTCTTGAGACTGCGAGACATGCGGAGTTACCTTCCTTGCCGCGTCAGCGGCGACCCTTGCTCGTACGGCGGCGACGGATGATCAACTTCTGGCTCGCCTTCTTCTTGTCGCGGGTGCGGCCCTCGGGCTTGCCCCACGGCGACACGGCGGGACGACCACCGGAGGTGCGGCCTTCGCCACCACCGAGTGGATGGTCGACCGGGTTCATGGCGACACCACGGGTCTGGGGCTTCTTGCCCTTCCAGCGGTTGCGGCCGGCCTTGCCGATCTTGACGAGTTCGTGCTGGCTGTTGCCGACCTCGCCGACGGTTGCCCGGCAGTCGATCATCACCCGGCGCATCTCGGTGGACGGCATACGCAGCGTGGCGTACTCGCCTTCCTTGGCGACGAGCTGGACGGCGATGCCGGCCGATCGGCCGATCTTTCCGCCCTGGCCGGGCCGCAGCTCGACGTTGTGGACGGTGGTGCCGACCGGGATGTAGCGCAACGGCAGGGCGTTGCCCGGCTTGATGTCGGCGCCCTGGCCGCTCTCGACGGTGTCACCGACGTTGAGTCCACGCGGGGCGAGGATGTAGGCCTTCACGCCGTCGTTGTAGTGGAGCAGCGCGATGCGACACGTGCGGTTGGGATCGTATTCGATGGCGGCGACCTTGGCGGTCACGCCGTCCTTGATCCGCTTGAAGTCGATGATGCGGTACTGCTGCTTGTGACCGCCGCCACGGTGACGTGACGTCTTGCGGCCGTAGCTGTTGCGGCCGCCGGTCTTCGACTTCTTGACGAGGAGCGACTTCTCCGGCGTGGTCTTGGTGATCTCGCTGAAGTCGGAGCTCGTCTGGAAGCGACGGCCGGGGCTGGTGGGCTTGCGGGAACGAATGGCCATGATGCGCTCAGTTCTCGAACAGCGGGATTTCGCCCGCTGCCAGGGTGACGATGGCCCGCTTCGTGTCGGGCCGGGTACCGATGCGGTTGGTGCCACGGGTGCGCTTGCGCTTGCCGGGACGGTTCAAGGTGTTGACCTTGAGCACCTCGACGCCCCAGATCGCCTCGACAGCGTCGCGGATCTCGGGCTTGGAGGCCTTGGTGCTCACCTTGAAGGTGTAGACGCCGGTCTCGATGAGGGCGTAGCTCTTCTCCGAAACGACCGGAGCAATGATGATGTCGCGGGGATCCTTCATCAGCCTGCTCGGCCTCACCGATCTGCGCACGCGGTCGCTGCCCTCGTCGCTGGCGCCCTCGGCGGCCGCCTCGGCGCGGGCTTCGCCGCGACGGTCGGCGGCGACGTGCCGGCGGGCAGGACTTCCTTGGTGAACACGACCCACTCGTTGCAGAGCACGTCGTAGGCGTTGAGTTCGCCGGGGCCGATGATCTGCACCTTGGGCAGGTTGCGGAAGCTCAGCGCTGCTGCAGCGTCGTCACGACCGACGACCACCAGGGCGGTGCCGGTGATGCCGAGCGCGTCGAGCGCAGCCTTGGCGTCTTTGGTCTTGGGGGCATCGAAGCCCCAGTTGTCGACGACGATGACCTTGCCCTCGGCGGCCCGGTCGGACAGCGCCGAACGCAGTGCCAACTTCACCATCTTCTTGGGGGTCTTCTGGTCGTACTTGCGGGGCTTCGGGCCGAGTGCCACGCCGCCGCCGGAGAAGTGAGGTGCCCGGATCGAGCCCTGGCGGGCGTTGCCGGTGCCCTTCTGGGCGTAGGGCTTGCGACCACCACCGCGCACGTCGGCGCGGGTCTTGGTGCTCTGCGTGCCGGAGCGGCGGGCGGCGAGCTGTGCGGTGACGACCTGGTGCATGACCGGGACGTTCGGCTGGACGCCGAAGACCTCGTCGTCGAGCTCGATCGTTCCGCTGTCCTTGCCGGCTGCGGTCTTGAGGGTGAGATCGGCCATGGTCAGCCTGCCTTTCCTGCGAACTGTCCGGACTTCTTGACGGCGTTGCGCACGAGGACGACGCCACCGGCCGGGCCGGGGACCGAACCACGGATCAGCAGCAGATTGCGCTCGGCGTCGGACTCGACGACCACGAGGTTCTGCGTGGTGACCTGCTCGTGACCCATGTGGCCCGCCATGCGCTGGCCCTTGAACACGCGAGCCGGGAAGGCACACGAGCCGATGGCGCCAGGCTTGCGGTGGCTCTTGTTGTTACCGTGCGATGCCGGCTGGCCCTTGAAGTTGTGACGCTTCATGACACCGGCGAAGCCCTTGCCCCGGCTGGTGCCGGTGACATCGACCATCGTGCCGGCCGGGATCTGCTCGACGGTCAGCTCCTGGCCGACCTCGAAGCCGTCGACGGAGTCGAGGCGCAGTTCCACGAGGCGCTTGCCCGGCTCGACGCCGGCCTTCTCGAAGTGGCCGAGCGCCGGCTTGGTCAGCTTGTTCGCCTTGCGGTGCCCGTAGGTCACCTGCAGCGCGGTGTAGCCGTCGCGTTCGTTGGTCTTGATCTGGACGATGCGCATCGGTTCGACGCGCAGGACGGTGACCGGAACGACCTTGTCGTCCACCCACGTCTGTGTCATGCCGACTTTCTCGCCGACGATCGATTGTTGTGCCATGGCGGCGATTTCCCTTTGAGTTGATCGAGCCGCTCATCTGGTGAGGAACGGCTATCCACGCAAATGCTCCGCCGCTGCGGCTACCACGGTTCATGGCAGTCGAGCGTGCGGAGCACGAGATCATGTAGTTGCTGGGCGGTTCCGGTCCCGAGCGTTGCGGGTGGCCTGCACAGACATCAGTTGCTGAATGGAGTGATGATCGGAATGCCTCCCGATCACGGCCATGCAATGCTATGGGCGCCGCTGCAGCCTTCCAACCCGCCGCCCCGGTTTCGCGAGCGAGTGTCACCAAGCGTGGTGTCAGATGGCTCTGGCGATGGTGGCAGCGCCGTGGATGGCGGCTTGGATGCTGTCGGTGCCGTTGACGTTGCCGGCGAGATGCACAGACAGGCCGGCTGCGCGGAGGTGGTCGGCCAGTTCGACGTCGGGTTCATGGTAGGTGGCGATCACCACGGTGTCGGCGACGAGTGTGCGAGTGAGGTCGTTGCCGATCCCGCGGAGTTCCACCTCGGTCGGCGTGACGCGGCGGAGTGCCATCGACGGCACGAACTGCACACCGGCGGCGTAGAGCCGCTCCCGGCTGGCTTCGACGGTCGCTGGCGGATAGGGGATGTTGGCGCCGAGCTGTTCGAGGCGGCTGACGATGGTCACGTTGGCGCCGTCAGCAACGAGCGTGTCGGCTGCGGCGATGGCTTCGAAAGTGGCCGTGTCGTCGTAGACGACCGCGTTGCGACCGATCGTGGCGCGTCCGCCGAAGCCGAGCACGTCCCACACCGTGTACACGTGTGCAAGGTCGCCGCCGGGTACCGGCGTGGACGGGCTCGACAGTTGGAAGCCGCCGCGGCGCGGTGTGGATCCGGTTGCGACGATGACGTCGTCTGGATGTTGCTCGATCACGAGATCGGGATCGACCGGTGTGCGCAGGTGGACGTGGACACCGAGTCGGGTGATCTCGTCGGCGAGGAACCGGGTGATCGCTTCCAGGTCGGCACGGTGTGGCGCTGATGCGGCGATTCGGACCTGTCCTCCGAGGTGGTTCTTCATCTCGTACAGGTGCACGTCGTGGCCGCGCAGCGCGGCGGTGCGGGCTGCCTCCAGCCCTGCGGGTCCACCTCCGATGACGAGCACCTTCTTGCGGACCGGGGCGGGAGCAGGGGTCTCGAACTCGACGGATCGTTCCTTGCCTGCTGCGACGTTGACGACGCACTGCAGACGGCCGGTGGTCATCAGCTGCGCGACACATCCCATGCTCGTGCCGATGCACGGTCGGATCTCGTGTTCGCGTCCGTCTCGAGCCTTGGCAACGAGGTAGGGGTCGGCGACCATCGCCCGCACGAGCGACACCATGTCGGCCACGCCGGTTTCGACGAGGTGGCTGGCGTGATCGAGGGTCATGATCCGCCCGGTCACGATGGTCGGCACGTTGACCTCCCGGGTGACCTGTTCGCTGCTTTCGATCTCGTAGCCGAGGGGATCGTCGAGCGTGGAGAGGAACTTGTGGAAGCGCCAGTAGGAACCCATCGAGATGTCGAGGAAGTCCACGAGGGGCTCGATGTGCCTGGCGATCGCGGCCGCTTCGGCTTGATCGATACCGCCTTGGATGAAGTCGGTGCCCGACAGCCGCACGCCCACCGGGAACCCCGGGCCGACCTCGTCGCGGATCGCTTCGAGGATCTCGACCAGGAATCGTGTGCGGTTCTCCAGCGTGCCGCCGTAGCGGTCGTCGCGCAGGTTGGTCGCAGGCGAGAGGAACTGACCGATGAGGTAGCCGTGGGCGCCATGCAGCTCGACGCCGTCCAGCCCGCCGTCACGACAACGTGCTGCCGCCGCGGCGAACGCGGCGACGGTCTCGTCGATCATCGTCTGGGTCATCGGTCGCGGCACCATGTTCACCGACGGCGCCGGGACGGCCGAGGCCGACACGGGTTGACCGGCACGGGCGTAGGCCGCGCCACCGTGCCACAGCTGTTGGAAGACTTTCGTGCCGTGCACGTGCATCCGGCGTGTCAGCTCCTCGTAGAACGGGAGCACCGCGTCGGTGAACACCGTGATGGCGGTGGCCGAGTTCGGCTGCACGCCCGCGATCTCGATGATCGTGAGGCCGATTCCACCTCGGGCGCGTTCCTCGTGGTACGCGATCAGATCCTCCCCGGTCGTTCCGGTGGAGTGGGCCGTGCGCACGATGCGGTTGGGCACGGTGCACGAACCGATCTGGAGCGGCTGGAAGAGGTTGTCGTAGGCCATGGGCGCGCTCAGTCCCAGCGCACGGGAAGCGACTCGAACCCGTGGAGCACACTGGCCTTCACTCGGGTGGGGGCGCCGTCCGGGCGGATGCGTGGCATGCGGTCGAGCACCGCCTCCAACGCCACGGCTCCTTCGAGTCGCGACAACGGGGCGCCCAGGCAGTAGTGGATCCCTGCACCGAACGCTCCATGGCGCTTGCGGAGGTCGGTGAGGTCACGCGTGATGTCGAAGCGGTCGGGGTCGTCCCACGACGCCGGGTCGAGGTTGGCGGAGCCGAACAGCATGTACACCTTGGAGTCGACGGGGATCTCGACGTCGTGGAGCGTGACCGGGCAGTTGTTCGTGCGGAACAGGCCGTGCACGGGCGCGTCGATTCGCAGGCTCTCCTCGATCACGTTGGGAATCAGCGTCCGGTCGGCTTGGACCAGGGCCATCTGATCTGCGTGCCGCATGAGCCGATTGACGACGTTGCCGATGAGCAGCGTGGTGGTCGCGGAGCCGGCGACGAGGAGGAACTGGCAGAAGCCGATGACCTGCTGGTTGGTCAGCTTCTCGCCGTCGCGCTCGACGGTGAGCAATCGCGTCAGCAGGTCGTCCGGCACCGCCTCGCCGGCATCGAGCGCGTCGGCACGACGCTGGATGTGGGGACCGAAGTAGCCGTAGTACTGCCGATATGCGTTCACGACCTCGTCGTTGGCGGCACGTCCTCCTTCGAGCGCGACCGCTTCCGCCATCGGCAACACCCAGGACCGGAACATCGCGATGTCCTCCTGGGGCATACCGAGCATCCAGCACATCACGACCAGTGGGAGCGGCATCGCCAGATCTCGCACGAGGTCACCTCGACCCTGGTCGACAACCTCGTCGATCATGTCGTTCACCAGCGTGCGGATGTCAGGTCCCATGGCCTCCAGCACGGACGGCTTGAACGCGCGCGAGATCGCGAGTCGCTCTGCGGTGTGACGCGGCGGATCACTCGACACGAGAACCCCTGCGCCGATCTCACCGAACGCCAGACCGGGGCCGTACTTCGACGACCACGTGTCGTCGTCGCGCAGCGCGGCGAACACGTCAGCTCCACGTGCCAGCGTGTAGTGCTCTGCGGGCACGGTGGTGTGGTGCACCGGGCAGTGCTCGCGCAGTGCGGCGAAGGTGGCCGCCGGATCGAGTTGGAACTCCTCGGACAACAGATTGAACGCGACGGCATGCGGATCGCCGGACATGAATGGCTCCTTACGGATAGAGAACAGCGGCGAGCGCCACGGCGCACCGCTCCAGTGACGACGGGGAAGCCGGCAGCGCGGAGAGCGACTCGATGTGGCAGAGGCCCAGGAGCAGGGCGAAGAACGTCTTCACCACTGCGTCGTCGTCCATTCCGGACGCCGACGCCCACATGATCGCCTGTTCCGCATGCCACTCGGCGAGCAGCGCCGCGACCTCGGGATACCTGGCGGCGGCAACGTGGATCTCGGCCAGGAGGCGGCGCGTGGAGAGGAACTCCGCAGACAGGAATGCCCGCACCACGTCCGGCGCCGCCAGCACGACCGACTCGTCCGGAGGTGCAAGCCGTGCGAGCTCCCACCGGGCAGCCGCCACGAGCAACTCCACCTTGCCGCCGAAATGGTTGTAGATCGCCGGGGCCGACACGTCGGCGCGGGCGGCGATGTCGACCACGGTCGCTCCGTCGAAGCCGAACTCGACGCATGACGCCACTGCCGCACGCAGCAGGCGATCCCGTGTCGCGACGCCGTCGTCGTCGACCTTCGGAGGACGACCCACACGGCGGTCAGCCACCGACGCCACGCTTGTCGCCCTCCCATCGGTTTCGATGAACGAAGTCCTCGACCGGTCGCCGATTCACCGGCCCGAACCGTCCGACCGGCCAACCGATCGGGATCATCGCAGCGATGCGGATCGACTCCGGGATCGCCAGCACGTCGCGCACGGTCGGCTCAGCCGTCAGGTGCAGCGTCGTGAACACACTGCCCAACTCCAGCGCCCGCGCCGCGAGCACGATGTTCTGTGCTGCCGGATACAACGCCGACCACGTGAACCGCTCGTGGGGCGCCGCGGGCGGGTAGATGACCGGCCCGGTGACGAACACGAGCACCGGCGCACGGTCGAGCGTGTCGATCAGCGCGGCCGTGCCATCCAACATGAGGCGCGTCGTGCGGTCAGGACGAGGCATCGACGCCACACGCTCGGCCATTGCTGCTCGGATCGCGTCGGCGATCCGCGCTTTCGGCTCGGCATCGTCGACCACGATGAAGTCCCAGCCCTGGCTGTTGCCCGGGCTCGGCGCACGCGTCGCAGCCCACAGCACCCGGTCGATCAGTTCCTGCGGCACCGGGTCCGGCTTCAGCAACCGCATCGCCCGGCAGGTTCCCATCGCCTCGAAGACGTCCACCTTGAATATATTAGTGAGCGTTCATTAATCTCGCAAACCATGACGGACGACTGCACGAACGAAGAACTCATCGACCTCACCGGGCGCCGGGCGCTCGTCACCGGAGCAGCGAAGGGAATCGGTGCAGCCATCGCCGTGCGGCTCGCCGACGCCGGCGCCCACGTGACCGTTGCCGACCTCGACGACCGAACCGGTCGCGCCACCGCCGACGGGCTGACCGCACGCGGCCTCTCGGCGAGCTGGGTCCATTGCGACATCACCGACCCGACACAGCTCGCCGACGCTGTCGCCGTCGCAGCCGGCGACGGTGACGGCGACGCACTCGACATCCTCGTGAACAACGCCGGAATCTTCCCCACGACCGGCCCCATCGACGAAGTGACCGATGCCTTCGTTCAACGCATGCTCGACATCAACGTCCGAGCCCAGTACTCCGCAGCCCGCGACGCCGCCCGCCACATGACCCGCGGCGGCAGCATCGTCAACCTCGCCTCGATCGCCGCGATCCGAGGAGGCGCCAACATCAGCGCGTACACCGTGTCGAAGGCCGCCGTCGTGGGTATGACCCGCGCCTTCGCCAACGAGCTCGGACCGCGCGGCATCCGTGTCAACGCAATCGCACCCGGCATCATCGACACACCAGGCGTCCAGGAGCAGATGGCCCCACTCAGGGCCGGCGGCCTCGACATCGACAAGACCATCGCCGCCAACCCCCTGCGCATCGGCGGCCGACCCGACCACATCGCACGCGCAGCGCTCTTTCTCTGCTCGAGCCTTGCCGAGTTCGTCACCGGCCAGGTCCTCGTCGTCGACGGCGGCGCCACCGCCTGAATCCGGCATCCGGCACCGTCAGCCGGGGTTCCGCTGGATGGGTACCATCGCGACCATGACTGGATTCGAGACGGTGTGTGTTGCGGCCGTCCAAGCGACGCCAGTGATCCTCGATGCCGAAGCGACCATCGACAGGACCATCGAGCTCCTCGGCGAGGCGGCGGACGGTGGTGCGAGCCTCGTGGTCTTCCCGGAGTGCTTCGTGTCGGTGTACCCGAGTGGGGCGTGGGCGGCGCAGGCGGCGACGTGGACGCAGGGCTGTGACGAACTGTGGGAACGGATGTGGGCGTCGAGCATCGACGTCCGCGGGCCGTTGGTCGATCGGCTGACGAGTGCGTGCGCCGAGCGCGGCGTTCATCTCGCCATCGGCATCAACGAGCGCGAGGACGACCGGCCCGGCACGCTGTACAACACGCTGCTGGTGATCGGCGGCGAGGGGGTGCTGCACCGGCATCGCAAGCTGATGCCCACGATGCACGAGCGCGTGTTCCACGGGGTGGGCGCCGGCGACGACCTCGGTGTGGTCGAGCTTCCCGGAAGCGCCCGGGTCGGTGGCCTCATCTGTTGGGAGAACCGGATGCCGCTCGCGCGATGGCGCGTCTACGAGGGCGGCCCGCAGATCTGGCTCGCGCCGACGGCGGACGACAGCGACGGCTGGATCGCGTCGATGCGGCACATCGCCATCGAGGCCGGCGCCTTCGTGGTGAGCGTGCCTCAGTTCATCCCGGCGAGCGCGTTCCCGGATGACTTCCCGGTGGCGTTGCCCGACGGCCTCGACGTCTTCGGTCGCGGGGGCGCGTGCATCGTGTCGCCCGGCGGCGACGTGATCGCCGGACCGCTCTATGACGCAGAGGGGATCGTCTTCGCCGACTGTGACCTGCGCAGCGCGCTGCACGCCAAGCGCTACTTCGATGTCGTCGGTCACTACGGCCGGGCTGACGTGCTCGCGCCGGGCCAGCCGGCGAGCTAGCGCGCATCGTGGAACTCGAACGCGCCGAGCGCCCGTCGCCGTGATGGCGAGAGCTCCACGCGCCTACGGGGACTCGTGGGGTCTCGTACCGGTGGCGAGGGAGCCGGATTCGAGCCAGTGCGCAGCGTCGGCCGGAAGACCGCCGGCCACCAGGGCGTCATAGCGGTCGAGTTGTGCTGGTGTCAGCACGTCGCGCCACCGACCGTTCGTTCCCTTGTGGAAGAACGCGTCCGCGCCGTTCTCGAACACCATGTCGATTCGTCCGCTGCTGCGAGCTTCCTCACGCATCTCCGAGAGTCCACATCGCTCGACGGTCGCGGGCCACAGATCCTCGGGAACCTCGATGTCGAGAAACGCGGCGAGCTGTCTCATCTCACCCTCGAGGTCAGCTTTCAGATCGTTGTAGTGCACGAAGTAGGCGTAGCCCTCGTGGCGCAACGGCCACCACGACGCCAGATGTGCGATCGACGAGCAGTCGTTCGCCCACTGGTCGAACAGTTCATCCATGTCGCCGTCCCACGGTGCCAATGGACGCAGGCCCTCCTCGGCCCCGCTCGCGTTCAGGAACTCGATGACCTCCGGACGCATCGCGCCGCGGTGATTCGCCCACGACATCACAGCGTCACGGCCGTCCCGGTACACCGTGATGTACTTGCACTCCTCGAAGATCGGCACGCAATCGGCGGGTGAATGGGTCTTGATGAATCGACGATGTTGCTGACCGTCGAGATGAGCGAGGAGGTCCTCGATCGGCGTGAACCGGGCATCGATCCACGGGCTGCGCCCGCTGCGGTCATCGGGCGCGTCGCCGGCCGGCCACAACAGCGACGACACGATGCCCTGCATCCACGTGGTGCCACTCTTCGGCGGGGTACTGATGAAGATGTCGTCCTTGCGATGTTCGAAGTCACGCCAGCGGAGGCTGTCTTCGATCGATCGCCGATGCTCGTTCGTGGGTTGACGGACCTTCGCCATGCGGCACGGTACCCGATCGACCGCCACCGAGGTTTCGAACATCGACAGTCCGCGTGCATCACCAACCCGCTGGACACCGGCAGGTCCGAGCCGACATGCTTCGCTCGTGCCACCGCCGAACTCGCTCGTCGCCTTCGCCGTGCTGGCGTTCGCCATCATCATCATCCCGGGACCGAGCGTGATGTTCGTCATCAGCCGGGCGCTCTCCTACGGGCGGCGCGCCGCGCTGCTCACGGTGGTCGGCAACGCCGCGGGGTTCTACGCGCAGGTGGTGCTCGTGGCGTTCGGCCTCGGCGCACTCCTCGAGCGATCGATCCTCGCGTACAACACCGTGAAGTTCGTCGGGGCGCTGTACCTGGTGTGGCTGGGCATCCAGACCTTCCGGCGCCGGCGCGAACTCGCGCAGGTCGACGACGCCACCGAACTCCAGCCGCACCGGTCGATCCTGTTCGACGGGTTCGTCGTCGGGGTGGCGAACCCCAAGACGATCGTCTTCTTCGCCGCCGTGCTCCCCCAGTACGTCCGCGCCGACGGCGCGCCCGCGTCGCTCCAGATGGCGGTGCTCGGTCTCATCTTCGTCGCCGTGGCGCTCGCATCGGACAGCGTGTGGGGCCTCGCTGCGGGGACCGCTCGGGGCTGGTTCGCCCGCTCACCTCGACGACTCGAACGTCTGGGCGGCGCCGGTGGCCTTGCGATCGCCGCCCTCGGCGTGCGCCTCGCCGTCAGCCAACGCGAGTGACGCGCCGCGCGACGAACACGGTGTCGTGGATCTCGATCGACTCGCCGTGGTGGTCGACGACTCGTGGGCGGGCGTCGCACACGAGCACCGTGAACTCCTCGCCGACCTGAGCGGCGATCTCCTCGGCGGTGTAGAACAGCTCAGGGCGGGGCGGGCGTCGGATCGGCGTCTCGAGGTCGGATGGATGATGCGCCACGATCAGCACGGTGCCACCAGGTGCGACCGCGTCGAAACATCGTGAGAACAGGGCGGTGCGATCCGCGGAGGCAAGGTGCGTGTAGTGCGACGTCGACCAGATCGACGACGAACCCGCCGCGGAGATCCGTCGGCCAGCACATCGCTCGTGAACCCACGTGATGCGGTCGGCGACGCCGACCACCTCCGCCTGGCGACGCCCGTCGCTCCAACGCCACCGACGAGATGTCGACCGCCACGACGTCCCAGCCGTGCTCGGCCAGCCAGATCGCGTCGGCCCCCTCGCACCTGCGCACCGATGTCGAGCGCTCGCCCAGGCGCACCGCCTCGGCTGCACTGCGACACCCGGGTCGTCGTTCGGCCACCGCGCCAGTAGCCGAGCCCGATCGACCGGTACCGCTCCCAGATGGCGTCGAGTTCCATCGCCGACATCAGGACGAACCGAGATCCCGCTGTGAGCGATGTGCGCAGCAGTTGCGTGCATTGCTCACCGGGGGCCGGCTGGAGCGGACCGTGCGGTCAGTCCTCCGGGCGGTCCGTGACCGTCACGGTGAGGTCGATCCGCTCACCGTCGCGGACCACCGTGATGGTCGAGGAGTCGCCCGGCTGGAGATCGCGGATCGCCGCGATCAGACCGGTCGTTCCATCGATCGCGGCGCCATCGGCGGCCACGACGAGGTCGCCGGCCTCGACACCGGCATCGGCGGCCGGTGTTCCCGGCTGCACGCTGGCGATGACCGCCCCTTGCCCACCGTCGCGCCGATCCTCGAGTTCGACCCCGAGGTAGCCCTCCGATCGAACCTCCCCGCCGGCCTGCGCCCGAAGCGCCTCGATCACCGGGAGTGCCTCGCCCACGCTGATGGCGAAACCGACGTTCGTCGCTGCCGACGTCGTGGTGTCGCGCGCCACCGCAGTGTTGATGCCGACGACTTCCCCGAGTGCGTTGACCAGCGGACCGCCCGAGTTCCCCGACGAGATCGCGGCGTCGGTCTGGATCAAGCCGTCGAGGAAGGCGCCGTCGGTGCCGATGGTCCGATCGAGCGCCGAAACGATGCCGAGAGTGACCGATGGGTCACCGTCGAGTCCGAGGGCGAAACCGATCGCCACGACCTCATCGCCGAGACGGACACTGGCGGGGTCGCCGAACACGGCCGCATCGAAATCGTCGCCGCTCATCCGCAGCAACGCGAGATCGTTGCCGGCATCAGCTGCGAGCAGACGCGCCTCGCGTGGCTCGGTCTCGCCGGCGAGGCGGACACGGATCTCGGTGGCACCGTTCACCACATGGGCGTTGGTCAGGATCTCACCGTCGGACGAAACGATCACGCCCGTACCGACGGACTGGCCCCCACCGACATCGGCGTTGATGGTGACGACCGACGGCGCGATGTGGTCGATGACCCTGCCCACGTCGAGACGACCTGCGGATGGTTCGCTGGAGTCCGACACGTTGATCGGCTCGTCGCTCGCGCTCCTGGGGGGCTCGTCGATCCAATCGGACACCTGGCTGCCCACGAGCGCACCCGTGAGTCCGGCAACCCACGCAACCACTGCCACGACGCCGACCAGCATCGCTCCGCGCCGCTTCGCGTGGCGCGGTGAAGGCGCAGGCGGCACGGCGTTCACACCTGGCGCCGGCGGTGGCAGCGAAGTCATGGCTCTCTGTCTATCCCCGAACGCGAACTGCGACCCCTGACGGGGTCGCAGTTCTCAACTTCTTCACAACCAAATGAGACGCGGGGTCAGACCCCCACCTCAGGGCGGCGTGTGATTCAGGCGTTCTGGATCTTGATCTCGATGTCGACGCCGGCGGGCAGCTCGATGCGCTGCAGGCTGTCGATGGTCTTGCCGTTCGGGTTCACGATGTCGATGAGGCGCTTGTGCACCCGCATCTCGAAGTGCTCCCGGCTGTCCTTGTCGACGTGCGGGCCACGGATGACCGTGTAGCGGTGCTTGTCGGTGGGCAGCGGGATGGGCCCGCGGACGGTGGCGTCGGTACGAGTGACCGTCTCGACGATCTTCTTCGTCGACTGGTCGATGATCTCGTGGTCGAACGCCTTCAGGCGGATTCTGATGCTCTGTGCCATGTCAGTGTCTCTTCTGTCTCAGCTGGTCCGGGTCACTTCAGGATCTTGGTGACACGGCCAGCACCCACAGTGCGACCACCCTCACGAATAGCGAAACGCAAACCCTCATCCATCGCGATCGGCTTACCCAACTCCACCGTGATCTCCACATTGTCACCAGGCATCACCATCTCCGTACCCGCCGGCAACTCAATCGTCCCCGTCACATCAGTCGTACGGAAAAAGAACTGAGGACGATAATTGTTGAAGAACGGCTTATGCCGCCCACCCTCATCCTTGTTCAACACATACACCTGACCCTCAAAATTCGTGTGCGGCGTAATGCTGCCAGGCTTACACAACACCTGACCCCGCTCCACATCCTCCTTCGCCGTCCCACGAAGCAACGCACCAATGTTGTCACCCGCCTGACCCTCATCCAACAACTTACGGAACATCTCAACACCCGTACACGTCGTCTTCTGCGTCGCACGCAACCCGACAATCTCAATCTCATCACCCGTATGAACAATGCCCTGCTCGACCTTGCCCGTCACCACCGTGCCACGACCCGTGATCGTGAACACATCCTCGATCGGCATCAAGAACGGCTTGTCCAACTCACGCACCGGCAACGGAATGAACGAATCAGCCGCAGCCATCAACTCCATGATCTTCTCCTGCCACACAGGATCACCCTCCAACGCCTTCAACGCCGAAACCTGCACCACCGGAACATCATCACCCGGGAACTCATACTCATTCAGAAGCTCACGAACCTCGAGCTCCACCAACTCCATCAACTCCTCATCATCAACCATGTCCGCCTTGTTCAACGCAACAATGATCGACGGCACCCCAACCTGACGAGCCAACAACACATGCTCACGCGTCTGCGGCATCGGACCATCCGTCGCCGCAACCACCAAAATCGCGCCATCAACCTGCGCCGCACCCGTAATCATATTCTTGATGTAATCCGCATGACCCGGCATATCAACATGCGCATAATGACGATTCTCAGTCTCATACTCAATATGAGCAATCGAAATCGTAATACCACGCGCCTTCTCCTCCGGCGCCTTGTCAATCGAATCAAACGCCGTGAACTCAGCCAACCCACGATCCGCCAACGTCCGCGAAATAGCCGCCGTCAACGTCGTCTTACCATGATCAATATGACCCATCGTACCAATATTCACATGCGGCTTATTACGCTCAAACTTCTGCTTGCTCATCGCTGCGACTCCAATGTCGTTTCTTGTTGTTAGAGGTGGGTTGTCAAGGATCTTGTTTGCATTGCTCGTGACGTGACGTCAGCGGCGATCATTCGCCACGAACTCGCTTCACGATTTCCTGGGCGATGGCCTCGGGCACCTGCTGGTACTCGGAGAACTGCATCGTGTAGGTGGCGCGCCCCTGGGTGCGCGAACGGAGGTCCGTACTGTAGCCGAACATCTCCGACAGCGGCACCGTGGCGTTGACGACCTGGGTGTTGCCGCGGGCCTCCATGCTGCCGATGCGGCCGCGGCGGCTCGACAGGTCGCCCATCACGTCGCCCATGTAGTCCTCAGGAGTCACGACCTCGACGGCCATGATCGGCTCCATCAGGACGGGGCGGGCCATCTCGGCGGCCTTGCGGAACGCCATCTGACCGGCGATCTTGAAGGCCATCTCCGACGAGTCGACGTCGTGGTACTGGCCATCGACCAGTTGCACCTTGACGTCGACGGTCGGGTAGCCCGCGAGCACGCCGTTGTCGAGCGAGCTCTGCAGTCCCTGGTTGGTCGGGTTGATGTACTCACGCGGGATCTTGCCGCCCGAGATCTTGTCCTCGAACTCGTAGCCGCCGCCCGGGTTGGGCAGCATGTTGATCTTCACCACAGCGAACTGGCCGGAGCCACCCGACTGCTTGATGTGGCGGTACTCGACGTTGGTGACTTCCTTGGTGATCGTCTCGCGGTAGGCCACCTGCGGCTTGCCGACAGTGGCTTCGACGCCGAACTCGCGCTGCATGCGGTCGACCAGCACTTCGAGGTGCAGCTCGCCCATGCCGGAGATCACCGTCTGGCCGGTCTCCTCGTCGGAGCGGATACGGAACGTCGGATCTTCGTCGGACAGCGACTTGAGCGCCTTGCCGAGCTTCTCCTGGTCGGACTTCGTCTTGGGCTCGATGGCGACGTGGATGACCGGCTCGGGGAACTCCATCCGTTCGAGCACGATCGGGTGGTCGCGGTCACACAGGGTGTCGCCGGTGGTGACGTTCTTGAAGCCCAGCCCGGCGACGATGTCACCGGCCATGGCCACGTCGAGATCCTCACGCTGGTTGGCGTGCATCAGGAGGATGCGGCCGAGACGCTCGCGGTCTTCCTTGACGGAGTTGTAGACCTCTTCGCCCTTGCCGATCTCGCCCGAGTACACCCGGAAATAGGTCAGCTTGCCGAACGGGTCGGCGACGATCTTGAACGCCAGTGCCGCGAACTCCTTGTCTTCCGGACCGCGGAAGAGGACATCCTCACCGTTGACCGACAAGCCCTGGGCCGGCGGGATGTCGAGCGGCGACGGCAGGAAGTCGACGACGGCGTCGAGCATCGGCTGGACACCCTTGTTCTTGAAGGCAGACCCACACAGGATCGGCACGAAGTCGAACGCGAGGGTCCCCTTGCGGATCGCCTTCTTGATGGCGTCCTCGGAGATCTCCTCACCGCCCAGGTAGGCGTCCATCAACGCCTCGTCCTGCGTGGCGATGGTCTCCATCATGGCTTCGCGGTACTCGTTGGCCTGATCGACCATGTCCGCGGGGATGTCGATCTCGTCCCAGGTGGCGCCGAGTTCCTCGTCGTTCCAGATGAGCGCCTTCATCTTCACGATGTCGATGAGTCCGGCGAACGGCTTGACGGCCTCGGGGCCACCGGCGCCGACCGGCAACTGGATGACGAGCGGCACGGCCTGCAGGCGGTCGCGCACCATGTCGACGGTGCGGTAGAAGTCGGCGCCGATGCGGTCCATCTTGTTGACGAAGCACATGCGCGGCACCTTGTAGGTGTTGGCCTGGCGCCACACGGTTTCGGTCTGGGGCTCCACGCCGGCGACCGAGTCGAACACGGTGACGGCGCCGTCGAGCACTCGCAGCGACCGCTCGACCTCGATGGTGAAGTCGACGTGGCCCGGCGTGTCGATGATGTTGATGCGGTGGTTGTCCCACACGCAAGTGGTGGCAGCGGAGGTGATCGTGATGCCGCGCTCTTGCTCCTGTGCCATGTGGTCCATGGTCGCGGCGCCGTCGTGGACCTCACCGATCTTGTAGCTCTTGCCGGTGTAGTAGAGGATGCGCTCGGTGGTGGTGGTCTTGCCCGCATCGATGTGCGCCATGATCCCGATGTTCCGGGTGCGCTCCAGGGGGAACTCTCGCTTGGCCATCTGCTACTTCACTTCCGTGTCAAGGGGCGACTGGGGGTTGCCGTACTGCGCACACCGGCGCAGGCACGAAGTTCGAGTGTATCGGCGGAATCGCAGCCCCCACTGCGTGTGACCCCTGCATCGACCGACTGCGGGCGGCCGAGTGCGCGAGCGCTCAGCGGGCCTGGATGTAGTCGTGCAGTTGGTCGTTCTCGATCTCGAGTTGGCCCACCCGGGCCTTGACGACGTCGCCGATCGAGATGATCCCGGCGAGCTTTCCATCGTCGTCGACCACCGGAAGGTGCCGGATCCGACGTTCGGTCATCATGCCCATCATGTGATCGACCGTGTCGTGGCCGTGACACGTCGTGACGGTCGTCGACATCGCCGAGGCCACGTTGCGCCCGAGCGTCGAGCCGCCGTGGGCCGCCAGTGCGCGCACGACATCGCGTTCGGACACGATGCCGTCGATGGTGCGCCCGTCTCGGCTCACGACGAGTGCTCCGACGCCGTGATCGCGTAGCGCCGCCGTCGCGTCGGCGAGTGAATCGTCCGGGCCGATCGTGGCGACGGCGGTTCCCTTGACCTTCAGGATGTTCTGGACGTGCATCGAGTTCCCCTCTCGGTCGTGCGACCGGGACCGGTCGCTGGTCGTGCGTCCTCCCCTCGGACCAGGTTAGTGCATTCGTGAAGCAGCGAAAACCGGGACCACAACGACGAAACCCGAGGCCGAGGCCCCGGGTTCCGTACACGTTGTTCGAGTCACCGGCACAGCCGGCAGCGTTCACCAGCGATAGTGGGCGAACGCCTTGTTCGAGTCGGCCATCTTCTGGATGTCGTCGCGCTTCTTCATCGCGGCGCCCAATCCATTGGCGGCATCCATGAGTTCGTTGGCAAGGCACTCGGCCATCGTCTTCTCACGGCGGGCACGGGCGTAGTCGACCGTCCAGCGGATCGCCAGCGTCGTCGCACGACGAGGACGAACCTCGACGGGCACCTGGTAGGTGGCACCGCCGACGCGGCGGCTGCGCACTTCGAGCGGCGGCTTGACGTTCTCGATGGCTCGCTTGACCGTGTCGATCGCCATGTCGTCACCTTCGAGGCGCGACTGGATGATCTCCATCGCGTCGTAGACGATCTTCTCGGCAACGGTGCGCTTGCCGTGCAACATCACCTTGTTGGTGATCTGCGTGACGAGCTGCGACTTGTGGATGGGATCCGCGACGAGTTCGCGGCGGGGAGCAGGACCTTTACGTGGCATCTCGGGTCACTTCTCCTTCTTGGCGCCGTAGCGGCTACGGGACTGCTTGCGGTTCTTCACGCCGACGGCGTCGAGCGCCCCACGGATGATCTTGTACCGGACACCGGGAAGGTCGCGGACGCGGCCTCCACGCACGAGCACGATCGAGTGCTCCTGGAGATTGTGGCCCTCACCCGGGATGTAGGCGGTGACTTCGATACCGGAGTTGAGGCGGACACGAGCGACCTTGCGAAGCGCCGAGTTCGGCTTCTTCGGAGTGGTCGTGTACACACGAGTGCACACGCCGCGGCGCTGGGGTGAGCCCTTGAGCGCCGGCGTCTTGCTCTTGGTGACTTTCGAGCTCCGACCTTGACGGACGAGCTGCTGAATGGTTGGCACTGATTGAACCTCGTTCGTTCAGGTCGTTTCGCCGACTGGAGCCCGCGAAATGTGGTGGGTTGGACGAATCACGGGTTGCGACCCGCCCGCCATACACCGGAACCGTTGCTCGAACGGACCCGATGAGAGGACCCTGCAAGGCTATGGGCGCCCACTCGATCGCGCAACCGCCGGTCGTTGCGGACCCGACCCCGACAGACCGACGGGGTGATAGACCGGGGGCGTGGGAGTGCTCACCTCGGATCCGCTCCTCGTGCTGTTCATCGTCGTGGCGCTCGGCGCGGCACTGGGCCGCGTGCGCGTCGGCGGAGTCAGCCTGGGCCCAGCGGCGGCACTGTTCGCCGGACTCGGCGTGTCCGCGATCAATCCGGATCTGGCGGAGCTCCCGGCGATCATCCCGCTGTTCGGGCTCGCGCTGTTCATCTACACCATCGGATTGGCCTCCGGACCGGCGTTCTTCGGCGGCCTGCGCCAGGACGGCTTGCGGGTCAGCGTCGCGGTTGCGCTGATGCTCGGCGCGGTCGGGCTCACCGTCGCCGGGGTCAGTGAGCTGTTCGACTTCGATGCAGGCGCCCGGGCGGGACTCTTCGCCGGGTCGCAGACGAACACTCCGGCACTGTCAGCTGCGCTCGAGCAGCTTGCGCCGCAGATCGCGGCGAACGAGGTCACCGACCCGGTCGTCGGCTACTCGCTCGTCTACCCCCTCGGCGTGGTGGCGATGATCGCCGCCGCCGGGTGGTCGTTGCGCCGTGCGCGGCACCCGGGTCACGACCTGCCATCGGTGCCGGCGACAACTCCGGCTCAACGAAACGCGACCAGCGTGACGGTGATCGTCACACGCCCCGACCTGCCGAACCTCGCGGCGCTGCGATCGTGGGAGGGTGAACGGTTGACGTTCTCACGCGTCGAACACGAGGGTGAAGTGAACCTCGCCACGAACGACGTCACGCTGGAGCCCGGTGACCTCTGCACCGTCATCGGTACGCCCGACGTGGTCGACCGGTTCGTCGATTGGGTGGGCTACCGCAGCGAGCGACATCTTGCGCTCGACCGCAAGAAGCTCGACTTCCGGCGGATCTCGGTGTCCAAGAGAACGCTCGCTGGAGCCCGGCTGCGCGACGTCGACCTGGAGGGCCGCTTCGGAGCGATGGCGACCCGCGTTCGTCGTGGCGATGCCGATTTCGTCGTCGATCGGGACTTCGTGTTGCGACTCGGTGACCGCGTGCGGGTCGTCGGTCCGACCGACAAGATGGCCGACGTGGCCAGTGCGCTCGGGGATTCCGACCGCGGGCTCAGCGAAGTGGACCCGCTCGGGTTCGCGACGGGATTGGCGATCGGTCTGCTCCTTGCTCAGGTCGCGATCCCGATCCCTGGTGGTGGACAGGTCGAACTCGGCGTCGGCGGCGGTCCGCTGATCGTTGCACTCGTCCTGGGCACCCTCGGGCGGACGGGTCCGTTCACTTGGCAGATCCCGTATGCGGCGAACCTCACCATCCGCCAACTCGGCGTACTGCTGTTCCTCGGCGGGGTCGGCATCCGCTCCGGCGGCACGTTCGCGGAGGCAGCCGGCACCGGCGTCGGCCTGCGACTCGCCGTTGCCGGCGTGATCGTGACGGCGGCGACGGCCGGGCTCGTGACCCTCATGCTGCGAATCCTGCGTCGCGACCCGATCGACGGCGCCGGAATGGTGGCCGGTGTGCAGACCCAGCCCGCCGTGCTGGCATTCGCCTCCGAACGCGCCGACGGCGACGAGCGCGTCGACGCCGGCTACGCCCTCGTGTTCCCGTTGGCGATGATCCTCAAGCTGATCATCGTCCAGCTGCTCATCTGACCCGACACCGATCCGAGTCCCGGTGTTGGTTCCAGAAATCCGGTTTGCGTTGCAGTTCGGTTGGCACGGGCCAACCGAACTGTCACGCAAACCGGGAGATTGTTGCTGGGTCAGCCGATGGGTTCGGCGGTGGCGGCTTCGGCGTCGTAGGTGCCGCTGAGGCCCGCGAGGAACGCTGCGGGATCCTCTTCTTCGCCGTCGCTCGAGTAGAACGACATCGGCTCGTAGTCCGGAGCTTCGATACCGAACTCGCGGTACTTCATCATGCCCGTACCAGCCGGGATGAGCTTGCCGATGATGATGTTCTCCTTGAGGCCGATGAGGCTGTCGCCGCGACCGTCGATGGCGGCCTCGGTGAGTACCCGAGTGGTCTCCTGGAACGACGCGGCCGACAGCCACGACTCGGTGGCCAACGACGCCTTGGTGATGCCCATCAGCTCCGGGCGACCTTCGGCGGGACGTTCGCCCTCTTCGACCATGCGACGGTTCGTGTCGCGGAAGCGCTTCGAGTCGACACGCTCGCCCGGCAGGAACGAGGTGCCACCCGGCTCCTGCACGCCGACACGCCGCGTCATCTGACGCACGATCAGCTCGATGTGCTTGTCGTGGATCGACACGCCCTGATCGCGGTACACCCGCTGCACTTCCTCCACGAGGTAGAGCTGCGTTTCACGGATGCCCTTGATCTCCATGATCTCCTTCGGATCGAAGGGACCATCGGTGAGCGGATCGCCGGCCTTGACGTCCTGGCCGTCTTCGACGATCGGACGCGCACCGAGCGGCAGCACGACTTCGTGCTCCTCGCCGGCGTCGTCGACCACCACGACCGGGATGCCCTTGCCCTCGTCCTCGCGCAGACGCAGCACGCCGGTCGCTTTCGCGAGACGAGCCGAGCCCTTCGGGGTACGGGCCTCGAACAACTCGACGACGCGCGGCAGACCACCGGCGATGTCCTTGCCGGCCACACCACCGGTGTGGAAGGTACGCATCGTCAGCTGGGTACCGGGTTCACCGATCGACTGGGCTGCGATGACACCGACTGCCTCGCCGAGCTCGATCATCTTGCCCGTGGCGAGCGAACGGCCGTAGCACATCGCGCACACGCCGAGTTCGGCGTCACAGGTCAGCACCGAACGAACACGGAGCCGCTCGATCTTCGGATCGTCGCGCAGCGCCTCCATCTCCTCGTCGCCAACGATGGTGTTGCGCGGCAGCAGGGAGATCTCCTCGCCGTCCTTCAACATCGGCGTCGACAATTCGGTGTCCTGCAGCAGCGCACGGCCGTACAGCTTCGTCTCGATGTACGAACGACGATTCGCCGTGTCGGGCGACACGTTCTCGATCCACACACCGAGTGTCGAACCGCAGTCCGGTTCGCGCACGATCAGTTCCTGGGCGACGTCGACGAGACGACGGGTGAGGTACCCCGAGTCAGCGGTACGCAGCGCCGTGTCGACGAGGCCCTTGCGGGCGCCCGGCGTGGCGATGAAGTACTCCAGAGTCTCCAGACCCTCGCGGAAGTTCGACTTGATGGGACGAGGAATCATGTCACCGCGAGGGTTGGCCACCAGCCCGCGCATGGCGCCGATCTGACGCATCTGCGTCATGTTTCCTCGGGCACCCGAGTCGACCATCATCTGGATCGGGTTGAAACGCTGCTTCTCGAACTCGGCGACCATGGCAGCCTGCACCTCGGCGGTGGCATCGGTCCAGATGCGCACTTCCTGCTGGCGACGCTCGCCGTCGGTGATGATGCCGCGACGGAACTGCTTCTCGACCTTGTCGGCCTGCTCTTCGTAGTCGTCGAGCAGCGCGCGCTTGGCGGCCGGGGTACGGACGTCGTCGATCGACACGGTGAGGCCCGACTGGGTGGCGAACCGGTAACAGAGGTTCTTCAGCTTGTCGAGCGCATCGGCGACAACCGACTTGTCGTAGTTGTCGGAGAGGCGTTCGACGATGACCCCCATCTCCTTCTTCTTGACGGTCTCGTTGAAGTGGCCGAACTGGTCGGGGTAGTCCGGCGGGCAGCGCCTCTTCGAACAGCACCCGACCGACCGTCGTTTCGAAGCGCTCCTTGCCGGGAGGGCACATCGTGATCTTGGCGTGCAGCGCGAGCGTGCCTTCGTCGTACGCACGCAGCGCCTCCCACAGGTGGCGGAACACGCGGCCTTCGCCGGCGACGCCGGGCACCTGCTCGGTGAGGTAGTAGCCACCGATGATGAGGTCCTGCGACGGCGTCACGATCGGGCGACCCGATGCAGGCGACAGGATGTTGTTGGCGCTGAGCATGAGCACGCGTGCCTCGGCTTGTGCCTCGGCCGACAGCGGCACGTGGATGGCCATCTGGTCGCCGTCGAAGTCGGCGTTGAACGCCGTGCAGACGAGCGGATGGATCTGCAGTGCCTTGCCCTCGACGAGCACCGGCTCGAAGGCCTGGATGCCGAGGCGGTGCAGCGTCGGCGCACGGTTGAGGAGCACCGGGTGCTCCTTGATGACGTCTTCGAGGACGTCCCACACCTGCGGGCGGCGACGCTCGACCATGCGCTTGGCCGTCTTGATGTTCTGCGCCAGCTCGAGGTCGACGAGACGCTTCATGACGAACGGCTTGAACAGCTCGAGCGCCATCAACTTCGGCAGCCCGCACTGGTGCAGACGCAGCGTCGGGCCGGCCACGATGACCGAACGGCCCGAGTAGTCGACGCGCTTGCCGAGCAGGTTCTGGCGGAAGCGACCCTGCTTGCCCTTGAGCATGTCGGACAGCGACTTGAGGGGACGGTTACCCGGTCCGGTCACCGGACGGCCACGGCGACCGTTGTCGAACAGTGCGTCGACGGCCTCCTGCAGCATGCGCTTTTCGTTGTTGATGATGATCTCCGGTGCGCCGAGGTTGAGCAGGCGCTCGAGTCGGTTGTTGCGGTTGATCACACGGCGGTACAGGTCGTTGAGGTCGGACGTGGCGAAGCGGCCACCGTCGAGCTGGACCATCGGGCGCAGCTCCGGCGGGATCACCGGCACGACGTCGAGGATCATGGCCTTCGGGTCGTTGGTGCGACGGCCGTGCTCGTCACGACGGTTGAACGACGCGACGATCTTGAGGCGCTTGATGGCCTTCTGCTTGCGCTGGGCGCTGAGCGGCTTCTGGCCCTCCTGCGGATCGATCGCGTTGCGGAGCTTGATCTCCTCTTCGTCGAAGTCGATGCGGTCGATGAGCGACTTGATCGCCTCGGCGCCGGTGCCGCCTTCGAAGTACTCGCCGTACTTGTCGCGCATCTCGCGCCACAACATCTCGTCCTCGATGATCTTGCGGGCGTGGAGCGTCCGGAACTCGTCCCAGGTGCGCGCGATGAGGTCGAGTTCGATCTCGTACCGCTCGCGGATGCCTTCGACTTCCTTGTCGGCTTCCTTCTGGATCTTCTTCAGGTCGGCGGCCTTGGCGTCTTCCTTCTCGGCCTCCGCTGCGGTCTCCTCGAGCTCCTTGAAGCGTCGATCGATGGCGAGTTCCATCTCCTTCATGATCGCGTCACGCTCTTCGAGGTACTCGGCTTCGAGGTTGCCCAGGTTCTCGTGGCGGCCCTCTTCGTCGACCCAGCTCACGAGGTGGGCAGCGAAGTAGATGACCTTCTCGAGCATCTTGGCCTTGAGCTCTTCCTTCGGCTCGATGCCGGCGAGGAGGTAGGCGAGCCATGACCGCGTGCCGCGCAGGTACCAGATGTGCACGGCCGGGGCGGCGAGTTCGATGTGGCCCATGCGGTCGCGGCGGACCTTCGAGCGAGTGACTTCGACGCCACAGCGCTCGCAGATGATGCCCTTGAAGCGGACGCGCTTGTACTTGCCGCAGTAGCACTCCCAGTCACGGGTCGGCCCGAAGATCTTCTCGCAGAACAGGCCGTCCTTCTCGGGACGCAGCGTGCGGTAGTTGATCGTCTCGGGCTTCTTCACCTCACCGTGCGACCAGGTGCGGATCTGATCCGCCGTGGCCAGACGGATCTTCAGTTGGTCGAACATGTTGACGTCGAGCATTTTCGGGCTTCTCTCTTCGCGTCGGTCTTCGTCTTCGGTGGTTGCGTTACATCAGGGGTCAGACCCCAGATGTAACGCTCTTGCTGTCGAGTCCTGTCCTCAGATGTTCGTTACATCCTGGGTCTGACCCCTGTTGTAACGATCAGTAGGCGGTGCGCTCGCGCTTTTCGCGTTCGCGGCGGGCGTCGTCTTCGTCGGTGCCGCGCTCGGGTCGGGAGATGTCGATGCCGAGTTCCTCGGCGGCGCGGTAGACCTCGTCGTCGAGGTCACGCATCTCGATCTCGTGGCCGTCCTCGGTGAGCACTTCGACGTTGATGCAGAGTGCCTGCATCTCCTTCATCAGCACCTTGAAGCTCTCGGGCACACCCGGTTCGGGGATGTTGTCGCCCTTCACGATTGCCTCGTACACACGGACACGGCCGAGCACGTCGTCGGACTTGATGGTGAGCAGCTCCTGCAGGCAGTACGCCGCGCCGTAGGCCTCGAGGGCCCACACTTCCATCTCGCCGAATCGCTGGCCACCGAACTGGGCCTTACCACCGAGCGGCTGCTGGGTGATCATCGAGTACGGGCCGGTGGAGCGGGCGTGGATCTTGTCGTCGACCAGGTGGGCCAACTTCAAGATGTACATGTAGCCGCAGGTGATCTGGTTGTCGTACATCTCGCCGGTGCGACCGTTGTAGAGGTCGAGCTTGCCGTTCGTGCCGACCAGACGATCGCCGTTGGCCGACTCGGGGTTCAGACCCTCGAGGATCTCCTGGATGGTCGGATGATCGCCCGACTTCTCCTTCTCGTCCCACTTCGCACCGTCGAACACCGGCGTCGCCACGAACGTGGAGGGCTTGGTGTTCGGTCGCGTCTTGGTCTCGGTGCCGCGGATCGGCTCGTCGCCGACCTTGGTGCCGTCGGGGTTCGTCCATCCCCAGCGGGCGCAGTAGCCGAGATGGGCTTCGAGAACCTGGCCCACGTTCATCCGGCTCGGCACGCCGAGCGGATTGAGGATGATGTCGACGGGCTGGCCATCGGCGGTGTAGGGCATGTCCTCGATCGGCAGGATCCGGGAGATGACGCCCTTGTTGCCGTGGCGACCTGCGAGCTTGTCGCCCACCGAGATCTTGCGCTTCTGGGCGACGTACACCCGCACGAGCTGGTTGACGCCCGGCGGCAGTTCGTCGCCGTCGTCACGGTTGAACACCTTGACGTCGATGACCTTGCCGACTTCGCCGTGCGGCACCTTCAAGCTGGTGTCGCGGACCTCACGGGCCTTCTCGCCGAAGATGGCGCGCAGGAGGCGCTCCTCGGGGGTCAGCTCGGTTTCACCCTTGGGGGTGACCTTGCCGACGAGGACGTCACCGGGGCCGACTTCGGCGCCGACGCGGATGATGCCGCGATCGTCGAGGTCGGCGAGGATGTCGTCGCTCAGGTTCGGAATGTCACGGGAGATCTCTTCCGGGCCGAGCTTGGTGTCACGGGCATCGACCTCGTGCTCCTTGATGTGGATCGACGTCAGGACGTCGTCCTTCACCAAGCGCTCGGAGAGGATGATCGCGTCCTCGAAGTTGTAGCCCTCCCACGGCATGAACGCCACGAGCAGGTTCTTGCCGAGCGCCAGCTCGCCGTGATCGGTCGAGGGACCGTCGGCCAGGATCGTGCCCTTGGACACCTTGTCGCCCTCGACCACGCGGGGCCGCTGGTTGATGCAGGTGTCCTGGTTCGACCGACGGAACTTGGCGAGGCGGTAGACCTTCTTGCCTTCCGTCTTGTACTGCACGGCGATCAGGTCGCCGGTGACCTCGGTGACCTCGCCGTCGTCGATCGCCTGGATCAGGTCGGCAGCGTCACGGGCGGCACGGTTCTCGATGCCGGTGCCGATGTACGGGGCCTCGGCGCGCACCAGCGGAACCGCCTGGCGCTGCATGTTGGCACCCATCAGGGCGCGGTTGGCGTCGTCGTGTTCGAGGAACGGGATCAGTGCGGTGGCGACCGACACGATCTGCTTCGGCGACACGTCGATGAAGTCGACTTCCTCCGGCGGCACGTAGCCGATGTCGGTGGTGGCACCGAAGAAGCTCTCCGCTTCGAGCATCTTGCGCAGATCCTCGAGGCTGGCAGCTTGCGGCGAGCGGCGCACGAGCGTGCGCTCGTCGCGGATGCTGCCGTCGTCGTTCAGTGGCGTGTTCGCCTGGGCGACGACGTAGTTCTCTTCCTCGTCGGCAGCCATGTAGACGATCTTGCCGGTGACCTTGCCGTTCTTGACCTCACGGTACGGGCTCTCGATGAAGCCGAACTCGTTGACGCGGGCGTAGGTCGACAGCCCACCGATCAGGCCGATGTTCGGGCCTTCCGGGGTTTCGATCGGGCACATGCGGCCGTAGTGGCTGAAGTGCACGTCGCGCACCTCGAAGCCGGCACGCTCGCGTGACAGGCCACCCGGGCCGAGCGCCGACAGACGGCGACGGTGGGTGAGGCCCGACAGCGGGTTCACCTGGTCCATGAACTGCGACAGCTGGGACGTTCCGAAGAACTCCTTGATCGCCGCGACGACCGGGCGGATGTTGATGAGCGTCTGCGGCGTGATCGCCTCGACGTCCTGGGTGGTCATGCGCTCACGCACGACGCGCTCCATACGGCTCAGACCGATGCGAACCTGGTTCTGGATCAGCTCGCCGACCGACCGGATGCGACGGTTGGCGAAGTGGTCCTGGTCGTCGAGGCGGTAGCCGGGCTCCTGCTTGACGAGATGCAGCATGTAGGTGATCGACGCGAGCACTTCGCAGCGGCTGAGCACGTTCTGGTTCTCGTCGGGGTAGTCGAGCAACGGCTCGCCCTCGGAGTTGACCGCACCATCGAGGCCGAACAGGGCGCCGAGCTGGGCGACTTCGTTGCCGAGCTTGCGGTTGAGCTTGTAGCGACCGACGCGGCTGAGGTCGTAGCGACGGCTCTCGAAGAACGCATTGCGGAAGTAGGCCTTGGCCGACTCGACCGTCGGCGGCTCACCCGGGCGGGCTCGCTTGTAGATCTCGACGAGTGCCTCGTCCTGGGTCGGCGCGATGTCGCGCTCCTTGTCCCACTGGCCCTCGAGGAAGTCGAAGTGGTTGACGAAACGATCGAGGAAGCCGGGGGCGTTCTCCTCGTCGTAGCCGAGCGCACGCAGCATCGTGAAGATGCCGAGGCGACGCTTACGGGCCACGCGGGTACCGGCGGTGACGTCCTTGCCCGGCTTGTGCTCGACGTCGAACTCCATCCACTCACCGCGATACGGGTGGATCGTGCCCTTGACGAGCTGGTGCTTGGTCAGGTTGCGGAGGCGGAAGCGCTCACCGGGCTCGAAGATGACGCCGGGGCTGCGCACGAGCTGCGACACGACGACGCGCTCGGTGCCGTTCACGATGAACGTGCCCTTCTCGGTCATGATCGGGAAGTCGCCCATGAAGACGGTCTGTTCCTTGATCTCACCGGTGTTGCGGTTCATGAACCGGGCGCGCACGAACACGGGCGCGCTGTAGGTCATGTCCTTCTCCTTGCACTCCTCCACCGTGAACTTCGGCGGCGGGCGCAGGTCTTCGTCGAACGGATCGAACTCCAGCTCGAGCTGGAGCGACTCGGAGAAGTCCTTGATCGGGCTGATGTCACGGAAGGTGTTCGCCAAGCCCTCGTTGAGGAACCATTCGAAACTCTCCCGCTGGATCGCGATCAGGTCAGGGAGTTCGAGCGGCTCCTTGAGGTTGCCGAACGAATAGCGTTCACGGGACACGGGACGAGTCGCCACGGATCACTCTCCAGGGAATCGAGGATGGACGTCACAGAATGCTGCGACGTGATACCGGGCGCGCATGACCAGACCGAAGGGACGGTAGGGGCACAACAAACGCACGGCAACGTTCGATGCTATCCAGAGGGGACGCACAACGTCAACCGGCTTCGGCATGGAAATCGCCGAGGACGGGACGGGGTAACCGCTGAATTGCGGGACAACGTAAAGAAGTCGGTCGCGAAAGTCAAGCATCGTCGGAGAACTGACATCTTCTCTTGACGGTCTTCTGGTCCCGCTCACGGGTCCTGTGGTCCCGCTCACGGGTCCTGTCACCGGCACACTCCCGGGCGTGCGGCCTTCGGCCGGTCCCGGAAGTGCCCCGGCGCCACCCCCTCGCTGTTCGGCAGCAACAGGCGGGAGCACAACTCAACACTTGGGGGGAGGGGGCATATTGAAGAAGCCCGGGGGAATGCCCCCGGGCTTCTTCATCTGCTCACCCCAAGCGAGGGGCAAGCTTCGTTTGTTGCTGTGCCTGCGTAGGCGAGCGGGTGGCGCCGGGGCGATTTCGGGGAACGGCCGAAGGCCGCAGCCCCGAGATCGTGCCGGTGACAGGACCCGCTCGCCGGGAACGCAGCAAGCGATCAGGCGAGCTTGACCGTCGCGCCCACTTCTTCGAGCTTGGCCTTGGCGGCATCGGCGTCGGCCTTGCTGGCCTTCTCCATGAGCGCCTTCGGGGCCGCATCGACGAGATCCTTGGCGTCCTTCAGGCCCACGCCGAGGAGGTCCTTGACGACCTTCACGACCTGGATCTTCTGCGCACCGGCGCTCTCGAGGACGACGTCGAACTCGTCCTTCTCTTCTTCAGCAGCGGCTTCGCCGCCACCGCCGGCCGGAGCCGCTGCAGCAACAGCCACCGGGGCGGCGGCGGTCACTTCGAACTTCTCTTCGAATGCGTCGAGCAGTTCCTTGAGCTCGATGACGGTCATGTTGCTGATCGCGTCGAGTACTTCTTCCTTGGTTGCCATGTCGGCGTTCTCCTTGTTTCAGATGTTGATGGTTGTTCGTGATCAGGCGGCCTCGGCGGCTGCCTTCTGATCGATGAGTGCGGACAGTCCGTACGCGAAGTTGCGCGGGAGCGCCTGGAGCAGACCAGCGGTCTTGACCAGGGGCGCCTGGAACGCGCCGGCCAATTGGGCCAGCAGTACTTCGCGCGACGGCAGACTCGCGAGCGCCTTGACGTCATCGGCGGTCATCGGCGCGTCGCCGAGGACTCCGCCCTTGATGACGAGCAGTGGATTCACCTTGGACTGATCGAGCAACGCCTTGGCGGCCGCCACCGAATCACCGGTGACGAACGTGAGGGCGGTCGGGCCGAGCAGATACTCGTTGAGGCTCTCGTAGCCCGCGTCCGTGGCAGCCAGACGTGCCAGGGTGTTCTTGTACACCTTGTGCTCGGCTCCGGCGGCCCGAAGCGGGGCGCGAAGGTTGGCCATCTGGCTGACCTTCATCCCGCGGTACTCGGACACGAACACCGCCACGCTCTCGTTGAGCTTGGCGGTGATCTCCTCGACGATCGCGACCTTGTCGGGTCGTGGTGTGGTCGTCGTTGTCATGTGTGCATACCTCCTTTCGCTGCAACTCGTGGTGCTCGCATCAGATGCGAACACCGACGAGGAGCGCACGCACACCGAACGAATCGGGCGAGCGTGGTTCTTCGGCGATATGCACCTCGGTTGGCGGGCGGACCCATTACCCCCGGTCGGGGACCAACGGTCTCAGGCGAGCGACCGTTCTATGTAACCGCGCAAAGACTAGCGCTGCGGATCAGGTTTCCGGCTTGAGGCGCCCGGTGTCGACGTGGACGCCGGGGCCCATCGTGGACGACACGGTGATCTTCTTGAGGTACTTGCCCTTGGCCGAGGCCGGCTTCGCACGCTGGATCTCGTCGATCACGGCACGGAAGTTCGACTCCAACGCCGAGAGCTCGAAGCTGGCCTTGCCGAGCGGCACATGCACATTGCCGTAACGGTCGGTCCGGTATTCGACCTTTCCGCCCTTGAAGTCCTCGACGGCCTTGCCCACATCGGGCGTGACCGTGCCGGTCTTCGGGTTGGGCATCAGCCCACGAGGACCGAGCACCCGGCCGAGGCGACCGACGACGGGCATCATCTCGGGAGTGGCGATGACGAGGTCGAAATCCATCTTGCCGCCCTCGACCTCGGTGGCGAGGTCGTCGGCACCGACGATGTCGGCGCCGGCAGCGCGGGCCTCATCGGCGGCTTCGCCGGTGGCGAACACGGCGACACGGATGTCCTTGCCGGTACCCGCGGGCAGTGCCACGGTCCCACGGACCATCTGGTCGGCCTTGCGCGGGTCGACGCCGAGGCGGATCGAGATGTCGACGCCTTCGTCGAACTTCGCCGACGCCATCGTCTTGACGAGCCCGACCGCCTCGACCGGGCCGTAGAACTGGTCCCGATCGAACTGCTTGAGCGCGTTTGCGTACTTCTTGCCTGACATTGTCTGTCTCCCTCAGTGGAAAGCCCGCCGGTCGAGGTACTCCCGGTCGAGACTGTTGGTGTGAATTGAAGTTTCACGCACGAAGTGCGTTCGGTGCGGAGCACCGAGAAAGGATTGCGACGGCGGAGCCGTCGGGACGCCGAAGGCGTCAAGGCGTCGTCAGACGACTTCAATCCCCATGGAGCGGGCGGTGCCACGGACCTGCTGCTTGGCAGCTTCCATGTCGTAGGCGTTGAGGTCGGGCAGCTTGATGGTGGCGATCTCCTCGAGCTGCGCCTCGGTGATCGAACCAGCGATCTCCGAGCCCGGGTTGTTCGCCGCCTTCGCGAGGCCGGCCTTCTCACGCACGAGCACCGCGGTCGGCGGGGTCTTGAGCACGAAGTCGAACGTGCGATCTTCGTAGATGGTGATCTCGGTCGGGATGACCGTGCCGGCCTGCGCTTCGGTCCGTGCGTTGTAGGCCTTCACGAAATCCATGATCGCGATGCCGTGCGGTCCGAGGGCCGTACCGACGGGCGGTGCGGGGCTGGCCTTGCCGGCTTCGATCTGGATCTTGACGACCGTGAGAATCTTCTTTTTCGCCATGGTGATGTTCCTTTGTTGTTGTCCGTCGCCAGTGGCGAATCAGAGTTTGGCGACCTGGCTGAAGTCCATCTCCACCAGGGTCTCGCGACCGAAGATGTTGACGAGAACCTTCAGCTTCATGTGGTCTGCATTGATCTCGGCGATCTGGCCGGTGAAGTCGGCGAATGGGCCTTCCTTCACGCGAACACTCTCGCCTTCTTCGTAGTCGAGCTTCGCCGTGCGACGAGGAGCTGCGTCGACGCCTTCGGTCTTCGGCGTCAGGAAGGTCTTGACCTCACGGCGCGACAGCGGGGTCGGCTTCTGGCCTTGACGGCTCTGGCCGACGAAGCCCGTGATGCCGGGGGTGTTGCGCACGCAGTACCAGGACTCGTCGTCCATGATGCAGCGAACGAGCAGGTAGCCCGGGAAGACCTTGCGCTGCACGGTCTGCTTCTTGCCGTTCTTGAACTCGTCGACCTCTTCCATGGGGATGACGATCTCGTAGATCTTGTCCTCCATGTTCATCGACTGGATACGGGCCTCGAGGTTGGCCGTGACCTTCTTCTCGTAACCCGACTGGGTGTGCACCACGTACCACTGACCGGGGCGCATCGTGGGATCGTCGAGAACACTTTCCGACGCCTCACCGCCATCCTCGACGTGACCATCCTGGTCGGCATCGGTGTCCGCCTCGTCGCTGGCGCTTCCCTCGGCGGCTGTGTCCGAGTCGTCAGCGGCTGTGTCCGAGTCTTCGGGGTCGGAGGGCGACTCATCGTCGGAGGCACCATCGTCGGCACTGGTTTCGATGTGCATGGCTTCGACTTCTTCGGCGACGTCGGTGCCGTGGTCGGTGTCGTCGTCGTTCTCGGCGGTCTCTGCGAACACGTCGGTGTCGCCGACGGGGAGCAGGTCGAGCGGGTTCGTGGTCTCGTCGTTGTCGGTCATGTCATCGCTCGTCGTCTCGGTGTCGTCGGTCATGTCAGGAGGAGTAGTACCACTGGGAGAATTCGGAGAAGACGTAGTCGAGTCCGCCGACCAGCGCCGTGTACACCACGACGGTGATGATCACGATGATCGAGTAGCGCTTCACCTCCGGGCGAGCCGGCCAGGCGACCTTGCGCATCTCGTCGCGAACTTCTCGCAGGTATTGGCGGATGCCGACCCGCTCGTTCTTCTTCTTCGCAGTCGGCTGGGCGCGCGTCGGCTTGCCCTGCTCGTCGAGGGCACCCATCTTGCGAAGCTGTCGCTTCTGCTCGCGGTTCAGATCGTCCAGTGACATGATTTCTCGTTCGGTGGTGGGCAGGGCAGGAGGGACTCGAACCCCCGACCGTCGGTTTTGGAGACCGATGCTCTACCAGCTGAGCTACTGCCCTCGGGGCGGGACACGCCGAGTACCTGTCGAGGGTACCAGCGCATCCACGAAGGCTGACTGCGGCCGTTTCCGACCGCACTCGCTGCCCGTTCATCGCCTCGTGGTCAGCGGGTCTCCTTGTGGAGGGTGTGCTGACGCTCGTTGGCGCAGTACTTCTTCATCTCGAGGCGCTCACGATCGTTCACCTTGGACTTCATCGTGATGTAGTTGCGCCGCTTGCACTCGGTGCACTCGAGGGTCACCTTGACCCGCTTGTCACTCTTGGCCATGTCAGTTCTCTTCTCTGTTCAGACTTCGAAAGAATTCAGGGTCACTTCAGGATCTTGGTGACACGGCCGGCACCCACAGTGCGACCACCCTCACGAATAGCGAAACGCAAACCCTCATCCATCGCGATCGGCTTACCCAACTCCACCGTGATCTCCACATTGTCACCAGGCATCACCATCTCCGTACCCGCCGGCAACTCAATCGTCCCCGTCACATCAGTCGTACGGAAAAAGAACTGAGGACGATAATTGTTGAAGAACGGCTTATGCCGCCCACCCTCATCCTTGTTCAACACATACACCTGACCCTCAAAATTCGTGTGCGGCGTAATGCTGCCAGGCTTACACAACACCTGACCCCGCTCCACATCCTCCTTCGCCGTCCCACGAAGCAACGCACCAATGTTGTCACCCGCCTGACCCTCATCCAACAACTTACGGAACATCTCAACACCCGTACACGTCGTCTTCTGCGTCGCACGCAACCCGACAATCTCAATCTCATCACCCGTATGAACAATGCCCTGCTCGACCTTGCCCGTCACCACCGTGCCACGACCCGTGATCGTGAACACATCCTCGATCGGCATCAAGAACGGCTTGTCCAACTCACGCACCGGCAACGGAATGAACGAATCAGCCGCAGCCATCAACTCCATGATCTTCTCCTGCCACACAGGATCACCCTCCAACGCCTTCAACGCTGAAACCTGCACAACCGGAACATCATCACCCGGGAACTCATACTCATTCAGCAGCTCACGAACCTCGAGCTCCACCAACTCCATCAACTCCTCATCATCAACCATGTCCGCCTTGTTCAACGCAACAATGATCGACGGCACCCCAACCTGACGAGCCAACAACACATGCTCACGCGTCTGCGGCATCGGACCATCCGTCGCCGCAACCACCAAAATCGCGCCATCAACCTGCGCAGCACCCGTAATCATATTCTTGATGTAATCCGCATGACCCGGCATATCAACATGCGCATAATGACGATTCTCAGTCTCATACTCAATATGAGCAATCGAAATCGTAATACCACGCGCCTTCTCCTCCGGCGCCTTGTCAATCGAATCAAACGCCGTGAACTCAGCCAACCCACGATCCGCCAACGTCCGCGAAATAGCCGCCGTCAACGTCGTCTTACCATGATCAATATGACCCATCGTACCAATATTCACATGCGGCTTATTACGCTCAAACTTCTGCTTGCTCATTACTTTCCTCTGACTCCTGAGGTGATTCCGAACGAATCGGGGATCTGACTGGATATGTAGTAGCGGCGATCGGACTTGAACCGATGACCTTCCGATTATGAGCCGGATGCTCTGACCAACTGAGCTACGCCGCCAGGGTTTTGCTCGCGACCGGACGGTTGCCCGACCACTTGGTCGAGCCCTCTGTGGGAATCGAACCCACGACACCAGCCTTACCATGGCTGTGCTCTACCGACTGAGCTAAGAGGGCGTTCTGACAGGTGCAACGCACCGTTTGTAGCGGTACCCGGGGCACCCTTCGGGGCGCGGCACCGCCGCGACCAAGCAGGGGAGTGTACCGGCCGAGCGAGGACAACCACCGCGGAGATTCGCCCGTGCGGCAGTACTCTGCGTCGTCGTGTCGACCACGCCTCTCACCACCTCGACAGGTGCTCGCGGCCCGATCACGGTGCGCCTCGCCACGCTCGATGACGCACCCGCCGTCATGGCGATCTACAACGCCGAGGTCGAGAGCCAGGTGAGCACGTTCGATCTCGTTGCCCGAACGCTCGACGAGCAGCGTCGATGGCTGGCGCAGCGCTCCGGTGCCTTCTCCGCCGTCGTGGCCGTGCTCGACGACGAGGTGGTCGGCTTCGCGTCGCTCTCGCCGTACAAGGAGCGCGCCGCGTATCGCACGACCGTGGAGGACTCGGTCTACGTGTCGCGTCGGCACCCCCGATTGGGGATCGGACGGACCCTCATGGAGCACGTGATCGACATCGCCCGTGACTCGGGCTTCCATTCGATCATCGCCCGGATCGAAGCGAGCGGCGTAGCGTCGCGGGCACTCCACGAGGCGTGCGGTTTCGAGCTGGTCGGAATCGAACGCGAGGTCGGCCGCAAGTTCAACCGGTGGCTCGACGTCGCCATCATGCAATTGCTGCTCTGACGAGCAGCACCGGGACGCGACGACGTCGCTCGTGGAAGCGGACGTGTGGTGGGCCGGGAAGGATTCGAACCTTCGAAGGCAGTGCCGGCAGATTTACAGTCTGCTCCCTTTGGCCGCTCGGGCACCGACCCATGACTTGTGTGTGCGTACCCCGAACGAGCGATGAACAGGGCGGCCTGAGCGTACCGGTCGACGCGGCCGGCGCCACGCCTGATCGGGCAAGGTCGCTACCCTGGAGCGCATGCCAACGTTCGATGTCGTGTCCGAAGTCGACGCCCAGGAGGTCCGCAACGCCGTTGATCAGGCCCAGCGCGAGATTGCCAACCGATTCGATTTCAAGAACACCAACTCCACGATCGAGCAGAACGACATGGTCATCACGCTGCACACCGTGAGTCGTGACCGTCTCGACGCACTGCGCACCGTGCTCGAGGAGAAGCTCGTCAAGCGGAGCGTCTCACTGAAGGGCGTCGACTACGGCGACGTGCAGGACGCCACACAGAACACCGTCCGCCAGGTCGTCACGATCAAGGTCGGAATCTCCTCCGACAAGGCCAAGGAGGTCAACAAGCTCATCAAGGAGAAGGGCCCGAAGGGCGTGTCGAGCCAGACCCAGGGCGAGTCGATCCGTGTGACGGCGAAGAAGCGCGACGACCTCCAGGCCGTCATTGCGACACTCAAGGCCGAGGATCTCGGGATCCCGCTGCAGTTCCAGAACTTCCGCGACTGATCAGCCGGCGGGCGTGAGCACCGCGGCAACAGCCGCTCGCGCGGCGGCTGCAGACTCTGCGGGCGGCGTGTCGCCCGGGCAGTGCTCCGAGGTCGACACCGACGTTGGAGGCTTCGACTGCCGCCCACGCGGCAGCGGCATCTGCCTCGGTGCCACTTGCCGTTCGGACTGCCTCGAGTGTCGCCAGTTCCGCCGTACGCCACCCCACGAGCTCACGGGCCACGCCGAGTCGGTTCGGGTTCTCGAATCCCACACCGGGGTCACAGCTGACCAACTGCAACGTGCCATCGGCGAGCACCGAGAAGCTGGACGCGAACTCGATCGGTGCGGCGGCCAACCAGCCCTCGAGCGCAGCACGCAAGGTGGCCGTCTGGACGACGTCGCCACCCGAGAACGTTGCGTACACGCACTGCGTTCCTGCCCGATCGGCGGTCGCCAGGGAGTTCTCGACGACCGATTCGCTCGCCTGATAGGCGGAACGTGAGTCGAGGAACCCGGCGAACACCAGGAACCAGAAGGACCGGTCGAGTGATCGAGGCGACCCGACGAGCACGTCGGCGCCGATCAACGTCGGCTCGACTGCGGCGACGGGCACCTCGGAGACGAGGGGCCCGGGCCCGGCCGTGCCGATCGTCGCGAGCGGATTCTCGGCGCCCGTGGCCGGGTTCTCGAATTCGGCGAAGGTCGCCGGGGCCAGCGCGCCGTATCCGACGATCGGCGGCACGTACGCCAACACGCCTGGGGACAGGGGCTCGAGGGTGGTGGCGAACGGTGTCTTCGCGAGCACGGCGGATGCCTGACGCTGCACTTCGGCGAGCGTCAGAACCTGATCGTCCAGCGTGCGACTCGACTGTTCGGCCGACCAGCGGAACTCCTGATCGAGCGACGCCGCAGTCATCTCCTCGGTGATCTCGGCGTCGAGCTGCGCTCCGGTGACACCGGTGTCGGTGTAGACCTGGCCGTCGACGGTGGAGTACACCGCATCCTGCCAATCAGCGAGCAGTTCCGTGACACTCTCCTCGGTGGTCGGCCCGTTCAGCAGTCCGAGCGCGCGCAGCACGGGTTCGTCGGCAGACCAGTCTCCGACCAGCTCGCCACCGAGTCGCGTCGTGTAGTCGACGGTCGGCTCGGCGATGACTGCAATGGGTTCGATGAACTCGACACCGCGAGCCGTCTCGACGGCCTCCGCGTACGGTCGGGTCGCTTCGTCCCAGCCATCCGGGAAGAGATACGGCCGGCCGAACACGATGCCGGCGGCGGTGAGGCCGCCCAGAATCACCAGCGTCAGCAACAACTTGAGTCCACGCCGGGGCGACTGGTGGCGGAGATGGGCCGACGCGACCGGCGCATGCTCGGCGAACTCGTAGGCCAGCTGCGGCTGCGGGTGGCCGAGCGGACTGTTGGCCGCGGGGGAGCTGAGGTCCCTGGGTGATCTGCGGCTCGGAGGTGCCGACGTCGACACCGTCGAAGGGGGTTGCTTCGGGGACCGGAGTTGCTTCGACGATTCGCGGCAACTCGGTCGATGGGATGTCGGCTGGCGGTGCGGCGGGTGTGTCAGCGACGTCGGGAGCAGATGCACCGGCTCGGGCCACAGGATCCGACGCAGGATCGGCGACACCCGATGGCACGGGATCCACGACAGGCCGGCGGCGCGGGGTCGGTGATCGCCGTGACGATCGGACTCATGGGGGCGAACCGCACGACCGGTGGTTCGTCGGCCGGGCGCCGGCGTCGGATCGAGGGTGAGAGGCGCAAACGAAATGGGCTCGATCGTCGTCTCGGACTGCATCGGCAACGGATCGGCGGAGGGCGCGAACGCGGACGAGAACGAAATCGGGGCCGGCTGGGTCAGCGGTGTGATCGCCGCCTCTGACGCGAGTGGAGCATGCGCATCGTGCGGCACGTCGGCGACCGGCGGATCCGCGTCGACCGACGTTGCGCCGTCCTCGACGACCGACTCCCAGGACATCGTGGGAAGTCGTTTGCTGCGCACTCCATCAGGCGGAACCATGGTGTGCCTATCGGCACGTTCGGGCGACCGCTTGAGCTTTCGTCGAGTCCTCGGCGACCTTTCGCTGCGATGAGCGACCCCGGACCGGTCAGTCGTCGGCCGCCGTGGCCGCGCGTGCCTGCAATTCATCGACGATCGAGGCGTCGGCGAGCGTTGTGGTGTCACCGATGTTGCGGCCCTCGGCGACGTCGCGGAGCAGTCGGCGCATGATCTTGCCCGAGCGGGTCTTGGGCAGATCAGGCGTGATGTAGATCTGCTTCGGCTTGGCGATCGCCCCGATCTCGTCGGCAACGTGTGCGCGCAACACTTCGGCATCGACGTCCTCGCCTCCACGCAGGATCACGTAGGCAATGATCGCCTGGCCGGTGGTGGCATCAGCGGCCCCGACCACCGCTGCTTCGGCCACCGCCGGATGCGACACGAGCGCCGATTCGACCTCGGTGGTGGAGATGCGATGACCCGACACGTTCATCACGTCATCGACGCGTCCCAGCAACCACAGGTATCCCTCGTCGTCGAGCTTGGCACCGTCGCCTGCGAAGTACCGGCCCTCGAACCGTGACCAGTAGGTCTCACGGAAGCGGTCGGGGTCACCCCAGATGCCACGCAGCATCCCGGGCCACGGCCTCGTCAGCGTGAGGTAACCGCCACCGACATCGACGCGATGACCTTCGTCGTCGATCAATTCGGCCGACACACCCGGCAGCGGGAACGTCGCCGAACCCGGCTTGGTGGTGGTCGCCCCCGGCAGCGGGCTGATCATGATGCCACCGGTTTCGGTCTGCCACCAGGTGTCGACGATCGGGCACCGTTGGCCACCGATGTGCTCGTGATACCACATCCATGCCTCGGGGTTGATCGGCTCACCGACGGTGCCGAGGAGGCGCAGCGACGACAGATCGTGCTTGGCCGGTTCGGTGGCACCCCACTTCATGAACGTGCGGATGGCGGTCGGCGCGGTGTAGAAGATCGTGACGCCGTACTTCTCGATGATCTCCCAGAAGCGGTCGTTGCCCGGATGGTTCGGGACGCCCTCGTACATCACCTGGGTGGCGCCGTTGGAGAGCGGGCCGTAGACGATGTAGCTGTGCCCGGTGATCCAGCCGACGTCGGCCGTGCACCAGAACACGTCGGTGTCGGCGTGCAGGTCGAACACGTACTTGTGGGTGTAGGTGACCTGGGTGAGGTAGCCACCGGTGGTGTGCATGATGCCCTTCGGCTTGCCGGTGGTGCCCGACGTGTAGAGCAGGAAGAGGAGCTGCTCGGAATCCATCGGCTCGGCGGGGCACTCGGTCGATGCGTCCTGCATGAGTTCGTGGTACCAGTGGTCACGCCCGTCGACCATGTCGACGTCGTTGCCGCCGCGCTTGACGACCACGACGTGCTCGATCGTCGGTGCGTCGGCGCAGGCCTCATCGGCGGCCGGCTTGAGCGGGAACACGGTGCCGCGCCGGTAGCCGCCGTCCGCGGTGACGAGGACCTTGGCCTCGGCGTCGTTGATGCGATCCGAGAGCGACTGGGCGGAGAATCCACCGAAGACGACGCTGTGGGCCGCACCGATACGGGCGCATGCGAGCATCGCCACCACGGCCTCGGGCACCATCGGGAGGTAGATGTTCACGCGGTCGCCGCGCTGCACACCGAGGCCCTTGAGGACGTTGGCGAACTGGCTGACCTCGTCGAGCAACTGCTGGTAGGTGATGGTCCGAGTGTCGCCGGGTTCGCCTTCCCAGTGGATGGCGACCTTGTCGCCCTTGCCGCCGAGCACGTGACGGTCGAGGCAGTTGTACGCAACGTTGAGCTGGCCGCCGACGAACCACTTGGCATCGGGGAGGTCCCACTCGAGCACCGTGTCCCACGGCTTCGCCCAGTCGACGAGGCTGGATGCCTGACGTGCCCAGAAGGCCTCGTCGTCTTCGGCAGCCTGGTCGTAGAGGAACGTCCCGGTCACGAGCGACTTCGCCGTGAAGGCCTCCGACGGCGGGAACTTGCGGTTCTCGGCGCTCAGTGCGTCGATCGTGTCGTGGTGGTCGCCGGTCCCCTGTTCAGCCATGTCGCCGATGGTAGATCACGGTGCGGGCTCCACCTCGGGGTGAGCCGCTGATCGAAGACGCCGCAATGGCCACCGATAGGCTCTCGCAGTGTTTTCGAACCTCGCCGACTGGGTCACCGATGTCATCGATCGACTCGGGTATCTCGGGGTGGCATTCCTGGTCGCACTCGAGAACCTCTTTCCGCCCATTCCGTCGGAGATCGTGCTGCCGTTCGCCGGCTTCGTCGCCAGTGACGGTGGCGCCACGCTGTTCGGGATGATCATCGCCGCCACGATCGGTTCACTGGTCGGTGCGCTCGTGTTGTACGGCTTCGCCGCATGGATCGGGCCGGATCGTCTCGATCATTTTCTCATCAAGTACGGCAAGTGGTTCCGCCTGACACCCGCCGACGTCACCAAGAGCGAGGCGTGGTTCGACCGCCACAGCAACAGCGCCGTGCTGATCTGCCGGTGCATCCCGCTCGTGCGTTCGCTGATCTCGATCCCGGCCGGGTTTCGACGGATGCCGCTCGGGCGGTTCGTGCTGTACACGACGCTCGGTTCGTTGGTCTGGAACAGTGCGCTGATCGGCGCCGGTTACGGGCTGCGTTCCCAGTGGGACGAGGTCGAGCCTGTGCTCAAGTGGGCGCAGTACGCCGTGATCCTCGTGATCCTGGTGGCGATCGGCTGGTACGTCTGGGCCCGCTTCGCCTCCCCCGCCGCCCGCGCCCGCAACGCCGCCGACTGAGGTTGGCCCGCCTCACCGACATCCGAGAGGGGCCTGATTCGGGGGAACTCCGTGACACCCCCGTGCGCATGATGTGCGGACCGACTCCCCCTCCTTGTCCGGCCGTTGATGTGGAGGTTTGAACATGATGGACACTGACCGGTTGCGAGCCGCCGTCGAGGCGCTGCTCGTCACTGATCCTGACTGCTGCTCGACGGGGGTGAGTTGACGGCAATGGTCGCTGCATCCAGCGCAGTACGAAGCTGGTTGGATGCGCTTCGAGGTGCGTTGCGCTCGCCGCAGTCGTGAGTTGGCTGCCGTGGGGACGGCACCGCCGCCGGAGTCGTTGCTCGGTACCGCCGGGCGACGATCCGGCAAGGACGCTGCCGCCGTGACCGAACGTGATCGGGTGTGCGGAGCCACGCACGACTTCGAAGACGCCCTGGCGAACGGTGCGGTCTCGGCCGGTCATCTCGATGCGCTCGCCAACGCGACCCGCCGATTGGACGAGGAGCTGCGCAACGAGTTCTTCTCCCACGAGGACCTGTTGCTGGAGGCCGCCGCCAACTCGAGCGTCGACTCCTTCGAGCGGCAGTGCCGGGATCTGTCCCGCCATCTCGTGGCCGCCCGACCGGGTAGCGACGTCGATGAGTTGGAGGCGCAGCGGGCACGATCCTGTGTGAAGCGGTGGATCGACAAGACCACCGGGATGCATCACACCCACCTGGAACTCGACCCGGTCCGTGACGCCACCCTGCACAGCGCCATCGATGCCCAGATCCGCCGGCTGCGTCAGGTCGACGGCAACGCCCGCACCCCGTGGGCCCAGCTGCAGTCGACAGCCGTGATCGCTGCGACCTCGGGCGGGCCCGGTGCCGAGCGGGTGACGGAGATCAGCGTGCTCGTCGACCACGACACCATGGTGTCGGGCTGGCACGACCACAGCATCTGCGAGACCGAGGACGGTGTCGCACTGCCGGTGGAAACGGTTCGCCGCATGTGCTGTGACGCTGACATCTTGCCGATCGTTCTCGACGGCAAGGGTGAGGCCCTCGACGTCGGCCGCGCCCAACGCACCGCCAACCGGGCGCAGCGCCGGGCGCTGCGGGCGATGCACCGCACCTGCGCCCATCCCGACTGCACCGTGGCGTTCTCCGCCTGCGACATCCACCACATTCGCTGGTGGGGCAAGCATCACGGACCGACCGACATCGACAACCTCCTGCCGGTCTGTGATCGGCACCATCACCTCATCCACGAAGGCGATTGGTCGCTGACCATGACCTCAGACCGGATTGCGACCTGGACCCGACCCGACGGCACCGTCCACTGGACCGGCACGACCATCGACCGCCAACCCACGAGGCGTCGGCAACCTATGAAGCGACAACTCGCTCGAACCTGATGTGAGAAGGGGGAAGATGACCTGGCGGGTCATCCCTGCGGAGCGACACGCCATTCGGCGACGAGGAAACCGCCCAGGCCGGCGGGGTCGAGCAACGCCTCGGCTTCGCTGATCCTGCTGCGCATCTTCATCGCTTCGAGACCGGGCCGCGATGCCTGCTCGGTCCAGACGCGCCTGCCCTCCTCCACGAGGTCGTCGATGCCCCAGCGCTGGAGGAACTGTGCTTGCGCGCGCACGGCGTCGGGTTCGGGGAGCTGGTCGATCGGCACCTCGATCGTGATGTCCTGTGTGCCCGCCCCGACGAGGTAGTGGTCGCCACGTTCGTTGCCTCGATAGGTGCGCAACCAGTCGCGCCACGGGCGACCGGCGAGCATGGCCGTGAGCGGCGTGCCGTAATCGATCGCCACGACGGATCCGGCACGCACGAGGCGGCGGGCTTCGTCGATGAACGCGGCGGCGCGATCGATCAGGGGGGCCCGTGCGCCGAACGCGCCGGACGCCGGCAGGCACGAGGGCACCGGATCGAAGGGGGCCGACAGACGTTCCACGAACCGACCATCGGCACCGACATCGACGAAGGCTTCGCGCCAACCATTGTCGAACACCGCGAGACGGAACGGCAGATTGTCGAGCAGTTCGTTGGCGATGACGACACCGTCGAACGGCTCGCTCGGCAGGTCGACGGTCGACACGACGTGCTCGGGGTGGCGACCACGCTGCCCCGGGGAGACCTCGACGGCCACGTACCGCAGCGCGTCCGAGCATGCCGGCTGCGCTGCGAGTACCGACCGGGCGAGCGTGCCGGGTCCGGCGCCGACGTCGACCACGGTGAACGGATCGGGTCGACCGATGCGCACCCATTCGGCATCGAGGTAGCGCGCCACGACGGCGCCGAACAGCGGTCCGATCTCGGGTGAGGTGATGAAGTCGCCCCGCCGGCCCGCCGAGCCCCCATCAGGCTTCGTGTAGAACCCCTCGGCGCCGTAGAGCGCGAGTTCCATGAACCGCTCGAACGGAATCGCCCCGGACCGAGCAATCTCGTCACGAATCTCCTCAGTCACGACGACCCCGCATCGTTCTCGTGAACTCGTACGCGAACTATTCCGCAACCGGTTCACGAGAACGGATGGTCGCTCAGCCGGTGAACGCGCCGGTCAAGGCGTCGATGGCTCCGACCCGGGCGATGAGGTTGGGCAACACGCCGAGCACGATGGTGCCGATGACCGTGATCGCCAGCGCGGCGACCACCGGTGCGGGCGGCTTGACCGGGCTGGTGTCGCCGTCGGGCACCTCGTCCATCCAGACGACGCGCAGCACCCGCATGTAGTACGCCGCGGCGATCACCGTGTTGACGGCAGCGATCGCCGCCATCACGTAGGCCGATGTGGTGCCGGCGTCGAGCACGGCCTTGAACGAGTTGAACTTGGCGAACCAGCCGGCGAGCGGCGGGATGCCGGCGAGCGAGGCGAAGAAGATGGTCATCGCCACGGCGAGGCCGGGCGCGTACGAGAACAGACCGCCGAACGACGAGATCTCGCCGCTGCGGGTCCTGCGGGTCACGGCGATGACGACGGCGAACGCCCCGAGGTTCATGAAGGCGTAGGCAACGAGGTACACGACCACGGCGTTCAACGCCGCGGCGCCGACGCCCGGTTCTCCGGCGAACGCGAGTGGCATCAGGATGAAGCCACCCTGGCTGACCGATGAGTAGGCCAACATGCGCACGATGTTGGTCTGTCGCAACGCGAGCACGTTGCCGAACGTCATCGTGAGCACCGCCATCACCCAGATCAGCGGCTGGTACACAGCGTCGGCGCCCGGGAAGGCGATGAACACCACCGACATCAACGCGACGAAGCCGGCGGCCTTGGTCGCCACCGAGAAGAACGCGGTGACCGGTGTCGGCGCGCCCTCATAGGTGTCGGGCGCCCACTGGTGGAACGGCACGGCGGAGATCTTGAAAGCGAAGCCACACACGACGAACACCACGGCGACGACGTCGAGGCCGATCAGGTCACCGTCGAGCAGCGCAGCGCCGATGTCGGTGAGCTTGGTCGAGCCGGTCGCGCCGAACAGCAGGCTCATGCCGTAGAGCAGCACCGCCGAGGCGAACACGCCGAGCAGGTAGTACTTGACGCCCGCTTCGTTCGACTTGCGGTTGCGCTTGTTCCAGGCAGCCAACATGTAGGCGGGGATCGACAGCAGCTCGAGAGCGACGAAGATGCTCACGAGATCGCGCGCCGAGGACATCATCACCATGCCGAGCACGCTGCACAGCAGCAAGCACGTAGAACTCGCCCTGGTAGTAGCCGCCCTCTTCGAGTTCGGTTTGGCTCAGCAGCACCACGATGTAGGCCGCAAGCAGGAACAGCGCCTTGAGGATCAACGCGTAGTCGTCGACCACGTACCGCCCGTCGAACAGCGATCGCACGCCGTCACCGGTGACAGCGAGCACCACGACCGCAACGAAACCGCCCAACAGCACGAAGCCGGTGATCGTTGCGATCGCCCACTTCTTCGTTTCGGCGAGCTGCAGATCGAGCAGCAAGATGATGTTGACGCCGATCGCCAACACGATCTCGGGCGCGAGCGCAGCCCAATCGATCGACGGCGACGTCCAGTCGCCGGCCTGGGCAAGGAGCGAGGCGAGCATCAGCCCAGCGTCTCTCCGAGGCGCGCGACGAGTTCGGTGACGGCCGGGTTGAGAATCTTGAACAGCAGCTGCGGGTACACGCCGAGCACGACGATGCCGATCAGGAACGGCGTCCAGGCGATCCATTCGATCGGCGTCACGTCGAAGATCTCGTCGTGGGCATGCTCGTCGTCGTTGGCAGCCGAACTCAGCGAGTGAGCGACACCGCCATGCGCACCGCCGGAACCGTGTGAGCTGAACTCCTCGCTCGGCTCACCGAAGGCCGTGCGCTGGTACAGCCAGAGCAGATACCCGGCGGCCAGAACGGTGCCGATGGCGGCGATGACCATCAGCGTGCGGAACAACGCCGTGCTGAGCCCGAAGTTCGGGTTGTACGCCGACAGGATCGCCGGGAACTCGCCCCAGAACCCTGCCAGACCCGGCAGACCGAGCGAGGCCATGGCAGCGAAGCCCATGATCCAGCCGAGTCGTGGCGCCTGGATGAGCATCCCCGAGAGCCGCTTGATCTCGAGCGTGTGGTACCGGTGCTTCACCGATCCGGCGACGAAGAAGAGCATGCCGGTGATGAGGCCGTGGGCGACCATGCCGAACATCGCCGCGTTGATGCCGAACTCGGTGAGCGTCGAGATGCCGAGCATCACGAAGCCCATGTGGGCCACCGACGAGAACGCGATCAACCGCTTCATGTCGGTCTGTGCCAGGCATCCGAGCGCGCCGTAGATGATGCCGATCACGGCGAGGATGCCGATCACCGGCGCCCACTCGACTGCGCCCTCGGGCAGCATCGGGATGGCGATGCGCACGAAGCCGTACGTGCCGAGCTTCAGCAGGATGGCCGCCAGGATGACCGAACCCTGCGTCGGGGCCTGCGTGTGGGCGTCGGGCAGCCAGGTGTGGAACGGGAACATCGGGACCTTGACCGCGAAGCCGAGGAACATGCCGGCGAAGATCCAGATCTGCACGTCGCGGTCGATGCCGGCCCCCGCCTCGATGAGGTGCGCGAAGCCGAAGCTCTCGGCGCCGGTCTGGAAGTACAGCACGACGAACGCGACGAGCATGAACGCCGACCCGAACATCGTGTAGAGGAAGAACTTGAGCGAGGCGTACTTGCGCTGCTCGCCGCCCCACACGCCGATCATGAAGAACATCGGCAGCAGCACGAGTTCGAAGAAGACGAAGAACAGGATCAGGTCCTGCGCCATGAACGTGCCCGCCATGCCGACCTGCAGGATCAGCATCAGGATGAAGAACGCCTTCGGGTTGCCCGCGTCGGGCATGTTGTCCCAGGAGTAGATCATCACGAGGAACGTGACGGCCATCGACAGGATGTAGAGCGGCAGGCTGATGCCGTCGATGCCGACGGCGTAGTTGGCGTCGATCACCGGGATCCACTCGGCGTTCACGAAGAACTGCATCCGGCCGGCTTCGCTGTAGTCGAACGCGACGAGCGTGACGATGCCGACTGCGAGCGTGGCGCCGGCAGTGACGATGCCGATGAGCTTGTGCGTGGCCTCCTCGGTGCGCGGGATGAACATCATCACGAGCACGCCGAGCGAGCGGCAGGAAGGTGCCGACGCTCAGCAGCCAGTTCTGATCAGTGAGTGGTTCCATGGTTGAGTTGCTTTCAGCTCACGTTGACGAGGACGAGGACGATGGCACCGACAGCGGCGGCGCCGAAGAGCAGCGCGCCGTACTGACTGACCTTGCCTGATTGGGTGGGTTGGAGGCCGTGACCGGTCTCCTCGGCGATCCAGCCGGCACCGTCGACAGCTCCGTCGACGACCTTCTGGTCGATGTTGTCGTAGACCCAGACACCCGCCCGGCGGGCGCCGATGCCGACGTCGTTCACGGCGGCATCGATGACGTGCTGGTTGAACCAGTCGGTCCCCTTGGCGATCGGGTGGGCGACGGCGCGGACGATGACGTTCTCGTAGAGGGCGTCGAGGTAGTACTTGTTCTTCAGGAACAGGAAGCCGCCGCGCATGATCTTCGAGCGCTCGGTGAGACCCACGAGATGCTTGTTCTTGCGTCCGTAGAACGCCACGTTGAAGGCAATGGCGACGGCATAGGCGACCCCGACGACCCCGAGCGAGAGCAGGATCTTGGCGAACGTGGGCTCGGCATGGGTGACCGAGGGGAAGAAGCACGCAGTGCCCGACTCCGGGGCGTCGAAGCCGCAACCCGACGATTCGCCGCTCCCTCTTCGCCCTCACCTTCGGCGCTCGGCGCGGCAGCCGGGCGGCCGTCGACGATCGTGATCGACTCGCCAGGGCCGGTGGCGATGACGTCGTCGAACGGCACGGGAGTCGAGCGCGGCTCGACGTACTTCTTGAGCGCCTCGACGCCCTCGCCGAAACGCGAGGCCAAGGGCGTCGGGTTGATCAGACCGGCGAACAGCGCGAGGAACGCAAGGATCACGATCGGGATGAGCAGGAGCGGCCCCGACTCGTGCGGACCGTCGGACGCATGGTGATCGTCGCCGTGATCGTCGCCGTGATCGTCGGCATGGTGATCGTCGCCGTGAGCGTTCGCCGCCGCGCCGAGCGATCGGGGCTCGGGCGCGCCGACGGAGATGTGCTCCATCTCGTGTTCTTCGGCGTGCTCGTCGTCGCCGTGGTGCTCGCCGGCGGCAGCGCCGCGGGGCTCACCGAAGAAGACGAGATAGGTGGCCCTGGTCATGTACATCGCGGTGAGCGCGGCACCGCCGAGCGCGACCCACATCAGCACCGTGTAGCCGTTGTTGCCGACGTTGTCGATGATCTCGTCCTTCGACCAGAACCCGGCGAACGGGAAGATGCCGGTGAGGGCGAGCGTCGACACGATCCACGCCGTGAACGTGATCGGCATCTTCTTGCGCAGGCCGCCCATGTCCTTCTTCATGTCGAAGGAGTGGTGAGAGCCCGAATGGCTGACCGATCCGGCGCAGAGGAAGAGACAGCACTTGAAGAACGCGTGGGTGAAGATGTGGAACACGGCCGGCAGCCAGGCGCCGGTACCGAGGCCGAGCATCATGTAGCCGAGCTGCGACACCGTGGAGTACGCGAGCACCTTCTTGATGTCGTCCTGCACGAACGCCAGGAGCGCGGCGATCACGATCGTGATCGCCCCGATGATCGCGATGAACGTCAGTGATCCCTGACCGATGTCGAAGGCCTGCCAGAACACCGGGTACAGCTGGGCCACGAGGAACACGCCGGCCACGACCATGGTCGAGCTGTGCAACAGCGACGACACCGGGGTCGGACCGGCCATGGCGTCGGGCAGCCAGGTGTGCAGCGGGAACTGGCCCGACTTGCCGATGCAGGCGATGAACAGTGCGATCGCACCGGGCACCAGGAACTGGCTGCCGGCCTCACCCGACAGCGCCCACGCCTGGATCGCAGCAATGTCGAAGCCGTTGCTGTCGAGGTTGTCGACCGCCCAGGCGTTGGCGCCGAAGAAGATGATCGCGGTGCCGACGAGCAGGCCGACGTCGCCGACGCGCACCGTGAAGAAGGCCTTGAGCGCGGCCCGGCTGTTGGCCTCTTCCTCCCACCAGTGGCCGATGAGCATGAACGACGTCAGACCCATGATCTCCCAGCCGAGGATCAGCTGGACCATGTTGGGCGCCAGGAGCATCACGAGCATCCCGCCGGAGAACAACGTGATGGCCGCGAAGAAATGGGTGTAACGACGGTCGCCGCGGACGTAGTCGAGGCTGAACACCTGCACCAGCAGCGAGATGAAGGCCACGAGCCACAGCAGGAGGACCGACAGGCCGCTCGCGCTCGACCCGATGCCGAACTCCAGTGGTCCGTTCGACCACCACACCCACGTGTGCACCACGGGCTCGATGAACGGTTCGACCTCGCCTTCGGTCGATCGGGGCATCGAGCGTCCGAACGCCTGGAGCAGTCCGGCCGCTTCCTCGCCGCCCGACGCAGAGTTGGTGCGCTGCACCCACTGGATGGCTGCGCCGGTGGCGAGCACCAGCGACGCGAACATCGACAGCAACCCGACCTCGGAGCCCTTCATCGGGAGGTGCTTGCCGATGGCGATGATGATGGCGAACGCGACGACGGGGATGAGCGCGATCAGCCAGGCGTTCTCGAGGAACCACCCGGAACTGAGTTCGACCGCTTCCGATGCAAGCATCTCAGCCCTTCATTTCCGAGAGTTCGTCGAGGGCGATCGACTTGCGGTTGCGGTAGATCATGAGCACCATCGCCAACCCGACGCCGACTTCGGCAGCCGCGATTGCGATCACGTAGAGGGCGAACACCTGACCGTCGACAGCACCCCACATGAGCGCGAAGGCGACGAAGTTCAAGCTGACGGCATTGAGGATCAGCTCGATCGACATCAGCACCATGACGGCGTTGCGACGCGCGATGACGCCGTACACGCCGATGCAGAACAGGGCCGCGCCGAGCAGGAGGAAGTTGACGGCCAACACGGGTCAGTCCTTCCTGGCCAGGACGATGGCGCCGATGGCAGCCGCCAGCAGGACGAACGAGATCGCGAGGAACGGAAGCAGGTAGATCGACAGGAACTGGTCGCTCAGGATCACCGTCGGCGTGGGGCCTCGGTCGGGAAGGACGTCGTCGCCGAACGCATCGACGATCACCCAGGCGAGCAGCCCGAACATCACCAGGGCGATCGGGATGCCGAGGGCCCACCCCGAGTTGTTGAGGCCTGCTTCCTTGCCGATCTGGGCGCGCGTCAGCATGATGCCGAACAGGAAGAGCACCATCACGGCGCCGATGTACACGAGCACCTGCGACACGGCGACGAACTCGGCGGCGGCGAGGATGTACTGCGCGGCGACGCCCGCGAGCACCACGACCAGCCACAACGCGGCGTGCACGACGTTCTTCGTCGTCACGACGCTCAGGGCGGCGAAGATCATCGCGGCGGCGATGATCCCGAACGCCACGTTCTGAGCGACGCTCACGCCGTCGGCGGCGAGGATGAGTGCAGTTCACGTCCCACTCATTTCTTCTGGGCTCCTGCTTCGAGCGCCGGCGCCTCGGGCACGGTCTCCATCCACTCGCCGAGCTTCTCCTTGTCGTGGAGCAGGTCGGCGATCTTCGGCTCGGAGTACTCGTACTCCGGGCTCCAGAACAGGGCGTCGAACGGGCACACCTCGACACAGATGCCGCAGTACATGCACAGGGCGTAGTCGATGTCGAACCGGTCGAGGTGGTTGACCTGACGCGGCTTGCCACCGGCACGACGCGGCGGTGCGAGCTGCTTGTGTCCTTCGATGTAGATGCACCAGTCGGGGCATGAACGCACGCACAGCATGCACGCGGTGCAGTTGCCCTCGTGGAGCGCGATGACACCACGGGCGCGAATCGGTGGCGCTTCCTTCTCGTGCGGGTACTGCACCGTGTTCGCGCCGTCGACGACGGTGTCCTTGAGGATCCCGAACGTGATGCCGAGACCCTTGAACAGGCCGGGGAGCTTGGGCTTGTCTGGCATCAGAACGCCACCTTCAGAATCGCAGTCACGGCCGTGTTCACCAGAGCGAGCGGGATGAGCACCTTCCAGGCGAAGGTCTGCAGTTGATCCTCACGGAAACGGGGGAAGCTGAACCTGACCCACATGATGATGAAGGTCAGGACCAACATCTTGGTGAACATGATCAGCGGGCCGGCGAGGTTCATCCAGTCGTCGACGTCGTCGATGTTGTCCCAACCGAACCAGTCGAACGGGATGCCCCAGCCGCCGAGGAAGAGCACCGCGGCGATGAAGGCGAACACGCCGGCGGTTGCGAACTCGGCGATGAAGAAGATGAGGAAGCGGAAGCCCGAGTACTCGGTCATGTAGCCCGACACCAGTTCGGATTCGGCGATCGGCATGTCGAACGGGGCCTGCGTGAGCTCGGCCTGCACGGCGATCATGAAGATCAGGAAGCCGACGAACTGGGTGACGATGAACGGGCTGCCGAACCAGCCGATGCCGAACCAGCTCCCGGTGTTCTGGGCGACCGTGATCTCCTGCATGTTCATCGAGCCGGCCTGGATGACCACGCCGAGTACGGCGAGCACCATCGGCAACTCGTAGGCGATGAGCTGACCGGCCGCGCGAAGACCACCGAGGAGGGAGTACTTGTTGGCGCTGGCCCAACCGGCGATGAGGATGCCGAGCACGCTCACCGACGCCACGGCGAGACCGAGGAAGATCCCGACGGAGAAGTTGGTGAAGTACGCGTCGGGCCCGAACGGCACGATGACCACGAGCAGGAACGTCGACAGCAGCACGATGAGCGGTGCCATCTTGAAGATGCGATGGTCGGCGGCCTCGGGCGCGAGGTCCTCCTTCTGCATCCACTTGCCGACTTCGGCAACGAGCTGCAGCGAACCGTACGGGCCCGCTTCCATCGGACCGAGACGGCTCTGCATGAACGACATCATCTTGAACAGGAACAGATAGACGATGGTCCCGGCCGGCAGCAGGACCGCGACGAGGCCGCCGATCACGCGCAACAGCGACTGGCCCCAGTAGGGGATCTCGATGGCGAACTGGATCATCTGTCGATGTCACCCAGGATGAAGTAGAGGCTGGCGAGGATCGTGATGATGTCGGGCACGTACACGCCCTTGAGCGCCCACGGCACGATCGAGATGTTGTTGAAGCTCGCCGAGCGGATCTTGACGCGGAACGGCCCGAGATCGCCCTTGGAGACCACGTAGTAGCCCATCACGCCGAGCGGGTTCTCGGTCTCCACCCAGGCTTCTCCCTCGGGCACCTTGATGATGCGCGGCACCTTGGTCATGATCGGGCCGGCCGGAACCTGGTCGAGCAGCTGCTCGACGATCTTGCACGACTCGCGGGTCTCCTGGAGACGCACCCAGCAGCGAGCGAAGCTGTCGCCGTCGGGATGGGTCCAGACCTTCCAGTCGGCCTTGTCCCACGCCATGGGGAGCTGCTGGTCGCGGCGCAGGTCGTAGTCGACGCCGCTGGCGCGCAGGTTGGCTCCCGACAGGCCGTAGTCCTTGGCGACATCGGCGGGGATGATCCCGATGCCACGCATACGACTCTGGAAGATCTCGTTGCCGAACAGGAGGTCTTCGATGATGTCGCAGAACTCGCGCAGCTTGACCATGACCTGGCGGGTCTCGTCGATCCAGCCGGCCGGCAGGTCGTCCTTGAGGCCGCCGATACGGTCGAAGTTCGGGTGGAAGCGCCCACCGGTGGCGCTCTCGATCAGGTTGAGGACGTACTCGCGGTCACGGAACGCGAGGAACACCGGGGTGATGGCGCCCATCTGCACGCCGAGATCGCCGAGGAACAACGACACATTGGCGATGCGCGACAGCTCGAACAGGATCGTGCGGATGACCTGCGCTCGTGGCGGCGCCTCGATCTGCATCAGCTTCTCGGCAGCGAGGATGAACGGCACCTCGTTGGCAAAGCTGCCGAGCCAGTCGATGCGGTTGACCAGCGTGGTGACCTGCGGGAACGTGCGGACCTCGGTGAGCTTCTCGTAGCCGCGGTGCATGTAGCCCGCCGAGGGCTCGGCCCAGACGACCTGCTCGCCGTCGAGGCGGCAGATGATGCGCAGGGTGCCGTGGGTGGCAGGGTGCTGCGGGCCGATGTTGAGGGTCATGCCCTCGGTTTCGAGCTCGACGTTGAGGCGCGCGTCGGCGGCCTGGCCGGCGATGTAGCTCAACTGCTGGCGATCGGTCAGCACCGTCATGACGCATCCTCGCCGGCTTCGTCGGCAGCTGTGTCGGCCGCTTCGTCGTCGTCCTGGAGCGGCATCGGTTCGACGTCGACGATGCCCGGCCACGGCTTGATCATGCGAGCGAGCAGCGGGAAGTCCTTGCGGAGCGGGTAGCCCTCGAAGTCGGTGGGCAGGTACATGTTGCGCAGATCGGGATGACCGTTGAAGCCGATCCCGAACATCTCGTGGCACTCACGCTCGTGCCAGTTGGCGCCGGCGAACACCGAGCTCCAGGAGTCGACGGCGAGGTGGTCGTCGGCGACGTCGGTCTTGATGGTGACGCCGACGTGTCGGTCGACATCGACGAGGCGGGCGAACACCTGGAATCGGGTGTCGCCGCCGGTGACGCCCTGACGGATCTCGGTGTCGGGCTCGACGGGCTCGGCAGTCGGGTCGTCCTCGCCCTTGCCGTACGGCGACGGCAACCAGTCGAGCCCGGAGAGGAACGAGAACCACGTGAAGCCCGCGGCCTTCAAGGCCTCGGCGGTCGCACGCCAGGCGTCCGTACGCACGCGGATCCACAGGTCGTCGTTCGGCGAGATGTGCGTGTCGACGATGGCGTCGCCGATGCGGCGGCGCAGGTCGTCGATGATGCCTTCGCGGAGCCCGTCGCCCGGCAGTGCCGGTGTGTCCAGCGTCTCGGTCGTGCCACCGTCACTCAATGGGTCCACCACCCACCACGATCGGTTCGCGCTCGGGCTCGACGGTCTCCGTCGCAACGGGAACCGCCTTGGCGACCCGTTCGCGCTCACGCGTGCTCTGCAACGACGTGAACCCGTCGTCGCCGCGCCACTTGGCGGCCATGTCCTCGTTCTTGATCCGCTGCTGGAGCAGCACGACGCCTTCGAGCAGCGCCTCGGGGCGAGGCGGGCAACCGGGGATGTACACGTCGATCGGGATGATCTGGTCGACACCCTTGGTGACCGAGTAGCTGTCCCAGTACGGGCCGCCACAGTTGGCGCACGAGCCCATCGAGATCGCGTACTTCGGCTCGGGCATCTGCTCCCAGAGGCGACGAATCGCGGGAGCCATCTTGTCGGTCACGGTTCCCGAGATGCACACGAAGTCGGCCTGGCGCGGGCTGGCGGGCAGCGGGATGACGCCGAGGCGCATCACGTCGTAGCGGGGGGAACCGAAGGCCGCACCCATCTCGATCGCGCAGCAGGCGAGACCCCACTGGTACACCCACAGCGAATACGAGCGGCTCAAGTTGAACAGCTTCGTGAGCGAGGCCGGCATGCGGCCCTTCTCGACTAGACCCATCGGAGCAGTCCTCGCTTCCAGGCGTACACCAGGCCGTCGAGCAACAGCACGATGAAGACGAGCATGACGATCAGACCGAAGGTGCCGTACCGCTCGACGTTGGCAGCCCACGGGAACAGGAACACGGCCTCCACGTCGAAGATCACGAACAGCAGGGCGAACACGTAGTACCGGATCTGGCTCTGCGACCAGCCGATGCCCACGGGGTCGACACCCGACTCGTAGGCAACGCCCTTGTCGTAGTTGGGCTTGGACGGGCGCACGAGCGCCGCGAGCCCGAGCAGCAGGCCACCGATCGCCAGCGCGGCAATGCCGAACCAGACGACGGTCAAGTAATCGCGGAGGAACACCGACATCGGACCGAGAAGTTATCAGGGGCCGGGAAATCCCACCCAAATGTGGTCCCGGACCCGACGTGGCTTCAACGAATGATCAGAGCGCCTCGCCCGACACGTCGTCGGGCTCACCGAGCACCATCCACAGGCCGCCCGCCACGACGGCGCCGATGGCCGGGAACACGATGAATGCCCAGACCTGGCCGAGGGCCCAATCGCCTTGGAACACTGCCGTGGCCAAGGAACGAGCCGGGTTGACCGAAGTGTTCGACACCGGAATCGAGATCAGGTGGACCAGCGTCAGTCCGAGTCCCGCGGCGATCGGGCCGAAGCCCGTCGGCACACCCTTGGTGCTGGTGGTCCCGAGCACGATCAGCACGAAGATCGCCGTGACGACGATCTCGATGATCGCAACAGACAACAGGTCGAATCCACCAGGCGAATGCGTGCCGTACCCGTTCGAGGCGAATCCGGCATCCTGAGCGACCGACAGGTAGCCCTCGGTTCCACTCAGGATGAGCGCCAGGATGCCTGCGCCGATGATGCCACCGATGAACTGCGCCACGAAGTAGGGCACCGACTTGGCGGGCTCGAGCTTCTTCGCGATCACCATGCCGATCGTGACGGCGGGATTGACGTGGCATCCGGAGATGCGACCGATCAGGTACGCCATGCACAGCAAGCTGAACCCGAACGCGAGTGACACGCCCAGCGCGCCGACGTTCAAGCCCTCGTTGAAGGCACCGGTGGCGAAGATCGCCGTGCCCGGACCGCCGATCACCAGGACAGCAGTACCGAACGCCTCGGCGATCGGAATTCGGATGTTGTCGTTCATGATCGTCCCTTCTTCGATGCGTCCGATGGATCTCCCCGCGCCAGACACTAGATCGGAGAAGTCGGACCAGCGAAGGATCTCGCAGGCGCTGGGGCTCAGGCGCCGTCGAGGATCGGCGCGAGGTGGGTTTCGGCCTCCTCGATCGTCCAGCCCTTGCGCTCGGCGTAGGAGGCGAGCTGATCGCGCTTGATCTTGCCGACACCGAAGTACTTCGACTCGGGATGGGCGAAGTAGAGGCCCGACACCGATGAGCCGGGCCACATGGCGAACGACTCGGTGAGCTCGACGCCGATGGACGCCGTGGCATCGAGGAGATCGAACAACGTGCCCTTCTCGGTGTGGTCGGGCTGGCTCGGGTAACCCGGCGCGGGCCGGATGCCCTGGAACGACTCGTGGATCAGTTCCTCGCGGCGTGAACGACTCGTCCGGCGCGTAGCCCCACAGCTCGGTGCGCACGCGCTCGTGCATGCGCTCGGCGAACGCCTCGGCCAACCGGTCGGCGAGCGCCTTCAGCAGGATCGAGGAGTAGTCGTCGTTGTCGGCTTCGAAGCGCTCGGCGATCTCGATCTCCTCCGGCCCGGCGGTGACGACGAACCCACCGATCCAGTCGTGCACGTGGGACTCGACCGGGGCGACGTAGTCGGACAGGCTGAGGTTGGCGCGCCCGTCGGTCTTGGTGGCCTGCTGGCGGATGCAGAACAAGCGAGCGCGCTCGATGGTGCGGGTCTCGTCGGTGTAGACCACGACGTCGTCGCCGTCGGCGTGGGCCGGCCAGAAACCGACGACAGCCTTCGGGCGGAACCAGTGGTCGGCGACGATCTTGTCGAGCATCGCCACGGCATCGTCGTAGAGCGGACGAGCCGCATCGGCGAACTCGGGGTCGGTGAGCACTTCGGGGAACTTGCTGCGAATGCCCCAGGTACGAAAGAACGGTGTCCAGTCGATGTAGGGCACGAGTTCGGCGACGTCGTAGTCGTCGAACACCCGGGTGCCGACGAAGGTCGGCTCGGTGATGGTCGTGTCGTCGAAGGTGGCGTCGAGGCGGTTGGCGCGCGCCACGTCGATCGACACGCGGTCACGTTCCACCGTTGCGCGGGCGTGCGATGCGACAACGCGTTCGTAGTCGGTTCGCAGCGTGTCGAGGAAGCCCTCGCGTTGGGTGCTGGAGAGCAGGCTGGAGATCACACCCGAGGCGCGGCTGGCGTCGCCGACGTGAACGACCGGGCCGTGGTAGGCGGGGTCGATCCGCAGGCTCGTGTGCAGTCGGCTGGTGGTGGCGCCACCGATGAGCAGCGGCACCGTGAAACCGGTGCGCTCCATCTCGGCGGCGACGCGCACCATCTCGTCGAGCGACGGGGTGATGAGTCCGGACAAGCCGATGATGTCGACGTTGCGCTCGCGGGCCGTCTCGAGAATCGTCTGGGCGGGCACCATCACGCCGAGGTCGATCACCTCGTAGTTCGAGCAGCCGAGCACCACGCCGACGATGTTCTTGCCGATGTCGTGCACGTCGCCCTTCACCGTGGCGAGCAGCACCGTGCCGGCCTTCGAGGCGGCACCGTCTTCACCCTCGGCCTCGATGAACGGCGTGAGGTAGGCGACCGCCTGCTTCATCACGCGCGCCGACTTCACGACCTGCGGGAGGAACATCTTGCCGGCGCCGAACAGGTCGCCGACGGTGTTCATCCCGCTCATCAGCGGACCCTCGATCACGTCGACGGCGCGGTTCGATCCGGCGCGCGCCTCTTCCACGTCGGCCTCGATGAACACGGTGATGCCGTTGACCAGGGCGTGGTCGATGCGGCGAGCGACGTCCCACGAACGCCACTCCTGCGCCGCTGGATCAGCGGCCTGCTCGCCGGTGCCGGCGAAGCGTGACGCGGCGTCGAGGAGCCGCTCGGTCGCGTCGTCACGACGAGCGAGCACCACGTCCTCGCAGAGCTCGCGCAGTTCAGGGTCGATCTGGTCGTAGACGGCGAGCTGGCCGGCGTTGACGATTCCCAGGCGCATCCCGGCTTCGACGGCGCGCAGCAGGAACACCGAGTGCATCGCTTCGCGGACCGGTTCGTTGCCGCGGAACGAGAACGACAGGTTGGACACGCCACCGGAGATGTTGACGTACGGCAGCTCGTCGGTGATCAGCTTCGTCGCTTCGAGGAAGTCGAGGCCGTAGCGGTTGTGCTCGTCGATACCGGTGGCGATGGCGAAGATGTTGGGGTCGATGATGATGTCGTCGGGCGGGAACCCGACCTCGTCGACCAGCAGGTGGTAGGCCCGGCGGGCGATCGACACCTTGCGCTCGACCGTGTCGGCTTGGCCGACTTCGTCGAAGGCCATCACGATCACCGCGGCGCCGTAGTCGAGGCAGGTACGCGCCTGGGCGAGGAACGCCTCCTCGCCCTCCTTCATCGAGATCGAGTTGACGATCGGCTTGCCCTGCACGCACTGCAGCCCGGCCTCGATCACCTCGAACTTCGACGAGTCGATCATGATCGGCACGCGGGCGATGTCGGGCTCGGACGCGATGAGGTTGAGGAACGTGGTCATCGCCTCGACACCGTCGATCAGGCCGTCGTCCATGTTGACGTCGATGATCTGGGCGCCGCTCTCGACCTGCTGGAGGGCGACCACGAGCGCTTCGCCGTACTCGTTGTCCTTGATCAGACGACGGAACTTGGCCGAGCCGGTGATGTTGGTGCGTTCGCCGACGTTGACGAACGGGATGTCGTCGGTGAGAGCAAATGGTTCGAGCCCCGAGAGTTCGAGACGCGGCGTGCGCGTCGGCACGACGCGAGGCGCCTTGCCATCCACGGCAACGGCCAATGGCTTCGATGTGCGCCGGTGTCGTGCCACAGCAGCCGCCGACCACGTTGAGGAGGCCGGCCTCGGCGAACTCGCCGACGAACGCCGCAGTTTCAGCCGGGGTCTCGTTGTAGCCACCGAGTTCGTTGGGGAGCCCGGCGTTCGGATAGGCGCAGATCAGCGTGTCGGCCACCCGTGACAACTCCTCGAGGTGCGGACGCATCTCCTCGGCGCCGAGCGCACAGTTGAGGCCCACGGTCAGGGGCTGAGCGTGCCGGATCGACTGCCAGAACGCCGCGGGGGTCTGACCCGACAGTGTGCGACCGGACCGGTCGGTGATCGTGCCCGAGATCATCAGCGGCAGCTGGGTGCCGTGGGCGGCCATCGCCCGGCGACTCGCCACGATGGCGGCCTTGGCGTTGAGCGTGTCGAAGATCGTCTCGATCAGGATGGCATCGACGCCGCCGCGCAGGAGCGCCTCGATCTGCTCCTGATACGCGTCGGCGAGGCCGGTGAAGGTGATGGCTCGGTAGCCGGGGTCCTCGACCTTGGGTGACAGCGAGAGCGTCATGTTGGTGGGGCCGACCGCGCCGGCGACGAAGCGTCGACGACCGTCGATGCCCTGCGCTTCGTCGGCGGCCTCGCGAGCGAGCCGTGCAGCGACTTCGTTGAGCTCGACGACCTGATCGACGGTGCCGTAGTCGCCCTGCGACACACGGTTGGCCGAGAACGTATTGGTCTCGACGATGTCGGCGCCGGCGAGGAGGTAGCGCAGGTGGATGTCACGCATCGCGTCGGGCTGGGTGAGTGTGAGGAGCTCGTTGTTGCCGGCGAGATCGCAACCGTGGTCACAGAAGAGCTCGCCGCGGAACGCCTCGTCGGACAACCCGAGCGTCTGGATCTCGGTGCCCATCGCACCGTCGAGCACGACGATGCGCTCGCGGGCGAGCACAGCGATCGGGTGGTCGTGGAACGGGTGCGTGCTGGCGCTCATGTCAGGTGACTTCCTTCATGCGATTTTCTTGATGGTGCGACGGTTGAGTGCGAGCCAGACGGTGACGGTGAGTCCGTCGTCGCCGGCGGGAGGATCGACGTCGACGATGGTCGAGCAGTCGAACCCGACCTGGTCGAACCAGTCGCGGAGTTGATCGTGGGTGAAACCGAGGCGCCGGTGCGCGGCGGCGCGGAGGAAGTCGTGGCGATGTGGGGCGAAGTCGACGACGAGCAGACGTCCGTTCGGCGCAACGAGCCGACCCGCCTCGGCGAGTGCCCGGGCGGGGTCGTCGAGGTAGTGCAGCACCTGGTGGATCACCACGAGATCGAACGACGCGCGCTCCAACGGCGGGCTGTGCACGTCGCCCTGGCGGAGTTCCCACCCCTGCACGCCGAGCCGTTCGAGGTTGGCGCGTGCGACCGACAGCATCGAGTGGCTGGCATCGAGACCGACGGCACGGTCGGCACGGTCGGCGAGGAGTTGCAGCATCCGGCCCGTACCGGTGCCGACGTCGAGCACGCGACCGAGCGGGCGGTCGCCGATCACATCGAGAATCACTCCCTCGACGGTGGCCGCGGCGGCGTGCAGCGATCGTTCCTCGTCCCAGATCGGAGCGATCCGCTCGAAGTACTCACTCGCGGCGTCGGCTCTGCTGGCGCGCACGATGTCGAGCCGTTCGAGGTCGGCGGCGATCACGGGATCGGTCGGGTCGACGGTGGCGAGCGCCGAGCGTGAGCAGTGCGAAGTGTCCGCCGATGTCGACGATGCGGAAGAACGCCCAGGTGCCCTCGCGGTGTTTGGTGACGAGGCCGGCGTCGACGAGCAGTCGGAGGTGACGCGACACGCGCGGCTGCGACTGCCCGAGGATCTCGGTGAGATCGGTGACGGTGAGCTCGCCGTGACGCAGCACGGCGAGGATCCGCAGCCGCGTCTCCTCGGCAATCGCCCGCAGCGCATCGAGCGCCGGCTCCATCAACATCCCCGCAGTATAGGAAGTACATAAAGACATGTGCATGTCTCCAACATCCGAAACTTGCGCTGAGATGTGCACGCAGCGCACACACGGGCGCATTTTTCGGGCGGTCCGACCCATTTTTCGGAGGTGGGGTACCGTGCAGGGCATGACAGCGGTGTTCCATCTGGGGTTGACGGCCGACATGTTGCAGGGTGCGACGGTGGCGCTGGTACCGGGCGACCCGGGCCGGGTCGAGCGCATCGCCGCCACGATGGACCGCCACGAGTTCCTCGCCGCGCACCGCGAGTTCACGTCGTGGCTCGGTTGGCTCGGCGAGACGCCGGTCGTCGTGTGTTCGTCGGGCATCGGCGGGCCGTCGACGGCGATCGCCGTCGAGGAGCTCGCGCAGCTCGGGGTCCGCACCTTCCTGCGTGTCGGCACCACCGGTGGCATCCAGCCGCACCTGCAACCCGGCGACGTCATCGTCACCACGGGCGCTGTTCGTCTCGACGGAACGAGCCTGCACTTCGCGCCGATGGAGTTCCCCGCCGTTGCCGACTTCGCCTGCACGACGGCGCTCGTCGAGGCCGCGACATCGCTCGGCATCGAACCGCACGTCGGCATCACGGCGTCGTCGGACACCTTCTATCCGGGCCAGGAGCGCTACGACACCTACTCGGGCCGGGTCACGCGACGGTTCCGGGGCAGCCTCGAGGAGTGGCAGTCAATGGGCGTCCTCAACTACGAGATGGAGTCGGCAGCGCTGTTCACGATGTGCGCGTCGTCAGGGCTGCGCGCCGGGTGCGTGGCGGGCGTCCTCGTCAACCGGACGCAGCAGGAGATGCCCGACGAGGAGACCGCCAGACGCATCGAATCGACGACTGTCGCCGTCGCCGTCGAGGCCGCACGTCGCCTCATCTGATCGAACCCCGCGTGCCACCGGCGGCCAGGTCGCCTAACGTTGCGCCGTGGGAGGGAATCGAGCCATCCGTGCATCCGACGCGCGATTGCGCGTGGCGTCGGCACTCGTCGGCCTCGCAGTGATCGGTCTCGCTGCCACGGCGTGCAGCGACGACGAACCGACCTCCAGCGGCGACGTCGAGGCGGCCGCGGCCTACACCGCCATCGTCGAGTGGCAGGCGGGCGAACAAGAGCCCGTCATGAACGACAACGGTGAGGAGCAACTCCCGGTGATCTATGTCGTCGCCGCAGACGGCGAGACGATCGACGTCGGCGTGCAGGCCGACGTCGCAGCAGCAACCGTTGACATCGCCGACGTGCGTTTCGCCGACGAATCGGCGGATGCGTTCGACGATGGAGTCGACGGCGAACCGGTCATCGCCGATGGCGTCATGCTCCTGATCGGCGCCATGCCAGATCCCGCCCCCGTCGTCGACGTCGACGTCCTTCGCTACCACACCGTGGAGAGCTCGTCACCGTTCACGCTGCAGATCAGCGCCGACGAGGCCGCAACGGAGTCGAGTGGCATCAGCGTCGCCACGGTCACGTCGGTGACAGAGCCCTGATCATTCCGTCGGCCAAGTTCAGCGCCTGCACGACATCGCGCTCGCTCACGGCGTAGTCGACGTCGATGGCGCGGCGGCGGAGATTGTCGAGTTCGCACCGCTGCTCCAGTCCGATGCCGGAGCCGACGACGCTCTGGGCGAGGTCGACGGCCGCCGACGCGTCGACGATCGCGACCCGCAACGAACCCGCCTCCAACGCCTGGTGGGCCATCGCGAGGCGGACATGCGCCCCGCCGAGGTGATCCTCGGGTGGTCCTTCGAATCGGTGGGCTTCTCTCACCCCTCGAACGAAGATGAAGAGCGTCGGCACGTAGATGGCGGTGAGCACCGTCATGCTGACCTCGACCGGAAATGCAATGGGTGTCGCGAGGACCCCGCCGAACACCCAGGCGAGCTGGAACCAGGTCTCGTAACGGGCCCCGGCGCGACCCAGGAGCGCCTCGGGCGCTCGGCGCTGCAGGAGCCCGTCGAACGAATTGCGACCGAGCGTCGTGGACAATCCGACGAGGGCGGAGATGACCAGCAGGAGTGGCACCGAGGCGCCGAGGATGCCGACCGCGGTGAACGCCGCAGGCAGCGCGATCGCCAGACCGATCAACTGCTCCTCGCGGAACCAGCGCCGCAGGACGGTGGTTGCGGTGTGACCGAGGAACGCACCGATGCCGTAGCACGCCGCGGCGAGACCGTAGATGTAGGCGGGTTCGCTCGAGCGGCGCAGCGTGAACGCGAGGGTGAAGATGAAGAACCCGACGGCGGCGCGGATGGCGAGCATGCCGACGGCCGACACGACAACCGTCGGAAGATGGGTCTCGGCGTACTCGACGTCGTCAGGCGTGATCGATGCGGTCGAACGAGGGCGGGCCCACAGCACGGCGCCGCCGGCGAACGCGAACAGCACAGCGGCGCCACGAAGCGACCATTCCGGACCTGCCCAGGCGAACAGCCGCGGTCGCTGCGAGGACCCCGAGCGCCGCAGTGATGCTCGAGAGGCGTGCCAGGCGGGCATTCGTCGCGACGAGTTCCTCGGGGTCGTCGACGAGTGTCTGCACCAGCGTCTGCTTGACGATGCCGGACGCCTTGCTGGCGATCAGCAGGCACAGCACGATCGGATAGAACGCGACCTGCAGCAACGTGACGGCCAGCAGCAGGCAGAACACACCGCGGGCGACGAAGAACGACGACGCGACGTATCGCTGCGACCGGCGGAATCGATCGATGGCGGGCCCCACCAGCGGCGACAGCACCGCGAGCGGGGCCATCGTGATGAGCAGGTACAGCAGCACCTGCTCACGCGAGGCATTGGGGCTCACGTTGAAGAACAACGACCCGGCGAGGCTGACCGAGACGAAGGCATCGCCGGCGGCTGCCAGCGCCTGCGCCGTCGCCAGCGGCACCAACGCGCCACGACCGATCATCACCCGCCGGACACGGCGATGCAGTGGCACGCGTTCGTCGATGAGCGTCCCGCTCCCCTCGTTGGCGCCGCCGTGGGCATCGTCCCCATCTTGGTGCATCGAAGCGTCAGGAGGGTGATGGACGTGATGATGTGCGAAAGTTGCGGCTCATGGGTGCTGGGACGTTTCCATCCGATCTCGACATCGCTCGACAGGCGACGCTGCGACCCTTGACCGACATCGCGGCCGATGCCGGGATCCCGCTCGACTGCCTCGAGCCGTACGGCACCGGTGCGGCGAAGATCGACCTGCGCGCCGTCGAGTTGATGGCCGACCGACCACGAGCGAAGTACGTCGTGGTGTCGGCGATCACCCCGACGCCGCTCGGCGAAGGGAAGACCACCGTCGCCGTCGGGTTGAGCCAGGGGTTCAACCACATCGGCAAGAACGCGACGCTTGGCGATCCGCCAGCCGTCGATGGGTCCGACGTTCGGGATCAAGGGTGGCGCGGCCGGGGGCGGTTACAGCCAGGTGGTGCCGATGGAGTTGCTCAACCTCCACCTGACCGGCGACGTCCACGCCGTCACGGCGGCGACCAACATGTGCGCCGCGGCGGTCGACGCCCACGTGTTCCACGGCAACGCCTACGGGCTCGATCCGCACCAGATCACCTGGCGTCGATCGATCGACGTCAACGACCGCTCGCTGCGCAACATCGTGACGGGACTCGGCTCACGACTCGACGGGATTCCCCGCGAGACCGGCTTCGACATCACCGCCGCATTCGGAGGTGATGGCGACGCTCGCGCTGTGCACCGACCTGCAGGATCTCCGCCGGCCGTCTCGGGCGCATGGTGGTCGGCTACACGGAGGCAGGCCACCCCGTGACCGCCGACGACATCGAGGTCGCCGGAGCGATGGCGGTGATCCTGCGCGAAGCCGTCAAACCGAACCTCATGCAGACCCTCGAGAACACGCCGGTGCTCGTGCACGCCGGCCCGTTCGGCAACATCGCCACGGGCAACTCGTCGATCGTCGCCGACCTCATCGGCATCCACATGGGCGACTACCTGATCACCGAGGCGGGCTTCGGTGCCGACATGGGAGCCGAACGGTTCTTCAACATCAAGTGCCGCGTGTCGGGGCTCGTTCCCGACGCGGCCGTGCTCGTGGCGACCGTTCGAGGGTTGAAGGCGCACAGCGGCAAGCACACGATCGTTGCAGGGCGCCCCTTGCCCGAGGCGTTGTTGCAGGAGAACCCCGACGAGGTGCACGAGGGGGGCGCGAACCTGCGCAAGCAGTTGGAGAACATGCGCATCCACGGCTGCACGCCGGTGGTGGCGATCAACGTGTTCCCCGGCGACCATCCCGCCGACATCCGTGCCATCGAGGAGATCGCCGCCGAGTTCGACGCGCGTTCCGCCGTGTCGACCCACTTCGTCGACGGCGGTGCCGGCGCGAAGGACCTCGCTCGTGTCGTCGCCGAGGCGGCCGAGGAACCGAGCGAGTTCCGCCTGCTGTACCCCGACGAGATGTCGTTGCGCGACAAGATCCACACCGTCGCCACGAAGGTGTACGGCGCCGATGGTGTCGACTACACGCCGGCGGCGGCCCGCCAGATCGACAACTTCGAACGCAACGGCTTCGGGAACCTGCCCGTCTGCATCGCGAAGACACACCTGTCGATCTCGTCGGACCCGACGCTGCACGGCGCGCCGACGGGTTGGACCCTGCCGGTGCGCGAGGTGCGTGCATCCGTGGGCGCCGGCTTCGTGTATCCGATCTGCGGCGCCATGAGCACCATGCCCGGGCTCGGCGCATCGCCGGCGCTGCAGCGCATCGACATCGACGCCGACGGCAACATCGTCGGCCTCAGCTGAATGAGACGCAGGGTCAGACCCCGCGTCTCATTACGATCCGCACGTGTCGCCGATCGATGCGTTGCGGTCCATCCACGAGGAGCTCTGGGATGAAGAGCGTGGGATGGACCGGTTCGCTCGCGGCGTGGTGCCGGGTGTCGACATCTCGTCGCTGAATCTGCACTCGGTTCGCGAAACTGCCCTCGGCGCATTCCTCGATCTGGAGAACGGCATCACAGCTCGCGCCGTCACGGCGATCCGCAACGTGTTGGCACTGCAGTACCCAGCCTCCGACTGGCCGTGGAGCGGCACGTTCCCCGTCACGGCCGAGCAACACGATCCGCCGGGGGCCGACGCGATCGAGTGGGTCCACTACGACCCCAACTGGCGACAGTTCCTCGGGTGCATCCTCGCACTCACCGTCATCCACCACGAAGCGGCGCTGCCCGACGACGTTCGCAACGGCATCGACGACGCGCTCTCGCGTTGCGTACGCGGCGAGCCCGAGACTCGGATCGCTGCGTGGTACACGAACCCCAACCTGATGCATGCATGGCTTCTCGGTCACGTCGGGCAGGCGACGGGCGACGCCGACTTGATCGCGTCCGGCGAGCAGCGGGTGCATCAGATCATGGAACGCTTCGAACGATTCGGTGACATCGACGAGTACAACTCGCCGACCTACGACGGCATCGACCTGTTCGCGTTGGCGCTGTGGGTTGCGCACCCACCGACGCCGACCTACGAACGATCGGGAGCCGCGTTGCTCGCACACCTCGGCGCTCGGATCTCCGAGCTCTACCACCGCCGGCTGGGCGCCATGTGTGGGCCCTACATCCGGGCCTACGGGCTCGACCTGCAGCGCTACGTCTCGCTCGCCGGGATCTGGCTCCACATCGTCGGGGAGCCGTCCCCGTCGATCCTGCCGACGACGCTCGACCAGGACACGGTGCACGTCCACGACCTGTATTTCCTGCCGGTCATGCTGCGACTCCGGCCCAGCGTTGTCGACCACCTCACGCTGCACGCGGTGGAGGCGCCGCGACAGTACGTTCAACGATTCGGTGACGCCTGCGCCGAGAGTCGTCTGCGAGCTGACCTCGCCGTGGGGTGGGAGTACGGGCGACGCCACGAGGCCTCGCTCGACCAGTACGTGCCGTTCACCGCGCACTTCGACGTCGACGGCCGGACCTCATCGATCGGCATCATGGTGCCCGACGAGACCGCGTGGATCGATGTCCGCCAGACGGACGACCTCGCCTTCGAGCTCCGGGCGGCCGGACGTGAGGGCCGGGTCGGCCTGCGGATCGTCGCCGGGTCGGAGCCGATGGTCAGCGCCGACCGCGTGACGCTCGGCCCGGTCGAGATCAGCTTCGACGTCCCACCCGACGATGTCGCCCACACGCGCACGCCCATCGGCAACGAAACCCACGTCAGCTGGAACGCCACCGAAGTGGTGGCCCGGATCAGAATCGCATGAGACGCGGGTCTGACGCAGGGTCAGACCCCGCGTCTCATTTGCGGCGGAGGCGAGCGCGTGAGACGCGAAGTGGGCGTGAGGTGAGACGGATCGCGAAGTCGGTCGCCCGGGCGGGCACCGGGACGAACGGGCCCTGCCGGCTCACGGGCAGGGCATCTTCGGCGACGAGCCGGTAGGCGACGTACAACGCGATCATGCCGTGGGTGGCAACCAGGCACCAGAAGAACGACGACTCACCGAGCGCGGCCATGATCGATCCGGCGATGATCGGCCCGAGCACCGCGCCGACTCCGTTGACGCGCAACGACGCCCCACTGGCTCCCATCGCCGTGCCGGGCGCCGACCGGTCGAGCGTGTGCGACAGCAGCAGCGAGTAGAGCGGAAAGGTCAGCCCGCCGAGCACGAACATCATCGGCAACATCACGAGGTTGCCTTCGGGAGTGAGACCGAGCGCGCCGCTCATCGCCGCTGCGCAGATGGCGACCACGAAGATCACGCCACGACGTGGCAGCCGATCCGACGTCCAACCGACCGGCCACTGGAACACCAGGGCACCGATCGACGGGAGCGCCAGGAACAATGCCGTCTCGCCAGGACTGAACCCGGCGCGGGTGGCGTACACCGCGCTCAAGCCGAACAGGATCCCGTGCGATGCACCGGTGAACACCATCCCGACCAGACCGGTCGGAGCGATGTGTGCCAGTTCGCGCAGGCGCACGCGCGGCGAGACACGCACGGGCGGCGCATCGGTCGTGGCGGCCAGTGCGATCGGCACGAACGACATCGACACGAGGATCGATGCGACGATGAAGAGTCCGTCGCCACTCGGATCGCCGGCGGCGATCAGCAGCTGACCCAGCCCGAGCCCGCCCATCGACACGATCATGTAGACGGCGAGCGTGCGACCCCGGTTGCGCGGTGTCGACGCATCGTTGAGCCACGATTCGACGATCACGTACAGCCCTGCCATGCAGAACCCGAAGACGAGCCTCATCAGCGCCCAACTGGGCGGCGAGATCCAGACGAACTGCAACAGCACGACACATGACGCAATCGACGCCAGGCTGGCGAACACCCGGATGTGGCCGACGCCGGACAGCCACCTGACCACCATCACCGGGCCGAGCAGGAACCCGGCGAAGTAGCACGCCATCACCCAGCCGCTCGTTCGCACGCCGAATCCTTCGTCGACCATGCGCACACCGAGCACGGCGAGGTTCAGCCCGTTGCCGATCATCAACATCGCGAACCCCACGAACAGCGTCCACAGGGCCACACCGCCACGGACAGTCGGGTGTTCGTGCGTGTGTACGGCGTCAGGGAGAGGATCGGTCACGGACACGCGCGCCGAACGCTAGCGACGCTCAGCCGCGTCCGCGGAGCCGGTCGAGCTGCCGTCGATCACGCTTCGTCGGACGGCCCGCACCGCGATCACGTTCGAAGTTCGGGCCGAGTTCCTCGCGCTCCGGCGGAGGTGGACTGTGGTCGACGAAGCAGTCGACAGCGACGGTCGCGCCGACCCGCTTGACGATGAGCGTGCTCACCTCCAGCACTCGCTCGCGGTCGTGCAGGTAGGCCTCGATGCGATCGCCGACCTTCACGGGCGTGGCCGGCTTGGCCGCCTTGCCGTTCACCTTCACGTGCCCACCTCGGCATGCCGCGGCAGCGTCGCCGCGCGTCTTGGTCATTCGCACCGACCACAACCACTGATCCACCCGCGCCGACTCGATCGACGTCATCCTCCCACACCCCCGACCTCCCCTCCCTCCCACACCCCCTCCCCGAAAAATGCGCTGAGGTGTGCACTACGTGCACAAATTCCCGCACATTTCGGTCCCACCGACGCGCCGAACCTGAAATGTGCGCCAGATTGTGCACGTGGTGCACATCTCGGCGCATTTTTCGGGTTCGGGTCAGGCGGGGAGTTGCTGGGTGATGCAGTGGATGCCGCCGCCGCCGGCGGCGAGGGTGGCGCCGACGTCGAGGGCGACGGCTTCGCGGCCCGGGTACTGCTCGGCGATGAGGGCGACCATGTCGTCATCGGCGGCGTGCCCGCAGGTCGGCACGAGCACGAAGCCATTGCCGAGGTAGTAGTTGAGGTACGGCACCACCACACGCTCGGGCCCCTCGCCGCGATCGATCTCGGCGAACGGCAGGACGGGCACCGTGACGACATCGAGCGCCCGACCGCGGGCATCGAGCGCACCTTGCGCCACACGACGATCGACATCGAGTCGCAGCCAGTCGGCTTCGTCGGGATCGTCGCACCCCTGCAACACCAGCCGTCCGGGTGCCGCGAATGCGGCGATGTTGTCGACGTGGCCGTCGGTGTCGTCGTCGAGTGCCAGACCGTGCGGCAACCAGATCGTCCGCTGCGCACCGAGCTCCGCTCGCAGGGTGGCTTCGATCTCCACCTGCGTCATCGTCGGGTTGCGGTTCGGGTGCATGAGGCACTGGGTGGTGGTGACGAGTGTGCCGTCGCCGTCGCCGGTGATCGAACCACCCTCGAACACCATGTCGATCGATCGCACGGGGTCACCGACCCGTTCGGCGAATCGGGCGGCAGCCGCCGCATCGTCGTCGTACGGCAGGAACTTGTCACCCCACGAGTTGAACCGCCAGTCGGTCGCCACCCTCGCGCCGGCATCGTCGACCACGTAGATCGGACCCGTGTCGCGGAACCACGAATCGTCGATCGCGAACTCGACCACTTCCACACCCGGCCCGCACCGGGCCGCTGCCCGCTCGAATGCGCGGGGTGGCGCCAACATCGTGACGGGCTCGAATCGGGCAATCGCGTTCGCCACCTCGGCGTGAGCTGCTTCGGCGTCGGCGAACAGGTCGCCCCACATGTCGTCGCGAGCCGGCCAACACATCGCGGTGCCGGAGTGCGGTTCCCACTCGGCCGGGAGTCGGGTCACGAGCGACCTGCCGACCCGATACCCGTCTGGCCGTCGAGCGTCACGATCGGGCCGTACAACTCGGGGCGACGATCACGGAACAGGCCCCATGCGGCCCGCTGCGTGCGCAGCTGTTCGCGGTCGAACGATGCCACGAGCACGGCCTCGGTGTCGCGGCCCGCCTCGGCAACCTTGGCGCCCGTGTTGTCGGCGATGAACGACGACCCGTAGAACGTGATCTCGCACGATGCGCCGACCTCGCGGCCGATGCGATTGGCGGCAACGATCGGCATCAGGTTCGCACCGGCGTGGCCCTGCATCACCCGCTGCCAGTGGCCACTCGAATCCCAGCTCGGATCAGGTGGTTCGCTGCCGATCGCCGTCGGGTAGAGGAGCACCTCGGCGCCGAGCAGTGCCATTGCCCGAGCCGACTCGGGGAACCACTGATCCCAGCAGATGCCCACACCGATCGTGCCGTGCTGCGTGTGCCAGACCCGAAAGCCCGTGTCGCCCGGAGAGAAGTAGTACTTCTCGGTGTAGCCAGGACCGTCGGGGATGTGGCTCTTGCGGTAGTGGCCGAGCACCGTGGCGTCGGCGTCGACGATCACCACCGTGTTGAAGAGCGCCTGTCCGGCTCGTTCGTAGATGCTCAACGGGAGGACGACGCCGAGTTCGGCGGCGACCGCGGCGAAGTGCTCGATCGTCGGATGCCCGTCGAGCGGTACCGCCCGATCGAGATGCTCGGGCAGTTGGTCCTTGCAGAAGTACGGCCCTTCGAAGAGTTCGGGGATCAGGATGATCCTGGCCCCTTGCGCAGCGGCCTCACGCACGAGCCGCTCAGCGGTCGCGATGTTGACGGCGATGTCGTCGGTCATCGCCATCTGGAGCGCGGCAACGCTGAGTTCGTTCATCGGCGCGACGCTACTTGCCGTCGTCGGTGAGGGCATCTGCGTCGCCCCACGCCATCTCGATTGCTTCGAGTCGTTCTGCGGCGTGTTCACGCCTCGCCGCTGCCACCTCGACGACGAAGAGGTTCAAGAGCGCCAGCGTGCCGACATGGCTGTCGAACGGTCCGGTCGACGCGGCCGAGACGACGAACGAATGCTCCGCCACCGACGCGAGGGGCGACAGCACATTGTCGGTGAGCGCAACGGTCCACGCTCCCCGCTCGCGGGCCAACGACAGTGCATCGATGAGCCAACGCTCGTAGCGCCGGAGGTCGAGCACCACGAGCGTCGCGCCGCGACCGGTCAGCGCCAGCGTCCTCACGATGTCGATCTGGTTGCCGTCGAGCAACCGGACGCCCGGACGCAACTGTTCGAGATCGCCGACGAACTGCAAGTGCCACACCCCGGGAGGCAACGCCGGAGAGGACGAGCACGGGGGTCGTGTCGTCGGCAAGGCGTGCGACCACCGACCGGCCGTCGCCTGTGCGGATCGCGTCGAGCGTCGAGCGAACGTTGGCCGCCTCGACCTCGGCATGTCGAGCGGCGAGCGTGTCGTCGCCCGCTCGCTGATCGCGGATCCGTTCCACGGCGGGGCGGAGCTGGCCGCTCACCTCACCCTGGACCGACGCCTGGAGCTGGGAATAGCCGTCGAATCCGAGCTTCACGGCGAAGCGCACGACGGTCGCGGTGCCGACACGCGCCGCTTCGGCCACGTCGGCAACGGTGCCGAACGCCACGAGTTGAGAGTTCGCAAGGATGGTCTCACCGATGCGTCGTTCGGACGGCGTCAGCGAATCGGCCCGTTCGCCCAGTCGCCGCTCGAGTTCCATGGGCACGCACGGTACCCGACGGCGAAGGCAACTGATCGACGTTGTTCCAATCATGTGATATGTTGGAACAACTGTTTCATACGGCTGATCCCGGCCGTCGTCTCTCCAGGAGGTGTCCACCATGACCCACGCCACCCTCGTCGCACTCCCGGTGGTCGACGCCTCGGGTTGGGCCGTCGCCCCTGCGCCCGTCGACGAACTCAGCGAAGAACTCGTTCACGCCGCAGCGCTGGGAGGCCGACATCTGCCGATCTCGGTCGATGACGCCCTGCTGCGATTCGCCGTGACACCGTCCCGATCGGGTGCGCTGCTCATTCGCAACGCCCCCATCGGCGGCCTTCCACCCACTCCACCGGCTCCCGAGACCCCGGTCGCCAAGGACCTCTCGACCGAACTCACGCTGCTCACCGTCGCACGCCGCCTCGGCCAGCCCGTCGGCTACGTGCCCGAGCACGGCGGTCGCATCGTGCAGAACATCGTGCCCACCCCGGGCGCGGCCGACAGCCAGATGTCGACCTCGTCGCGTTCGAGCCTCATGTTCCACACCGAGACGGCCTTCCACCCGCACCGTCCGAGGTACCTGCTCCTGCTGTGTCTGCGCGGCGACCCGTCGGCTCACACCACGCTCGCATCGGTACACGACATCATGGATCGCCTGGAAGACGACGTCGTCGACGTGATGTTCGAACCGAGGTTCCGGACCGCCGTCGACGCCAGCTTTCTCGACGGTCGACCCAACGAACTCGGCCCGGCACGCCCGCTGGTGACCGGGACGCGCAACGATCCGACGTTCATCTTCGACGCCGACCTGACAGTGGGCACCGACACGATCGCCGACGACGTGCTGATCGCCGTTCGTTCTGCGATCGCCGACGTCGAGACCTCGGTGGTCCTCGAACCCGGCGACTTGCTCGTGGTCGACAACAACGTCGCCGTACACGGTCGCTCGCCGTTCACTGCCCGCTTCGACGGCACCGACCGCTGGTTGCAGCGTTCGTTCGTGGTCGCCGATCTCGCACCGAGTGCCGCCGACCGCGACGGTCGAGTGATCACCACCGAGTTCGGCCAGCGCTCTGCGCCAGCACAAACGTCGTAACTCGACGTTGTTGCTGACGCTGAATCGAGATTCCGCTCGATCAGACGTCGAGGAGCCTGGCGCGGACGATCTCGGTCTCGGTCGAACTGAGCGGTCGGTTGGTCTTCACGCGCACGGTGACGGTGCCGGCGGCGGCATCGCCGTCGGAGTCCGCGGCGGTCTCGGGTTCGTGGGTCTCGATGTCGCGCAGGAACACCACACCGGTCAGGCCGATGTCGTTCGAGGCGTCCGCCAGCCGCTCGACTGCGCCCGCTTCATCGGCGGCCGACCACTTCACGAGCGAGACCTCGATGTCACTCACCGCCGGCAGCTGCGACAAGTTGGTGACGGACTCGACGGCGTGGTGCCCGGCATGCCAGGTGGCACCCTCAGGCGTTCGCAGTCGCACCGACGCGCTCCCGATCAGGTCGACGGTGCCACGCACCTCAGCGCCTCCGACGCGCAAGATGACATCGTCGCCGACCGCGTAGCGATCTTCCAGCAGTGCACGGGTTCCGGCGAGGAAGTCCTTCACGAGGTCCTGGCCACTGAGCGCCAGCGCCAACCCGATGAAGCCGGCGCTGGAGATGGCGAACGCCATGCTGACGCCCATCAACTCGAGCGCAGCGAACGTCGCGAACGTGAAGATCAGCACGGTCATGAATCGACCGATCTGTTTGGCCACCGAATCGGCGCGCTGACGCTTGCGGGCATCGGCCTGGCCGTCGTCGCCGAGGCGATCGAGGCGAACTCTCCATGACCCCTCGGCTCGTTGTGCCCGACGCACCGCGCGGCGCGTCAGCGTTCGAACGAGCGTGCGAGCGACCCAGGACGCGACGATCGCGATCGGGAGCAGGAGCATTGCTTCGGAGACAGAGGCGAACCAGGACAACATGGGTGAGCACTTCCTTCATCGGTGGCGGCCGAATTGTTACATTTGCGTTACGGAACATGATGCCAGGAGCGGTACAGGAATGCACGGCGGCTCGAAGATCCACGACGTGACATCGCTCACGTCACCGACACGACCGGATGGATCACGTCGGACGAGTCACCGAACGAGGGTGTACCGTGCGCTCGATGTCACCCCGGCGTCCCTGATCGCCCCGTGCTCGGGTGGCGCGAGTGGGTGACGCTGGCCGATTGGGAGGTGCCGCACCTCAAGGCCAAGGTCGACACCGGTGCACGCACGTCGTCACTGCACGCCTTCGATCTCGAATGGTTCCTCCAGGGCGCCACGCCATGGGTGCGTTTCGAGATCCACCCGTGGCAGCGCTCGACCGACGACGCCATCGTCGCCGAGGCACCCGTCGTGTCGACGCGTGACATCAAGAGCTCGTCGGGCGTCGTCGACCACCGACCTGTCGTGCGGACCACGCTCGTGATCGGCGGGCGCGCCATCGACGCCGAGATCACGCTGACACTCCGCGACGAGATGGGCTTTCGCATGTTGGTCGGCCGCGAGGCGATCCGCAACCGATTCCTGGTCGATCCGGGCGTGTCGTACCTCGGCGGACGCCCACCCAAGGACGTCCGGATGAAGAACCGGCGCCGATCATGAGTCGGCCGCGCCGCGCCGCGTTCCGCATCGGCGAGCTCGACGTGGCGCCCGGGCGCTCGGCCACCGGCGAACTCCCGATCGCCCGACTCGTCACGGGCACCAGAATCTCGCTGCCTCTGCAGGTGTTCCACGGGCGCACCGACGGGCGGGTGGTGTGGGTCAGCGCCGCCGTGCACGGCGACGAGATCAACGGCGTCGAGATCATCCGCCGAGTGACCCGCAGCCTCGACGCCCGCAAGATGTCCGGCACGGTCATCGCGGTGCCGATCGTCAACGTGCACGGATTCCTCAACGGCGACCGCTACCTCCCCGACCGGCGTGACCTCAACCGGTCGTTCCCCGGCTCGCCGACAGGTTCACTTGCCGCACGGATCGCCGATCTGTTCATGTCGGAGATCGTCAGGCGATGCGACGTCGGCATCGATCTCCACACCGGCTCCGACCATCGCACCAACCTGCCGCACATACGTGCCGATCTCGACGACCCGGAGACCCGCAAGCTCGCCGAGGCATTCGGAGCACCACTCATGCTGCACTCCAAGACACGCGACGGATCACTGCGCGGCGCGGCGACCGATCGTGGAGCAACCGTGCTGCTGTACGAGGGTGGCGAGGCGCTGCGATTCGACGATGAATCGCTCTCGACCGGCGTCGTCGGGATCCGTCAGGTCCTGACCGAACTCGACATGATCGACGCCGACTCCACCGACCCGCGACCGGTCCCCGTCGAGAGCCGACACAGTTCGTGGATCCGCGCGCGTCGAAGCGGGATCGCACTGCTCGACGTCGAGCTCGGCGAAGTGGTGCAACGTGGTCAACTCCTCGGCCTGATCCACGACTCGGTCGGCAAGCGGCTCAGCCGGGTCACCGCCACGCGCGTCGGGATCGTCATCGGTCGCGTGCAACAACCCCTCGTCAACCAGGGCGACGCCCTGGTCCACCTCGCCGATGTCACCCCCGACGTCCTGCCCACGCTGGGCCGATACATCTCCACACAACCCCCCAGTCAGGACTACCCGTGAAGCTCGCCCTCCTGTCCCGCGCCCCGCGCTCCTACAGCACCCAGCGCCTCAAACTCGCGGCCATCGATCGTGGGCACGACTGCAAGGTGCTCAACACACTGCGCTTCGCCATCGACCTGTCGAGTTCGGAACCTGACCTGCAGTTCCGTGGCAAGCAACTCTCCGACTACGACGCCATCGTGCCCCGGGTCGGGGCGTCGATCACCTACTTCGGCTCCGCGGTGGTTCGCCAGTTCGAACAGATGGACGTGTACACGCCGATCACCGCCAACGGGATCACGAACTCGCGCGACAAACTCCGTGCGATCCAGATCCTGTCGCGCCACGACATCGGGATGCCGAAGACGGCGTTCGTGCGCAACCGACAGGACGTGTTGCCCGCGATCGACCGAGTCGGTGGCGCGCCGGTCGTCATCAAGTTGTTGGAGGGCACCCAGGGAATCGGCGTGATCCTCGCGCCCGATCGCAAGGTTGCCGAGGCCATCATCGAGACGCTCCACAACACCAACCAGAACGTCCTGATCCAGGAGTTCATCGCCGAGAGCAAGGGCCGCGACATCCGCGCACTCGTGGTCGGCGATCGGGTCGTGGCGTCGATGCGGCGCACGGCGCAGGGTGACGAGTTCCGGTCCAACGTGCATCGCGGCGGCACCGTCGAGGGCGTCTCACTCGACTCTGCCTACGAGCGAACTGCCGTGCGGGCGGCACAGATCATGGGCCTGCGAGTTGCGGGCGTCGACATGTTGGAGGGCAACGACGGGCCGCTGGTGATGGAGGTCAACTCGTCGCCGGGGCTCGAAGGCATCGAACGAGCAACCGGTCTCGACGTGGCCGGCGCAATCATCGACTACGTGGCCAACCAGGTGGCCTTCCCCGAGCTCGACGTGCGCCAACGGCTGACGGTCAGCACGGGGTACGGCGTGGCCGAGCTGCTCGTTCGAGCCGACGGTGACTTCGTCGGCAAGACGATCGGCGATGCCGGGCTTCGCGACCGCGACATCACCGTGCTGACGTTGCATCGCGACACCGATGTCATCCCGAACCCGCGCGAGTCACGGCTTGTTGGAGGCCAACGACCGGTTGCTGTGTTTCGGGAACCTCGAGTCGATGCGCGAGATGATCCCGGCGCGCCGGCGGCGTCGCGCTCGGGTTCGCAAGCTCCCGGAGCATCCGCTCCCGGACGACGCCACCTGAGACGCGCACCCGGACGGCGCGGTACGGTGCGACGGTGAGCGTCGAACCCGGCGAGATCGAGGCGGCCCGCGCGGTCGTCGCAACGGTCGCCAAGCACACCCCGGTGATCACGTCGCTGACGCTGTCGGAGGACATCGGCGGCACGGTGGTGATCAAGGCCGAGAATCTGCAGCGGACGGGATCGTTCAAGATCCGCGGTGCGATGAACAAGTTGGCGACACTCGGCGCCGATGCCCGTCGTGGTGTCACGACGGGGAGTGCGGGCAACCACGCTCAGGCGTTGGCGTTCGCCGCGCAACACTTCGGCGTGCCGTGTCGGATCTTCGTACCGGTCGGCGCCCCGATCACCAAGATCGAAGCGTCACGTCGCCACGGCGCCGTGGTGACCGAGACCGGCGCCGACCTGAGAGCGGCCGTCGCAGCCGCCGAGGAACACGCGGCGAACACCGCGATGGAGTTCTGCTCGCCGTTCGACGACCCCGCCGTCGTGGCCGGCCAAGGGACGCTCGGCCTCGAACTGCTCGACGACATCGACGACATCGCCACGGTGATCGTGCCGCTGGGTGGAGGCGGCCTGATCAGCGGTGTGGCAATCGCCGTGAAGTCGGCGCGACCGGATGTTCGGGTGGTCGGCGTGCAGGCCTCGGTGTGCGCTCCGTACGCCGGGGGTTCGGTCGCCGAGGGCCCGGTCCTGACGCTCGCCGACGGCATCGCCGTCAAGTACCCCGGGCTCGTCACCGGGCCACTGGTCCGACGGTGGGTCGACGAAGTCGTGACGGTCGACGAGGACTCGATCGCCGACGCCATGGTGCTGTTGATGGATCGGGCGAAGCTGTACGCCGAGGGGGCCGGCGCCGTGGGCGTGGCCGCGCTGCTGTCGGGGGTGGTGACTCCCGACGAGATCGGCACGACCTGCGTCGTGATCTCGGGCGGCAACGTCGACCTCGGCGTGGTGCCGAGCCTGATCCGCCGTCACGAGAACCTGGCGGGCCGGCGACTGTCGGTCGTCGCCCGCATCGACGACCGGCCCGGCGGGCTCGCGACGTTGCTGTCGGTGTTCGCTGATGGGGGCGCCGATCTGATCGAGGTCGAACACATCCGCGAGGGCCTCGACCTGCACGTTCGCGAAACGGGCATCCACGCGACGTTCGAGGTACGCGGCGCCGAGCACGCCCAACGCCTCCTCGAGTCGGCTCGTGTTGCCGGCTACGACGTCGTCGAGAGCGGGATCTGATCGCTTGACTGGATCTTCTACCTACTGGTCGGTAGGCTGCCGCCTGTGAACGAGTCCGACCTGCTCCACGAACTCACTCCGGTCGCCGAGAGCCTCCTCGAACGGCATCTCGCCACGTCCAAGGAGTGGTTCCCCCACGACTACGTGCCGTACAGCCGCGGCCGCGACCACGTCAAGGGCCACGAGTGGACGCCCGACGATGCCGATCTCGCCGGCCACGAGATCGGACCCGAGGTGCGCAGTGCGCTCCTCGTGAACCTGCTCACCGAGGACAACCTGCCGTACTACTTCCGCACTGTCGAGCAGATGTTCGGCAAGGACGGCGCCTGGGGCACGTGGGTCAGACGGTGGACGGCCGAGGAAGGTCGCCACTCCATGGCGATCTACGGGTACCTGATGACCACCCGGGCGATCGACCCGGTGGAGCTCGAGCGTTCGCGCATGGCGCAGGTGTCGGGAGGGCAGACACCCGATCCGCCGCTGTACGAGGGCCTCATCTACCTGGCGCTCCAGGAGTTGGCCACGCGCATCTCGCACCGCAACACCGGGGCACTGCTCGGCGATCCCGCCGGGTACGAAGTGATGAAGCGTGTCGGCAGCGACGAGAACCTGCACCAACTCTTCTATCGCGACCTCGCCGCGGCGGCGATCGAGACCGATCCGAACACGATGATGATCGCCATGGAGAAGCAGGTGCGCAACTTCTCGATGCCGGGCACCGGGATTCCCGACTTCGATCGCCACGCAGCACTGATCGCGAAGGCCGGCATCTACGACCTGCAGGTGCACTACGAGCAGATCCTCGTGCCGGTGGTCATCCGTCAGTGGGACGCCGCAAACGTCGGCGGTCTCTCCGGTGACGGCGCGATCGCACAGGAGAAGCTGATGAAGCGCCTCGCCACGAGCGAGAAGGTGGCGCGCCGCTTCGCCGAGAAGCGCGACGCTGCCCTCGTCTCCGCCTGACCGTCCCCGCCCGACCGCGCGATGAGGTTCCAGTGCAGACGGTGCACCTCAACTCATCGCACCGACCGTGTCCGTCCGGCGATGTCCAGCGCACCTGCGCGCCATCTCGCACCGATGTCCGTCCGGCGATGAGATTCCAGCGCACCTGTCGCGCCACAATCTCATCGCGGGCCAGACTTGGAGGGTGACTCGGCTGTTCGTCGCCATCTGGCCACCGGAGGAACTGCTGGAGCGGCTGGCGGACATGGAGCGACCGAAGGATCCCGGCGTGAAGTGGGTCAGGCCGGAGAACCTGCACATCACCGTGCGATTCCTGGGCGACGCCGACATCGACGAGGCGATCGAACGCCTCGACGACGTGTTCCTGCCGAGCGCCACGGCGGTCCTCGGACCGGCTCTCGATCTGCGGGCGGAGCGGTCGATCATGCTGCCGGTCGCCGGCGTGGACGATCTCGCGGAGGTCGTCGAGCAGGCGGTGCGAGGCGTCGGATCGGCGAACGAGCGGCGACGGTTCCTCGGCCACCTGACACTCGCACGGCTCGCGAAGAAGGCACGACCTGACCGCAGTGTGGGTCGCTTGTTCGACGCGGCGTTCGAGGTCGGCGAGATCGCGCTGGTCGCCAGCACACTCACCGACAGCGGATCGATCTACGAGACCGTCGAAACCTGGCCGACCCGCTGAATGATCGATGTGGGATCCTGACCGGATGCAACCCGACCGCCAACGCATCTCCCAGGGCAGCGAGTTCGAGCGCCGGATCGGCTACTCGCGAGCGATCGTCGACGGGCGCTGGGTGTTCGTCGCCGGAACGACCGGCTTCGACTACTCGACGATGACCATCTCCGACGACGTGGTCGCCCAGGTGGAGCAGACGCTGCGCAACATCGACGACGCGCTGACGCGTGCCGGCTCGTGTGCCGCCGACGTCGTGCGGGTGAGGTACCTCCTGCCCGATGCCGCCGATTTCGAGGCGTGTTGGCCTGCCCTGCGCGGGTACTTCGCCGAAGCGCTGCCGGCGGCGACGATGATGGTCGTCGGGCTGTCCGATCCCCGCATGCGCATCGAGATCGAGGTCACCGCGCTCAAGCCCGAGTGATGAGCCCGACGCCCGGCATCGATCGGTCTGTCGAGCGAGTGCTACGAATACGTCCATGGGGGATCTGCTCACCGCGTACGCCGCGACTCAGCCGGACAAGACCGCAGTCATCGACGACCGCACGGGTGGTGATGTCCGCACGCTGACGTACGCCGAGTTGGAGGCGCGGGCCAACCAGCTGGTGTGGGCGCTGGTCGACCTGGGCGTGCGACCGGGCGACAAGATCGTGTGGTGCGGCCAGAACTCGACGGGCATCGTCGAGGTGATGAACGCGGCGCGCAAGATCGGCGCCACTGCGGTGCCGCTGAACTACCGGCTCTCCGACGAGGAGGCCGCCTACGTCGTCGACCACTGCGACGCCACCACGGTGTACGTCGACGCCGAGTTCGCCTCGACGTTCGAACGGATCCGCGCGGAGATCCCGAAGGTGACCAACGTCGTGGTGTTCGACGGTGAGGCGCCCGGCGGCATGCTGTCGATCGATCCGCTCGTTGCCGCCGCGTCGACCGACGTGTGGGAACGTCCGGAGATCGACGAGGGCGGCGCGACGATGATCTACACGTCGGGCACGACCGGCAAGCCGAAGGGGGCGTTCCGTCGCAACCCCGCCGATCCGCGCCAGGGCGCGGCACTCCTCGCCCACATCGGGTACCGCCCCGACGACATCTACCTGACGACGGGTCCGCTGTACCACTCGGGTCCGGGCGGGTTCATGTCGACCGCGATCGCGTTGGGCAACACGGTGGTGCTGCAACGCAAGTTCGATCCACAGGACTGGCTCCGGCTGCTCGAGACGTACCGGGCAACGTCGACCTTCTCGGCGCCGACGCCGATCCGGATGATCTGCAACCTGCCCGAGGAGGTGCGGGCGCAGTACGACCGTTCGTCGATGCGTGTGATGATCGCCAACGCGGCACCGTGGAGCTTCGCGCTCAAGCAGCAGTACCTGGCCGACTTCCCGGCCGAGTCACTGTTCGAGATCTACGGCTCGACCGAACTCGGCGTGAACACGGTGCTGCGGCCCGAGGACCAGCTGCGCAAGCCGGGGTCGTGCGGCAAGGAGGCGCCGATGGTCGAGATCCGGCTGTACGACGAACTCGGCAACATCGTCGAGGGGACCGGGCCGGATGCGACCGGCGAGGTGTACGTGCGCTCCGCAGCGGTGTTCGCCGACTACTACAAGCAGCACGACAAGTTCGAAGAAGACCATCGCGACGGGTTCCAGACCGTCGGCGACATCGCGTACCGCGACGACGAGGGATTCATCTACATCTGTGACCGCAAGAAGGACATGATCATCTCCGGGGGGATGAACATCTACCCCGCCGAGATCGAGGCCGCATTGGAGGCCCACCCGGACATCTACGAAGCCGCTGTGTTCGGAATCCCCAGCGACGACTGGGGCGAACTCGTGCACGCCGTGGTCGTGAAGCGCGAGGGCTCGGACCTCGACGAGGACGGCGTGAAGGAGTTCGCCCGCGAGCACCTCGCGAGCTACAAGATCCCGCGCTCGATCTCGTGGCTCGACGAGCTCCCGAAGACCGGCTCCGGCAAGATCCTGAAACGTGAACTCCGCCAGCCCTACTGGGCCGGCCGCACCTCCAACGTCTGACTGTCACACATGGTGTCTGACACCGTTCGTGACGTGACCCCGGCATGATCGAGCTTTCCGAGGTGGTCCGGAATCGTGCGATCGCTGCCGGTGCGGAGCGTTGGATCGACGAACTGCCCGACCTCGTTGCCGCTGGCAGCGACTGGGAGATCGAGATCGGCGGCACGGTTCGACGAGGGCACCGAGGCACTCGTGGCCGAGGCGGTGATGGCCGACGGGACACCGGCGATCCTGAAGGTCCTGGTTCCCCGCGGTGCGGGCGTCGCCGACCACGAGGCCACGTGCTGCGCATCGCCGCCGGCATCGGCTGTCCGCTGCTGTATCGCGACGATCCCGATCGTGGTGCACTGCTGATGGAGCGGCTCGGGCCGTCGCTGTTCCGGCTCGGCCTGCCGTACGAGCAGCGCCTGCCGATCCTGTGCGACGCGGCCTCGATGATCTGGCGACCGGCGACCGACAGCGGCCTGCCGACCGGCGCCGAGAAGGCCGCCTGGCTGATGGAGTTCATCACCGACGACGTGGATCGAGCTCGACGAGCCGTGTGCAGCAGCGGACGATCGAGCATGCGCTCGCCTGCGCGCAACGTCGGCTCGATGCCCACGACGACGAGCGGGCGGTGCTCGTGCACGGCGACGTGCAGCAGTGGAACGCGCTCCAGGCCGGCGACGGCTTCAAGCTGGTCGATCCCGACGGCCTGCTCGCCGAACCGGAGTACGACCTCGGGGTGATCCTGCGCGAAGACCCCGACGAGCCGCTCGCCGCCGATCCGGAGGCGACCGCACGGTGGATGGCCGATCGATGCGGTCTCGACGCCACTGCGATCTTCGAGTGGGGCGTCGTCGAGCGGGTGTCGACCGGACTGTCGGCCACGAAGATCGACCTGCAACCGGCCGGCCGTCAGATGCTCACCCTCGCCGATCGTCTCGCGACTGTTCAAGGCTGAGGTCAGCCGGAGGTGAGGAGTTCGGTCACTTCCTTGATGCCGAGGTTGCCGAGGCGCTTGGCCTCGAGTTCGACGGACACGTCGTGCTCGGTGTCGGTCAGCGTGATCTCGAGCGTCACGGCACGTTGACGGACGTCGGTCCGCAAGGTGCTGCGGTCGAACTTCACCATCTTCGTCAGTTTGTCCCAGCCGCCCACGAGCCCCATCTTGTTCCGACCGAGCGTGTAGACGGCGGTCTCGGAAACGGCGACGACGATGGTCGGCGGCAGCTCCTTCAGATTGGTGAAGATCCTGCCGCCGACGGCGGAGCCGGCGACGAGGCCGACACCGACGAAGTCGTCACCGCCGATCAGACCACCGGCAGCCATACCGTAGGCCTGCGCCTTCGTGTAGCCACGCGGGTAGGTCAGTGCGACATCGATGATCGTGTCGTCGGGGATCAGCCCCTGGACAGCGTCACGAGCGGATTGTTCGCGGGACATGTGATTCCGCAGTCAGCGCACGCGGGCGATCTCGGCGCGAGCGTGGTCGACATCGGGCGTGTCGAGTGCGTAGGCCTTGGCGATCTCGTCGGCGAGATCACTGGTCGCCTCGAGCACGTGCTTGGCCCGCCGATGGTGCGGTTGCGACTTGACGAAGTGCTTGCGGTCCTTGCGGGTACCGACGACGGCGTGGAGTTCGTCCGCGGTGATGACACCGCGGTCGACCTCTGGCGCCCAGCAGCTCCCGGGCCCACTCACGTTCCTTGACGACGGTGTGGCGGTAGACCCAGATGAAGCTCGCCGAGGCCAAGGATCGTGAGCGGGAAGTACAGACCGATCGCCCACGCGGCGCCGCCGGTGATCCCGACCAGGGAGTCCCAGAACCAGTGCAGGAACATCCCCCAGAGAATCAGCGCTGCGCCGAGTGCGCGGCGTGGTTTCTCGGCCGGCCGGCCGATCAGGTAGATCAGTCCAGCACCGCACAGCGCCGACCAGACCCAGTGCCCGGTGGATAGCAGGGTGCGGAAGCCGAGCGTCGGGGTGCCGTACTCGGCCTGGCCGAAGTTGGCGGCTGCCGATCCGTACACGTACGCCACGTCCTCGAAGACCTGGAAGGCGAGCCCCGAGATCGCACCGATGATGAACCCGTCGAACGCGCAGCGCATCACCGTCGGGGCGAGCCCGATCAACAACACGACCGGCAACATCTTGACGATCTCCTCCGACCACGGTGCGGTCAAACCGGCGCTCCAGGTCAGCATGAAGTCGATGCCGACCGTCTTCGCCAGTATCGACCGGAAGGCGTCGTTGTTGATCGCCGCCATCGCGAACGTCGACACCAACCCGCTGAACAGGAATGCAACGACCTTGGCCTTGGCCGGGATCGACGAGTAGCGATCGAGGCGGGCGAACAGCCACAGGAACAGCAGGGCGAAGGCTGCGAACCAGGCGAATCCCTGCGCGAACGAGTCGGTGTAGGCCTCCGCCGCCGAGCGGAACCCCTGGTAGGTGAGCGAGGCGCCGGACACGAACAGGAAGACCATCACCCAGAACGTGAAGTTGCGGGGCTGGATCACTCGGAACCGAGCACCCCATCCGCTCGCGTCGATGACGGCTCGACGGGCGGCGATCACCGCATCGGTATCGACACGTGTTGCGGTATCGGTCATGAGTTCTGCTCCCTGGCCCGCGGACCGATACGTGGTGGTCTCGATCATCGAGGCGATCTCCTCGACGAGCTCTTCGAGCTTGGCCGGCGTGCCCACGACCTCGATCTCGACGCCGATCGCCGATCCTTCGGCGCGCTCGAAGACGAACGTGGCGACGAGCGCCGCCTGATCCACACCCGACGATGTAGACGATCTCACCCGGCACGCCGTCGGCGTTCGTGATCGCGACCCGGCCTTGTTCGTCCTTGGCCAGCAACAGTTCGAGGTTCTCGTTGACGTCGATCATCTGGTCGGCCAACTCCTCCGCCGTCCCGTCCCAGTTCCCCGAATTAGCGGTGTAGGACACGACATCCGACGACAACCGTGGCGCTCGACGGGACGGAGGCCGCATCCTCGTTGCCTTCGCTGAGCAGCACACCACTCTCGAGTTCCCATCCGACCGCCGGCACGAACGTCACTTCACCGAAGCCGAGATTGATCACATCACCGGCGACGATCGGGTTGTCGACCTCGACCTGCTCGTTGATCCACGGCATCACGTGCGCCCACAACGCCCACACGATCAGAAGGACGACGCCTGGCCAGATCGTTCGCCGGTCGAACCCGGCCACGCGCTGATCTGCCGGAACACGATCGGAGGGCGGGATCGAATCCATTCTCACGATCGGGGGTTGCTGCAGCGTCGCTCCCGGAGGCGCATCGTCCTGTGTCATGCCAGCAGTCAAGCACATCCGTTGACGTGTCAAGTTACTCTGCTAAACGTCATTTCCCGACCCAACCCGTCTAGGGCTGGTCGAACGAGTCGCGCAGCTGCACCAGCGGTGCGTCCGGAACCTGGATGAACCCGCGGCGCGGGCGATCGAGGTCGAACGACACGAACAGGATGATGAGCACGACGACAGCCGTGATCAACGACGTCGCCAATCCCTTGCCCAACAAGGTCAGGTAGAAGGCCAGGACCCCGACCGCAACAGCGCTGCCGAAAACGAGCAACACCATCACCGGCGTCGGGACGCGGTTGCCCAGCGACGCGACTCTCGACGTGTGGGTGTCGAAGGTGTCGTTCAACGTCTCGATGTAGAGGCGAGGAGCGGTCCCGACGGGGTCGGCGCCCACTGCGTCACCCGCGGCTGCCCACAGCTCGCTCTGGAGCGCCTCCACCTTCGCGATCGCCTGTCGGTACGACTGGGTGTCGGGCACGGCATCGGCGACCTCGATGGTTGCGTCGGTGTAGTCCTCGAGCAACTCCATCGACCGGCTCCGCTCGGGTTCGTCCAGCAGTTGGGCACGCAGATGGGTGGTGCCGATGTCGTTCGCCTCCTGTACGACGAGCGCACGCCGTGCCTCGTACCTGCCGACCGCCATCGACAACCCGAATGCGAGGAGCAGGCCGACCAGGCCCAGCAGCGCCCCTTGCACGACGCCGGCGGTCTCGTGGCGAGTGCCGGGCCGGTCGCGCACGGCACGCCCGGCGAGAACCCCGACGGCGACGCTTCCGGCGAGCACGGCGATCAGCACCAGTGCGAGCGCCGCTGTGCTCAGTTGGAAGAAGTTCATCGCGCCAGTCTCGCTCAGGGCGTTGGCAGCACGCCGCGATCGATGGCCTCGAGCAGGGCGGCGTGATCGCGCTCGGTTTGATCGGCGTATGCGGCGGCCCAGTCGGCGATGACCTCGCCGAAGCGGTCCGACGTACCGATGTAGCCGCTGATGGCGACCGAATCACCCGTACGGGCGTGAGCACGGGCGAGCGCCCAGCCGCAGTGGCCCGCGTACAGACCGAATGCGGACGGCCCCATCGTCGACACGTCGGCCGACCACTTGGCGTCCCACAACTGACGGACGTAGTACTGCGCACCGTCGACCGCATCGGTCCCCCACCCCAACAAGACGTCGCTGGTGGCCTGCAACATGCGCTGGCCCTCGACCACTCGCTGCCCGAAGTGTGCAGCAGGCGTGGTGCCGCGGGCGATGCTGATCACCGACTGGCGCGCCTCTTTGACCTGCAGGAACAGCGGTCCCCCGTTCGGGCCCTGGAAGAGGGCGATCCAACAGCGGGTGCCGACACTGCCGACACCCACGACCTTGCGGGCGAAGTCGACGAATCGGTACCGATCGAGGAGTTCTCGGCGGTCCGTCGACAGTGACGCGTGATAGTCGGCCACGAGTTGCACGACCCGGTCGGGCTGGTCGTGCTGCCCCACCCGCATGCGCATCACGATCGGTGGATCATCGAGGATCTGGCGGCGGCCGTCGACGATCGACGTCAACTTGTTCAAGGCCTTGACGTGATCCTTGCCCTGCGCTTTCTCGAGGAGCCGCTCGCCGTCCTTGCGCCGCGACGCCTGCATGTTGTCGAGCAGGTCCTGCATCTCGATCCGCGCGTACCAGACCTCGAGGTGGGTCATGTCGGCGTAGCGTTGCATCCAGTCCCGGTACGCGCCGACGGCACGGACCACCGACCGACGAATTTCGCTCGGGTCGAACCCGTTGTCTCGACCCGCGACGACGATGCTCGCCGCGAGTCGCTTCACGTCCCACTCGAACGGACCCGGAGACGCCTCGTCGAAGTCGTTGAGATCGAACATCAGGCGACGCTCGGGGCTCGCGAAGGCCCCGAAGTTCGTCAGGTGGGCATCACCGCACAGCCGCACCTCGAGATCGGTGGACGGCCCCGATGCCAGGTCGAATGCCATGACCTGGGCCGAGCCACGGAGGAACGTGAAGGGCGACACGCTCATCCGTGCGTAGCGAAGTGGAATGAGGTCCTTCATACGCCCGCGGTTCGACTCGATCAGGACCTCGTCGGGATCGCGACGGTCAGCCGGAGGGTCCCAGGCCGCATGACTCGACCTCGGCACGGCGATTCGCTGGTGCTTGCCGCCGCGCCGTCGATCATCCGGTGACGGAATCGGCGCGTCGAAGGCTGCGATGCCGGATGCGTGCTGCTCTGCCATGACGGTGACCTCTCGATGGGGTTTCGCTCAGATGTACTCGTTGCGTTGCAGCCACTGGAAGCTGATCCAACCCGGCAGGATCGGCGCCCAGAACGTGAACAGGCGGTACATGAATACCGCCGGTACGGCAATCGTGTTGTCCAACCCGGCCGAGACGAGACCGGCGATGAGCGCTGCTTCGACCGCGCCCAGCCCTCCTGGAGTCGGTGCCGCCGAAGCGACGGCCGACCCAACGAGGAACACTGCGCCGACGGTCGCGAACGGCAGCCCTCCGCCGAACGACTCGACGCTGAAGTACAGGGTCGTGAGGTAGGCGAACGTCACCGACGCCGATCCACCGACGAGCATCACGACCTTGCGCGGACGGCGCACGACGTCGCCGACGCCGACGAACGCCTTCATGATGACGGGCCGGAGCCGATCCATGAAGACGCGCCTGCTCGCCGGGACTGCCATCGCAACGATCAGGACCACCGCAGCAACGCACAGCGCAATGATGAACCACTTCGGATCGGGCAGGCGGAACGATCCGAACGCATCACTCCCCGCCCAGATGACGAAGACGCCGATCAGGGTCACGTGACCGAGCAACCCGGCAATCGTGTTGAGTCCGACGCCCGAAACGGCGACCGGTTCGTCGACGCCCTGCTTCTGCAGGAAGCGGATGTTCATCGCCATGCCGCCGATGCCCGCCGGGGCGAGCTTGCTGGCGAACGACGAGCCCACCGACGACATGAACAACGGGCCGGTCTGCAGATCCTGCGGGATGGCTCCGGCGAGGCTGATCGATGCCGCGACGTAGGTCATGGCCGAGCCCAGGACGATCAGCGGCGTCCACGCCCAGTTGGCGTCCTTCACCTGGTCGACGATGCCGGGCAGGTCCGCGAACTGCGGGATCAGGAAGTACGTGACGAGCACGAGCATGACGGCCGTGAAGATCGTCTTCTTGCTGACTCGCTGGAGCTGCGTGAACTCGACCTGGTCGACCCTGCACTGGCCGATCACCTCGGCCTGCACCTGCTCGAGCAACCCCTTCTGCTGCTTGAGTGCGGTCTGGGTGGCGCCGCTCAGAGCGGCCATCTGCAGCCGGGGCAGTGCATGCCCGACCGCGTCGGGACCGATCACCTCGACGGCTGCCCTGACCGCACGTTCGGGGCCGACGACCACCGCGAATGAGGCCACCATCTGCGCCACGTCGGCGTCGAGGATCTCGTCGTCGACGGCGACCTCGGAGAAACCGAAGTCGATCAACCACGGCACACCGTCGTCCTGCACGAAGACGTTTGCCCGGCGCAGGTCGCGATGGGCGATCCGGTGCTCGCGCAGGAGGGCAATCTGTTCCCAGACCCCGCGCATCAGTTCGTCGGTGACCGCCTCGGCCTCGACACCGTCGAGCGACGAGCCGTCGATCATCTCGTAGGCGAGCAGCATCGAGTCCTCGCCGACGTCGACGACACCGCGAAGGCGTGGTGTGCGGATCCCGATGTCGCGCGCCATCAAGGCAATGAGCGCCTCGTGTTCGACGGTGCGGCGCAGCGAGGAGAAGGGCCGATCGTCGCCGACGTTCTTGAGTCGGAAGAACCGGTAGACCCGGAACAGCAGGTCGGCGGCGCGTTCCTGGGCGCCGAGAACCTTGACGAACAGGCCGGGCCCTTCGGTGAGGGTGGCGAAGTACGGCGTCGAGCCGCGTGCATCGACCTTGGCGGCGTGGACCTTGGTGACAGGGAGCCCCGCACCCCGGAGACTCGCGCTGATCGCGCCGAGCGTCGGGTGTCGATCCGGGCGTCCGAGCAGCAGGAGGACGGCGGTCCCGATCGTTGCGCCGACCGGCAACGCGAGGAACAGATCGACCGGAAGTTCCTCGGTGACGAGAAGCTCGACGAGCAACAGCAGCAAGATGGTCGCGAGGCCGGCCCGCCGCCACTGGCGGCCCACGAAGGGTCGCACTACGATGAACATCGCCGACAGCTGGGACAGCTGGACGACGCCGTTCGACGTCGCGTCGCCGAGATCCGTTCCGGCCAATAGCTCGTTGGCGACGGCAGTGCTGGTGCGATCGACGAGTGCGTCGATGCCGGACATCGCTGCCCAGGTCGCGATCGCGGCGACGGCAACGTAACCGAGCAGTCGATATCGCTTCGTCGAGAGCGC
>CAVURC010000002.1:0-149244 GCA_963743825.1 Ilumatobacteraceae bacterium | reverse complement strand
GGCGAGCACGGGCGAGCTCATCGCGCTCGGCAGCCGCGAGTTCGGTCAGTTCGTCGTGCCATGCCAGATGATCGGCAAGCTGGCCCGTCACCGATGTCGGCGAGGGCGGCCCGGTCGGCGGGGGCGAGATCGATCGGCATCGGATGGATCAGGTCGACCACGACACCGCCGAACGGGAAGCCGCCCGCACGGAAGGCCCCGACGAGATGCTCCGACTCGCCGATCGCCTCAGCCCGGCGGCTCGACACGACGACGAACGTCGACGTGTCCGACCGCAGCAGGATCGAGACCTCACCGGCGCGCCGACGAAGTCCCGGTTCGACGTTGGCAAGTGACCGGAGAACTCGACGGTGTCCTCGACGATCTGCGGTCCGGCAAGTCGGCGGACCGCCCACAGGAACATCGACGCCGCCGCGTTGGTCACCCTCGCAAACGCCCGCTGGCCCGCCGTGAGCGTGCGGTACACCGGATGGCTCAGGAACCCGATGAGTCGATCAGGCGCCTCGAGCAGGTCGATCGCATGACGTGACGGTGGCGTGTCGACGATGACGAGATCCCACTCACCGCTCGTGTGCAGCTGATGCAGCCGCTCGATCGCCATGTACTCCTGCGCACCCGACAGCGAGCCCGAGATCGCGCGGTACACCGGGTTCTGGAGGATCGCTTCGGCCTGCTTGGCGTTGGAGGTCTGCTCGTGCACGAGCCGATCGAACGTCGAGGCGGCGTCGAGCATCAACGCCCACAGCTCACCGGACGCCTCGGCGGTGCCGAGGCCGGCAAGCCGGTCACGCGGTGGGGTGCATCGGACGCGGCACCGGCTCGAGACCGAGCGCGTCGGCGAGCCGCCGGGCGGGATCGACGGTGACCACGACGACTCGACGTCCGGCGCGCGCCGCAGCAACGCCGAGCGCCGCCGCCGTGGTGGTCTTTCCGACGCCGCCGGGACCGCACGTGACGATCAGCGCCGCCGTGGCCACCGCATCGGCGAACGATTCGGCAACATCACGCTTGCGTGCACTCATGTCGACACCTCTTCCGGATCGATGAGCGGACCGACCAGCGCATCGGCGAGCACACCGAGATGGTGCAGCGTGAGTCGTGGCGTCGGGAGGCGCGGAAGCGTCACCATCGAGCGCTCGAGCGTCGAGCAGAGCCGATCGATCTGCTGATGCTGGCGATCGAGGCGCTCGCGACCGAATTCGCCCGACGAGGCCAGTGCCACCTTCGCCGCCGACGACAGCGTGACCTTCTGCGAACGCGTCGCCATCGCCGGCGTCTTGGACAGCCCCGGTCGGTCCGGCCAACAGGCGTTGACCACGAGTGGCAGCAGGGCCATCCCGATGTCGCCGGTCAGCTCGTTCGCGAGCTCGATGGCTTCGGTCACCGGCGTCTCCTCGGGCAGCGTCACGATCATTGCCTGGCAACGAGCCGCATCGCGCAGCATGGCATCGACCTCGACGGCCTGATCCCGCACGGGCCCGGACTGCACGACGTCGGAGAGCCCGGTCGCCGAACGGAGAAACGGTGCGGCATGGCCGGCGGGCGGTGCGTCGACGATGATCAGATCGGCCGCCCGTTCTCGTTCGAGTTCCTTGATCTTGCCGAGCACGAGCAGGTGTTCGAGGCCAGGCGTTGCCGCAGCGATCATCGGGAGCGACGCCGCCGACGCCGCCCGGCGCAAGATGCCACCGACGCCCTTGAGTTCGAGATAGTCACCGAACGCCTGGTCGGCGGGAATCGTGCGCCCCCGAACCTGGCCGGCGCCCTTGATGCGTCGCAGGATGCGATCGTTCTGGTCGAGCTCACGCCCGCCGAGCAACGGGCCCATACCCGGTCGGCCGTCGACGGCGACGAACAGCACATCGGCGCCTTCACGGGCCGCTGCCAACGCATACGCCGCAGCCACGGTCGACGATCCGACACCACCCTTGCCCGCCACGATCGCGACCCGGGTGCTCGTGAGCCAGTGATCTGCCATCGCCCATCACGGTACCGCCGTGTTGCTCATGGTGTCAGACACCGTCGGTAACGATCGGGTGGCGGGTGTCACCCGGTCAGTTGGTGAAGCGGGGGCCGGCGAGACCGACGTGGCTCGACACCTCGCGGCCCACGGCATGGCACGCAACGCCCGCAGCGGTGAGCAGCCCGTCGACGTCGAGGCCCGTCGACACACCCATGGCGTCGAGGGCGTGGGCGAGGTCCTCGATCGGGACGTTGCCGCTGGCGTTCGGGGCGAACGGGCATCCGCCGAGTCCGCCGACGCTGGCATCGAGTCGTGTGGCGCCGTGTTGGAGCGCCACGATCGCGTTGGCGATGGCGAGGCCGCGTGTGTCGTGGAGATGGACACCGACCGCGACGTCGACGGCGCCGAGCGTGCGCTCGACGAGGTGAGCGACCTCCGTTGGCACCGCCACACCGATGGTGTCGGCAAGCCCGATCGACGATGCTCCTGCGGCGACGGCACGGCGGGCGACCTCGACGACCCGATCAGGGTCGACACGATGTTCGAACGGGCATCCCATCGCGGTCGCCAGCGTCATCTCGATCACGGCTCCGCCATCGAGGGCAACCGCTGCGAACTGCTCGAACGCGTCGAGCGCTTCATCGGTACCGACGCCGGCATTGTGACGGCTGTGCGTGTCACTCACCGACACGACGTACTGCAGATGAGTGAGACCAGCGGCGAGTGCCCGCTCGGCACCACGCCCGTTGAGTACCAGCCCCCATCGTGTGACGCCCCCGGCCTCGGCGAGCGAGTGCGTCGCCGCGCAGAACGCCTCGGCATCGGCCATCGCCGGTACCCGATCGGGTCGGACGAAGCTCGTGAGTTCCAGGTCGCGGATCCCCGACGCGACGAGCGCTTCGAAGATGGCCAACTTGGCCCCGGTTGCGATCGGCTCCTCGTCCTGCAGTCCGTCGCGCAGACTCACGTCTCGGAGCACGACCGACTCGGGCAGGGGGATCACCGCGACAGTCTCTCGCGTGCCGGGCGAGATCACCGACTCGGTGGGCAAGGGGCTAGACAGAGGGTCCATGACCACCGAATCGGCCCCCAGAACCGGACCGCTGCTGGGCGTGCGGGTCCTGGAACTCGGGAATTTCATCGCCGGACCGTTCGCCGGCCAATTGTTCGGCGATTACGGGGCCGAGGTGATCAAGATCGAAGGGCCCGACGGTGATCCGATGCGCCACTGGGGGGTGAGCGTCGACGACTCCAGCCTGTGGTGGCCGATCATCGCCCGCAACAAGCGATCGGTCGTCGCCGATCTCAAGAACCCCGACGACCTCGCGTTCGTGCAGCGTCTCGCCGCCGAGTGCGACGTCGTCCTCGAGAACTTCCGGCCGGGCGTGCTGGCCAAGTTCGGCCTCGACCACGCGACGCTGTCGGCGGCGAACCCGGGGATCATCGTCACGCACGTCTCCGGCTTCGGCCAGAGTGGGCCACGATCATCGGAAGCCGGGTTCGGATCGATCGGCGAAGCGGTCGGCGGGATCCGCCACACCACCGGCGACCCCGACCGTCCACCGGCACGATGCGGTGTGAGCCTCGGCGACTCGCTCGCTGCCATGTTCGCGGTGATCGGCACGCTTGCGGCGCTGCACGAGCGCGCGCCAGAGCGGGCTCGGGCAGGAAGTCGACGTTGCGATCTACGAGGCAGTCGCTGCGCTCATGGAGTCGTCGATGGTCGACTACGACGTCGCCGGCGTGCTGCGCCACCGATCCGGTGGCACATTGCCGGGCGTTGCCCCGGCCAACGCGTATCCGACTCGTGACGGCTCGGAGGTGCTCATCGCCGCAAATGCCGACACCGTGTTCACCCGGCTGTGCGACGCCATGGGGCGCGCCGACCTCGCCCGAGACGACCGGTACGCAACACACGTCGCCCGAGGTGTCAACGAACGCCGGCTCGACGAACTGGTCGCCGACTGGACCCGAACCATCGACGCCGAGGAGCTGCTCTCGCTCCTGCGTGACTTCAGCGTTCCGGCGGGGCGCGTGTACACGGCCGCCGACATGCTCACCGACGAGCACTACCTCGCCCGAGGCATGATCGAACGCCACGTCTCACGCACCGGAGTCGACACACCGATGCTGGGTGTGGTCCCGAAGTTCTCCCGCACGCCGGGCACCATCAGCGACGTCGGCCCCGAACTCGGCGAACACACCGACCGCTACCGCTGATTACAACAGGGGTCGACCCGCGATGTAACGAGGGGATCTGGTGCGCGGTCGGCAACGCTGTTACATCCGGGTCTGACCCCTGTTGTAATCAGAACTCTTCGTCGAAGCTGACGTTGCCTTCGACGCCGGTCTGGTAGGAGCTCACGGTGCGCTCGAAGAAGTTCGAGAGGCCCTGCACGTCCTGCAGCTCCATGAAGCTGAACGGGTTCTTGGAGCCGAACTCGGGGGCGTAGCCCAACTGCGCGAGTCGCTGGTCGGCGACGAACTCGAGATAGGTGCGGGTGTCGCCGAGGCTCATGCCCGGCACGCCCTCGCCGAGCACATCGGCCGCGAACAGGTGCTCGCAATCGATCGCCTCGTTGAGCATCGCGCGGATGTCGGCTTCGAGCTGATCGTCGAACAGCTCGGGCTGCTCCTTGCGCACGGTGTCGACCACTTCGAACGCGAAGTTCATGTGACAGCTCTCGTCGCGGAACACCCAGTTGGTGCCATCGGCGAGACCGTTCAAGAGGCCCTTCGAACGCAGGAAGTAGACGTAGGCGAAGGCAGCGAAGAAGAACAGGCCCTCGATGCAGGTGGCGAAGCAGATCAGGTTGAGCAGGAACTGCTTGCGCTCCTCGGCGGTCTCGATGCGCGTCAAGCCCTGGATCGAGTCGATCCACTTGAAGCAGAACTCGGCCTTGGCGCGAATCGACGGGATGTTCTCGACCGCCGCGAACGCGGCCTCGCGCTCGGCCATGTCGGGGATGTAGTTGTCGAGCAGCGTGAGGTAGAACTGCACGTGCAACGCCTCTTCGTAGAGCTGGCGCGACAGGTACATCCGGGCTTCGGGGGCGTTGATGTGCTGGTACAGGTTGAGCACCAGGTTGTTCGACACGATCGAGTCGCCCGTGGCGAAGAACGCCACGAGACGTCCGACGAGGTGCTTCTCGGCCGGCATCAACTTGCGGTCGAGGTCGACCAGATCGTCGGAGAAGTCGATCTCGTCGACGGTCCACGTGTTCTTGATGGCGTCGCGGTACATCTCGAAGAACTGCGGGTACCGCATCGGCCGCAACGTGAGGTCGTAGCCGGGATCGAGGATGTTGGTCGGTCGCTTGGCGCCGATCGGCGACGCCGATTCGAACGCGTCGGCGAGTGTCTCGCCGGGATCGGAAATGAGCGCCGGGGCGTAGTCGGTGATCGGGTCGATGAGGGCCATCAGTCGCATGCCTCGCAGGATTCGGGGTTCTCGAGGCTGCACGCGACAGCCTCTTCGTCGGTGTAGGTCTTCATCTGCGGTGCGGGGGCCGCAGCGCCACCACCTGTCGGGCCCGACGGCGTCGGGGCCGGCGGTGCCTTGGTTGCCGTGGCGGCGCCCGTGGTGGTCTGGTTGATGCGGGTGGCAGGGCGACTGCGCAGGTAGTAGGTGGTCTTCAGACCGGCCTTCCATGCGTGCAGGTACATCGAGGAGAGCTTGCCGATGGTCGGCGTCTCCATGAACAGGTTCAGCGACTGGCTCTGGTCGATGAACGCGCCCCGCTCGGCGGCCATGTCGATCAGCGCCCGCTGCGGGATCTCCCACGCCGTGCGGAACACTTCCTTGAGCTCGTCGGGAATGCGCTCGACGTCTTGCACCGATCCCTCGGCGCGCTTGATGTCGCTGATCATCTGCTCGTCCCACAGACCCCGTGCCTGGAGCTCGCGCACCAGGTAGCGGTTGATCTGCATGAACTCACCCGACAGCGTCTCGCGCTTGAACAGGTTCGACACCTGCGGCTCGATGCACTCGTAACACCCGGCGATCGAGGCGATCGTGGCGGTCGGCGCAATGGCGATGAGGAGGCTGTTGCGAAGGCCGTGAGCGGTGATGCGGGCGCGCAGTGCGTCCCAGTCGAGTTCGGCCGGCGGCGTGACGCCGCCATTTGCCGTGTCCCACAGGTCGAACTGGAGATCGCCGTTGGCGGCGCGTGTGCCCTCGTACGCCTCGTGCGGTCCGTTGATCTCGGCGAGTTCGGTCGACGCCCACAGTGCGTGGAAGTAGATGTGGGCGGAGATCGTGCGGCTCAGATCCTTCGCGTCGGCGGAGTCGAAGGCGAAGCCCTTCTTGAAGAACACGTCCTGCAGGCCCATCAGCCCGAGGCCCACCGGGCGCCACTTGTGGTTCGAGAACTCGGCCTCGGAGGTCGGGTAGTAGTTGATGTCGATCACCCGGTCGAGGAACGGCACGACCTGACGCACGACGGCGCCGAGCTTGGCGTAGTCGAACTCCATCTCACCGTTCGGCCCGGCGCCGACGTAGGCGCCGAGGTTGAGCGAACCGAGGTTGCACACCGCAGTGTTCTGCTGGTCGGTCACCTCGAGGATCTCGGTGCACAGATTCGACAGGTGCACCACGCGTGGGGTGCCGTCGTCGTTGGTGGCGCCGGTCTGGTTGCACTTCTCGTTCGAGGCATCCTTGAAGGTGATCCAGCCGTTGCCGGTCTGCGCCAGCGTGCGCATCATCTTGGTGTACAGCTGGCGGGCCGGCACCTGCTTTTCGTAGAGGCCCGCTTCTTCGGCGGCCACGTAGGCCCGCTCGAAGTCGTCGCCGAACAGGTCGGTCAGGTGCGGCACCTGCTTGGGATCGAACAGCGACCACTGCCAATCCTTCTCCACCCGCTCCATGAACAGGTCGGGGATCCAGTTGGCGATGTTGAGGTTGTGGGTGCGCCGAGCGTGGTCGCCGGTGTTGTCGCGCAGCTCCAGGAAGTCTTCGATGTCGGCGTGCCATGACTCGAGGTACACGCAGGCGGCACCCTTGCGGCGACCACCCTGATTGACCGCTGCGACCGACGAATCGAGCGTGCGCAGCCAGGGCACGATGCCGTTCGACAGGCCATTGGTGCCTTGGATGAGGCTGCCCTTCGCGCGTACCCGGTGCCAGGCCACACCGATGCCACCGGCGAACTTCGACAGCTTGGCGATGTCGGTGTAGCGCTTGTAGATGCCCTCGAGGCTGTCCTCGGGCGAGTCGAGCAGGTAGCAGCTCGACATCTGACTGTGCGACGTGCCCGAGTTGAAGAGCGTCGGGCTCGACGGCAGGTAGGCGAGTGACGACATCAGGTCGTAGAAGCTCACTGCCTCGTCGACATCGGTCGACAGACCGCAGGCGACGCGCAAGAAGAAGTACTGCGGCGTCTCGATGACCTCACGACGCGACGGGTGGCGGAGCAGGTAGCGGTCGTACACGGTGCGCAGACCGAAGAACTCGAAGCTGCGGTCACGATCGGAGTCGATGGCGGCGTTGAGCGCCGGCGCATTGGCCTCGACGAATTCGAGGACGTGATCGGCGACGAGGCCCTCGGAGTGGCCGACCTTGATCGACTCGGAGAACCACGGGATGTTCTGGTTGCGGACTTCCTTGTCGATCACCGTGGCGAGCAGACGCGAGGCGAGGCGCGAGTAGTTCGGCTCCTCGACGATGAGGCCGGCAGCAGTACGGATCGACAGATCGTCGAGTTCGCGGGTCGTGGCACCATCGGCCAGTGCCGAGATGGTGCGGGTGGCGACGCGCATCGGGTCGACGCCGAGCAGTCCTTCCGACGCGCGTGCGATGGAGTTGACGATCTTGTTGACATCGACCGGCTCGAGCGCACCGCTGCGCTTCTTGACCCGCATCCCAGCGGCTCCGGGCTGTGCAGTCGCTGCGACAGCGGCACCCTTTGCGGTGTCGCGCAGCGCCGGCGCCGTGGGCTCGATCTGGGCATCGGCTTGCTCGTCGGTCGCTCGCCCCTGCGTCGCTCCGACGTTGTCATCGATCAATGTCACCCGGTTCTCCGAATCGTCGTGGTGGTGTTCGTGGTGTTGTTCGTGGTCTGTTCGTGTTCGTCGAGAAATCGTCAGCGACCACGAGATGTGGTGGTCTCCCCCGGCTCACGGCCCCCTTCGGCACCAGATGTCGTGGTGACGGGGGACGTAATTACAGCAGTGAAACTACGCGCGTGTCAACCGTCACGTGCAGAAAGTGTCAACTTGCCTGCGCAGCGGGTACGTCGCCCCGCTTCACGTCGGCCACCTCGGCCTGCCGACGCAGTTTCGCCCACACCTCGTCGACCGACTCGGCCGTCGCCTGGATGAAGTCGACACCCCGAGGTCGGGCTCCCGTCGGGTCACGTTCGGCCTCGGCGTGCCAGATCTCCTCGACCTGGAGGAGCCGACCGTCGCGCCCGCGCACGTTGTTCTCGCGGAAGTCGAGCGTCGTACGCCAACCGGCGCGTTCGAGTTCACGACGATCCGACTGCGCCAGGACCGCGCCGTGTTGGCGCTGACGCAGCAACCGCTGACGGGATGTCGGAAGGGCTCGGGTGATCATGGGGGCCATCATGAACCACCTGCCCTGTGGAAGGTCAGTGCCGATTGGGTGTGAATTCCCTGACGATTCCTGGGGACAACCCCGAATTCCTGTGTGCCCGCTGTGAGGATGCCGCCCTACAGGTCGCCGATCAGGTCCTGACAGGCGAGCGCTGCCGCCACGAAGGCCGGATCGGTCGGATCGATCTGTTCGAGCAGTGTCTCGCCGGTCGGATCGGCGAGCAGGTCGCCGATCGTCACCTCGGGGATGTCTGCTCCGTTCGCGCGGAGACAGTCGAACAGGGCGATCACCTGGTCGAACTCGCCCTGGCCCGCCGGCGGGAACGAATCGGACGCCTCGTCGTTGACGCACGACGCACCTGGCGCGGGCATGTCCAGGTCGACGAGATAGTCGACGACCACCGGGGTCACGCACGGCACCGACAAGAACGCAGTGTGCCCGTCGCTGTCGACCGTGTAGAGCTGACCCGACGTCAGCGAGTCGGCCATCGCCACCGACCACTCGTACGGGGTGGCCGGATCGCCGGTGTTGCCGATCACGAGGATCGGCGGTGCGCCGTCGGCGTCGCCGATGATCAGGGGATCGATCGGAAGTGGCCCACCGATACAGCCCGTCGACGCCCGCAGGAAGTCGTCGAACCACTCGTGTGCTCGATGCGATCTCCTCGGACTCGACTCGAACGACCTCGGTCGGTGGCCTGGCGGAGTTGTCGGCACAGTTGATCGTGAACCCTGCAGCCTGGCTGTTGTCGTAACTGCCGTCTGCCTGACGACCCAGATAGCTGTCGACGAGGACCTGCAGCAGCGTCGCATCGTTGTCGACCGAGGCGTCGTACATCCCCTGTGCGAGCACCGGCCACAGCTGCGTGGAGTACAACGCGGCGATCACGGAGAGTTGCAGTTCACCCGGGGTCACGACGCGATCGGGTTCGTCCGTCGGGATGCTCCCTTGCTCGGCGATCGACGAAACGAGCGACGAGTACACCTCGAGCGTCGGGCCGACCGCCGCAAGGTCGCAGTCGGCGTCGGCATCACACGCTTGCGCGAACTGCTCGAACGCCCGGTCGAGACTCGCGGCCTGTTCGGCATCGAGTTCGGTGAAGTCGTCGATCGGCTTGACCGCTCCGTCGAGCACCAACGCTCGGACCCTGTCGGGGAACAGCTCGGCGTAGGTGGCACCGAGTCGGGTGCCGTACGAGAACCCGACGTAGCTCAGTCGATCGTCGCCGACCGCGTCGCGGATCTCGTCGAGATCGCGTGCCGCGTTGTTCGTTCCGAGCCACGACCCGATCTCGATCGTGTCGGAGGTGCACGTCGAGGCCTGCCCCTCGGCCTCGGCGACGAGGGCGTCCCAACCGGCATCGTCGCCCTCGTCGAGCAGCGTGATGTCGTCGTCGAAGGCGTTGTCGCACTCGACGGCCGTGCTCGCTCCGACGCCACGCGGGTCGAACGACACGAGGTCGAACCGTCGAGAGATCTCCTCGGGCATGACCAGCGCCACCGTCTGCAGGAAGTCGATGCCCGACGCTCCCGGCCCACCCGGATTGAGCACCAGCGAACCGATCCGCTCGTCGTCGTACACGGTCGGCACCCTGGCGACGGCGATGTCGATCAGGCGGCCGTCAGGAGCGTCGTAGTCGAGCGGCACGGTGATCGATCCGCACTCGACGTCGACGGACGCCGCCTGGGCGTCGACGCACGGCCCCCACTCGATCGAGCCGGTTCCGGGCTCGACCGGTACGGACGGGTCGGGCTCGATCACCGAGATCTCGTTGGCCTCCAGGGTCGAGACCCCCGACGACGTGGAGCACGAGACCACGACGAGCGCGGCAACTGCAATCGCCACGATCGAACGTCCACGCACGATCCGAAACTATCCGTGCCCCCGAGAAGAACTGCTTCAGGACGCACCTCCAGCAGCCGATGAACAAGCATGTTCGTTCGGCGGGTTCTCCTTGCGGTCGTCGCTGCCGCGGCGCTGGTCAGTGCCTGCGGATCATCGTCGACCGACGACAGCGCAGCAACCGACGAGACGATCGGCGGGGTGCAAGCGGCGGCCGTGACCACGTCACCGCCGGCACGGGTCGGCAGCATCGGCGACGCCGTCGAGGTTGCCGTCGAAGGGCTCGCCGGGGCCGACGCCGCGGCGTGCGACCTCGATCACCGCACACTCGCCGACGCGTCGGAGCTGTATCTCGCGCTCAACGGGTCGCTCCCTGCGAATCAGGATGCGCTGGTCGAGGCGCAGCTCCTGACCGAACCCAGCGCGCGCTTCGAGATCACCGCCGACGGAGCCATCGTGCCCGCGCCGGGCAGTCCCTGCGTCTGAGTCAGCTGGACCGCTCAGCCCAACCATTTCGGCGCGAACGCGGCCGGCGCCGACGTGGCGAGCCGGAGCGTCTCGGCCACCGAGTCGGCACGCAGCACCGACCGTGCGTGACCGTCGCTCACGAAACCGGCCGCGACGCTGCGTTCGATGAACTCGAAGAGCGCCGCGAAGTACCCGACGACATCGAGGAAGACGACGGGGACGGCGACGAGGCCGAGCTGGTTCCAGGTGATGATCTCGAAGGCCTCGTCGAGCGTGCCGAAACCGCCGGGCAGCACGATCACGCCGTCGGACAGCTCGGCCATCCGGGCTTTGCGTTCGTGCATGCTCGGCACCACCTCCAGCCGGGTGAGCCCGAGATGGGCGACCTCCGCGGCGACGAGTTGCTCGGTCATCACCCCGATGACGTCGCCACCTGCAACGAGTGCCGCGTCGGCGACCGCGCCCATCAGACCGACGTGGCCCCCGCCGTACACGAGTGTGTGTCCCTCGGCGGCCAGCGACCCTCCCAGCGATCGCGCCGTTTCGACGTGACGGGGATCGCTCCCCGAACTCGAACCACAGAACACACACAGCGCAGCCATCGCTCCATCGTGGCAGCAATCCGTCACACGGTGCCGGGCCGGACGTGACGGTTGCGGCTCAAATGGCCGCGTCCGGTACCGACCGGTAAGTTCTTGGCATGACTGCGATCGCCGCTCCCGATCTTCCCGCTGCCGCCGACGCCATCGATCTCGCCGACCGCGTCGTCGGCAAGGCCGTGCGGCACCTCGCTGCCACCGGTGGACCCGACGTTCACCAGGTACTCGCCTACGACCTCGCACACGCAGCCTCCGGTGTGGCGACGGCTCGTTCGCTGCTCGACTACGGGGCCAAGGGTGACCTCGAGGCGAAGATCACCTGCGCGTTCGCCGCCGACATGCTCCACGAGCTGGCGTCGAAGCTGCTCGGACGCGAGCAGGCGTGGGGCGTCGAACGTGACGCGCTCGCCAACGCCCACGCGTTCATCTCGCAGTTCCGCGATCCCGAGTTCCTCGCCTCGCTCGCCGACCAGCCCGGCCCGCGCCACCTCGACGGCGACATGGAGATGGTGGCCGACACGTTCGGAGCATTCGCCGCCAACGTCATCGCGCCGCATGCCGAGCACGTGCACCGCACGAACGGCGACGTGCCCGAGGAGATCGTCACCGGGCTCGCCGAGCTGGGAGCGTTCGGCCTCAGCGTGCCCGCCGAGTACGGCGGCTACAGCGAGGGCGGCGACTCGGAGTACATCGCCATGGTGGCAGCGACCGAGGAACTGTCGAAGGCGAGCCTCGGCATCGGCGGATCGCTGATCACCCGGCCCGAGATCCTCACCCGGGCGCTCGTGAAGGGCGGCACCGAGGAGCAGAAGCAGCACTGGCTGCCGCTGCTCGCCACCGCCGAGGTGATGCCCGCCGTGGCCGTCACCGAGCCCGACTACGGCAGCGATGTCGCCGGCATCAAGGTCACCGCCACCCCGGCGCTCGGACCCGACGGTGAGGCGGGCTGGGTCATCAACGGCGTGAAGACGTGGTGCACGTTCGGTGCCCGCGCCGACGCGCTGACGCTGCTCGCCCGCACCGACCCCGACCGCACCAAGACCCACCGCGGCCTCACGCTGTTCATCGTGCCCAAGCCGCGCGGCGACAGCCACGGCTTCCAGTTCACGCAGCCGGGCCCGGTCGTCGACGGCGTCGAGCGGGTCGGCAAGATGGAGGGCCGCCCGATCGACACCATCGGCTATCGCGGCATGCACTCCTACGAGATCGCCCTCGAGAACTGGTGGGTGCCGGCCGAGAACCAGGTCGGTGGTGAGGACGGCCTCGGGAAGGGCTTCTACTACCAGATGGCCGGCTTCGAGAACGGCCGACTGCAGACCGCGGCGCGCGCCGTCGGGCGTGATGCAGGCTGCCTACGAGGCGGCGCTCGACTACGCCGAGAACCGCAAGGTGTTCGGCGAGAACGATCATCGACTACCAGCTCACCCGCGCCAAGCTCGGCCGCATGGCCGTGCTCACCCAGGCCGGTCGCCAGTTCTCCTACGCCGTCGCCACGCTGATGGCCAAGGGCGAGGGAGCGATGGAGGCCTCGATGGTCAAGGCCTACGTGTGCAAGGCCGCCGAGTGGGTCAGCCGCGAGGCGATGCAGATCCACGGCGGCATGGGCTACGCCGAGGAGTTCCCGGTGAGCCGCCTCTTCGTCGACGCCCGCGTGCTGTCGATCTTCGAGGGCGCCGACGAGACCCTGTGCCTCAAGGTCATCGCCCGCCAACTCATCTCCACCACGACCTGATCCTTCACCAGGGGTCATGACCCCGACGAGTCGTCGACCGTGGCGACCGGTCGTAATGACGTCGCGGCCACGGTCGCGATCAGAGCGAACTCGGCGGCGAGGTCGGCGACCGAGCGGATGCGCTCGAAGTCGGCGTCGGCGTGGTCGTCGTAGGGGTCGAGCAGGATCGGATGCAGGCCGGCCGCCGACGACGCGGCGATGTCCATCGTCACCGAGTCGCCGACGTACGCGATCCGCGAACGATCGAACTCGGCGAAGTGCGCGAGCGCGTGATCGAAGATCGCCGGATCGGGCTTGGCGACGCCGACGACGTGGCTGTCGACGATGCAGCGCATCTCGACGTGGTCGCCCGGGCCGACCTGGCAGACCTCGCGGACGAGCACCGCCTCGATCTGGCCGCTGGCGTTCGACACGACGCCGAGCGGCACGCCCGCGGCCGCCAACGCGTCGAGCGCGGCACTCGGTCTCGGGGATCATCCACCGCCACAGCCACGCCGTGCGGGTGCGGCCGAGCACGAACGACGCCTCGGTCCGGTCGGCGGCGTCGACGCCGACCGGTGCGACGTACGCGTCGTCGTACGGACTGCCACGATCCCTCGGGCTCGTTGGCGTCGGACTTCGCCTTCATCGCGGCGTAGTGGGCTCGACGATGGGCGATCGACGTCGGTCGACCGCCGTACGTCGCGAGCAGCGGCCCGATCACCGTCGGGTCGGGCAGCACCAGCACGCCGCCCGCGTCGAACAGGACCGCATCGAATCGACGCATCGGTGACGCCGCTCAGCCGAGCTTGTCGTGCAGGAAGGCGGTCACCTGCGGCCAGATCTCGGCGACCTTGGCCTCGTCCTGGGTGCCGAGCGCGTTGTGCGGAGCCATGAACGCGTGGCCGGTGCCGAGGTGCACCGTGATCGACACGTCCTTGCCCAGCGCACTCAGTTCCTCCTGGAGGTGCATCGCCGCCGACGGGGGGAAGAAGTCGTCGTGCTCGGCCATGTGGCCCTGGATCGCCGCCTCGATCTTGGAGTAGTCGGGCTGGCTGTCGCCCTGCGGGAAGCCGTAGAACGGCACGGCGGCCTTGACCTTGTCGGGGCGCAGCGCGGCGAGGATGAACGTCAGCATGCCGCCCATGCAGAACCCGACGACGCCGATGCCGTCACCGGTGGTGGCGTCGTGGTCGGCGAGGAAGTCGACGGCGCCGCTCATGTCGCGTCCCGCACGATCGGGCGGCATCGAGTTCATCAACTCGGCGGCGCGGTCCATCTCGGTGTGGCCGGCGAGATCGCCGTGGTACAGATCGGGCGCCAGCGCGACGAAGCCGGCCTCGGCGAGGCGGTCGGCCATCTCCTTGATGCCCGAATCCAGACCCCACCACTCCTGGACGACGATCACGCCCGGTCCGCTGCCGCCGCTCGGGCAGCGCCAGGTAGCCCGACGCGTTCGAACCGTTGCTTGGAAACTCGACGATCTCTGCCATGTGTCAAACGTAGACCCGATCCGGACCTTGTCGTACGATCGCAACCATGACTCAACTCGATGCTCCCCCGTCGCGCACTTCTCGGTGACGCCTACGCCAACGATCGCGCCCGCGTGTTCCACTCGTGGTCGGCGCAGGGCGCGCTCGACCCGACCGTGATCGCCGGTGCACTGGGCTCCAAGTTCTGGGACGAGCACGGCACGACCTGGATCGACTTCACGAGCATGCTCGTCAACATGAACCTCGGGCATCAGCACCCGAAGATGATCCAGGCGATCAAGGACCAGGCCGACACGCTGTGCATGGTGGCCCCGCCGTTCGCCAACGACCAGCGCAGCGAGGCCGCCCGACTGATCGTCGAGAAGGCCAACCGCGACGGGGCCGGCGGACACTTCGAGAAGGTGTTCTTCACGAACGCCGGCGCCGAGGCCGTCGAGAACGCGGTCCGCCTGGCCAAGGGCTACACGGGCCGGATGAAGGTGCTGTCGGCCTATCGCAGCTACCACGGCGGCACGGCCCTCACGGTCGGGCTGACCGGCGAACCGCGGCGCCTGGAGAACGAACCGTCGGTGCCGGGACTCGTGAAGTTCTGGGGGCCGTACCCGTACCGTTCGGCGTTCTACTCGGAGTCGCCCGAACAGGAGACCGAGCGGGCACTGGCCCACCTGCGAGAGACCATCCTCGTCGAGGGGCCGAACAAGATCGCTGCCATCGTCCTCGAGTCGGTGGTCGGCACCAACGGGATCCTGGTCCCCCCGCCCGGCTACCTCGAGGGGCTGCGGGCGCTGTGCGACGAGTTCGGCATCGTCTGGATCGCCGATGAGGTGATGGCCGGATTCGGTCGCACCGGCCAGTGGTTCGCCTGGCAGAACTGGGACGCGCAACCCGATCTGATCGCCTTCGCCAAGGGCGTGAACTCCGGTTACCTCCCGCTCGGCGGCGTGGTGATCTCCTCCGACATCGCCCACGCGTACGACACGCGGGTGTTCCCGGGCGGGCTCACGTACTCAGGGCATCCGCTGGCGTGCTCGTCGGCTGTGGCGAGCATCGGCATCTTCGAGGAGGAAGGTGTGCTCGCACAGGCCCGTCACCTCGGCGACGACATCATCGGCCCCGCGCTGCGCGACATCGCCGAACGTCATCCGAGCGTCGGAGAGGTCCGCGGGCTCGGCGTGTTCTGGGCGGTCGAGCTCGTCGCCGATCAGGCGACGCGCGAGCCGGCGGCACCGGCCACGGTCGCCGCAGTCGTCGCCGACTGCAAGGCGAACGGGATGTGGCCGCTGTCGGCAGCCAACCGCATCCACGTCGTGCCGCCGTGCAACAGCCCCGACGACCTCGTGCGCGATGGCCTCGCCATCCTCGACGCCGCGCTCAGCGTCGCCGACACCGCCCATCCTGACCCGCCTCTCGTGAACCGTTTGCGACGAGTCGCGCAACTGTTCACGCGTTGCGATGAGAGCCGACGATCAGTGGGAAGCGAGTTCCGGGTCCGACACGGTGGGCTCGAGCACCACATCGGCGGAGCGCTTGGAGTAGGCCACCGCGCCGATGAGCACCACGAGCGACACCCCGGCAATCGCCAGACCGGCCGGCTTCGGGCTCGACACGATCGGGTTCTCGTCGTCGATGTTCGACAGGGCGATGATCGCCGGGAGGATCAGCAGCGACACGAGGTTCATCACCTTGATCAGCGGGTTGAGCGCCGGCCCGGCGGTGTCCTTGAACGGGTCACCCACGGTGTCGCCGATCACGGCCGCCTTGTGCGACTCGGAACCCTTGCCACCTTCGTGGCCGTCCTCGATGTACTTCTTCGCGTTGTCCCACGCACCACCCGCATTCGACAGGTAGTTGGCCATCAGCTGGCCGGTGAGGATGACGGCCGCGAGGAACGCACCGAGGGCGGTGTAGCCGATGCCGAACCCGATGATCACCGGGGTGAGCACGGCCAACAGTGCCGGCGTCGCGAGCTCACGCAGCGACGCCTTGGTGCAGATGTCGATGACCGGGCCGTAGTCGGGGAGACGCTCGCCCGACATGATCTTGCCGTCGGCGAACTGGTTGCGCACTTCCTGGACGACCACGCCCGCGGTGCGCGAGACCGCCCGGATGGCGAGCGCCGAGAACAGGAAGCTCACCGAGCCACCGATCAGCAGGCCGATGAACACCTTCGGGTCGGCGACGTTGATCGGGATGGTGTCGAACACGCCGCGAGCCGTCTGGTTCAAGCTCGTCGATCACTTCGGCCGACAGCGTCTCGTTGGCTGCGGTCTCGATGTAGCTGGCGAAGATGGCGACAGCGGCGATGACCGCGGAGCCGATGGCGAAGCCCTTCGTGACGGCCTTGGTGGTGTTGCCCACGGCGTCGAGGCTCACCATGATCTTCTCGGCCTCACCCTCGAACTCGCCCGACATCTCAGCGATGCCTGCTGCGTTGTCGGCGACCGGACCGAAGGTGTCCTCCGACACGATCACACCGGTCGTGGCGAGCATGCCCATGCCGGTGAGCGCGACGAGGTAGAAGGAGAACTGCAGGTTGCCGCCGCCGAGCGCCAGGGCCGTGCCGATGGCGATGGCGATGGCGATGATGGCGTACACCGACGACTCCATGCCCGACGCCGTACCGGACAGCACGGTCGTGGCGGGACCGGTTCTGGTTGCTGCGGCGATCTCCTGCACCGGCCCGTACTCGGTACCGGTGAAGTACTCGGTGAGCCGGCTCACCACCTGCGCCAGGACCAGACCGATGACGACGGCGCCGAAGCACTTCCAGCCCTCGTTGTCGTTGTCGTTGCCGACGTAGAGGAGCGCGACCAGCGCGGTGCCGATGACGGTGATGATGCCGGCCGTGAGGAACCCTCGGTTGATGGGCTTCAGGGCGTTCGTCTCGCCCTCCTTGGCCCGCACGGCGTACACGCCGGCGATGGACGCGACCACGCCGACTGCACGAGCAGCGACCGGGAAGACCAGGCCGAGTGCCGGGTTGGCGCCGATGGCGGCGAATGCCGGCACGCCGAGGATGATCGAGGCGACCAGGGTGACCTCGTACGACTCGAACAGGTCGGCCGCCATGCCGGCGCAGTCGCCGACGTTGTCGCCCACGTTGTCGGCGATCGTGGCCGGGTTGCGGGGGTCGTCTTCGGGGATGCCCGCTTCGACCTTGCCGACGAGGTCGGCGCCGACGTCGGCGGCCTTGGTGAAGATGCCGCCGCCGACTCGCAGGAACAGGGCGATCAGCGAGCCACCGAAGCCGAAGCCGACCAGGATGGCCGAGCTGGTGTTCTGGAACAGCAGGATGATGACCGTGGCGCCGAGCAGGCCGAGGCCCACGGTGAACATGCCGGCGACACCGCCGGTGCGGAATGCGACCTTGAGCGCAGCGGGAAGCGAGCCGGACTTGGCTGCTGCGGCCGTGCGGACGTTGCCGCGGGTGGCCAGGGTCATCCCGATGAAGCCGGTGAGCGCGGAGAGGAATGCACCGGCGACGAACGCCAGTGTGCGGAACGTGCCGGACTGCGCCCACGTCAGGGCGACGACTCGCCGTCCGGCTTCGAGCACCTCGGTCGAGGTCAGGAACACGATCGCCGCGACCGGAATCATGATCACGGCGATGGTCTTGAACTGTCGGCGGAGGTAGGCGGCGGCGCCGACCTGGATCGCGAGCGCGATCTCGATCATCTTCGGAGTTCCCTGGTCGGCGGCGAGCACGCCGCGCATCAGCTGGAATCCGACCGCGATCGCCGTGAGCGCAGCGACGACCGACAGCAACAGCACGGTCATCTCACCGCCCCCGAGCACGAACTCCTGATAGCCACCTTCGGCGGCGACGATGCTTGCAAACACGGTGATCTCCCTGCGTCGGTTCACACCGGCGAATGCCGATGCACTTCCCACACGGCCGCAGCCGTGACTCACGCGGATCCAGGCCCGCTACGTGAGCGATCGAGAAGCTAGCGCACGGCCCCCGCGGCAACTGCAATCCGACGAGGGGTGACGTCATGCGGTCGGTGAGGGTCTCGTCATGTTCGACGAGACCCTCACCGACTGCGACACCGTTACTGGCCCGCTATCGGCCGGCGATCACTCGCCACCCTCGTTCAAGGTGACCTCGATGGGAGCGAAGTCAGGACCGAAGAGGTCGAGACCCTGGTCGGCGAGCATCGCCCACGCCGCCTCGACGATCTCGTTCGTGTACGCGCCGTCCGTCGGCGGCGCGGTCAGCACGGTTGCCCCGTCGAGGTTCGGAGTGTGTCTGGCTGATCTCGACCGTACGGTCCCAGGCAGCCTGATTGATGTAGCCGATGCCATCAGGCGACGGCCAGATGAGCTTGTTGACCTCGTTCATCTGCCACAACTGGTGGCTGCTGCCGAGCGTCGAGCCGGCCGCCACGACGATGTCGCGGCACTCTTCCACGTTGTCTCGGCAGTACGTCCAGCCGGCCATCGAGGCTGCGACGAATCGGGTCGCCTGATCCTTGTACTCCGGATCGTCGGCCAGGCGGCCGGCATCAGCCCAGATCGCGTCCTGCAGCATGCCGACACCGATCTCTTCGTAACTGATGACGTTGAAGTCCTCCGGCGTGTACAGCTCTCCGGTGTCAGGGTTGACGGTCTCCAGGACCTGGGCGTACTCGTTGTACGTCATGGCCTCGGCGGCGTCGATCGATCCGTCGAGCAGCGCAACCATGTCGAACTGCTGACCGACGAGCGTCACGTCCGTGGCGGGATCGAGCCCCGCCTGGCCGATCGCGGCGAACACCTCGTACTCGTTGCCGAAGCCCCAGTTGCCGATGTTCTTGCCGGCGAAGTCCTCCGGTGTCGTGATGCCCTTGTCGGCGAAGCTCACCTGCAGGGTGCCCGAGCGTTGGTAGATCTGGGCGATGTTGGTGATGTCCGCGCCGGCCTCGCGGCTGGCGAGCGCCTTGGGCACCCACGCCAGCGCGAAGTCGACGTCGCCGTTCGCGAGCTGGGTCTGGGGCACGATCTCGACGCCGCCTTCGACGATGGTCACGTCGAGGCACATGTCCTCGTAGAAGCCCTTGTCCTGTGCCGCGAAGTACCCCGCGAACTGCGCCTGTGTGAACCACTGCAGCTGCAGGCTGACCGGCTCCGGCGTCTCACAGTCGGCTGCCGGCTCGCCACCGGCCGTCGAGTCACCCGGCGCCTCAGTACCCGCAGTGGCATCTGCCGGCTCCGAACTCGACGAAGAATCATCGTCACTGCCGCAGGCGGCTCCGATGAGTGCAAGGGCGACGACTCCTGCCGTTGCCAATCGGACACGTTGCTTGTTCATGTTGTTGCTCCCCCGGGGTTCGCACCCCGTACTTGTTTGTTGTTGGATCCTGAAGACGGTGAGACCAGGCGCTCGAGCAGCACCGCGGCGAGATAGAACGCAAGACCGAGGAGGCACGCCCCGACGACATATCCCCACGACGCGGCCGTCTTGGAGATCGCCGCGTTGGACGTGATCCCGTAGCCGAGCCCGTTCTGGCTGCCGCCGAAGTACTCCGCGACGAAGGCCGTGATCACGGCGACCGGCGCGGCGATCTTCAACGCCGTGAACAGGTACGACACGGCATTCGGAATCCTCGCCTTGCGGAGAATGTCCGACGGTGACGCCGCGTAGGAGTGCAGGAGTTCCATGTGGGTGGCGCTGACCTGACGGAGGCCCTTGGCGACGTTGACCAGCACGATGAACGAGACGATCAACGTGACCATCAATCGTCGGGGCACTTCGGTCGTGCTCGCGAACATGTTGTTGAACACGGGCACGAGCACGATGATCGGGATCGCGTTGAGCGCCACCGCCAGCGGGGTGACGAGCTCGTTCACGACGTTGAACCGCATCAGCACGAAGCTGAGTGCAACCCCACTGATCACGCCGAAGATGAGGCCGACGAGGGCATTTGCTCCGGTGACGAGCATGGCGTCGCTGACCTTGCTCCAGTTGTCGCCGAGCGTCGATGCGATCGACGACGGCGCCGGAAGCAGGAACGGCTGGATGTCGAACACCCGCACGAGGATCTGCCAGGTGCCGACGAACAACACCCCGACGATCAACGGCGGAACGAGCACCTTCCAGATCGAGCCGAGGACCCTCATCGATCCTCCACGCCGAGCCCGCTCGTGCGGCCGTTTCCTTCAGCGCCGCGCAGCGCCTCGCGCACCTCGGTGATCGTCTTGTAGAAGAGATCGTCCTCGCGAGTGTCCTCGTCACGTTCCGACCCGAGGTCGACGTCGATGACGTCGGTGATCCGGCCCGGCCTGGGCGACATCACCACCACTCGGCTCGACAGGTAGACGGCTTCGGGGATGGAGTGGGTGACGAACACGACCGTGGTCTGCGCAGCTGCACAGATGCGCAGGAGTTCGGCCTGCATGTGCTCGCGGGTCATCTCGTCGAGCGCGCCGAACGGCTCGTCCATCAGCAGGAGCGGCGGGTGAGATGCGAGTGCCCTGGCGATCGCCACGCGTTGCTGCATTCCCCCGGACAACTGCCACGGCATGTGCGAGCCGAAGTCGGCCAGCTGGACCAGCTCGAGCATCTCGTTCGCCCGCGCTTGGCGCTTGGTCTTGTCCCAACCCTTGAGCTCGAGTGGCAGTTCGATGTTCTTGCGGACGGTGCGCCACTCGAACAGGCCCGACTGCTGGAACGCCATCCCGTAGTCCTGGTCGAGGCGGGCCTGCTTGGCCGACTTGCCGTTGACGAGCACATTGCCGGCGGTGGGCTCGATGAGATTCGCGATCAGTCGGAGCAGCGTCGACTTGCCGCATCCTGACGGCCCGATCAGCGACACGAACTCACCCGAGCGGATCGGCAGGTCGATGTCGACGAGCGCATCGACCTGGTTCGACCGTCCCGGGTTGAACGACATCGACACACGGTCGACGACGACGGCCGCCGACGCCGACAGCGATTCGGTTGCACTCACGTTGTTGCCTCCTGCGGGCGGTTCCTCATCGCGACCGCCTCGACCGCCACGACGAGGCCGAACATCAGGAGTCCGAGGGTGGCCGCACCGAACACTGCGGTGTACAGCTGGGCCGGATCACTCGTCGCCTTCTGTCCGTAGGTCAGCGACGCGAAACCGATACCTCGTACACCCGTCGAGATCTCCGACACGATCACCCCGATCACGGCCGCGGTCGCCGCCAGCTTCATCCCCGGCACCATCGTCGGCACCGCTGCCGGGAGGCGGAGCTTCACCAGCGTTCGCCACCATCCTGCGGCGTAGCTGTCCATCAGCTCGAGCGAAGCCGCCGGAGCGGAACTCAGGCCCTTGAGTGTGGCCACGGCAATCGGGAAGAAGGCGAGGAATGCTCCGAGCGCAGCAACCCATGTCCACTTCGGCAGATCCCAGTTGCCGCCGATGGCAGCGACCTGGGGCGCCAGGGCGATGAGCGGCACCGTCTGAGATGCGATCACGTAGGGCAGCAGCCCTCGCTCGATGACCTTGAACCGCGACATCACGATCGCGAGCCCGACACCGAACGTTCCGCCGAGCACCAGCCCGACCAGGGCCATCCTGAACGTGTACCAGCTGTACCCGAGCACCGCCAGCCAGATCGGCGTGTCCTGGCCACGCACCTCAGGATCGAACAACCGCTGGAACATCTCCCACGTGTGCGGCATGGCCCGGTCGCTCGACCTGCGGGACGATCCGCCAACTCGAAGACCTCGGCTCCCTCCTCGGGCCCGACGACCTTGTACAACTCCCACAGCGCCGCGACACAGAGCAGGGCGACGACGAACAGCGCAGCTCGACGGGCGCCCCGGGCGATCACGAACGAGCCAGGGCCTGTTCGCGCAGCGCCGGGATGACGTGCTCGCCGTACTGGGTGAGCGTGTGATCCTTGCCGTCGTGCTGGAGGTAGATGGCGAACTGGTCGACGCCGAGATCAGCCAGTGCGTGCAGCCGTTCGAGCTGAGCCTCGACCGGGCCGAGAATGCAGAACCGGTCGACGATCTCGTCGGGGACGAACGTGGTGTGGGTGTTGCCGGCCTGACCGTGCTGGTTGTAGTCGTAGGCCTCGCGACCCTTGATGTACTCCGTCAGCGCCGCGGGCACCGCCGAGGAGTCGCCGTACCGTTCGACGATGTCGGCGACGTGGTTGCCGACCATGCCACCGAACCATCGGCACTGGTCGCGCATGTACGCGATGTCGTCCATCGGGCCGACGTACGCCGGTGCGGCCACACAGATCGTGATGTCGTCGGGATCGCGACCGGCCGCCGAGGCAGCCGAGCGGACTGCGCCGATCGTCCACTCGGCGATCGAGAGGTCGGCGAGCTGCAGGATGAAGCCGTCACAGGTCTCGCCGATCAGCGCAAGCGCCTTCGGGCCGTACCCGGCGCCCCACACCTCGAGCCGGCTCTTCGACGCCCACGGCAGCGCGATCGTCGAGCCCTTGTACTCGACGCTGCGACCGTTGGCGAGTTCACGGATGACGTGGATCGACTCGGCCAACGTGGCGAGCGTCGTCGGCTTGCCATTGGTGACCCGCACCGCCGAGTCGCCCCGCCCGATTCCACAGACCGTGCGGTTGCCGTACATCTCGTTGAGCGTGGCGTAGGTGGACGCGGTGACGGTCCAGTCGCGAGTGGCCGGATTGGTGACCATCGGCCCGACGATCACGTTGCGGGTCTCGTTCAGGATCTGGGAGTAGATGACGTACGGCTCCTCCCACAGGATGTGCGAGTCGAAGGTCCAGATGTGACTGAATCCGTAGGTCTCGGCCCGCTTGGCGAGATCGATGACGCGCGCCGCCGGGGGCGTGGTCTGGAGCACCACGCCGATGTCCATCAGCGGGTCTCCGGGAATCCCAGATCGATGGTGCTGGTGGCGGGGTCGGGCCACTTGCTGGTGACCACTTTGCCCTGGGTGTAGAAGTTGATGCCTTCGGGTCCGTACATGTGGGTGTCGCCGAAGAGGCTCGCCTTCCAACCACCGAAGCTGTAGTAGCTCACCGGCACCGGCACCGGCACGTTGATGCCGACCATGCCGACCTGGACGTCGAACTGGAACTGGCGGGCAGCGCCACCGTCGCGGGTGAAGATTGCCGTGCCGTTCGCGTACGGATTGGCGTTGATCACCTCCAGGCCCTCCTGGTAGCCCGACACCCTGACAACGCTCAACACCGGTCCGAAGATCTCGTCGCGGTAGCAGCTCATGTCGGTGGTGACGTTGTCGAGCAATGTCGGGTTCAGGAAGAAGCCCTCGGCCGGCACGCCCGCTCGTCCGTCGACGACGAGCGTCGCTCCCTCCTCCGGGGCGTTGTTCACGTACCCCCTCACCCGGTCACGATGCTCGGCGGTGATCAGCGGGCCCATCTCGTTGCCCGCCTCGTTACCCGGGCCGACCTTCACGCCGGGGATTCGCTCGGCGATCTTGGCGACGAGTTCGTCGGCGATGCTCTCCGAGGCGAGCAGGACGCTGATCGCCATGCACCGTTCGCCGGCCGAACCGTACCCGGCGCCGATCGCAGCGTCGGCGGCCATGTCGACGTCGGCATCGCTGAGCACGAGCATGTGGTTCTTGGCCCCGCCGAGGGCCTGGACGCGCTTGCCGTTCGCTGTTCCGGTCTCGTAGATGTACTTCGCGATCGGCGTCGACCCGACGAAGCTCACCGCCGCGATGTCGCGGTGCTCGAGGATCCGGTCGACGGCGATCTTGTCGCCCTGCACGACGTTGAAGCATCCTGCGGGAAGCCCGGCCTGCGCCAACAACTCGGCCATCAGCAGCGAGACCGACGGATCCTTCTCGCTCGGCTTGAGCACGAAGGTGTTGCCGCAGGCGAGTGCGTTGGCGAACATCCACATCGGGACCATCGCCGGGAAGTTGAACGGGGTGATGCCGGCAACGACGCCGAGCGGCTGGCGGATCGAGTACACGTCGATGCCCGACGCCGCCTGCTCGGAGTAGTCGCCCTTGATGAGCTGCGGGATGCCGCAGGCGAACTCGATGTTCTCCAGCCCGCGGGCGACCTCGCCGAGCGAGTCGGTGAGCACCTTGCCGTGCTCGGCGGTGAGCAGCGCGGCGATCTCCTTGCGGTTCGCATCGACGAGCTCACGCATCCGGAACATGATCTCGGCGCGCTTCGACAGCGACGTCGACCGCCACGCCGGGAACGCCGCCTTCGCGGCAGCGATCGCAGCATCGACCTCGTCGACCGATGCGAGATCGACCGCTCCCGTCTGTTCTCCCGTCGCCGGGTTGAACACCGCGGCGTTACGCCCCGAGGTCGACTCGACGATCCGTCCGTCGATCCAATGCGAAATCCGATTCATGTGGAGACTCTTTCGTGAAGCGTTACATCAGGGGTCAGACCCGCAGATGTAACGGCATGATGTGCTGGTCGCCTGCCGCAGCGTTACATCGCGGGTCTGACCCCTGATGTAACGATCAGTGGAGGTAGGTGGACAGGCCGCGCTTGACGAACTTGCCGTGGCCCTTGGTGCCGACGTAGGTGTCGTTCTCGATCACGATGGCGCCACGGCTGATGACCGTGTCGACCTTGCCGTCGATCTCGAACCCTTCGTAGGCGGAGTGATCCATGTTCATGTGGTGCTTGTCGTTGATGCCGATCTTCGTCCGGCGGCTGGGGTCCCACACGAGGATGTCGGCGTCGGCGCCCGGCTCGATGACGCCCTTGTGCGCGAGGCCGAACATGCGCGCCGGCGTGGTGCAGCACGTCTCGACCCAACGCTCGAGGCTGATCTCGCCGAGCACGACACCCTGGTAGATCAGCTCCATGCGGTGCTCGACGCCGCCGATCCCGTTGGGGATCTTCGAGAAGTTCCCGAGCCCGAGTTCCTTCTGATCCTTGAAGCAGAACGGGCAGTGGTCGGTCGACACCACGGCCAATTCGTTCATGCGCAGACCCTTCCAGAGGTCGGCCTGATGATGCTCGTGCTTGGTGCGCAGCGGTGTGGAGCACACCCACTTGGCTCCCTCGAATCCCGGCTGCGCCAGCTGGTCCTCGAGGGTGAGGTACAGGTACTGCGGGCACGTCTCGGCGAACACGTTGAGCCCGGCGTGCTGTGCCGCAGCGACCTCCCCCAGCGCTTCGGATGCCGACATGTGCACGATGTAGAGCGGCACGTTGCCGGCAACCTTCGCGAGCTGGATCGCCCGGTGTGTCGCCTCGGATTCGAGTTCGGCGGGCCGGGTGAGCGAGTGGAACTTCGGGTCGGTGTCGCCCCGGGCGATCGACTGCGCGACGAGGACGTCGATGGCGATGCCGTTCTCCGCGTGCATCATGATCACGGCCCCGGATTCGGAGGCGTTCTGCATGGCCCGCAGGATCTGCCCGTCGTCGGAGTACAACACCCCCGGGTAGGCCATGAACAGCTTGAAGCTCGTGATGCCCTCGTTGTCGACGAGGTACGTCATCGCCTTCAGCGACTCGTCGTCGACGCCGCCGATGATCTGGTGGAAGCCGTAATCGATCGCGCAGTTGCCGGCGGCCTTCTCGTGCCAGACGGCGAGCTGGTCATGGACGCTGAAGCCGGTGTTCTGCACGGCGAAGTCGACGATCGTGGTGACACCGCCCCATGCGGCGGCGGTCGTGCCGGTCTCGAACGTGTCGGAGGCCTCGGTGCCGCCGAACGGCAGCTCCATGTGGGTGTGCACGTCGACACCGCCGGGTACGACGTACTTGCCCGTGGCGTCGATCGTGCGGTCGGCAACGACACCCATCGCTGCTGCCTGGCCGGGAGCGAGGATGGCGACGACCTTCTCGCCGTCGACGAGCACGTCGGCGTCGCGACGTCCGACTGCGGAGACGACCGTTCCGCCGGAGATCAGCATGGTCGCCATGTCAGCCCTCCACCAGTTCGGCGTAGGCGTCGGGACGGCGATCGCGATAGAACGCCCAGCCGTCGCGGACCTCCTTGATGCGATCCATGTCGAGCTCACGGATGATCAGCTCGGGCTGGTACGGGTCGCCCTTGTCGCCGACGTACTGGCCTCGCGGGTCGACGAAGTAGCTCTGGCCGTAGAAGTCGTTCTCGCCCAGCGGCTCGATGCCGACCCGGTTGATCGCTCCGACGTAGTACATGTTCGCCACCGCGGCGGCCGGCTGCTCGATCGACCACAGATACTCCGAGAGCCCCCGGTGGGTCGCCGACGGATTGAAGACGATCTCGGCGCCGTTCAGGCCGAGCGCCCGCCACCCCTCGGGGAAGTGCCGGTCGTAGCAGATGTAGACACCGACCTTGCCGACGGCCGTGTCGAAGATCGGATAGCCGCCGTTTCCGGGCCGGAAGTAGAACTTCTCCCAGAAGCCCTTGACCTGCGGGATGTGCTGCTTGCGGTACTTGCCGAGGTAGGTGCCGTCGGCATCGATGACTGCGGCGGTGTTGTAGTAGATCCCCGGCTGCTCGATTTCGTACATCGGCAGCACCATCACCATGTTGAGTTCCTTGGCGAGCGCCTGGAATCGCTTCGTGGTGGGCCCGTCGGGGATGTACTCGGTGTAGTCGTAGTACTCGGCCTCCTGCACCTGGCAGAAGTACGGGCCGTAGAAGAGTTCCTGGAAGCACATGATCTGCGCACCCTGGGCGGCAGCCTCACGGGCCGCGTCCTCGTGCTTGACGATCATCGACTCCTTGTCACCGGTCCAGTCGGTCTGCAGGAGCGCCGCTGTGATGATGTTGGCCATGAGTCCCTCGGTGTTCGTCGACGGTCCGGCGAGAATGCCGGGAGAAGGCCGACACTAGTGATCGCTCGACACGTGGACAACCGGTTCGACCGCTCGTACAGTCAGTTCACGCTGCGGAAACAGCATCCGCCCGACCGAGGAATCGCCGATGCCCACGTTTCGTTCCGCCTGGCACTGGGTGTTCGGCAAACACCTGCCCAAGCCTCCGAATCCCGACCGGACCGTGGAGGCCGGATGGATCCCGCAGTGGATGGCCCCGATGATCGTCGACGAGCTCAACGCCCAGGGAATCCCTGCGGTGACCTCGGATGACTACAGCCTCAACCCGATGATGACCAGCCGTGAACCGATGGCGCGTGTCTTCGTGACCGAGGACCGCAAGGCCGAGGCCCGCGAGGTGATGACCGACATCCTCGGCCATCCCCCCGCCACCCGCCAGATCTGACACCCCACCCCGCCGGACCCCACCCGCACCCCACACCTCCAACCGGTTTGCGTGACAGTTCTGTTGGGGCGGGCCAACAGAACTGTCACGCAAACCGGAGTTTTCCGCCGGCGCCGATTGGCGACCCACGGGTGGGCATGAAGCTCGACACCACCCTCACCGACCTCGCCGCCGACCAGGACGGCGTGGTGACCATCGCGCAGCTCCGTGACGTCGGCATCTCCGCCTGGCAGCAGAACCGATTGGTCGCCGACGGAGTGATCCATCGGATCGCCCCTCGTGTGTATGCCCTGCGAGGGTCTCCCGACACCCATCGACGTCGCCTCCGCGCCGGGCTGCTCTGCCTCGGCGAGCGCAGTTGGGTGAGCTTCGAAGCGGCGGCGGCGCTCCACGGCCTCGATCGGTCCGATCCTCGAGCCGTCGAGTTCACCATCGATCGGGGCCGACGGCCCGCGATCGTGCCGTTCGTGGTGCACACCACCACTCGACTGAGGCCGATCGACCAGGTGGTGATCGACGGTCTTGCGCACGATGTCGGCGACCCGCACGGTGTTCGACCTCGCACTCGCCCGTGCCCATCCCCGGCGGATCGAGGCGGCGATCGACAGCGCAGTTCGCCTGCACCTCTCGTCGCCCGAAACGATCCTGCGGCGGCTGGCCGATCTGCGCGGGTCGGGCCGGTGGGGTTGTCTGCGGGTCGAGGAGATGCTGACCGATGCAGGAGGCCACACCATGCTCGAGCGCCGATTCCTCGAACTCGTCCGTGAGGCGGGGCTGCCACGCCCTCGCACGCAAGTGGTGTTCCTCGCCGGCGATCGCCACGTCGCTCGCGTCGACTTCCTCTTCGACGGGCTCGGCGTCGTCGTGGAGGTCAGCGGCCAGAAGGGGCATGCGGCGCCGAGCGACCGGCTGCGAGACGCACAACGACGAAACGAACTCCAGGACCTCGGCTATCGGGTGTACGAGTACACCTACGACGAGGTGGTGAAGCACTCCGCATTCGTCCGCAACACCCTGCGTCTGCGCCTTCGTCCACCGACCCACCCACCCACAGCCGCCTGATTCGACGTTTGCGTTGCATTTCCATTGGGACGGCCCAACCAAACCGTCACGCAAACCGGTGGGAGCGGGCCGACGACGTCGCGACCGGTGGGGCGGGTCAGATGGGGCTGTGGCGGAGGAGTTCGTGGGCCATGGGGCACTCGGCGACGATGGCGGGCGGACCCATGGGGACCTGACCGTACGGGCCGACCACGTGGGTGAACATCGATGTGGGGAGCACCTCGACCTCGAGATCCCACGGGTCACCGTCGCCGCTCATCGACACCACCTTGGCGACCATCGCGTCGATGAACCCCGACGGCAGGCGTCGGCCGACGCCGGCGACCAGCCACACCGGTGTGCCCCACGCCAGCGCGGCCGCAGCGATGGTCGACGACCCGACCGGCACGACCGCCCGACCGGAATCGACCGCCAGTGCCTCGATCAGCACCACGTCGGCGTGATGAGCCACAACCCCGGCAACACCGGAGTCGACCGGCTCGACGTCGACGTCGTAGCGCTCCATGCGCCGCACGAATGACGTCGCCGTGTGTCCGGCGTCGAGTGCCACCACGCGAATGTCGCCACGACGGATCAATCCCGCACCGATCACGTCGGGGTCGCCGATCGTCACGACCGTCGCCTCGTCGGGAATCACCGCCGCCAGATTCGACCCGGTGGGGTCACTTCGAATCTCGTCGGCCAACTCCCACACCGCCTCGAACGGTTCGGCCGACGTCGACACGTTCGCGCACAACCACCACAACGGCCCCGTGAACGGGTGCCGTTCGACGATGCGTCGACAGGCAACCACCAGGCCCGATGGATCGAAACGAAGCGATCCGAGCGCGTGCGCCGTCTCCTCCACGAGCGAGGTCGGATCCGCCCCCTGCGCCCGAGCGACGTAGCGGAGATGCTCGATCGGATGCACGCCCGCGACCGTAGCCGCCGGTGCGGGTGACGTCTCGCGGTGACGACGAATACCCCGATCAACCGTGTCAGTCGCTACGATCGCGCCCCGTGGCCGACACGACTTCCGACACCACACGCACCGTCCCGTCGAAGGTCGGCGAGAAGCTCCCGACAGATCTCGTCCTCACGCCACTCGTCGACGGTGGGCTCGGGCAAGCCCGCCCGGTCATGGAATGGCTGACCACCTTCCATCTCGCGTCGGTCGTCCTCGACCCGTACACCAACGAGAGTTCGTGGATCCTGCGTGCCGCCAGCCGGGTGCTCGAACAGTTCCGCGGCTCCGATGCACGAATCAATCTGATCGTCACCGCCGGCCCGGTCGAGGCGCGCACGTTCCTCGGTCCACTCGCCGACCGGTTCCTCGTGTTCTGCGACCCCGAACGCGCCGCCGTCAAGGCAATGGGCCTCGACGAACTCCCGGCGTTCGTCTTCACACGGGTCGACGGGGTCGTCGCTGCGGCCGCCGAGGGTTGGAACCCGCACGAGTGGGAAGCGGTCGCCGACGCCATCGCCGCCGTCACGTGGTGGACCTCGATCCCGGTGCCCGGCCCCGGTGACCCAGGGCCGTTCCGCGGCTCCCCCTCGCTCGGCTGACCCCGTGCCCAGCGGGCCATCGCGCGACCAACCTGGCCTCCCCGATCTTCCTGTCGTCGAGGCACTCGACGACGTTCGCACTGCACTCCGCAACCATCGTCGGGCGGTGCTCGTCGCTCCACCGGGCGCCGGCAAGACCACGGTCGTCCCGCTCGCACTCCTCGGGGAACCCTGGCTCGGCGAGCAGCGGATCGTCATGCTGGAGCCTCGTCGCCTCGCAACGCGCGCCGCTGCCCGACGGATGGCCTCGACGACGCGAACGGCGGTCGGCGAGCTCGTCGGCTACCAGACCCGCGATGAGCGTCACATCGGGCCGAGCACCCGCATCGAGGTCGTCACCGAAGGGGTGCTCACGCGCCGTCTCCAGAACGATCCCGAACTGCCCGGCGTCGGCATCGTCATCTTCGACGAGGTACACGAACGCAACCTCACCACCGACCTCGGCCTCGCGCTCGCGCTCGACGTCGCATCGACGATCCGGCCCGACCTCCGGATCCTGGCGATGTCGGCCACTCCCGACGTCGATGGGTTGACCCGCTTGCTCGAGGCGCCGGTGGTGGCGAGCGACGGCCGGATGTTCGACGTCGAGATGCACTGGATGCCGCAGGCGCCGACGGGTGGAGCGCGGGGTCGCTCGACGAAGCGTGGGCCCGCTCGACCCGACCGGATCGAACCTGCCGTCGTCGCCGCGGTGTCACGGGCGCTGCGCGAGCAGTCCGGCGACATCCTGGTCTTCCTGCCGGGAATCGGCGAGATCCGCCGGGCCGAGTCGCAGCTCAACGACGTGGTGGGACCTGACGTCGACATCTACCCGCTCGCCGGCGCGCTGACCACCACCGAACAGGATCTTGCGCTCGCCCCATCGCCACCGGGCCGGCGGCGCGTCGTGCTCTCGACCGACATCGCCGAGACGTCGTTGACGGTCGACGGCGTACGCGTGGTGGTCGACAGTGGCCTCGCGCGTGAACCACGTTTCGACGCACGCACGGGGTTGACCCGGCTCACCACGGTGTCGACGAGCCGTGCGTCCGCCGAGCAACGCGCCGGTCGAGCCGGTCGCACCGAACCGGGCGCCGCATATCGGTTGTGGAGCAAGATCGAGCACGGCACGCGCACACGCCACCGATCGCCCGAGATCCTGCAAGCGGATCTCGCCGGATTCGCACTCGAGCTCGCAGCGTGGGGTGGGGGCGACGGTCTTCGATTCATCGACGAGCCGCCATCGGGTGCACTGGCTCAGGCGCGCGAGCTCCTCCGCGACCTGTACGCCATCGATGCCGACGACGGCTCGATCACCCCACTCGGTCGAACGATGCTCGGCTTGCCCGTCCACCCCCGGCTGGCCCGCATGGTGGCCGTCGACCGGACCTCGCTCGCCTGCGTCGTCGCCACGCTCGTCGAGGAACGTGACATCTTCCGTGGACGTCCCGACGATCTCCCCGCGGAGATCGCGCTTCGGGTCGCCGTGCTGTGCGGACGTGACCGCCACGACGCAGCCGATCGTGGCGCCGTGCATCGGCTCCGCGAACGTGCCGCCGACCTCGCCCGGCGGGCCCGCATCGAGTTCGATCTCGACCGCGTCGACCCCGATCGGGCCGGTGCCGTTCTCCTGCTCGGCTACCCGGACCGGCTGGCCGGCCAGCGCCGCACCGGTCAGTTCCAACTCCGCTCGGGGTCGGGCGCCTGGCTGCCCGAGGACGACTCACTGTCGGACGAGCTGTTCGTCGTGGTCGCCGACCTCGATGGCCGACGCGATCGCGCACGCATCCGGCTCGCCGCAGCCGTCGACGCCGACGAGGTGATCGCCGCGTTCGGCCCGGACATCAGTGAGCGACGCATCGTGGAATGGGACACCGACCGCGACGACCTCGTGGAATCGGTCGAGCGGCGGCTCGGCGCCATCCAGCTCGGTCGCCGAACGGGGCGTCCCGAGCCTGGCGACGAGACCACGGCAGCACTCATGGCCCGTGTGCGATCGACCGAGCTGCGCGTGCTTCGCTGGACCGACGCCGCCCGGAGCCTGCAGCAACGCGTCGCGTTCCTCCACCGGACGCTCGGCGACCCGTGGCCCGATTGGTCGACCAGTGCACTCGTGAGCACGCTCGATGAATGGCTCGCGCCGTACCTCCCTGGCGCAACGGGACGCGGCGACCTCGATCGGCTCGACCTCGTCATGGTCCTGCGGAGCCAGCTGCCGTGGTCGGTGGGGAGCCGGCTCGACGACCTCGCCCCGACACGGCTCGACCTGCCGAGCGGTCGGTCGGCGCCGATCGACTACAGCGGTGAGCAGCCCGATGCGTCAGTGCGCGTGCAGGATCTGTTCGGCGTGGTCGATCATCCGACTGCTGGGGGTGTTCCGATCAGGTTGCATCTGCTGTCGCCGGCTGATCGACCGATCCAGGTCACCGCCGATCTCCCCGGCTTCTGGAGTGGTTCGTGGGCGGATGTCCGCAAGGACATGGCCGGGCGCTATCCGAAACACCAGTGGCCGATCGATCCCGCAACTGCCGCCCCCAACCGCATGAAGGACCGTTGATGTTCGGCCTCTCGATCGGTATGGCCTTGGCGTGCGTGTTCGCCGTGTACGTCGGAGCGACGGTGCAGGCGTCGATCGGCATCGGTGTCGGGATGATCGCGTCCCCGGTCCTGGCCTTCGCCGACCCCGACTTCATTCCGGTGGCGATCGTGCTGTGCGTCCTGCCGCTCACGTTCACGGTGGCGTGGATCGACCGCACCCACATCGAACACCGACAGGTCGGATTCGCCCTGCTGGGTCGTGTCCCCGGAGTGATCCTCGGTGCGCTGGTGGTGGCTGCACTGTCCGACCAGGTGCTGGCGATCATGGTCGCCGGTTCGGTGTTGTTCGCCGTTGCCGCGTCGATGACGAGTATCCGGTTCCGCCCGACCGATCGTTCGCTCATGGTCGCCGGCCTGGCATCGGGATTCGCCGGGACGACGACCGGCGTCGGTGGGCCTCCGATGGCCCTCACCTACCAGAACAGTGATCCGGCGACGATGCGCTCGACGATCTCGGCGTTCTTCTCCATCGGAGCAATCCTCTCGGTCAGCGCGCTGGCCCTTGCCGGCGAGATCGGGGTTCGCCAGTGGCAGCTCACCGCGCTGCTGCTGCCCGGCATCGCCCTCGGGGTGGTCACCGCCAGGCTGATCAAGGACCACCTGGATCCAACGGTGATCCGCCCGGCGGTCCTCGTGATCTGCACGGTCGCCGCGACCGCCCTCCTCATCGAAACGTTCTGACCGCCCCGGCCGGCGCTTCTCGTGAACTCGTGCGCGAACTATTCGCGCACGAGTTCACGAGAAGCTGGACCAACTGGGCGGTGGATCACCCGGCTCACTAGCTTGCCGACGTGCGCTCTCCCCTCATCGCCCTGACCATCGCCTCCGCCCTCGTCTTCGCCGCCTGCTCCAGCGATGACGACACGAGCACCTCGACCGACGCAGTGGAGCCGACAGCGACGACCGAGCAGGTGGTCGAGTCGACGACACCGGACACGACTCCGACCACGGACGCTCCCGTCGACACCGAGGCCCCGCTGGAGCCGTTCGAGGTACTCCCGCCCGGCCCCTACGACGTGGGGGTCAAGACGATCACGATCAACGCCGACCAGTGAACGGCCGCTGACGGTCGACGTGTGGTTCCCACTCGACGACGCAGCGGGTGCCCCGGCGCACGAGTACACCTTGATCCCAGGTCTGTCCGACATCTCCGACAACGCCGTCGACGCCGAACCGACGTCCATGTCGGCCGACGGCCCGTTCCCGCTGGTGATCTACTCCCATGGCAGCGGCGGTCTGCGCTACATCGCCTCCGACTACACCGAGGCGATCGCCAGCTACGGCTACATCGTCGCCTCCGCCGATCACACCGGCAACACCGCGCTCGACGACCTGCTCTGCACCCGCACCACCGGTCCGGTCACCGCGCTGAATCGCGTGAACGACATCCAGGCGATGATCAACGGGATGCTCGACCCGACGAGCACCGAAACCGTCGGATTCGTCGCCAACGTCGACCCGGAGAGCATCGCCGTGACCGGCCACTCGGTGGGCGGCTTCACGACCTTCGCCGCGGTCACGGGCTACGAGAACGAACTGGGTGCCGTGGCCGCAGATGGTCGCGTCGATGCGATCATTCCGCTCGCACCGGCGATCGGCGGCGACCGACCTCCGATCGATGAGAGCACCACCACGACGACGAATCCCGATCGTGTCGACCGGTGCGCGAACGCAGACGATCCGGCCGCTCCCGAGCTGACGCCCGAGGAGATCGAGGCCGCCCGCAACCGCAAGTCGATCACCGATGAACAGCTGGCCTCGATCACCGTGCCGCAGATGATCATCGTCGGGACCGACGATGTGTCGACGCCGGTCGAGCCGAACGTCACGCGGGCGTGGGAGTTCGCCAGCAGCGATCCGCTCTACCGGGTCGAACTCGTCGCCGGCCAGCATCAGAGCTTCACGAATGCGTGCCGGTACCTCGAGCTGCTCCCCACGTGGCCCGAGGACCTCCAGGCCCTGACTCGTCCGCTCCTCGAGTCGCAGGCTGCGCAGGGATGCGGCGACGGCATCATGGACATCCAGCGCGCCCAGGACCTGACCAACACCTTCGCGATCACGTTCCTCGACTCGATCTTCCGCGGCGGCGAGATGATCGACCCGGCCACGACCGAGATCCCCGACGACGTCATCTTCATGTCGAAGTAGGTCCCGGCCGTTCTCGTGAACTCGTGCGCGAACTATTCGCGCACGAGTTCACGAGAACGCTGGATTCCTCGGGTTCGGTGCGCGGTCGTAGGCTCGTTGCATGGCTGAGGTTCCCCCGTTCACGTACACCGAACTGCTCCCGTTGGGGGCCGACGACACCGAGTATCGCCTCGTCACCACCGACGGCGTGTCGACGTTCGACACTCCCGTTGGCACCTTCTTGAAGGTCGAGCCCGAGGCGATCCGCCGCCTCACGGCCGAGGCGATGCACGACATCGCCCACTTCCTGCGCTCCGGGCACCTCCAGCAGCTGCGCAACATCCTCGACGACGCCGAGGCCTCCGACAACGACCGCTTCGTCGCGCTCGATCTGCTCAAGAACGCAGCGGTCGCGGCCGGTGGCGTCCTGCCGATGTGCCAGGACACCGGCACGGCGATCGTGAAGGGCAAGAAGGGCCAATTCGTGTTCACCGGCGGCGGCGACGAGGCAGCCATCGCCCACGGCATCTACGACACGTACCAGACATCGAACCTGCGCTACAGCCAGATGGCGCCGCTCGACATGTACACCGAGAAGAACACCGGCACGAACCTGCCGGCGGAGATCAAGATCTCGGCGATCGACGGCGACGCCTACAAGTTCCTGTTCATGGCCAAGGGCGGTGGCTCGGCGAACAAGAGCTACCTCTACCAGGAGACCAAGGCGCTGCTCAACGAGGCCACGCTGCTCCCCTGGATCTTCGACAAGATGCAGTCGCTCGGCACGTCGGCATGTCCGCCGTACCACCTCGCCATCGTGATCGGCGGCACGTCGGCGGAGTTCGCGGTCGAGACCGCCAAGCTCGCGTCGACGCGCTACCTCGACTCGCTGCCCACCACCGGCTCACCGCAGGGGCATGCCTTCCGCGACCTCGACCTCGAACAGCAGGTGTTGAAGCTGTCGCAGAGCACCGGCATCGGCGCCCAGTTCGGGGGCAAGTACTTCTGCCACGACGTGCGCATCATCCGGCTCCCGCGCCACGGAGCATCGTGCCCGGTCGCCATCGCGGTGTCGTGCTCGGCCGACCGCCAGGCACTCGGCAAGATCACCAAGGACGGTGTGTTCCTCGAACAGCTCGAACAGGATCCCGCTCGGTTCCTGCCCGAGATCGGCGACGAACACCTCGGCGACGCCGAGACCGTGCACATCGATCTCAACCGACCGATGGTCGACATTCTCGCCGAGCTGTCGCAGTACCCCGTCACCACCCGGGTGATGCTGACCGGCCCGATGGTCGTCGCCCGCGACATCGCCCACGCGAAGATCAAGGAGCTCCTCGACGCGGGCGAGCCGATGCCCCAGTACCTCCGCGACCACGCCGTGTACTACGCGGGGCCGGCCAAGACACCCGAGGGCTACGCATCAGGTTCGTTCGGACCGACCACCGCGGGCCGGATGGACAGCTACGTCGAGCAGTTCCAGGCCGCCGGCGGCTCGATGATCATGTTGGCGAAGGGCAATCGGTCGAGGCAGGTCACCGATTCGTGCGCCGCTCACGGCGGGTTCTATCTCGGCTCGATCGGTGGCCCGGCGGCGAGGCTCGCGCTCGACAACATCCGCAAGGTCGACGTGCTCGAATACCCCGAGTTCGGGATGGAAGCCGTGTGGAAGATCGAAGTCGAGAACTTCCCGGCGTTCATCGTCGTCGACGACAAGGGCAACGATTTCTACGCCGACGTTCGAGCCGAACACTCGATGCCCGTCACCATCCGCTGACCGGCGCCCTGGTGGCGGGTCAGGTGGAGGGTCCACCCATGAGCGGGGTGAGCGCGGCGATACTCGGGAGATGGACGCCGGCTCGACTGATGTTCCGGCACTGACCGACGACGAGCGTGCAGCCGCACGGGCCTTCGTGGCGCGCTGCGAGGTGCGGCTCTCGACGTTCCACCGCATCGCCGTCGGGATGCTGTCCGGCGCCGGTCTGCTGGTCGTGTTGCCCGTGGTCGCCCGCGACTCGATCACGGGCATCCTGGGCTCGCTCGTCGACGAAGGCTTCGACGCCGCAGACGTCGCATTGATCGCGGCGGTTCTCGCCATGCTCGCCGTACCGGCCGCAGCGTTGTGGCTGCTGTTCGCCGACCTGACCCGCTTCTACTTCCACGCCAACCACATCGACAACCAGGGCAGTTCCATCTTCACCCCGCGCTTCACGATGACGTCGCTGCAACTGCCATCCGACGAACTCGGACCTGCCGCGAGCCGGGAGATGCAGCGGATCCGGACCGACCCGTCGATCGTGGAGCTGTTGGTGCCGACGAACGATGAATCCCGACGCCGGGTGGACCGTCAGCTCGACGTGTACGGCGGTCTCGGATCGCACGGGGACGACGTCTCACGGGCCGCCGGTCTGTTCGAGCTGGCAGCGTCACGAAGTCGTCCGCTCCTCGACGAAGTCGCGAAGATCGAACATGGCATGGCCCGGCACGCGCTGCGGCTGCGAGGCCTCGTGTTGCGCTACGTCAAGGCACTGTTGGCGCTCCTCACGACCGCCATTGCCGTGTACGCCGGAGATGCTGTCGTCGCCGGGGTCGATCCCGCCGACGGGTTGACCATGTCCGACCGTGCGTGGCTCGCTGCGGTGGTGCTGCTGTGGGCGCCGCTGGTGGTACTGGCCGTGACCTCGCCGGTGCGGTGGATCGAACGAGCGATGCGTGACGAAGGTGCGCCGTCGACGGCAGTGGCCGACGATCCCGAGCTGACGTTCGTCGAGCGCGTCTCGCTGCGGATCGCGGCAGTCGGGTGGCTGGCCGCAGCGATCGCAATGGTCTTCGTCCTCGTCGACGACACGCTGTCGGCCACGGCACGATCGGCCGGCATCGTCGTGCTGGCCGCCTCGGTCCTCGCCGTTGGCACTGCAGCATTCACGGGCCGCTTCCGCAGCCTCGCCACCATCTCCTAGCGACCATTCCTGCCGGCGCGATGAGCGATCGCCCCGGATGCCGGGGTCTCGCTCATCGGTCGTGGGGTGCCTGGCTCGCCGGGATCGCGTGCGGGGTGGTACGAACGGCGGGATGGGGAACTGGAACTTTGCCGACATCTGGGAAGTCGTCGGCCGACGAACTGCCCGACGCCCTCTGCCTGATCCATGGCGACGACCGCCGTACGTGGGCCGAAGTCGACCGACGAGCTGATGGCGTGGCGCAGCACCTGCTCGACGCCGGGCTCGAACGTCAGCAGGCCGTCGCTCAATACCTGTACAACGGCCCGGAGTACATCGAGTCGATGTACGGCGCATTCAAGGGGGCCTTCGCTCCGGTCAACACCAACTACCGGTACACCGCCGACGAGCTGCTCTACCTGTGGGACAACGCCGACGCCGGCGCCGTCGTGTTCCACGGCACGTTCGCGCCGACGATCGAAGCGATCATCGACCGCCTCCCGAAGGTGAGGTCGTGGCTCTGGGTCGATGACGGCGAGGGTGTGTGCCCCGAGTGGGCCACACCGTACGAGACGGCGGCGACGAGCGGGGCCGACCGTGTCGTCCCCGCATGGGGCCGCAGCGGCGACGACCTGAACTTCCTCTACACCGGCGGCACCACCGGCATGCCCAAAGGGGTCATGTGGCGTCAGGACGATCTCGTCGTGAAGCTCACCGCATCGCTCGGGCGGCCGATCGACGAGAACGGCACGATCGACGATCTCCGGGGCACCTTCACGGCTCCCGGGAGCCGCTTCCTGCCGGCATGCCCGCAGATGCACGGCACGGGCAATTTCCCGTGCCTCAGCACGCTCACCGGCGGCGGCAGCGTGGTCACGCTCACGAACCGGACGTTCGATCCGGTCGAACTGCTCGACACGATCGAACGCGAGGGCGTCAACTCGATTTCGATCGTCGGCGACGCGTTCGCCAAGCCGATCCTGCGCACACTCGACGCGAACCAGGGGCGTTGGGACCTGACGTCACTGGTCGGCATCGTGTCGTCCGGCGTGATGTGGTCGAAGGAGTCCAAGCAGGGCCTCCTCGATCATCACCCCGGCATGGTGCTGATGGACGCGTTCTCCTCGTCCGAGGCCCTGGGGATGGGGTCGTCGGTCTCGGCGGCCGGCGCCCCCGCCGAGACGGCGAAGTTCGAGCTGAGCCCCGAGACGATCGTGATCGACGATCTGAACCGTCCACTCCAGCCGGGGAGTGGCGAGATCGGTCGGCTCGCGGTCGGCGGACGCCAGCCGATCGGCTACTACAAGGACCCCGAGAAGTCGGCGCGCACCTTCCTCGAGATCGACGGCCAGCGCTATTCGTGCCCGGGTGACTTCGCGACGATCGACGCCGACGGCAAGATCACGCTGCTCGGGCGCGGGTCGGTGTGCATCAACTCGGGCGGCGAGAAGATCTTCCCCGAAGAGGTCGAGGAGGCGATGAAGACGTATCCGGACGTGTTCGACGCGGTCGCCGTCGGCCTCGCCGACGAGCGATTCGGTGAGGTCGTCACCGGCGTGGTCGAGCCGAAGCCCGGGGCCACCATCGATGCCGATGCCCTGATCGCTCACGTCAAGCAGCACCTCGCTGCGTACAAGGCACCCAAACACATCGTCGTCGTCGACTCCATCGGCCGTGCCGCCAACGGCAAGGTCGACTACAAGCGCCTGCGGACCGACGCCGGCGACGCCCTCGGCATCAGCTGATCGTCGTCGCGCCGTCCGTCGCGTGCCGAGCTCGCCGGCCAACTCGCCGAGGCGACGCTCACCGTCGGGCGTCTGGCCGCCGAGGTCGAGGAATCGCTGCATCCGCACATGCGTCTCGTCGTCGGCCAGCGTCGCGTTGAACGCAACCGTCTCGGCGAGCAGGTCCGTCTCCACGCCGAGCTCCGCTCGCACGACACTCGCCTTCGCAGCGGCCACGGCGTGCGGCACGAACCCCGCGATCCGCCCGGCGAGCCGGTCGACGAACGCGTCGATCTCGTCGGCAGGCAGTACCCGGTTGACCCAACCCCAACGCTCGGCCGTTGCCGCATCGATGTCGTCACAGCCGAGGACGACTTCGAGCGCCCGGCTCCGGCCGATGAGACGTGGCAGTCGCACCGTGCCGCCCGCGCCCGGAAGGATCCCGAGGGCGACCTCGGGTTGGCTGAAGATCGCATCGGGCGTCGCGAATCGCATGTCGCACCCGAGCGCCAGCTCGCTGCCGCCACCGCCGACCCGTCCCCCGATCACGGCGATGGTCGGCTTCGGCATCGTCCGCAGGGTCTCGCACATCTGGTCGTACGGGCCGATCTCGGACGGGATCGGCTGGACGCGCGGGAACTGCTGGATCGCCTCGACATCGAAGTGGGCGAGGAACCACTCGGGGTTCGCCGAACGGATCACCACCGCGCGAACCGAGTCGTCGTCGGCAAGTTCCTGGATCGACGCCCCCAGTTCGAAGAACACCTCCATCGTGATCAGGTTGATCGGCGGATGGTCGATCGTGATCGTTGCAACTCCCCGATCATCGACCACCGTGCTCACGCTGCTCACGGAACCGACGGTAGCGAGATCAGCTCATGGTGACGAGGTCGAGCCAGTCGTCGGAGAAGTAGTCGACGTCGCCGTCGGGCATCAGCAGCACTTTGGTCGGTGAGAGTTCGCGGACGAATTCCTCGTCGTGGCTCACGAGGATGATGGCTCCCGGCCAGTCCACGAGCGCGTCGGCCACTGCCTGGCGTGATGGCGGATCGAGGTTGTTGGTCGGTTCGTCGAGCAGCAGCAGGTTGTTGCGCCCGACCATCAGCATGGCGAGGGCGAGCTTGGTCTTCTCGCCGCCCGACAACGTGCCCGAGTCCTGGAAGACCTTGTCGCCCGACAGCCCGAACATGCCGAGCAACCCGCGCAGCTGCGTCTCACCGAGGTTGATGCCTTCCGGAACCGCATCGCGGATGTTGGTCAGCAACGACTCGTCCGTGCGGAGGTTGTCGTGTTCCTGGGCGTAGTAGCCGGTATGCACGTGGTAGCCGAACTGGAAGTCGCCGAGGTCGGCCTCGGTTTCACCGGCAAGGATCCGCAGCAGGCTGGTCTTGCCGGCACCGTTGAGCCCCAACACGAGCAGCCGCTCACCGCGGCCGAGATCGAAGTCGATGTCCTCGAAGATCGTCGGGCCGCCGTACGCCTTGCACAGCCCGGATGCACGGATGACCGTCTCACCACACTTCGGCGGATCAGGGAACCTCACCGTCATGGTCTTGGTCGATTGCGGGCCGCGCACCCGCTGGTCTTCGAGGCGGGCGATCCGCTTCTCGACGCTGTGCGCCATGGCCGCCTTCGTGGCCTTCGCCCCGAAACGATCGACGACGGTCTGGAGACGGTCGATCTCCTTCGCCTGCAGCAGCGCCTTCTTCGCGAGACGCGCCTCGTCGTCAGCCCGCGACCGCTGGTACTGGCTGTAGGTGCCGCGGTACTCGACGATCTCGCCCACGTCGGTCTCGGTGGCCCGATCGAGGTGCAGTACGCGGGTGATCGACTCGTCGAGCAGCTCCAGGTCGTGGCTGATCACGAGCAACGCGCCCTTGTACTGGCGCAGGAAACCGAGCAGCCAGGTCTTGGCGTCGACGTCGAGGTGGTTGGTCGGCTCGTCGAGGCACAGCACGTCGGAACCGGCGAACAGGATGCGGGCGAGTTCGACGCGTCGTCGCTCGCCGCCCGACAAGGTGCTGATCGGCTGATCGAGCCTCGAGTCGGGGATGCCGAGACCGGCAGCCATCGCCCGCGCCTCGCTCTCGGAGGCGTACCCACCCGTGGTGCGGAATGCCTCCTCGGCTTCGGAGTAGCGACCGACATTGCGTTCGTCGGGGTTCTCCTCCATGGCGATGCGGAGCTTCTCGATGCGCGTGATCTCGTCGTCGATGCCGCGGCCGGACAGCACATGTGTGACGCACGAACGGCCGTCGAGTGCCGAGTCGATCTTCGGGTCCTGGGGGAGGTAGCCGAATCCACCCTTGCGCACGACCCTGCCCGACTTGGGCTCGTTCGCGCCTCCGAGCACCTTGAACAAGCTGGTCTTGCCGGCGCCGTTGCGACCGACGATGCCCACCTTGTCGCGAGGCATCACGGTGAAGCTGGCGGAATCGACGAGGAGTCGTCCACCCACTTCCACCGAGATCGCCTGAGCCTGGAGCACCCGACCAGGCTAGAGGGACGTCGTCGGATCAGCCGCCGGGTGCGGGATCGAGTGGAGCTGGCTGCGTCGGGCGCAGCGGGCGGCGTCGTCACCGGCGGTTGCTACGGCGTGGCAGTCGTCGGCGGCGGTCGCACGTCGTGGCAGTCGTCGGTGGTGCGTCGTGGCAGTCGTGGGTGTCGGGAAGTCGACGGCAGCGTCGTCGTCGCCGTGCCGGAGCCGCCTCCGCCCGGGATCGTCGTCGTCACGGTGGCAGTCCCACCGGAACCCGAGCCCGCCACCGTGGTGGTCGGGCGAATCGTGGTCGTCGTGACCGTCCTGGTGGAGCCGGTCGAGCCACCGACGCTCGAGCCGCCGCCGGTGCCGCGATTGACCGCCGAGTCGTCACGGAACACCGACTTCAAGCAGGCCCCGTCGCCGATCGAAACCGGACCGAGTGCACCGGCCACGGCCTGGGCGAGCACCTCTCGCCCCGTCTCGGTCGGGTGGAGCCGGTCGCTGCTCAGCACGCCTGGCGTCTCGGCGATCGCTTGCCAGTCGATGACCGTGACGTTGTCGTACTCGGAGCCCAGCCGACGGACGACTTCGTTGACCTCGGTGTAGTCCGACCGGTACTCGGTCACCGTGAACAGCAGCGTCGGGCGGGGTGCGAGTCGCTCGAGGATCATGCGCAGCTCAGCCTCGTACCTCGCCTGATCACCGCCGTAGTTGCTGCCGAGGAACACCACTGCGGCATCCCAGTCGTCGCCGGGTGGAGGGTTGCGGACGAGCAACTTGTCGAGGACACGGTTGCCGAAGTCGATGAATCGGCTCGGCTCGGCCTCGACGGCAACCTCCCAGCCGAGCGGGACGAGCGCATCGCACATCTGCCCGCCGTACCGCGACGACGTCGACGCCATGATCGAGTCGCCGATGATCAGGACCCGATTTCCGGCGACGATGTCACCGACGAGATCGGCGGTCGTGCCGTCGTCGTTCACCGGGGGTGGCACCATCACCAGTGGCTCGCGATTGGCGGGCACGGTGTCGGGCAGGACGCCGACACCGGCAATGGTCGACGCCGGAGCGCCGACCGCAACGGTGCTCTCGGTGGTGTCGCCTCCGATCGTTGCGCAGGCAGCCGACATCAGCGACAGCGCAAGGAGCGCGACGATCGACGAGCGGCGGAGCATCCCCTCCATTGAAGCGGGTTGCGGCAGCCGGCGGGCATCGCGCCGCCAGAACCGAGAGTTCAGGAGGAGCGTGAGCGCAGTTCGTCGCGAATCTCGATGAGGAGGTCGATCTCGCTCGGACCGGCGTCTTCCTCGACCGGTCCCTTCATCTTGTTGTAGGCCTTGATGACCAGGAAGCAGACGAACGCCACGACCAGGAAGTTCACGATCGCAGTGATTGCGGTGCCGATCAGGATCACACCGTCGCCGATGTCGATGGTGATGCTGTCGAAGTTCGGTTCGCCGAAGATCGCTGCGATGATCGGCATGAACACGCCATTGACGATCGCGACGACGACCAAACCGAACGCCGCGGCGAGGACGAACGCAATGGCGAGTTCGACGAGGTTTCCGCGATTGACGAAGTCCTTGAATTCCTGAATCCAGTTCTTCATGAACGTGCTCCTTCTCTCGGGTGGGCACTGGTTGCCGAACTCACCGTAGTTCCTCGCCGATTCGGCCGCCGACGTATCTCCACCGCAGTAGGTTCGGAACATGCCGATCGGCCTGCGCTCGTGAAGGTCTCGCTTGCACCAGGGAGCTGACGAGTTCGATCTCGTCGTGATCGGGATGGGCTCGGCCGGAATCCTCGCCGCCGAGTTGGCGGCCCACGATCTCGGACTCCGTGTGGCCGCTGTCGACCGCTCGCGATTCGGTGGCGACTGTCTCTGGACCGGCTGCGTACCGTCGAAGACCCTGCTCGCGAGCGCGCGAGTCGCGCAGACGGTGCGCACTGCGGCCTTGTTCGGCGTGAACGTCGGCGAGCCGTCGATCGACCTCGATGCGGTGTGGCGACGGATCGCCGCGGTGCAGGCTGAGATCGCCCGCACCGACGACAACCCCGACCGCTTTCGAGACCTCGGTGTCGTGGTGATCGAAGGTGAGGCGGTGGTGACGGGGCCGCGTGAGGTCACCGTTGGAAGCCGGGTGCTGCGAACTCGTTTCACGCTGGTGTGCACCGGCAGCCGGCCGTTCATTCCGCCGATCGATGGCATCGCCGACATCGACATCCTCACCAGCGAGAACCTCTTCGAGATCGAGCGGCCGCCCGACTCGCTGATCGTGGTCGGTGGAGGCCCGATGGCGTGCGAGACATCCCAGGCGCTCCAACGGCTCGGGGTCGCGGTGACGATGATCGAACGTGATCGCCGGCTCCTGCCGAAGGACCTGCCCGATCACGGCGATCTGCTCGCGAAGATCCTGCGCGCCGAGGGTGTCGACGTCCGGCTCGGCTCGCCCGTGGTGAAAGCGAGAAGCGGCGGGAGTGGCGTCGAGGTGTGGACCGGTGCCGGCGACAGGGTCTCCGCAGCCGGAATCCTCGTCGCGGCCGGCCGCACGCCGAATGCGCATTCGCTCGGCCTCGACCGACTCGGGATCGAGATCACCGAGCGCGGCATCACGGTCGACGAGCACAACCAGACGATCGTGCCGACGATCTACGCCGTCGGCGATGTCACCGGGCGAGCGCTGTTCACGAATGCAGCTGCCTACGACGCAGCACTCGCGGTACGCGACATGTTCCTGCCCGGCAGGGGCACGCCGCCGGCGCTCGTTCCGTGGTGCACGTTCACCGATCCGGAGGTCGCTCACGTCGGGCTGACCGAGACCGAGGCCGTCGAGCGCCACGGCCGACGCAAGACGGCAGTTCATCGTCGTGCCATCGCCGCATCCGATCGGGCGCGAGCCGATGGCGTCAACGATGGCGAGATCGTGATCATCACGGCGAGCGGCCGCATCGTGGGAGCGCATGCGATCTGCCCCCACGCCGGCGAAGTGATCCACGAACTCGCCCTGGCCACGCGGGCTCGGCTCAAGCTGTCGAAGCTGGCCGAGTTGATGCACATCTACCCGACGTACTCGACCGTCACCGGCCAGATCGCCGGCGACCATGCCATTCGCATCGCCCACCGGGTGCGAGCCGTCGCCAAGGCCGGCCGCCTCCTCGGCTGACACGACAGGTGTCAGCGGGCGGTCCAGCCGCCGTCGACGATGATGCTCTGGCCGGTCAGGAACGTGCCTGCCGGCGACGCGAGCAACAGGAGTGCTCCGTCGAGTTCGTGGAGTTCACCCATCCGGGGAATCGGCGAGTTGGTCGTGATGAATCGCTGGCTCGCCTCGTCGGTGTCCATCCCCTCGGTCATCTCCGACGGGAACCATCCGGGGCACAGCGCATTCACCCGGATGCCCTTGCGGGCCCACTGCAGGGCCAGCTCGCGGGTCAGGTTCACCACCGCGCCCTTGCTGGCGCAGTAGTGCGCCTGCTTGACCGGCGTCGATCCGACATGCCCGAGCATCGACGCCACGTTGACGATCGCTCCCGCACCATGGTCGATCATCGCCGGCGCCGTCAGCTTCGACAGGTGCCAGATCGCCGTGACGTTGACCTCCATCGCCGTGCGGAACCACTCCAGACTCTCGTGTTCCACTCCGACCGCCTCGCCCACACCGGCGTTGTTCACCAACACGTCGACGCGCCCGAATCGATCGAGCACCTCGGCGACGAGTCGCTCGCGGTCGTCAGCCGATGCGAGATCTGCGGTGACCGCCACGGCGCCGGGCAGCTCATCGACGAGTAGCTCGAGTCGATCCGAGCGACGGGCGGTCACCACCACCTGCGCTCCCACGGAGTGGAGCACGCGAGCGAAGTGATCACCGAGCCCTGACGACGCTCCGGTCACGAGGGCGACCTGGCCGTCGAGACGGAACAGGTCGAGCGGAGTGGATGACTGGACGATCGTGGCCGACATCCACGTGACGTTAGAACGTCGCGTACTGTCATCTCCCGGCCACCTCACCGTCACCTGCTCGTCATGTCGTACCGCGCGATTCGGTGTCGAACATGGCGGTCGGATGACAAGTCGTTGTCGAGATGCTGTCGCACGAGATTTCGACAACTCGACGAACTATGAACATGAGCGTGGAACTCAGCCATCGCACCTGGAACGCCGCCGTGAAGCTCGCCATGATCATCTCGATCACCGCAGCAGTTCTCGCCGTCGCGATCTCCGCTGCAGGCGACGTTCCGCAGGTCGCCATCGTGCTGCCCGTGATCATCGTGGCGTTCGTCGCCAGCTGGATTCAGACGGGTCGGGTACGAAGCGAGCAGGTCCCCGTGCGCGTGCACCATCACCACCGCTGATCGCGTCGGCCGACCCCGGCTGACTCCGTCGAGCGGGCCTGTGGCACGATCGACGCATGAAGGTTCGCATCGGATACGGCCTCGGCACCTCCACCGATCTGCACGGCCCCGCGTACGCCGTGGTCGTCGACACCTTGGAGCAGCTCGGATTCGACTCGCTGTGGTTGTCGGAGCGAATCAGCGGGCCGGCACCTGACCCGCTCGTCGCCATGGCGTTCGGGGCCGGCCGGACGACGAACCTCAAGTTCGGCACGTCGGTGATGGTGCTGCCGGGCCGCAACCCGGTCGTGCTCGCGAAGGAGTTGGCAACCCTCGCCACGATGTCGAACGGTCGGCTCCTCCCTGCCTTCGGATTGGGTGCCGTCGATCCGGTCGAGCAGCAGGCATTCGGGGTCGAACGATCGGAGCGGGCCGCGTTGTTCGACGAGATGCTCGACGTGATGCGCCAGTGCTGGACCGGCCGACCGTTCACGCACCACGGCGACCGGTATCACTACGACGAGGTGACGGTGTTGCCCGCCCCAGCGCGGATGGACGTGTGGCTCGGCGGCATTGCCCCGTCGGAACTCCGCCGCATCGGGCGCCTCGCCGACGGCTGGCTTCCATCGTTCGTCACCCCCGCCGATGCCGAGGCGGGCCGCACCGTCGTGGAGGCGGTCTGCGCAGAGCACGGCCGTGAGATCGAAGACGACCACTACGGCGTCCTCATTCCGTACTCGTTCGGCCCGATCCCCGACCGCCTGCAGCGACTGCTCGCCAAGCGACGGCCAGATCTCGATGATCCCGGTGAACTCGTGGCGACCTCGTGGGACGGGCTGACGGCGCTGATCAGACGTTTCGTCGATGTCGGGACGTCGAAGTTCGTCGTGCTCCCACTCATCGAGCCGGGTGGTGCCGACGGGTGGGTCGAGCATCTCACCGAGGCCGCCGGTGTCCTGCTCCCCCTCGAAGCCGGATGAATGAGACGCGAGGTTCTGACCCCGCGTCTCATTCCGCGTCTCATTCAGGCACGGAACCAAACGGTGGGCTGTGACGTCCAACACACATGAAGCGTGAACGGCTCATTCCACTGACGCTCGTTGCGAGCGTCGCCATTGCGCTGACTGCGTGCAGCAGCGACGGTTCGACCACGACCGATTCGACCACCCGGTCGACGACTGCGGTGCCGTCGACATCAGCCGTCGGCGCAACAACGACCACTCCGGCGTCGCGGCCGCAGGGCTTCGCCTCCCGGTTGGAGTTCTTCGGCGACTGCCCTGCGTTGCTCGACTACATGCAGACCGAGGCGTCGGCACGCGTCACACCGTGGGGGCTCGGCGGCGGCTACGCCGTCGGCGGCGACATGCGGGTCGCCGAAACGGCCGAGGCCACCGACAGTGCCGTGGCCCAGGACGAGGCCGCGCCGTCGGCACCATCCGCCGGCACCGACTACTCGGGCACGAACACCCAGGAGGTGGGGGTCGACGAGGGCGACATCGTGGAAACCGACGGCACGTACGTGTACGTCGCCAACACCGATGGCCTTCGCATCGTGTCGGTCGCCGACGCTGAAGTCGTGGCCGAACCGGAACTCCCGCAAGGCTCGCACCAGTTGCTCCTCGACGGTGCTCGGCTGGTCGTCGTCACGTCGAACTGGTCGGGCTCGCCCGACACCATCGTGTCGTTGTACGACGTCGCGGACCCGACGAACCCGTCGCTGCTGCGACGCACACACCTCGAGGGCAACGTCGTTGCCACCCGTTCGGTCGACGGTGTCGCTCGACTCGTGATCTCGACATCCTTCGATCAGCGCCTCCCCTTCGTGCAGCCGAACCAGTTCGGGCTCGACGAGGAGTCGGCGCTCGAGCGCAACAAGCAGATCATCGCCGACTCCAGCGTCGACGACTGGCTCCCACGTCAGTTCGACGAAACGGGCGACGGCAGCTTCGGCCCGATGTCGGCCGTTCTGGCCTGCGAGGACGTCGCTGCCCCAGGTCGAGTTCGCCGGCTTGGGATTGACGTGGATCGCCTCGATCGACGTCCAGAGCGATGCCACCCCCGTCGGTTCGGCGGGCATCGTGTCGACCGGTGACACCGTGTACGCCTCGACCGACAACCTCTACATCGCCACCCAGAACTGGGACTGGCAGTGGGGCGGGCCGGTGCCGATGCCGTTGGAAGGCGACACGGCAACCGTCGAACCATCCACGGACGCTGTCGGCGCCCCTGAACTCGCGGCGCCCTCGTCCGACGCGACGATCGTGGCGGAGACAACGGAAGCAACCCCGACCACGGACATCACCGAGTCGACCCCATCGCCCGTGACAACTGATCGTGATCGAGCCGCCCGAAACGACCGAGGTCACCCCATCGACCACCGAGCCCGACGACCTTCAAGGTCCGCCGCCGACGCTGATCCACCAGTTCCGACTCGACGAGGGGACCGGCGCGACGTACATCGCCTCCGGCGAGGTCGAGGGTCGGCTGCTGAACCAGTTCGCGATGAGTGAGTACAACGGTGACCTCCGTGTGGCGACCACCACCGACAACTGGGGCGACTTCGGCGACCAGAGCGAGTCGACCGTCTACGTGTTGCGCCCGAACGGGACCGACCTGGAGCAGATCTCCTCGATCTCCGGGCTCGGCAAGGGCGAACAGATCCAGGCCGTTCGCTTCATCGACGACGTCGGCTACGTCGTCACGTTCCGTCAGGTCGACCCGCTGTACGTGATCGATCTGTCCGACCCCGCCAATCCGGTGCTCGACGGCGAACTGAAGATCCCCGGATACTCGGCGTACCTCCACCCGGTCGGCGACGGTCTCCTGCTGGGTGTCGGTCAGGACGCCACCGACGAGGGCCGCACGACCGGCACGCAGTTGAGCCTGTTCGATGTCAGCGACCCGTCCAACCCGCAGCGCATCAGCACACTGCCGATCGGCGGCCAGAGCGAGGTCGAGTGGGACCACAAGGCGTTCCTGTTCTGGGAGCCCGACGGCACGATCGTGCTGCCGGTGTCACCGGGGTGGGGCGACTGTGGACCCGCGGTCGACTGCCTCGCCAAGGACATCACCGGTGCGGGCGGCGGCGCCGTGGTCGCCGAACTCGACGGACGAGAACTCACGGCCCGCGGCACGATCAGCCACGGCGACTCGAACCTGCAGGGCTGCTGGAACCCGCTGCAACGCTCGATCGCCATCGGCGACGAACTGGTGACGATCGGTCTCGATCAGATGAAGTTCTCCGACCGCCAGACCCTCGAGCCCCGCGACTCCGTGAGCTGGGGCGACCCCGAACAGTACGGCTGCGCCTGGTACTGGGAAGGCTGATCGTTCCCATCAAGGAGCGACGGACGTACACGATGTGTCTGACACATCGTGTACGTCAGGGCAGGGTGATCTGGAGCCGCCGGCGGTTGCTCGCAGGTGCTCGACGTCGAAGTCGCTCGGGCGGGTACTTGACGGTGCGGTACGACGAGTTGCCCCCGGGGAGCGTGATCGACATCAGGCGGGTGCCGTTCGGCGCCAGCTCCTCGATGATCGGCTGGAGGCCGGCGACCCCAGTTGACGAGGACGAACCGTCGGCCGCCTGCTGCACGCTGCCCGAGCGTCGGTCGCCGGTGTTCGGCGCCGCTGTTGCGGAACTCCCACAGCATCGTGGCCGGTCGCGGGCCACCTCGTCGATGGCGATACGCGACCGCACGGGACTGCCGACCCGGCATCCCGGCCTGGTTGTCGAAGACCGTCAGGACGTCGCCGACCATCCGGGCATCGTGCGGCCGCTTCGGACCGCCGTACGGGATCACCGACGACCTCGAGCTTGAGCCGGGGCTGCCGACGGCGGCCCGCCGAGCGTCCAGCCGACGTTGCCGCGAGCTGCGATCGACACGGAACACCGCGTCGAGGTGACGAGCCGACACGACGTAGTCACCGTCGCGGCATGCGGTCGATCGAGTTGAGGTGGAACACGTCCCACGCTCGAATGCGCGGACCAAGCCCGTTGGTGTCGACGAAGTTGATGCGGGAACGTCGACGAGTTCGGTGCGAAGTGATCGCTGCGTGTCCCACCTCCAGATCTCCGCACCCGCACCGTTCACCTCCTGGATCACGCCGTCCGCAGTAGGTGTCCGAACGCGAGCCGAACGGCCGCAGGTCCTCGCTCGGTCACCGAGCGGGTAGCTCAACAGGGCCGTGTCCCTCCCGGGATCTCGAGGAAGTCGTGGTGGTCGGTGGGCAGCGCCACCGGGATCGGTCGTCCGGAGCGTTCGGTCGTCGGACCCTGCGAGGTCGGTGGCCCAGTACCCCTGCTCGGGCATCGACGCCGAACGGCCCGTACGTCGGGGTGAACGCCACCCGACCGTCCGACAGACGCTTGGCGTCGATGACCTCGCGCGGAGTCCGCTTGTACCAGACCGGGGCGCCGTAGTTGTCGAGAATCGCCACGAACTGGCCGTTGAGCGCCGGGCTGCTGAACCCGAACGTCGTCAGGTACCAGCCGGGTGTCGGGTTGCCCGGGCGGCTCACCTCGAGCCTCGGGAAGTCGAGCGGAACGCAGCGGAAGTGATAGTTGCGCTCGACGCCGAGTCGGGTCGTGGCCACGACCAACGAGCTCGTCCGTGCGCATCGGCACGGTCACCGATCCGTTGCCGACCGGAGTCGGCGCGCGCCACCGGCGACGGACAGCGTACGCCGACGTCGACGGGAGCAGTTCCAGCCCGATGGTGACGTCGGCGAGCCCGGCCCCGGCGCCGCACTCGATGACGTAGTCGGTGGCGGCAGGATCGAAGTCGGGCCACGTCGGCTTGTCGAACGTCAAGCGCTCGAACGGGCGATCCCGCTGGGCGCGTTCATCACGCCGAACACGTCGACGATGACGTTCGTCGGCGCCGACGACACGCACACACACCTTGCGTCCGCTCGCCGATCTTGACCGTCGACGAGGTTGGTCGCATCCTGGCGGGCCGTGAAGTTGAGCGACGACACGTCGGGGACCGCCGCACCGCACGGGAACACGGTGAGGTAGCCGCTGGCCGCGGAGTTCGTCGAGATGAAGTTCAGCATCACCGCCGACGCATCATCGGCGTTGGCGAGGCCGGCGACGGGATCGAACGATCGGATCTCCCCGGCCGCGAACGGCTGGCGGGGTCCACCGATCGCATTGCGGGTGTCGACGACCCGGCGACCGCCGTCGGGCTCGCAGCGACGCGCTGTCGGGCTGAACCCCGGCGCGGGTGCGTAGTACCCGGTGACGTCGACGATCACGTGCGTCGGCACCTCCGACATGACGACACAGCGTGCGGCCCAGACCGAGACCGACGATGGCCCCGACGGCTCGGTCCTCGCCGGCGAGCAAGTTCAGGTTCGACGCATGGTGGCGCCGGCTCGCCCGCAGGGAAAGGCCGTCATGTAGCCCGCCACGAGTGGAGTTGGTCGCAGTGAGGTTGATCACAGCGGCCGTCGCACTGTCGGCGCATCGTCGCTCGCCGGAATGACGACTTCGCGCACCTGGAAGGCCGACCGAGCGGGGTGAATCCCGGGCCACGGGTGTCGTACACCCGCTCGGGTTCGATCGACGCACAACCGGTCGGGACCATCGGACCACCAGCCGCGAGATCGATGATCAGATGCGGACCGGCCATGACTGAAGACGCAGATCTCACGGTTCGCGTCGGGGATCGCGACCACCAGGTTCGGTGTGGCGAACGCCGGCACGCGAGTTCAGGTTCGACGTCTGTGGGAGTCCGGCCGCGCACGGATAGACCGTGAAGTAGTCGGCCTCGAGCGACACGGCGGTCATCGACAGCGCGACCGCCTGCGCCGATGCGCGGAATGTCGGCGCCGAGGCTCGACACGAATCGTGCAGCCGCGGTCGATGGGTCCGGCAACCCACCGATGTTGCTCCGGGTGTCGACGAGGCGAACCGGATTGATGGCCGTGTAGCTGACCATCGGCGCCGTGGCGGCAGACCGCCCACGGGTTGTGGATGCACAGGTGACCGACGCCGACGCCGCCTGCGCCGTCGCTGTCGTCTGGCTCGCGATGGCCAGCGGGCACGATGCATGCCACGGCGCCCGCGACGGCAAGAACACGTCGACTGCTCTCGTCATGTCGACGAAGGTATCGCCACGCTGACCGGCTGAACCATCACGTCAGCGGTGACGTGGCCGATCTCGTGCCGCGTGTCAGGAGCGTTTCTGGATGTTGGCCCATTCGTCGCGGAGGCCGACCGTTCGGTGGAACAACATCGGCTGGTCGGGATCGAGCGCGAAGTAGCCGAGTCGCTCGAACTGGACGACCTGGCCCGGTGCAGCGTCGGCCAGTGCCGGTTCGACCTTGGCATCGACGAGCAGTTCCCGGGACTCGGGATTCAGGTCGTCGAACGCGTCACCGGTCGACTCCCCCGGGATCTCGGCCGTGAACAGGCGGTCGTACAGCGCCACCGATGCGTCGACTGCATGTGCCGCCGACACCCAGTGCATCGTCGACTTGACCTTGCGCCCGTCGGGCGCAGTGCCACCTCGGGTCTCGGGGTCGTAGGTGACCTGGACTTCGACGACGTTGCCGTCACCATCGGTGTCGAAGCCGGTCGCCGTCACGAAGTATGCGCCTCGCAGACGAACTTCCTTACCCGGCGAGAGCCGGAAGTACTTCGGCGCCGGCTCGGCCATGAAGTCCTCGTGCTCGATGAAGAACTCGCCCGTGAACGGCACCATCCGCGTCCCGTCGTCGGCATTCTCGGGGTTGTTCGCCAACTCCATCATCTCGACGACCGGTTCGCCGCCGTCACCGGTCGGCCAGTTGGTGACCACGACCTTGAGCGGACGCAGCACCGCCATCCGGCGCAGCGCCGAGCGGTTCAACTCGGTGCGAACGAACGACTCGAGCAGTTCGATCTGGTGTCGGCTGTTGGTGCGCGACACCCCGATGAAGTTGCAGAACTCCCTGATCGCCGATGCCGGGTAGCCGCGTCGGCGCAGGCCACGCAGCGTCGGCATGCGCGGGTCGTCCCACCCGTCGACGGTGCCGTTCTCGACCAGCTTCGCCAGGCGTCGCTTCGACGTGACCGTGTGGGTCAACTCCAGCCGGGCGAACTCGGTCTGGCGCGGCCGCTCGAACGGCAGCGGGAGTTGTTCGAGGTACCAGTCGTAGAGCGCACGGTGACTGTCGAACTCGAGGGTGCACAACGAGTGGGTGACGCCTTCGATCGCATCGCTCTGGCCATGGGCCCAGTCGTAGGTGGGATAGATGTTCCACAGCGCGCCGGTGCGATGGTGATGCACCCCACGGATGCGATACATGACGGGGTCACGCAACTGCATGTTCTCGTGCTGCATGTCGATCTTGGCTCGCAGAACCGCGGCACCCTCGGCGATCTCACCCGCCCGCATGCGGCGGAACAACGCGAGGTTGTCCTCGACCGGTCGGTCACGGAACGGGCTCTCGACTCCCGGATTTCCATAGCCGCCGCGCTGCGCCGAGATCGTCTCGCCGTCCTGCTCGTCGACGTAGGCCAACCCCTTCGGCGACCAGCAGCTCGGCCCAGTCGTAGAGCTGTTCGAAATAGTCGCTCGCGTAGAGCGGCTCCCCCTCGATCGGGTACCCGAGCCACGCGAGGTCAGCGACGATGCCGTCGACGTAGCTCGTGTCTTCGGTGTCGGGGTTGGTGTCGTCGAAGCGCAGGTTGCAGACGCCCCCGAACTCCTCGGCGATACCGAAGTCGACGGTGATGGCCTTGGCGTGGCCGATGTGCAGGTACCCGTTGGGTTCGGGCGGGAACCTGGTCTGCACGCGGCCACCGAAGGTGTTGCGTTCGATGTCGGCGATCACCAACTCGCGAACGAAGTTGGCTGCCGCAGGGAGGTCGTCGGGTCGTGGCATGGCTGACAGACAGTATGGACGACGACCCGTCCGGCGACTCGACCGATTGGGGATCCATCCTCGAGACATATGGTGGGATCGTGAGACCGGAGTCGCTCGTTCGTTCCGCCGTGGTGGGACTCGACGGAACGGCCAACTCGCGAGCGGCGCTCGAATGGGTGTGCCACTCGGCGGCACCCGGCGACGTCGTACACGCCGTGCACGTGCACGCCGGCGATGATGCCCCGTCGGTCGAGTCTGCAACCCAACATGATCTCGACGCCTGGGTGGCGGCGGCGACGACGGGCCGAACGATCGTTCGCTCGGTGGCGAGAGCCGGCGATTGCACCGACGAGCTGCTCCGAGTCGTCGACCACCTCGACGCCCAGCTCCTCGCCGTCGGTCGAAGCTCCGGTCGCCTGGCGCACCGTCTCGGACGAACCACGGTGCAGCTCATCGAACGTGCGCGATGCCCGATCGCGATCGTCTCCGACGAGGTCCCCGACGCACCGACGAACACGGTGGTCGCCGGAGTCGGGCACGGCGCCGCCACCAGCGCTGCGCTCCGCTGGGCTGCCCGGTACGCCGATGCACACCACACGGCACTGCGGTTGATCCGGGCGGTGCCGAACCGGCCCGTCTTCCGAAGCGACGGCCTCCTCGACGTGATGGCCTGGTACATCGATCGCGACATGGCGACCGACTGGGCCCTCGACGATCTGGAATCGGCGGCGGAGTCGATCGCCCGATCGACCGACAACGGTCTGCCGATCTCCTGGTCTGCGCCACCCGGCTCTCCCGCGCGGGTCCTCACCGAGGAGAGCGCCTCCGCGTCGCTCCTCGTCGTCGGGCTGCATCAGGACGCTGACGCGTCAGTGGGCGACGCCGACCACGACGTCGCCCACTGGCTGCATCACACGATCACCCACGCTCCGTGCCCGGTCGTGGTCGTGCCGGTTCTCGCCTGACTGATCTCGCCCGGATCAGGGTTCGCCGTCACCTGCCTGCAGCAGGCCCACGGCGCCGCGTCCGGGGAAGTTGAAGGCATGCGTCACCATCGGGTACAGCCCATCCTCCATGGCCTTCAGTTCGATCACTGCACCTTGCGCCGGCGCCAGGTCGACGGCCTGGGATCCCCAGTTGCCCTCGTTGCCCCGCTCCAGATGGACGCCTTCCTTGATCACGTTGTCGAAGATCGTGCCGACGACGTGGAACGATGAATCGATCGACGGGCCGACGTCGAGGACGAACAGGCGGACCTCCTCGCCGGTCGGGATCTCGATCGGGACGTCCTTGTACTGGAACGCCGCACCGTTGAACATCACGAAGTCCGGAGCCGGAGCAGCCTGGTTGGCCTTGGCGTACGACGACACCTCACCCTGCGGGCCGAGGTACCACTCGTGCTGCACGAGGAAGAACTCGTTCTCCATCGGCGGCAGACCACCTTCGGGTTCGACGATCACCATGCCGAACATGCCGTTGGCGATGTGATGGAGCACCGGGTCGGTTCCGCAGTGGTACATCCAGACTCCTGCGTAGTCCGTGGTGAATTCGTAGATCAGTTCCTCACCGGGAGCGAGCGACCTCATCTCGTCGTTCCATGCGACCTGCGACGCGTGGAAGTCGATCGAGTGCGACACCGTTGACTCTGCGGGATTGATCAGGTGGACCCGCACGGTGTCGCCGACCTGCGTACGGATGACCGGACCAGGCATCGTGCCGTTGAACGTCCAGATCTGCTGCACATAGCCTTCGGCGACCGTCGCCAGCTTCTCCTCCACGACCATCTCGACGTCGATCAGGTCGCCGCCATCAGGAGCTCCACCCGGAGTCAGCGTGAAGCCTTCACCCTCCCCTCGAGCAGGCGCCCGCGGATCGCGGTATTCGTAGGGGGGCGCGTCGGGATCGGCTTCGACCGTTGTCGCTGCGTCGCCGACGGCGCCGTGGCCTTCCATGGGTGCTGCGGTCTCCTCGGCCGCTGAGGCCGATGCAGCCGTGTTGATGATTCCGGCCATCCCTGCGTCCTCGTGACCCGGGATCGAGCACCAGTAGCGGACACCTTCCTCGGGAACCTCGAACTCGAACTCGACGGTTTCACCCGCTCCGGCAACCACGGCCTCGCCGTTGTCGAACGTGATGTCGTGTTCGATCGTCCCGCTGTTGACGAGCGCTCCGGAGTACATGCCGGCCTCGGCCATGACCTCCGACGGGGCGAAGGCGAACTCGGTGGCAACGAACTCGACCGAATCACCGGCCGACAGCCCTCCCGACGGGGCACTGGCTGCCTCTGCGCCGGCGGGTGCTGCGGCCGCTGCACCTGCACCTGCACCTGCAGCACCGGGTGCATCCGGTGCGTCGGTTCCGCACGCGGCCGCAGCCAGCACGAGCGCGGCTGCACATGCGCCTCGCACGATCAATCGGGTGTTCATCTGGACCTCCTGTGTCGGCCGACCGATGATCGGCATCTATCAATCATTCTATGACTATGTGACTAATGGATACCCAGGGTCGAAGGTCCCCGGATGAGGTTCGATCAGCAGTGACCCGAGCCGGCGCAATGACACCGACGGCGACCTCGCCGCCGTCAACACCCTCCGGCAAGATTGTCGAGCGTGAGACTTGCCAGCGACGACCGCAACTCACCGCGGGCGCGGGCCCACGCAACGTGCAGTGCACACGGTTCGTCGGCATTGCAGAGTCGTTCGGCGACAACACAGCGGCCGGTATCGGTCGGGCCGTCGATCTGCTCGATCACCTCGAGTACGGTGAGCGATCCGAGCGTGACGAGGAGCTCGTAACCGCCAGTCGGCCCCGGAGTCGAGCGCACCCAACCCGCTCGTACGAGCGGACCCATGACCTGCGGGATGAAGCCGGGGGTGGTACCGAGTTCCTCCGCCAGATCTGCACTCTTCAGGCGGTCGGGCGAGCAATCGAGCAGCACCAAGGCTCGAACCGCAAGGTCCGCACGTTGGGTGATTTCGAGTCGCACGGTACGAGACTTGCCGATCGGGAGCCCTCCCGCCAGGGACCATCGACCCCAACGCACTCGCCACGACCTTCGGCGCCATTCAGGAGCCCACCGTTTGGCCGGGCTGTCGCAGAGCGGGCCGGACGAATCCGAAACGAATCCGAGTGCTTTAGGGCAACGGTGCGTCGCCAGCGACGCCCTGCTAGACCGTCGCGGTGGACATCGGTACGGCCATGGGGGCGGGGTGGTCGTCGGGCATCAGCGTCTACGGCGTGGTGGCGCTCGTCGGTGTCGCCGGACGCTTCGGTTGGATCGACGCGCCGTCGTTCGTCGAGCAGTGGTGGGTGATCGGCGTGGCCGTCGTCATGTTCCTCGTGGAGTTCGTGATCGACAAGATCGCGCTCGTCGACACGGCATGGGACAGCGTGCACACCCTCATCCGACCCGCCGTCGGTGGATACCTGATGAGCACGGCGACGGACACGCAGTTGGCGGTACCGGCGCTGGCCGTGTCGGGGGTGTTGCTGGCGCTGAGCAGTCACAGCGCCAAGGCATCGACGCGTCTCGTCGTCAATGCGTCGCCCGAGCCGGTGTCGAACGTGGCGGTCAGCCTGGGTGAGGACGGGCTCGTCTTCGTCGTGATGGCGCTCGCAATATCCCGTCCGGAGGTGGCCGTTGTTGTCGTCGCCCTGCTGACCGTTGCCTCCGTCGTGGTCGCGTTCGTGTTCTACCGGATCGCTCGTCGTGTCGGCCGACGGCTCCGCTCCGGCACCCGCGCCGCGGGCAATCGAGTTCCGGGCGACGATTGCTGACCTTTGGCCGTTCCGGCGGGTAGTGGACAGCGTGGACTCGTCAGTGAGCGAGCCGACGGCGGGCAGTGCCGTGCAGTCATCAGAGGATGCCGAGGCCTGGGACCTGCTCTACATCAGTGACTCCTCCGGTTGGAAGGCCGGCGAGGCGTACGCTCGGCTCGCCGAAGAGGAGTTGGGTGTTCCGGTCCGCCTCATGCCCTGGAGGGTTCCGAGTATGCCCCTTGTCCAGGCCAAGCAGATGATCGCGGACGATCCCGAGATGGTGGCCGAGGCTGAAATCGTGGTGGTGGGGGGCAACCCACTCGACTCGGGCATACGAGAGGATGGCATCTTCGCGTGCTGGCCTGCGGACCCGGTCCAGGAGTTCGCCGCGTACACGCCTGACGATTGGGTCCCGTACAACGACCTGCTTCAGAGCGTGTTCGACGACATCCGCACTGCCCGCCAGGGTCAGCCGACCGTGTTGCGAGCCGTGGACATCTACGTCCCGGTCGTGGCCAAGTGGCAGGAGTTGGGTATCACCGATGAGTGCACGGCCTTCCAGGAGTCGTTCACGGAGGCAGTCCGTTCGGCCGCTGAGGCGGCAGGTGTGACGATGGTGTCGATGTACGACGCCTTCAACGGGCCCGACCACGACCAGGACCCGGTAGCTGCGGGCTACATCGTCGCGGACGGACTGCATCTGAGCGACGAAGGCGGAGAAGTCGGTGGCGCCGCGCTCGCTGCGGCCGGCTTCGCACCGAACGATGCGCCCTGATCGATGCGCCCTGATCGACCGTTGAAGGCGGCACGGTCCGGGCGATGATCGCCTCGCCTCTCGACACGAACAGCTCCTCGAGCTGCAGCGTGCGGAAGTACCCCGTCAGTCCTCGATGACGTCCAGGCCTTGCTCTCGGAGTCGCTCGATGTTGTCCAGCATTCCGTTCAGCACCTCGGGAGTGTGGCCTTCCCAGTTCTGCACTTCACCGACGATGTGCAGCGGATGGCGGGTCCGGTAGGACTGCGTGATGTTGCCTGGGAATTTCTTGTTCGTCACGTTGGGGTCGTCCTCGAAAGGACCGGTGGGCTCCACCACGTAGATGTGCCCCCGCTCACCGCTCCCCGCGAGCGCTGTGGCCAACTCCGCGCCCCAGACAGCCGTCTCCAGGATCGCGGAGAAGTAGGTGTTGTTGGAGGTCCGGCCCTCTTGAAAGTTGGAGCCTCGACCCGGCACCAGTTGAGCACCGACCTCCAACGCCGACTTTGTGCCGTGGTAGAAGGGTCCTTCGACGTGGTTGCATCGATCGAACGTCACTGGAACGTAGACGTCGTCCTCTGCGCTCACGATCATCGGCTCCTCGGTGTGTTCCTGGCTCGTCAACGAATCCTCCGATCTCGCGGCACCAGCAGATGCGACCGCGCTGCGCACCCTTCGGTTCGATCACCCAACCGTGGAGACAGACGCCCACGAGCCATGTGCGGTCAGCCCCGTCGGGCTTGCTCGATGGCGGCGATGTCGATCTTGCGCATCGTCATCATCGCGTCGAACACCCGCTTCGCTGCGACGCGATCGGGATCGGTGATCCCGTCCGTGAGTGCCCGTGGGGTGATCTGCCACGACAAACCCCACCTGTCCTTGCACCAACCGCAGGCGCTCTCCTGGCCACCGTTGTCGACGATGGCGTTCCAGAGACGATCGGTCTCGGCCTGGTCATCGGTGGCGATCTGGAACGAGAACGCCTCGCTCTGCTCGAACGCCGGTCCTCCGTTGAGACCGACACACGGAATTCCGGCCACGGTGAACTCCACCGTCAACACGTCACCCTGCTTGCCGTCGGGGAAGTCGCCAGGTGCTCGCATCACGGCACCGACCGAGCTGTCCGGAATGGTGGCAGCGTAGAAATGCGCCGCGTCGAGCGCGTCGCGATCGAACCACAAGCAGACCGTGTTCTTCGGTGTCATGGGCATCTCCTTCAGGGCGTGGGTTCAGGCGACTGGACGACGGTGATGCTGTGCTGCGTGGAGGACGCGATCTCCGTTGCCCTCGATCGAACCCCAACGCCCATCATCGTACGCGAATCACCAACGACCGCTCGGGCCGGCCAGCGAGCGGACTGGCGCCATTCGTCATCGTTACATGTAACATTGGCTGATGGCTCGTCGGCAGTCCTCGTCACCCACGGCCATTCGTGTCCGCGCTCACCGCCAGCGACTCCGTGAACAGGGGCTGCGGCCCATCCAGATCTGGGTTCCCGACGTCCGATCCCCGCAGTTCGCCGCACAGGCGCACCAACAGTCGCTCGCTCTCGCGTCGAGCGAACACGAAGCCGACGACCAGGCCTTCATCGACGCGCTGGCCGACGACGAGTGAAACGAGGCGAGATCTGGACTGCGTCGGCCGGCAGCGGCTACGTCGGCAAGCCCCGACCCGTCGTCATCGTGCAAGACGACCGCTTCGACGCCACCGCTTCGGTGACCATCTGCGCGTTCACGACCGATCCGACCGACGCCCCGCTGATCCGACTGCTCATCGAGGCCGACGAGATGACCGGCATCCGGGAATCCAGTCGGCTGATGGTCGACAAGATCACCACCATCCCCCGCTCGAAGCTGGGCGAACGCGTCGGTCAGTTGAACGACGACGACATGATCAGGCTCTTGCGAGCCCTCGTGGTGTTCCTCGGCCTCGCAGGGGCCTGACGAACCCATGCACAGTGCTCATGGGCAACGGAGGCCGAGAACGGAAAGAGACCCTCCGGAGAGGGCCTCTGACCTGGATTGTTGCGGTTGCTTGGCAGCCCGTACGGGATTCGAACCCGTGCCGCCACCTTGAGAGGGTGGTGTCCTAGGCCACTAGACGAACGGGCCAAGTAGCGATCGGCAACGATATCAGGCGGGCTCGTGATCCCACCCGTTGCCGCCGGGAGCGACCGCGAAATCGCGTGCGAAAACGACGAACGCCGACCCCGGATGCTCGTTGCAGCGAGCGGGTCGGCGATCGATCAGAGCTGGGGTGCAGGGACTCGAACCCCGAACGACAGTACCAGAAACTGCTGTGTTACCAATTACACCACACCCCAAGGCGTGACGGTCTGACGACCGGTGCGGCACCGGATTGTATCGGCCCCGCTCGGCAGGGCCACTCAATCCGTCAGCTCACTCAGACGATCGAAACCGATGATTCGGCCAACCGCTACGCCGACGGCCTCACCGAGTTCTCGTCGGATCTCTCGGGATCCCGAGACCACCGACGTGGTCGTCGGCGACACGTAGGCATCGAACCCAACGCTCTCGGCAATCAGCCGGCTGCGCAGCGCGTGATACGGATCGGTCACGATCAACATCGACTCGATGGTCCCACCCATCTGCGTGCCCACATTTCGCAGCGATTCCCACGTCGTCGATCCGTCGCCTTCCCGCACGATTGCGTCGGCCGGGATGCCCCGTTCGATGAGGTACGCCGCTGATGCGTCGGCCTCGGTGAAGCGATCGCCTGGCTGGTTGCCGCCGGTCACGATGACGAGCGGCGCGAGACCCTCGGGCCAGAGGTCCACAACGTGGTCGAGCCGAGCCGCGAGCTGTGGCGACGGTCGACCGTCGTACTGCGCCGCGCCCATGACCACGATCGCGTCGACCGGACGCGCCTCGTCGGACCGGCCGGTCGCCCACACCTGCCAGTACGAGACCGCCAGGTAGACGAGTCCGAGAGCGACGAGCACTCCGGTCACCTGCGCGATGCGTCGACCGATTCGACGACGCGGCTGCGACAGCAACTGCACCGGCGTCGGATCCCTCACCAGTCCGGCGTGCGGATCGGGACGCATCGTCGGTTCGCGATCGGCCGGAACCGGGATCTCCCCGGTGCGGGCGTACCGCTCGCCCACCGGCTCGTGGCCGTCGAGCGCCTCGATCAGTTCGCGATCGCGACGTCGCTGCTCGTCGGAGGGGAGTTGCAGCTCGCGGTCCGACATCGCCTCACCCGCTTCGGGCAACTCGTTCCTTCGCGGCGGCCAGACGCCGAAGCGTCTCGTCGCGTCCCACGACCTCCAACGACTCGAACAGCGGTGGCCCGACCGAACGACCCGTGACCGCCACCCTGACCGGTGCCTGCGCCTTGCCGAGTTTCAACTCGTAGCGAGCCATCACGTCTTCGAGAGCCAGCTTCAGACCATCGGCAGTCCAATCGGCCAGCGCGCCGTACGCACCGATCACGTCGTCGAGCAGCGGCGTCGCCCAGTCGGGCGCGAACGCCTTGTCCCACGACGACTCGTCGTAGTCGATCGGCGACCCGTCGGCCCAGAAGAGGAAGTCGACCGTTCCCGGCACCTCGGCGAGCGTCGTCAATCGTTGCTGGATGTGCGGGGCAATCGCCGCGAAGCGCCGCCGGTCCCAGTCGTCGGGCAACTCGGCGCCGGCACGTTCGATGAACTCGTCGAGCGGAAGCATCCGGATGTAGTCGCCGTTGAATGCGGCAAGCTTCTTCAGGTCGAAGAACGCCGGGGAGTGCGTGACGTCCTCGAGCCGGAACGCAGCCTCCATCTCGCTCCACGACGCGATCTCGGAACCCGACTCCTCGGCGCCTGGTGGCGTCCACCCGAGCGTCATCAGATAGTTGACCATGGCGTCGGCGAGATACCCCTCGGCGCGGTATTGCTCGAGCGCCACCTTGTCGCGACGCTTCGACAGCTTCTTACGCTGCTCGTTCACCAGCACCGGCACGTGCGCCCACTGTGGCGGCTCGTGGCCGAGTGCGCGCCACAGCATCTGCTGCTTGGGGGTGTTGGGAAGGTGCTCCTCGGCTCGTACGACGTGAGTGATCTCCATCTCGATGTCGTCGACGACGTTGGCGATCAGGAACACCGGCGTGCCGTTGCCGCGAAGGAGCACGAAGTCCTCGATGGTGGAGTTGTCGAACGAGACGTCGCCTCGCACGAGATCGTCGACCACCGTGGTGCCGTCGGGAACACGGAATCGAAGGACGCGCCCGGGCCCGGGTTCGAGACCACGGTCGCGCGAGTAGCCGTCGTAGCCAGATGCCCCGAGATCCTTCGCTCGTTCCTGGATCTGTTCGCCGCTCAGGTCGCAGTAGTAGGCATCGCCCTGCTCGAACAGCCGCTGTGCGGCGGCGACGTGCGCTGCTGCATAGTCGCTCTGGAAGTGGGGGCCCTCGAAGTGAGCGTCGTCGGCTGAGATACCGATCCAGGCAAGGGCGTCGATGATGCCCTGCGTCCACTCCGGACGATTCCTGGCCTCGTCGGTGTCCTCGATGCGCAGGACGAACGTGCCACCGAGACGACGTGCGAGCGCCCAGTTGTACAGCGCAGTCCGGGCGCCACCGACGTGGAACGAACCCGTCGGCGACGGCGCGAAACGGAATCTCGGACCGTTCGTCATGAGGGTATGACGCTACCCGGCGCAGATCAGGTCGATCGTCCGGCAACGGCAGTGAGCGTGAGGTTGCGCAATTGGCGCAAGGCGACCGACATGGTGGTGAGGTCGAAGCTCTCGGCGCGCCTGATCTCGGTGTGCATGCCCAACGCCCGTGCAACGGCACGTTCATTGGCGGCGATCCACGTCGACGGCGAGCCATCGCCCGCCCGCATCACATTGCGGGTGAGTTCCGCCAACACGGTCAACAAGTCGTCATGGAGCGCGGATCGAGCCTGCTCCTGCCACCGATCGGAACGAGGCAGCGCGGCCACACCGTCCCACAGCCAGCCGAGGTCGAACGCATCGAACACTGCCCAGTACGCGCCGGCAGCATCTGCGACGTTGCATGCCTCGGTGTGGGCGATCTCGACGATGTCGAAACCCGTGTGGAGCCACGGCCACCTCGCCGACCGCGTGGCAAGTGTCAACGGCACCCCCGCAGCGATGCGTGCCTCACGGAGCCGGCAGACGTCGTCGAGCACCCGGCCACTCACGACGTCATCGAGCGAGTCACCGAGGAACGCCAGGCCGGCGGAGAACGTGTCGACTGCTTCGCCGATGTCGAGCGGCGGGCGTCGATGACGCAGCAACCAGAACGTGCCTCGTTCCGTCATTCGTCGAGCGTCGAGAAACAGCGAGATCTGTGTGTCGAGGCTGATCGAACTGCCCAGGTCGTCGATCTCGCGCCACACGTCGGCGAAACCGAAGATGTCGCGGGAAGCGATGAACCCACGAGCAACGTCGGACACCGACGCCCCGGAGTCTTCGGTCATGCGGTGATCGAACGAGATTCCGGCGAGGTTCACCATGTTGTTGACGATGCTCGTCGCCACGATTTCCCGGCGGAGTCGATGTGAGCGGATGGCGTCGGGGAAACGCTCACGGACGCTGCGCGGGAAGTACGCCATCAGGTCCGACTCCAACGCGGGGTCGTCGGGGAGGTCGGAGTCGAGCACCTCGACGACATCGGCGTTCTTGGTGTAGGCGATCATCACGGCGAACTCGGGTGCGCGCAGCCCACTTCCGGCGGCCTGGCGTTCGGCGATCTGCTTGTCGGTCGGGAGAAACTCGAGGTGCCGATCGAGGTAGCCCTCTGCTTCGAGCGTGTCGAGGTATCGCGCATGCACGTTGACCATCGACAACGACTGCGTCCGGGCGATCATCAGCGCCAAGGTCTGCGCCCGGTTGTCGTCGAGGACCAATTGCGCAACGTCGTCGGTCATCTCCACCAACAGTTCGTTGCGTTGCTTCACCGTCAGCTCACCGTCGCGGACGAGTTGGTCGAGCAGTACCTTGAGGTTCACCTCGTGGTCGCTGCAGTCGACCCCGGCCGAGTTGTCGATGGCATCGGTGTAGACCAGCCCGCCGTGGAGCGCGTACTCCACCCGTGCGAGCTGTGTCAGGCCGAGGTTGCCCCCCTCTCCGACGATGCGGGCCCCCAGTTCGTTGCCGTTCACCCGCACCGCGTCGTTGGCCCGGTCGCCGACATCGGCGTGGCTCTCCGACGAGGCCTTGACATACGTACCGATCCCGCCATTCCACAGCAGGTCGACCGGTGCGCGCAGGATCGCCGAGATCAGTTCGTCGGGGCGCAGCGCGGTGACCGATTCAGCCGAGGCCGATCACCCGACGCAGCTCGTCGCTGATCGGTATCGACTTGAGCTCGCGGGCGTACACGCCCCCTCCGACCGAGATCAACGCGCCGTCGTAGTCGGCCCAACTCGATCGAGGGAGCTCGAACAGTCGACGCCGTTCGGCGTAGGCCGTCACCGGATCAGGATCGGGGTCGATGAACACGTGACGATGGTCGAACGCCGCAACCAACTTGATGCGCGACGACACCAGCATCCCGTTGCCGAAGACATCGCCCGACATGTCACCGATTCCCACGACCGTCAGTTCGTCGGTGTCGACGTCCTTGCCCATCACACGCGCATGGCGCCGAACGCTCTCCCACGCACCGCGTGCGGTGATCCCCATCGCCTTGTGGTCGTAGCCGTGGCTGCCTCCTGACGCGAATGCATCGCCGAGCCAGAAGTCGTGTTCGATGGCGATGTCGTTGGCGATGTCGCTGAACGTCGCCGTCCCCTTGTCGGCGGCGACCACGAGATAGGGGTCGTTGCCGTCGTAGATCATCATGTCGGGCGGGTGAACGACCTCACCACCGACGACGTTGTCGGTGAGATCGAGGAGCGCCTGCACGAACCTGCGGTAGCGATCGATGCCCTCGGACCGCACCGCGTCGCGATCAGCCTGATCGGCGGTCGACCCCTTGATCACGAACCCACCCTTCGCTCCGGTCGGCACGATGACGGCGTTCTTCACCATCTGCGCCTTCACCAGACCGAGCACCTCGGTACGGAAATCCTCCGGACGGTCGCTCCAGCGAATCCCGCCGCGAGCGATGCGTCCACCGCGGAGATGGATGCCCTCGACCTTCGCCGAGCACACGAAGATCTCGAACTCGGGCCGAGGGAGTGGGAGGAAGGGGATCGCATGCGGGCGCAGCTTGACTGCCATCTCGTCACGGCCGCCGGAAGGCATTCGTCCGGTCGGTGGCATCGATGAGCGTCAGGAATGCCCGACAGATCCGGTCATCGTCGAGTGAGGGAATCGCGTCGAGTTGTTCGAGCACGCGTGCCCGTTGCTCCTCGACACGGGCACTTCGAGCAGCCGGGTCGAGGCCGAGGCGCGGGTCGAATTTCGCATCGAACACCTCGGCGAGCCCCCGCGCGATCTCTGGGTGCCGAACGATCGCGGCAGCCGCATACACGGCGCTGAACGGGAACGTCGCCTGACGGAGGTAGCGGTTGTAGGTGCGCAGCACGGAGATCTGTCGACGGTCGAGTCCGCCCGCCAGCACGAGGCGGTTGAGGGCATCCGCTTCGACATCGCCCTGCATCAGCCCGACGAACGCCCGCTGCACCTCCGCGTGCTGATCGTCGGAGATCGTCGGACGATCCATCACGACACCGATGTCGTCGAGATGGACGGTGGTGTGTTCGCCGGAGAACACGTACGGGCGCTCGTCGACCGGTGGGAGGCCGAGATGCTCGAGGATCGGAACGAGCTCGGCGATCGTGGCCGCCCGGTCGCGCAGGAACACACGGAAGCGCCACGAACCGTCCGCCGCATCGATCGATCGGCCGAACGACGTCGACACTTCGTCATGGCCCGACAGCATCGCCTCGACGTGGATCAGATCGCCGACGGCTGCGTTCGGACGGACCCGCGCCTCGTAGTCGGCGGGTACCGACGGACCGACCACCGACCAGACACGATGACCCTCGATCTCGCCCAGTACGTCGACGATCGCCTCACGGGCACGTTCACCCCAGGTCCTCGACATGTCGTCGATGCGCTCGACCAGCGGCGAGGGATCGGCGGACGGGGCGGCGCGTACCGTCATCGAGATGCGGGCGAGCGAACTCGTTCCGACGAACGTTTCGAGGTCTCGGGTGTCTCCGCCGTAGTGCTCGCCGACGAGGGCAGCGACCTGCCCCGGAAGTGTGGCTGTGAATCGTGCGCGAGGGACGTACACGAGCACCGTGGTCCACGGCCCGACTGGTTCGGCGACGTCGAACACACGCACGATACGTCGTTCCTGGAGGCCGACGATCTCCTCGACGAGGTGCGCCAGATCATCGACGCCGAGCTCGAACAGCACGTCACGCGGCAGTGTCTCGATCACATTCCTGACCGCTCGGCCCGTGTGGTTCGCAACCGAACCGCCCACCCGGCTGACGACCTCGTCGGCGTGTCCGCCGATGACCGGGATCGCGAATGCGCTGTGACGGTACGCGGCACTCCCGAGCAACCCGACGAACCGGACCTCGTCGTCGGTCCCGTCGGGACGCACCGCGATCGCCGTCATTCGAGCCGGGCGGTGGACGTCGGCCACCGCATCGGTTCTCCCGATCGCGTACGGAGCATCACCGCCGAACGGCGGAGGGTCGATCCGGTCGGGATCCAGCTGCTTGGATCGGTACTCGCCGAGCAGGCTGTCCGCATCGACGACGAGTCCGGACTCCGAGCGCCGGTAGGTGGCGGCACCGAGGAACACGAAGTTCTCGTCGGCCAACCACATGAGGAGCGGGTCGTCGTCTGCGACCGATCGCAATCGTTCCTGCATCGGGGCGAAGTCGTTGACCGCTCGCTGCACGCTCTCGATGGCAGTTCGGATCTCTCCCTCGAGGATCGCACGAGCCTCGGGGCGGCTCCGGTCGATCTCGATCAACGTCCAGGCCTCGATCGGACCGTCAGCGGCAGTCGCGTCGACGATCACGCGGCGATCGTCACGGCGCACGTGCAACATCGGATGCACGAGCAGATGGATCCCGAGCTCGTTGCGATCGAGCACCATCCGAACCGAATCGACGAGAAAGGGAGCGTCGTCGGTCACGAACATGATCACCGATCGTTCCGACTCCCAACCATCGCGTTCGAGTTCGGGCGACAACACCTCCACGAGCGTCTCGCCTCGTTGGCGAACCCGGCCGAGGTGGAGGTGGGCAACAGCGGCCGCGTAGGCGAGTTCCAGCCGGCGACCCCCGGCGTCGTCGTTGGGCATCTCGCGGAAGTACTCGCCGATGAACGAGGCGAGGAGCGCGTCGTGCGGTCGACGCTCGGCGGCCATCGCCTGCAGTCGGTCGATGATGTCGGCCACGTCGTTGTGAGCACTCATGTGGGTCCAGACTCGAGTCGGAAACGCCGTTGTGCCTCCAACGTAGCCCCGGTCAGGTCGAAGTGTGACCACCTCGACCATGGCAGCCGACCGCACCGCTAGCGTTCATGGGAATGAAGCGCGAAGAGCTGCACGGAGGCCATCGTTCGGTGTCGGGTGGCCTGGCGCGAGCGGCGGTGTTCGGGATCAACGACGGCCTGGTGTCGAACGTGTCACTCATCCTCGGATTCGCCGGCTCCGGTGTCGACGCCTCCGTCGTCCGGCTTGCCGGGCTCGCCGGCGCAATCGCCGGAGGCATCTCGATGGCCGCCGGCGAGTGGATCAGTGTCTCGGCCCAGAACGAACTCGTCGAACGTGAGGTGGCCGTCGAGCGCCGCGAGCTCGCGGGCAACGCCGTGGCCGAAACCGCCGAGCTCGCCGCCATGTACGAGTCGCACGGCATCTCGCCCGACACCGCTCGAGCGGCCGCCGAAGACGTGATGACCTCACCGGAGACGGCACTGCGAGTGCACACCCGTGAGGAGATGGGCATCGACCCGCACGACCTCCCGTCGGCGTTCCGAGCAGCAGCCATCTCGTTCGTGTGCTTCATGTTCGGGGCGCTGCTCCCCGTGATCCCGTGGTTCACCGGTGCCAGCGGGTTCGCACCCGCCGCCGTCTCCGTTGCGATCGGCGTCGTCGCTGCTGCGTTCGTCGGCGCTGCGATCGGACGATTCGCGGAACGGTCGATACCGAAGTCCATCCTTCGACAGATCGCCATCTTGTTGGTGGCGTGCGCTGTCACCTACAGCATCGGCGAACTCGTCGGTGTCAATGTCTGAGTCGGGAGCGCAACCATGCAGCTGAACGTGCTGGGAACCGAACTCCAGCCGTGCTCGTTCGACCCGATGACGGGCTACTACCGCAGCGGGTGCTGCGAGAACCGTGGCGACGACCCGGGGATGCACACCGTGTGCTGTCGTGTGACCGCCGACTTTCTCGAGTACTCCCGCGAGCAGGGCAACGACCTGATCACGCCGATGCCGCAGTACGGGTTCGCCGGACTGGATCCGGGCGATCAGTGGTGTGTCTGCGCCGACCGATGGAAAGAAGCGCTCGACGTGGGCCGTGCGTGCGGCGTGATCCTCGAGGCAACGCACATGTCGACGCTCGAATACGTCGACCTCGCCGACCTGCAGGCGCACGCCGTCACGGCACCGTGACCGTCGCTCCGGTGCCCTGCGATGCCCGCACGAACCCGAGTATGGCGTCGATCTGGCCGTCGCCGAGACCGCCGTTCGCCGGCATCGGGCCGAACTCCCAACGGGTTTCGTCCACGCCGTTGCGAACGGCACGGCGGAACTCGTCGTCGCTGAGCTGATCGGGCGCGTACACCGGATCGAGCAGCGACGGTCCGAGATCGGTGCCCTCCAGCGCCGCACCGTGGCAGGAGGCGCAACTCGCTGCGTAGATCGCTGCGCCGCGGTCGGCATCGATGTTGCTGTCAGCTCCGCACGCGCCAGCGACAGCGGCAAGTGCGAGCGTGACCACCGCCGCCATCGACCACCGCCCAACCCGACTGCCGGCGGTTCGCTGCGCGTTCATGGTGCCAGTATTCCGCCCCACTTCCGAGTTTGGGTGAGCGACAACGCACGCAACCGTGATCGGTGCTCACCCAAACGCCTGCCGGGCGACAATGACTCACGCGTGAACGGCGCGCCGCAGCTCGGCGCAGTACCTTCGGCACGTGCGCTACCGGACCGTGCTGGTGATCGGGATGATGGCAGTCGCGATGGTCTCGTGTGCCGACGACTCGACCACGAGGGTCGATGCCGTCATCGCTGCACCGCTCGGCACCGACGTCGAGACGCCCGCGACCACGCTCGACTCGACCTCGAGTTCCACGACGACATCCTCCACGACGACATCCTCGACGACGAGCACCACCACGAGCACCACGAGCACCACGACGTCGACGACTGTTCCGCCACCGCCCGGACCACTCGACCTCGATCAAGACCTTGTCGGCCTCGGGTACTCCGTCGAGGGTCGCCCGATCTTCGCCGAACGGTACGGCACCCCGGGCGGCCGGCGGGTGCTCGTGATCGGGGTCATCCACGGCGACGAGGACGACGGCATCGCCATCGTGGAGGAGCTGCGTCGTCGACCGGTCCCCGACGGTGTGGAGTTGTGGTTGGTGGAGTCGATGAACCCCGACGGAGTCGCCAACCAGGATCGACACAACGGCAACGGCGTCGACCTCAACCGGAACTTCTCCTACAACTGGGGCCCGATCGGCGTGCCGGGCGACAGTCAGTACGCAGGCACCGGCCCGGCGAGCGAGCCCGAGACGCAGGCGATGATCAACTTCATGCAGCAGCTGCAGCCCGACATCACCACGTGGTATCACCAAGACCTCTTCGTCGTGAATCCCGCCCAGGGCCGTGACGGTCGGATCCGTGCCCGGTACGCCGAACTCACCGGTCTGCCGATGGGTGAGATCACCGGCGGCACCTACACCGGCGTCGCTGCGACGTGGGCGCGCAACGAGTTCCGCCCGGCCGATGGCGTCGCGTTCATCGTCGAACTCGGCGCAACACTGTCGCCCGAGGAAGCCGCCACCCACGCCGACGCCGTCCTCACCATCGCCACCGAAGGTTGACGCCCTCCGACGACAGCCTTGCAACAGGGGTCTGACCCCTGATGCAAGGTCTACATCCAGGACAGGACGGCGGCGACGACGTCTTCGCCGCGGTCGTCCTGGAGGAAATGTCCGCCGGGTTCGAACGTCTGGTGCGGCTGCCCGGCAGCGCCGGGGATGCGATCGACGAACACACGCTGGAGGTGGCCGAGCACCATGTCACCGGGGGCCCACAGCGTGAGCACCGGTTTCGTCCACTGTTCCCACACGCGCCAGGCCGCCTGGTTGGCCGGGACAGCCGGATCGTCGGGCCCCGTGGGAACGAGGAGCGGGAACTGGCGGGCACCGACCATGAACGACTCGTCCGGGAACGGCGCTCGGTAGGCATCGGCCTCGAGGTCGTTGAGTTCGCGTGCGAGGCACGCACGCTGCAACAGCGCTCCGCAGTCCATCGGATCCATCGTCTGCGACACCTGTCGCCACATCATGAACCCGTCGCCCATCGCCTCGCCGGTGGGCAGTGCGGTGTTGCCGATCACGACGCGGCCGAACCAGTCGGGATGCTCCGCGATCATGCGCAAGCCGAGCAGACCTCCCCAGTCCTGCACGAACACGGACAGGCCGTCTGCCGGTCGGTCGAGGCCACCGACGAACGTGGTCAGCCAGCGAACGTGGTTCTCGTAGGTGTAGTCGTTGCGATCCGTGGGCTTGTCGGATCGGCCGAAGCCGATGAGGTCGGGCGCGACGATGCGATAACCGGCCTCGACGAGTGGCGGAATCATGCGTCGGTAGAGGTACCCCCACGTCGGTTCGCCGTGCAGCAGCAGGAACGTTCCGGCTTCGCCGGTGCCCTCCTCGACGTAGGCCATGCGAAGGCCCTCGACATCGACGTACTTCGGTTCGTAGGGGAAGCCGGCAATGTCACCGAAACGGTGGTCGGGGGTGCGAACGAACGGAATGGTCATGATGGAGCATCGACGCTACTTCGAGCGCACCTGAAGCACGACGGCTTCGTTCGGCGCGAGGACCATCGGGTTCACCCCGCCCTCACCGGCCGTCGACAGCAACACCGTGACACCGTCCAGGTCGGCAGGCCATGGCAATGGTTCGTCGGAGAAGTTGACGAGCACGGTGATCACCTCGTCGTCGAGTCGGCGATCGAATCGCATCACGGCACCGTCGACGTCGGCCATCTCCATGTCACCCCGACGCAACACATCGTGGCGTCGCCGCAGCGCGAGCAGGTCGCGGTACAACGTGTGCATCGAGGCCGGGACCGAGACCTGGGCGTCGGCTGCATGAGTCGCCGCGTTCGCCGGGAACGGCAGCCACGGCCGGACCGGCCAGCCGTGACCGGTCTCGTCGTTGCCGTCGGTGGTCCACGGGATCGGCGCCCGACACCCGTCACGACCGTCGGGATCCACCACCCGGTCGGCCGCAACAACGGCGTCCTCCAGGCCGAGTTCCTCGCCGGCGTAGAGAAACGGCGTGCCTCGTGCGGTCAACGCGAGGACCGCAGCGGCGCGAGCCCGGGCCTCGTCGGCATAACGCGTGCGGTGACGTGGACGGTCGTGGTTCGACAGCACGAATGTCGGCCAGCGCGGTTCGGCGAAGTCGGACTCCATCTTCGACAGCGCGGCGCGCATCGATTCGATGTCCCACGACGAGTGCAACGGGCGGAAGTCGAACGACAGATGCAACTCGGGTGCGTCGACGGCGCCGAGGTACGACGCACTCTCGCCGTCGCGCAGCAGGTACACCTCGCCCACCATCATCGGCTGGTGCTCGTAGCCGTCGAGGAGCGCCCGGATCCGACGAAGCAGTTCGTGCCCGAACGGCCGGTCGGTCGCCAGCAACGGGAACCTCCAGAACGGATCCGGGAGGTCGTCGACGTCGGTCCCCTTCCCGATCAGGTTGACGACGTCGGCACGGAACCCGTCGACGCCGCGGTCGAGCCAGTACCGCAGCGTGGCGTGCATCGCCGCCTCGACCTCGGGGTTCGCCCAGTTGAGGTCGGGCTGTTCGGCGAGGAACAGGTGGAGATACGACTGATCGGTCACGTCGTCGTGCGTCCATGCCGGCACCTGGTGGAACATCGAGTTCCAGTTGTTCGGCGGCGAACCGTCGGGGCGACGGTCCTTCCACACGTACCAGTCGCGTTTCGGATTGTCGCGTGACGACCTCGACTCGAGGAACCACGGATGCTGATCCGACGTGTGGTTCGGCACCCAGTCGAGCAGCAGACGCATGCCGCGCTCGTGACAGCCGGTGATCAGCGCATCGACGTCGGCGTCGGTGCCGAAGATCGGGTCGACGGCGCAGTAGTCGGCCACGTCGTAGCCGAAGTCACGCATCGGTGACACGAAGATCGGCGAGAGCCAGAGCGCATCCACGCCGAGGTCGGCCAGGTAGTCGAGTCGGCTCGTGATGCCGGGCAGGTCACCGATGCCGTCGCCGTTCGCGTCGGCGAACGACCGCGGGTAGATCTGATAGACGACCGCTTCACGCCACCAGGGCACCCTCATCGCCCCCTCACCCCGAAATCAACCCGAAATGTGCGCTGAAACGTGCACCACGAGCACATGACGGCGCAAGTTTTGGAATTGGGGGACGAGAGGTCAGACGAACGTGGCGAAGACATCGAGGGGTTCGCGGTCCGTGGTGAGTGAGTTGATCGGGGCGTCGGGATCGGCGTGACCGATGGCGACGCCGCAGAAGATCCGCTGCTCGGCGGGCGCGCCGACGAACTCCGACACGGCCTGCTCGTACACCGCCCACGCTTCCTGCGGGCAGGTGTCGATGCCGGCTTCCTGAGCGAGCAGCATGAACGTCTGGAGGAACATCCCGAGGTCGGACCACTGAGGCGGGCCCATGATCCGGTCGACGAAGCAGAAGATCGCGGCCGGGGCGCCGAAGAAGTCGAGGTTCTTCGCGAACTGTCCGAGGCGGCCCGCCTTGTCGTCGCGTTCGATGCCGAGTGTCGCGTACATGTCCTCGCCGATCTTGAACCGCGATGATCGGTACGGCTCGTGAAGCGGTGACGGGTAGATGTCGTACGCGGGCGCCTCGACGGGTCGATCGGCGAGGAATGCCCGGAACCGAGCCATCGACTCGCCGTTCACGACGTAGATCCGCCACGGCTGGACGTTGCCGCCCGATGGTGCTCTCGACGCCGTCGTGAGCAGTTGTGCGATCGTCTCGTCACTGATCGGTTCGGGCAGGAATGCCCGAACCGACTTGCGGGCGAGCACGGCATCGGTCACGTTCATGCAGGCAGTCTGGCGGGTCGGACCCGCGACGCACTCACGCAGGACGTCGATCGCTACCAGTCGGCCGCGATGTACTGGGTCTCGCAGAACTCGTAGATTCCCTCGCCGGCGCCTTCACGTCCGAGGCCGGACTGCTTCATGCCACCGAACGGCGCAGCCGGGTCGGACACGGCGCCACGGTTGAGGCCGATCATGCCGGCCTGAATCCGCTCGCTCACAGCGAGTCCTCGGCGCAGGTCGCGGGTGAAGACGTAGCCGGTGAGACCCATCTCGGTGTCGTTCGCGTCGGCGATCACCTGGTCGGTGTCGTCGAAGGTGATCACCGGCGCAACGGGACCGAAGATCTCATGACGCGTGATCTCGTCGCCCGAGCGAACGTTGCCCAGCACCGTCGGCGGGTAGAAGTGCCCAGGACCATCGACCGACCCGCCACCGGTGGCGATGGTGGCGCCGTGATCCGCCGCTGCCGTCACGAGTTCGTTGATCGATGCGACGGCCTTGGCATTGATCATCGGGCCACAGGTGACACCGTCGTCGAATCCGCTTCCGATACGCACATCGGCCATCGCCGCAGCGAACATCTTCGTGAAGTCGTCGGCCACGGCGGCGTGGACGAAGAATCGGTTGGCCGCCGTGCAGGTTTCGGCCGAGTGCCGCATCTTGGCAACCATCGCTCCCTGCACCGCCGCCTCGAGATCGGCGTCGTCGAACACGATGAACGGCGCGTTGCCGCCGAGTTCCATCACCGTCTTCAACACGCGATCGGCCGCCCGCTTGAGCAGCACGATGCCAACCTCGGTCGAGCCGGTGAACGACACCATCCGAGTGGCCGGATGGTCGACAGCGGCGTCGAACCACGCGCCCGACGTCAACGTCGGCACGATGTTCACGACTCCGGCCGGCACTCCGGCCTCGTGCAGCAGCTCACCGATGCGCAATGCCGTGAGCGGTGTCTCGCGTGGCGGCTTGATCACCGCGGCGTTACCTGCTGCGAGGGCGGGCGCGAGTTTGCGAGTGATCATCGCCGCCGGAAAGTTCCATGGCGTGACGATGACGACGACACCGACCGGCGGATGATGCACGACGATCCGATTGGCACCGCCGGGCGCCGTGCCGAGCGAGCCGTGGATCCGGACCGCTTCCTCGGAGTTCCAGCGGAAGAACTCGGCCGCATAGGCGACCTCGCCCCGTGCGTCGGCGAGCGGCTTGCCGTGCTCCAGTGTGATCAGGCGCGCCAGCTCGTCGGTGTGGTCGATCATCAGCTGCCACGTCCGTCGCAGGATCTCACCCCGTTCGCGGGGTGCCGTTGCCGCCCAGGCGCCCTGGGCGTTCGCCGCGGCCTCGCAGGCGAGCGTCGCATCGACGGTGGTGCCGGCGGCGACGGAGGCGATGATCTCCTCGGTCGCCGGATTCTCGACATCGAAACGCTCGGAACCGGATCCGTCACGCCATTCGCCACCGATCAACACCTGTGTCTGCATGCCACCATTCTGCCCCACCCTCACCCCCATCCGGTCTTTCCGGACCGACCCCGAACGACCCGCGGCGGGGACAGTCAGGCGATGTCGTAGCCGGCGTCGTCGATCGCCTGGCGGATCGCTGCGTCGTCGCCGCCCGAGACGGTGACGAGTTTCGCCTCCACGTCGACCTCCACGGCCACGACGCCGTCAACGGTCGACACCTCGGATTCGATGGACTGCTTGCAGTGGCCACAGCTGACGCCGGGAACAGCGTAGGTACGGGTGGTGGTGTTGTCGGTCATGCAACGGTCTCCTGGATCGGGGTACGGGGCGGGATGGCGGACGTCGGGACCGCGGTGCGGTCCTGTGCTCGGTAACCGTCGAAACGACGCAGTCGCAAGCTGTTGGTGACGACGAACAGCGACGACATGCCCATTGCCGCGGCGGCGACCATCGGGTTGAGGAAACCGAACGCGGCAAGAGGAATGGCGGCCGAGTTGTAGGCGAATGCCCAGAACAAGTTGCCCTTGATCGTCGACAGCGTCCGGCGTGACAACGCCACAGCGTCGGCAGCGGCCCGCAGGTCGCCCGACACGATCGTCAGATCGGATGCCTCGATGGCCACGTCGGTCCCCGTGCCGAGGGCGATACCGAGATCGGCCTGGGCGAGTGCCGGTGCGTCGTTGATCCCATCGCCGACCATGGCCACGCGGTGCCCTTCGGCCTGCAGCCGCGAGATCTCGGCGGCCTTGGCCTCGGGGAGGACGTCGGCGATGACGTGGTCGACGTTGACAGCCCGGCCGACCGATCGTGCGGTCTTGGCGTTGTCGCCGGTGAGCAACGTGACGGTGAGTCCGAGGTCGTGGAACGCGGCGATGGCCTCGGCCGACGTGGCCTTGACCGTGTCGGCAACCACCAGCACCGCCTCGGCAGTCGCTCCTCGCCCGGCGAGGACCGCGGTGCGCCCCAGTGCCTCGGCGGAGGAGGCCGCCTGGGCAACCGCAGTCGGAACGGTGTCGAACAGCTGGCGGCGACCGACGCGGACCTCCTCACCGTCGACGTTGGCCGTCACACCGATGCCCGGTCGGTTGACGAAGGTGTCGACGGTCCGGCCGTCGGTCCGACCGGCCGACGCGATGGCCTGCGCAATGGGGTGCTCCGACCTTGCCTCGACCGCGGCCGCGAGATCGAGGAGGTGATCGCTGTCTCCACCTGGCGCCAGCACCTCGACGAGCGACATGCGTCCCTCGGTGACCGTGCCCGTCTTGTCGAGCACGATCGTGTCGATGCGGCGCGTGTCCTCGAGGACTTCGCCACCCTTGATGATCACGCCGAGCTGGGCCGCGCGTCCCGTGCCCACCATGATGGCGAGCGGCGTGGCGAGACCGAGGGCACACGGGCACGCCACGATCAGCACCGCAACCGCCGCAGTGAACGCCTCGTTCACGTCGCCGGTGACCGCGAACCAGGCCACCAAGGTCACGAGCGCGATACCGATTGCCACCGGCACGAACACCGCGGACACCCGGTCGGCGAGGCGCTGGACCTCGGCTCGGCTCCCCTGCGCCTCGTCGACGAGGCGCACGATCTGAGCCAGCGCGGTGTCGGAGCCGACCCGAGTCGCCTCCACGACGAGCGACCCGTTTGCATTGACGGTCGAACCGATCACCTCGTCGCCGGGCCCGACCTCGACGGGCACGGGCTCGCCGGTCACCATCGACGCATCGACGGCCGAGTGCCCTTCGACGACCACCCCGTCCGTCGCGATCTTCTCCCCCGGACGAACGACGAACTGCATGCCTGGCGTCAACGATTCGATCGACACTTCGGTCCCGTCGACGAGGCGAGCACTGCGCACACCCAGATCGGCCAGCGCTCGCAGCGCATCACCCGAGCGCCGCTTGGCCCTGATCTCCAGCCATTTGCCGATGAGGATCAGCGCGATGATGACGGTTGCCGTTTCGTAGTAGACGTTTCCACCGTCGCTGCTCATCCCCTGCATCGAATGGGCGGCTGTCGATTCGTCGCCGATCTCGCCGATCAACACCACCGTCGACCACGTCCAAGCCGACAACGTTCCCATCGAGACGAGCGTGTCCATCGTGGTGGTGCCATGGCGCAGGTTCATCCACGCGGCACGATGGAATCCCCACCCGCACCAGAACACGACGGGCGTTGCGAGGATCGCGGCGACCCATTCCCAACCGTCGAACATCAGCGGGGGCACCATCGAGATGGCGACGACCGGAACGCCGAGGACGATCGCGACGATCCATCGGCGCCGAAGATCGGCCTCGCGGCGTTGTTCGGCCTCGTCATGATCGGCCGTCACCGGTGCCTCGTAGCCGAGACGTTCGATGGCCGCGCGAAGTTGTTCGTCTTCGACCGTGGCGTCGTGCATCACGGTGGCGCGGCCGTTTGCGAAGTTGACCCGGGCGTCACTGACACCGTCGAGCTTGGTCAACGTGCGCTGGATGCGATTCGCGCACGCGGCGCAGGTCATCCCTTCGACGGCGATGTCGGAGCGTGTCGGTGCGTCACCCATGACGACCATCGTAAACCTTCCATTCGACTGGAAGGTCAAGGGGTGATCTCATCGTCGGATGCATCATTCGGGCGCGCCCGCAATCACTTGACAGCGATGGGGATCGGTACACGACGAAGGGTCGAGTTCGCGCGCTCGGCCCGCGAGGTCGAGCAGCTCGGCGCGCGCCACCTCGAGCCTCGCGATCTGCTCTTCGATCTCGGCGAGATGTCGATCGAGCAACGCCATCGTGTGGCCACAACTCCGCGCTCCTGCATCCTTCAGTTCGAGCACCGACTGGATCTCGGCCAGCGACAGGCCCGACGACTGCGCATCACGGATGAACCGGAGACGCTCGACGGCATCGTCGCCGTACTCGCGGTATCCCGACGGCGTCCGCAACGGCTCGGCCAGCAGATGGATCGACTCGTAGTACCGAATCGTCTTGGTGGTCACCCCGGCCTGTTCGGCGAGCGTCCCGATGCGCATGCGGTCATGCTAGCGAACATTCCATCCGACTGGAATGTTCACGAGAGAACTGCCCGCAGGTTGGCAGCGGCAAATTCGGGGGTGAGGTCACGTTGGCGATTCGCGAGCAGTTCGTAGCTTGCGGGAATCTTCGCCACATCGGCCGACCGCAGCAGCGGCGGGTAGTAGTGCGCGTGGAGCTGCCACGCGTCAGAGCTGGTATCGAGGGCATCACTGCGCGGCGCGCCGTGCCAACCCGAGCAGTACGGGAACGGCGTGGCGAACAACGCGTCGAAGGCGCGCAGCATCGACTGCAAGATGCGAGCGAGCGATTCGCACTCGTCAGCGCCGAGATCGGTCAGCGACCCGACCGGTCGCCGCGGCAGCACCATGGTCTCGTACGGCCAATAGGCCCAGTACGGCACGACGACGACCCATGATTCGTTGGTCGCGACGACTCGCTCGCCGACCTCCAACTCGTGCTCCATGTAGTCCATCAACATCCGGCGGCCGTGAGCAGCGTGGTATCGACGCTGTGATGCGAGCTCCCGCTCGGCTTCGTCCGGCAGGAAGTCCGATGCCCAGATCTGTCCGTGCGGATGAGCATTCGACGCGCCGGAGATCGCGCCCCTGGTCTCGAAGATCTGCACCCACCGATGGGTCGCCTCCAACTCGACGAGTTGTGATCGCCAGAGTTCGATGACCCGCACGACATCGGCGTGATCCATGTCGGCCAACGTCAGGTCGTGTCGAGGTGAGAAGCAGATCACCCGACACTCGCCCGCGCCGGTATCGACCTGGAACAACTCGTCGGGCGACGTCGCCGGGGTCGGGGCGTCGGGTTCGAGCGCTGCGAAGTCGTTCTCGAACACGAACGTCGACTCGTACAGCGGATTGTGCACGCCACCGGCACGCTCATTCCCCGGACACAGGTAACACCCCGCGTCGAACGTGGGAGCCGGAGCGGTGGCGGCCTTGGTCTGGCCGTTCCACGGACGCTGCGTTCGTTGCGGTGAGACGACGACCCACTCGCCGGTCAGCGGATTCAATCGACGATGTGGATGTCGAGCGGGATCGAACTGCACCGGCGCAACCGGCATCAGTAGACCTGAGGGACCGAATTGAGCTGATCGAGCGGTGGCCGTTCGTATCCCTCGTCAGGGCGCACGTCGGGCAACTTCACCTTCGGGTACGACACCTTCTCGTGGGGCACCAACGACAACAGATGACAGATCGTGTTCAGTCGGGCACGACGCTTGTCGTCGCCATCGACCTCCCACCACAGCGCCTCGGGAATCGAGGTGTGCTCGACCATGATGTCCTTCGCGCGCGAGTACTCGTTCCACTTGGCCTGCGATCGGGCGTCGATGTCGGAGAACTTCCATCGTTTGGCCGGATCGGTGAGCCGCTCCTCGAATCGCTTCGTCTGCACCTCGTTCGACACCGAGAACCAGTACTTGACGATCTGGATACCGGACCGCACGAGCATCCGTTCGAACTCCGGAACCGATCGGATGAACTCCCAGTATTCCGCATCGCTGCAGAAGCCCAACACGTGCTCCACTCCGGCGCGGTTGTACCAGGAACGGTCGAACACGACCATCTCGCCTGCCGACGGCAGGTGGGCGACGTACCGCTGGAAGTACCACTGCGTGCTCTCACGCTCGCTCGGCTTGGGCAGCGCGACGACTCGACACGAACGGGGATTCAAGGGGCCGGTGAGCCGGCTGATGGTGCTCCCCTTGCCGGCGGCATCGCGGCCTTCGAAGATCACGACGAGGCGCTGACCACTGTGTCGAATCCACTCGAGCATCTGAACGAGTTCGAGTTGGAGCCGCTCCAGTTCACTCTCGTAGGTTGCGCGATCGAGTTTTCCCGAGCTGGACATCGATGATCGACGTTACTGCTCACGCGATGCTCGAGGCGTGGTCACCTCGGCGTCGCGGTCAGCCGCAGTACGTGAGCGAGCAGCGATCGGCGGTCGACATCGTGTGCACCGGCGCCGCGACGGATGCGAACGTCGGGCGGTACACCTCGGTGGCGATGCCGTCCCACCGGTTGTGCGACAGCCCGAAGATGAGACGCGTCGGATCAGGCGACGGGATCCAGCTGGCGAAGTAGGTGTTGCAGTCGACGGCGCACTTCGGGATGGCCGCAATGTCGGCGACGATGGTGAACGGCCCGATGGCCCGACTCGCACGTTCGACGAGAATCCGGTCGCCCCACCAGTCACCGACCTTGGTGATGGCCATCCAACTGCTGTTCGACCGCACGATCTGAGTGGCGTTCACCATGCGTCCCGCCGTCTGCATCACCGGGACCGCCGACGCCGGATCCGGCCGCCAGCCCGAGCCGGACCAATACGTCGGGGCCGCGAGGAGTTGTCCGCGTGGAACTCGCGCGACGGTCACGATGCTCGAGCACTGCTGATCGTGCGCGTAGACGTAGATGTACGGGTCGTAGCCGAACTGACGATGACATTGCGCATACAGGTAGGTCCACGTGCCGTCCGATTCGATCGACCAGCCGTACAGCGCTGCACTCGCGTTCGCCGGCGCGCCGTACACCTCGACCTCGAGGCTGTCGATGTCGACGCCGGCCACCACCGTCGAGATCGGCTCGACCCGCGACAGGTACCCCGGGCCACGCTCGACCATCTCCGCCATGAACACGTACACCCGACCGTCGGTGCCCATCTCGGCTCCGAGCGGCCAGTACCAGTGAGCGAACTTCGTCGTGTTCGAGGCGAACAGCCACGGCTGCGGGTCGGCCGCCGACCCGGTCATCAACACGGTGAAGCAGTTGCCTCGTTGGATCATGCCGATGTTGTGCACCAGCGTCGTCGAGCCGTTCGGCCGGCGGACCTCGGCGTCCTGGAACGTCCACAGCACCGACCCATTCGACAGGGGCGTCGCGCGTTGGTAGTCGGCGCCGACGACCCCGCCGGGTTCGGTCACGAAGAGTTGGCCGAGCTGATCGGGCGTCACCTGTTGGAGGCAGACCGTCCCCGCCACGTAGGTCCCGGCCGCGTCGGCACCCGGAGACCGGGAAGCCTCCCGCAGTCCGGCGCCGAGCAGCACCACAACAACGATGAGGAGTGCGACCGATCGGCGCATCCACACAGTGTTTCACGGTTCGTCTGACGTACACGATGTGTCAGACACATCGTGTACGTACTCAGGCGCGGCCGGCGAGACCCCCTGTCACAGTCTCCGGATGTCGGGATTGAACGCCCGCGGACCGCGCCGCGGGACAGCGACGCCGACGGTGAACAGCAGCCGGATGATCCGCTGCCGATGGCCCGCCCACGGTGCGAGATGTCGGCCCATCAGGTCGTCGCCGCCCTCGTCCGGTGGGACACGTGCGGCGTCACCCGTGAACGCATAGTTGACCATCGTCGGCAGGCCGAAGTCGCGCAGCACGATCGTGTCGGGGTCGCCGTGGCTCGCGGTGATCACGGATGTCGCCGTCCATGCGCCCATCCCGGGCAGCGCGGTGAGTCGTGTCAGCGCGTCAGGCGTGTTCATCGCCGCTGCCTCCTCCAATCGGTTGGCTCTCCTGGCGGCGAGCAGGATGGCATCAGCACGTCGGCGTTCGACGTTGAATCGGTGCAGGTCGACGTACGACTTCGACGCGACGACCTCGGGCGTCGGCGGCAATCGGAGATCGCACGGTCCCGGGGCCGGCTCACCCCATTCGTACACGATGCGGACCCAGCTCTTCACGGCCTCCTCGGTGGTCACTCGTTGGCCGAGCAGCACCAACAGCAGCTCCTGCCAGATCACGCCGGCCGCCGCGAGGCGCAGGCCCGGATGGCGCCGCCACCACTCGGCGATCCGTGCGTTGTGTGTCGGGTCGAAGCCACCGATGTCGTCGTGCAGCCCCACCCAGTGGGGCGCCCGATCGAGCAGCCAGTCGGCGCCGCTCCCCCAGGCCTCGGCGGTCGTGTGGCCGCAGCGATCCCAGGTCAGCTGCATCGTGCCCGAACCGGCGGGCGTGAGCACCGCCTTGGTGAAGCTGTTGGCCGTCCACCGAGTGGTCGGGTCACGCGGGTACGTCCCGATGGGTTTCATCGTGGCGCGCAGGTCGATGTCGCTCGTCACGAGCGTGCGACGCGCCGTCACGGTCTGGCCGTTCAGGCGCCCACGAGTGCGCGCCAGTCGGCGGGATACGCGCCGGCGACCTGGGCCGGTGTCATCCGCAGCGTCGACTCCGATGGCATGTCGGCGACGACGCGACCCTCGGTGTAGTGGTGGGCCACCAGGCGCAGACCCTCGAAGAGGGGCCTGCGGAGTTCGACGAGTTCGGCCGGTGGCGCGGCGTCGTAGAACCCCCAGATCGTGAACGCGATGGTGAGGTCGTGGACGACCGGCGCGCGCGAGAAGATCGATGCCCGGCGCAGGGCAACACCGAGGCACCCGTGGATGACGTCGTCGACGTTCTCACCGTGCTGCAACTGCAGTTTCGGACGGAGTTGGCCGGCGATGCGCAGCGCAAAGCCCTGGTCGGGTCCTTGTGCGCCGAGCTGCGGGCCCGCCGGCTGGAATCCGTCGATCTCGCCGGGTCGGTCGGGCGTCCACGATTCGGGCACATGGTCGGGCGACTCGTAGTAGCGGGGGCGATCGGTCGGTGGAACCGGGCTGAATCTGGGGACGGCCATCAGTGTCTTTCTAGCAGGAGACCATCCGGGTCCGTCCGGTTCAGTCCGCGAAGCGACCGGTGCAGCAGGCCGTACACGAGGCTGTCCTCGAGCGCACGCCACGACGCCTCGATGATGTTCGGGCTGACGCCGATCGTGGTCCAGTCGCGGGTGCCGTCGGTGGCCGACAACAACACGCGAGTGGTCGACCCCGTTGCGCTGGCACCGTCGAGAATCCGGACCTTGTAGTCGGTGAGGTGGATGTCGGCGAGTTCGGGCAGCACGGTCCCGACGGCCTTGCGCAGTGCCGTGTCGATGGCGTTCACCGGGCCGTTGCCCTCCGCAACCCACACTCGTCGCTCGGCGTCGTCCCCGCTGCCGACCCAGACCTTGACGGTGGCCTCCGTGGTGAATTCCCCGCCCCGGAGTTCGTCGGTGATCACGCGCATCGACTCCACGCGGAAGAACTCGGGGACCTGGCCGGCCGCTCGACGCATCAGCAGTTCGAGCGACGCATCCGCTGCTTCGAAGTGGTAGCCCTCGTGTTCGAGCCGCTTCAGGTCGTCGACGACCTCGTTGATCTGTGCGCCGTCGAGTTCGATGCCGATCTCGTCGGCCTTCATCTGGATCGTGGCGCGCCCCGCCATCTCCGACACCACGAACCGAGTGCCGTTGCCGACGAGTTCGGGGTTCACGTGTTCGTACGCGTCCTTCGCGCGCACGATCGCCGACACATGGAGGCCGGCCTTGTGCGCGAACGCCGACGACCCGACGTACGGAGCCTGCGGGTTCACTGCCCGGTTGAGGGTCTCTGCGACGTGATGGCTCACCGGCGGTCAGCCGCTCGATGCGACCCTCCGGCAGACACTGGTAGCCGAGCTTGAGTTGCAGGTTCGGGATGACCGTCGTGAGGTTGGTGTTGCCGGTTCGCTCGCCGAGGCCATTGAGTGTTCCCTGAACATGGCCGGCACCTGCCTCGACCGCCGCCATCGAGTTGGCCACGGCGCAACCGGTGTCGTCGTGACAGTGGATACCGATGATCGCGTCGTTGCCGACATGAGCCTTGACATCGGCGACGATTCGACCGATCTCGCTCGGCAGCGTGCCGCCATTGGTGTCGCACAGCACCAGATGCGACGCGCCGTTCACGACTGCAGCTTCGAGCGCACGCAGCGAGAACTCGGGATTGTCCTTGTACCCGTCGAAGAAGTGCTCGAGGTCGACGAGCACCATCCGGCCTTCGCCGTGGAGGTACTTCACCGAGTCGGCGATCATCGCGGCGCCCTCGTCGAGCGTCGTCTGGAGCGTCTCGACGACCTGATATTCGGAGCTCTTGGCCACGATGCACACGGCGGCGGTGTTCGCCTCGATCAGGTTGCGCAACGTGGCGTCGTCGTCGACCTTGCCGCGAGGACGGCGCGTCGAGCCGAACGCCACCAGCGTCGACGTGGTCAGGTGCAGTTCGTTCTGGGCACGGGCGAAGAACTCGATGTCCTTGGGGTTGGCGCCGGGCCAGCCGCCCTCGATGAAGTGCACGCCGAGCAGATCGAGTTGCTCGGCGATGCGCAGCTTGTCGTCGACCGTTGCCGAGACACCCTCCACCTGGAGGCCGTCGCGCAGTGTGGTGTCGAAGACCTCGACGTGTCGTGGGCTGCTGGTTGGCATGAAAATGCTCCCGAGAACTGAAAGAGCCGCCCGATGGGCGGCTCGACGAACACGTGGGGGTCCACGTGTTCTACAGAATGATGATGATGGCGGCGCTGGATTGGATCGACATCGCAGACCATTGAAGCCGCATCGGGTCGAGGATTCAACCGTGCCCGGCGAAAAGTCCGCGGACCTGTGTACGTCACTGTGCATGAACGGTGGGCAACAGGTGGACGACGGAAGGAATCCTGGGGGTAACGAGAAAGTTCCGGGGATAACCCTGTGTTTTTCGAAATACCCCTTGACCAGGGGTTTTGTGACGTATTTACTGATGCTCGTTCCGAAGAGCGCACGCCGACCGGAGCGGTGAGGAGGGGGCTTCGGCCCAGCCAGCACTGCTCTCGAGGCGAAAGCGGACTCGGGGCACGGACAGTGTTCACGGCCACCTCGGACCGGGCCGTCGGACTCCTTCGGGAGCGCGGCGGCAACGACGAGTCGGCGACTGCGACGGGTGACCGGAGCGGGAGTCGGGTCAGACCGGGCCGACGATCACCCTCGGGTGGTCAGCGGAGACGGGGACCTGCTGGAGCGTTCGGAGGTTGCGAGGCAACTCGTGGCCGGCGAACGTTGCGGCGAGGCGATCGGGTTCACAGGGCGTCTTCGGACAGCCGGTGGGCAACGGAGCTGTGGTTGAGGAGCCGAAGGAACTGGGGCCACCCCAACTGGGCTCAGCGAGGTCGGTTCCGATTGGCGCCAGGACCGAGGGCACGGGCAACCGGGTCAGCGTGAGCGGTGCCAGCGGGTTCGAGGCCGGGAAACCGGTGTCGAGTCCGAAACGCGGCATCGCCCGCCACGCCGAAAGGCGAGACGGGCGATGTGAACAGGTCGAGTCGAAGGCTAACGCCCGACGTTCGACCAGTGGTGGACCTGTCCACGAGCAGCCCCGAAGGGTGCGCCGGCGAAAGCCGGTCGCCCGACGGGGCGCTTTCGTTTTTCCCCACCCCAACCTCGACCCCCCCAACCCGAAAAATGCGCTGGATCGTGCACCAGATGCACATATCCCCGCACATTTCGGTGGTTTTGGTCGTCGCGAACCTGTCAGTGGAGGGCAGCGGCGAGGCGGACGACATGGTCGAGGTCGTCGCGGGCGAGCTCGACCGTGGGGCCGGGGAAGAACGCCACGTCATCGGCGCCTGCGTCGGCGAGTGCCTCTGCGTGACGAACGGCGTCGTCGAGGGTGCCGATCGCCCCGAACTCGATCCACCATTCGGCCGGCATGTCGGCGATCCCCTCGACACCTCGAGCGTCGTGTCGTTCCCGGATCTCGTCGATGTGCGGGTGGGCGTTCGGTGCCGGGTTGGCACCGTCGATGATCCCGGCGACGAACGGCGCCATGATCCGGCGCATCTCCTTGGCGTCGTCACCAATTGCCAGCGCCGTGAACACCGACACTCGGAACGGATCGGGACTTCCCGCCCGCACGATCGACTGCGCAACGTAGGTCGGCCCTGCGCCTTCGGCGAGCACGACGCCATCGGCGACCCGACCGGCCAGTGCCAACGACTTCGGGCCGCGAACACCGGCGAGCACCGGTGGAACCGACTCCGGCGGGGCGTGAAGCGCCACGTCACGCATCGTGTACTCAGTTCCCTCGAACGTCACCGTCTCGCCGTGCAGCAGCCGACGCACGATCGTGATCGCCTCGTCGAGCGTCGTGAGCGGCGACGACGAGCGGCTGCCCATCTGCTCCATCCACTCCTGCACGCCGTGACCGATCCCCGCGATCAGACGCCCGGGTGCCAGGTTGGCAAGCGTCGCCAACTCCATCGCCGTGACCGCCGGGTTTCGTGCGACCGCCGGCAGGATGCCGATCCCGACCGTGAGCAACTCGGTACGCGCCAACGCAGTCGCCGCCAGGCTGACAGCAGCGGTGTAGAAGCAGTCCTCGATCACCCAGAGCTGATCGACGTGCGCGGCGTCGAGCGCCTCGGCCACTTCCACGACGAACGGTGCCGGAAGGCTCCGATCGAAGCACATGCCCACGTTCATCGCCCGACCGTACCCGACTCCAGAACCCGAAATGTGCGCCGGAATGTGCACTCAGTGCACATCTCACCGCATTTTTCGGGTTCTGGCCGGAGTGCGTTGAAGGTCAGTGGACGAGTTCGCACCAGTCCTTGTAGCGAGGATCCTGGCCGCGAATGGCCTGGTGGTAGACCTCGGCGATGGCAGACGTCATCGGGCCGGGGCACGGGATCATCCGATCGTCGACCGAGTTGATCGAGCTGACCTCGGCGGCCGTGCCGCACACGAATGCTTCCTCCGCGATGTACAGATCGCTGCGAGCGATGTTGTCGACGACCACTTCGAACCCGAGGTCGGCGGCGATCGTCGACACCGAGTTCTGGGTGATTCCCTCGAGCGCGCCGGCCGACAGCGGCGGCGTGAGCAGCTTGCCGTGGCGGGCGACGAAGATGTTCTCGCCGGTGCACTCGGCGATGAGGCCATTCGGTGCGAGCATGATCGCCTCGTCGTACCCGGCCTTCAACGCCTCGACCTTCGCGAGCGACGAGTTGACGTAGTTGCCGGTCGTCTTCGATGCCGGCGGCATCGTGTTGTGGTCGTGGCGGGTCCACGACGAGATCTTCATCCGCACACCCTTCTCGACGGCATCGTCGCCGAGGTAGGCACCCCACGGCCAACATGCGATCGACACGTCGACCGAGCACGGCAACGTGTTGAGGCCCATCTCGCCGTAGCCGTAGTAGGCGATGGGGCGGACGTAACAGGAGTCGAGTCCGGTCGACGCGACCGTCTGCTTGGTGGCTGCGATCAGCTCGTCGACGGTGTACGGAATCTCCATGCCCATGATCTGCGCCGAGCTGAACAGGCGCTCGATGTGCTCGGTCAGACGGAACACGGCCGGACCCTCGTCGGTCTCGTAGGCCCGGATGCCCTCGAACACGCCGGTGCCGTAGTGCAGCGTGTGGGTGAGCACGTGGACCTGGGCCTTGTCCCAGTCGACGAGTTCGCCGTTCATCCAGATCTTCGGGGTCGGTGTGATGGGCATGTCGTCAGTTTCCCACGCGGGCGGCGATGGAGTCACCGACGTCGGTGGTGCTGCCGGTGACAGGATCAGCGCACGCGGCACGGATCCGGTCGGCCGCGACACCCTCGCCGAGGAAGTCGAGCATCAGCGCCGCGCTGAGGATGGCGGCAGTGGGGTTGGCCGTTGCGGTGCCGACGATGTCGGGCGCCGAGCCGTGAACCGGCTCGAACATCGACGGGCCGGTTCGAGCCGGGTTGAGGTTGGCCGACGACGCGAGGCCGATGCCGCCCGACACGGCTCCGCCGAGGTCGGTGAGGATGTCGCCGAACAGGTTGTCGGTGACGACCACGTCGTAACGGTGCGGATCCTGCACGAAGTAGATGCATGCCGCATCGACGTGGTTGTAGGCAGTGGTGACGTCGGCGTACTCGGCAGCGACCTCGTTGAACGTGCGCTCCCACAGATCGCCCGAGAAGGTCAGGACGTTGGTCTTGTGCACGAGGGTGAGGTGCTTGCGCGGACGGCTCGCCGCCAATTCGAACGCGTAGCGAACGCACCGCTCGACGCCATGGCGGGTGTTGACGGATCCCTGAGTCGCCACTTCGAGCGGAGTGCCCCGACGCAACACCCCACCTTCACCGACGTACGGGCCCTCGGTGTTCTCACGGATCACCACGAAGTCGTGGGGCGTGTCGCTGCCCGGCGCAGTACCGACGAATGGCCGTTGGTTGATGTAGAGGTCGAGCTCGAAGCGCATCTTCAGGAGCAGGCCACGCTCGATCACGCCCGGAGGAACCTCCGGCGTTCCGACAGCGCCCAGCAGGATGCAGTCGAACCTCCGGAGCTCGTCGAGCACCTCGTCGGAGAGGATCTCGCCGTCGCGCAGGTACCGCGACCCGCCGAGATCGAAGTCGGTCGTGGCGATGTCGACTCCTGCTGCTCGAACCACCTTGATGGCCTCGGCGGTCACTTCGGGGCCGATGCCGTCGCCGCCGATCACTGCGATGTTGTGCGTCATGGGCGGCGAGCCTACGGCGGCGACGTGTTTGGATCACAGGGCGAGTCAGGCGAGGCGCACGAGCCTGCGGGTATCCTGCGAACCGCATGGCCGAAGTCCAGTTGTCACCCGCCGCGTACGAACGCCTGAAGGCCGAGTTCGACGATCTGACCACGCGTGGCCGGATCGAGGTCGCCAACAAGATCGAGCGTGCCCGCGAGGAAGGCGACCTCAAGGAGAACGCCGGATATCACGCGGCCAAGGACGAGCAGGGCCACATGGAGGGCCGCATCCGTCAGCTGGAGCATCTGTTGGAGAACGCTCAGATCGTCGAGGGCTCGAAGATCTACACCGTGGTGTACGAGGGCGACTCCGAGGACGACGCCGAGAGATATCTCATCGGCAACATGGAAGAACAGGTCGACGGCGCCGACGTGATCAGCCGCACGTCGCCACTCGGCAAGGTCCTCGACGGTGCCGAGGCTGGTGCGATCATCACCTACGAAGCACCCAACGGTGCGCTCACCGTGACGGTGCTGCGTGTCGAGCAAGCCTGAGGTCGCGGTAGTGAGTCAGGACATCCTGACACCCAAACTTCCCCCGGGCCGATTCGTCGACCTCGGCGACCGCGGCACGATCATCGTGCGTGACTTCGGCGGGCAGCCGGGAGCCCCTGTCATCGCCCTCCTGCACGGATGGACAGCGACGGCCGACCTCAACTGGTTCAAGTGCTACGAGACGCTCGGCGAACACTTCCGCGTGATCGCGTTCGACCATCGCGGGCACGGCACCGGTGTGCGCACCAAACAGCCGTTCCGATTGGAGGACTGCGCCGACGACGTCGCCGACGTGACTGCAGCGTTGGGTGTCGACACGTTCATTCCCGTCGGCTACTCGATGGGCGGCCCGATCGCCCAACTCGTGTGGAAGCGACATCGCGAGCGGGTCACGGGACTCGTGCTGTGCGCGACCGCTCCATACTTCGCAGCGCGCCGCAACGAGCGCAGGATGCTGCTCGGGCTGACCGGGCTCGCAACGATGGCCCGCCTCGCTCCCGAGAGCGCCAAGGTCTGGTTGACCGAACAGCTCTACCTCCAGCGCAAGACGATGCAGTGGGAGCCGTGGGCGATCCAGCAGGCGGCCACCCACGACTGGCGGATGGTGCTCGAGGCCGGGAGCGCCACGGGCAACTTCTCGTCGACCGACTGGCTGGCCGAAATCGACGTGCCCGTGTCGAACGTGCTGACGATGCGCGACCAGGTGGTCCCGCTGCGACGCCAGGTGAAGTTGTTCGAACTGATCCCGGACACCGAGGCGTTCCGCGTCGACGGCATGCACGATGCGGCAGTCGCCAACGCCGATCGATTCGTGCCGTCGGTGATCCGGGCGATCGAATCGGTCGTGAGGCGCTCGTGATCGACACGGCACGTCGCCGGTGGATCCTGGCCGTCGCCATCGCGGGTTCGGTCGGTGCTTTGATCGCTGTCGCTGGGCGACGCGGGAGCAGTGCCGGTCACGCCGTTCACCGAACGCGCCTCGGGCGCAACACCCGCCTCGCGCGAATGGGAGCCAGGGTCGGCACCACGTATGCCACCACCGCGGCGCGCAAGACGTTCGCGTCCGCCGAGCGTCGCGAGGAGTTGGACCGCCACCGGGAGTTGCGTTCGGCACAGCACGTCGCCGACGAACTCGGCCAGATGAAGGGGGCGTTGATGAAGCTCGGCCAGATGGCCAGCTACCTCGACGACGGACTGCCCGAGCCACTCCGCCTCGCACTGTCGCAGTTGCAGTCGAACGCGCCGCCGATGTCGATCGAGCTGTCGATCGCGACGATCGAGCGTGAGCTCGGCCGCCCACTCGACGAGCTGTTCGTCGAGTTCGATCCCGATCCGATCGCGGCGGCGTCGATCGGCCAGGTGCATCGAGCGTTGATCCGTGACGCCGCTGGCGTTGAGCGCGCCGTCGCCGTCAAGGTCCAGTACCCCGGTGTTGCCGAGGCAATCGTTTCCGACCTCCGCAATGCAGACCTGCTCGGCGCCGTGCTCCGCCAGGGGTTCGGTGGCCTCGACCCGGCAGAGATGGTCGACGAGATCAAGCTGCGCATCGCCGAGGAGACCGACTACGAACTCGAGGCACGGAACCAGCAGCTCTTCGCGGAGTACTACCGCGACCATCCGTTCATCAAGATTCCCGAGGTGGTCCCCGAACTCTCGACGCGCTGCGTACTGACCACCGAACTGGTCGAGGGGTTCACCTGGGCGGAGCTGATGCAGCGCGACCAGGCCGTTCGCGACCGTGCCGGCGAGGTCATCTTCCGGTTCGTGTTCCGCAGCCTGTATCGGATGGGCGCGTTCAACGGTGATCCTCATCCGGGCAACTATCTGTTCCACGACGACGGCACGATCACGTTTCTCGATTTCGGTCTCGTCAAGCACTTCACAACGGACGAAATGTCGACGTTCGGGTCGATGGTGAAGGCGGCGGCCGTCGATCACGACCACGTCGAGTTCCGTTCGATCCTCGAAGGTGCCGGGATGCTGCAGCCCGGCGCGCCGGTGTCGACCGAGGCGGTCGGCGAATACTTCTCGCACTTCTACGACACCGTGCGAACCGACGCCGACATGACCTGGACACGCGAGTACGCGAACTCGATCGTCCGGCACACGTTCGACCGCACGAGCCCCATCAGCCAGTACGCGACCGTCCCGCGGGCGTTCGTCTTCATCCAGCGGATCAACCTCGGGTTGTACGCATTACTCGGCGAACTCGGCGCGACGGGCAACTATCGGCGCATCGCTGCCGAGCTGTGGCCGTTCGTCGACTCCGAACCCTCCACCGCCCTCGGGCGCGCCGAATCCACCTGGCTCGCCGCCCACCCCCACCCCTGACCACCCCAACAACCCGAAATGTGCGCTGAAATGTGCACTGGGCGCACATTCCAGCGCATTTTTCGGAGTTGAACAGGAGTTGGGTAAGGGTTGGGGGGCCGACGTGGGGGTGACCGGGTTCGCAAGTAGCGTCGGTGCGATGCGCCGGACCCTCCCCGTACTGCTCACTGCCACCCTGCTGTTCGCTGCGTGCGGAAGTGACGACGATTCGACCACCGATGGGTCCGTCGTCGACACGACCGAGTCGACCACCGAGTCGAGCGAGCCCGCCACGCCGGCGACCAATCCCGACAAGCCCGAGGTCGAGATCCCCGACGAGATCCCGACGGAACTGACAGTCACGGTGATCGAAGAGGGCAGCGGCCCCGAGGCGCAGACCGGCGACACCGTGGTCGTCGACTACGTCGGCGTTCGCAGCAGCGACGGCGTCGAGTTCGACAACAGCTACGACCGCTTCGAGCCGTTCCCGGTCGTGCTCGGCCAGGGCAGCGTCATCAAGGGCTGGGACGAAGGGCTCGTCGGAGCCCAGGCCGGCGCCACGATCCGCATCGACATCCCGAGTGATCTCGCGTACGGCGCCGAGGCTCGTGGCGACATCATCGGCGAGAACGAGGCGCTGACGTTCCTCATCGAAGTCCGCGCCGTCATCCAGCCGCCGGACCCGGCCGACGCCCCCACCGAGGCCGGCGTGCCGGCATCCGAGGGCGCCACCGAGACCACCACCGTCGATCTTCGTGAGGGCGAGGGCGCCGAGATGCAGCCCGGCCAGACCGGCGTCGTCAACTACGTCGTGTTCCGTGGCGACAACCTCGTCGAACTGGAGAACAGCTGGACAGCCGAGCCGGTGCAGATCGGTACCGCAGTCGGTAGTGGCTTTCCCGGCTTCGTGAAGGGTCTGCCGGGCATGAAGGTCGGCGGTCGTCGCGCGATCATCATCCCGCCGGAGGATGCGTTCGGTGCGGAGGGCAATCCACAGCTCGGCCTTCCCGCCGGATCGGACATGATCGTGGTCGTCGACCTCCTCGGCATCTACGGCACCCCCGACGAGTGAGCCGTACACGATGTGTCTGACACATCGTGTACGAACTCAGGCGGGCTGGAGATCGAGGCCGAGGTCGAGGACCCGCGCCGAGTGGGTCAGTTCGCCGACGGCGATGAAGTCGACGCCCGTCGCCGCCACGGCTCGGGCCGATTCGAGCGTGAGTCCACCGCTGGCCTCGAGGCGAACGGCGGCGTTCAGCTCGTTGCGAACCGCCACGGCCTCACGCATCTGATCGGGCGTGAAGTTGTCGATCAACACCTCATCGGCTCCCGCGGCAATCGCTTCGCGCAGCCCGTCGAGCGAATCGACCTCGATCTCGACCGCGATGGTGGCTTCGAGTTCACGCACCCGCCGATAGGCCTCGGTGATGCCACCCGCGGCAGCGATGTGGTTGTCCTTGACGAGCGCCATGTCCGACAGGCCCATCCGGTGGTTCGCACCGCCACCGCAGCGGACTGCGTACTTCTCCAGCGCTCGCAGACCCGGAGTCGTCTTGCGGGTGTCGCGTACCACCGCTGACGTGCCCTCCAGGGCATCGGCCCATCGCCGGGTCGACGATGCCACTCCCGAGAGATGGCACAACAGGTTCAGTGCGGTGCGCTCCGCTGTCAGCAGCAATCGTGTCGGAGCGATCACCTCGGCGACCTTCGTACCGGACCGCACGATGGTGCCATCGCCCACCAACTGCCTGAACTCGCTGGCATCGTCGCCGCACACGGTTTCGATCACTGCAGCGACGACGGGAAGTCCGGCGATCACGCCGGGCTCGCGGGCACCGAACGTTGCCATGCTGCGCTGATCGGGGTCGATCGTGGCGACAGAGGTGACGTCGACGCCACCCATCAGGTCCTCGATGATCGCAGCGCGGACGATGCCGGCAACGGCGTCGGGATCGAGGCCCCCGGCGATCAGGTCACGGCGAGTCGCCTCCGACAACGGATGGAACACGAACATGGGCCGAGTGTACGAGCGCTGTTACACCTGGGGTCAGACCCCAGGTGTAACGGTCAGGCGGTGATGGTGACCTTGTCGCCGGTGACGATGGTGCCGCCGGTGAGCACCGAGGCGTACCAGCGGCTCCAACCCGGGCGGTCGACATGGTCGATGCGGTTCCAGTCGCGTTCGACGAAGCAGTCGCCGATCTTGTGGCACGGCGCGGCCGGACTGCTCGTTCGCAAGCGGACGTCACCGATCTCGATCGTGAGACCACCGCGCATGCGTGACCAGTCGACGCCCGAGATCGTCACGTTCTCACCGGCACCTCCGGCCACGATCGGGTGGCCTTCGGTCGCCAACGCGTCCAGCAGGTCCGAGCTGTACAAGCAGAGTGCCTGCCACGGACGCCCGTGGTTGCGCCGGTTGTTCTGCCCGTCGCCGTCGATGCCTCCCGGACCGACGACCGCCTCGGCGACCGTGAGCTTCGGCACGCCGCCCGACGACGCCTGGAGCGAGGCGACCGAACCCACCATCGGCTCGAACTGCTCGAGCGAGCGCCGTGTCGCCGCGAGTTCAGCGAGACGATGCATCACCGCGTGGACCGCCACGACGGGATCGTCATCGACGTCGAGCGGCCGAGCGGCAAGATTCGCTTGATCGGGCGACCCCGCCAGGACGTAGCCGATCAGGTCGTCGGTGTGGGCGAGCGTGCGTTCCAGATCGTCGTCGCTCCAGCGGGTGGAGTCGAATCCGCACACCTCACACGTCAGGGCAGCGTTCACGTCGCCGAATCGTAGGTCGTCGTTCGGTGTTCGCGATCGTTCACGTCGAGCGCGCCCGATGCGTCGAGCGTGACGTCGAGATGGCGGAGCCACTCCGCGCGGGGCTCGGGATAGTCGGACCGACGGTGACAGCCACGGCTCTCGTGACGGGTACGTGCCGCAGCCACGACCGCAGCGGCGACCGTCAGGATGTTCGTGCCCTCCCACGTGCGGCGCGACGGTTCGATCGGCAGGTCGTCGACATCACCGGTTCGCTTCGCCGACCGCATCCCCCTGGCGATCGATCCCAGTGCTCCCGTCGCCGACGCCAACGACATCTCGTCGCGAAGCACACCCACGTGGCGCGACATCACGGCGCGCACCTCGCGCAGTCGGGCAGGATCGAGCAGCCGGTGATCCAACGGGTCGTCGACCTCGAGGTCGATCGGCACTCGATCGGGAAGCTCCCACGCGAGATCGCGACCGACCCACGTGCCGGCCACGACCGACTCGGTGAGGCTGTTCGACGCGAGGCGGTTCGCTCCGTGAACGCCGGTCGCCGACACCTCGCCCACCGCGTACAACCCCCGCAACGAGGTGCGACCGTCGAGGCCGGCGCGGATGCCGCCGCACGCATAGTGCGCCGCCGGCGCAACGGGAATCCGATCGACTGCAGGATCGAGCCCGATCTCACGGCACGCCTCGGTGATCGACGGGAACCGTTCGTGGAACCGTGTACCCATGTGCGTCGCATCGAGATAGACGTGGTCGTCGATGCCGCCCGGCGCCTCGGCCATCCGCCGGCTGATGGCTGCAGCCACCACATCGCGCGGTGCGAGGTCTTCCAGCGGGTGCACACCGACCATCACCCGCTCGCCCGCACCATCGAACAGGATCGCGCCTTCCCCGCGCACGGCCTCCGACACGAGGGCTTGCTGGCCGAGCGCATCGGGCCCGCGCCACATCACGGTCGGGTGGAACTGCACGAACTCGACATCCGTCACCGGGAGTCCCGCCCGGAGCGCCATCGCGACCCCGTCGCCCGTGACGGCCGGCGGATTCGACGTGGATGCGAACACCTGGCCGTACCCGCCGGACGCAATCACGATGGCGCGAGCCGTGACGACCCCGACGGAGACGAGCACGCCATGCTCGTCGGTCTTGCCGATGCGCACCCCGACGACCTGGCGCTCGCCATCGGCCGCAGTCCCGAGCACGAGATCGAGCGCGAACGCGTGGCCGAGCACGTCGACGCCGGCACCGATCGCCGACTCGTCGAGCGTGCGCTGCACTTCGGCTCCCGAGCGGTCGCCGCCGGCGTGGACGATGCGGTTGTGGCTGTGTCCGCCCTCGCGGGTCAACGCGATGTCGGTGCCGCCGTGTTCGGGGTCGAACGCCGCGCCGAGGCGCATGAGGTACCGAATCGACTTCGGGGCCTCGGTCACCAGCGCCCGCACGACGTCCTCGTCGCACAGGCCGGCACCTGCCTCGAGCGTGTCACGCACGTGGTCGTCGATCGTGTCGCTCGGGTCGAGCACACCCGCGAGGCCCCCCTGGGCCCACTGGGTCGAGCCGGCGGAGAGGATGTCCTTGGTGACCACCAGCACGCTGCGGACCGGGCGGGCCGCGAGCGCAGCCGACAGCCCTGCTGCCCCGGAGCCGAGCACGACGACATCGACATCGCGTTCCCAAGTCGCGGGCGGCGCCGCCAAGCGCTTCGGCAGGTTCACGTCACTCGGCCGTGGCCGACGGCGTTCCGATGGCGATCATCCGCTCGACCGAGAGGCGGGCACGATCGGCGATCTCACGGTCGACGAACACCTCGTCGGTGCCCTCACGGAGCGAGCGCAGGAGTTTCGCCGGCGTGATCATCTTCATGTACTTGCACACGGCGGCGCGGTTCACCGGCACGAAGTCGGTCGTCGAGTTCACCTTCTGCAGTTGGTGGATCATGCCGGTTTCGGTGGCGACGAGCACCTTGGCTGCCGTCGTCGCGCGGGCGGCGTCGACCATGCCGCCCGTCGAGAGCACCTTCGCGCGTTCGGCCGGCACGACGCCCGACGACACGAGATACAGGGCGCTCGTGGCACACCCGCACTCAGGGTGGACGAACAGCTCGGCGTCGGGTTCGGCCTCGACCTGCGCCCGAAGTTCGGCGCCGTTGATCCCGGCGTGTACGTGGCACTCGCCCATCCAGATGTGCATGTTGTCGCGCCCGGTCAAGCGCTGAACGTGGGCGCCGAGGAACTGATCGGGCAGGAACAGCACGTCCTGATCGCGTGGGATCGACTCGACGACCTCGACCGCGTTCGACGAGGTACAACAGATGTCGGTCTCGGCCTTCACCTCGGCGGTGGTGTTCACGTAACTGACCACGACGGCCCCGGGATGTTCGGCCTTCCATGCTCGGAGCATGTCGGCATTGATGGTCTCGGCAAGGCTGCAGCCCGCTGCCGCATCGGGGATGAGGACGGTCTTGTCGTACGCGAGGATCTTCGCCGACTCTGCCATGAAGTGAACGCCACAGAACACGATCGTCGATGCGTCGACATCGGCGGCCACACGTGACAGACCGAGTGAGTCGCCGACGTAGTGGGCGATGTCCTGGATCTCGGGTACCTGATAGTTGTGAGCCAGGATGACGGCGTCGCGATCTGCGGCGAGGGCCAGCACCTCGTCACGCCAATCGCTCGGAAGTACCTCGACATTGACGGTCGATTCGGTCACCCGCACAGCGTAGGAGGAAGTGGTCCGGCTGCGACGACTGGTAGCCGAAGCGCTTGACTGATGCGATGCGCTCCACCCTCGCCGCCGCCGCGCTCTTCACGTCCGCGGGCGTCGCCCACTTCGTACGCCCGGACTTCTTCGAGTCGATCGTGCCGGACTGGTTCCCCGATGCTCGGCTCGCGAATCGGGTCAGTGGCGCCGCCGAGATCGCGCTCGGCCTCGGCCTGCTGTCTCCGCGTACACGTCGCCCTGCGGCACTCGGGTTGATCGCCCTGCTGGCGATCGTGTTCCCGGCCAACATCGACATGGCGGTCAACCGGGTCGAGGTGAAGCCCGTCGATGGGCGGATGACCCGCAGCGTCGGCACCGCGACCGGCCCCCAGAACTGGATCCGGCTCCCGCTGCAGATCCCGGTCGCCTGGTGGCTGTGGCGCGAAGCCAAGGCCGCCTGAACCCGACCCGAACCTCCAACTCGGATGGCGTTGTCAGGGCAGGACACGCTGGGCGGCGGCGACGACGATCTTGCCGAAGCGCTTGCCCGGCTGACGCGTGAGGCGCTCGATGGGGCCGCTCACCGACAGCGCCGCCACGACCGAGCCATCCGTTGCGACGATCGGCGCACTGACCGACGCGACGCCCGCCTCGCGTTCACCGATGCTCTCGATCCAACCCTGGCGGCCGACCTCGCCTGACAGCACACGCCCAGCCGATCCGACATCGAGGGGGAGCAACGCACCCTGCGGGACGATCCAACGCAGACCGTGGGTCGACTCGAGCGACAGCACGCAACGACGCTGGTCGCCCTCGCGCACGAAGAGCTGCACGCTCTCTCCCGTGTCGTCGCGGAGTTGCTCGAGCACCGGACGCGCCACGTCGACGAGCGAGAAGCGTTCGGCGGCAGTCCGGCCGAGCGGCACGAGACCCTGGCCGAGGTCGAACCGACCGTCGGCATCCCGTCGCAGCAGGCCGTGCGCCTCGAGCGCTGTCGCCAAGCGGTGAGCGGTTGCTCGAGGGAGTTGTGTCTCGGTTTGCAGCTCGCCGAGGGTCCGAGGCGCATCGGCCACCGCCCCGATCACCGACATGGCCTTGTCGAGGACGCCGACGCCCGTTACGATGTCCATATCGCAGGAATCGTATCCCATATGTTGGGATGAGACAAGGAGCCAGTCGACATGGGCAAGACACTGCCGGAGAAGGTGTGGGAACGCCATCTGGTGCACTCCGCACCGGATGAACCCGACCTGCTGTACATCGACCTGCACCTGGTCCACGAGGTCACCAGCCCGCAGGCGTTCGACGGGCTGAGGCTCAGCGGCCGCACGGTCCGCCGGCCCGATCTCACGATCGCCACCGAGGATCACAACGTCCCGACCGAGAACATCGACCAGCCGATTGCCGACCCGATCTCGGCGAAGCAGATCGACACGCTCCGCGTGAACACCGCCGAGTTCGGCATCACCAACTTTCCGATGGGTGATCCCAACCAGGGCATCGTGCACGTCATCGGACCGGAGCAGGGTCGCACCCTTCCGGGCATGACCATCGTGTGCGGCGACTCGCACACCGCCACCCATGGCGCGTTCGGCGCGCTCGCCTTCGGCATCGGCACGAGCGAGGTCGAGCACGTGCTCGCCACCCAGACCCTCCCGCAACAGCGTCCGAAGTGGATGTCGGTGACGGTCGAGGGCGACCTGCAACCCGGCGTCACCGCGAAGGATGTGATCCTTGCGATCCTCGGCGAGATCGGCACGGGCGGCGGCATCGGTCACGTGATCGAATACCGCGGGTCGGCGATCCGGGCACTGTCGATGGAAGGCCGCATGACGGTGTGCAACATGTCGATCGAGGCGGGCGCGAAGGCCGGGATGATCGCACCCGACGACACCACGTTCGAGTACCTGAAGGGTCGCGCCAACGCACCGAGCGGTGACGACTGGGATGCCGCGATCGTCGACTGGTCGACGCTGCATTCCGACGACGACGCCGACTGGGACAACGAGGTCGTGCTCGACGCCGCTGCGATCCGACCACACGTCACGTGGGGGACGAACCCCGGCCAGGTCGCCCCGATCGACTCGGCCGTGCCCTCCCCCGACGACTACGACAACCCGACCACCAAGGAAACCGTGGCCCGGGCCCTGGAGTACATGGGCCTCGAGCCGGGCACGCCGATGCGCGACGTCGCCGTCGACACGGTGTTCATCGGGTCGTGCACCAACAGCCGCATCGAGGATCTCCGCGCCGCCGCCGCGGTCATGAAGGGCCGAACCGTCACGGTGAAGCGGGTCATGGTGGTGCCAGGGAGCCATGCCGTGAAGGCACAGGCGATTGCCGAAGGCCTCGACCAGGTGTTCATCGCCGCCGGAGCCGACTGGCGCGAGCCCGGCTGTTCGATGTGCCTCGCCATGAACCCCGACAAGTTGGCCCCCGGCGAACGGGCGGCGAGCACGAGCAACCGGAACTTCGAGGGCCGTCAGGGCCGCGGTGGACGCACACACCTCGTCTCGCCCGAAGTCGCCGCCGCCACGGCGATCAAGGGAACGTTCTGTACGCCTGCCGATCTGGAAGGAGCATCGTCATGAAAGCAGTGCAGGTCATCACCGGCACCGGAGTGCCGTTGAAGCGCTCCGATGTCGACACCGACCAGATCATCCCCGCCGACTGGCTCAAGCGCGTCGAGCGCACGGGCTTCGAGAAGGGGCTGTTCTCCACCTGGCGCGACGACCGCGATTTCGTGCTCAACGACGAGCGCTACGCCCAGGCGAACATCCTCGTGGCCGGCCCGGCCTTCGGTGTCGGATCGTCACGCGAGCACGCCGTCTGGGCCATCCAGCAGTACGGCTTCGACGCCGTGATCGCGCCGAGCTTCTCCGACATCTTCCGCAACAACTGCACCAAGAACGGCCTCGTGCCGGTCGTGGTGTCGGAAGCGACGGTCGAGGCGATCTGGGCGGCGATCGAAGCTGACGCCGACACGCAGATCGTGGTCGACATGGAACAGTTGACGGTCGAGGTGCCGGCAGCCGGAATCGACGAGCCGTTCCCGATGGACCCGCAGACCCAGCATCGCTTCCTCAACGGCCTCGACGACGTCGGCATCACGCTGACCCACGCCGACGCGATCGACACCTACGAAGCAGCCCGCCCCGCCTGGCTCCCCTGACCTTGCATCAGGGGTCAGACCCCTGTTGCAGGACCCCGGTTGCAGAGCGACGGGCGCAACGGGCGTCGGCGGCCGATACTGACACCCATGCAACTGCACTCCCCACGTGCGTGGATTCGCGTCATCGCGCGTAACGCCAAGCGGCTGATGGTCTTCATCGCTGGAGTGGCTGTACTGCTCGCGGGCGTTGCGATGCTCGCCCTCCCCGGGCCCGGCGTGCTGGTGATCATTCTCGGTCTCGTGATCCTCGCCACCGAGTTCGCCTGGGCCGAGCGGATGCTCGACCGCACGACGAGCACCGCTGCCGGCGCAGCCAACAAGCTCACGGACAACAACAAGGGTCGAGCCGCGCTCGCCGCCTCCGGCATCGGGATGATCGTCGGCGGGATCGTGCTGGCGGTGATGTTCGAGCGACTCCTGGTGGTCGGCGTCTCGGTGGCGATCGCCGGCGTGGTCGGTCTGATCACGCTGCTCCCACAGGTGCGCTCCTGGATCGACACCAAAGCGAACACGCCCGCCTGAGTCAGCGGGTGGCGTGCGCCTCGAGGAGGTGGGCCATGGCGATGGTGACACGACGGGCGGTCGGCAGGTGGAGGTACTCGTTCGGGCCGTGCGCGTTGGCATCCGGGCCGAGTACGCCGGTGATCACGAACTGGGCGTCGGGAAACCTCTCGCCGAGCATCCCCATGAACGGGATCGATCCACCCTCGCCGAACGTCCGCGCCGGCTCACCGAACGCCCGGGTCGAGGCATCGTCGAGTGCGGTCGCCAGCCAGGGCGCCGTCGCCGGCGCATTCCAACCCGGGCCGAACTCGCCGCCGCTGAACGACACCTGGGCTCCGTACGGCGGTTCGGCTTCGAGCGCCTCCTTGATCGCTGCCGCCGCAGTCGCCGGATCGCAGGTCGGCGGAATTCGGAACGAGAGCTTCAGCGAGGTGCGTGGACGCAGGACGTTGCCGGCCCGAGCGATCGGAGGCAGGCCATCAGCGCCGACGACGCTGAGGCTCGGACGCCACGTACGTGCGAGCAGCTGTTCGGCCGGATCGTCGGTCGTCGGTCGCGCTCCGTCGACGAACGGGTAGTGGTCGCCGATCCGGCCGATCTCGGCCGCAGTCTTCGCGGCCTCGTCGATCCGATCGGGTGGGATCGTGACGTTCAATTCGGTCAGCAGGATGTCGCCGGTCGCCACGTCCTCGACACGATCGAGGAGCATGCGGGCGATACGGAACGTCGAGGGCACCATGCCACCCACGTCGCCGGAATGCAGGCCGGCGGTGACGATGTCGACCGTGAGCGTGCCCGACACGAGACCGCGCAACGACGTGGTCACCCACAAGCGGTCGTAGTCGATGCAGCCCGAGTCGAGGCAGATGACCAGGCTCGGCGTACCGATGCGATCGGCGAGCGCATCGACGTACGCAGGCAGGTCGGGCGAACCCGACTCCTCGCTCGCCTCGATCAGCACGACACACCTGGCGTGTGAGCCCCCGGCCGCATGCACTGCCTCGATCGCCGTCAGCGCGGCGAACGCCGAGTAACCGTCGTCGGCGCCACCGCGCCCGTACAGTCGGTCACCCTCCTGGACCGGCGTCCACGGACCGAGGCCGTCGCGCCAGCCCTCCATCTCCGGCTGCTTGTCGAGATGGCCGTACAGCAGGACCGTGTCGGCGTCCGATCCCGATCCGGTGGCCGGAACCTCGACGAGGATGACGGGCGTGCGTCCCTCGAGCTCGACGACCTCGACGCTGATCCCCGGGATCGATCGACCTCGGCACCAACCGGCGATCAACGCGACCGCCTCGGCCATGTGACCGTTGGCCCGCCAATCCGGAGTCGAACACCGGCGAGACATTCGGGATCGCGATGTACTCGTGCAGGATCGGAACGACCTCGTCCCACACCTCGTTGCAGTGTTCGGCGATCGTCGAGCCGGTGATGGTCACGACCCGAACGCTAGATCACGCACCCGGGGCGGTCGGTGTCGACGGCGGCAGCGATGCCGTCGGCATCGGCTTGCAGCTGAGCAAGTGTCGCCTCGCGCTCGAGGTCCTCCTCGGCGGCGTGAATCTGGCCGAGTCGGCCCGACAGCCAGCCGATCGCAGCGCTGAAGGCCAAGGCGACGATCCCGTAGATGATCATGGCGAAGAGCACCGAGGTGTCGAAGATCGCCGGGACGTCGGCGCTCGTCGTGCCGAGCTGGATGGGCGTGAAGATGCCCCGGAACGGTGCCATCACGCGCTCGAGGTTGCGATATGCCCACTGCGTGAACCCAGCCGTCGGATTCGCGCCGAACAGCAGGAGGAAGAAGCCGATGAACAAGATGATCTCGACGACGATCAGATAGAAGTAGACGAGGTAGCTGATCGCGCGGACGACCAGGACGACCGCCTTGCGCTCGGTGAGTGCTCGGGAATCCGACGTGATCATCTGTGACGCTCCTCTCGGGCCCGGATCGGACCGCTCGGCCACCACCGTAGCGATCGACGGAATTCGGCCCGGGGATCAGTCAGTGATCGCCGAGCAGGCGAGCCAGCAGCGAGGTCCCCATCCGCTCGAACCGCTCGCTGTCGGCCGAGTGCAGCAGGTACATCATCGCGAAGTGCAGCGCCCACGCCTCGGCCCGGCTCCAGGTCGCGTCGTCGACACCACCGGCCGCGGTTCGCAACGACGAGCGATCCTCATCGTCGAAGAGCATCCAACCGATGGCGAAGTCGACCGCCGGATCGCCGGCGGTGACGTCGCCGAGGTCGATGATCGCACTGATCGCACCGTCGTGCACGATCACGTTCGCAGTGTGCAGGTCGCCGTGCAACCACACCGGATCACCACGCCACTCCTCGACGCAGACGAGCTCCTCCCAGCGCGCCCGCACACGCGGTCCGTCGACCAGCGAACCGAGTCGTTCCACCGCACCTTCGAACCTCGGTCGAGGCTCGGTCACCGGTCCACAGCGATAGACGTTGTGGGGCGCATCGGACGGAGCGGGCGTGTGCAACGCGGCGAGAAACGCGCCGAGGCGCCGGGCTTCTCGGCCGAGATCGTCGGGCGTCACATCCGCAGCGACGTCACCGTCGAACCATGGGCACACGCTCCATTTCCACGGGTACTCGTCGCTCGGTTCGCCGAAACGCACCGGCGCCGGAATGGCGATCGGGAGGCGGGGTGCGAGTTCCGGAAGCCATCGATGTTCGTTGGCGACGAGGTCGGCGCCGAGTTGGCGTCGCGGCACACGGACCGTGAGCGGAGCGTCACCTCCGTCGAGGCGGAAGATCACGTTGTCCCAACCGTTCGCCACGAGCACGAGTGGACGCTCGGCGAGGTCGGGGCACTGCTCGGCGAGGAGCCGACGGACGAGATCGTCGGTGACATCGACCTCGGCGGCAGGCATGTTCTGCGCCGCCATCAGATCGACGTCACGCAATCAGTCGGTTTCGAACTCGGGGAGGTGCAGCAGTCGCGAATCATTGGAGAAGACCTCGATCGGCTTCTCGGTCGGCAGGCGCATCCCGCGCTGCAGGATCCGCATCTGCGTGAGCTGGTTGTACTCGACGAGCGTGACGGCCCAGCCGTCGCGGCCGGCGCGGGCGGTGCGGCCAGAGCGGTGGAGGTAGTCCTTCACGTCCTTGGCCGGCTCGTAGTGGATCACCGCGCCGATGTCGTCGATGTCGATGCCGCGGGCAGCCACGTCGGTGGCGACGAGGACCGCCAGTTTGCCCTCGGCGAAGTTGCGCATGGCGCGTTCGCGTGCGCTCTGCTGCATGTCGCCATGGATCGGTCCGGCGTCGACCCCGAGTTCTCCGAGGTTGTGGGCGACGCGGTCGCACGTGCGCTTGGTCTGGCAGAACACGAGCAACTTCGGGATCGACTTGGCGATCGACCCGATGACCTTGTCCTTGTCCATGTGGTGCACAGCGAGGAACAGGTGGTGCATCGTGCCCACGGTGTCGGTCGCCTCATCGATGGCCACGGTGACCGGATCGGTCTGGTAGTGACGAATGAGGTGCCCGACGTCGCCGTCGAGCGTCGCGGAGAACAGCATCGTCTGGTTGCGGCTCTCGCAGTGACGAAGGATCCACTCGACCTGCGGGGTGAAGCCGTCGTCGGCCATGCGATCGGCCTCGTCGAGCGTGACGATCTGCATGTCGTCGAGCGACACCTCGTTCGACTTGATGAGATCGATCAGGCGCAACGGCGTGGCGATCACGATCTCGACACCCTTGGCCAATTCATCGACCTGGTGGTGACGGGATGCGCCGCCGTAGACGGGCAACACCCGCATGCCGGCGTGATGGGCGACGGGCTCGAGGACCTCGGCGACCTGGACGGCGAGTTCGCGAGTCGGAACGAGCACGAGTCCGAGCGGACGCGACGGCGCAGCCTTGTCGGTGATGCGCGCCAACATCGGGACGCCGAATGCGAGGGTCTTGCCCGAGCCGGTCTTGGCGCGTCCGCAGACGTCCTTGCCGGTGATGGCAACCGGAATCGCCTCGGTCTGGATGTTGAACGGTTGGGCGAAGCCGCACGCTGCGAGACCGTCGTCGATTCGGGCCGGAACGCCGAGATCGAAGAACCCGGTCGGTGCTTCCACCGGGGGCAGGATGTTGAAGGACGTGAGGTTCGAGGTGTTGACGTGGCCACCGTCGTACGGCTTGTCCGATGGACGCGATCGCTGGCGACGAGGCGCTCCCCGTCGCGCTGTTGATTCAGTCATGTTGGTCGCCAGCGTACCCGCGAGGTTCCAGCGAGCGCGAGATGCGCCCGAGCGTGCTAGTGTTGGCAGCGATGTTGCGCAGCGACCTCCTTCTGCTTCTGTAGGGCGAGCGCCACATACCCGCGTTCGCCCGCACCCCCCGCCCCACCGGCCGGGGGGTTCTTGCTTTTTCCGGCCAGATCCCCCGCCCCGAACCACCCGAATCACCAACCTCCGATCGTCAGGAGAATCGAATGCCTCCCCAGAACGTCACCCCGAAGAAGATGCCCTTCGAGAAGTACGCGCCGCTCGTGCCGGTCGTGCTCACCGACCGCACGTGGCCGAACGTCACGATCACCACCGCGCCGCAGTGGTGCTCGGTCGACCTCCGCGACGGAAACCAGGCACTCATCGACCCGATGGACCCGACTCGCAAGATGCGGATGTTCGAGGAACTCGTGGCGATGGGATTCAAGGAGATCGAGGTCGGGTTCCCGTCGGCGAGCCAGCCCGACTTACGACTTCGTGCGCCAGTTGATCGACGAGGATCGCATCCCCGATGACGTGACGATCCAGGTGCTGGTGCAGTGCCGCCAGGAACTGATCGAGCGCACCTACGAGTGCCTGCAGGGAGCGCCGAGGGCGATCGTGCACTTCTACAACTCGACCAACCCGCTGCAGCGTGAGGTCGTCTTCGGACTCGACCGCGAGGGGATCATCGACGTCGCCGTCAACGGCGCCAAGCTGTGTCGCAAGCTCGAACATGCCGCCGGCGACACGATGATCCGCTACGAGTACTCGCCCGAGAGCTTCACGCTCACCGAGCCCGAGTTCGCCATCGAGGTGTGCGAAGCCGTGATGGACGTGGTGGAACCGACGCCCGACAATCCGATCGTGCTCAATCTGCCCGCCACCGTCGAGTGCTACTCCCCCAACGTGTACGGCGACGTCATCGAGTGGTTCGGACGCACCATCAAGAATCGTGACTCGGTGGTCATCTCGCTGCATCCTCACAACGACCGTGGCTGCGCCGTTGCCGCCGCCGAGTTCGGTGTGATGGCGGGAGCCGACCGGGTCGAAGGCACCTTGTTCGGCAACGGTGAGCGCACCGGCAACGTCGACATCGTCACGTTGGCGATGAACCTGTTCATGAATGGCGTCGACCCGAAACTCGACATCACGGACATCGACAAGCTGCGCCGCACGGCCGAATACTGCAATCGCCTGCCGGTGCATCCTCGCCATCCGTACGCCGGTGACCTCGTGTACACGGCGTTCTCGGGCAGTCACCAGGACGCCATCAAGAAGGGCTTCGACGCCCTCGACGCCAAGCGCGACGACAGCGGCGAATACCCGCAGTGGGGCGTTCCCTACCTGCCGATCGATCCGGCCCACGTCGGCCGGTCGTACGAGGCCGTCATCCGGGTCAACAGCCAGTCGGGCAAGGGCGGCGTCGCGTACGTGATGAAGACCGAGCACGGCTTCGATCTGCCACGTCGACTCCAGATCGAGTTCTCGCGGACCATTCAGCACATCACCGAGGACTCGGGCACCGAGATCAGCCCCGGTGTGATGTGGGATGCCTTCCAGGCGGAGTACGTCCCGACCGAACCCCGGTTCCGTCTGCGCAGCCATGAACTCCACACCCACACCGGCGACGAGGGTGGCAACACCACGATCCAGGCCCAGCTCGAGGTCGACGGGACAGCCCACTCGATCCGCGGCGAGGGCGAGGGTCCGGTGGAAGCATTCGTGGCCGCCCTGGTGGCCGAATTCGGCGATCGGGTCGGCGGTTCGTTCGACGTCCTCGACTACGCGGAGCATGCGATCGGCAAGGGTGCCAACGCTCAAGCAGTTGCCTACGTCGAAACCGTGAGCAACGCCAACACCGTCAAGTGGGGCCTCGGAACCGACCCCAACATCACGACAGCCTCCCTGCGCGCCGTCCTCAGCGCCTTCGAACGCCACCAACGCTGACGGTTGCTCGTGGTGTCGGACACCACGAGCAACAGTCCGCACTACAGTCTCGGCGATGCTCACGACGGCGACGGCCCTGCGCAGAACAGCGCTCGCGACGTTGATCGCCCTCGCTGCCGCTGCCGCCGTCGCCTGGTGGAAGCAGCGCAACCAGATGGCGATGCCCTCCGGACCTGCGCAGTGGCCCGCGTTCGTTGCGCCGACAAGTCCGGTGTGGGTGACCGCCACGAGCGACGGCGCCGCTCCGGAGGGATTCCCCGTGAAGGTCAAGGTGTCGTCGGGCATCTTCCACGTGCCGGGCGGACGCTTCTACGAACGCACGAATCCTGATCGCTGGTATGCGACTACCGGTGCGGCGCTGGCCGACGGCTACCGTCAGTCCAAGACCTGACCACGACCGACCACGACCGACCACGACAAGGGGAACAACATGAAGGTGAGCGTCGACTTCGACGTGTGCGCATCCACCGGGGCCTGCATGCAGGTGTGCCCCGAGGTGTTCGAGGTGCGCAGCGACGGCTACCTCTACATCCTGCAGGAGAACCCCGGCCCTGAACTCGCCGTGAAGGTCAACGAAGCCGCCGACCTGTGCCCGACGGCGGCGATCACCGTCGAAGACTGACCGGGTGACGTTCCTCCGTCAACTCGAACGGTCGTGGACAGCGTCCACATCGATGCTGTGTGTCGGTCTCGACCCCGACCCGGCCCGCATGCCGTTTCCGCTCGACGGCGTGCACGGATCCACCGAAACCTTCTGCCGGGCGATCATCGACGCCACCGCCGACCTCGTCTGTGCGTTCAAGCCGCAGATCGCCTACTTCTCGAGCCAAGGCGAAGAGCAGGCGCTGGAACGCATCTGCCGGTATGTCCGCGAGACGTACCCCGACGTGACGCTGATCCTCGATGCCAAACGCGGCGACATCGGCTCGACCGCCGAGCACTATGCCCGAGAGGCATTCGGGCGCTACGGAGCGCATGCGGTCACCGTGAATCCGTATCTCGGCACCGACTCGGTGGCGCCCTACTTCGAGCACGGGGGCGGGGTGATTGCGCTGTGCCGCACCAGCAATCCGGGTGGCGACGACATCCAGTCGCTCGTCGCCGATGGCAAGCCGGTGTACGCCCATGTGGCCGAGATGGTGGCGCGTGACTGGGCGACACGGGGCGATTGTGGTCTCGTCGTCGGCGCCACGTATCCGCAGGAACTCGCCGACGTGCGCGCGATCGCGCCCGACCTCCCGATTCTCGTGCCCGGCGTGGGCGCCCAGGGTGGCGACGCAGCAACGGTCGTCGAGCACGGCGCCGATGCCAGCGGCCGGGGCCTGATCGTCAACTCCTCACGGGCGATCCTCTACGCCAGCGGCGGCAACGACTTCGCCGACGCCGCCCGAGCCGAAGCCGAACGCACCGCCGCGTCCCTCCGCCTGCTACCAACCTGATCCTGCTCAGAATTCCGAAATGTGCGCTGAAATGTGCACTGGGCGCACACCGGAGCACATTTTTCGGGTTGGGGAGGAGCTCTTGATCAGGCGGTGAGGCTGGTGACGTGGAGGATGCCGGGGGCGGCGCGCAGGGCGTCGAGCACGTCGGCGGGAACCGGAGCGCTCGGCGCGATGAGCATGACGGCGGTCGCGGCGCCGTTGACCCGGCTGACGTCCATGTCGGAGATGTTGACACCGGCGTTGCCGAGCAGCGTGCCGACCGTGCCGATCACGCCGGGACGGTCGTCGTTCTGGATGACCACCATGTTGTCGACGGGCGGCACGTCGAACGGCGTGTCGTCGATGTTGACGATGCGTTGTGCGCCCTTGGCTCCGGCGAGCGTTCCGCTGATCGAGTGTCCGCCGCCGCGCACGGTGAGCAGGTTGACGAAGTCGGCCGAACTCGACGAGCTGACGTCACGCACCGCCACACCGTGTTGGGCCGCCAGCTGCGGAGCGTTGACATAGGTGACCGGCTCGTCGGAGATCAACCCGAAGAACCCCTTGAGGACGGCCAGCTCGAGGATGCGGGTGTCGTAGCCGGCGATCTCACCTTCGGTGCAGATCTCGAGCTCGTTCGGCACGGAACCGACGAGCGACACGAACAGGCTCCCGAGACGTTCGGCGAGCGGCAGGTACGGCCTGATCGTCTCGCTGGCCTCGGCGGCGTTGACGTTGACGGCGAACGGCACGAACTCGCCGGCCAGAGCGAGCTCGACCATCGAGGCAATCGTGTCGCCGGCCTTGTCCTGCGCTTCGCGGGTACTGGCGCCGAGGTGTGGCGTGACGATCACGGAGTCGATCTCGAACAGCGGCGACTCGGTCATCGGTTCGGTCGAGAACACGTCGAGCGCCGCGCCGGCAATGACGCCGTCGCGCAGACAGTCGGCCAGGTCGGACTCGTCGACGATGCCGCCACGAGCGACGTTGATGACCCGCAGGCTCGGCTTGGCCTTCAGCAGGAGGTCACGGTTGATGATTCCGATCGTCTCGGGCGTCTTGGGGAGATGCACGGTGAGGAAGTCGGATTCGGCAACCACCTGGTCGAGCGCCATCAACTCGACACCCATCTTCTTCGCCCGGTCCTCCGACACGAAGGGGTCGTACGCCACCAGACGCATGCCGAAGCCCTTCGCACGATCGCCGACGAGCTTGCCGATGCGGCCGAGCCCGACGATGCCGAGCGTCTTGTCGCACAACTCGACGCCCTCCCAACGACTGCGCTCCCAGCGACCCTGGACCAGCGCGGCGTGCGCCTGCGGCACGTTTCGTGCCGATGCCATCAGCAGCGCCATCGTGTGCTCGGCAGCCGAGACGATGTTGCTCTGTGGTGCGTTGACCACCATCACGCCACGTTGCGTGGCGGAGTCGACGTCGACGTTGTCGAGGCCGATCCCGGCCCGGCCGACGACCATCAGGTCGGAGCCTGCCGCCAGCACTGCGTCGGTGACATCGGTGGCCGATCGGATGATCAGCGCGTGCGCCCCGTGCACCGCCGTGAGGAGTTCGTCGGCCGACAGACCGAGCTGCACGTCGACGTCGTGGCCGAGGGCACGGAGGCGATCGAGGCCCCCGTCGGCGATTTCTTCGGTGACCAGGATGCGAGCCATGGCCTCATGCCTATCTGATCGGAGGTCGGACTTCCACGGGGTTTGACGAACCGTTCAACCGCACCGGTTACGTTCTGGCCGGTGACCACCGATCGCTCGCCAACCGTCGCCGCCGGGCCCGACGATCAGGTGACGGACATCGAACGCTGGCTGATCGAACGTGGGGTTCCACACCTCGTGGATCCGCATTCCGACAGCGTCCTGCTCGACGCCTGGACCCGGGCGCTGCCACTTCTCGTTGCTGCCTACATCGTCCTCGGACTCAACGCGCTCGACGTCCGTAACTGGACGCTCGCCCAGAACCTCGCTGCAGCTGCGGCGATCATCGTCATGCTCGTGGCCACCTGGGCGATCTCGAACCGCCTCCGCGGCAGGCCCACGTTCGCGCGACCGACGCAGATCGGGCCGGCCGAGCTCGCACTCTTCCTGATCGGACCCATGCTCCCAGGCCTGGCGTTCGGCCAGTACGGCGATGCGGCCGAGACACTGGCCTTCGGCGTCGGATTGTTGCTGCTGATCTACGTCTGGTCGTCGTACGGTGTCGGCGCACTCCTGCGATGGGGTGTTCGCCGATCCGGCGGGCAACTCACCGGGCTCGGACCACTCGTCGCGCGCGCACTGCCGCTGTTGCTGCTGTTCACCACGTTCCTGTTCATCAACGCCGAGGTGTGGGAGATGGCCGGAACCCTCGACGGCGCGGCATACGTCGTGGTCGTGCTCATGTTCTTCCTGCTCGGTGCCGGCTTCGTCGTCAGCCGGGTACCAGGCTTCATCCGCTCCGAGAACCGCTTCGACTCGTGGGAGGAGATCGCCGACAACGTCGCCGACACACCGGCCGGCTCGGTCGAACTCCCGTCCGGCGGGCCGACGCTCGATCCGCTGCGTCCACGTCAGCGGTTCAACATCGGGTTGATCGTGCTGTTCGGCCAGGCCCTGCAGATCACGCTCGTCGTGGTGGCGCTGGTGGGCTTCTTCATCTTCTTCGGCTTCATGGCCATCGAGGCCGACACGATTCTCAATTGGACCGGGCTCGAGAGCGTCAACGTCTTGGCCGAGGCGTCGTTCGGCGGGCGAACGCTCGTGCTCTCGGAGCCCTTGATCCGAGTGGCCATCTTCCTCGGCGCCTTCTCGGGGATGTACTTCACCGTCGTGCTGACGACCGATGAGACCTACCGCACCGAGTTCGCGAATGACATCAGCCCCGAGATCCGCCAGGTGTTGGCCGTGCGTTGCGCCTACCACGTCGCACGTCGCACTCACCCGTGCCTCGTCGAGGCGAACGACGGACCGTTGGCCACACCGTGAGCGCCGGTCCGATCGAGATCCGGACCCTGGGTGCTCCGGAGGAACTGATCGAGGCCAACCGGGTTCTCCAGGAGGTCTGGGGAACCACGGTCCCGCTCGCACCGCTCGAGTTCCTGATCGCAATCTGCCACACAGGTGGCTATGTCGCCGGAGCGTTCGCCGGCGGCTCGATGGTCGGCGCCTCGATCGGCATGCTGGCGCGCCATCACGGAAGGTCGGCCTTGCACAGCCACGTCACCGGACTGGTCACCGACGTCCGCGGAACCGGCCTGGGTCGGCAGATCAAATTGCATCAGCGGGCCTGGGCGATCGAGCACGATCTCGCCTCGATCACCTGGACCTTCGATCCGCTGGTGCGTCGCAATGCGTGGTTCAACATCGCAATCCTCGGCGCAACGATCGACGAGTACCTCCCCTCGTTCTACGGCACCATGGATGACGCCATCAACGCCGGTGACGAATCCGACCGGCTGCTCGCCGCATGGGATCTGGACGACATCCTGCCGACGACGCCGCGCGACGGGTCCGGGATCGTCGATCCCGAGTTCGTAGCCACGCCCGACGACGTCGTTGCACTTCGGCGAACCGACCCGGCCGGCGTCGCGATCTGGAGATCGGCAGTCCGCGCGTCGCTGACCGAGGCATTCGAGGCCGGACGCCCCATTGTCGGATTCACCCGCGACGGCAACTACGTGATCGGATCAGCACCATGAACGCACTGCACTGGAACATCGAACGAGTCGAGTTGGTGCGGATCACGATGCCCCTCGTGGCACCGTTCCGCACCAGCTTCGGGAGCCAGACCGATCGCGACATCCTGCTCGTGCGCGTCGACCTCTCCGATGCTTCCGGTGGCCCCAGCGACACGGTCGAGGGTTGGGGTGAGTGCGTTGCGCTGTCGGAGCCCAGCTATTCGCCGGAATACGTCGATGGCGCGCAACACGTGATGATCCACCACCTCCTCCCGCGATTGTTCGCCCGGGGCCCGATCGATGCCGGCGACGTCGCGCCGACGCTCGCCAAGCTCCACGGTCATCCCATGGCCAAGGCTGCACTCGAGATGGCGATTCTCGACGCCCAGCTCCGCGCCACCGACCAGTCGTTCGCTTCCTTCCTCGGCGTCGAGCGCACCACGATTCCGAGTGGCGTCAGCGTCGGTATCCACGACAGCACCGACGAGCTCCTCGCGGCGGTGCAGGGCTACGTCGACGACGGCTACGTGCGCATCAAACTCAAGATCGAGCCGGGCTCCGACATCGATCAGGTCGCTGCCGTTCGCGATCTCATCGGCCCCGACACGCCGTTCCAGGTCGATGCCAACACCGCGTACCGCCGCACTGACGGTGCCCACCTGCGCCGTCTCGACGAGTACGACCTCCTGCTCATCGAACAGCCACTCCCCGAGGACGACATCATCGGCCACGCGCGCCTCGCTGCCGAGGTCGACACGCCGATCTGCCTCGACGAGTCACTCGTCTCCGCCGCCGGCACCGCCGATGCGATCGAGCTCGGCGCATGCGAGATCGCGAACATCAAGCCCGGGCGCGTGGGCGGCTACCTCGAAGCTGTCCGCATCCACGACCTCTGCGTCTCGAAGGGCATCCCGGTGTGGTGCGGCGGCATGCTGGAGACCGGCATCGGACGCGCCGCCAATGCCGCACTCGCCGCACTCCCCGGCTTCACCTTGCCCGGCGACATCAGCGCCTCGACCCGCTTCTACGCTCGCGACATCGTCACCGACCCCATCGCCATCACCGACGGCCACGTCACGGTGCCCGCCACGCCAGGTCTCGGCTTCGATCTCGATCGGGCATTCCTCGACGAGGTCACGACGAGCCGACTGGTGATCGACCCGCGCGGTACAGTCACGAACCTATGACGCACCAGTTCCTGTCAGAAGAGTGGATGGAAGCCGCGCACGGCATCCGCGAGAAGTACGCCGACCAGGTTCCGCCGGTCACCACCGTGATCAAGATCAACCAGGTGATCATCGATGTGCCGTTCGGCGATGGCGAGGTCAAGAGCTACCTCGACACGTCATCGGGTCATCTCGTGATGGAACTCGGCGAACTCGACGACGCCGACGCCACGGTCACCACCGACTACGCGACTGCCAAGGCGATGTTCGTCGACCAGGATCAGGCGATCGCCATGCAGGCGTTCATGTCGGGCAAGATCAAGGTCCAGGGCGACATGATGAAGATGATGGCCATGCAGACCGCCATCCCGTCGAACGAGTTCACCGACACCATCGCCGACGAGATCAAGGCCATCACCGCCCCCTGAGTGGGCGGCGAGCGCCGACCACGACGTCGTCGCTCACACGAACGGGTTGCGATGGCGGGCCGGACTCAGCTCGGTTGGGCGAGCGGGGCGAGCGCGCCGGCGAGGTCGGAGACCGTCCATTTCGCCTGCTGTTCGACCGTCTCGGCCATTTCCCACGACTTGACGCGTTTGACGACGCCACCCTGGGCGAAGAACGTCTCGCCCGTGAACTGGCAGTCCGCCGTGCTCAGATACGCCACCAGTGGCGAGATGTTGGCCGGATCCCACTCGTCGAACGCGCCGTCACGCGGCGTCATGATCTCCTCGAGACCGGGGGTGGCGAGCGTCAGGCGCGTGCGGGCTCCGGGTGCAATGCAGTTGCTGACGACGTCGTAGCGAGACAGCTCCTTCGCGGCAATCTGGCTGAACGTGGCGATGCCCGACTTCGCAGCGCCGTAGTTCGCCTGGCCGGGGTTCGAGAACAACCCTGACGTACTCGAGGTGTGCACGAGGTTGCGGCGCTTGCCACGGCCGGCCTTGTGCTCCTCGCGCCAGTACGCCGCCGCCCAGCGCGTCGGCGCGAAGTGCCCCTTCAGGTGCACGGCGATGACCGCGTCCCACTCGGCTTCGGTCATGTTGACGATCACACGATCACGCAGGATGCCGGCGTTGTTGACGACGATGTCGAGCTCTCCGAACTCCGCGATGGCGGCGTTCACGAGGTGCTGCGCGCCTTCCCAGTCGGCGACGTTGTCGGCGTTGGCGATCGCCTCGCCGCCGAGCGCCCGGATCTCCGCAGCGACCTCTTCAGCCGGGGTCTGGTCGGATCCCTCACCGTCGTTCGCGCCACCGAGGTCGTTGACGACGACCTTCGCCCCTTCGTTCGCAAAGAACAGTGCGTGCTCGCGACCGATACCCCGCCCCGCACCGGTGATGATCGCAACGCGTCCTTCGAGCGAAGTCATGAGCGGCTCCTTGTCGACCTCGTGCCGGCAGGGTGCCGAGCACAGTCCCGGAACCGTAGCGATCGGCGAGCATCCGAGTCGATTCCCCCACAGTCCGGCGAGAAATCAGCGGAGCGCACCGACGCTCGTGACGCGTCACTCGGCTCGGGCGGCTCGTTCGGTTTCGTAGTCGGCGATGGCGGTGAGCTGGGCTCCGAGGGTGGCATCGACCCACTTGGAGCCGGCACCGACCACGTGGTCGTAGCTCGCCTGCACCGGGGCGGCCTGACCGGTGAAGTGGGGCATCACCTCGTACGCAAAGAGCTCGTAGCTGTCCTTGGTGGCCTGCCAATTGGCGAGGTCGGCGCCGAGGAACAGGTAGGCACCGAACCCGCCGGTCTTCTCCTGCAGACGCGAGATCTGCTCGATGGCCATCTCAGGCGTACCGATCACCATGCGGCCCGTTTCGTTCGCGAAGTCGACGAAGTCGTCGTAGTCCGATGGCGGAGGCGGATCGTTGGGATCGCCCATCGGGATGATGTGGCTCAGATATTCGAACACCCACTGGAGCCCGTAGCGGCAGTTCTCCTTGGCCTCCTCCAGCGTGGGGGCGATGTGCATCGGGCCCATCAGGCGCCACTTCGAGCGGTCGGCCACGTGGCCGTGACGGGCTGCCTCCTCGTTCCAGACCGTGAAGTTGTAGTCGAGCACTCCGAATGCAGCGGGTTCGGTGGCGGCGATCGACAGCAGCCCGGTGCCGTAACGGCCGGCGAGTTTGGAACCCGACGGCGACATGGTGGACGCCACCGCGATGTCGAAGTTGCTGTACGGACGCATCTGGAGCACCGCTTGATCGCAGGTGAACCACTCGGTCTTCTCCGTGACCGTCTCGCCGGCGAACAGCCGCATCATCACGTCGAGCGATTCCTCCATGCGCGGCCGCTGTTTCATCGGATCGATGCCGAGCATCATCGCGTCTGACGTCAGCTGACCGGGCCCGGCGCCGAACATCATCCGCCCCCGGGTGAGATGGTCGAGCATCACGATGCGGTCGGCGAGGATGAACGGATGGTGATACGGCAGCGAGTTCACACCGGTGCCGAGCTTGATGTGCTTCGTGCGCTCGGCGGCCGCCGCGATGAACACCTCGGGGCTGGCGATCAACTCGGATCCCGCGGAGTGATGTTCGCCGATCCACGCCTCGGCATACCCCAGCGAGTCGAGGTGCTCCATGAGTTCGAGGTCGCGGTGCATCGCCAGCGTCGGGTTGACACCGGTCTTGTGCATCGGTGGCAGGAAGATCCCGAAGCGAAGCGGGTGATCGAGCGGTTGGAGGTGTGGCATCGACCGATTGTTCCACGAACGGGCGAGCGCGGTCGGAGCCGAGCACGCGACCAACCGGTACCGCTCAGAGGAAGATGAGATCGACGCCGGTGCCGCGGGGGAACGTGGCTCCGGCTTGGACTTCGGCGCCGTCGATCGAGGCCGACACGAAGGTGCCCTCGGTCGTGCCCAGCAGACTGTTCACGACGTAGCCGGCGGCGGTGAGTGACTCCTGCGCCTGCGGATACAACTGGCCGGCCAGGTCGGGGAACGCCACGAGGTCGGGCCCCTTGGAGATCCGCACCGTGACCGTGCCCCCGCGTTCGACCGGCGTGGTCGGCGGCGGGTCCTGCGTGACGACACGGCCTGCCTCGATCGTGGTGCTGAACTCGTCCTCGCCACGCGCGATCACCAGTTGGACCCCGGCAAGGCTGGCAGTTGCCTCGTCGAGCGTGAGGTTCGTGAGGTCGGGTGCAGGGCGCGGGGCCGGACCGAGCGACACGGTCACCTCGATGACCGTGTCGGGGAGCACCTGCGCGCCGGCGACCAGCGACGGGTTCTCCTGGACCTGCCAACCGATGATCGACCCGGCAGGGACATCCTCGGAGAACTCGGGCGTCGCTTCGACGACGACGAGCCGCAGTTCGGTGAGCGCAGCCTGCGCATCGGCGAGGGCCATGCCCGCGAGCTCGGGGATCGTGCGGAGTTCAGGGCCGTCACTGACGTAGATCACGAACGTCGCACCCTCGTCGAGCATCTCGCCGGCGGCCGGGATCGTTCGCACCACATGGTCGACTTCGGGCACCTCGTCGCTGCGTTCACGGTTCGTCTCGATGACCCAGGCGTTTCCCGACACCTCATTGAGCGCAACGGCCTCGTCGACCCCGACCAGGTCGGGCACCTCGTAGGACTTGGTACGCAGGAGCAGGAACCCGGCCACGCCCACTGCGACGATGCCCGCCACCACGAGCAGACCGATGGCGATGTACCTGCCCCACGGGCGCGCATGTCGCTCGTCGTCGTAGATCGTTCCGGGTGTCGTCGGATCGATCACGTCCATCTGGGTGGTCGGCGGTGTGGTGGCAACTGCTGCCTCGGCAGCCGCCGCGGCCGGCAGCCGCTCGGTCGGGGCTGACACGGCCACGCCGTCGGGCGCGGCAGCGACCGTCGTGGCATCGACGGTCGTGTCGTCGGCAGATCGGTCGGCGATGTCGGTCAGCACGACCAGCGGTGCCGCCGCCTCGACCGTGGGAGCATCCATCGGAGATTCGTCGCCGGTGCTGTCGGTCGAGTCGTCGGCAGGTGGCTCGACCTCGACCGGTGTGTCGACGGTGACCGCCGGCTCCGCCTCCAGCGTCTGCGCATCGCGATCCGCTCGGCGCTGGAGCATCGAGGCGCCGAACAGACTCGACGCCATGATCGGAATCGGTTCGGGTCGCGGCAGCGTCTCGGCCGCTTGCACCAGGGCACTTCCGAACTCGGCGGCCGTCCAGCGGTCTTCGCCCTCCGGACGTCCGGCACGTTCGAGCACCGCTGCGAGCGAGCCCATGTCGGCCGTGACCGGCATCAGCTTGCCGACGCGTCCCGACAGGGTGGACACCGTCGAGTCACCGGCGAAGGGCACCTTGCCCGTGATCGCCTCGATGAGGCACAGCGACAGTGCGTACACGTCGGTCTTGTCGTCGACCTCGAGGCGGAGGGCCTGTTCGGGCGACGCGTAACGGGCGACATGCGTGGCAAGCGTGGCCGGCTCCTCCCACGATTCGGCGCCGAGCAGTCCGGCCATCGCGAAGTCGACGATCCGGAGGCGGGCATCGTCGCCGAACACCAGCTTCGACGGAGTCAGTTCGGTGTGGATGACGCCGCTGGAGTGCGCAGCGTCGAGCGCCCGGCAGGCTTCGAGCCCGACCACGAGCGCCTGCGACGGCTCGAGGAGACGGCCCCGGTCGAACAGATCGCGCAGGCTGCCGCCGCCGAGGTACTCGACCACCCAGAACACCGTGGTCTCGCCGTACAGCTCGACCTCGCCCCAGTCGAGGACCTTGGCGATGTTGGGATGCGACAACGACATCGCAATCTCGACCTGCCGCCGGAAGTCGTCGCGGAACGCAGCATGCAGCGCCCGTTCCGGCCGGACGATCTTCAGCGTGACCGGGACGTCGTGGGTGACATCGATGGCCTCGGCGATGACCGTATTCGCACCGGAGGACACCACATTCTCGATGCGGTAACGATCAGCGACCACCCGGCCGACGAGACGGTCACCGCCCGTCTCGGTTGGTTCCGGCATGTCGTCGGGTTCCGGCATCTCGTCGTTCACAGCCTCGAAACGCTACCGCCTGCGCATCTGGCGCTGGCGGCAGGCATCATGGAGGAGTGAGTGATCAACACGACGTCGCCGTCAACGACCTCGAAGTACACGACACTGCGGTCGAGCAGCAGCTCGACGTCGAGCCGGCCGACACCGAGCCACGCCCGAAACGCCGTTTCGATCGAGGATTGTTCATCGCCAGCCTGGTGATCGCATGCGGGTTGGCGCTGATCATCTTCGGTCTGACCTCGGCGATGACCGGAACCGACGGCATCGATCGGCCCGAGGCGATCGAGTCGGTGCAGCCCGTGGAAAACGCCGTCCAGGTGCTCCGCCAAGACCAGATCATCGTCGATCTCGTCGCCGGCTACGAGGCCCGACTCGTGGTCGACGGCATCGAACTCCCCACCACCGTGATCGGCCAGTCGGACGTCGACCCCAATGTGCAGGCCCAACCCGGACAGCAGATCGACGTGCCGACCACCGCCGTGTTCGACCCTGGTAACGCCGTCATCTCGTTCCAACCCGTCGAAGGCGCCCTCATCGAGACGTTCACCGAGGGCACGCACGAGGCCACCGTCTACTTCTGGAAGGTCGAGGAGGGCCCCGACCAGGCCAGCTCCTACAGCTGGACGTTCGAGGTCATCTGACGCCGGTCACGGCCACGGGTCACGGTCACGGGAGTTCGCCCGTGGCGAGAAGGTGCTCGAAGCCTGCTTCGTCGAGGATCGGCACGCCGAGCGATTCCGCCTTCGTCAACTTGCTCGCACCTGGCGAGTCACCCACCACGAGCGCGAGCGTCTTCTTGCTCACGCTGCCCGGGCTCTTGCCACCGCGAGACGTGATGGCCTCCTCGGCGGCCTCACGGTTGTAGCCGGCGAGCGTGCCGGTGACCACGACCGCCTTGCCCTCCAGTGTCTGGGGAGTAGCTGCACGTGCCGCCTCGGCAGCCTCCGCCGCGCCGGGATCGCCGAAGCTGACACCGGCGCTGCGGAGACGTTCGATGTACGCCCGATTGACGTCCTGCGCGAACCACGACACGATCGTGTCGGCGATCACCCCGCCCACACCTTCGACGGCGGCGAGTTCCTCCTCCGACTTCGACATGATCGCATCGAGGGTGTGGAAGGCGTTGGTGAGCGCGAGCGACGCAGCCGGTCCGAGATGGCGAACGCCGAGCGCCGTCAACAGCTTCGGCAGGGGCCGCGTCTTCGACTTCTCGATCTCGTCGACGAGATTCTGCGCACTCGTCGGCCCGACACGGTCGAGCGACACCAGCTGCTCGACGGTCAGTCCGTAGAGATCGGCGGGATCGTGGACCAGATGGGCGGCGGTGAGCTTCTCGACCATCTGCTCGCCGAGGCCCTCGATGTCCATCGCTCCGCGCGACGCAAAGTAGGCGATCTTCTGATCGCGCTGGGCCGGACAGTCGGGAGCGACGCAGCGGGTGTCGGACTCGCCTTCGGGGCGCACCAACGCAGTGCCGCACCGCGGGCAGTGCGTGGGGAACACCCACGGTTCGCTGTCGGCGGGGCGCAGCGACAGCACCGGGCCAACGACTTCGGGAATCACGTCGCCGGCCTTGCGCACCACCACCGTGTCGCCGGGCCGCACATCCTTGAGCGCCACCTGGTCCTGGTTGTGCAGCGTCGCCATGGCGACGGTCGACCCGCCGACGAACACCGGCTCGAGCACGGCGAACGGTGTCGCGCGACCGGTACGCCCGACCGAGACCATGATGTCCAGCAGTGTCGTCGTGCGTTCCTCGGGCGGGAACTTGAACGCGATCGCCCAGCGCGGGGCTCGTGAGGTGACGCCGAGACGGTCTCGCTGGCCCGCATCGTCGACCTTCACGACCACGCCGTCGATCTCGTAGTCGAGGTCGTGGCGATGCTCCTGCCAGTACGCGCAGTGTGCGATCACCTCGTCGATCGTCGAGAACGACCGCAGGTGGTCGTTGACGGGAAATCCAAGTCCCGCGGCGAACTCGAGGGCCGCGACATGACTCGTGAAGTCAGGGCCGCCGACCACCTCGCCGAGCTGGTACCCCCAGAACGACAGGTTGCGGCTCGCCGTCATGGCGGGGTCCTTCTGTCGCAGGCTGCCTGCCGCCGAGTTCCTCGGATTGACGAACGCCTTCTCGCCGGCCGCCATCGCGCGCTCGTTGAGCTGCTCGAAGCTCGAACGGGTCATGTAGACCTCACCGCGCAACTCGAACACCGACGGGACGGCGTCGACGCCGTCGCCGGCGACGAGTCGCGCAGGAACGTCGGCGATCGTCGCCACGTTGGCCGTGACATCCTCGCCGACCCGACCATCGCCTCGCGTCGCCGCCTGGACGAACTGCCCGTCCTCGTAGCGCAGGCTGATCGCGAGGCCGTCGAACTTCAATTCGCACACGAACGTCGGGACCTCACCGTCGAGCCCCTTGACGACACGATCGGCCCACGCCCGCAGTTCGTCACCGTCCATCGCGTTGTCGAGGCTCATCATCGGCACCCGGTGGACGACCGACGAGAAGGTTGCGCTGATCGCTCCACCGACCTGATTCGTCGGCGAGGTGCTGTCCTCCAATTCCGGATGGTCGGCCTCGATCCGGCGCAACTCGCGAACGAGCGCGTCGTAGTCGGCGTCGCTGATCTCGGGATCGTCCAGCGTGTGATACCGCTCGTTGTGGTGGGCGATCTCCGCGCGCAGCGCCTCGACTCGCGACGCAGGATCGCTGTCGCTCGACGAATCGTTCGCAGTCATCGTCCGGTGAGGTTACGGCGTCGCACCCGGCAGTCGAATCGTTCGATCGATTCGCGCGTGAACGTCAGGCGCCGAGTGCGAACCGGGTTGCCGACGACTGGTCCTTGACGCGTTTGCCGACCTCGCCGGTGAGTCGGGCGATCGAACGGGCCACCGAGACCGAGTGCGACGCGAGACCGCACTGCGGCGACACGAGACTCCGTCGACGGAGCTGCACCGGATCGCATCCCCGTTGCACGAGACCGCACCACAGGTCGCTGAGTTCGCGCCACGGCCGGTCGGACTGGGACCGAACGGGTCCGTCGGTCGGCACCACGCCCCACGCGACGATGCCACCATCGTCGATGAATCGAGTCAGATAGCCCGCCCACTCGAGCAGGTCCGGCGAGACCGGCACCGAGATGACGCCCGGGCCCGACGCCAGCAGCGTCGCCACGTCGCACGGTGCGCAGCAATGGATCCCGGTGAGCGTCGTGGCGGGCAGCGCGGCCATCGCATTCGACATCCGGTCGACCGCCTCGTCGGGGGGAATCGGGAACCCCGGCGTCATCAGTTCACCCAACCACGGTTCGTCGAGCACGACCATCTGCGGCGAGTTCGGCAGGACAGCGGTGACTGCGCCGGACAACTCGATCAACGACGAGCGCACGATCGCGCACGCAAGGTCGAATGCTGTTCGACGATCGAGGCCGGCGCGTTCCAAGGCCACACCGAGCGTCACCGGGCCGACGAACTGCCATTTCACTGCGGCGCCGTCGAGCCGGATCTTGCCCGCCAGGTCGAGGAACGCTCGGAAGCCGGCGAAGCCGTCGGTGTCGAGCAGTGCGCCGCTGGCGACGTCGCTCGAAGCGACACCAGGGGCGTTGCGGTCGTCGATGGCGACGAGTCCCGATGCGTCGATGCCGAGGCCGGCGAGGCCCACCGTTGCCTGCCCGAGCATGGTTTCGACGATCGAGCGACCCGGGAGGGACGGGATCGTGGCGATGTCGAATTCGCCGATCGCGAACGCCGCCGCGGCGGCAGGATCTCGATGCGGGAGACTGCCACACCCGACGAGGGCACCGTCGGCGAACGGCGATGACATGACCCCGCGAACGGGAGTCGTTGGTCCGATGCTGGTCATGTCGTCACCTCCCGCAGATCGTCGATACAACTCTGGCATCCCGGCGTGTGGAATTCCGGGATCCGTCATCGTCCCACGCGACGCGCACCTCAGCCGAATTGTCGATCGAGGGAGTCGAGGTGTTCACGTCGTGTTCATGTGAGTTACGCGGCAACATGGGGAGATGCCGGCAACACCCGATCAACGCTCCGAGCTCGCGGCCGACGGCTCGACCATGACGGCGATCATGGCCACGGCGACTCGGGCGATGCCGTGGATCGCCAGGGTCGGCTGGATCGTGATCGCTGTCGTCGGCGGGTCTGCGGTGCAGGCGGCCGTCGACGGGCGGAGTTCCGCAGTGGTCTGGACGACGGCGATCGGCGGATGGTTGGTGTGGGGCGTCGTGGCACTCGCACTGGCGATCGCGTCGGTCCGATCGTTGACGGTCGTCCGTGTGGGGGTTCCGCTCGCCGTGATCGCCACCGTCGCCGCCGCGATCGGCGGAGCGCCCGCCGTCGATCTGCTCGGCCTGGGTGTCCCGGCGATCGTCACCCTCGGGGCGGTGTCCGCAGCCGAGTTCGGCCGCCAGTTCGTCCAGGCCTCGGCGTACGGCGACGAGGAACGGTTCCCCCTGCGCATGCCCGTGGCCGCCGGCACCGCTGCGCTGGTGACCTGGCTGATCTGGGCCCCAGCACTGGTTGCGGGGCCGCTGCTGCTGGCGAGCGGGCAGTGGATCGTCGGCATCCCGCTCACGGCAATCGCCGTGGGCGGCGGGGTGTTCCTCGGGCCGCGTTGGGATCGCTTGTCGCAGCGATGGTTCGTCCTCGTCCCCGCTGGGATCGTGTTGCGGGATCCTGTGGTGCTGGCCGACACGTTCCCGCTGCGCACCCGCCAGGTCGCGCACATCGGGTTGGCAACCGCCGACACCGAGGCCGCCGATCTGACGGGGCCGGCGAGCGGTCATGCCATCGAGGTGGCGGCCACCGAATCGGTCACGACGGTGTTCGCGTTCACGCCGGACGAACCCAACGGTCGAGCCATCCACCTGATGTCGTTCCTCACGGCACCGAGCCGTCCGGGCGCCGTCCTCGCCGCCGCCAAACGCCGCGGCCTCCCCGTCACCTGACGCTCGTCCGTTCACCCCCCAACCCGAAATGTGCGCTGAGATGTGCACCCAGCGCACATGAGCGCTCATTTTTCGGGATGGGTGGGCGAATTTTGGCGGAGGGATCAGCGGCAGATGCCGCCGCCGAGCACGCGGGTGTCGGTGACGTCGTAGAACACGACGCTCTGGCCGGGAGCGATACGCCGTTGCGGCTCGGCCCACGTCACCGTGATCGCTTCGTCGTCGACGCCACAGTCGACGCCGATCGAGGCCCTGCGCGGCTCGCCGTGGGCGCTGCACTGCACCAGGGTCGAGCCGACGACGGGTTCGTCGACCCAGGTGACGCCATCGACGACGAGATCGTCCCGGAGCAGGTCGGCGTCGTCACCGACTGTCACGGTTGCCGTTGCGGTGTCGACGTCGACGACGTATCGCTTCGGGCCACCTCCCGGGAGTCCGAGGCCCTTGCGTTGGCCGATCGTGACGAGTTCGACGGACTCGACCTCGCCGACGCGCGTGCCGCTGGTGTCGACGACCGTGCCGGCCCGAAAGGGGATGCGGTCGCCCAGGAATGCCGAGCGTCCACCGATCGACGTGATGAAACAGACATCCTGGCTGTCGGGCTTGTGCGCCGTGCGCAGGTCGATCGACGAGGCGAGCTCACGCACCTCGGCCTTCTGCAGACCGCCGACGGGAAACATCGTTCGTGCGAGCTGGGCCTGGTCGAGCATGTGCACGACGTAGCTCTGATCCTTGGCCGGATCGGCGCCACGCTCGAGGGTGTAGCGCCCGTCGGACGTGCGACCGATGTTGGCGTGATGGCCGGTGGCCACCGCGTCGAATCCGAGGAGGTCGGCGCGCTCGGCCAGGCGGGCGAACTTCACCGAACGGTTGCACTCGATGCACGGGTTCGGTGTGATGCCGCGTGTGTGCGCGTCGATGTACGGCGCCACGACGTGCTCGTCGAAGTCGTCGCCGAAGTTGAAGACGAGATGGTCGATGCCGAGCTGCTGGGCGACGCGGCGGGCGTCGTCGACATCCGACACCGAGCAGCAGCCCGTGTCGCTGTCGCCACCCCACAGCTTCATCGTCACACCGACCACCTCGTGGCCGGCCCGCTGGAGGAGCAGCGCCGCGACGGACGAATCGACGCCACCGCTCATGGCGCACATGACCTTCATCGTCCGACCTTCATCGTCGCAGCCGGTCCACTGCGGGCACCAGTACCTCGATGGCCCGATCGATGTCGGCCTCGGTCGTGGTGCGGCCGAGCGTGAGACGCAACGAACCGAGGGCGGTCGCTCGATCGACACCCATCGCTGCGAGCACGTGCGATGGCTCCATGGCACCGCTCGCACACGCTGACGCTGCCGACGCGCAGACGTTGGCCTCGTCGAGCAGGTAGAGCAGCGCCTCGGACTCGACCCCGGCGATGCACACGTGCGCCGACCCGGCGACCTTGCGGGCCGGTGGCACCGTCTCGACGACACCGTCGATCCGGCTCTGGAGCCCCTTCACGAGGCGGTCGCGGAGGTCGACGAGCCGCACTGCTTCGGTGTCACGTTCGGCGTCGGTGAGTTGCAGGGCGATCGCGGCAGCGACGATGCCGGCGGTGTTCTGGGTACCGCTGCGCCGCTCTCGTTCCTGTCCGCCGCCGATGATCAGCGGATCGATGCGTGGCCCACCGCGTTCGATCAGCACGCCGACGCCCTTCGGGCCACCGAACTTGTGGGCGCTGAGCGACAGCAGGTCGACGTGCGGCGTCACCTCACGCAGGTCGAGCCAGCAGGCGGCCTGCACCGCGTCGGTGTGCACCAGTGCGCCGGGAGCCAGTCGACGCACGAGCCTCGACACCTCGGCGATGTCGGTGATCGTGCCGACCTCGTTGTTGACGGCCATCACGCTGACGATGGCGACGTCGACCTCCTCCTCGAGCACCGCCGCGAGTTCGTCGAGATCGACACTGCCGGCAGCATCGACGCCGACGACGCGCCCACCGAGATGCTCGACGACGTGGAGGACGGCGTGGTGCTCGACAGCCGGGCAGACCGCCGAGCCGCCGAGCCGCGAGACCGCTCCGGCAATCGCGGTGTTGTCGCTCTCGGTGCCGCACCCGGTGAACACGACTTCGTTCGGTCGGCACCCGACGGTTGCTGCGACCATGTCGCGTGACTCGTCGATGGCCTGGCGGGCCCGACGGGCGAAGCGATGCGAACCCGACGGGTTGGCGTAGATGGTGGCGAGGTAGGGCATCATCGCCTCGATCGCCTCCGCCCGCATCGGCGTGGACGCCGCGTGGTCGAGGTAGGTGATCGCCGGCTCGGTCACCCATCCCACGCTACCGCTGCACGCCCACCAGCGATCCACGTACACGATGTGTCAGACACATCGTGTACGTAGTCTCGGGGCGATGCGCGGCTACGACGAGCGTTCCTACGGCGACGGGTTCGCCGACGTGTACGACGAGTGGTACGCCGATGTCACCGATGTCGACGCAACGGTGGCCCGGATGTTGTCGCTGGCCGGACCGGGCGGACGGGTGCTCGAACTCGGGGTGGGGACCGGGCGGCTGGCCGTGCCGATGGCCGCTGGCGGACTGCAGGTGGTCGGCGTCGACAGCAGCGAGGCGATGCTCGACCGGCTCACCGAACGTGACGTCACGAGTGACGTCACCGCCATCCGTGGCGACATGGTCGACGACCTCCCCGACGGACCGTTCGATGCAGCGTTGGTGGCGTACAACACGATCTTCAACCTGCTCGACGAGGTGGCACAGCGGCGTTGCTTCGCCGAGGTTGCCGGGCGGCTCCGACCGGGCGGATCATTCGTGGTCGAGGCATACGTCCCGGACGCCGACCGCCGGGTACGGCCGACGTCCGACGTCTCCGTGCGGACACTGGCCGTCGACCACGTCGTGCTCTCGGTGTCGGTCGACGATCCCGACAACCAGCGCGCCGAGGGGCAGTTCGTGCACATCAGCGAGTCGGGTGGTGTGCGGCTGCGGCCGTGGTCGATCAGGTGGGCGACACCGGCTCAACTCGACGAGATGGCAGATCGAGCGGGACTGACACTGCTCGCACGGTACGGCGACATGGCCGGCGCGGGGTTCGACGACGACAGCTCCCAGCACGTGTCGATCTACACGAAACCCGCCACACCAACCCGAAATGTGCGCTGAAATGTGCACCCAGCGCACACGAGAGCGCATTTTTCGGAAACGGGGGGTCGGGTCGCGTCAGAAGGAGTGGTAGCCGCCGTCGATGGTGATGACGTCGCCGGTGTGATAGCTCGACGCCGGGCTCGCGAGGTACACGGCGAGGCCGCCGAAATCGGCGGGGACCCCCCAGCGGCGCGCCGGCACCCGCGGGAGGACCTTGTCGACGAAGCGGTCCCAGCCGAACGCGCCGGCGGTCATGTCGCTCTCGATCCAGCCCGGAAGGATCGAGTTGCAGCGCACCCCGTGGCGGGCGTGTTGCACGGCAATCGCTTTCATCATCGAGTTCACCCCGGCCTTCGACGCGCCGTAGTGCTGGCCGGACTGCTGCCCGAAGAACGCCGAACCCGACGTGGTGAACACGATCGAGCCGCCGGCCTCGTCGCCGGCGTCGGAACGCTCGACCATGTGCCGTGCCGCCTCGCGCGCCGTGAAGAACGCACCGTCGAGGTTCACTCGCATCACACGACGCCACTCGTCCGACGTCATCCCGACGAAGCTCGGCGCCTGCCCGCCGACGCCGGCGTTGACGAAGCACGAGTCGATCCGGCCGAGCTCGCCGATCGTGTCGGCCATTGCCTGCACCACCGCGTCCTCGTCGCCGACGTCGCACACGATCGACAGCAGCTCGACGTCGTGACGACCGAGCTGCTCGATCGCCGCATCGTTCTTGTCGGGATTGGTTCCCCAGATCGCCACATCGGCGCCGTGGGCCGCCAGTGCATCGGCCATGCCGAGGCCGATCCCACCGTTGCCGCCGGTCACGAGTGCGACATGGCCGGAGAGATCGAACGGGGATGCTGAGGGGACTGCCATGCACCCGACTGTACGGGCCCGTCACGCACCGACTCGGCAGTGGAGATAGCGTCATACCTGCATGTACCTGGAGCGAGTCCGCCAGCCCGCCGACCTGCGGGACCTGTCGTACGACGAACTGAACGATCTCGCCGGCGAGATCCGTGACTTCGTGGTGTCGGCTGTGTCAGACACCGGAGGCCACCTCGGCTCGAACCTCGGCGCCGTCGAACTCACCCTGGCGCTGCATCGCGTGTTCGAATCGCCGACCGACGCGATCCTCTGGGACACGGGCCACCAGGCCTACATCCACAAGATCGTCACCGGCCGCCAGAAGCAGTTCGAGCAGTTGCGCCAGCAGGGCGGCCTGTCCGGCTATCCGTCTCGCGAGGAATCGGAACACGACTACGTCGAGAACAGCCACGCCTCCACGATCCTCTCCTACGCGTACGGGATGGCCGTTGCACGCGACCTCGGCGCCGACCACCATCGCCACATCGTCGCGGTGCTCGGTGACGGCTCGATGACCGGCGGGATGGCCTACGAGGCGATCAACAACATCGGCCATGGCGACAAGCGCGTCATCGTCGTGCTCAACGACAACGGCCGCTCGTATGCGCCGACCGTGTCGATGCTCTCGGCCAGCGTGCAGGGCCGCGACGAACGAGCGAATCACCCGAGTGTCACCGACGTGCTGACCGAGAAACTGGCGCACGCGCTCACCGACATCCGCCTCAATCCGGTGTACGTCCGCCGCCAGCGACGCCTCGAGGACTTCCTCCAGCATCTTCCCGTCGTCGGCCACCAGGCCGGCTCCGCGATGGACGCGTTCAAGGCCGGCGTCAGGGAGTTCCTGCAGCCGCCGTCGTTCTTCGAAGCGCTCGGCGTGCGATACGTCGGCCCGTTCGACGGCCACAACATCGAGGAGATGGAGCACGCGTTCCACAACGCGATCGAACTGTCGGCCGAGGGCCCGATCCTCGTGCACGTGCTCACACAGAAGGGTCGCGGCTACCCGCCCGCCGAGGACGACGACGAGAAGCACCTCCACGACGCCCCGGTGTTCGACCCGCTCGTCGGACCGCCGAAGGCCGTGTCCACCGGATACACGCAGGCCTTCGCCGAGGCCATCGTCAAGGAGGCCGAGGCCGACGAACGCATCGTTGCCATCACCGCTGCGATGCCCGGCCCGACCGGCCTGCTCCCGTTCCAGGACCGGTTCCCCGACCGCATCTTCGACGTCGGCATCGCCGAGCAGCACGCCGTCACCGGCGCCGCCGGTATGGCGATGGGCGGCCTTCGTCCGATCGTGGCGATCTACTCGACGTTCCTGAACCGAGCGTGGGATCAGGTCGTGTACGACGTGGCACTGCACCGGCTCCCGGTGATCTTCTGCCTCGACCGTGCCGGCATCACCGGCCCCGATGGTGCGAGCCACCACGGCGTGTACGACATGGCCCTGCTCTCGAAGGTGCCGGGGATGCGCGTCCTCGCTCCGTCGAGTGCCCAGGAGTTGGCCCAGATGCTCCACGATGCGACCACGCTGGTGGAGTCGGGTCCCGTCGTCATCCGCTATCCGCGCGGAGCGGCGCGGCAGGTGACCGAGTCCGAGGTCGGCTCAGGGCTGTCGGCCCGCAAGGTCGTCGCCGGTTCCGGTACCTGCATCATCGCCATCGGCAAGATGCTCGAAGTCGCCGAGAAGGCTGCAGAGGAACTCGCCGCCGACGGCATCGTCGTGACCGTGTGGGATGCACGCTGCTGCGCGCCGCTCGATGCCGAGATGATCGCCGATGCAGCGACGCACACACGGCTGATCACGATCGAGGACGGCATCCGTGACGGCGGCATCGGGATGTCGATCGGCGATGCGGTGTGCACGTTGCGCACCGACACGGAGGTCACCATGCTCGGCCTGCCGACGAAGTTCATCCCCCACGATCCGAAGTCGACGGCGATCCTGGCGCGATTCGGACTCGACGTCGACAGCCTCGTCGCCCTCGTTCGCTCGAGCTGAGTTCGGTCGTGGCGTCGTTCGATCTTCGGACCGAGCGCCTCCTCCTGCGTCCTGTCCGAGCATCGGACGCCGTCGCGCTCGCAGCTCGCCGTAGCGACCCGGAGGTTGCGAGGTACCAGACGTGGATCCCGCCGTATCCGCTCGATCGTGCCGAAGCCCTCATCGCGGAGGTCATGGCCATGGACGGCCCGGTCGACGGCGAGTGGTGGATGCTCACCGTTGCCGATCCGGCCGACACGATGGTGTTCGGTGATGTCGTCGTGCTGCTCTCGTGGACCGGACGAACCGCAGAGATCGGCTACACCCTGGCGAGCGAAGCCTGGAACCGGGGGTACGCCGTCGAGGCGACGTCGGCGCTGGTCGAGTACCTGTTCGACACGATCGGCGTCACGAGGGTCGAAGCCATGTTGCACCCCGATAACCCCGCCTCGGCGATGGTGCTGGAACGCATCGGCATGCTGTTCGAGGGCCACACGCGCTCGTCGTTCTGGGTCGGCGACGACAACTCCGACGACTGGCTGTACGGCATGACACGCGCCGACTGGGAGTCGTGGCGGAATCGATCCCGAACTCGACCGGAGACCATGGAACTGGTCGAGATCACGAGCGACATCCTGTCGGATGTCCTGCGGTTGGCGACACACCGATCGCAGCAACGGTTCGTCGCACCGGTGGCGAAGTCGCTCGCCGACGCGCTCGATTCCCCCGGAGCACGAGGGCGTGGTCGTTCGGCCGTGGTATCGAGCGGTGCGGGCCGACGGCCACCTGGTGGGATTCGTCATGTTGGCTCGTTCGCAGCCAGGGCATCCCCACCCGTACCTGTGGCGCCTGGTCGTCGACCGGATGCATCAGCGTCGCGGCATCGGCGCCGGCGTGATCGACCTCGTGGCCGAGCAGTGCCGTACCTGGGGCGACACGAGGCTCGACGTCTCGTGGGCGCCTGGCAAGGGATCGCCCGAGCCGATGTACCTCGCCCGCGGATTCGTGCCCAACGGCAACGTGGACGACGGCGAGATCGAAGCCACCCTCGACCTGTAACGAGACGCGGGGTCTGACCCCGCGTCTCATTGCGTAGGGTTTCGGACGTGACGGACAGCCCCACCGACCCCTACGCCGCCTACTCCCGCCTGCGGTTCGAGCGGCCGAGCGATGGGGTGCTCCTCATGACGCTCGACGACCCGGACCGGTTGAACGCGACGGGCGCCGAGATGCATCTGCAGTTGTCGCGGGTGTTCCGCACGATCGACGACGACCCGTCGGTGCGCGCCGTCGTGGTCACCGGTGCCGGTCGGGCCTTCTCCGCCGGTGGTGATCTCGACTGGATCGCCGAGCAGGTGGGCGACTATGCCCAGACGATCCGCGTGATGAAGGAGGCCGGCGACATCGTGCGCACGATGATCGACTGCGACACGCCGATCGTGTCGGCCATCAACGGTGTCGCCGTCGGGGCCGGGCTCGCCGTTGCGCTGCTCGCCGACATCAGCGTGATCAACGAGGATGCCAAGCTCACCGACGGCCACATCCGGCTCGGTGTTGCCGGCGGCGACCACGCGGTGGCCATCTGGCCACTGCTGTGCGGCATGGCCAAGGCGAAGTACTACCTCCTCACTGCTGACTTCCTCGATGGCCGCGAGGCGGAGCGGATCGGTCTCGTCTCCAAGGCGGTGCCGGCCGACGACGTCCTGCCGACGGCACTCGGCGTGGCCGAGAAGCTCGCAGCCGGCCCGGTGGATGCAACCCGCATGACCAAACGGGCCCTCAATCATTGGCTTCGCCAGGCCCTCCCCAACTTCGAGGCATCGCTCGCCTACGAGATGATCAACTTCCTCGGGCCCGACGCCGCCGAAGGCCTCGCCGCACTCCAGGAGAAGCGTCAGCCCGATTTCCCATCCGCCTCGAACACGGGACGTTGACGATGAATCTCGACGAGACACCCGATCTGACCCACGATCTCGCGCTCGCCCTCGATGTGGCCGACGCGGCCGACGCCTTCACGTTGCCGCATTTCCACGAGGCCGATTTCGACATCGACTGGAAGCGCAATCGCACGGAGGTCACCGAGATCGACCGACGGGCCGAGACGATGATCGTCGATCGGCTGCTCCACGAGCGGCCACGGCATGGCGCCTTCGGCGAGGAGCACGGACCCAGGGGCGATGTCGACTCGCCGTGGCAGTGGGTGATCGATCCGATCGACGGCACGTCCGGGTTCGTGCGCGGCATCCCGATCTGGGCGACCCTCATCGCGCTGGTGCACGCCGAACGCGGCGCCGTGCTCGGCGTGGTGTCGGCCCCAGCGCTCGGTCGGCGCTGGTGGGGAGGGCTCGGGCTGGGCGCAACGGTGTCGGTGTTCGACGACGAACGGCCGATCGTGGTCTCGACCGTCGACGATCTGGCCGAGGCTCAGGTGAGCATCACGCACAGCGCCGGCTGGGATGCGCTCGGGCTCACGCCTGCTCTCGTTCGACTCCAGCAGCGGGCCCGCCGGTCACGCGGGATCGGCGACTTCTGGCAACACATGCTGGTGGCCGAGGGAGCCATGGACGCAGCCGTCGACGCAGTCGGCGTGGCGCCCTACGACATCGCCGCAGTGAAGCCGATCGTCGAGGCGGCCGGCGGGAGCCTCACCGACCGTTTCGGTGTGCCGACCCATCTGCACAACACGGCGATCAGCACGAACCGCCTCCTCCACGACGCCGTTCTCGCCGAACTCGCCGACTGATCGGACCGCCGTGTCCACCGATGGTGTCGGACACCATCGGTGACGAATTCGTTGCATCGCTGGTCGACGGCAACGGATACCGTGGACGGCCATGGCGAACGACGGAACACTGCCCGACGTGGCGCCCGAGACGCTGGCGATCACGGCGGGTCGCGGAGCGAGCGGATCGTCGTTGGCGCCTGCGCTCTGGGCGTCGAGCACGTGGGAGTCCGAGGGACTCGACGATGCTCACCGGCGTGCCACGTCGGTGCGCCACGGCGACTTCTACAGCCGGTACTCGAACCCCACCGTGCGGTCGTTCGAACAGGCGATGGCCGAACTCGAGGGCGCCGAGGAATCACTGGCGTTCGCATCGGGCATGGGAGCGATCGCATCGACGGTGTTCGCACTCTGCTCGACGGGGAGCCACATCGTCGCCCAGCGCCAGCTGTACGCGGGCACGCTCGCGTTCCTGCAGGGTCCGTGTCGCCGCATGGGCATCGACGTCACGTTCGTCGACGTGGCCGAGCCAGGTGCCTTCGTCGATGCCGTCGAGCCGGGCCGCACCATGCTCGTGCTCGCCGAGTCGCCGTCGAACCCCCTCCTCGAGTTGGCCGACCTCGATGAACTCGGATCGATCCGCGGTCCGTTCACCGTCGTCGATTCCACGTTCTCGACTCCGCTCGGCCAGCAGCCCCTCGCCCACGGAGTCGACATCGCGCTGCACTCGGCGACCAAGGGCATCGCCGGCCACAACGACGCCACGCTCGGCGTGATCTCGGGTGAGGCCGATCTCCTCGCCGAGATCTGGGCCTACTCGGTGCTGCACGGGGCCACCCCGTCGCCGTTCGACGCGCTCAATGCACTCCGTGGCATCCGGACGCTGGGAGTTCGCACCCGCCAGCAGAACGCATCGGCGCGCTCGATCGCCATCACGCTCGCTGACCATCCCGAGGTGCGTGCCGTCCACTACCCCGGGCTCAGCGAGCACCCCCAGCACAGCCTGGCGACCAAGCAGTTGCGTCAGTACGGCACCGTGTTGTCGTTCGAAGTCGCGGATCGAGACACCGCCGCGGCGTTCCTGAGTCGTCTGCAGATCGCCAGGGTGGCCACCTCGCTCGGCGGACCCGAGACGCTCGTGTGCAACCCGGCGACCTCGACCCACGCCAGCCTGACGCCCGACGAGCAGGCTGCGTGCGGGGTGACCGCCGGGTTGTTGCGGGTGTCGGTCGGCCTCGAGGACTGCGCCGACCTCATCGCCGACTTCGAGCACGCCCTCGAACCCCCCGCCTGACCCCCTCGGACCCCCATCCCGAAACTTGCGGCAATTCGTGCGCTGGGTGGGCACGCACAGCGCACATTTCGGGTTGGCCGATGTCGGGTTGGTCGATGATCGGGTTATTCGATGATCGGGTCGGTGGCGGGGCCGAAGACGAACCAGCGATCGACGACGGCGTCGATGTCCGCGTCGGCACCGCTCCAGTCCCACGCACGGACTTGCGCGCGACTGCGTCGACCCGGTCGTGACCGGAACAGGTCGAACGCCGTGACCCCGGTGAGCACCACGGCGCCGGCCGAATCGGTCGGACCGCTGCGAACCACGCGCCCGTCGACCAGTTCGACCGTGAGCGCGACCGGGCAGTCGGCGATGGTTGCCAGATCGCCGCCCATGGCCTCGATGAGCGCCGAGCTTCGGTCCCCGGGCCGACCGAGCGCCTGACGGACATCGTGCTCGTGGGTGTGGCAGTCGAACGGCGGGCGACCTTCGCCCAACTGCTCGATCACGGCCGCGAACTGCGGGGTCTGAGCGTCCCACCGGTCGAGGAGCTCGTCGATCGTCAGCGACCCGTTCCGCTCGATCTGTGCCGCCGTCCACGCCTCACCGGGCGCGCCGTCCATCCTGCCGGCGAGCGCATCGTCCGGGATCCCGGCGACGTGTGACAACGCATCGCGCACCGTCCACTCCGGGGTGCACGGCATCGGCGTCGCCCAGTCGTCGTCCGACAGACCTCGAGCCATCTCGACGAACGATCGCTGGGCGACGAGGTACCTGGCTTCGATGTCGACGGTGTCGCTCATGCCCGGATGTTGCCACATCGGCTCGGGCGATCGGCGGCCTCGTTCGCCGGGAGAATCGAGCGGCGATGCGCGACACTTCGCTGATGAACTCATCGACGCAAGCGGGTGGACTCCAGGTCAGCCGACGTGATGATCGAGCGCAATACGAGCTGTACGACGGCGACGAGCTGCTGTCGTTCGCGACCTTCACGGAGATCGACGGCGTCGTGATCGTGCCGCATGTCGAGACACGCCCGCAGCATCGAGGCAACGACTACTCGTCGGTACTGATGGAGGGCGTGGTCGATGACCTTCGCGCCAAGGGGCTGCGGATCAACCCGATCTGCTGGGTCGCACAACGATATGTCGAGGTCCTCCCCGATGCTGACGACTTGATGGCCGTCTGACCATGTGCCGCAACATCACGACACTTCGAGGTCTGGAACCCGCAGCGACGCCCGAGGAGATCGAGGCGGGCGCCCGTCAGTACGTCCGCAAGATCAGCGGCGTCCAGAAGACATCGGCGGCAACCGAAGAGGCGTTCGAGCTCGCCGTCGCGGAGATCACCGCGATCACCACCCGGCTCCTCGCCGAGCTTCCACCCCGCAAGCAACCCCCCACGACCGAGCCCCCACTCCGCCGCCTCGCCCGCCGCTGACTGCACAGCAGCGGACGTACGCGCGCCGCCGAGGGAAGCGCCAGCGACGAGGCGGAGCGAGGCCGACCCGAACCGCCGACCTACGACGCTCGGTGAGGCCGAGCAATCAGGAATAGAACGGGCTTTCGCCCGTGGTGTGGTCGGTGAGGTCCTTCACCCGTTCGACGCCCTCGATGGCGTCGACGAGCATCGTCTGCACGCCGTCGAGCATCGTCATCTTGCTCATCGAACAACCGTGACAGCCGCCGCCCATCGTCAGAAAGGCGGTGCCCTCGCCGTCGTGGCCGACGTAGGTGACGAAGCCCCCGTGGGCTGCAAGCGCCGGGTTGACCTCGGTGGCGACCAACGCTTCGATCTCGGCAGACAGTGCGTCGTCGGCGACGAGACCCTCGATCGACGGAGCGGCCGGACGATTCGGGTTGCGGATCACGAGGCCCTGGGTCGAGGTGTAGTCGAGCGTGGCGCCGGTGAGCAGCTCGACGTCGTTGCCCGGAATGATCACCTTCATGCCGTCGTGGGTGCGCACCTCGTCGGTGAACGCAGCGGTGAGGTACTCCTCGAACGACAGGTCGTAGCGGAACTCGTCGCCCGGGTCGGATGCAATCGCCAGTCGCAGGCCGAGCTTGTCGCCGTCGACCTCGTCGTCACGCAACTCGCGAAGATGTTCGAGCGCTTCGTGCGTCACCATGATGATCGGTTCGCTGGAAGACGCCCCACTCGTCTCCGCGGCCATGGCTTCGAGAGGACTCATCGGGAAAAGGCTATCGCCCGGAGACGAATGCCGGGGACCTCCGGATCATTGGCACGAGCACTCCGAGCCGTACGGCCTACGCTCCTCGACGTGACCGACGGCAGCCGTAAAGCCATTTTCGCTGCGTTCTTCGCCAACCTCGGGATCGCCATCTCGAAGTTCGTCGGCTTCCTCATCACCGGGTCGGCCAGCCTCCTCGCCGAGACGATTCACTCACTCGCCGATACCGGCAACCAGTTGCTGCTCTTCCTGGGCGGCAAGCGTGCGAGCCGGTCAGAGTCGGCCGCGCATCCCTTCGGGTACGGACGAGAGCGTTACTTCTGGGCGTTCGCCGTGGCGCTCGTACTGTTCTCCGCCGGTGGCATGTTCGCTCTCTACGAGGGCATCTCGAAACTTCGCAATCCTCACGAGATCGAGAGCATGGGCGTTGCCGTCACCATCTTGTTGGTGGCGATCGTGCTGGAGTCGTTCTCGTTGCGGACCGCCGTGCGCGAATCGAACCACGTGAAGGATCCGGAGACCGGATGGTGGACCTTCATCCGCCGCACGAAACAGCCGGAGCTCCCCGTCGTCCTCCTCGAGGACATCGGTGCCTTGATCGGTCTGATGTTCGCGCTCGCCGGCGTGGTGTTGTCGCAGGTGACCGGAAACCCCCGATGGGACGCGATGGGCTCGGTGATGATCGGCCTGCTGCTCATCGTGATCGCCGTCGTGCTGATCGTCGAGATGAAGAGTCTCCTGATCGGCGAGTCGGCGAGCACGGCGACCCAGGATGCGATCGTGACCGCGATCACGTCGACGGCGAACGTCGATCAGCTGATCCACATGCGGACCGAGCACCTCGGCCCCGACGAGATCCTGGTCGGCGCCAAGATCGAGTACTCGTCGACGTTGTCAGCCGATGAACTCGTCGCTGCGATCAACGCCACCGAGGATGCGATCCGAGCAACCACGCCCTCGGCGACGGTCATCTACCTCGAACCCGATCGGGTCCGCGCCGACCACCCCGACCTCCCCACCTCGTCGTAGCGTCTGCGCCGGAATGACCGAACGATTCAGCGGCCGCACGCTCGGCCTGCTCGCGATGCTGATCGCCGTGGTGAGTTTCTCGACGAGTTCGTCGCTCATCAAGTGGTCGGAGTCGACCGGCTCGGTCGTGGCGTTCTGGCGGATGATCGGCGCGGTGATCGGATGGTGGACGGTGATCCTCGTGCTGAAGGCGCGCAGTGGCCGACCGCTGCCCACATCGACCGCCTGGCGCACGGCAGTGCTTCCCGGGCTGTTCTTCGGGGCGAACATCGCGCTGTTCTTCACCGCGATCACCAAGACGAGCATCGCTCACGCCGAGTTCATCGGCGCGATGACGCCGCTCATCCTGCTGCCCCTCGGTGCGCTGATGTTCGAGGAACAGCCGAACTGGCGTGCGCTGCGATGGGGCGGCCTGTCGGTCCTCGGCGTCGTGCTCGTGCTGTTCTTCGGACCCGGACAGGGGACGTCATCCATCGGCGGCGACGTCCTCATGGTCGGGGTGCTCGTGCTCTGGGCCGGCTATCTGCTGTCGTCGAAACGTGCCCGCACGTCGGGGGTCGGCACGCTCGACTTCATGTCGTGCATGATGCCGATCGGTGTGCTCGTGGCCGGACCGATCGCTGCGGTGATCGCAGGCACGGAGGTGTTCGCCCTGAGTGCCCGGGGCTGGCTCGTCGTCGCGATCCTCACCCTGCTGACCGGGATGCTGTCGCACGGCTGCATCGTGTTCGCGCAGCAACACATTCCGGTGGCCACGATCGGGATCATGCAGACCGCGCAGCCGGCGCTGGCCGTGCTGTTCGGGTTCCTCATCCTGGGCGAGGCCGTGCGCGCTCCTCAGGTGGTCGGCATGGTGCTCGTGATCAGTGGCCTCGCCCTGTTCACCCTGTCGAGCCAACGCTCGCTGCGGGCCGACGCCCGCTGACCGGCGTCAGCCGCGTCCGACGAGGCGCCAGTTGGCGCGCACCACGGTTTCGCGTTCGCCCCGTCGCAGCCGCAGGATCTCCACACCGCGCCGCAGGAGGTCGGACTGTTCGCGATCCACCATGCACGCCTCGATCGCGCACGAGAGCGCCTCGGAGGTGAGTGTGTAGTCGTGGGCCATGTCGTCGAGATGCAGCGTGCCCGCTGCGTTGTCACGAGCTGCAGCGAGGGCGGCGGTGGTGGCCTCGTCGCCGGTTGCCGCGACCACGTCGTCGGCGTACGCGAGCATCTCCGAGAGCTCCTCAGCCATCCAGGCGATCTCGTCGGCACTGCGTACGGCACACTGCTCGAGGATGATGTCGATCTGTTCGAGCGCGACTCTGGCAACCGCGCCGTGCACCTCCGGCGCAACGGTGTGTATCAGTTCGTTGCGGACGTCACGGAGCAGTTGCGGTGTGGTCGGGTGGACGATCATGACGTGGCTCCCTGCGCTTGGGCCATCGCATCGATGGCGGCCTGCATCCCGTTGATGGCGTTGATGAAGTTGTCGTGCCCGAAGGAGATCGACCCCACTTGGAGGGCCGTGGTGGCGCCGGAGTTCTCGCCGAGCGCGAACTTGTCGAGCTGCGCGTTGATCGGACCGAGGACCTTCATCGACGACAGGATCGTGAAGTAGCCGACGGTCAACTGGTTGACCTCGACCTCACTGAACCCGGTGACGGCGCGGTAGGCCGCCAGGAACACCTCGGGGTCGGCCTCGTAGAGGTTCGGGCCCGCTGCAGTGGAGTAGATGTTGTACCAGCCGAGGTCTTCGCGGGGATCGCCGATGGAGGCGAACTCCCAATCGACCACCAGATACTCGCCGGCGTGGTCGATCATCACGTTTGGTGCCTGGGGGTCGCCGTGGGTCAGCCGGAGCGGCAGCGGTGGGGGCTTGTTCGCTGCGAGCCAGGCAGCGATGTAGCGCCAGGTCGGATCGCTGTTGACGCTCGATGTCTCGGCGTCGCGCCACGACTGGATCAGATCGTCGATTCGTGCCTCCCAGCTCGACGGGTGCGCCATTGCGTCGGGCAGTTGGTCGGGCGTGATGCAGTGGATCTGGCCCCACAGTTCGGCGAGACGGGTCGGATGGTCGCCGTAGTCGGTCATCTCCTCGATCAGCGACTGGAGCGACCCGCCGGTCACGTGGTCCATCACGATGGCCTTGGTGCCGAGATGCTCGCCCGTCGCGTCGTAGTAGCGCGCCGGCGGGATCGGAATGACGCCGAGTTCGGTCAGCGTCCGCAGCACCGCCCACTCGTGGGCTCGGTCGGTTTCGACCAACGCATGGCCAGGGGGCGGATCGCCGCGCACGACGAGCGATTCCTCGAGCGTCACCCCGTCGGTCGTGTAGCGGACCCGAGCCTTGGCCATCGAGCGGCTGTAGCCGCCGGCCATCGGCTCGTAGTCGATCACTTCGATCAGTTCGACGTCGTTGCGATGCTGCTGCAAAAAGGCAGCCAAACGCGCTGGCATGAGATCGATCTCGTGCATGAACACCCCCTGTGGTCACCGCTCACCGTACTGAATTCGACCCGAGCGACAGGGTGTCAGGCGACGACGAGCGCAGCGAAGCGGCGGCGCCACTCGACCGACAGGCGGTCGGAGCGCACGCTCACGGTGGCCGAGTTGTCGAGCGGGAGGACCCCCGGGATGCGTTCGAGCATCGCCCGATCCTCCGCGCCGATCGCGCGATCGAAGGCGAGCACCTCCTCGGCCGCCACGTCGTGGTCGTGGTTGCGCCAGACGACGAACGTGAACAACGAAGTGACGTCGTCGACCGGCGTGGTGCACAGCAGCAGCACACGATCGTGGCCGGCACGCGGGCCCGATTCGTAGTACGTGTTCGAACGCACGACGAAGGGCAGGTGGAACGCGGTCGACATGCGTTGGCGCACGTCGTTGCCGTGTTCGTCGTGTACCTCGACGGTGTACTCGTAGCCGGTGAAGTCGGCGTCGAGTGGAACCACGGAGATCGGCGCGACGACAGGATCGGTGTCGGCGCCGATCGTGCCGGCGTGCACGTACGGGAAGTGGGCGACATCGCAGAAGTTGTCGGCCATCCGAGTGGCCGAGGCGCCCCAGGTCTCGACGCCGGAGGTGAGCCGGCGGAACGTGGGATCGGCGTCCTGGGAGATGTGCGGCGGATCGCCCACCGCAGTACCGGGGCACATCCAGACCAGCCCGTACAGCTCGCGAACCGCCAGCACCGCCAGGTTCGCCGCCGATGCGATCGGCGCTCCCGCGCCCGCTGACGGGACGTCGACGCAGGCCCCGTCGGACGCGAACTTCCACGCGTGGTACGGGCACACGAGGCAGCCGTCGTGCACGTGGCCGAGCGACAACGGCGCTTCCCGATGGGGGCAACGATCCGGCGCTGCCGCGACGATGCCATCGGTCCCCCGCCACACCACATATCGGTCGCCGAGCAGTGTGACGCCGACCGGGACGGCCCCGATGTCGGCAGCGTCGGCCACCACGTACCACTGGTCACGCAGCGCTCGACTCCGACAGAACGACTCGGTGCGCATGACCGCCGCAGCGTACCCCCGGGGCATCGCCTCGGATTCGACCCGAGCGGCTCTCGCCGCAGCCGCCGAGGCGACAAGGGTTCACCTTGCGTTCAACTGAAATCTTCCGGGAGCTGCGAGGATGGCCGGATGCGAATCCTGGTGACGAACGACGACGGCATCGACTCGATCGGCCTGCACGTGCTGGCCCGATCGATCTGCGAACTCGATGGCGGCCACGAGGTCGTGGTGGCCGCACCTGATCAGGAGTACTCGGGCGCCGGTGCTGCCCTCGGCGCGCTCCACCTCATCCAACCCGAGGTACGACGCGCCCAGATCTCCGACTGTCCGGCCGACGCGATCTGGAAGGTCAGCGGCCCGCCGGCCCTGTGCGTCTTCTTCGCTCGGCTCGGTGCGTTCGGCGGTCCGTTCGATCTGGTCGTGTCCGGCATCAACCCCGGCGCCAACGTCGGGCGAGCCGTGTATCACTCGGGCACGGTCGGCGCTGCGCTCACCGGGCGCAACGGCCACATCTCCGGTATCGCGATCAGCCAGGCGGTCACCGGCTTCGGCGTCGAGGGCCAGGGCTGGGACGAATCGATCGCGACGCAGCACTGGGACAGTGCCGCCGCCGTGGCCAAGCAGGTGGCGCAGACGCTGGTCGACGACATGCCGGCGGAACCGGTTGTCGTGAACATCAACGTTCCCGACGTGCCGCTCGAGCAGTTCGGCATCATGGAAGTACGCCCAGGTCGGCAGTCAGCCGCCCCGGTCGATGTCGGCGGCCAACCTCAAGCCGATCCCGGGCCACGAGGAGGCGTACACCGTCGAGATGGGATGGGGCGACGTGGTGGAACTCGCCCCCGAAACCGACGGCGGCATCATCGAACGCAACGAGGTTGCCATCACCTACCTGACCCGCCTCGACCACCACGACCGTCCCGACCTCGACTCGATCGCCAAGTCGCTCGACGAACTCCTGGGCTGACGTTCAGGGGCTGACGTTCAGGGGCCGACGGCCGGACGGACCATCAGTGACTCGGTCACGCCGATGCCGTCGAGCGTCGCCCGCTCGCCGATGCTCGCCACCTGGAAGCGCACGACACCTGCGTCTTCGACGAACAACCCGGATCCGTCGGCCGCCCACGGGTCGGGGTAGTACAGCGCCGCGAGCCGGCCCACCGTCGGTACGCGAGCCGGTGGTGGTGTCGATGATCTGGCGAGTGCCGGTGTCGCGTGTCGAGTCGGCCGCCACGATCGAGCGGCCATCGGGTGCAATGCGGGTCGACGGATCGACGACACCCATCCGATTCATGGTGCCGAGCAGTGCCGCCGATCCGTGCACCGGACGCCACCTCGATGACGAACTGTTCGCACCGCAGCGACTCGTCGCACATCTCGATCGCGTAATGGTTGCGACCGACGGCGAGCAGGTCGCCGTCACTGATCCGACGGGCCTGTTGGTCGGGCCCGATCGCGTACACGCCGCCGGGCCGGTTGACGAGCAGGTCGCCGTTCGACAGGAAGTTGCCGGCACCGAACAGCAACGCGCCGGTCACCTCGGGTGTGACAGGTTGCAGCGAGCCGTCCACGGCGTTCATCACGAAGCGCTCGGCCTCGCCGGTCGGTGGGCCGTTCGAGGTGACGACGAACGAGCCCGTGGCCGGCCATGCCTCGACGAAGAGCACTCCGTCGGGGATCTCGAAGAGACGGATCGCTTCGGTGCCGCGGATGATGGCGACGTAGCGGCCGTCGTAGACCGCGATCGAATCGTCACTCACGGCAATGTTCAAGTTCTCGCCCCACGATGCGACGTCGAGGCGACGGATCCGGCCCGACGGCAGCTCGATCCGTTGGAGCACTCGGTTGTCGGTCAACGTCACGAGTTCGGTGGGTGCACCGACGGTCTGGAGTGGCGGCGGCACGACGATCGACGATTCGGTCCACGCCGCGGCCTCACCGACCACAGCGGCAGCGGGAACCACCACCGTGGTCCCGTCGGGCGGCGCGGTCGTCGCCGTCACGAGCTCTGTCGTCGGCGACGCAGGCGTCGTCGTTGTCGACGCCTCCGTCGTGTCGACGCTGTCGGTCGTGGTGGCCGGTTCGGTGCTGTCGCCGCCACGAAGCATCGCAACTGCGCCGAACACGAGGAATCCGATGCCGACCGCACCGGCAAGGAGCACCTGCGTTCGCGGCGGCCGGTCGTTCGACGGCGCCGAGCCCGAACCGATCACCGGGGGAACTGGCATGGTCGGTGCCGGGTCCCGATCGGGACGGGTCAGCGCATCGAACTGCGGAGCGTCGTCGGTCGAGGTCCAGTCATCGCGCTCCCACGGCGAGATGTCGTCGTCGCCGGCGTCCACGTCGCTCATTCGACCACAGTCCGGCGGCGATACCGTCGCGGAGGTGGAGACTCGGGTCGACGTCGTGCGGCGATACCTCGACGCGTTCGCGTCGGCCGACCCCGATGCGATCGTTGCGTTCGTCACCGACGACTTCATCAACGAGCACCTCAGCGAACTCGGCTCGGGGTGCACAGGACGCCCCGAGTACCGCCGGCGCCTGCCCGGGTTCCTGTCGACGTTCGCCCGAGCGCCCGCTACGTCGTCGACGCGATCGGCGAACTCGGTGGCGCCGACGTCGTTGCCCGCTACCGATTCGAGGCCGAGTACGAAGGAACACCGATCGACATCCCGGGAGTGATGTGGTTCGAGGTTCGAAACGGTCTGATCGCCCGTCGCACCGACCTGTGGGACTCGCTCACGTTCCTGCGCCAGACCGGCCAGGCCGACTGACTCGGGGCGCCGATCCCGGCCGGAATCCGCTCGACGGACGATGAGCTACGATCGCGTCGTCCATCGACACGTCAGGGGGTGGCCGTGGACGAATCGACCATCGAAGCCGACTATCTGATCATGGGTGGCGGTGCGTCGGCCATGGCGTTCGCCGATTCGCTGCTGACCGAGAGCAACGCCACGATGGTGATCGTCGACCGGCACCATCGCCCGGGCGGGCACTGGAACGACGCCTACCCATTCGTGCGGCTGCACCAACCGTCGAGCAGCTACGGCGTCAACTCCGCCCCGCTGGGATTCGGGGCGATCGACGAGATCGGGCTCAACATCGGCTTCGAGGAGCTGGCGTCGGGACAGGAGGTCCTCAGCCACTACGACCGCGTGATGCGCCAGCGGTTCCTCCCGTCGGGACGCGTGCGGTGGTTCCCGACGAGCGAGTTGGTGGACGACGAGGTGATCAGGTCGCGGTTGTCCGGCGAACGGGTCCGGGTCCAGGCACGTCGATTCGTCGACGCAACGCACTCCAAGATGCTCGTTCCGTCGACGACGGCACCGTCGTACTCCATCTCCTCCGAAGCCAGCTGCGTTCCGCTCAACGATCTCCCTCGTCTCGCCCACGACTACGACGAGTACGTGGTCATCGGTGCGGGCAAGACGGGGATGGACGCATGCATCTGGCTGCTCGACAACGGCGCCGACCCTGCCCGGATCCGTTGGATCATGGCGAGGGACTCATGGGTACTGAACCGGGCGAACTTCCAGCCGAACGACGCCGGCTTCGCACGGATGTGTCGGAGCATCGCCGACCAGGTGGAGGCGGTCGCCCTGGCCGACTCGGTCGATGACGTCTTCGCACGACTCGAGGCCTCCGGCGAACTCATGCGGATCGATCCGGCGGTCACTCCGCAGGCCTATCACTGCGCGATCCTGAGCGATGGGGAGATGGCCGAACTCCGGCGGATCGATGGCATCATCCGCCTCGGCCGGGTCACCTCGATCGAGGCCGACCGGATCGTGCTCGAACACGGATCCATCCCGACCGGTCCACGTGTGCTGCACATCGACTGTTCTGCCGCCGGGATCCCGACGCTGCCGTCGAAGGCGGTGTTCGAGGACCACCGGATCACACTGCAATGGATCCGTACCTGTCAACCCACCTTCAGCGCCGCCCTGATCGGCGTCGTGGAGGCACGATTCGACGACGACGACCTCAAGAACCGGATCTGCACGCCGATCGTGCCCCCGACCGTGCCTCGTGACTGGCTGCGGATGCTGCGGGTGGAACTCGCGAACCGCGCCTGCTGGAACGACCACCCAGAGATCGGTGACTGGATGGCGGCATCGCGCCTCGACCCGTTCACCGCCCGAGCCCGAGCCCGCCTGGGTGTCGACAGCGAGGCCACTCGAACACATCGGGCGGTATCTCGCACATCTCGCACCGGCGGTCGCCAAGCTCGACGACCTGCTGGCCGAGACCATGGCGACATCCCGATGAACGAACTCCTGGTCGACAACGGTGACATCACGCTGCGCGTGGAGGTGACCGGCGACGGCCCGACCATCCTGTGCGTGCACGGCTGGCCCGAGGCCCCGCACTCGTGGCGTCATCAGGTGGCCCACTTCTCCGAGCGTGGCTTCCAGGTCGCAGCGATCGACGTGCGCGGGTACGGCGGCAGCTCCGCTCCTGCCGAGATCGAGCGGTACACCTTGCAGGAGCTGGCGGGCGATGTCGCTGCGGTGGCGGCGGCGCTCGACGACGAGCCGGTCATCTTGCTGGGCCACGACTGGGGTGCGCCGATCGCCTGGCACGCCGCCATCCGGCATCCCGATCGGGTGCGGGCCGTCGCGGGTCTGAGCGTGCCCCACACTCCACCGATGCCACTGTCGCTGATCGATCTCTTCGACCAGCTCTACAAGGACCGCTTCTTCTACATGCTCGCCTTCCAGGAACCCGGCCTCATCGAGTCGCAGTTCGCTGTCGACACCCGTGCCGCGTTGAAGCGGGTCTACTTCGCCAACTGCGGTGATGCTCCCGCCAACAGCATGTTGGGTGACGCGCCGCGCGATGCCGAGTTCCTGCGCGTGCTGCCGGATCCGCCCGCTGGGCCCCTGAGCTTCATGACCGACGCAGACCTCGACGTGTATGCATCGACGTTCGAGCGAGTCGGCATGGTGGGCGCATTCAACCGATACCGGGCGCTGTCGTTCGACGTCGAGGCGAGCGCCGACATCATGGGTGCCACCGTCGATCAGCCGTCGTGCTTCATCGCCGGCGAACGCGATCTCGTGCGCTCGATCATCCCGGGCTCCGACGCATTCGCCGATCCGGGGTCCGGGTGCACCGACTTCCGTGGCAGCACGATCATCCCGGGTGCCGGCCACTGGGTCCAGCAGGAGGCACCTGGGGAGGTCAACGCGGCACTCGACGTATTCATCGCCACGTTGTCGTGAACGCGTCACTCTGCGCATCATGTGCGCATGGCTGATCGACCCATTCCCACCGATGACGAGTTGAAGCAGCGCCTCACGCCGCTGCAGTACGAGGTGACCCAGCACGCTGCCACGGAGCGAGCATTCAGCGGGACGTACTGGAACGTCGACGACGCCGGCACGTACCACTGCATCGTGTGCGACGAGCCGTTGTTCTCCTCGGACACGAAGTACGACGCCGGGTGCGGGTGGCCGAGCTTCACCGACGCCCTCGATCCCGACAAGATCACCCGCAAGGAGGACCGGACGCACGGCATGCTCCGCGTCGAGACGGTGTGTGCGAAGTGCGGTGCCCATCTCGGTCACGTGTTCCCCGACGGCCCAGGTCCGTCCGGCGACCGCTTCTGCATGAACTCCGCCTCCCTCGACCTCAAGCCCACCGACTGACCTTGCATCAGGGGTCAGACCCCTTTTGCAAGAGCTGGCTATGGTCGGGGCGATGGTGGCTGACTGGGGTGACGACGAGCGACGGTTGACGCCATCGGTGAGTGTGTTGGTCGGCGACGCCGACGGCGCGTACCCGTCGGGCAACACACTGCTCGTTCGAGGTGCCGGCGAGTCCGTCGTGATCGATCCGTCGGTGACGGTCGTGGCTCGGGGTGGCGCGCCGGTGGCGGTCGACGCGGTGATCAACAGTCACTCGCACGAGGACCACATGGCCGGTAACGGGCTGTTCGCCGAGGCCCGGCTCCACATCCACCACGAGGACCTTCCCGGCGCCGAGTCGATGGACGGACTGATGGAGGTGTACGGGCTCACCGGTTCTGCTCGCACCGAATTCGAACGGGTGATCCTCGACGAGTTCCACTACACACCCCGACCCGATGCGCAGGGGTTCTCCGATGGCCATGTGTTCGACCTCGGCGGCGCCGTGACGGTGGAGGCAGTGCATCTCCCGGGACACACTCGCGGGCACAGCGGTTTTCGGATGGACGGCGTGTTCTTCCTGTCCGACATCGATCTCACCGGCTTCGGCCCGTACTACGGCGACGTGTGGAGCGACCTGGAGGACTTCGAGGCCAGCCTCACGAAAGTGCGCGACGAGGAGGCCGACTTCTACGTGACCTTCCATCACAAGGGCGTGATCGAGGGGCGTGAGACATTCGTCGAAATGATCGATGCGTTCACCGCGGTGATCGGTCGGCGCCACGATGCGATGTTGGAATTCCTCGCCGAGCCGCACTCGATCGACGACATGCGCGCGCACCGATTCATCTACCGCCCGCACGTGGAGATGGCGTTCGTGGAGTCGGTGGAGCGACGCAGCGCCGAGCTGCATGTGCAGCGAATGCTGCGCCGGGGCGAGGCGCTCGAAGTCGAGCCGGGACGATTCCAGCGGACCTGAAACCATCCCCAATCGGTTTGCGTGACAGTTCCGTTGGGACGGGCCAACGGAACTGCAACACAAACGAGCTGGGTTGGGGCTGGCAGGATTCGGGGATGCCCGACACGCCGACGTTTTCCACCCTCCGAGTCGAGGTCGACGACAGGATCGGGCGACTCACCCTCACACAGCCCGACAAGCTGAACCCACTGGGGACCGTGCCGTTGCGCGAGATCGCCGAAGCCGCTCGATGGTTCGATACGACGTCGGCATCGGTGGTGATCGTGACCGGCGAGGGTCGGGCGTTCTCGTCGGGCTTCGATCTGCGCGAGTTCGCCGGCAGTGACTCGGCGACGAGCACGTCGAGCCGAGATCAGGCCGACCTCGGACGGCTGATGGCCGAGGCGATGGAGCGGATGTCGGCGTTGTCGATCGCAGCGATCAAAGGTCCGTGCGTCGGCGGCGGCGTGGTGTTGGCGGGCGTGTGCGACCTGCGGGTGGCCGCCGACGACACCGTGTTCTCGATCCCCGAGGTCGACCTCGGCATTCCGCTCGCCTGGGGAGGTATTCCTCGGTTGGTTCGCGAGATCGGTCCGGCGTTCACCCGCGAGCTGGTGCTGACGTGCCGCCCGTTCGGCCCCGACGAGGCGAAGGCACTCGGCTTCGTCAACCGTGTGGTGCCACGAGCCGAACTGGAGTCGGCCGTCGACGAGCTGGCCGAGCAATTGGCCCGCAAGGCGCCGAGTGTGGTGCGCGCCACCAAACGCCAGGTCAACGAGGCGCTCGAGGACATGGCACCCACCGTCGGTGCGTGGGCCGACGCCGACCTCCTCGGTGCCGCCATGCGTGACCCCGAAGCCCGCCAGGCGGCTCGCGACTACCTCGCCTCGCGCCAACGCTGAAATCCCGGTTTGCGTTGCAGAACGGTTGGGACGGTCCAACCGTTCTGTCACGCAAACGGGGTGGTGTTGGAGGGCGGGGTCAGGCGAGGAGGTCGGTGGCGACGTGGTGGAAGAGGCGCGTGGTGAGTGCCAGCGACTCGATGTCGATGCGCTCGTTGTTGCCGTGGAACCGTGAGCCGTACTCACTCGAGTCGAGCGACGGGCTGAAGAGGCCGGCGCCGTACGCCACCGCCCCCATCTCGCGGTAGATGCGGGCATCGGTGAATCCGACCACGAACTGCGGTGTCAGCCGAGCCGTCGGGAACGGCACGTTGACGGCGCGTTGGAGCGCATCCCACAGCGGCGTGTCCAGCCGGCTGATCGAGGCAGCGTCGTTCATCAATGGCTCGATCTCGACCTCGTCGGCGAGATCACCGAGTGCAGCGCGCGAGGTGTGCCGCGACCTCCTCGGGACCCTCGCCCGGCAGCGTGCGGATGTCGACATCGATGACGACGGTGTCGGGAATGACATTCACCTTCATCCGGCCGCCACCCGACTCGCTGCCGTCGATCAGGTTCGGCGAGAACGTCGTGTGCGTGCACGCGTGGAAGTGCGACGCAGCACCACTGTTGGGGAGCGAGTCGAGCACGTCGTCGATCGCCGCCGGGTCGAGCAGCGAGGCCTTCAGGTCGTCGGGCAACCCGAGCGCCTCCACCTTCTGGCCCCACAGCTCGTGGAACCGAGGGGCTGGTCGATAGTCGTGCAACCGTTGGATCACACCGGCCGCTTTGACGAGCGCATTGTCCCGACGGAACGGCGCCGAGCCGTGGCCCGGCGTGCCCTTCACCCGAAGACGCCTCCACGCCACGCCCTTCTCGGCGATGTTCACCCCGATGAACGGCGCCTCGGCGGGCCCGGTGTGCAGCCCCCCGCTCTCGGTCAGCACGTAGTCGGCACGGATCGCATCGGCGTGATGGTCGGCCATCCATCGGGCACCGTAGGCACTGCCGGCCTCCTCGTCGGCCACGCCGAAGTAGATGAGGTCGCCGGTCGGTCGGAAACCGTTGTCCGCCAGGTTGCGGAACGTGACCGCCATCGACGCGGTGAGGTTGAGCATGTCGACGGCGCCGCGTCCCCACACCTCGGGCCCATCGGGACCGTCGATGATCTCGCCGCCGAACGGATCCTCGCTCCAGCCGGACGCGTTGACAGGGACGACATCGGTGTGCCCCATCAGGCACAGGCTCGGCGCGGTGGGGTCCGATCCCTCGATGCGTCCGACGATCGACACCCGACCGGGCGCGGCCTCGTAGCGCTCGACCTGCACGCCGGGACCCTCGATCACCTGCCGGAGCACATCGGCGTTGCGCACCTCTTCGCCCGAGGCTTCGGTGCCGTCGTTCACGCAGCGGTTGCGGATGAGGACCTGCAGCAGTTCGACGGTGCCGTCGGTCAGCCCGTCGACGTGCCGATCATCGAGGTGTGGGGGCGTCGCCATCTCCCAAGCTTCCCATACCCACCTCCACCCCCTGTTTGCGTGACAGTTCGGTTGGCCCGTCCCAACCGAATCGTCACGCAAACTGGGTGGGGGTGGAGGAGTGTGGGGCGACGGGTGGGGCGGAGAGGAGGGCGGCGATGCGTTTGGCGCTGACGGCGGGCTGGCCGGGACGCTTGACCATCAGCGGTTGGGCGAAGGTCGCCACCCGGAATTCCTCCAGTTGCCAGCGGACGTCGACGAGTTCAGCTGGCAAGCGACC
>CAVURC010000001.1:0-94115 GCA_963743825.1 Ilumatobacteraceae bacterium | reverse complement strand
TCTCAACCATAGACCCGGTGAAATTGAAGTACGAGTAAAGATGCTCGTTAGCTGCGGAAGGACGGAAAGACCCCGTGGACCTTTACTATAACTTGGTGTTGAGTTTTGAATTGCGTTGTGTAGGATAGGTGGGAGACTTGGAAGCATTGGCGCTAGCCAGTGTGGAGTCGTCGTTGAAATACCACCCTGCGTACTTTGGAGCTCTAACCTCGGTCCGTGATCCGGATCAGGGACAGCGCCAGGCGGGTAGTTTGACTGGGGCGGTCGCCTCCTAAAGAGTAACGGAGGCGCCCAAAGGTTCCCTCAGGCTGGTTGGCAATCAGCCGTCGAGTGCAATGACACAAGGGAGCTTGACTGCGAGACCTACAAGTCGAGCAGGTACGAAAGTAGGGCATAGTGACCCGGCCATCACGTGTGGAAGTGTGGTCGCTCAACGGATAAAAGGTACCCCGGGGATAACAGGCTAATCTTCCCCAAGAGTCCATATCGACGGGAAGGTTTGGCACCTCGATGTCGGCTCATCGCATCCTGGGGCTGAAGCAGGTCCCAAGGGTTGGGCTGTTCGCCCATTAAAGCGGTACGCGAGCTGGGTTCAGAACGTCGTGAGACAGTTCGGTCCCTATCCTCCGCAGCCGAAGGAATACTGACAACTGCTGTCCTTAGTACGAGAGGACCGGGACGGACGTAGCTCTGGTGTGTCTGTTGTTTCGCCAGAAGCATCGCAGATTTGCTACCTACGGAAGGGATAACCGCTGAAAGCATCTAAGTGGGAAACCCGGTTGAAGATGAGTATTCCCATGCGGTCAACGCAGTAAGGCCCGTGACGAGACCATCACGTTGATAGGCCGGAAGTGTAAGCGTGGTAACACGTTCAGCTGACCGGTACTAATCGGCCGAGGGCTTGGTTTTGAACAGCTCGTGCTTGCTCTGGAGTCCTTGAGGAGAACCCTCATTGACAACTGATTTCGGTGACCATAGCGACAGGGTCACACCCGTTCCCATCTCGAACACGGAAGTTAAGCCTGTCAGCGCCGATGGTACTTGGGGAGTGATCCCCTGGGAGAGTAGGACGTCGCCGGATTTCGATCGAGGAACGCACCGCCCGGGTTTGCCGGCGGTGCGTTCTTCGCGTTTTCGACCCGTTTCGCACTCGCTTCGGGATCGGTCCCGTAGCATGGTCAGCCATGTCTTCCGGCTCGTCATCCCGTCCACCGCGCCGAGACGACTCCCGTCGCCCATCGGGCCGCTCGAGCGGCCCTGGTCGCTCGTCCGCGAAGTCGTCGGGTTCCGGTTCTCGCAGCGGGAGCGGTCGGAGTGGGAGCGGTGGCAGCGATGCTCGCTCTGATGGCCGCTCCGGCGGTCGACCCGACAGTCGAGGCGGGCGGGGTCGTCCCGACGCCCGGCCCGGCGTACGACGTGACGGCAGTCGGGCTCGTCCCCAGACCGAGGCCGAGCGTCGCTCGCTCGAGGTCAAGTCGCGTCGGTTGCCTCGCGAGCCACGTGATCCCGATCTCGAGCGTCAACGTATCGAGGAGCGCACCACCGAGCAGTGGATCGACGAGGGGTCCGTGCGTCGTGCGGCAACCGGGGCCACCCGGCGAGCCGCAAGTCTCGGCGACCGAGGACGCCCCACCGCGTCGTGCACCGAAGCCGCTCGATCCCGAGGTGTCGGCGGAGCTCGTCGAGGCGCTGGGCCAACAGCGCGGTGCCCGTCTGTCGGAGCGGCTCGCGCAGGCGTCGGAAGCACTCGATCGTGAGCGATTCCAGGAATCGCGTCGCATCGCCACCGCGATCGCAAAGGAGGCGCCGGGCGTGTCTGCGGCGCACGAGATCGTCGGGCTCTCGTGCTACCGGCTCGGCATGTACAAGCAGGCCGTCGCTGCGCTCCAAGCGGCGCAGGATCTCCACGACAATCCGGCCCTGTTGCCCGTGATCGCCGACTGTCAGCGTGCGCAGGGTCGCTGGGCCGCTGTCGATCAGGTCTGGCAGGAGCTCAAGGCCGCCTCGCCGAGCCAGGACGTCATGGCCGAAGGGCGCATCGTCGCCGCAGGGGCACGTGCCGATCAGGGAGATCTGCGTGGCGCACTCGAACTGATGGAGCCGGCGACCAAGCGGCCCAAGGTGGTGCGCGAGTTCCACGTGCGCCAGTGGTACGTGCTCGGCGACCTGTACGACCGCGTCGGTGACCCGATCGCCGCTCGGCGTTGGTTCGGCGCCGTTGCCGAGTACGACGACGACTACGCCGACGTGACGTCACGGCTGCGCGGCCTCGGTCGCTGACCCCGGTACCCTCGGCATCGATGGCGAGTTCGAACTTCCGTGCGGGCGTCGTCGCCGTCGTCACGAACTCTCGCGGCCAGCTCCTTGCATTCGAACGCAGCGACGTACCGGACGCTTGGCAGCTTCCGCAGGGCGGCATCGACGTCGGGGAGCCGCCACTCCAATCGGCTTGGCGAGAACTCGAGGAGGAGACGGGGCTCGGCCCTGACCAGGTCGATCTCGTGGACGAATACCCTGACTGGGTGGTCTACGAGTTCCCCGAGTCGATTCGCAGCGCCGGCAAGCGACTCGGTCAGGCGCAACGCTGGTACCTGTTCCGAGTCCGTTCCGACGACGTGACCCCGACACCGGATGGTGTCGAATTCGTCGCCTGGAAGTGGGTCGACCCGACGATGGTTGCTCGACCACGTGGTGGAGTTCCGACTCGCGTCCGTACCGGACCGTGATCCCGCGGCTCGTGCCGTGAACGACGACCTCTTCGCTGTCGCCGCCGAGGAGCAACGCCGAGCCCGCGCTCCGTTGGCCGCACGGCTGCGGCCTCGCACGATCGACGATGTCGTCGGCCAGGACCATCTCGTCGGGCCTGGTAGACCGTTGCGCCGTCTCGTCGAGACCGACCGCCTCACGTCCGCCCTGCTGTGGGGGCCGCCCGGCACGGGGAAGACCACCCTCGCGCTCGCCGTTGCGGGAAGCACGGATCGTGCATTCGAGCAACTCTCCGCCGTCTCGGCCGGGGTCAAGGACGTTCGCGAAACGATCGAACGTGCCCGTCAGCGACTCGGCGAGCGTGGGCAGGGAACGATCCTGTTCCTCGACGAGATCCATCGATTCTCGAAGTCGCAGCAAGATGCGTTGCTCCCCGCAGTGGAGGACGGCACGCTGACCCTCATCGGTGCAACGACGGAGAACCCGTTCTTCGAGGTCAACGCTCCGTTGCGCAGCCGATCGACCCTGTTCCGCCTCGAGCCGCTCGACCGCTCGGCGATCGAGACGCTCGTTCGCCGCGGGCTGGAGGCCGAGGGTGCCACCGCCGATGACGACGCGCTTGCTCTGCTCGTCGACCGAGCTGGAGGTGACGGGCGCCAGGTGCTCACTGCGCTCGAGGTGTCGTGCGCGCTGTCGGGCTACGGCCACGTCGAACTCGCTCACGTGGAGGCGGCCCTCGGAACAACGGCGCTCCGGTACGGACGCGACGACCACTACGACGTGGTCAGCGCATTCATCAAGTCCATGCGCGGGTCCGATGCCGACGCGTCCGTGTACTGGCTGGCAAGGATGCTCGAGGCCGGCGAGGACGCCCGCTTCATCGCCCGGCGCATGATGATCTTCGCGTCGGAGGATGTCGGCCTCGCCGACGCCAACGCGCTCCAGGTCGCCGTGGCGGCCGCCCATGCGCTCGAACATGTCGGACTCCCCGAGGCGCAGCTGAACCTCGCCGAGGCAGCGATCTACCTCGCAACCGCACCGAAGAGCAATCGATCGGCGCTCGCCATCTGGAACGCGCGCCAGGATGTGCGCGATGGTGCGGTCGGTGAGGTCCCGGCGCATCTGCGCGACTCGCATTACCAGGGTGCCGCCACGCTCGGGCACGGAACCGGCTACGAGTATCCTCACGATCATGCCTCCGTCGTCCAGCAGTACCTCCCCGACGAACTGCGTGATCGTCGCTGGTACGAACCGTCCGACCACGGTGACGAACGCGAGATCAGCAATCGGGCGACCCGAGGGAGCGGCCTGACGTGAGTGCCGGCGAACTCCTCCTCGTGATCGCCGGAGTCCTGTGTTCGATCGGCTTCGCCGCGCTCGTGGTGGTACTGATGCGTGTCCTCGATGCGTTGCGCGACGTGCGACGCGAGCTCGATGATCTCCGGGCCGAGACGACCCCGCTGATCCAGGAACTGCAGGACACCACCGACGAGGCCCGGGCGACGGTCAACGAGGCACGTGCCGACCTCGAACGTTTCGACCGTGTCCTGGGTTCAGCAGAGGCGATCGGTGACGCCGTCGGAAGTACGGTCGCTCGCACCTCGTTCTCCGCGCCGATGATCAAGGCCGCCGGGTTTGCCCGTGGCACGTCGCGCACGGTCGCCAGATTGCGCGGCGCCCCGCGAACTCCTGCGATCGGGCCGGTTGCGATCGAGGCAATCGAAGCGGGAGACTCGCACCAGACCGACCGACGATGGAGACGACGAGCATGATGAAGCGTGTGACCTGGTTTGCCGGTGGTGTCGTCGCGGGCGTTGCCACTGCGGGCTATGCCAAGAAGAAGGTCAAGGAGACCGCCGCCCAGATGTCCCCGGCGCAGGCGGCCCGTTCAGCGGCCGGTTCGGTACGTGCGAAGTCGCGAGAGATGGTCGACGCGGTTCGCGAGGGACGACAGGTGATGAGGGCCACCGAGGACGAACTGCATGCCCGACGGGAAGGTCGACTCGTGTCGCTCGACGAGCACGTCGCTCCCGGCGATCAGGTGTACGTCGACGGCGTGCCGGTCGAGAGCGGACGTGTGATCGTCATGCGCGAGCGTCAACCCAAGGAGCGTCGGGCCCGGAAATGAGTGTCGAGGCCGTCGCCCGCCATGTCGTGACGGCGCCCACCGGTACAACGCCGTTGGTCGCAGCGACTGCGGTCACGCCTGCGGCCCGACCAGGTGCGCGACGGTGCCGCCGAGGTCAACCTGTACCGGCGCGATGCCTCGAACATGGCCGGCCACGCAGCAGTGGTGTGCTTCGCCGAGTCGACCGACGACGTGCGAGCCATCGTGCAGGTGGCGAACGAGTTCGGCGTTCCGTTCGTGGCTCGCGGGTCGGGCACGGGTCTCGCCGGGGGCGCAGTGCCGATGGGTGGTGCCATCGTCGTGTCGACCTCCAAGATGAATCGGATCCTCTCGGTCGATGCGATCAACCGCCTGGCATGGGTCGAGCCGGGCGTGCTGAACCTCGATCTGTCGAAGCAGATCGCCCACCTCGGTGTCCATTTCGCCCCTGATCCGAGCAGTCAGCAGACCTGCTCGATCGGCGGCAACGTGGCGAACAATTCCGGCGGGCCACATTGTCTGGCCGACGGTGTCACCAGCGCCCACATCCACGCCGTCGAAGTGGTGCTCCCCGATGGTTCGGTGACGGTGTTGGGAGGCGAGGAACCCGAACCGGCCGGCTACGACCTGCGGGGTGTCTTCGTGGGGAGCGAAGGGCATGTTCGGTGTGGCCACCAAGGTGTGCGTCAAGCTGATGCAGAACCCACCCGACGTTGCCACCATGTTGCTCGACTTCGCCTCCGTGGCCGACGGTGCGCAGCTCGTCAGCGACATCATCGCCGACGGGATCGTGCCCGCTGCGGTCGAGATGATGGACCAGCTCTGCCTGCAGGCGGTGGAGGAGTTCATCCACGCGGGTCTGCCGGTCGACCAAGCAGCAGCGCTGCTGATCGAGGTCGTCGGCCTGCCCGCCGGCGTGGCTGCACACGTCGCGCGGATCCGCGAGTTGGCCGCAGTGCGCAACGTGGGCACCGTACGGGTGGCGGCGGACGACGTCGAACGGGCGCTGCTGTGGAAGGGCCGCAAGTCGGCGTTCGGTGCGATCGCCCGAATCAAGCCGAACTACTACCTCCACGACACCGTGGTGCCGCGCCACAAGCTGCCCGAAGTGCTGGAGCAGGTCTACGAGATCGCCGCCCGCCACGAACTCCTCGTGCTGAACGTGTTCCACGCCGGCGACGGCAATCTCCATCCACTCCTGGTCTACGACGCTCGTGAGCCGGGCGTCATCGATCGGGTGCACGCCGCAGGCGACGAGATCGTGCGCGTCTCGGTAGCGGCCGGCGGAGTACTCAGCGGGGAACACGGCATCGGATTGGAGAAGCGCGATCTGATGCCGCTGATGTTCTCCGAGGTCGATCTGGCCGCGCAGGGTGACCTTCGCCGGGCATTCGATCCGCGCTGCCTCTCGAACCCCGGCAAGGTGCTGCCGAGCCCGGCAGGATGTGGCGACATCCACAGCGTTCCCGAGGGCGCGTGGGTGTGAGCCTCGACGAAGCAGTCGCAGCGTTCGCAACGGAGGTCGGTGCAGACGACCCCGTCACGATCACGGGTCTCGGCACACGGGGCGGGCCGGTCGCCGGGTGTCGCACGGTGAAGGCACCCGGAGGAATCGAATGGATCCAGCCGGCAGAGATGACGATCCGGTGTGGGGCCGGCACCTCCGGTCGTCGACGTCGATGCTGCGCTCGCGGAGCATGGCCAATGCGTTGCGATCCCCGACTTCGGAACGATCGGTGGGGCGCTGGCGGTCGGCCACAGCGATGTGCGCCGCCTCGCCTGGGGACCGGTGCGCGACACGGTGCTCCAGGTCAGGTACGTCTCGGCGGCCGGCGACGTGGTGAAGGCGGGCGGGCCGACGGTGAAGAACGTCAGTGGGTTCGATCTGTGCCGGCTCCTGGTGGGCTCCCACGGGACCCTCGGGTTCCTTGCCGACGTCATCTTGCGGACACGTCCCCGACCGATCCACGAGCAGTGGTATTCCAGCGGTCGCGATCCGTGGGGGCTGCTGGGCGAGCTCTATCGACCCACGTCGGTGCTCTGGGACGGGGCGACGAGTTGGGTGCTGCTCGACGGGCATCCCGACGACGTGAGCGAACAGGCGGCCGCCGCTGAACTCGTTGCCGTGGACGCGCCTCCTGTGCTGCCGCCCCATCGGTGGTCGCTGGCGCCGTCGTCGCTGACGACGTTGCGAGACGAACCCGCGGGATCGTTCGTCGCCGAGGTCGGCGTGGGAATCGTGCACCGTTCGCACCCTGCGCCTCCGGCAGAGCCCGACCGCGAGACCGTCGAGCTGCATCGCCGCCTCCGTGACGAGTTCGACCCACGTGGGCGTCTCAACCCGGGTCGCGACGTCTTCGCCGGAACCTGATGGTTGCTCCCGTCCGCGGCGTACGTCGATCAGCCGATCACCGACGTGGATGCCGCAACCTCGGCTGCAGGTCTGGCCGCTCGGCAATGGGGTCTTGCGGTTCCCGATGTGTTGCGGATCGGGATGAACGCGATCTTCGTCACCGGGAACGAGGTGCTGCGGGTGAGTGCACCGACGGCGCCCGCATCGGCGTCGCTGGAGCTGGCATCGTTCCTCGCCGGCGCCGGCCTTCGCGTGCCCACTCCGGCCCGTGATGAAGTCGTCGTGGTCGGCGGGTTGAGCGTCACCTCCTGGGTGCGACTCGAGCCGGTCGACGCACCTGTCGACTGGGCAGAAGTGGGCGAGATGGTTCGAACCGTGCATGCGCTCGATCCATCGACACTGCCCGACTCGGTTCCGCTGCCGCCGGCGTCGAACTTTCCCTGGTGGGACTTCGACGCGCTGCTCGAGCGTACGACGCCCCTCCTCGACGATTCGGCCTACCGTTCACTCGCGTCGACGATCGAACGCCATCGCGGGTGGGCGACACTCACTTCGGACGCGACGAGCACGATCGGCGCACAGGTGGTGTGCCATGGCGACGTGCATCCGGGCAACGTCGTGATGACCGCCGACGGCGTCACGCTCATCGACTGGGACCTCCTGTGCTGGGCGCCACCCGGCTGGGACCATGGCCCGATGCTCACCTGGGCGACCGTTGGGGTGGAGATGGCCATGAGTATCCGGCCTTCGCTTCCGGCTACGGCCGCTCACTCGCCGATGATCCCGCCGCGGTTGCTGTCGCCGAACTCCGCTTGGTCGCCGCAACACTCATGCGGCTCATCGCCGGCGTCGCCGACCCCGTTGCGATGGCCGAAGCGCAACGACGGCTCCGCTACTGGCGTGGCGATCACGACGCGCCGGCGTGGACGTCCCAGTAGCGCTCAGAGAAACTTGCGGATGATGCGCTGCTTCATGTTCGTGTAGGGCGGATACATCAACGCAGGATCAGGGCGGGTGGGCTTGTCGAGCACTGCTTTGTGATGGGTGAACGTGTCGAAGCCCGCCTTGCCGTGATACGCGCCCATGCCGCTCGCACCGACTCCACCGAACGGGAGGTCGGGCACGGCAAGGTGCATCACGGCATGGTTGAGCGTGACCCCTCCAGCGGTCGTGTTCGCCACGACATGGTCGAGCACGTCGTCGCTCTCGCTGAACGCATACAGCGCCAACGGCTTGTCGCGATCGTTCACGAAGCGGATCGCCTCGTCGACATCGCCGATCGTCAGGACGGGCAGGATCGGCCCGAAGATCTCGTCCGCCATGACGGCGGCGTCGGGTTTCACTCCTGCGAGGACGGTCGGCGCGAGGTACCGACTCTCCCGATCTCCGTTCCCGCCGATCACGGTCGTGTCGTACCCGCCGTCCTGGATCAGGTGCCACAGGCGGTCGAAGTGGTGATGGTTGACAATCCGCGCAAAGTCCGGGGACTGGCGGGGATCGGCGCCGTAGAACACCGTGACCGCGTCCGCAAGGGAGGTGACGAACTCGTCTTCGATGCTGTCGTGCACGAGCACGTAGTCGGGCGCAACACAGGTCTGGCCCGCATTGAGGAACTTCGCCCACGCGATCCGCCGCGCGGCAACTGCCACGTTCGCGTCCTCGGCAACGATCGCCGGGCTCTTGCCGCCCAGCTCCAGCGTCACGGGAGTCAGGTGTTCGGCGGCCGCGTGCATCACCACGCGAGCGACCTTGCCGTTGCCCGTGTAGAAGATGTGGTCGAACCGCTGCTCGAGCAGCGCTGTGGTCTCCTCCACGGCACCGGTCACAACGGCGACCACGTGACGGTCGAAGTACCGCGGAACCAGTTCCTCGATCAGCGCTGACACCGTCGGCGTCACCTCTGACGGCTTCAACACTGCCGTGTTGCCGGCCGCGAGCGCGGGGACCAGCGGAGCGAACAGCAGCTGGACCGGGTAGTTCCACGGGGCGATGATGCAGACCGTCCCCAACGGGTCGGGGTGCAGGCGTGCCTTGCCCGGCTTGAACGTCAGGGGCACCTTGACCTTGGCGGGCGTGGTCCACGCGTGCAGGTGCTTGAGGGTGTGGTCGATCTCGTTGACCGTGAACGCGATCTCGGTCATGTACGCCTCGATGCGCGGCTTGCCGACGTCGGCGACCAGGGCGTCGACGAACCGGTCTTCCTGTTCGACCAGCATCGTGCGGAGTCGCCGAAGTTGTGCCTCGCGGCGACTCGATGTCGCGCACCACGCCGGCGCGGAAGCCGTCGCGGAGGTCGGCGACGACGGCGGGGATCTGGTCGAGAGCGGTCATTGTTCCAGGGTACGTCCGGATGGGAGCGGTGACGTCAGAGCGGTTGGTGGGTCGGACAGAAGTAGCAGGTCCGATTGGCGATCTCGATGCGGGCGATTGCGTCGCCGCAGAGCAGGCATCGATCGCGCTTGTACGCGTAGGTCGCCTCCCCGCGACGGATCCGCTGGTTTCGGGGGATCCCCAGTTCATTGCGGCTGACCGTGACGATCCGTCCATCCTTGACCCCTTGGCGCAGCATGCCCTGGATCGTCGCCCAGAGCGCCTGAAGCTCGACGGGGTCGCAGCCGGTGCCTGGCCGCAGTGGGTGGATGCCGCAGACGAAGAGCGCTTCGGCCCGATAGACGTTGCCGACGCCACACACGACCGACTGATCCATCAGCAGGTCGCCGATGCCCCGCTTGCTGCGCACCATCTTGTCGATCATCCGGTCGGGCTTGGAACCCCGTCGTATGGGGTCGGGTCCGAGCCGAGTCGAGATCTCCTTGCGAACCGAGGGCGGGTCGATCGAGCACGCAGTTGGTCCACTCAGATCGATCGTCACGTACTCGTCGCGCTCGTCGTTCGGCTCGGTCTGCAGACGCATCCGGACCTCACCGATCGGCTCGGGAGAGGTGTCGGTGTGCTGCACGCGGAACTTGCCGAACAGCCCGAGGTGAACATGGCCGACCTCACCGGTCGACCATTCGTAGAACAGATGCTTGCCGAATGGTTCGATTCGTTCGAGCACGGCGCCATCGACCCGGTCGGCGTCGGCGAATCGTCCTTGTGGGCTCGACACGCGGATGGAACGCCCCGTAAGGAGCCCACCGTGGTCGCGTGCGATGCGATGGATCGTGTGGCCTTCGGGCATAGGGAGCCGAGTATGGCGCAGCTCGGTCCGGTCATGGCCTGTTCAGATACGTTCTGTGCGGATCTGGTTCCGGATTCGGCGACCAGATCCGCACGGAAACTCGGCGGCTACGGTTGCGCCGATGGAGACCCTCCCGACGACCACCGGGCTGTCGGTGCTCGGTCTCGACGCCGAGCTGCTGTCGACGTGCGTGAGCTGCGGGCTGTGCCTGCCGCACTGTCCGACGTTCCGGGTCACCGGCGAGGAGAAGTACTCGCCACGCGGCCGCATCGATGCCATGCGGGCGGTCGACAGCGGAACCCTGCCGATCGACGACTCGTTCGTCGACTTCATCGAGACCTGCGTGCAGTGCCGGGGGTGCGAGCCGGCGTGCCCGAGCGGGGTGCACTTCGGCGCATTGATGGAGGAGACCAGAACAGCGCTCGCAACGAGCGGCAGGATCACGCCGTGGTGGCAACGCCTCGGATTTCGCGTCCTGGGTCACCACCGGACCCTGCTCGTCGGGTCGTCGCTGCTCGCCGGCCTCCAGCGTCTGCGAGTCGTACCGCGTCGGTTCGGGCTCGCCGATCTCCCGCTGCGACGCCTGCCGCCTCTCAGGTCGACCGGCACTGACGTGTGGCTCTTCACCGGCTGCGTGATGGACGCATGGCAGCGTGAAACCCATCGAAACTCCGCCGAGCTGATCACGCTGACCGGCACCACCTTCGCCGTTCCCGACTCGCGGGGTGCATGTTGCGGGGCCCTCCACGTCCACGCCGGACTCCACGACGACGCAGTTGCACTCGCCGAGCGAGTGATGTCGTCGATGCCGGGTGAGGCTGCGATCCTCGTCAACTCTGCTGGCTGCGGCGCCGCGATGAAGGACTACGGCGAACTGCTCGGTACCGGTGCAGCGAAGCAGTTCAGCGCACGGGTGCTCGACATCAACGAGTGGCTCGCCGAACGTATCGACGTGCTCCCGACATCGTCGGGTCGACGCCCGGCAGTGATCGTGCAGGACCCGTGTCACCTCCGTCATGTCCAGCGAGCCCATGAACCGGTGCGGGTGCTGCTCGGTCACGTCGCCGACATCGTCGAACTCGACGACGACGGGCTGTGCTGTGGTGCGGGCGGCGCCTATTCGGCGCTGCAACCAGATCTGGCCGGCAACATCAGAGACCGCAAGGTTGCGTCGATCGACCGGGCACGGAACGCTTCCGGGGCGACCATCGTCGCAAGCGCCAATCCGGGCTGCTCGATGCATCTCGGCTCGGTGCTCGACTGCGACGTGCGACACCCGGTCGACATCGTTGCAGAGGCACTGCGGCCGTGATGGGCGAGTTCGACGAGCTGATCGAGCGGCTGGAATCGGTGGCGGCGGATCTCGACGAACTCGCCTTCGATCGCCTCCGAGAAGCCGTCGCCGACGGAGAGGTCACGCGACCACCCGACGACAAGAAGCTGATGCAGGCGCGCCGTGCGATCGAGAAGGCCGCTGCAGTGCTTCGTCAACTCGACGAGACGTAACCGTTGATCACGCGGATCATGCCGACGAGGTCGCTGTAGCCGCGCTTGGCGAAGACGAGTGAAATCCGGTCGAGGTCGACCTTGTCGTTGTCGCGACGCTCGACCTTGAACGGTTCGACCCGTTCGATTGTGCCCGAGACGGCGAGATGATCGAACCGCTCGTTGAGTTCGGCCAGCTGCTGGTCGTCCGGACCCTGGCGCATCCGCACCACCAGGTGATCGCCGACATACCGCACGGAGTCGTAGTTGGCGTAGAAGTCGTCGATGATGGCGGCAGCCTCGTGTGCAGTCGTTGGTGATGGTGTAGAGGTCGACGTCGGTGGCCGACACGAGGCCGCGAGCGATCAGTTGCTCGCGCACGAACGTGTCGACGCCCTCCCAGAACGGGTCACCAGGTGCATCGAGCAGCACGATCGGCACCGGAATGCCCTTGCCGGTCTGGGTGAGGGTGAGCAGCTCGAACATCTCGTCGAGCGTTCCGAATCCGCCGGGCAGGCAGACGAAGCCCTGGGACTCCTTGATGAGCATCAGCTTGCGGGTGAAGAAGTACTTCATGCTGACGTGCTTTGCGTCGCCCGCGATGATCGAATTGGCGCCCGATTCGAACGGGAGCCGGATCGAAACGCCGATCGAGTTCTCGCGTCCGGCACCCTCCATGCCGGCCTGCATGATGCCCGGGCCGGCGCCCGTGACCGTCATCCAGCCCCGATCCGCCAGCTGCTCGGCGAGGCCGCGGGCCAAGTGGTAGAGCGGATCGTCGGCGCTGGTGCGAGCCGAACCGAAGATCGCGACCTTCCGACGATCCTTGTACGGGCCGAACATCGCGTACGCGTCGCGCATCTCGGTGAGCGCAGCAGTGGCGATCTTGAGATCGAGCGTGTCAGGCTGATCGGCAATGAGCCCGAGCGCTTCGGAAACAAGTTCTTCCGCGAGTCGAACATTCTCGGAAACACCGAGTTCGGCGACGATGGAACGCGCACGGGACGACGCGTCGTCGGATACATCTGGGTCCATGAATCACGGATCGTACGGCCCGAAATGGCAAGGCCCTGTGCTTGGCCTGCTGGCAACCGGTGCCGGACTTGCCGCTGCCGAACTCGTCGTCGGGCTCGTCCAGGGCTCGTCGTCGCCGGTCGTCCCGGTGGGACAGGTGTTCATCGACCTCGTGCCCAAGCCGCTCAAGAACTGGGCGATCGAGACGTTCGGCACCAACGACAAGGCGGTGCTCGTCGCCGGTGCACTCATCGTGGTGCTCGGCATCGGAGTGACGGTCGGCATCCTCGCGATGCGCGGCGCCCGAGCGGCGGCCTACGCATTGACCGGTGCGATCGGGCTGCTCGGTTCGTTCGCCGTGTTGACCCGGCCGGACCCGACGCTCGCGAAGCTCCTCCCGACGATCGTCGGGACGGGTGTGTCGATCGCCGTGCTGTGGTACCTCGCGCCCCGCCCTGCCGAGCGGAGCTCCGGGCCCGACGCGCAGCCGAGCCCACGGACCATGGGCATCGACCGGCGGCGATTCGTCGGAGGGGCGATCGGGATCGGTTCGGCGGCAGTGCTCGTCGGTGGTGTCGGACGAATACTGCAACAGCGCTTCGACGTGAGCGGTGAGCGTGACTCCATTGCGCTGCCCAGACCCGAGTCGACGAGCACGCCGTTGCCGGCTGACGCCGACCTGCTCGTCGAGGGAGTCACGCCGTTCGTCACCGCCAATCGTGACTTCTACCGGATCGACACGGCCCTGGTGGTCCCGCAGGTGTCGAAGGACTCGTGGTCACTGAAGATCGGCGGCATGGTCGACAACCCCCTCGAGATCACGTTCGCCGACCTCCTCGCGCGCCCGCAGGTCGAGCGGTACATCACGTTGTCCTGCGTGTCGAACCCTGTCGGAGGCGACTACATCGGCAACGCCCTGTGGCAGGGGGTGCTCCTGAAGGACATCCTCGACGAGGCAGGCGTCCAGGCCGGTGCGACACAGGTCGTGAGCCGATCGATCGACGGTTGGACGGCCGGCACACCGACCGAGGTGATCATGGACGGACGAGACGCCCTGCTGGCCATCGCCATGAACGGCGAGCCGCTTCCGGCGCGCAATGGATACCCCGTCCGGATGGTGGTTCCCGGCCTCTACGGCTACGTGTCGGCCACCAAGTGGGTGACCGAGATCGAGCTCACCCGGTGGGAGGACTACGACGCCTACTGGGTGCCTCGGGGATGGTCGAAGGAGGGTCCGATCAAGACGATGGCTCGTATCGACACACCTCGGCAACGAGACCATGTCGGCGAAGTCGCCGTCGGTGGCGTTGCCTGGGCGATCCATCGTGGAGTGTCGAAGGTGCAGGTGCGCGTCGACGAGGGCGAATGGATGGACGCCGAACTCGGTGGCGTCCCGTCGAACGACACGTGGGTGCAGTGGGTGCACCGGATCAGCCCGCCGCCGGGAAAGCACCTGATCGAAGCCCGGGCCTTCGACGGCGACGGCGTCCCCCAGACCGACGAGTACGCCCCCGTTGCCCCCAACGGCGCGCAGGGCTATCCCCGGCTCACGATCAACGTCAAGTCCACCTGAGCCGACCACCGCCCTGATCGTCACCCCCGAAATGTGCGCCCAGATGTGCACTCCGTGCACACGGGAGCGCATTTTTCGGGAAGGGGTGGGGGTCAGCGGGGGTCAGAGGGTGTCGGATTTGGTTTCGAGGGCGGCGAGGAGCTCGTCGAACGACTTCTGGAAGCTCGACACGCCTTCGCGTTCGAGCTGCGCCGCCACGTCGTCCATGTCGACACCGACCCGGGGGAGTGCGTCCCAGACCGCCCGGGCCTCGTCGACGTCGGCATCGACGCGACGGGCGATCGTGCCGTGGTCGGCGAAGGCCTCCAAGGTGTTGTCCGGCAGCGTGTTGACCGTGTGGGGGCCGATCAGCTCGTCGACGTAGAGCGTGTCGGGGTACGCCGGGTTCTTGGTCGACGTCGAGGCCCACAGCGGACGCTGCACACGGGCACCGCGTGCGGCGAGCGCCTCCCAGCGGGGCCCGGAGAACGCCTCGACGAAGAGCTGGTAGGCGAGCTTGGCCTGGGCGACGGCAGCCTTGCCACGCAACGCCAACGCCTCCTCGGAGCCGATGGCGTCGAGGCGTCGATCGACCTCGGAGTCGACCCTGCTGATGAAGAAGCTCGCAACGCTCGCGACCTTCGACAGGTCGGCGTCGGGATCGGCAGCGAACCGCTCCAGACCCGTGAGATAGGCCTCCATGACCCTCGAGTAACGGTCGAGGCTGAAGATCAAGGTGACGTTGATGGATCGCCCCTCCGAGATCATCTGCTCGATGGGGGAGAGCCCCTCCTCGGTTCCCGGAATCTTGACCATCAGATTGCGGCGATCGAGCCGCGCGTGCAGCTCGCGTGCGGCAGCCTCCGTACCGGGCCCGTCGTGGGCAAGACCGGGATCGACCTCGACACTGACGTAGCCATCCACTCCGTTCGAGTGGTCGTACACCTTCGAAAAGACGTCGCAGGCACTGTGGATGTCGCGGATCACGAGCGACCAGTAGTCGTCGACGATCGAGTTCCCTTCGGCGCGCAGGGCAGCGAACTGTTCGTCGTAGTCGCTCGAGTCCTGGATCGCCTTCTGGAAGATCGACGGGTTCGAGGTCAGCCCCCGCACGCCGCCGTCGCGGATGGCGACGAGCTCACCCGAGGTGATGTAGCCCCGTTTGAGGTTGTCGAGCCAGGCGCTCTGGCCCTGCTCGTCGTAGAGGGCGGCGATCCGGTTGCTGTCGGCCATGTGGGGGCTCTTTCGTTCGTTCGAGGAGATGTCAGGAGATGACGTCGAGTGCGCGCTGCACGACATGTTCGACGTTGATGCCGAGCTTGTCCAGCACGAGCTCGCCCGGCGCACTCGCACCGAAGCGGTCGATACCGATGGTCGCATCGGCGTAGCGCTCCCACCCGAAGGTCGTGGCGGCCTCGACCGACACGACGGGAACGCCGGGCGGCAGGATCTCGTCGCGGAACGATCGGTCCTGCTCGGCGAAGCGATCCCAACTCGGCAAGCTCACCGCACGGGCGGCGATGCCACGCTCGTTCAGCGCGGCGGCGGCGTCGACGCACACCTCGACTTCACTGCCGGTGCCGACGAGTACCACTCTCGGCGCGTCACCGGAGTCGGTGACGATGCCGGCACCACGCTCGACGGCCGATCCGTCGGTGGTGACACGGATGTTCTGACGACTCAGCACCAGCACGGACGGTCCGTCGTGGCGGACCACGTCGGCCCAGGCATGAATCGTCTCGTTCCCGTCGGCGGGACGGATCACGTGGAGGTTCGGCATCGCACGCAAGGTGGCGAGATGCTCGACGGGCTGGTGGGTCGGGCCATCCTCGCCGACACCGACCGAGTCGTGGGTGAAGACGAAACAGCACTTGGCGTTCGAGAGTGCGGCGAGGCGGATCGGCGGGCGCATGTAGTCGGCGAACACGAAGAACGTGCCGCTGATCGGCAGGGTGCCGCCGTGACGAGCCATGCCGACGAGTGCCGAACCCATGGCGTGTTCGCGGATGCCGTAGTGGAGGTAGCGCCCGGCCGGGTCGTCGGCCGTGAACGCCGTCGTCCGGGCCAGGCCGGTGCCGTTGCTGCCGGTGAGGTCCGCCGAACCGGAGATCAGGCCCGGGAGTTGGTCGTAGGTGGCGTCGAGCGCCTTCTGGATCGCCTTGCGGGTGGCGACCGACTCGCCGAGCTCGTAGGCGGGCAGGTCGGTATCCCAACCCGCCGTACCGGTGCCCGCCCATGCCGCCTGCCACTCCGGCGTCGAGGTGACCGCAGCGCTCGCGGTGATCCATGCGCCTCGCTCGTTGGTTCCGCGACCCGCCACGTGGGCCCGGTAGGCGGCGACGAGATCATCGGGTGCCCAGAACGACTCGTCGGGGATCCCCATCACGGCCTTCGTGCGTGCCACGTCGTCGGCGCTGAACGGATTGCCGTGGGCGCCGTGGGTGTCGACGTGATCCGGGGAGGGTTCGCCGATGTGCGACCGCAGGATCAACAACGACGGCTTGTCCGTCTGCTTGGCCGCGTTCAGCGCGGCCTCCAGGCCGTCGAGGTCGTCGGCCAGTCTCGCCGAGTTCGACGACGTCCCAGTCGTAGGCCCGGAATCGGGCCGCCACATCGTCGCCCGTCGACATGCTCGTCGGTCCGTCGATCGTGATCAGGTTGTCGTCGAACACGCAGATCAACCTGCCGAGGCCGAGGTGTCCGGCGAGCGACGCTGCCTCGTGGGAGATGCCCTCCATGAGGCAGCCGTCACCGGCGACGACGAAGGTGTAGTGGTCCTGGGCTTCGGCACCGAAGCGGGAGCGCAGATTGGCTTCGGCGATCGCCATGCCGACCGCATTGGCGAAGCCTTGGCCGAGCGGCCCGGTGGTGACCTCGATGCCGGCGGTGTGTCCGGCCTCGGGGTGGCCGGGCGTCGCCGAGTCCCACTGGCGGAACTCCCTCAGGTCGTCGAGTTCGAGGCCATATCCGCACAGGAAGAGCAGCGAGTACTGCAGGATCGAGGCGTGGCCGTTCGAGAGGATGAATCGGTCACGGTCAGGCCAGGCCGGATCGGCCGGGTCGTGGCGAAGCACCCGGCTGTAGAGGACGTGACCGAGTGGGGCCAACGCCATCGCCGTCCCCTGGTGACCACTGTTGGCAGCGAGCGGACCGTCCATCGCCATCCCCCGGATGAGCGAGACGGCGAGCTGGTCCTGTTCAGTAGTCAACGACACGGCGGCGACAGTACCCGACCCGTCGTCGACCGAACCCAACCTCACCGACGATCCTTGCAAAGGGGTCTGACCCCTGATCGCGAGCGTTCAGGCGGGTGGGAGGAGGGTGAACGGGACGAGGTGCCAGGGGCCGTCGTCGATGCGGCAGTGAGCGAACACCTGGCCGTAGTCGTCGAATTCGAGTTCACCGCGAACCAGGCGATACGTGAACTTGCCGGGCTCGACCGTGAACGGGCTCACATTCCTGGCCACCTGCTCGCTGTCGTGCTCGACGCCCCGCCGGAAGACCACCTCGAAGACGCCGCTGCCCGACTCGCCTTCGGGACAGAAGATGAGACCCACGAGGTGCGGCGTGATGGTGAGCGGGGCGGGCTCGGGTGCGGCCATCGAGAACATCACGCCGGTCATGTCGATACGCGTCGACGGGCCCGGCGCCTGGCGCATCTCGAATTCCTCGACGAACAGTGCGGCGACGATCTGCATCAGGCCTGAGGCTACGGTCGGCCTCCGGACATCGAGCACACAGGGGAGTTGCCATGGAACTGTCGGGCAGGGGAGCGATCGTCACCGGTGCGGGGACAGGAGTCGGCAGGGCAACCGCACTCGCGCTGGCGGGGGCCGGTTGCTCGGTCGCCGTCAACTACAGCCGTTCCAGAGACGCCGCCGAAGCGGTGGCTGCCGAAGCGGCGAGCCACGGAGTGAAGGCGATCGCCGTACAGGCGGACGTGGCGAACGACGACGACTGTCGTCGACTCGTCGAGACCGCCGTCGACTCGTTCGGTCGCCTCGACGTGTTGGTCAACAACGCCGGCACCACCAGCTTCATCCCGCACCACGACCTCGAATCGGTCACGGCCGAGACCTGGCAGAACATCATGGGCGTGAACCTGATCGGACCGTTCCAGATGGCTCGGGCTGCGGCGGGTGCGCTGAAGGCGAGCGGCGCCGGCCAGATCGTGAACGTCTCGAGTGTGGCCGGCGTGTACGGCACGGGCAGCTCGATTCCGTACTGCGCCTCCAAGGCGGCACTCAACAACCTCACGGTCACCCTGGCCCGTGTGATGGGGCCGGAGGTCCAGGTCAACACCGTCTGCCCCGGCTTCATCGACGGATCGTGGTTGCAGGAAGGTTTCGGCGACGCCTTCGAGGCGATCAAGCAATCGGTCGTCGACAAGTCGTTGCTGCGCGCCGTGTGCACCCCCGACGATGTGAAGGACGCCATCTTCGGATTCCTGCTCGGATCGAAACTGACGACCGGCGAGATCGTCGTCGTCGACGGTGGGGTCGGCCGGAGCGCCTGGTGACCAGCCGTCTCGACGAGATCCTCGCGTCCGGCGTCGCCCGTGGCGCAGCGCCGGGCGTGGTCGCGGTCGTCGTCGATCGCGACAGCGTGCGCTACGAGGGAGCGTTCGGGGAGCGCAGCCTCGGCAGTGGACATGCGATGGCCGCCGACACCGTCGGCGCGATCTTCTCGATGACCAAGGCAGTCACTGCGGCCGCTGCGATGCAGCTCGTCGAGCGGGGCCGGCTCTCGCTCGACGCCCCCGCATCAGACGTGTGCCCGGAGCTCGGAGCGTGCGCAGTCCTGACGGGTTTCGACGAGTCCGGCCGGCCGGAACTGCGACCTGCGGCATCGTCGACGACCCTGCGCCAGTTGCTCACGCACACCTCGGGGTTCGGCTACGACATCTGGAACGCCGACCTCATGCGCTGGCACGAGGTGACAGGTGTCCCGACGATGGGCTCCGATGGCCGGGCGGCGCTCGCTGCGCCGCTCCTGTTCGACCCGGGAACACGCTGGCAGTACGGCATCGGACTCGACTGGGTCGGCGTGATGATCGAGACCGCGTCAGGAACGTCATTGGGCGAGTTCATCGCCGAGAACCTGACCGGCCCGCTGGGCATGGTCGACACGGCGTTCGTCCCGACTGCGTCGATGTTGGAACGACGGAGTGCGATGCACATCCGGTTACCGGACGGCTCGTTCATGCCCCTCGACCTCCCGGTGCCCGAGCATGGCGCCTTCGAGTCGGGTGGCGGCGGTCTCCACGGCACCATGGGCGACTACGGCCGGTTCATCCGGATGATGCTGGGTGACGGGGAACTCGACGGTGTGCGCGTGTTGGCCGCGCCGACCGTTGCCGAGATGTCGCGCAACCAGATCGGCGGTCTGCGGGTCGAGCCGTTGGCGTCGTGCCAACCGGGCATGTCGCTCGACGCCGAGTTCTTCCCCGGTCAACCGAAGTCGTGGGGGCTGAGCTTCCAGATCAACGAGGAACCGGCGTTCACGGGCCGACCCGCCGGCACGCTGATGTGGGCGGGGTTGTCGAACAGCTACTACTGGATCGACCGTGCGTCCGGGATCGGTGGCGCCTACCTCAGCCAGATCCTCCCGTTCGCCGACCCCGGATCGATGGATCTCTTCTTCGAGTTGGAGTCCGCGGTGTACGCGTCGCGCTGAGGTGCGGCGTCACATGAGGCGTCGGGGAACCCGGATCACGACCCGGTAGCTGCCCTGCACCGGAACCGGCCCGAACGATCGAGAGTCGGCCCGGGTGCTCTCCAGGTTGTCGGAGAGCACGGACATCGTGGCGTCGTCGTGGACCACCTCGACACGCTTGACGAGCCAGAATCCCGGCCGACCCGGTTGCTCGACGCACCGGATCTGGCCGACGCGTGCTCGTGGCCACCGGATCGCGATCAGCCCCTGGCCGGCCACCAGGGTGGGCTCCATCGAGCGATCGGCAACGACGAACCGGCGTGGGAACCATCGTCGCGCCTGGGCCCGATTCGTCGGAGGTGGCATGGGCGCGTTCACCGACGCGGAGTGTAGGTTTCCAGGGGATTGTCAACCACCGCACCAGAGGAGCACACCATGTTCGCCAAGTTGTTCGCATCGGCCACCGTTGCCCACGCCCACTGCGATTTGTACTGCGGGGTGTACGACCCGGCCCAGGCCAAGATCGAGGCGCTCTCGGTCGTCAAGACCGCGAAGAAGTACGCCGAGTCCGACGACGAGGTGTTCCGCGCCCGCTGCATCTCGATCAAGGAGGCCCGCGCCGAGGAGACCAAGCACCACCTGATGGTGCTCTGGGCCGACTTCTTCGCGCCGGACCACTTCGCCGCGTTCCCGCAGCTCCACGAGTTGTTCTGGAAGGCGATCCACCAGGCCGGCGAGGCGAAGAAGTCGATGGATCCCGCAGTCGGCGAGCAGCTGGTGGCCTACATCGACGAGATCGCCGACATTTTCTGGCAGACCGACAAGTCCAAGCAGATGGGCGTCTACCCACCCGCCTGAGGCCACTGTCGACCGGTGGGGGAGAGGAGCCGTCCCCCACCGGCACTAGCGTTCGTCGGCACCATGTCGGATGTCGACGTCGCTTCCGTGATCGAGTTGCCCGTCGAGGGCCGGTCGACACGCGACCAGATTCTCGACGCTGCGCTCGGCTGCTTCGCACAGAACGGCTACAGCGGTACCTCGCTGAACGACATCGCTGCCGAGGTCGGAATTCGTCGCCCCAGCCTGCTCCACCACTTCGGTTCGAAGGAAGCGCTCTACGGCGAGGTCTTCGAGCGGTTGCTCTCCGACTGGTTCGCCCGACTCGCCGGTGCCATCGAGTCGACGGCGAGGGGCTGGCCGAAGATCGAACAGGTGCTGCGCGCCGGATTCGGATACTTCGCCGACAATCCGTCGTATGTCACGCTCATGCGGCGCGAGGCGATCGATGGTGGTTCTCACCTCGGTATCGACCTGTCGGCGGTGCTTCGACCCATGTTCGACCAGGCCGCCGACTACTTCCGCCGGGAGATGGCTGCGGGCACATTCCGTGAGCACAACCCCGAGCAACTGCTGCTCACCGGCTACGGCGCGCTGTTGAGCTATTTCTCCGACGCGCCGTTCCTCGAGGGTCTGCTCGACGAGGATCCGCTCGCGCCCGAAGCGCTCGATCGTCGCAGCGAGCACATCATCGGCTTCTTCCGCGCCGCGCTCATCCCCACCTGACTTCACGCTTCAGCGCGCCAGGTACTCGCTGCATCCACGCCTGTTCGTGATCGAGTGCTCGACGGGTGTCGTTGGCCACGAGGTCGGCGATCTTGCCGCCGATCAGCGGCACCTTGCAGTCGACGGTGACGTCGGTGGTGTTCGTGCACCCCGACCCTTTGCGGGGAGCGAGATGGAGTGTGCCGTGCAGCCGGACGGGAGTGCCCTTTGCCTCCACGACGAAGGTGCCGGTGCGTCGACCCGTGCTGTCAGCTCCCGACCACACGTCGGTCTGTGTGACGTGCTGTTTGGGTGACAGCACCTTCTTCGCGAAGCCGGGCAGCTCGAGCGGCACGACTCGAGTCGTGACCATGGTGACCGAGCCGTCGTCACCGTCGTCACGTCGAACGAGCACGCACATCGCTCTGGCCGATCGCTTCGTATTTCGACTTCACCGCTTCGAAGTCGATCAGTGCGGCGAACACCTCATCGGCCGACTGTTCATAGGTGTGGATCGTGTCGAACTGCATCGGGGCCTCCTCGTGACTGCCAGCCATCATGCGCCCGGCGACACCCCGCTGGCAGAGCCGAACGACATGTCATGCGGGCCTCGGGAATACCTCGTTGATCCCCGTGAGGAGTTTCACGAGGGGAAGGAGATGTGGGCCGATGACCGGTTTGCCGGTGGTGAGCATCGCGACGACGAGTTCCCGGTCCCGGTCGGCCCACGTGAACAGGTTCGACATGCCGACGTGGCCGAACGCTCGCGGGCGGGCCCAGCCGTACGGGCTGATCGATTCGGAGCCGAGCATGAAACCGCTCCCGTAGCGAATCGGTAGTCCGAGCATTCGGTCGATCACGAGTTCGTCGTGCGGCGCCTCGAGGGAGCGTTGGACGGTCTCCTCTTCGAACACTCTCGTGCCGTCGAACGACCCACCGTCCATGATGCACTGGTAGAAGACGGCGACGTCGCCGGCGGTGGTGATGACATTGGCCGATGGGACGACTGCGCTGAGGAACCGTGGGTCGTTCGACATCTGCAGTACTTCGCCCCATGGCCTGCCGAGGACGCGTTTCACGAACAGGCCGGTCACCGGGCCGAGTGGCACTCCGGTCTCCACGTTCCTTGCCACGCGGTCGGTCTCCTCGGGCGCGACCCCGTAATCGAACCAGTCGAGCCCCAGCGGTTCCTTGATGTGGGTCGCAAGGATCTCGCGCAGACTGCGCCCGGTCGCTCGTCGTGCGACGGCCTCCATGATCAGACCACCCGTCACCGCGTGATACTCCGGACCGGCTCCGGGACGCATGGTCGGTCGCAGCCCGCAGACAATCCGCTCGACCTCGGTGGGATCACCGAGCACGTCGAGATCGAAGGCTTCGTCCGGCATGGCTGCGATCCCGGCGCGATGTGTCAGCACGTGTCGGATCGTGATGCCGGCCTTCCCGTGCTGTTCGAAGCCGGGGAGGTGCTCGGCCACCGCATCGTCGAGTTGCAGTGCGCCGACTTCCTCGAGCTTGTGCATGACCATGCCGGTGACCGCTTTGGCCGCCGAGAAGAGATTGACCGGCGTGTCGAGCGTGAGTGGGACCGCACGGTTGCGATCGAACCGCCGTCCGGGAAGGACGCCACGGGCATGGCCGATGGACCGATCGAGCACAACGCGGCCGTCGTGTCGGATGCAGATCTGGATTCCTGGATGCATCCCGCTGCGATACACCTGCTGGACGAGCGACCAGATCGCGTCGGCCTCCTCGCCCGGCCCGGACTCCTCGCCGTAGTGGGTGACGATCTCGAGGTCGGTCGGCGTCGGACAGCGGCGGATCAGGGGCCCGAAGGTCGCGTCGAGCACGGCAGGCGGCATCACCGCACCGTACACATGGTGCGCGAGCTCGACCTCCGCTTCGTTTGCGTCGCCGAGGCAGAATGGATCGCAAGTGAGCGTGATCCGACTCGACCATGTGCAACTGGCGATGCCAGCGGGACGTGAGGCTGAAGCGGTTGCCTTCTACGAAGGACTGCTCGGCATCGCTCACGTTCCGAAGCCGGATCACCTTGCTGCTCGAGGCGGTTGCTGGTTCGAACGGGGAGATCTGAAGGTCCACCTCGGAGTCGATGTCGACTTTCGTCCGGCGGTCAAGGCACACCCCGCCTTCATCGTCGACGATGTCCGCGCCGTCGCGAATGCCATCGTTGCAGCCGGCTTCGCTGCGAAGGAGGACGAGCCGCTCGAGGGTTTCGACCGCGTGTACGTGTCCGACCCGTTCGGCAACCGCATCGAGCTCATGCAGCCAGTCGCGTCATGATCGACGTTGTCGACGACCCGGCCTCCGCAGGCGTACTGTCGTGACGGGGTTGTAGTGGGATTGCGGTTCGGTACTCGACGGCCGCACACGAATCCGAAGGGGAGTTTGTCATGGCGATGTTCCGCACCGGTCTGCCGCAACTCGATGGGGGTCTGTACCTCACTGACGCCGGAATCGAGACCGATCTGATCTTCAACAAGGGCATCGAGATCCGTGAGTTCGCAGCGCACACCCTGCTCCCGAGCGAGTCGGGACGACAAGCCATCGCCGACTACTTTCGGGGCTTCCTGGAGTTGGCCGCCGAGATCGGTGCCGGCTTCGTGCTCGACAGCCAGACGTGGAAGGCCCACCTACATTGGGCCGACGCGCTGCAAGCGAGCGAAGCCGACCTCGCCGATGCGAATCGGGACTCGGTCATGTTCATCGCCGGGCTCCGTTCCGAGTTCAGCGACAATGCGGCGCCGATCGTTCTCAACGGCATCATCGGCCCTCGCGGTGACGCGTACGCGCCCGATGTCGCCATTGCGGCCGCCGAAGCCGAGGAGTACCACGCCAAGCAGATCGGATGGCTCGCCGACACCGACGTCGACATGGTGACAGCGATGACGTTCACACAGTCCGACGAGGCGATCGGCGTGGTCCGAGCCGCCGAAGCAGCCGGGTTGCCGATCGTGGTGTCCTTCACGGTGGAGACCGATGGGTCGCTCCCGACGGGCGAGTCGCTGGGGCATGCGATCGAAGCTGTCGACGCAGCGACGAACGGATCGGCCGCCTACTTCATGGTCAATTGTGCCCACCCCGACCACTTCTGCGACGTCGTCGTCGACGCCGAATGGACTCACCGCATTCGCGGTATTCGCTGCAACGCCTCACGAATGAGTCACGCCGAACTGGACCAGGCAGAGGTTCTCGATGATGGTGACATCTACGAATTGGCCGACGGATACCGCAACCTCATCGACTCGATGCCGTGGCTCAACATCATCGGTGGCTGTTGCGGCTCGGACCTCCGCCACGTCACAGAGATCGCCCGCATGCTCACCAATTGACCATCCGCGCCGCCGGCTCCTCGATGCCGTCGACGGGGACCGATGATACTGCTATCGTGCATCGTCGAACGACGATGAAGGGGTCGGGCAACATGGTGCATGATCTGAGAACCGAGAGCCCGTCGCAGGACGCGGTCGTCGCCCGCCTGTCGGTCCTCGACAGGTTCCTGCCGGTGTGGATCGGCGTGGCGATGGTGGTGGGGATCGCGCTGGGCAAGGTGTTCACGGGCCTCGACGACACCTTGGACTCGGTGAAGATCGACACGGTCTCGCTCCCGATCGCGATCGGGCTGTTCGCGATGATGTATCCGGTACTCGCCAAGGTGAAGTACCGCTCGATCGGCACCGTGATCGAGCGCCGGTCGCTCGTGATGTCGTTGTTGCTCAACTGGGTGATCGGGCCGCTGTTGATGTTCACGCTCGCCTGGCTGCTGCTGCCCGACCTCCCCGAGTACCGAACCGGGCTCATCATCGTGGGTCTCGCCCGTTGCATCGCGATGGTGCTCATCTGGAACGACCTCGCGTGCGGCAGCCGTGAGCTGGCAGCGGTGCTCGTGGCCATCAACTCGCTGTTCCAGATCGCCGCCTACGCACTGCTCGGCTACTTCTACCTCGAGCTCCTGCCCGGCTGGTTGGGACTCGATTCCGACGGCATCGACGTCACGGTGTGGGAGATCACCAAGTCGGTGCTGATCTTCCTCGGCATCCCGCTGCTGGCCGGATTCCTCACCCGAACCGTTCTCGAACGCCGCAAGGGCACCCAGTGGTACGAAGAAGTGTTCCTGCCTCGCATCGGACCGATTGCGCTCTACGGGCTGCTGTTCACCATCGTCGTGCTCTTCGCCCTCCAGGGAGACGCGATCACCGACGCTCCGTTCGACGTTGCCCGAATTGCCATCCCACTCCTCGTCTATTTCGCGCTGATGTGGACCGGTTCGTTCGCTGCCGGGCTCAAGATGGGTTTCCCGTACGACCGCAACACCTCGATCGCGTTCACTGCGACCGGCAACAACTTCGAACTCGCGATCGCCGTCGCGATCGGTGTCTTCGGTGTGTCGTCGGGGCAGGCACTCGCCGGCGTCGTGGGGCCCTTGATCGAAGTTCCCGCCCTCGTCGGCCTCGTCTACGTGTCGCTGTGGGCGCGCCGGCGTTACTACCCGAACGATCCGGCGCCAACCGACCGAGGAACCAACTCATGACCGCCACATCAGCCACCCGTTCCAGCGCTGCGCCGCGTCAGCATGCCGATGTCGACGAGTGCTGTGTTCCGCCCACCGTCGATGGCCTGGTGCCGCTACCGGACAACGACACACTCGCTGCGATGGCCAAGGCGGTCGCCCACCCTGCCCGGCTGGCGATCCTGCGACTGCTCAGCAATCGAGAAACGTGCGTAACCGGCGACGTGGTCGCGGAACTCCCACTCGCCCAATCGACGGTGTCCGAACACCTCCGGATCCTGCGCGAAGCCGGGCTGATCCAGGGCGAGATCGAAGGCCCGCGCACCCGCTACTGCGTCGACGCCACCGGCCTCGCGATCCTCAAGGCAGGCATCGTCGCGCTCTGACCACAGCGGTGACGGCGGGCATGCCTGCCCGTCGCCGGGGAGGCCGTGGCGGTACGGTGGATGCCGCATGGCGACCCCAGACGTGACCTCATCCGGAACCAGCGCGCACACGACACTGTCGGAGCGTGATTCGAAGGCAGTGCTGGCCGAATTCGGTCTGCCGATCGCCCCGGAACGACTGGTTGGCGACCCGACGTCGGCCGGTGACGCCGCTGACGAACTCGGCTATCCGGTCGTCGCCAAGTTGAACGGCGACGCCATCGCTCACAAGACCGAGCGCGGACTGGTCAGGCTCCGCCTCGCCGACCGTCGTTCGGTGGAGGCCGCCGCTGCCGACCTGCTGAGCGCTGCCACGCCCGCTGACGGCGACGTGTCCGTCCTCGTCGCCCCCATGATCTCGGGGAACCGGGAACTGATCGCCGGCGTCATCCGTGATCCGCAGTTCGGGCCCACCGTGATGCTCGGCGTGGGTGGCATCCTCGCCGAGGCGGTCGCCGACGTCGTCTTCCGACCGGCCCCGCTCGATGCGGTCACCGCCGCCGAGATGGTCGACGACCTCTCCACCCAGAAGCTGCTCGGACCGTTCCGAGGCGAGGCGGCAGTCGATCGCGGGCAACTCGTCGACATCCTGGTCGGCCTCGGTCGGCTCGCGGATGAACGATCCGATGTGGTCAGCGTCGACATCAATCCCCTGATCGTCCAGCCCGACGGTCGACTCGTCGCAGTCGACGGCCTCGTCGAGTTGGGAGCCGATGGCGATGCGCCACGAGCAGCAAGCCGTCCCCGCCCCACAGCTGCACAGTTCCGTGCCCTCTTCGACCCACGCGGGGTTCTCGTCACCGGCGCATCGACGCACCCCGGGAAGTTCGGGTTCGTGTCGCTCCACAATCTCCTCGCTGCCGGATACGCGGGCGGCGTGTACGGAACCAATCTCAAGGGTGAGCAGGTGTTGGGCATCACGACGGTCGCCGACATCGCCGACCTCCCCGACGATGCGATCGACCTCGTCTTCGTCTGCACGCCCGCGGCAGCAAACCCCGACCTGCTGCGCGCCTGTGCCGCGAAGGGAATCACCGCGGCATTCCTGACATCGGCGGGCTACGGCGAAGCCGGCGACGAGGGACGCATCGCCGAGGCGGAGTTGGTCGCGCTCGCCGACGAGCTCGGCATCCTGCTCGCCGGTCCCAACGGACAGGGCGTCGTCAGCACGCCGGTCAACCTCTGCGCCCAGATCGTGGCGCCGTACCCACCGGCAGGTCGCATCGGCGTCGCCAGCCAGAGTGGGAACTTCGTCTCCAGCTTCATGAACCTCGCCCGGTCGACGGGCGTCGGCATCAGCCGTGCCGTGTCGGCCGGAAACGCCGCAGCGGTGACGGTGGCGGACTACCTCGACTGGTACGCCGACGATGATGCAACGGCTGTGAGCCTGGCCTACGTGGAAGGAATCGTCGACGGTCGCGGTCTGATGGACCGGCTCGCCGAGGCAGCCGGCCGCAAACCGCTCGTGCTCGTCAAAGGCGGCGCCACGGAGGGTGGCGCACAGGCAGCGGCGAGCCACACCGGCGCGTTGGCCGCAAACGACAAGATCTTCGATGGTGAGTGCCGCGCCGCGGGCATCACGCGGGCCGCCACGGTCACCGAGGCGTTCGAGGCGGCGGCCACGTTCGCCACGCAGCCGCTGCCGAAGGGGCCGAACACGATCGTGCTCACGACAGCGGGGGGCTGGGGTGTGGTCACCGCCGACGCCATCACGCGCGACGACGACATCGTGCTCATGGAACTGCCCGCCGACCTCCGAGCGGCCATCGACGAGAAGCTGCCGCCGCGGTGGAGCCGCAACAATCCCGTCGACTGTGCCGGTGGCGAGACGCGCGACACCATTCCAGAGGTCATGGAACTCATCGCCACGCATCCCGATGTCGACGCCATGATCTACCTCGGGATCGGCATCCAGAGCAATCAGGCGCGGATGATGCGCGACGGCCGGTTCTACCCCGACCATGGCCTCGAACGGATCGTTGCGTATCACGAACGTCAGGACGAACGCTTCGCCGAAGCTGCTCACGAACTGAGCATCAGAACCGGCAAGCCCATTCTCGTTGCGACCGAACTGGCCGTGGCCGATCCTGCCAACGCCGGCCCGGCCACGGTTCGCCGCCTCGGCCGACTCTGCTATGCGAGCGGCGGCGACGCCGTGACGGCGCTCGGTCATCTCGTGCGCCATGCCAAACACCGTGAGGCCCGCGGCGGGTGACGTCACCCCGCGGTCGCCGACGTGGGCCCGGCCCGTGGATCGTCCTGGGTCTCGTCGCGCTCGTCCCGGCGTTGGCTCTCCTGGCCGTGCACCGATGGTCGTCCGACCAGACCGGGGCCGGCACCGCTGCTCCACCGGTCGATCCAACCGCAACCGTTCCCACGCCGACTCCCGCACTCTCGACCAGCGTCATGACGTTCCGTCGGATGCCGACGATCGTCTCGCGTGACGTCAACAGCGCAGCGTTCGAGGCCGAGATCGCACCCTTTCTCACCACGCTCAACGACCGATCATGTTCCGTGATCTCGGTCGACGGCGAGGAGGTCGGCGCCCGCAATGCCGACCTCGCCGTGATCCCGGCGAGCAATCAGAAGTTGCTGGTTGCGGCGGTGGCATTGGAACGACTCGGACCCGACTTCACCTACACGACCACGGTCGAGGCTGCCGCTGCACCGGTCGACGGCCTCGTCGCCGGTGACCTGTACCTCGTCGGCGGAGGTGATCCCTTGCTGTCATCGGACTGGTACGCGGACTCGAACCTCGAGTTGTATGCGGTCACGTCACCGACATCGCTGGATTCACTTGCTGCCGGTGTCGCTGCAGCCGGTGTCACCCGTGTTGCCGGCGGGGTCGTCGGCGACGGATCGCGTTACGACGACGAGTTCTTTGCTCCGGGCTGGGGTGTCGGCGTCCAGGGCCTGGAGGGCGGCCCCTACGACGCGCTCATGGCAAACGACTCCCGGGTACTCGGCGAAGATCTCCGCGCCGCCGATCCCAACGCCGCCGCGGCGAGGGAGTTCATCCGTCTGCTCGAGGATCGGGGCATCGTCGTGGACGGCGAGGCGACGTCGGGTACGGCGCCCGCCGGCACCGTCGAGATCGCATCGGTCGACTCCGCGCCGATGTCGTCGGTGGTGGCGGAGATGCTCGGCAACAGCGACAACAACACGGCCGAACTCGTCGTCAAGGAACTCGGTGTCACCGATGCGGGACCGGGCACCCGGGAGGGCGGGCTCGCCGTCATCCGCCAGCAGTTGATCGACTGGGGTGTCGACGTCGCCCCGATCGTCCTCTCCGACGGCTCGGGGTTGAGCCTCGACAATCGGATCACGTGTTCTGCCCTGGCCTCGGTGGTGCAGCGCTACGACAGCGATTCGCCGATCGGTCAGGGGCTCCCCGTCGCCGGCCAGACGGGAACGCTGTCCGACGTGTTCGTCGATCACCCGGTCGCCGGTCGGCTGACCGGCAAGACGGGCACACTCAACAACCCACCGTTCAACACTGATCCGCCCGCCGTGAAGGCCCTGTCGGGGTACCTGCCCGTCGAGGGTGGCGGTGAAGTCGAGTACGTGCTGATCCTGAACGGCCCGACGATCAGTGACCAGAGCGAGTATCGCCCGATCTGGAACCAGCTCGCGGACACGCTCGACACCTATCCGGCCGGACCGACTCCCGCCGACCTCGGCCCACGATGAACGACCAGCGTGTCGATGTCGTGACCGGCCCGGTTCGGTATCGCGCCACCCCGTTCATCGCGCTCGTCGCAATCCTGCTCGTCCCTGTCGCCGCGCTCACCGCACTCCTGGTGTGGAGCGACGGCCAGGCCGACGAACACGAGGATGCTCTTGCGGTGGCACCCGACCGAGCGGACGAGCCGGCAAGGCCACCGGTGAGCGGCGCACCAGAACTCACGACGGAACTGCTGAGCTACCGCCGCATGCCCAACCAGATGGCCACGGCGGGAGACGACGCCCGGCTGTCGGCGGCCATGAACGAGTTGGCGTCCTTCGTCGATGACCGATCGTGTCTCTCGGTTGCCGTCGACGGTCGCCCGGTGATCGCCCACAACGCCGATGTGCCGGTCATCCCGGCGAGCACCCACAAACTGCTCGTCGCCGCAGTCGCGCTCGAGGTGCTGGGACCAGACCACGTCTTCACCACCTCGGTCTCCGCTGCGCCTGCTGTCGATGGCGTGATCGACGGTGACCTCGTCCTGGTCGGCGGGGGCGACCCGCTGTTGGTGGCGGACGACTATCCGATCGCGGACGACAGCTACCCGGCGTTCAACACGACGTCGTTGGACCGACTGGCCGACGCCGTCGCTGCTGCTGGGGTGACGACCGTGAACGGTTCGGTCCTCGGCGACGGCGGACGCTACGACGACGAATTCGTCATCCCGTCGTGGGGCCCGGGCGTCGCGTACATCGAGGCCGGTCCGACCGACGCACTCGTCGTGAACGACGCGAGGGTCATCGGTCGTTCCGGACGCCAGAGCGACCCCAACGAGGCTGCTGCACGCGAGTTCGCCCGACTCCTCGGCGAGCGAGACATCCGGATTTCGGGGGGCTTCGGCGTCGGCACCGCCGACCCGGCCCAACCGATCCTGGCGTCGATCGAGTCGCAACCGCTGACAGCGGTGCTCGCCGAGATGCTGGCCACCAGCGACAACGACACCGCCGAAATGCTCCTGAAGGAACTCGGCGTGGCCGATGCGGGCGAGGGGACAGTGGCCGCCGGCCTCACCGTGGTCGACCGCACCTCGAGGAGCTGGGGAGTTCCGATGGACGGAGTCCGTCTCGTCGACGCGTCGGGCCTGAGCAGCGACAACCGGCTCACCTGTGCCGCCCTGCTCGCCGTGCTGCAGCGAGTCGAGGGTACCCCGATCGCCGACGCACTGCCCGTTGCGGGGAGCACCGGCACCCTGGCCGATCAGTTCGTCGGGACACCGATGGAGGGCCGCCTGACTGCGAAGACGGGGACGCTCGGCAATCCGCCCGTCGATCTCGATCCGCCCGCCGTGAAAGGCCTTGCCGGCTTCCTGGAGACCGCCGAGGGCAGCACGATCGAGTTCGTGATGATCCTCAACGGTCCGGACATCGACGATCCCGACAAGTTCGCTCCGTACTGGAGCGCGTTCGGAGAACGACTGGCGGCCTACCCGAGCGGACCCGATCCGACGACGGTCGGTCCGCGCTGAACCGCACGCTCGTGGGCCCACTGCTCTAGCGTCGGGGTGTGGTCGTCATGGCGATGTTCCCGCTCGGGTCCGTGCTGCTGCCCGGAGGCATCCTTCCGCTGCACGTGTTCGAGCCGCGCTATCGCGACATGATCCGTGACTGCCTTCGTGCCGATGGTGAACCCGAATTCGGCCAGGTACTCATCACCCACGGTTGGGAGACCGGTGGCGGCGACGAGCGCGCCATGGTCGGCACCGTTGCCCAGATGCTGCAGGTCGAGGCCCTCGACGAGAACCGTTACGCGCTGGTCGCAGCCGGGACACGACGCATCAGGATCAACGCCTGGCTGCCCGACGATCCGTATCCGGTCGCCGACGTCGACGACTGGCCCGATGACGATCCCGATGCGGTCGGCCTTGCTCTCCACGTGGCAGCGAGTCATGCTCGTGTGCGCGCCGTGTTGGCGCTCGCGGCGCAGCTCCGCGACGGCGGCCTGGCGGGAAACATCGACGGCGACATCGCGGACGAGATCTCCGACGACGCGCTCCTGGCCACCTACCACCTGGCGACGCTCGCCCCGATCGGGCCGGCGGATCGCCTGCGTCTGCTCAGCGCGAACGGCCCGATGCAGCGCCTGGATCTCCTCGATGAGATCCTCGATGACGTCGAGGCCATGATGAAGTTCCGCCTTTCGTGATAGAAACGGTGCCCGTGTCAGACACCAACGATCTCGAACAGCGCCTCGCTCGACGGGCCGACAAGATCAAAGAGGCCGAGAAGGAAGCTTCGGTCGGTGACATCGTCGACTACGTCAAGGCCTATGCCAAGCAGGAGACGCTCGGCCCGCTGAAGGGAGCTGGAGCCTGGCTCGGCTACGGCGCCGCGGCGGCGCTGCTTCTCAGCCTCGGCATCGTGATGCTCCTCGTGGGTCTGTTGCGCATGCTCCAGACCGAATGGGTGCGCTCGGCCAGTGGAAATCTGTCGTGGGTGGCCTACCTGATCACTCTGCTCGTCGCTGTCGGCGTGATTGCCCTGGCGATCTCGCGGATCAAGAAGGCGACGCTGTACAAGGAACCGAAGTAAGGAGCAGTCATGGCGAAAGTCAACGCCCCGGTGGTCCCCGACAAGATCACCCCGCAAGACCTCGAGAACAAGTTCAAGGCACTCCAGGGCGACATCCAGGGACGCGTCGACGAGAAGAAGACCTCGATCGCCACCGTTGCCGCAGGCAGTGGCATGGTGCTGCTGATCATCTTCTTCCTGCTCGGTCGGCGGTCGGGCAGGCGTCGCAGTGCGGTCGTCGAGATCCGGCGGGTCTGATGTCGCTGGTTCCCTACGCACTGAGGCCGAGGTACCTTTTTCGAAGCTTCCTGCTCCGTCGTGGAGTCGCTCATCCCAACCCGCTGATCCAACCGATCGCGATGCTCCTGGTCGGCCAGGGCGACTTCCTGCGCGCCCGGGCCATTCGTCACGGTCTCGTCCTCGGTAACCCGTACTGGCGTGCTGTCGGCGGCGCCCTCGTCGTACGCGAGGTCAGCAAGCGAGTGCTGCAGAAGCCGCCCGAACGCCTCGGACGCGAGCGGCTTCGAGCGGGGCACTCCGTCAAGGTCGCGGTCACCGCACCCCGACTCGATCTGAGTCGCCGTGCACGGCGAGTGGAACTGAAGCGCCTCGAGAGCGAGGCCCTGGCGAGCGTCAGCGCCTCCAAGCGACGATCGTGAAGGTGCTGCTGCGCAACCCGCGGCGCGAAGTCGAATTCGACGGACCACGATCGGTCGATCGGCTCCTCGAGGAGTTGGGTCTCAGCCGGGAGGCACATCTCGTCATCCGCAACGGCACGCTCGTGCCGGGTGACGCACGGCTGACCGACGACGATGTCATCGAGGTGCGGCCCGTCATCTCCGGTGGCGCCACGTGACGGTGGTCGGAGGAGTGACTGCCGTCGGCAGCAAGTGCCGGGTCTGCAAGGAGCCGGCGGTCATCGACCTCCCGCGTCACAATGCCCACTTCTGCGCGGAGCACCTCCAACAGCTGTGCCGGCGTCAGATGGCCAAGGCGATCGACGACTTCGACATGTTCACCACCGACGATCGCCTGCTCGTTGCGGTGAGTGGCGGCAAGGACTCGCTCGCCGTGTGGGACATGCTGATCGAGGCCGGATACCAGGCCGACGGGCTGTACATCGGGCTCGGCATCGGCGAGTACTCCACCGACAGCGGGGGATATGTCCGTCGTTTTGCCGCCGAGCGAGGTCTGACGCTGCGCGAGATCGATCTGCGCGAGGACTACGGCTACGACGTGCCGACGGCGTCGCGGGCAACAGGACGCGTGCCGTGCTCGGCGTGCGGACTGTCGAAGCGACGTCTCTTCGACCAGGCAGCCCTCGACGGGGGCTACGACGTGGTGGTCACCGGCCACAATCTCGACGACGAGGCCGCTGTGCTCTTCGGCAACACGCTGCGATGGGACATCGACTACCTCGCCCGGCAACTCCCGGTGCTGCCGGCGACCAACGGGTTCCCGAAGAAGGCGAAGCCACTGGTCCGCCTGACCGAGCGCGAGATGGCGGCGTGGTGTCTCGTGCGGGGGATCGACTACGTGGTCGAGGAGTGCCCGATCGCTGCCGGCAACAAGCACCTCTCGTACAAGGAGTCGCTCAACGCCATCGAGGTGAAGTCACCGGGTGCCAAGGCATCGTTCTACCTGGGGTTCCTCGAGCGCATGGCTCCGCTGTTGGCAGGGCACTCCGCTGCTGCGGCAGGAGCCCTGAACGACTGCATCCGGTGCGGATCACCGACGACGGGCGAGATCTGTGCGTTCTGCCGGCTGGTCGACAAGGCCGCAGCGCACGAACCGGTTCCCGTGGAGATGGTGTTGGCGAAGGGACGAGGACGATGACCGGAGTGTTCGCAACGGGGGAGAAGGCACTGCTGCTCGACTCCAAGAAGCGTCGATACCTGATCGAGCTGTCCGATGACGGCGAGTTCCACAGCCACAACGGCTTCGTCGCCCACACTGCAGTGATCGGTCAGCGCGAAGGCGTCGTCGTTCGCTCGACGAAGGGCTCGGAGTACATCGCGCTGCGTCCCACGCTGGAGGACTTCGTCGTCGAGATGCCGCGCGGCGCTCAGGTCATCTATCCCAAGGATCTCGGCCCCATCTGCATGCTCGCCGACATCGGCCCGGGTGTCCGGGTGTTCGAGACCGGTATCGGGTCAGGGGCACTGTCGATGACGATGCTGCGCTACGGCGCCGACATCGTCGGCTACGAGATCCGCGAAGACTTCGCCAATCGGGCACGCAAGAACGTGCAGAGCTTCCTCGGCGAGGCAGCACTCGATCGCTACGACATCCACATCGCCGACAGCTACGAGGGCATCGACCCGGCACTCGGCATGTTCGACCGGGTGGTACTCGACCTGCCGGAACCGTGGCAGGTGGTGCCGAAGGCGGAAGCCGTGCTGCAGCCCGGCGGACTGCTGCTTGCCTACACGCCCTCGATCACCCAGGCGGTCCAGGTCAGAGAAGCGGTGAAGGGCAAGTGGATCGATGCCCGCACGATCGAGGTGCTCCACCGCGGCTGGTACATCGAAGGACAAGCGGTACGCCCGGACCACCGCATGGTCGCCCACACCGCCTTCTTGACGGTGGCGCGGTTCCTCGGCCGCAACCCGACCTGAGGGTCGACGCGTCAGGGCTCGATGTAGATGCATTCGCCGGGGCATTCCTCGGCGGACTCGATCACTGCTTCGAGCTGGTTGTCGGGGATCTCGGCGAGACCCTCGGCGCCTTCGGGGTTGCCCTTGGCGGCTGCGAAGATCTTGCCGCTCTCGACGACGTACGCGAGGCCGTCGTCGAGCAGGGTGAAGACGTCGGGGGCGATCTCCTCGCACAGGCCGTCTCCGGTGCACAGATCCTGGTCGATCCAGACCTTCATGTCAGTGGGCTCCTCGTTGTGATGGTGGGAATCGTTGCAACCGTCCATCGGACGCTTCGTCGCTGTCCTGAAGTTTACACGGCCATGCACGTGCAAAGACGATCACAACGCCTGCGTGTACATTCGGCTCATGCCAACTGATGGTGACGATCGCTCCGCCGACTCGACCGCCGACCGGACGGATGCCATGGACGAACGCGCGGAACTCGTCGCACTGCACGACGAGATCGCCCACCTCCGCGCCCGCCTCGCTGACGCACCGAAACGGGTGCATTCGTTGGAGGAACGGCTCCTCGAGACCAAGGGCCAGCTCGCCGCTGCCGTCGGCCAGAACGAGAAGCTGTCGTACACCCTGCGTGAGGCCCGTGAACACATCGCCACGCTGCGCGACGAGGTCGACAAGCTCTCCCAGCCGCCGTCCGCCTATGGCGTGGTGGTCGGAAAGAACGACGACGACACCGTCGACATCCTGACCAGTGGACGAAAGATGCGGGTGGCGTTGCATCCCGACATCGACCACGAACTCCTCGACCGCGGCGCCGAAGTGGTGCTCAACGAGAGCTACAACGTCGTCATGGCCCGCAGCCCGGAGATCACGGGCGAGGTCGTCACGGTCAAAGAGGTCATGGACGACGGCATTCGCATCGTCGTGGTGGGTCGGGCCGACGAAGAACGCGTCTGCGAGATGGCCGACGCCCTTCGCGGCATGCACATCCGTGCCGGCGATCACCTGCGCCTCGACGTGCGTTCGAACCTCTTGCTCGAGAAGCTGCCACGACCCGAGGTCGAGCACCTGCTGCTGGAGGAGGTCCCCGACATCTCCTACACCGACATCGGTGGCCTCGACGACCAGATCGAACAGATTGCCGACGCCGTCGAACTGCCGTTCCTGCACCAGGACCTGTTCGCCGAACACCAGCTCCCGGCGCCGAAGGGCATCCTGCTCTACGGCCCGCCCGGCTGCGGTAAGACGCTGATCGCCAAGGCCGTGGCCAACAGCCTGGCCAAGAAGGTCGCCGAGAGCGTCGGCGAGGGCAAGGGCCGCAGCTACTTCATCAACATCAAGGGCCCTGAGCTGCTCAACAAGTACGTGGGTGAAACCGAGCGCCAGATCCGTCTCGTCTTCCAGCGCGCGAGGGAGAAGAGCGACGAAGGTTGGCCCGTGATCGTGTTCTTCGACGAGATGGACTCGATGTTCCGCACGCGTGGGACGGGGATCAGCTCCGACATGGAGTCGACCATCGTGCCGCAGCTCCTCGCGGAGATCGACGGAGTCGAGGGCCTGAAGAACGTCATCGTGATCGGTGCCACCAACCGCGAAGACCTGATCGACCCGGCGATCCTGCGCCCGGGACGCCTCGACGTGAAGATCAAGATCGAACGGCCCAATGCGGCTGCTGCTGCGGCGATCTTCGCCCGATACCTGACCAACGAGATCCCGATCGCGCCTGACGAGGAGATCGCCGACATGATCGAGGCCACCGTCGACGAGATGTACCGCGACGACGAGGCCAACCGCTTCCTCGAGGTGACGTACCAGAACGGCGACAAGGAGATCCTCTACTACAAGGACTTCTCGTCCGGTGCCATGATCGAGAACGTGGTGCGACGCGCCAAGAAATTGGCCATCAAGCGGGTGATCAGTGGTGGGACCAAGGGCGTGAGCACCCAGGATCTGCTCGACTCGATCAAGCAGGAGTACAAGGAGCACGAAGACCTGCCGAACACCACGAACCCCGACGACTGGGCGAAGATCTCGGGCAAGAAGGGCGAGCGCATCGTCTTCATCCGCACGCTCGTGTCGGAGACCGCCGAGGCCGACGTCGCGGGCGGTCGCGCCATCGAACGGGTGCAGACGGGCCAGTATCTGTGACCGGACGGCGTGAGTACGACGTCGTGGTCTACGGAGCGACCAGCTTCGTCGGCCAGATCCTGTGCCGCTACCTCACGCGGCGCCACGGCGCAGTCGGCAAGTTGCGCTGGGCGATCGCGGGTCGTGACCTGACCAAGCTCGACGAGGTGGCCCGCGCCACCGGCGCCGACGTCCCACGAGTGGTGGCCGATGCCGCGGACCGCACTGCCCTCGACGGGTTGACAGCATCGACCAGGGTGGTCGTGTCGACCGTGGGCCCGTATGCGCTGTACGGATCCGAGCTCGTCGACTCCGTCGTCGAAGCAGGCATCGACTACTGCGACCTGACAGGCGAGGTGCAGTGGATGCGCCGCATGATCGATCAGCACCAGACCCGCGCCGAGCAGACCGGTGCACGCGTCGTCCACGCCTGTGGGTTCGACTCGATCCCGTCCGATCTCGGGACGTGGTTCACCCAGCAGCGAGCCATCGAACAGTTCGGCGAACCGTGCGTCGAGGTGCGCATGTCGGTGGCCGGCGCCAAGGGCGGCGTCAGCGGGGGCACGCTCGCCAGCGGCATGAACATGTTCGACGAGATGGCCGCCGACCCTGAACTCCGTGCGATGACCGCCGACCCGTACGTGCTCGCTCCGGTCGACCTCCGCTCCGGGCCCAAGCAGCCCGGGCTCGCACGACCGACACGCGACGACCGATTCCAGAGTTGGGTCGGACCGTTCGTGATGGCCCCGACCAACAGTGCGGTGGTGCTGCGAAGCCATGCGCTTCTCGGCCGGCCGTGGGGGAGGGACTTCACCTATGGCGAAACGATGATGACCGGCGATGGCGCCGTCGGTGCGGTGAAGGCCTACGCCATGACGGCGGGACTGGCGGCCTTTGCCGGTGTCGCAAGCCTCGGCCCGACGCGTCGACTGCTCGGCAAGGTGATCCCGAAGCCCGGCTCGGGTCCCGACCCCGCCGCTCAGCAGGCCGGATGGTTCGACATCCGCTTCGTCGGACGCACCGCATCGGGTCAGACGATCCGCACGAAGGTGACCGGCGATCAGGACCCTGGCTACGGATCGACCGCGAAGATGCTGGGGGAGTCGGCCGTCGGCTTCCTCGATCTCGATTCGTCCGACTGTGGGCGGCGGGTTCTGGACGCCGGCCAGTGCGTTCGGTGACGCGTTGGTCGAGCGGCTCGAAGCTCACGCCGGCGTCCGCTTCGACGTGCTCTGATTCGACCTGAACATCACCTGGCCCGACGGCTCCGATAGGTTCACGGCATGGCGCTGACCAAGGTCTGCGGGATCGAGACCGAGTACGGCATCGTCGTGCGTGGCGGCGACAACAATCCTGTCTCGGCGTCGTCGATGCTCATCAATGCCTATGTCGCTGCAACGAACCGCCAGCGTGGCCGGATCGGCTGGGACTTCGAGGACGAGCAACCCGCGAACGATGCACGTGGCTTCTCGTTCGACGAGTCGATCGCGCCCGAAGTCGAGACGATGCTGGTCAACGCCGTCCTCACCAACGGTGCCCGCTACTACGTCGACCATGCCCACCCGGAGATCTCGACTCCCGAGGTGACCACTGCCCGCGAAGCGCTCGTGTGGGATCGTGCGGCCGAGGAGATCGTGCGGGCATCGATGCAGCACGTTCGTGCGCTGCTCCCGGAGGGCGGCGAGATCATCATCCACAAGAACAACTCCGACGGCAAGGGCAACAGCTACGGCTGCCACGAGAACTACCTCATCGCCCGTGAGGTGCCGTTCGGGCGTCTGGCGAGCCAGATCACGTCGCACTTCGTGACCCGGCAGGTGTTCTGCGGAGCGGGCAAGGTCGGCTGCGAACTCCCCGGTCGCCCCGACGATCACGTGCCGTACCAACTCAGCCAGCGTGCCGACTTCTTCGAGGAGGAGATCGGGCTCGAGACAACGCTGAAGCGCCCGATCGTCAACACCCGGGACGAGCCCCACGCCGACGCCCAGAAGTACCGCCGCCTCCACGTGATCGTCGGTGATGCAAACATGAGCGAGGTGGCCACCTACATGAAGGTGGCCACGACGGCCGTTGTCCTGGCGATGATCGAAGACGACGAACTCGGCGACGACTGGTTGCTCGGCAACCCCGTCGCTGCGATCCGTCAGGTGAGTCACGACCCCACGTTGCGCCAGACGATCATGCTGCGTGACGGTTCGCGAGCCACGGCGCTGGAAGTCCAGTGGGGATTGCTCGAACGGGCGCGCAAGTACGAACAGTCGCACGGGCTCAGCTGCGTGGGCGACGATGTCGCGCTCGACGTGCTCGACCGATGGGAAGCCGTCCTGACCGGCCTCGAGTCCGACCCGTCGACCGTGGCGGGCCAGGTCGATTGGGTCGCCAAACAGCGGCTCGTCGAGGGCTATGCGGCTCGCCACGATGTGGAGCCAGGTTCGGCCCGACTCAAGGCGATCGACCTGCAGTACCACGACCTGCGCGCCGACCGCTGCCTGGCGTTGCGGGCCGGGCTCGACACCATGGTGTCGCCCGACGAGGTCGTCGCGGCGATGACCGAGCCTCCCACGACGACCCGGGCCTATTTCCGCGGCAGATGCCTCGCCAAATACCCCAACGAGGTCGTCGCGGCGAACTGGGACTCGTTGGTGTTCGACATCGGGCGTGACCCTCTCCGGCGCGTGCCGATGATGGAACCATTGCGCGGCACCGCCGACCACGTTGGTACCTTGATCGACGAGAGCGAGACGGCGAGGGAACTCCTCGACCGACTCGGTCAGTGAACGACGACCACACCACACCTCACTCCGACACATCGATCCGACACCGCGAAGGGACGCACTGATGGCAGAACGCACCCAGAAGTCGAAGAACACGACGAGCCGTGACACCGAGGCGACCGTCGAGGCTGCGCCGGCAGTCACCGAGACCGGCGAGAAGCTCAAGGCCGAACTCGACGATCTGCTCGACGAGATCGACGAAGTGCTCGAGACGAACGCAGAGGATTTCGTCAAGTCGTACGTACAAAAAGGCGGTCAGTGATCCGTGACGATGCCGCTGTTCACCACGGGTGACGATCCCGGGTCGAGCTTTCCCGAACTGTTGAAGCGGGTCGGACTCTCACCCTCGGCACCGACCGGGATGTCGATCGATGTGATGCGTGACCTCTCGGTACCCCACGCCACGACCTGCGTGGCCGTCACGTACGCCGACGGAGTGGTGATGGCCGGCGACCGCAGGGCAACGTCCGGCAACCTCATCTCACATCGGACCATGGAGAAGGTCGTGCAGGCCGATCGCCACAGTGGCGTCGCGATCGCCGGTGCGGCCGGGCCTGCCATGGAGATGATCCGGTTGTTCCAGCTGCAGCTCGAGCACTACGAGAAGGTCGAGGGATCGTCGATCAGCCTCGAGGGCAAGGCCAATCAGTTGTCGATGATGGTCAGGAGCAACCTTCAGGCCGCCATGATGGGCATGGTCGTGGTGCCGATCTTCGGTGGGTACGACCTTCGCCGGGAATGCGGGCGACTGTGGGACTACGACGCCACCGGCGGACGGTACGAAGAGCGTGACTACGTGGCGACGGGGTCGGGAAGCCTGCATGCGGGCACGGTGATCAAGGTCGGTTTCCGCGAGGACATGACGCGTGACGACGCCGTCAATCTGGCGGCGCGGTCACTGTGGGAGGCCGCCGACGCCGACTCGGCGACCGGAGGCCCCGATGCGTTGCGGGGGATCTATCCCGTCGTGGCGACGATCGACGCCGACGGCTGGCAGCGCCTCGGCGACGACGACCTCGCCACCCGGTACGAAGCGATCGTGGCGGAGGTGCGTTCACGATGAGCATGCCGTTCTACGTCGCCCCCGAACAGATGATGAAGGACCGCGCCGACTTCGCGCGCAAGGGCATTGCCCGAGGTCGAGCACTGGTTGCGATCCGATACAACGACGGCATCGTCATCGTTGCCGAGAACGGGTCGCAGACCCTGCGCAAGGTGAGCGAGATCTACGACCGCATCGCCTTCGCCGGCGTCGGCAAGTACAACGAATTCGACCAACTCCGTGTCGCCGGCGTCCGAGCGGCCGACCTCAAGGGCTACCAGTACTCGCGCGACGACGTCGACGCGCGCAGCCTGGCCAACAGCTATGCGCAGATGCTCGGAACGATCTTCACCCACGAGATGAAGCCGATGGAAGTCGAGATCCTCGTGGCCGAGGTCGGCCTCGAGGCCGACGGAGATCAGATGTTCCACATCCTGTACGACGGCACCGTGATGGACGAACAGGACTTCGCGGCGATCGGGGGTGACGCCGAGACCATCAGCTCCACGGCTCGCCGAGACCTGGACCGACGGGCTCGACCGCACTGCCGCGATCGCATTGGGCCTGAAGGCGCTCGGAGGACCCGAGCGTGAGATCGCGCTCGAGGATCTGGAAGTCGCCGATCTGGCGCGCACCAACGGTCGGCGCTGCTTCCACCGCCTCGCCGTCGCCGACCTGACCTGACCTGACCTGACCCGACCTGACCCCGCACCAATTCCGTTTGCGGGAGCTTTCGGTTGGCCCGTCCCAATGGTTCTGTGACGCAAACCGGGAGTGGTGGGTGGGGCGTAGGGTGGCAGCGTGGTGGCCATCGACGTCAACAGTGACCTGGGAGAGTCGTACGGGATCTGGCAGCTGGGTGACGACGACGCGATGTTGGAGATCGTCACGAGTGCCAACGTGGCGTGCGGCTTCCACGCGGGAGATCCGAGCGTGCTGCGGGCGGCGTGCACCCGAGCGGTCGAGTGTGATGTCGCGATCGGCGCCCAGGTGTCGTACCCCGATCTGATCGGCTTCGGCCGTCGCCACCTCGACATGTCGCCTGCAGAACTCCGAGACGCCGTCCTGTACCAGCTGGGAGCGCTCGACGCGTTCGCCCAGGTCGGCGGGTCGGAGATCGCGTACGTCAAGCCGCACGGAGCGCTCTACCACGCGGTGGCAACCGACCCGGCGCTCGCGCGTGCCGTGGTCGATGCTGCCACGGAGTACGACTCGTCACTCGCCATCCTCGGACTGCCCGACTCCGAGCTGCTCCGTGCTGCCGATCGTGCCGGCCTCGAAGCCGTCGCCGAAGCGTTCGCCGATCGGGCGTACCGACCCGATGGCCGCCTCGTGTCACGTCGGGAGACGGGCAGCGTCCTCACCGACCCCGACGAGGTTGCACAGCGAGCAGTCCGCATTGCCGTCGACAACGAAGTGGTCGCCATCGACGGCACCATCGTGAGCGTCAGAGCCCGCTCCATCTGTGTGCACAGCGATACGCCCGGCGCAGTCGAACTGGCACGTGCCGTACGGTCGGCACTCGACGCTGCGGGTGTCGGCGTCTACCGTTTCACCGACTAGCCACGCCACAACCCACGCCGCAACGGCGGGAGATCGAGGGGCCACATGACCTACGCACCGGCACATCGGCCGTTCTACGACGCCGACAGCCACATCATGGAGCTGCCCGACTTCCTTCGCGACTACGCCGACCCGGCGATCCGCGAGCAGATTCCGCAGGTCAGCTACGCGGCGTCGCTCGTCACCGACGAGGAGGTCGAGGTGATCGTCGCCAACGGCAATCGGCACACAGGCGAACACGTCGAGGCGCAGATCGCGATGGGTGACCAGCTCATCGCCACGTCGAAGGAGATCCAGGCGCTCGGCGCGTTCGACCGCGACGACCGCTCCGTGGCACTCGACATGCTCGGCTTTCGCAAGCAGCTCGTCTTCGCGACCCACAGCGTGGCCACTCCGTTCTCCCCGAGCCGCAAGCTGTCGACCGAGCTCCGCTACGGGGCCACCCGTGCCCACAATCGGGCGATGAGCGAATTCTGCGCCGACGACGACCGGCTCATGGGCGTCGGGATCATTCCGCTCGAAGATCCCGACACTGCGCTGATCGAGCTGGAGTTCGCACTCGACGCCGGACTGGAGGCGATCTGGGTGCCACATCATCCAGCGGGGGAGCGGTCGCCCGGCCACGTCGATCTGGCACCGTTCTGGCAGCGGCTCGCCGAGTCGGGCACGCCCTTCGTCCTCCACGTGGGCGGGTCGCCGCTGCAGCTCGACCCGCGATGGGCGAACACCGGGCGTCCTGCCGCACGCGACTGGATGGGTGGCGGAGAGAACATCCGCAGCAAGGACATGGCGGTCCTGCACCAGGGGCCCGAGACGTTCATCTCGGTGATGATCATGGACGGAGTGTTCGAGCAGCACCCGACACTTCGTGGCGCCTGTGTCGAACTGGGCGCCGGCTGGGTGCCGGCCATGCTCACCCGGCTCGACTGGGTCGTGCGGTCGTGGAGCAGGGTCGACCAGTATCTCGCCGAACTGCAGCGGACGCCATCGGAGACACTGCGCGAGCAGATGGCGTTCACGCCCTACGTGTTCGAAGACGTCGGAGCACTCGTCGATCAATCGGCCGCCGATCTCTATCTCTTCTCCAGCGACTATCCGCACGTGGAGGGTGGACGCGATCCGATCGGGCGATTCGAGGGGTCGCTCGGTGACCGCCCCGACGACGTGCGCGATCAGTTCTACGCCGAGAACTTCCTGCGGATCTTCCCCGACGCCCGCGTGCACTGACCAACGATGCAACGTCGTTCGTACGGCCCGTCGGCGTGGATGCTCGACGACGTGGTCGACCCCGCCGGGCTCGCGCTGAGCATCTCGTCGGCGTCGCTGAGCGGAGTTCGCGAGGTCATTCCCGCCGAGTCGACCGTTGTCGTCGTGTGCGAACGAAGCGAAGCGGCAGCGATCGGCGAGCGCCTCGACGCCCTCGACTCGCGTCCGATCGTCGTCGACCAGGCCGAGCTGTTCACGATCGAGGTCGTCTACGACGGCGACGACCTCGCCGCGGTGGCGGAATCGACCGGGTTGAGTGTCGACGACGTGATCTCGCGACACGAGGCCGGCAACTATCGCGTTGCGTTCTGCGGGTTCAGTCCGGGATTCGCCTACCTGAGCGGGCTCGACCCGACATTGCACCTGCCACGACGCAGCACCCCTCGAACGCGGGTCCCGGCCGGAGCCGTTGCGATTGCGGCGGGGTACAGCGCGGTCTACCCCGCAGAGTCGCCCGGTGGCTGGCATCTCATCGGCACCACCACCCCGACCACCACGGCCACGCTCTGGGACACCGGCGCCGATCCGCCCGCCGTGCTCAGGCCGGGACGCTTCGTCCGTTTCCGGCAGGTCGAGCCGTGAGCCGGCCTGCGCTGCGGATCATCGAGCCGGGCCGCGCAACGACCCTGCAGGACCACGGCCGGGTCGGTCGGGCCGATCTGGGCGTCCCCAGCGCAGGTGCTGTCGACCGCGCCGACCCACGACCTCGCCAATCGGCTCGTCGGCAACGATCCTCGGGCGGCGTCGATCGAGACGAACGGCGGCCTGGTCATCGAAGCGATCCGCTCGCTCATCGTGGCCGTCGACGGCCACCGTCACACCGTCGGTGCCGGTGAGCGTCTGCGAGTCGACGGCGAACGCGACCGGATGTGGACCTACGTTGCCGTCCGGGGTGGCATCGAGGTCGAGTCCGTCCTCGGGTCGGTCAGCCACGACACGCTGGCCGGCATCGGACCGGCACCGATCGAGGCCGGCGTCGCACTCCCTGTCGGACCCGATCCCGGCACCGAACTCCCGACGGATCACGCACCCGTTCGTCGCCGCCCTCCGAAGGTGCGGCTGTGGCCGGGCCCACGAGCCGACCGCTTCGTCGACGCACTGGGAGCGCTCGTCGGCGGGCACTGGACGGTGTCGGAGTCCGTCAGCCGTGTCGGCGTGCGTCTCGAGCCGGGCGAGTTCATCCCGGCAGCGGAGCGCCGTCTCGCCAGCGAGGGCCTGGTCGACGGTGCGATCCAGATCACGCCGGCCGGCGAGCCGATCATCATGCTCGCCAACCATCCGACGACAGGCGGCTACCCGGTCGTCGCAGTCGTCGAACCCGATGATCTGGCCATCGTGGCGCAGTCGCCGCCGGGCACCATCCTGCAATTCGTCCGTGCCTGAGCCAGCGCGCCTGCGTCGAGCTGGTTAGGTTGCCGGTCATGGAGCGGCGCATCTACGGGCTCGAGAACGAGTACGGCGTGACCTGCACGCTGCGGGGCCAACGACGCCTCAGCCCCGACGAAGTCGCCCGGTACCTGTTCAGGCGGGTCGTGTCGTGGGGGCGCAGCTCGAACGTGTTCCTCCAGAACGGCGCCCGGCTGTACCTCGACGTGGGCTCACACCCCGAGTACGCCACACCCGAATGTGATTCGCTGTACGAGCTGATCGTGCACGACAAGGCGGGCGAGCGCATCCTCGAACAACTGGTCGAGTCGGCCGAACAGCGCCTCGCCGAGGAATCGATCCGCGGAACGATCTACCTGTTCAAGAACAACACCGATTCGGCCGGCAACTCCTACGGCTGTCACGAGAACTACCTGACCAGCCGTGACGACGACCTCGGCCACTACGCCGAGGTGTTGATCCCCTTCTTCGTCTCGCGCCAGATCTACACGGGCGCCGGCAAGGTATTGCAGACCGCGAGGGGAGCGACCTATTCGATCGCTCAGCGCGCCGAACACATCTGGGAAGGCGTGTCGTCGGCGACCACCCGCAGCCGCCCGATCATCAACACCCGCGACGAGCCGCACGCCGACGCCGAGAAGTATCGGCGTCTCCACGTGATCGTGGGTGATTCGAACATGAGCGAGTACACGGGATTCCTCAAGGTCGGTGCCGCGGCGTGCATGTTGCGGATGCTCGAGGACCCCAACGTCGTGCTTCGCGACATGACGCTCGAGAACCCGATCCGGGCCATCCGTGAAATCAGTCACGACATCACCTGTCGGCGGACCGTTCGCCTCGCCAACGGGCGCGAGGTGTCCGCCCTCGACATCCAGCGCGAATACCTCGATCGTGCGCTGCGCTACGCCGACTCGCAGGGCTTCCCGCCGCTCGAGCAGAAGGCCCTCGAGATGTGGGAACACTGCATCACCACCATCGAGAAGGATCCATTGCTGCTCGACCGCGAGGTCGACTGGGTGATCAAGTACAAGCTGCTCGAGGCATACCGAGCCCGCCACGATCTTCCGTTCGGACACGCCCGGGTACAGCTGCTCGATCTGCAGTATCACGACGTCTCGCGCGCCCGCAGCCCGTTCTACAAGCTCCAGGATCGAGGACTGATCGAGCGGATCTGCACCGATGAGGACATCGTGCAGGCCGTCGACGTACCGCCGCAGACCACCCGGGCTCGGCTGCGTGGTGATTTCGTCAAACGGGCGAAGGAACGCAAACGTGACTACACGGTCGATTGGGTGCACCTCAAGCTCAACGATCAGGCCCAACGCACCGTGCTGTGCAAAGACCCGTTCAAGAGCCGCGACGAACGCGTCGAGCGTCTCATCGAGTCGCTCTGACGACGCAAGCCCATCGCCGAGATTGTCGTGCCGGCGATGCGGTCGACCGTGCGGCGGTTACCGTTGGCGTCTCGTGACTTCGGAGACAACCATCCCCCGCCCCGACGAGCCTGACGGCGCGCCCGATGTAGCGCCCGTTGCGGAGAAGTCGCCGTCCGGCGCTCGGGCATTCTTCGACTGGGTCGTCGTCATTGCGGTCGCCCTGCTGGTCGCGTTCGTCGTACGCACCTTCGTACTCGCCCATTTCGTGGTCGAGGGATCGTCGATGTACTCCACGTTGGAGACCGGCGACCGGGTGTTCGTCAACAAGCTGTCGTATCGCCTCCACGACCCCAATCGGGGCGACGTCGTCGTGCTCCACCAGATCACCGGGGCCTCCGAACGAGATCTGATCAAGCGGGTCATCGCGCTGCCAGGTGAGACCGTCGAGATCCGTAACTGCAGCGTGCTGATCGACGGACGCGTGCTGAACGAGCCGTATCTCGACCCCGAAGTGGTCACACCCACCGATTGCGGCGGCGACTACAGCCTCAATGGCCCCGTTCCGGAGAACCACGTCTTCGTGATGGGCGACAATCGGGGCGGATCGCAGGACTCGCGTGTGATCGGAACGATCAACGAAGACGACCTCGTGGGTCGAGCCTTCGTGGTGTTCTGGCCCCAGAGCCACTGGCAGTGGCTCTGACAGCCGACAATCCGAGCGACGTCAGAGCGTGCCGATCTCGGCGATGAAGGCGTCGGTCATGACGTCGACGTGATCGCTGTAGACGGCGTCGAGACCCATGCGGAGTGCCGGGCGTAGATCGTGCTCGTGCTGGAGGTCCCAGCCGAACGCCACCAGACCGAAGCGGTGGAAGAGCGCCACGAGGCCACCGGCCCAGTCGGTGCGGTGCAGGTTGATCCCGTCGATGCCATGACGCGAGAGGTACTCGGCGCGTCGTTCCGGACCCCCCTTGATCCGCTCGAGCCGGGTGGTCTGGAGCAGTCGAACCGGGGTGCGGCCGCCTTCGTCGAACATCGCCCGCAACGCGAGGACGCGTTCCAGGCTCGGTTCGCAGAGCCACGTGCGTTCCAGCATGTCGGCGTCGATGTCGGTGACCGTTTCGACGATGCTGACGGCGCTGTCGGGATCCTTGAGATCGAGCGACAGTGCGTAGTCGGTGCCGCACGTGTGCAGCAGTTCGGCGAGCGTCGGAATGTGCGTTGGGAGCTCGTCGCGGCGGAATTCCTTGATCGGACGCTTGCGGAGCCCGTTCTTGACCACCCCGTCATGATCGAGCACGGCAACGCCGTCCGCGGTCATCCAGACATCGCTCTCGAGGCCCGACGCACCGAGCTTCAAGCCCAGCGCAAAGGCCTCGAGTGTGTTCTCGGGCGCATGGGCACGCGCCCCACGATGGGCGAACGTGATCGGTGGATCGAGCAGTGAGGGGAGTCGTTGTTGCACTCCTGACCATGATGGCAGCCCCGTAGACTGCGCCGGTGTTCAATCTGCAGGGGAGCGAGATCATCGTCATCCTGCTGATCGCGCTCGTGGTGCTCGGCCCCGAGCGGCTCCCCGATGCCGTACGGCGTTTCATGCAGACGTACAACGAACTCAAGAAGATGGGCACCGGATTCCAATCCGAGATCAAGAGCGCCTTCGACGAGCCGATGCGTGAGATGCGCGACACCGCCAGGATGGTGCGCGATGCAGCAGATCCGTCGAAGCTGATGGCCGAGGCCGAGGCCGAGCAGCGCCTCCGCGACGACGCCGAACAGCACACGGCGCACGGCGTCGTCGACCCGGGCTACGACGTCGTTGCCACACCCGGCTCGCCGCCACCTGTGGCCCCGCCTCCTGAGCTTGCGGCATCCCCCGAGGGACTCGTGCCGACGCCGGCTCCGCCGCCACCACCACCGTTGCCACCGTCGTCCCGCACGGCGCCGAGTGAGTCGGGCACGCCGTGAGTGCCGACGAGGAGGTCGTGGAGTCCGACGCGATGACGCTGACGGAGCATCTCGGAGAACTCCGGGTCCGCATCATCCGCAGTGCGTTGGCCGTGTCGATCGGCATGGTGCTGATCATTGCGTTCTACAACCAGGTGCTGGATTTCCTGATCCAGCCGTACGTCGAACTCTGCGCGCGTAAGCCGGCCGACTTCTGCGACCCCACGCTCAACACGTTCAGCCCGACCGAGGGCATCGCCACCCGCATGCGCGTCGGGATGTACGGCGGGATCATCGCCGCGCTGCCCGTTCTGTTGTGGCAGGTCTGGCGGTTCACCGTTCCGGCGCTCAACGCCAAGGAGAAGAAGTACGCGGTCCCGTTCGTCCTGGCGTCGATCGTGCTGTTCGCCGCCGGTGGCACGCTCGCGTACCTCAGCGTCGGCCAGGCGCTCGAATTCCTGATCTCGTGGTCGGGTTCGGACGTCAACCAGATCTTCTCGGTGACGAGCTACGTGACCCTCATCGGTTTGATGATCTTCGCGTTCGGCATCGGATTCCTCCTGCCGGTCTTCGTCGTCGGGCTCATCCTCGTGAACGCCGTGTCGCCGAAACGTCTGCTGAAGAGCTGGCGTATGGCGCTCGTGATCATCGCGGTGATCGCTGCGGTGATCACACCCTCGGGTGATCCCGTCACGATGGCGCTGCTCGGCGTGCCGATGATGGTGTTGTACTTCCTGGCGATCTTCATCGGATGGCTGGTCGTGCGTCGACGTCCGGCCGAAGAGTGAGCGAGGAGTGATCGACGGTGCCGACCGGGCCGACTTCGTCGCCCGGTACTCGTTCCCGATCGATCGGTTCCAGAACGAGGCCTTCGACGCGCTCGATCGCGGCGACCACGTCGTCGTCGCAGTTCCGACCGGAAGCGGCAAGACGGTTGTTGCGGAGTACGGCATCGACGCGGCCCGACGCGCCGGCCTGCGGGCGTTCTACACGGCACCGGTCAAGGCGCTCTCGAACCAGAAGTTCCGTGACCTCGTCGCCATGTACGGCGACGACGAGGTCGGCCTCCTGACCGGCGACAACTCGATCAACGGCGACGCGCCGATCGTGGTGATGACCACCGAGGTGCTCCGCAACATGATCTACGGACGTTCGCGACTCTTGCACGACCTCGGCCTCGTCGTCCTCGACGAGGTGCACTTCCTGCAGGACTCGTATCGCGGGCCGGTGTGGGAGGAAGTGATGATCCACCTGCCCCAGCACGTCCGGCTCGTGTGTCTGTCGGCAACGGTCAGCAACGTCGACGAGCTCGCCGAGTGGATCACCACCGTACGCGGACCCACGGCGTCGATCGTCGAACGACAGCGTCCGGTCCGCCTCGACAACGAATACCTCGTCGCCGACAAGACGAACGACCGTCTGCGGATGCTTCCGGTGTTCGTCGGCGGCCACGTGAACCGCGACGCGGTGCAACTCGACGAATCGGGCGTCCGCGGACGGACGGGGAGTACGCGCAACGATCGACGATCGTCACGTACCGACCAAGGTTCGGGGCGCAAGGTGCTCGCCCCGCCTGGCCGCGTCGAGACGGTCGAACTCCTCCAGTCACGGGGTCTCCTGCCGGCGATCTTCTTCATCTTCAGCCGAGCGCAGTGCGATGCGGCGGCCAAGGCGTGTGTCGATGCAGGGCTCGATCTGACCACCGGTGACGAACGCGCCGCGATCTCGCGGATCATCGATGCTCGCCTCGGCGGCCTCGACGACGCCGACTTGAACGTCCTCGGCTTCGCTCAGTTCGTCGCACAGTTGGAGAGCGGGATCGCCGCTCACCACGCGGGCATGGTGCCTCCGATGAAGGAGGTCGTCGAGGCCTGTTTCGTCGAAGGGCTGGTCAAGGTCGTCTTCGCCACCGAGACGCTCGCCGTCGGGATCAACATGCCGGCGCGAACGGTCGTGATCGAGAAGCTCACGAAGTTCACCGGCGAGCACCACGAGCGCCTGACACCCGGTGAGTACACCCAGTTGACGGGACGCGCCGGACGCCGGGGGATCGACGAGCTCGGTACGGCCGTCGTGCTGTGGTCGCCGTGGGTCCGATTCGACGAGGTGGCCGAACTCGCCGGGAGCTCGTCGTTCCACCTGCGCTCGGCATTCCACCCGACCTACAACATGGCGGCCAACCTCATTCGCACCTACAGCAGCGATGAAGCCCACCACCTGCTGAACCTCTCGTTCGCCCAGTACCAGGCCGACCGTGACGTCGTTCGACTGGAGGCCCGGCTCGAACGGCGGCGTGCTGCGTTGGTCGATCTGCGTGCGGCAGGCTGCAAGCGACTACGGCGACATCGAGGAGTACCGGCGGCTGCGCGACCTGGAACAGGGTCGAGATGCATCCGGCCGCGACGAGCGACGACGGGCGGTCTCCGATGCGCTCGCTGCGCTGCGACCGGGTGCTGTCGTGCACATCTCGAAGGGCACCTACCGGGGTGCAGCCGCCGTTGTCGCAACGGCGAACCGCAAGGGCGGGTTACGCGCCACGATGATCACGAAGTCGGCCAAGAGCATCCATGTGATGGCCGAGGACTTCGACGAGCCGCCGTTCCCGGTCGGTACGGTGGCGCTCCCCGCGCACTGCGCACCCAACCGCAAGGAGTATCGCAACGACGTGGCACGTCGGCTGCGCGGGGTCAAGCTGAAGCCCGCTGCCACGAGTTCGAAGCGGCCGCGAACTTCGGGACCTCGAGCGGAACAGCACCCGGTGGCGAGCGATCCCGATCTCCGGGCCAAGGTGGCAGCGGCCGGCCAGGCCGATCGCATCGAGCGCGAGATCGCCGACCTCGAACGGCGAGTGAGTGGGAAGAATCTGTCGTTGGCCAAGGAGTTCGACCGGGTCCTCGACGTGTTGACGACGTACGGGTACATCGATCGTCCCACGTGGACACTCACCGAGGCCGGCGAGATGCTCGCCAGGACGTTCCACGAGTCCGACCTCCTCGTCACCGAGGTGGTCAGGTCCGGGCTGCTCGATGGCCTCGGTGCGGCCGATCTCGCGGCACTCGTGTCGATGCTCGTGTACGAGCATCGCAGTTCCGATGCGCCGCCTGCACCGTGGTTCTCGTCCGATGAGGTCCGCAGCCGCTCGCGCCGGTTGATGGCGATCAGCGAGGATCTCCGAGCGAACGAGCGCGCTGTCGGGCTCGGCGAACACCGTCCCCCGGATCCGACGTTTGCAGCGATCGCCCATGCGTGGGTCGCCGGGGAGGGCTTCGCGGAGGTGGTCGGCGACGAAGAACTCACCGGCGGCGACTTCGTTCGCACGACCAAACAGCTCATCGATCTGCTCCGACAGTTGGCGATCATCGCACCCGACCCCGAGACCCGCCGATCGGCCGCACTGGCCGGCGAGCAAGCGTTCCGGGGCGTCGTGGCCGACAGCTCGGCCGCTGCTCCCACCGCCCATGACGATCAAGCCGGGTGAGCCATGGGGTCGCACGATCGACCGTCCGATCGACCTCGTGGTCGTGGCCGGCGATCCAGAGCTCGCACGACACCTCGCGTCGACGCGTGACGGCCCCGGCGGGCCACCGGTGTTCGCCGTCGACGGCGATTTCGCTCGCACTCTGGGCGGGCCACTGCTCGACGGTCGGCTGACGGTCAACGAGCTACCGGTCGACCTCGTCGACATCCGCCTCGACGGGGGAGCGGTGACGGCAACGGCGTGTGCGCACGTCATCATCAGGAATCGCTGGTGGCGCGGCGGCTGGTGGCGCGGATCGGTCGTCGTGGTGATGAACGCCGAGTTCATCGGCGACTGGGACGTTGCTCCCCGTGGGCACCCGAACGACGGCCGGGTCGAGGTCTTCGAAATCGGCCCGACGTTCGGTGTGCGCCACCGCTGGCAGGCGCGTCGTCGGGTTCGCTCGGCGACCCATGTGCCGCATCCCGGCATCGACACCCGGACGGTCCGCGCCGCATCGTGGACGTTCGGCGTGCCGATGAGCATCGCAGTGGACGGTCGCCGAATCGGCTCGGCGAGCGCCGTCGAGGTCACCGTCGCGGCCGACGCCGCCGTCGTGTACGCCTGAGAAAGATCGTCACCCCAGGTCACGGTGTCCGAGGATCCCGAAGGCTCCTGCTCGGCTCTTCTAGAGTGACTCCTCGTGGCTGTGTACGTCCCCGAGTCCTTCAGCGCGGACGAAGCCGATGTGCTGCGTCGATACTTCACCAACCTCGACGGTCCGGTGTTTGCGCTGGTCAACCTGCCCGAAGTCGTCAAGGGCGCGCTGTTCGCCCGGTACAGCCGTAGCCACAAGTCGCTTCGCCGGCTGTTCCTCGACGAGTTCGTCGGCGACCTCGACGTGAGCGGCGACCATTCCGTCGATGCCACGATCGGCCTCGACAGGGCGGAGGAGCTGTACGAGCGGGTGTTCTTCGACTACGGCGACGACTCGGTCGCCCAGCTCGGTGGGGTCCACCTGGCGTGCGAACAGGCATCGAACCTGCTCACCAAGATCCTCGAGTGGGGTCGGTTGATGAGCTATCTCGAGCAGAGCACCCGCTACATCTCCTACGACGCCAGGCTCGGTGGGCGGTACCGCTACTACCGCGACCCAGCGGTGCTCGCCGGTCCACTCGGCACCCGATACGTCGGCGATCTCGACCGAATCTTCGATGCGTACAGTCGCAGCGTCGATCTCGTCACCGAACACGTGCGCTCGACGGTCCAGCGGGGTGCCGACGACAGCGAGTTCGTGTATCGCACCGCCACCCGGGCCAAGGCGCTCGATGCGGTCCGCGGCATCCTGCCGGCCGCAGCGACATCCAACGTGGGCATCTACGGCACCGGCCAGGCCTTCGAGGCGCTCCTCCTGCGAATGCGCGCCAATCCGCTGCCGGAGTCGCGCGAGTACTCCGATCTCATGCTCCACGAACTCCGCAAGGTCATTCCGAGCTTTCTGCGGCGGGTCGATCTCCCCGAGCGGGGCGGTCGATGGAGCGAGTATCTCGCCGCCACTCGCAGTGACACGGCGGCACTGGTCGACGAACTCTTCGGCACGGCTCCGGTCGATGCGGCCGCAGAGGTCGAGCTCGTCGACTTCGATCCCGAGGCCGAGGACAAACTGCTCGCAGCCATCTGTTACTCGCACTCGACACTGCCCGAGCACCAGTTGCTCGACCGTGTCAGGCGCCTGGGTGTCGACGAGCGGGTGTCGCTGCTCAAGGCGTACGTCGGTGACCGTGAGAATCGCCGCCACAAGCCCGGACGAGCCTTCGAGCGATCGTTCTACCGTTTCGACGTGCTGAGCGACTACGGGGCGTTCCGTGACATGCAGCGTCATCGCATGCTCACGATCGAGTGGCAGCGTCTCACACCGAATCACGGCTACTCACGCCCCGACCTCGTCGACGAGGCCGGCCTGGGCGCCGATTTCGACGAGGCGATGCACCGGTCGGCATCGCTGTACGACGCACTCGACGACGAGTACCCGAATCAGGCGTCGTACGCAGTGTCGATGGCCTATCGGATGCGCTACGTCATGCAGTTCAATGCCCGCGAGGCGATCCACATGCTCGAGTTGCGATCGTCGCCACAGGGGCACCCGTCCTATCGCCGTGTGGCGCTGGAGATGCATCGTCTGATCGGGCAACAGGCAGGCCATCATGCGATCGCCGCTGCGATGAGCCACATGACGACGCATGCGCCCGAACTCGAACGACTCGAATCGGAGCGGCGCGCCGAGGCCAGACGAGAGGGTTCCTGAACCACTCCGTCCGAGCGATGTGACCGGTGTCACATGCTCGGTCTCCCGGTCGATCGGTGACCCAGGCCTATGCTCCCGCCCGCAAGCGCCGATTCGTTCGGTGACCCGCCGCACGACGAGACCGAAACGACGAGACCGAAACGACGACATGGCTGACGACGACACCACTGACATCGAAACCGACGACGAACTCGGCGAAGAAGAGTCCGACGACGAACTCGGCGACGACGGGCCCGACCTCGACCTCGACGTCGATGTCGACGAGATCGATCTGGAGGACGACGACGACCTTCCGGCCGATGACGATGACGACGACGACGTCGTGGGAGCCGACGACGACGAGGAAGATGCAGCTCCCGAGGCGCCGCGGACCAAGCGCAAGAAGCGCGTCGACGACGAAGACGACGAAGACGACGAAGAGCTCATCGCCGACGACGATGTCGAGGAGGACCTCGACAAGATCCTGAAGGATCGCCTCGTCGCGTCGAGTGACGACGACGAGGACGACGAGGACGACGAGCCCGATGTGCGGGGTGAAGGCGGCGAACGTCTGCAGCCCAAGCAGCAGGACGAACAGCTGTGTCCGTCCTGCTTCCTCCTCGTGAGGTCGAGCGCGCCGAACTGCCCCATCGGCGACGACGACTGCCCGATCTTCAGCGCCTGAACCTCCCATGACCACGCTGCTGGATCAGGTCCCCGCAGCGATCAGTCGTGTCCAGCGTGAGATCGTGCTGGCGCGATTTCTCGGCAAGCTCGTCGTCGATCAAGGGGTCCGGGAGGTTCGCCAGCGCATCGAGTCGCTGGTGGCACCCGACGAGCGAGCCGACCCGATCGAGACGGAGCCGGCAAGCGATCCGGGTGAGGTCATCGACCACCACATCGCCTCGACGACGCTGGCACTCGCCGACTACGACCATCTCCCCGCATCCGACATCGTGTCGATGCTGGCGGGTCTCGAGCCCGACGAGCGCGATGCGATCGAGGCCTACGAGCTCCAGGGCCGTCACCGACGCACGATTCTCGGCAAGCTGGCGCAGCTGAGGGACGCTTGATCGACCCGACGGTTCGCGCCGCCGACCCCGCCGACGGCGACGATCTCGCCCAACTGGCGCTGCTGGAGCGAGAGGCGCGCGCTGCGCTCGTCGGCCAACGTGGTGGCGATCGTTGGCTCGTCGAACACCCTGCGGTGGATGACGCATGGGCGCAGCGATGCGTCTCGTCGGACGTGTACGTCGCAGTGATCGACGACGTGGTCGTCGGCTTCCTCGTGGCCGATCTGGGTCGTGATCACGTGGTTCGCGTCGACCAGGTCTGGGTCACTCCCGAGGCTCGCGAACTCGGGTTCGGCGATGAACTCCTCGCAACAGCGATCGAGTCCGCTCGCGACAGGGGAGCAGTCGCGGTGGAGGGCCAGGCACTCCCGGGCGACCGACACACCAAGAACCTCTACGAGCGCGCCGGCATCGTCGCCCGTTTGATCACCACCTACAAGCCGCTCTGAAGCGGCCGGCAGAGCGCGCGTACCCTCAGCGGCCCTTCCACTGCGGGGCACGCTTCTCGATGAAGGCGGTGAGACCTTCGGAGAGATCCTCCGAGCGCATGACGACTCCCATGGCCGCATCGGTCATCCGCTTGAGCGTCTCGTCGTCGTTCGTTGCAGCAGCGAGCACGACCTTGCGGCTCTCCCACACCGCGAGCGGGGCCGCAGCGGTGATCTGTGCAGCCAGACGGAGGGCCTCCTCGGTGGCCTCGCCGGGTTCGACCAGCCGATTGACGAGGCCCAGCTCGTACGCACGCTGTGCCGCCAAGGGCTCGCCGGTGAGGATCAGTTCCATCGCCGCCGACCGCCCGATGGCGCGTGGGAGCCGGAACAGGCCGCCGGCGCCCGCGACGAGATTGCGCTTCGCCTCTGCCAACCCGAAGGCCGAGCGGGTCGTGGCGACCACGAGATCCGCAGCCAGGACGATCTCACAGCCTCCGGCGGTCGCCAGCCCGTCGACAGCGACGATCACCGGCTTCTTGCGCTCGCGATAGGCGAAGCCGGCGAATCCGCCGCGCTCGGTCATCAACGAGCCGCCGGCACCCGAGTTGATCGCCTTCAGGTCGGCGCCGGCGCAGAAGACCGGACGGTCCTGGCCCTCGGTATTGGCCTGGATGATGCCGACCCAGATGTCGTCGTCGCCCTCCATCTGGTCGATGGCGGCCTCCATTGCCTGGGCGACGTCGCCGTTGACCGCGTTGCGGGCATCAGGACGGTTGAGGGTGATGAGTGCGACGCGGTCGCGGGCTTCGTAGGTGACGATCTCGGACATGGCCGGGATCGTACGCGTCGCGACCCGAGCGGGGCGAACCCGCTCAGGCGCCGGACGTGACCGATTCGTCGGTGACCGGTGCCTCGGCGACGGTGCCTCGGCGACGGGCGCTTCGGTGACCGGTGCCTCGGCGACGGGTGCTCTCGGTCGACGGGTGCCTCGGCGACGGGTGCTTCGGTGGCCGGTTCGACGGGTGCCTCGGCGACGGGTGCTTCGGTGGCCGGTTCGACGGGTGTCTCGGCGACGGGTGTCTCGGCGACGGGTTCAGCCTCGGCCGTCACGGTCTCGGGAGCCTTGGTCGGTTTCGCTTCAGGGCGGGACCGGTCGTCGGACCGTCCGCCCTTGCCGCCTGACCGATTCTCGTTGCGTCCATCGGTGCGGCCGTCCTTGCGGGCGTCCTTGCGGGGCGGCCCGGCGCGCAGCGGCTTGGGCTTGGGTGCGCCGGCGGGAATCTCGACGCCGAGCAGCGCCGCAATCTGCGGCAGGGCCGGGCCGAGACGAAGCGTGGTGGCCTTCAGGTCGTCGGTCAGCACGGCAGGTGCGGTCACCGGTGTCACGAGCGTGCGAACCGGTGAGAACGCTGCGGCTTCGAGCACTGCGATCCAGCGGTCGGCAGGATCCTCCGGTTGGAGAGCTGCAGTGGCCGCCTCGCCGAGGCGCCGAGCCAGATCGGGCGGGAACACGACACCGGCCTTGGGCGGCTGCGACGAGAGCCGCAGCGCACGGATGACCCGGCCGACACCGATCGCAGCATCGATGTCGCCGAACCACAAGGTCAGCTCCTCGTCCTGCTTGCGCACCAGCGCCTGCTTGAGGTCGTCGGCCACGGCGCGTGTCGACAGGTCGCGAGCAACGCTGGGATCCTCGCCGGCGGCGACCACGCTGCGCAGGTCGCGCAGATCGAGGTGTTCCATCTGACGCTGTGCGGCCTCGGCACGGTCGAGCCATTCGGCGACGCGCAGCTTGGGGAGCATGTCCTCGGCCATCTTGACAACCGACTGCTCGGGCATGACGGGCTGGCCGGCGGCTTCGAGCTTCGCGTTCTCTTCCTTCACCCGGGCACGAACTGCCGACATGCCCTGCAGCGCCATCTCGGCGATCGGGCGCTGCTCCTCGGGGAGATCGGCGAGCACGGCGTTGCGACGGGCTTTGCCGGGACGCAAGCGCTTCGGCTTCGGGCGTTGCGGCAACTCGGGCGGAGCCTCGAAATGGGGGCGCTGGCGCCGCTGGTCGGAGCGACCGGCACCGGTCACCGTCACGCCACCGTCACGACCACCATCACGGCGAGCGCCGTCACGTGCACCGTCACGACCACCATCACGGCGACCACCGTCACGCTTGGCGTCACGACGGCCCCGTCCATCACGGCTGTCACGGCCGTCTCGACGCTCGCTGCGGTCACGCTTGGCACGCGTTTCGATCACCGCTTCGAACGGCTTCTCGCTCGGGAGGAGCTCGAGCACGTTGGCGTCCTCGGCCTTTTCGCGCGCCGTGATGACCGACTGCACCTCGATGCCGTCGAGCATTTGCTCGATCTCCACCTTCAGCACGTCACCGACGGCCGATCCGGATGGCAGCAAGCGGCATCCATCTGCCCGTTGGGCTTGCGGGCGCCAGCGGCGCGCCACGTCCACGAGCCGTCGGGGAGCGCGCTCGTCAGCTCGATTTCAATCCTGCGGGACATTTGCGACAACGGTACCGGTTCGCGGCGGGAGAACTCCAACGAGTCTGCCCGTGACCGGTACCGTGCCCGCAATGGCTGTCTACGCGCTCGGCGATCTCGTCCCCACCATCGATTCGACGGCCTTCGTCCATCCTGATGCCGTGATCATCGGTGCGGTCACGATCGGCGCCAACTCATCGATCTGGCCGGGGGCCACGCTGCGCGGCGACGGGGGAGAGATCCGGATCGGCAGCCGAACGAGCGTGCAGGACAATGCGGTGCTCCACACGACACCGCACTGGCACACCGTGGTCGGCGACGGATGTGTCCTCGGCCACCTGATCCACCTGGAGGGTTGCACCATTCACGACGATGTCCTGATCGGGAATGCTGCGATGGTCCTGCACCGGTCGGTCGTTCACAGCGGGGCCATCGTTGCCGCCAACTCGGTGGTCCTCAACGACGTCGACGTGCCGGCCGGGCGCGTTGGCTGCCGGCTCGCCTGCGGTGATCAAGCCCGGTCGGGCCGACATCGACCTCATCCGCAACAGCGCAGCTGCGTACGTCGATCGCATCGAGGCGTACCGCACCGATCTGCGGCGCCTCGACTGATGCGTGCATTCGTCGTGACAGTTCCTGTGACCGAGGTCGACGTCGCATCGGACGCGCTCTGGCAGCTCGGCGTGCGAGCCATCGAGGAACGCACCGGTGACGTCGATGACGTCGTCGAACTGTGGACGGCTGTCGGCGAGGACGACACCGCCATCGAACGAGCCGGAACGGCGTTGGGGGAGCGGTGGCCGTGGAGTGTGGTCGAGGTCGTGGAGGCCACATCTGACACGTGGCGGGAGTTCGCTGCAACCGATGTGGGTCGACGACGCCCTCGTCGTCGTGCCGGCCTGGCAGGACCAGCCCGTCGGACACGGCATCGTCGCCGTCTCCATCGAGCCGGGCGGTGCGTTCGGGCTCGGTGACCATCCCACGACACGCTTGTCGCTGCGGGCGGCCCGTAGCCGACTCACCGATGGGTGCGACGTGCTCGATGTCGGGTGTGGAACGGGCGTCATCGCCATCATGGCCGCCATGCTCGGCGCCGGATCGGTGCGAGCAGTCGACGTGGCGTCGGCTGCCGTGGAGGCAACGCGCGACAATGCGGTGCGCAACGGCGTCGCCGACCGCGTCGAGGTCGACACCGCACCCGTCGCTGACCTCGACGGAACCTACGACCTCGTCGTCGCCAACATCCTGGCGCCGACGCTCATCGAGCTCGCCGACGACCTCCGACGTCTGACCCGACCCGACGGGCGTCTGGTGATCAGCGGGATCCTCGCGGAGCGCCATGAACACGTCCTCGCTGCGCTCGCTCCGATGGTCGTGGAGCGCGTCGACACGCTCGACGGATGGGTTGCGGTCACGCTTCGCCACGCATGACGCCCGTGTCGCCGCAGCGACGGCGAGTGATGAGCGAACGCCCCGGATGCTGGGGTTTGGCTCATCGCTCGGGGGAGTTCAGCAACGCGGCGACGTCGCGGGCGTGGGGGAGTGACGGCACCGCACCGTCGATCGTCGTCGCGAGGGCCCCGGCAGCAGCGGCGTAGCGGATGGCAGGCTCGAGCTCGTCACCTGCGGCCAGTCGTGCAGCGAGCGAGCCGCAGAACGCATCGCCGGCACCTGTGGTGTCGACCGGCGTGACCGGGAATGCCGGCTGGTGCCGCTCGGTCGAAGACGTGTCGGTCCGAACCGTCGTGGTGACACCGCGGGCCCCACGGGTGGTGACGACGATGCCGACCCCCCGATCGAGGAGTGAGTCGACCCCACCGATCAACTCCAGTTCGTGCTCGTTGGGCACGATCAAGTCGCAGAGCGCGACCAGTTCGTCGGGCAGCGGTTGGGCCGGCGCCGGATTCAGGATCGTGCGAGCGCCGCTCGCGCGTGCGCAACGGAAGGCCGCGAGCACCTCGTCGATCGGAACCTCCAGCTGGGCGATCACCACTCGGGCATCGGGGACCGCATCGGCTCGAACGAGCGAGTTCGCCCCAGGGATCACGACGATCGTGTTCTCGGCGCCGGCGTCGACGGTGATGAGCGCTCGTCCGGTCGGTGAGCCGGCGATGATCGCAATCGCTTCGACGTCGATGCCTTCGTCTGCGGCGATCGATCGGAGGCGCCGTCCGGCGTCATCGTCTCCGACGGCACCGACCATGGCCACGACCGCACCGCTGCGAGCTGCAGCCACTGCTTGGTTCAGGCCCTTGCCGCCGGCATGTTCTGCGTACGCGGTTCCGGACACCGTCTCACCGGGGCCGGGGAGACGAGCAGTGGTGGCGACGAGGTCGAGATTGACGCTGCCGATGACGGCGACGTCGAACACTCAGCTGGCGCGGGCGCGGATGCCGATGGGGGCGATGAGTCGGTACCCGGCGGCGTGGCGTTCGTCCTCGGACTCGCCGCCCCAGAACCCGTACTCGTGGTGCTGGCGAGCGAAGGTGACGCATTGCGTCTGGACGGTGCAGCCGGCACAGACCTCCTGTGCGGCAGCCTCACGTCGCTCGCGTGCCTGCGGCCGTTCGGCTGCGGTCGGGAAGAAGAGGTGGGTCATCCCTTTGCAGGCCCCATCGCGCATCCAGTTGTCCTCATCGGTCTGGAGTCGATCGATGGAGAATTCGATGGCCGTCATGTACACATACCCCCGTGCGATTGAGTGCTTCCCCCGGACCGAATCGGAGTTGTTCAGGCTCCGCAGGGCGAGAGACTAAATCGAATCGACCACCGAGTCAATTGCATGTGTCAACTAAATTCTACGCACGGGCGCCATCGACGACGATCGCTTCGACACCCGCAGCGAAGGCCGTGACATCGTCGATCGTCGTGTCCCACGACGTCATCCAACGCACCTCGTGACGGGTGGTGTCCCAATCCCAGAAGAAGCACCAGTCACGCAGGGGAGCGATGGCATCGGGCGGCAGACGGGGAAACACGCTGTTGACCGCGGGGGCACGGTCGAGCACCACGCCGGGAATGTCGACGGTCAAACGGTGCAATTCGGTGGCCATGGCGTTGGCGTGAGCGGCGAGGTCGATCCAGAGGTCGTTCTCGAGCACCGCATTGAACTGTGCTGCGAGGTAGCGCATCTTCGAGGGCAGTTGCGTCACCTGCTTGCGCACGAACTTCGAGCCGACCGACGCTGCAGGGTTGAGGAAGACGACGGCCTCGGCGCCGAGCAAGCCGTTCTTGGTGCCCCCGAAGCACACGGCGTCGACGCCTGCATCGACGGTGAACGAACGCAGAGCAGCACGGTTGCCGCCGAGTGCGGCGGTGGCGTTGGCGATGCGGGCACCGTCGAGGTGAACGAGCATTCCGAGTGCGTGCGCCTGATCGCACAGCGCGGCGATCTCGTCGGGCGTGTAGAGCGTGCCGAGTTCGGTCGCCTGGGTGATCGACACCACGCCGGGCTGCACGTGATGCTGGACCCCCTGGATGCCCGCGAGTTCGGCCAGCTGCTCGGGGACGAGCTTGCCACCGACCGATGGGAGATCGATCAGCTTGGTCCCCAGCGCCCGTTCGGGGGCCCCGGTCTCGTCGACGGCGATGTGCGCCCAGTCGGTGCACACGACGCCATGGTGCGGGCCAGGCAGTGAGCCCAGCAGCGTCGCCAGGGCCAGGACGTTCGCGCCGGTCCCGTTGAACGTCAGCCGGGTGGTGACGTCGGCGCCGAACAGGTCACGGAATCGAGCCGAGCACTCGCGCGTGATCTCGTCGTCGCCGTAGGCGAGCATGTGTCCGACGTTGGCCGCAGCGATGGCGTCGAGCACGGCGGGGTGGGCGCCGGCGGCGTTGTCGCTCGCGAAGGCTCTCGAGGGGGGTGGAGGCAGTGTCACGGGTGGTGAGTCTCCCAGACCATCGAACGCCGTGCACCAACCGGTCGGCTACTATTTCGTCATGACGAAATCAGCCGTCGTCGACGACACCGGGGGACCGGCCTCCGTCGCGCACTGTCGGTGGTGTCGGCGGGCACTCCCTGCCCGTCCGGGTCCGGGACGGCCTCGAGTGTTCTGTTCGCAGCGGTGCCGGCAATGGGACTGGGTGGCTCGGCACCGGGCCCGTGAACTCCAGCTCAGCGAGAACGAACTCGTGGTGGCACGAGAGGAACTCGACGCGTTGCACGACGAGCTGTACGTGCTGGCATGTGCCGTGGAGGACGTCGAACGAGACCTCGGTGCCGCCGGACAACCGACGCCAGCCGAGCTGCGTGATGCCGTCGAGTGGCTGTTGACGGCAGCAAAGCCCCTGCGGGACCGGGAGATCAGCCCGTCGAGCTGATCCGGCTCACCCGCCGAGCGTCTGGATCACAACGCCCATAATCTTCGTTATGTCAGGTTGATGGTGATGGCCATGGACAGGGCCTCTCCGATCGGCAAGGATTGGTCCTCCCCTCGACCCCCGGCATGCTGGGGCTTCACGGAAACCAGAAGACCGACTGAACGTTGAGGGGATCTCGACTTCTCGTCGAGGGTTCAGGAGCACATCGGGCGGACCGATCACATCTTCGTGTTGCGAGAGAGGCCGTCCATGTCGTCCACATCCATGAACCGATCGCCGCGCCGTCGGCGCTTCGTCACGAGTGGGCTGTGTCTGGCCACCGTCGGCGGCCTCGTACTCGGCGGCGTGCCGACCACCGTGTCGGCAACGCCCATGACGATCGAGTCTCCCCTCGCCCCGACGATCGTCGGTCTCGGTGAAGGCGCGCGTGGCAACGAGGTCAAGACGGTCCAGAGCGCGCTGATCGCTGCCGGCGTCAAGGTGCCCGGCGGCGCCGACGGTGTCTTCGGCCCGGCCACCAAGTCCGCGGTGACCGCATTCCAGTCTCGCAACGGCCTCCCTGCCACCGGTGCCGTCGATGAAGCGACCGCTGCCGCCCTCGGGCTCGGCCAGGCACCGACCGCCCCGGCGGCGACCCCGGGCGGGCTCACGCTCGGAGCCAAGGGTGCGAACGTCACCGAACTCCAGCAGGCGCTGATCGCGGCAGGCGTCTATGTGCCGGGCGGCGCCGACGGCGTGTTCGGCCAGGCGACGAAAACGGCCGTCTCGAACTATCAACGCTGGAACGGGCTCCCCGTGACCGGCGAGGTCGATGCCGCCATGTCTGCGCGTCTGAAGCTCACCGGCGCGCCTGCAGCAACACCGGCGCCTGCCGCTCCAGCGCCCGCCGCAGCGGCGAGCCCCTCGTTCTCCGGCATGAAGATCGGTGCACGTGGCGAGAACGTGAAGATCCTCCAGCGGGCGCTCATCGCTGCAGGCATCACCGTGCGCGGTGGAGCCGACGGCGTGTTCGGCGCCATGACGACCGCGGCACTGACCAGCTACCAGCAGGCCAAGGGGCTGCCGGCATCGGGCGTCCTCGACGACGCCTCGATCGCCAGCCTCGCCCTCTCCCCCGCAGCGACACCCGCACCAGCGCCGGCCCCGGCGCCGGCACCCGCGCCCTCTGCAGCGAGCACCTACGTCGGCATGACGGTCGGAGCGACCGGTGACCTCGTCAAGCAGCTGCAGCGCGCCCTCATGACCACCGGGCTCGTGTTGCGCGGCGGAGCCGACGGCGTCTTCGGCAATGCCACACGTACTGCGCTGATCGCCTTCCAGAAGACGAACGGAACCCCACAGACCGGCGTGGTGTCGGAGAAGGACGCAACCCTGCTCGGCCTCGGCGGCACACCGGCAACACCACAGGGCGTCTCCTCGCCCGCCGGATTCCCGGTGTACGGCGAGCGCGGCGCCCGGGTGACGGCGCTGCAGAACTCGCTCATCGCCGCCGGCATCACCTTCGCCGGCGGCGCCGACGGCGCGTTCGGGGCCGCCACCGCGGGAGCGATCATGGAATTCCAGCGACGCTCCGGCCTGACCCCGACGGGCAAGCTCGACGACGCCACCGCCAGCCGACTCGGCAGCGCCCCGGCCCCGGCTCCCGCTCCCCCGGCGGCAGTTGCCGTGACCATCGACGTCTTTCCGGTCCAGGGCAAGTGCTGGTTCGGCGACACCTGGCAGGCGCCACGTGGCGCAGGACGCCTCCACGAGGGCGTCGACATCATCGCCGCCAAGGGCAAGCTGCTGTATGCAGCCGTCACCGGCACCATCTCCAAGATGTACTACGACGCTCCCGGCCTGCGCAGCGGAAACGGCCTTCGGGTCCAGGCCGACAACGGCACGTACTTCACCTACCTCCACATGGACACGTTCGCCGAGGGGATCGGCGTGGGCACGACGGTGACCGCCGGCCAGGTCATCGGAACGGTCGGCAACACCGGCAACAGCGCCACCCCGCACCTGCACTTCGAGGTGCATCCGGGCGGCGGCGCTCCGATCAACCCGTATCCCCTGGTGAAGCCGATCGACGGCTGCAGCAACGCCGATCCTCGCGCCTGACCCGTCGATCCCGGGAGGTCCGCGCCTGGGCGGTCCGCGCCGAGCGCACCGTCGGCGGGTACGCTTCGCCCACAACTGAATCGCCGTTCCACTCGAGCGGGAGAGTCGTCGAAACTGGCGGCGCCGAAGGAGCAACCTCCCCGGAATCTCTCAGGCCCACGGACCGCTCGGATGAGGCACGCTGGAAAGTGTCACCTGGTACCACGTCGGCCGTCGGCCGTCACCAGATGTCCACCGACGGGGAAAGCCGAGACTGCTGGTCTCGTCGAAACTCTCAGGTACCGATGACAGCCGGGGAAGTCCGACCGATCCAGGAGGCTTCCCCGTGTCCACATCCCACTCGCACCACCGACCCACTCCCCTGTCGGAGCTGATCGAACCCGACGAGTTCACCCGCCGCCACGTCGGCCCGTCGCCCGACGATGTGGCGCACATGCTGTCGACCATTGCCGTCTCGTCGACCGACGAGTTGCTCCGCGCCACGATGCCGGCCTCGATCGTCGCTCGTGGACCACTCGCCCTCCCGGGAGGCGTGCCCGAACGCGATGCGCTGGATCGTCTGCGAGCCATTGCCTCGAAGAACCAGCGGGTGACGAGCCTGATCGGTATGGGATACACCGCCACCATCACCCCGCCGGTCATCGCCCGTAACGTGCTCGAGAATCCCGCCTGGTACACGGCCTACACGCCGTATCAACCGGAGATCAGCCAGGGTCGACTCGAAGCGCTGCTCAACTTCCAGACGCTGGTGACCGAGCTGACCGGGCTCGAGGTCGCCAATGCATCACTGCTCGACGAGGCAACTGCAGCCGCCGAAGCCATGACGATGGCACGCCGTCAGTCGAAGTCGGATTCCGACCGATTCGTCGTCCACCACGACACCCACCCGCAGACGATCGCCGTGCTGCGGACCCGAGCCGAGCCCGTCGGCATCGACCTCGTCGTCGGCGACGTCGATCAGCTGACACACGACGACGGCCTGTTCGGCGCGCTGTTCAGCCTGCCGACATCGTCCGGCTCCGTCGTCGACTGGACCGATGCCATCGCCGAGGTCCACTCCCACGGCGGAATTGCGGTCGTGGTGACGGACCCGCTCGCCTGCGTGCTCACCACTCCCCCAGGCCAGATCGGCGCCGACATCGCGATCGGTTCGGCGCAACGCTTCGGTGTGCCGATGGGCTTCGGTGGGCCGCACGCCGCCTTCATGGCCGCGCACGAACGCGCCGCGCGTGCCATGCCCGGACGCATCGTCGGCGTCAGTACCGATACCGCCGGTCGTCCGGCCCTGCGACTGGCACTGCAGACCCGTGAGCAACACATCCGGCGCGAGAAGGCGACGTCGAACATCTGTACCGCGCAGGTGCTGTTGGCCAACATCGCCGGGCTCTACGCCGCCTGGCACGGCCGCGAGGGCCTGACCCGGATCGCCGAGCGCGTCCAGCGGCTCACGTCGATCGCCGCCGCCGGGCTCACCGCCGGCGGGGTCGAGGTGCGCAACGCAACGTGGTTCGACACGCTGACCCTGTCGGTGCCGTCCGCTGACGCCGGCGTCGCCGCTGCGCTCGGCGCCGGCTACAACATCCGGCGCGTCGACGACACGACCGTGGCCATCACGTTCGACGAGACCTCCACCCTCGACGACGTCGCCGCGATCGTCACGACCCTCGGCGGCTCGCCGGTCGATCCGGCGCAGTTCGACGAGGTCGCCGATGGCCTGCCCGTCGTCGGTCGGCGAACCGACGACTTCCTCACCCAGTCGGTCTTCGACCGCTACCACAGCGAGCACGAGATGCTTCGCTACCTGCGTCGTCTCAGCGACCGGGATCTCGCACTCGACCGCACGATGATCCCGCTCGGATCGTGCACGATGAAGTTGAATGCCACCTCCGAGATGGTGCCGATGACCTGGCCCGAATTCGCCGACATCCACCCCTTCGCCCCCACCGACCAGGTGCAGGGCTACCTCGAACTGATCGGCGATCTGGAACAGCGTCTGGCCACGATCACCGGCTACGACGCCGTGAGCCTGCAGCCGAACGCCGGCAGCCAGGGCGAGTACGCAGGGTTGCTGGCGATTCGCGCCTACCACCGCTCACGCGGCGACGACCAGCGAACGGTGTGCCTGATTCCGTCGAGCGCCCACGGCACGAACGCGGCGAGCGCGGTGATGGCCGGCATGGACGTGGTGGTCGTGGCCTGCGACGACTCCGGCAATGTCGACCTCGACGACGTGCGCGCCAAGATCGCCGACGTCGGTGATCGCCTCGCGGCCACCATGATCACCTACCCCTCGACGCACGGCGTGTTCGAGGCCGAGGTCGGCACGCTGTGCGAGATGATCCATGCGGCGGGCGGCCAGGTGTACGTCGACGGCGCCAATCTCAATGCGCTGGTCGGCCACGCCAGGCCCGGCGAGTTCGGCGCCGACGTGAGCCACCTCAACCTCCACAAGACGTTCTGCATCCCACACGGCGGTGGCGGTCCCGGTGTCGGCCCGATCGGTGTGCGTTCGCACCTTGCGCCGTTCCTGCCCGGACATCCGCTGCGCGACGACCAGCCGGTGGGTGCGGTGTCGGCGGCCCCCTACGGCTCGGCCGGCATCCTGCCCATCCCGTGGATGTACATCGAGATGATGGGCGGCGAAGGGCTGACGACGGCAACGACGGTCGCCATCCTCGCCGCCAACTACATCGCCGAACGCCTCGACCCCTACTTCCCGGTGCTGTATCGGGGCGCCAATGGACGAGTGGCCCACGAGTGCATCCTCGACCTGCGTCCGATCACCAAGGCCACCGGGGTGACGGTCGACGACGTCGCCAAGCGGCTGATGGACTACGGATTCCACGCCCCGACGATGAGCTTCCCGGTCGCCGGCACACTCATGGTCGAGCCCACCGAGAGCGAGTCGTTACGCGAGATCGACCGGTTCTGTGAGGCGATGATCGCCATTCGAGCCGAGATCGATCGGGTCGGCGCCGGCGAGTGGGCCCACGAGGACAGCCCGCTCCACCATGCGCCGCACACGGCCGAGGATCTCCTGGGCCAGTGGGACCGCATCTACTCACGTGACCTGGCGGCCTTCCCGGTCGCCGGCCTGCGATCGGCGAAGTACTTCCCGGCCGTGTCGCGCATCGACGGCGCCCAGGGCGACCGCCATCTCGTGTGTTCGTGCGAACCGCTGGAGGCCTACGCCGCCACCGTCCGGTAGGCGTTCGGCAGTGCGGAGTAGCGTGACGAGATGGCCGAGGACCGAAACGACCCGCTCGCAGATCTGTTCACGTTGTTCGCGGCGCCGCTGTCGGGGACGATGCGCTCGCTCGATCAGTTCCGCAAGGGCGTCGACGAGTTCTTGAAGGGCGTCGAGAACTTCAATCGCACGATGGCCAATCTGAACGAGACCACCGAACGGATCAACTCACTGCTCGCCGACGTCGAGGAGCCGATCCGCGCGGTGATCCCGCAGGTGACCCGCACGGTCAAGGTCGCCGACGAGATGATGCAGGCGGTGAGTGGTCCGGCGATGGCTGTCGCGCCTGCCCTCAACCGTCTCGCCGACACCCTCACCACGCCGGCCTTCACGCAACTCCCGTCACAGATCGGACAGTTCTCCGACCTCCTCGCAGAGGTGTCGCACCGCCTCAGCCCGCTGACGCAGTTCGCCGAGTCGGCCGGTGGCCTGTTCGGAGGATTCCGGGTGCCGGGGACGAAGACTCAAGCCGCTCCCCCGCCGCCGCGCACCATTGCCACCGAAACCAAGGTGATCCACACGCCGACACCGCCGGCCAAGAAGGCTGCGGCGAAGAAGGCTGCGGCCGAAGAAGGCGCGGCAGCAAAGAAGGCGCCCACCAAGAAGCGTGCGGCGAAGAAGGCCGCACCGAAGTCGCTGAGCCGACGCGGTCGATGAGCGAGATCCCCGCATGGCGGGCGTTTCGCTCATCGCAGCCGGGGTCAGCGCGTGACGAAGGGCGTCTCGACCACGGTGCCCGACACGGGCTTGCCTCGGACGTCGATGACCACGGTGGTACCGAGGGTCGTGTGCGGCGGCAGGAAGGCCAACGCGATGCCGTGGCCGAGCACCGGTGAATAGTTGCCGCTCGTCACCTCGCCCACGGCGACTCCGTCGATCGACACGACACAGCCCGCACGCGTCGGACGTCGGCCCTCGGTCGCAATCCCCATGAGACGACGGGTGATGCCACGCTCTCGTTCGGCAATGGCCGCATCGCGGCCGACGAACGACGGCTTGTCCCAGGCCACGACCCAGCCGAGGCCGGCTTGCAGCGACGTGATGCCCGCGCCGAGCTCGTGGCCGTGCAGCGGCAGCGCCGCTTCGAGGCGCAGCGTGTCACGCGCACCGAGGCCCGCCGGCATGATCTGCGCACCGAGGAGGGCCTGCCACATCGCCGGCGCCGCGTCGGCGGGTACGGCGATCTCGACACCGGCCTCGCCGGTGTAGCCGGTGCCGGCCACGGTGCAGGCCACGCCGTTCCAGTCGCACGAGGCCACACGGAAACGACCCACCGCACCGGCGTCGGGGAACACGGACGCCACGAGTGCCTTGGCCTGCGGGCCCTGGACCGCGATGACGGCGCGGGAACTGGTGGTGTCGGTGCCACCGATCGCCGATCGAACCCCGCTGGTGTTCGACGCATTCGGCATCACGTCGAACACACCGTCGGCGTGCCACCACACGATGATGTCGTCGACCACCGACGCATCGGCCGGGTCGAGCAGATGCGTGTACTGGGCCCGGCCCGGCCCGACCTTGGCGAGGTCGTTGGTCAGCGTCGCCTGGAGTGTGTCGAAGGCGGTTGCATCGTCGATGCGCACGGTGCCGAGGTGCGACACGTCGAACATGACGGCACGGTTGCGGCACGCGAGGTGCTCGTCGATCGTGCCCGACGGATAGGCGATCGGCATCTCCCAACCGCCGAACTCGACCATCGTCGCACCGAGCGAGCGGTGCTCGGCGTCGAGAGGCGACTGCTTGAGCGTCATCCGGTGCGGCGATGGGTGTCGATGTCGACGGTGTCGGCCGACATCGGGGCCAGGTCGGCTTCGAGTTCCTCGCGCACTCCCCCGAGCGACAGCACGTTCAGCACGCCCTGACCGTTGCGGAGGACGTCGACGAGCTGGTCGCCGTCGCACAACACCACGCTGCCGCCGTCGATGACGATGTGGGCCGCAGCAATGTCGGTGGTGACGTGCTGGCGCAGATACTCGAAGACCTTGCGGACCTGCTCGAGCTTGATGCCGGCGTCGAGCAGCTTCTTGATGGCCTTGAGCTCCAACAGGTCGTTGTAGGAGTAGGCCCGTCGACTCCCGCTCCCCGTGGCGTCGCTCAGTGACGGCCTGATGAGATCGGTCCGCGCCCAGTAGTCGAGCTGGCGGTACGAGATCCCGACGACCTTGGCCGTCTGGGTACCGCTGTATCCGAGTTCGGCAGCGGTCGCCGCTGATTCTGCTGAAGTGTTCTGCACGAGGTTCCTCCGGTTCGTTTCGCCCAACATCACGACCGTGGTCCGAGCACGTCGTACGATCTCACACCTCCGTAACTACGGCCGTGTGAGACGCTCGAGCCTACGGAGTTCGGGCCGCCACGTCAACAGTGAGTAATGTCGGCCGTTCCGACAGCAAGGAGCCAGCCATGAAGCACGAAGACAGCGCAGTGACCGCACTCCGAGGCGTCGGCCTGTTCGCGGGGCTCGACGACAAGACGCTCGGGCGGATCGCTCAGCAGACCAAGCCGTACCATTTCAGCGCCGGCGAGTCGGTCATCGACGCTGATTCGTCGGGTCGCTTCGGTCGCTTGTACACCGTGGTCAGCGGTTCTGCCGAGGCCCGGATCAACGACGAGTCGGTCGCCACGTTCGGCCCGGGCGACCACTTCGGTGAGATGAGCGTGCTCGACGGAAGTCCGCGTTCGGCGGCGATCGTCGCAACCAGCGACCTCGACACACTCGGCTTGTCGGCCTGGAACATGCGCACGTTGCTCCGCGAAGAGCCCGACATCGCGATGCACATCATCGAAACGCTGGTCGCCCGGCTGCGCAAGGTGAACGAAGCGCTGTACGACTGACGGTCAGTCGTAGATCCACACGGTGGATCGCAGCGGGAGGAGGTTCTCGCCCCAGATGAGATCCATCACGGGGTTGACCACTCTGATGCAGCCGTGTGACGCCGGATAGTTCGGAACGCTCCTGGCGCCGTGGACGGCGATGCCGCCCACCACGAACTTCGGCCGGTAGAGCGTGCCCAGGTCGCTCTCGTACCGAGCGACGTCGCTCTCTCGATACGTACGGAACGTACCGGTCGGCGTCAACGCGATGCCGATGCTCCGTGCGCCGGCGTTCTTCTGGTCTTCCTCGTCGTAGCTCTCACCGTTGCCCGTGGAGACGTTGAAGATGTAACGCGTCTGGCCGTTCTGGACGACGTAGGCGATCTGCTTGCCCTTGTCGACCTCGAAGACCGTGCCGGTGGTCGTCCTCGCTCCGGGGCGGCAGACCTGCAGGTTCAATGCGGTGGCCGTTGCGACGTCGACGACGGTGGTCGCCGGCAATCCCTTCCACTTCTGGAAGGCCATCACTGCCTGGACGGTCGTGAGCCCGTAGCCGCCGTCGGCGCCGCCGTTCCAGAAACCCAGTGCCAGGAGCCGGCCCTGCAGCGTCGCCACCGAAGCGCGTGACGATCCCCACACGATCGGCCCGACCGGCAGCCGTCGGGTACCCGACCTTGGGAGTCGTACACGTGGCCGATGGGGCATTGACGGGGGCGCCGAACGGCGCCGCCGACGGGCTCCCGAGGAAGTATCCGGCGAGGTCGGCGAGCATGTCGCCACCGGCTTCGGTGAACATCGAGAACCCGCGGGTCGACACCGGGACGATGGCGTGATTGGCGAGAATCTGCGCGGGACGCACGACGTTCATCGTCGACGTCGAGGGTCGCTCACCGGGAGCCGTCGCTCCGGCGGTTCCCACCGTGACGTATCCGGTTGCGAGGGTTCCGGCGCTCGTTGCGTTGAGCACGACCGCGGAGACGTCGGATCGCCCGATCGCCGGGTTGCTCGAGACGGGGACTTCGAAGGTCGAGACCGGCTCGGGACGCGTGGTGCCGCCGAGCGGGTTGAGCGCCGGCGACGCGGGTGTCGACGATGCGCGTCGGCGACGTCGTCGGCACGAACAGCCCGACAGTGCTGGCCGGAGCGCTGGCGCCGGTGTAGGTGCCGACGAGGTCGATGAGCAGGTCGCCGCCCTGCTCGGAGAAGATGTTGATGGCGCCACCGGCATCGACGGTGACGATTGCCTGGTTGGCGGCGACGGCGGACAGCCCGGCGGCGAGTTGAGGTTCGACGTTGCCGGCACAGGCGCCGCCCATCGGGTACACCTGCCAGAAGCCCGGCTGCGCGGTGACCGACGTGAGGTTGACCGCAACGGCGTTCGCTCCGGCTGCGCCCGGGATCGTGAACGCTCGAGTCTCGCCGGGAGCGAACGTGGCGACGCGCCGCGTGTCCATGACTCGAGTCGGCGCCGGCAGCGACTGGAATCGGCCCGCTGTCGCAGTGTCGGCCGCCGTGTAGTAGCCGAGCAGGTCGACGATGACGTTGCCGCCGCCGCTGCTGTAGACGTCAACCACACCGTCAGCCCCGACGGGCACGGTCACCAGGTTGGGGACCGCTCCCCCGGCCAGCGACTGCAGTTCGTCGATGTTGAGGTTGGATGCTTCCGGTCGAGCACTGGTGTGCGGCCAGACGGTGAAGTAGCCGGCACCGAACGGCGCTGTCACCGTGAGATTCAGGACCGCCGCGGTGACCGTGCCTGCGGCCGGGAGCGGGGCGGCGCCAGTGACGCTCACCGAGAGCGAGCCGCCCGGTGGCAGCGCTGTCGTCAGGCGAGTGTCAACCAGACGTTGAGACACAGGCATCGCCACGTACGCGCTGGTGGCACCGGCCGCCGAGACAGTTCCGATGGGTTCGACGACCGCAGTGACGACCGTGCTTCCCACGACGGCTGCGAGCAAGGTCGCACGGGCGAGAACAGATCGAAGACGCACGCAGCAATGATAGGGACCCGAACCGCCCGCGGCGACGCAGGCGCTGAATGTGGCAACGCGCCGAGCCCCCATCCCGCCTGATCGACGGAAAGGGGGCTCGTTCTGGTCAGCGACTGCGTGTGTCGGTTATGGGCAGATCACCACGACAGTGAATGCCGAATCGACGAGGTGCTCCAGCGGAGTTCTTCGTGTTGACAAACACCGATGTTGCGTCTCCCGCCCGCTGGACCGCCGTCGCTTCCGACGCTCCCACACCAAACGACGTCTCATCGGCCGGCGTTGGCAATCGCAGCGCACGCAGTGATGTCGCGCTCGAACGCCACCTCGTATGTACCGAGGCCGGCCAGCTTCGCCGTACCTGCGACCAGCGCTCCCTTGCCCTGGTCGAGCGTTCCATCCGAGTTCACGATGGCCCACAGGACCTTTGCGTTGTCCAGCTTGCCGGCCAGCTTGGCGTCGATCTCGGCCTTGGTGTATACGTCGGCACTGTTCGCTTTGGTGGCCAGGCTCGTTTCGATCGCCTTGAGTCTGGCGTCGGTGGTGTAGCCGACGACGTCGACGAGGACTTCGGTGGTTGGTCCTGCCGACTCCGAAGGCGTCGAAGGTGATCTCGATCTTGCCGTCGTCGCCGCCACCGACCGGGAGTTCCACGAGCACCGCATTCGGGTTGATCGCACCGACCGTGAAGTTCACGTTCGACGTCGACGGCGGAGTCCGGTCGCGGTCGCCGGACGCACGGAGATGAACCCGGCTGCAGTCGAACTCACCGGTGTCACGTTCAAGAACACACCGGTCGCGCCCGCCGGTACGACGATCTTGGTGCCCGTCGTCGGTCGGTATCGAACCCGTCACCTTCAGATCCTGCGACACCGGCGACACGAACGGACCCGCGAGTCCGACATTGATCGGATCACGAGTGTCGAGGATGCGGACCGGGTCGATCGCCACCGTGCTACGACTCGGGCGATGCAGCGTTGACCGCGAACAGCCCGCCACCGCCGAACGTCACCGCAACAGCGGCGCCGATGGCCGCCCAGCGTGACCTCCACAACCGGGGCCGAACATCGGTGGATGCAACAGAACTCATGAGAACCTCCAAGGCAGGTACCGAGACGCCCCCATGGTCGCCTCGGCTCCACCATCTCACGATCGCTCACCCGATGTCCAGCGATTCGGATCGGTCGACCCGTCGCTGTTACTGGAAGTCTTCGGGGCTGACGTTCTCGATGAAGTCCTTGAACTCGTCGATGATCTCGGCGGCGTCGTCTTCGGCTTCGATCACCGGTTCCTGACCGACCTCGTCGATCAGGGCATCGGACGCGAACATCGGCGCCGAGCACCGAATGGCCAACGCAACCGCATCGGACGGACGAGCGGAGATCACCTTGTCGCCCGCTTCGGTCGTGAGATGCAACTCGGCGAAGTAGGTGCGATCGACGCATCTCGGTCACGACGACCTTGGTCACGGTGGCACCGAGCTCACCGAGCAGGATCAGCATCAGATCGTGTGTCAGCGGACGTGGCGGCACGACGCCTTCGAGGGCGTAGTGGATGGCCGACGCCTCAGGGTTGCCGATGTAGATCGGCAACAGCCGGTGGCGACCCTCGGCCTCACGCAGGAGCAACATCGGCGTGTTCGCGGGAACTTCGACCCGCACGCCGATCAACTCCAAAGGGACCACGGTCGCCACTGTACCCGGGCCGGCCGCGCGCAGCGGCGTCGTGTTCAGTGCGCGCCGTGCTGCAACGACGAGCGCATCATCGCCGCCCGGAGCCGCCCGCCGACGAGTTCCAGCTCGCTCAGCTGGGCCACGGCCTGGGCGCGTGCCTCGGGGTTGCGCTGGCGCAGCAACGGCTGGATGAGCTGCTCGAGCAATCCGACCTCGCGGTCGGCAGCGACGCGCCAGCCACGAAGGTGCCGCGGTTCGAGACCGGCATCGAGGAGTCGTTTCGACACCGTGGCAATCTCGACGGCATCCTCGTCGAAGGGTCCGTCGGGGCGATTCGACTGCGATGTGACCACGCCGTACGACTGCAGATCGGCCAGTTGCGCACGGGTGAGGCCCGCCATCGCACACAACTCGTCAGCCGTGAGCACCAGCCCCGGCAGGATGGCGCCGATCGTCGGCGTCGCCGGAGCGACAACGGGCGCCGTCTCGACAGGCGGTGCCGCTTCCACCGGCGCATCGGTCCGCTGGAAGAGCACCGCTGCTCCGGTCACCGATTCAGCGGTCGCTGCGGCATCGGCGCCGTTCGATCCGCCGGCTCGACGGACCCCGCCGGCGCTCGGGTGCGAGTCCGGCCGCGGGATGTCGGAGGTCTCCGACACGTTCTTGATGCCACGCGGTCGTGGATGCTCGTTGGTCGGGTCGATCTCGCCGGAGTCGATGCGATCCTTGATGACCCGCAGCGGGAGGTAGTTCTCACGCTGTTCGCGCAGGATGCAACGAAGCAGCTCGACGTCGTCGCCGTAGAACTTGCGGTATCCCGACGCCGTGCGTTCCGGATCGATCAAGCCCTGACTCTCCAGGAACCGGATCTTGGAGATCGTGACGTCGGGGAACTCCTCGAGCAACAGCGCGAGCACCTCACCGATCGACAGGTGACTGCCGGATGTCGGGGGCTGCCCGATCACCGACGTCGACGTGGGCGGCGCGGAATCAGGCATCGGGCCGTTCGAAGAAGACCAAGCGGAACTTGCCGATCTGGAGCTCGTCGCCGTGACGCAGCAGCACCTTGTCGATGCGCTCCTGGTTCACGTACGTGCCGTTGAGCGATCCCGCATCGCTGACCACGTGGCCGTCGGGTGTGCGCTCGATCTCGGCATGACGGCGGGACACCGTGATGTCGTCGAGGCTGATCTCGGATTCGGGATGGCGGCCGAGACGGGTGACCACGTCGTCGAGGGCGAATCGGGCGCCCGCCTGCGCTCCGGCGCGCACGATGAGGACACCGACCTCGTTGGGCAGCTCCCCGATCGCGACGACCACGTCGTCCTCGGAGCCCGCTGCGTCCTGCAACGGGTCGACCGCGCTGAGCGTGATCGTACGATCGTCGAGCGAGTCGAGCGGTGTCCCGCAGCTCGAGCAGAAGCTGCTCGTCGGCGGATTGCGGTGCCCGCACTGGTTGCAGAAGACATAGGAACTCAAGGTCAGCCCTCCGTCAGCGCTCGATACGCCTCGGCGTCCATCAGTGTGTCGAGTTCGGTCGCGTCGGTCATCGTGATCCGACAGATCCACCCTTCGCCGTACGGGTCGCTGTTGAGCAGCTCTGGTTGCGAATCGAGTACCTCGTTGACCGCGCTGATCGACCCGCTCACCGGCGCATAGATGTCGCTGACCGACTTCGTGCTCTCGACCTCGCTGAAGGTCGCTCCGGCCGTGACGGCGGCTCCCGGTTCGGGCATCTCGACGAACACCACGTCGCCGAGCGCGTCTTGGGCGTACTCGGTGATCCCGATCGTGACGGTGTCACCGTCGACGCGCACCCATTCGTGGTCGGTCGAATAGCGAAGTTCGGAAGGGATGTTCATGGTGCCACCGTACCTGGGTTCACATGTCGGCTGTGATTGCTGCGGAGCGAACGGATCCACCAGCAGCAATGGCCCGTCGTACCTGCGGAATATAGGCGATCCCGGTCCACCAACTCAGAATCAGCCCCGGGATGCCGACGATCCATGCGGCCAGCTGGAACAGCCCGGCGTACGACTCGTCGCTGCTGCCGATCAGAAAACCGGGCACGGCGAACATCAACAGCGCCGTTGCCACCTTGCCCAGGTAGGTCACGTCGATGCGCGGCATCTTGTACACGAGCGTGGCAACCGCCATCATGAGCCCCACCAGGACCTCGCGCACCAGCACCGCGATGGCGAACCACAGCGGGATCGCACCGTCGATGATGATGGCGGTCACCGCCACGATGAACATCAACCGATCGACCGTGGGATCGAACACCTTGCCGAACTCGCTGACCTGGCCGAGGCGTCGGGCGAGATAGCCGTCGACCCAGTCAGTGGCGCTCAGCGCACCGAGGATCAACGCAGCCCCCACCTGGTTGTCGAGTCCGAAGAGCACCCAGAGGAACACCGGCAGGCACAGCAGCCGCACGAGTGTGAACAGGTTCGGCACCGTCCACATCCCGTCGAACATCGACGGTGAGGTCTCGACGGTGCCCGCATCCGGAACGGCGGGATCGGTCACTCGGCACAGCGTATGGTGCGGGCATGACCACGGTGTTCACCAAGATCATCCAGGGCGAGTTTCCCGGCACCTTCGTGTGGCGCGACGAGCTCTGCGTGGGATTCCTGTCGATCAACCCGATGGCTCCCGGGCACGTGCTGGTGGTGCCGATCGAAGAGGTCGACCATTGGATCGACGCCTCGCCCGATCTCGCCGCACACCTGTTCTCGGTGGCCCACACCATCGGGCGTGCCCAGCAGGCGGCGTTCGGATGCGATCGGGTCGGCGTCATCGTTGCCGGCTACGAGGTACCGCACACCCACGTCCATGTGATCCCGACGTCGTCGATGGCGCAACTGAGCTTCGCCAACGCTGCAGCGTCGGTCAGCCGTGACGATCTCGAGTCGTGGGCCGAGGCGATCCGGACGCAGCTCCGCTCGGCGGACACCGAAGGGGTCTCGGACTGACACCGATGCGAGGTACTGACGGGTTGACACTGCGCACTGCTGCAGAACGTGACCTCGAACAGATCGGGGCTCTCCTGGCCGCTCGTGGTGACGAGGCCGACGCAGAGGACCTGCAGCTCGTCGCCAACGACGATGACGAGGGCCTCGACGCCGTGATGGTGGTCACCGACGGCGACCGAGTGGTGTCGACCGCGACCCTGCTGCGCGAGTCGGTGTCGATCTCCGGCGTCGCCGTACCGACCGGCCAGGTCGAGCTGGTGGCGACCGCCCCGGCCTACGAGGGCCGCGGGCTCGTGCGAGCCCTGATGGAGGAGGCCCACCGACGATCGGCCGACCGGGGTGATCTGCTCCAGGTGATGATCGGGATCCCGTTCTTCTACCGACAGTTCGGCTACTCGTACGCGATGCCGATACCGATGACCTGGGACGTCCTCGACGTTCCCGTCGCCGATCCGGACATCACCGTGCGTCCGGCGCGGCTGACGGACATTCCCGCGATGGAAGCGCTGCAGACAAGCCGCTCAGCGCGCCGCTGACGTCCGGATGCCCCACTCCCCCGGGTGTTGGCGGTGGCTCGTGCAGCGCTCTGGTTCGACCCAACTCGTCGCCGAACACGACGGCGCGATCGTCGCAACCGCCCGCCGGACACCACCTGAGGACGGTCACGTGCTCGGCGAGATGGCCGGCCGCGCCGACGGCCTCCGCGCGCTCGTCGCAGCCGCCGGCCGCGAGAGCGAGCGTCGCGGTTCTGGAGCGACCCGTGGCAGGCATCGGCGATCTGCTGGCCGAGATCGCGGTGACACCTGATGCACCCGATCGGAGCCGGGACTGGTTCTACGGACGCGTCCCCGCACTGTCAGCCCTCCTCGAACACCTTCGTCCGGTACTCCTGGAGCGCTTCCGGTCTGCCGGGCTCGCCGGCCACCACGAAGTGCTGTTGTCGTCGTGGCGCAGTCACGTCCGGTTCTCGATCGACGAGAACTCGATGTCCGGTGTCGTCACCGGGGGCCCCGAGCAAGCACCGGTGTCGAAGGGAGGCTCGGGCGTGGCGCCCGATGCCCTCGCTCCGCTGATTCTCGGACCGTTCGGAGCTGCTGGACTGGAAACCCGCCACGGAGACGTGCTGCTCGGCCGCCAGCGCGACCTGATGGAGGTACTCTTCCCTCCGCTGACCAGCGATCTGCTGACCTTCTACCTCGCGCTGTGAGCCCGCCGGCTACTCCACTGATGCCAAGAGGTCGGCGCGGTTGTTGCGCACGTTGTTGACCTCGGTCGACACCTCGTGCATCACGAGGACATCGTCGTCGCAACCGACGAGCAGGAGTGCAAGTGCATCGAGATCGTCGTTGGCCGGGTCGAGCCAGGTGACCCACTGATTCGACGGGAGAATCACGGGCATCCGATCATGGACCGGTTCCATGGTGTGGTTGGCGGCGGTCGTGATGACGGTGGCGCTGTGGAGGAAGCGGCCCTCGGGATCGTCCGGATCCTTCCACCGAGTCCAGAGCCCGGCGACCGCCAGCGGATCACCGTCGGCTCGATGGATGTACATCGGCTGCTTGAGCAGCTTTCCCTTGGTGTTCACCGGGCCTCCCTCGACGCCGGCCTTCCATTCGTAGAACCCGTCCATCGGCACGATGCAGCGTTTCGTCCGGAACAGGCTCTTGAACGACGGCTTCTCTGCAAGCGTTTCGGCGCGGGCGTTGATCATCTTCGAGCCGATCTTGCGGTCCTTGGCCCAACTCGGCACGAGGCCCCAGTGGAACGCGTCGAGGCGGGCGGTGCCGTCACCGGTACCGACGACGGCGTAGATGTCCTGCGTCGGCGCCACGTTGTAGTTCTCGCCGAGCGACTCGGCGACCACCTCGGTGGGCAGCACCGTGTCGAAGTACGCAGCGACCCGATCGGGGCTCCCGGCTGAGACGAATCGTCCGCACATGTCGTGCAGGTTACGTCTCGGTGACACGCCGGCGCGTCGGCGCCGACGAGCCCGTGGAGTGCCAGAATGGCCGCATGACGGATCTCATCGAGCGATGCGCCGACCTGCCACGCCGATCGTTCTCCGCCGGCGACGTCGTCGTCGAGCAGAGCACACCCTTCGGTTCGATCGTGATCCTGGTCGAGGGGTCGGTCTCGATCGAACGTGACGGCGTGACGCTGGCGATGCTCGACACTCCCGGCGCGGTGCTCGGTGAGATGTCGACCGTGCTCGAGCGCCCGTCGACGGCCACGGTGCGAGCGCTCTCGGACTGCACGGTGCTGCAGGCCGACGATGGTGCGGCGTTCCTGCGTGAGCGACCCGACGTGCTCCTCGACGTGGCCAAGGCGCTGGCGACACGGCTCGACAACCTGACCGGCCATCTGACCGATGTGAAGCGGCAGTACGGGGGCGACTCCGGACACCTCGGCATGCTCGACGACGTCCTCAGCACGCTGATGCACCACCAGACCAAGGCCGTGACCCCGGGTTCGGCGCGAATGCCCGACCTCGACTACTGAACGAGCCCGAACTCCATCTCGACGAGTTCGCGATCGGGCAGAGCGACCCACTCGGCGGTGGCTTCATCGAGGTCGATCACGATGTGGGCCGGCATCGGCCCCGGCTGATGGCCCGCATTCACGAGCCACGTCGAGCCGCGACGGTCGACCCATCCCCCACCGGCAACCCACGGCGCCTGATGGATGTGGCCGCAGATCACCAGATCGGGATGCCACCGGTCGATCCATGCCGCAAGGTCGGGGTCGGGATACGCCTTGGATCCGGCCTGACACAGGGGTGAGTCGGCCGGCGGTGAGTGGTAGACCCAGATCCACCGATCCGGACGATCGACTGCGGCCGCTGCCAGCTGATCCTCGACGAGTTGTCGGGTCTGGGGGCCGTCCCACCACGGACACACGGTGAAGCGCACACCGTCGAAGTCGGTCGATTGGCCGTCGACGACCAGCCGATCGGATGCCAGGCCCCGCAGCCACTCGGTGGCCTGCTCCCCCGTCGGCCCGGGGCCGTCGAGATCGTGATTGCCCGACGACGCGAGTACCAGCGCCTGCTCCGACAGGCGTTGCAGGTACTTCGACACCACCACGATCTGCACTTCGAGTGGAGCGGCACCGACCACTTGCAGGTGATCGCCGGGGATCACCACGACGTCGACGTCGCCGGCCTGCTCGACGAGCCAGTCGAGCTGAGGCAGGCGATAGTGCAGGTCTGCCGTACAGAGGAGCTTCATGTGTTCTGGTTCAGACCGGCACGGCGCCGCGGTAGAGCGCAGCGAAGTTGGCGTTGTAGAAACCGTCCAGCGTGCTGTCGTCGAGACCGCCCATGGTCGCCTCGAACCGATCGATCGGGTCCTTCGTGCCTTCCGGGTGCGGGTAGTCGGACGAGAACATGAACAGATCGGCACCGGCCTGATCGAGCATCCACCCGACCGGTTCGCCTGCGAACGGCGTGAACCGGAGGTGATCGTGCACGTACTCGCTCGGCAGCTTCGTGAGGTCGCGCAATGGTGCTTCGGTCTTGGCGAACTGCATCGCCCGATCGAGACGCCGAATCCACGGCACCACCCACATCGCTCCCTCCTCGACCGATGCGCCACGCAGGCCGGGGAACCGCTCGAACATCCCGTCGAGCACCATCGCCGCCCAGAACACCTCGGGGCGCTGGTGGATCGCCATGAAGTCCTTCGCCCGCACGTTCTCGCCACCTCCGAGGAAGTCGGTCACGGTGTGGCCGTTGTCGTGGAACCCGGGCCGCACCGGGCGACCGCCGCCACCGATGTGGGTGACCACGGGAACATTCTCCGCTTCGAGCATCGCCCACAGCGGGTGGTGATCGGGGTGCGTCGGCGACACGACGCCGCGTGGCAGGTCGGTGGGCACCATCACTGCCCGGCATCCCTCGGCGATGGCGCGTCGCGCAGTCTCGACGGTACGGAGTGGGGTCGCCCCACGGCACCGAGGCCACCGCGAGCATGCGGCCATCGTCGGCGCAGAACGCCGCCATCGCCCGGTTGAGAGCGTCGGATCCGCCGTAGAGCAGGTCGAGGTCGTTGCCGGCGAACTGCGTGGCCGCGAATGTCGGAAAGACCAGCTGGGCCGCAAAGCCCAACTGATCGAGTACGAAGGAACGCTCCGTCGAGTCGAACGCCCCGACGGCTCCCCATCCCTTCGAGCGCAGGAGCGCGATCGGGTCGGGATCGAGCGTGGCAACTCCCCCTGCCTGTCGAGCGGCTGCTTCCTCGACCGCCCGTTCGGCCAGTGCGCCGGCACCGCCGAGCGCCAACGGGCGCAACGTGTCGGCGGTCGAACCATCGGCGAACTCCTCGAGCCAGCCCGGCAGTTCCATCACGTGGCTGTCGGCGTCGAAAACGAGACGATCTCCTGCGTACGTCATGGGCCGACTGTAGCCGGGGCATGTCATGCTGGGGCGCGGAGGTACCACCATGGAGCAGCAATCGGACCGGCAACGAGGACTGACGACCACCTACGACGAATCCCGATCGCGCTTTCTGGCGGCAGTTGCCGACGCAGGAGCATCGGTGACGTCCTACGAGCATCCCCAGCAGGGGCTGGTCGGAGAGGCGCTGGCGATCGACGTCGCCTCGATCGGGCCGGACGGACGCCGAGGCCGTGCTGCTCATCGTGTCGGGAACCCACGGCGTCGAGGGGTTCACCGGATCGGCGCTCCAGCACCATTGGCTGGACCGCCATGTCGACGATCGACCCGACGACGTGCGGGTGGTGCTCCTCCATGCGTTCAACCCCTACGGGTTCTCGTGGGTGCGGCGGGTGAACGAGGACAACGTCGATCTCAATCGCAACTTCATCGACTGGTCGCAACCGCCGCCGGCGAACGAGGACTACGGCGGGATCGCCCACCTGCTGGTTCCCGACGAGTGGGACGCCGACACGCAGCAGTCGACCACGATGGCACTGCTCGCCTACGCCGAGGAGGTCGGATTCGAACGGCTGCAGGAGGTCGTGAGTGGCGGTCAGTACACGCATCCGACCGGCGTCTTCTACGGCGGCGCCGAGCCGGTGTGGTCGCATCGCTGGCTCGATGAACACATCGAGCACCTCGTGGGAGCAGCCAACCGGGTGGCTGTCGTCGACCTGCACACCGGGCTCGGAGCGTGGGGCCACGGTGAGCTGATCTCCCACGAAGGGCGTGGCGCTGCCGGGTACGAACGCGGGACGGCCTGGTGGGGTGACGTCCGCTCGATGGTCGACGGCGAGAGCGTCTCGGCCAGCGTGAGTGGCGATTGGCTCGGAGTTCTCGATGGGCTCGTACCCCGATCCGAGATCACCGCTGTAGCGCTCGAGTTCGGCACCGTCGACACCGTCTCGGTGCTCCAGGCATTGCGCGCCGACGCCGTCCTGCATGCGTCGGGTGATCCGCTCGGCGACGGTTCCGACGAAGTTCGCTCCCAGGTACGAGCTGCGTTCGCCGACGACGACCCTGCCTGGTTCGATGCCGTGTCAGCACGCTTCGACGACGTCGTCTCGGCAGCGCTCGTCAATCTGTCGGCGCGTTGACTCGGGTTCACTTGCACCCCAATACCCCCTAGGGTGTTCACGTGGTCGATCTTCGAACTTCCTCCGACCGGCTCGCCGCCGGCCTGGGACCAACTCACTCGTTGGCCGTTGCGGCGTTGGGCCGCCGCTGTTGTCGCTGCCGTCGTTGTCGCCCTGCTGATCGGCCTGCCAACCGATGTGATCCCCAATCCGGTGTTCGGCCGCCCGGTTCCGGTCACCTGGTGGTCGTACCCGACGCTTGCGATCACCGCCATCCTCGGCGGATTGCTCGCTGCGACCTACGTACGCGACACGTCGGCGCCTGCAGCTCCGACCGACGACATCGATGCACCGACACGCAACGGCGGCATCGCCGGACTGCTGTCGTTCTTCGCCGTCGGCTGCCCGGTGTGCAACAAACTCGTGATCGTGGCGCTCGGCGCAACGGGCGCCCGGCAGTGGTTCGAGCCCATCCAGCCACTCCTCGCCGTGGGCTCCATCGCGTTGCTCGCGTGGGCACTGCGGGCCCGGCTGCGGTCGAGCGACGCCTGCCGGATCTGACGATCAGCTGGATCGGTCGCGGCGGGGCACGGCGCTGTGGGCACGCATCACCAGGATGAGGACCGTCAGGATCATGAACCCGACAAGCGTCAGCGCTGCGCTGCCCGAAGCCCGGCGTTGCTCCATGATCACCACGATGACCCACACCCCGATGGTTGCGGCCACGACAGATCCGCTTCGTCGCAACCACCGCAGGAGCAGCGCACGGTCAACATGAGCGGCAATGGGTGTGACTGCCATGAGCGCAACGGCGGAGTGGAACACGAACAGCAGGACGGCGAATGGAATCACCCACGGGGTCGTGACGTCGTCGGTCGCTGCGAGCCATTGCCACACCACGGCGACCTCGACGACGAGCGCTCCATGGGAGTCCGGTCGGATCACGGCCACGATGGCGAGTGCGACCATCAGCACAATGGCGACCTGGGCTGCGATCCCGCAACGAGCGCCGTGATCGACGAAGCGCCGGCGAGACAGCCCAGTGACACTGCGAGGAACAACCATCGTTGACCCGACACGAGCCACAGCCGGTCGATCCACAGCTGCAGTTGACCGACCGTCATCGCAGCAGCATCCGAGGGCCGGTTGATCGGTGGGCGATGTCGCGGATGACCTGATCGAGGCTTCCGGGCCCATGCCATTCGATGACGGGAATCCCGGCCGCCAGGACCATTCGAACTTCGCGGCGCCGTTCGAGGAGCCGGATGCGCCACGCCAGCTCGATGTACCGATCTTCGTCCCGGGTGGCGTGGTCGGCAAGCGTGTCGACGACGATGACCGACATGCCCTGGCGTCCCAGCGCCACGGCCAGATCGAGCGCCTCCGGAGCAATGAGCGGCGACAGCAGCACCGTGATCTGTCCGCCGACGACGCCGCGTTGTCGTGATGCCGGCGTGCTGTACCCGGTGCGGCTGAGCGTCGACGGAGTCACCCGGGCGAGCGTGTCGAGAATTCGGCGCAGCTGCGCTCGGCCGGTTCCCGGCGAGACCGTGAGCGGGAAGTGTGGTTCCGAACACCCGCAGCGAGACCCGCTCACCGCGCGGTGCGTAGTGCTCGGCGATGGCACCTGCCGCCCGCACCGCGCCGTCGAGACTCGATGCGAGCCCGTCGATTCCTTCGCTGACCCCGAAGTCGTCGGTGGCGTCGATGACCAGCGCGATGTGCGTGTCGAGGTCGGCCCACGTCGAGTTGACCTGCAACTCGTTCGAGCGAGCCGACCGCGTCCAGTTGATGCGACGCATCCGGTCACCGGCGTGGAACGGTCGGACCCCGGAGAACTCGTTGCCCTCGCCAGATCGACTGGAGCGATGCAGACCGATCAGTCCATCGCTGGGGTGGGTGGACGCGTTGACATCGAACAGCGCCGGGAGCGGCAGCGTCGTCAACGGATGTCTCGCCGTGATGGTCGACCAGCGGAATGCCGCCCACGGTGTGGCGGCCAACACGTGCACGGGCTCGACCGGTCGAATCCCCCATCGTGTCGAGCGCACCCGGATCTCGAGGTTCGCCGAGCCGTTGACGGCGCCGGCCGTGACAACGCCACCCGCCGGGACGGTTTCGATCCACGGCGCATCGTCGAGCGCGGCGACCACCAGATCCAACTCGGCGACGCCGGAGAATGCTCCGTGCCAGGTGGTCGCGTCGCCTTCGCGAATCGTCGGGTGCGCCACACTCTCGACGAAGTCCGGCGAAGCGCCCGGGCGGGTGATGAGCGACCACGCCGTCACGATTGCCAGCGGTGCGGCGATCACGAGGAGGTCGGGCCGCCGCCAGATGAGCGCGAATGCGATCATCGCCGTTGCACCGACCGCAGCGCGGAAGTACGCGACGGTCGGCTGCCACGAGTTGGCGATGCCCGTCGTCACGGTTCGCTCGACCTCGTCTCGAGCGGGGCCGGGGTCGGAACCGACGACAGCACGGCCTCCACGACCGTTCGCCCGGTCACCTGGCTCATCCACATCTCCGGTTTGACGGTGATCCGGTGCGCCAGGACGGGTTCGGCAACCGCTTTGACATCTTCGGGTGTGACGTAGTCGCGGCCTCCGATGACCGCGAAGGCGCGTGCGGCGAGCATCAGGCCCAGCGCCCCTCGTGGCGACGCTCCCATCAGGACCTGGGGGTGCGATCGCGTGGCCGTGGCCAACCCGACGCAGTATCGCCCGACGCTCTCGTCGACGGTGACCCGCTCGACCATCTGCTGCATCGCGATCAAGGTGGCCGAGTCGGTGATCTGGCGCAGCGACTGGTCCTCGCTCTGGCGATCGATTCGGCGCGCCAGCACGTCCCATTCATCGTCGACGGTCGGATACCCGAAGCTCGTGCGCATCATGAACCGGTCGAGTTGCGCCTCCGGAAGCGGATACGTGCCCTCGTACTCGATCGGATTCGCCGTGGCGAGCACGTGGAACGGTGGTTCCAGCACGAACGTCTGGCCCTCGACGGTGATCTGGTGTTCCTGCATCGCCTCGAGCAGGGCCGACTGTGTCCGCGGTGGGGTGCGGTTGATCTCGTCGGCGAGCAGCAGTCCGGTGAACAGCGGTCCCCGGCGGAACGAGAAGTCGCCCGAACGCTGGTCGTAGACGAACGATCCGGTCAGGTCGGCGGGGAGGAGATCCGGGGTGAACTGCGCGCGGGCGAAGTTCAGCCCCAAGGTCTGCGCGAATGAGCGCGCAGCGAGGGTCTTGCCCAGGCCGGGGAAGTCCTCGAGCAGGACGTGGCCACCCGCCAGGATCGCGGCCAACACGAGCGTCAGGGCCTCTCGTTTCCCGACGACGGCAACCTCGACCTCGTCGAGCACCTCGCCGGCGAGACGGGACACGTCGTGAAGTTCGAGTCGTTCCATGGGACCTCCTGGTCAGATCCGTTCGATGAGGGTCAAGATGTGGTCGACCCGGCGCGGCTCGGTCAGCATGCCGGCGGAGTCGGGGTCGTCGACGAAGGCGTACAGGTCGTCGCCGATGATGGCTCGGGCGCCGTCGGGATCCTCGGCGAGGTCGACGTGATGGACGGTTCGGAGCTGATCGTCGACGAGTTCGATGAGGCTCGAACGGAGTTGCACGAGCGAGGCGCGGTCGGGTCGTCCGTAGGCGAGACCTGTGCGCAGTTGCATCACCCGGCGATCACCTCGCACCGTCGGCTCCGATGCGGGTCCGGCCGGGGCTCCGGCGGTGCCGATCGCCTCGTCGGCGAGATCGGAGAAGAACCACAGTCCGACGCCCACGAGGCCACCGAGCGCCGCAACGAGCAGCCACGTGCGGGCCCATTCCGGTCACGATCATCGCAACGTCGACCGCAATCGTCACGCCGACGATCGTCGCGACCGGATGCGCCCGCAATCTCATGGGCTCGTCTCGGCGGCGGTCCGACCGGAACGAAGGCCGTCGTGCACGGCATCGAGTGCTTCGATCGCCGCTCGACGCGACTCCTCGTTCATCGGATGATTCGAGAAACGAGCTTCACGGTAGAGCGCCGCGAGACCGGCGATCGCCGCTGGATCGACGGAGACGGTGGACAGGACGCGCTGCGTGAACTCCGCTGAGGTGTCGGAGGGGTGGCGCTGCACTCCTGCGTCGACGACGGCGGCCTCGAGCAGGAGCCAGCACTCGACGATCGCATTGCGCGGCGCACCGCGCTGCAGTGCGGATCGCTGGGCGGCGGCGTCTGCGGTGATGGCTGCTGCGACGTCGTCGAGGGAATCGAACTCGACCGCCGGCGGTCGGCGGGGTCGTCGTAGTCGGAGGCTCGGACGGTGGCGCCATGCAAGTGTGACCGCGATGATCGCGAAGACCGCCAGGCAGGCGTAGAAGAAGACCTCTGCGATCACCTCGACGAACTGTGGCAACTCCAAAGGCGCCGGCCTGTCCGATTCTGCCGTCACCGTGCTCACCGGTGCGATCGTCGTCACGGGGTTGTTCGGCGTCGGATCCCGTGCGAACGACGGCGCCCGCGAAGCGAACTCCACCTCTCCCCCGGTGGCGATGGCTGCGAACAGCACCGCGACGATCACGCCGGCCAACACGGCGATCGGCGCTCGGCGATCCACCGTCAGGCGTCTGCGGCGTCGAATTCGGCGCGCACCCGATCGGCCTCGGGATGCGTGGAGATGTAGGCCTCGACCTCCGGACGGATGCGCTCGGCTGCGAGGGCAGGCTGCTCGACGGTGGCCCAGTTCACCATTCCGTCCCAGAACCTGTCGATCAGTTCGCTGCCGCTGACGGTGCCGCCGTCGTTCGTCCGGAACGTGACCGATCGCAACTCGCCGAGGTACACGCACAGTGAGCGGACGTGGATGAGTTCGTCGGTACGGATCCGTTCGATGATCTCTGCGGCCAGCTCCGCATCGTCACGGCGATCGAGGAAGACATCGGGCGACCGCAGGATCGCCTGCGCCTCGGCGAAGCCGAGTTCGGCGCGGAACTCGATGATCAACAAGTTGGCGATCAGCGAGATCAGCCCTTCGATCTCCGGGGGGAGCTCGGGCATGAGGCGGGTACCCGCATCGGGGCGGCCGATGTTGTCGGGCGGCTCGGCGTCGGCGTATGCATCCTCACCGAACGCGAGGTCGCGGGCGAGGAACCACATCACGTCGTGGCCCCCGATGCCGAGGTCGGGCTGGCCACCTTCGTCGAGTCCGTGAGCGACGAGCAATCCACCGCCGAGGTGCCCGATCGCCATCTCGGAGATGTCGTCGACGATCACGGGTTGGAGGTCGGGGAAGGCGATGTCGGCGAGCAGGCGGCCTCGCGCCTCGATCTTGCCGGTGATCGTGAGTTGATCCCAGAACCACCTGCCGAGGCCGTTGCGCAGGAGGACGCGCTGCTGATCAACGGTGACGACGCGGGCACCGGCGAGCAGCGACGAGTTCGCGTCGAACACGTCGCCGCCACGAGCGCGAAGCGCCTCGCTCCAGGCGTCGAGCGCCTGTTCGCGCACGAGGGCGCGGGGCGGGCAATAGGCGCCGGTCCCGTCGAATCCGCCGTGCACTCGTTGGCCGAGGATCACCTGCGGCTGCAGGTCGGGATGATCCCGCATCAGTTCCTGCTCGGTGTAGGTCAGCTGCATGCCCAAACCCTACGCCACCGGTCTGTCGGGGTCGGTTCCGGAAAGACCGGTCAGTCGGTGGCGAGGAGCCCGTCGACGTTGGCGAGCAGATCCTGCGCGTCGTTGTGCGAGTGCGTGAAGCCGAGCTCTCGTTCCTGGCGGACCGTCTCGATCGAGCGGAACGCAGTGATGTACGCCCGCCGACGACTGGTCGTCGAGGTGTTGCCTCCCGACCCGTGCAGTACCCCTTCGTTGTGAACAGTGATGTCGCCGCGTCGGATCTCCACGGCGACGAGTACGTCATCGGGCCGCAGGTCGGTCACCAGCGTGTGCTGGTCTTCCCGGCTGCCGGTGAGTGGGCGGTGGGGTCGAACCGACTCGCGATGGCTCCCCGGAAGAAACTGCATGCACCCGTTGTCGATCGTGGAGTCGTCGACGGCGAGCCAACACGTCGCCGTGCGGCGGTCGTCGGTGTTGATCCAGTACGCCTGATCCTGATGCCACGCGAACACGGCGTCGTCGCGGCCGGGTTGCTTGGCGAGGAGCTGGTCGAAGTCGAGCACCATGCCTTCGCCACACAACTGCTCGGCGATCGACAAGCCGACGCGTTCGAAGATGTTGCCCTGCCAGTCGGGGTGGTAGCGCCGCGGCAGCATCACGTTGAAGATCGCATAGTTGCTCGGGTCGGTGCCGTACTCCCCCGTGACCATGTCGTACAGGTCTTTGCCCGGCACATCGATCTCGCCCCGCATGAACGTGTCGTAGACGACCTCGATGGCATCGACCTCGTCCGTCGGTCAGCACGCCACGCAGATGGACGTAGCCATCCGTTGCGAAGCGCTCCGCCTCGCTGTCGCTGACCACGTACCTGTCGCCGATGCGCTGTCCCACGAACTTCGACTTTACGACGGCGCCACGAACAAGACGGAGTCTTGAGTCGAGGATGGCTGCCGCCGGGCCGAGATAGGTGTATGTCAGTCACCTGGACCTGATCCACAGCGCCAACACCGCGGCGGTCGAATGACCGCCTACCCTCACCATCCGTGACCACCCCCGACGAAGCACCTCCGACGACGCTCGTTCTGATCCGCCACGGCGAATCGAACGTCACCGTGAACCGTGTGATCGGCGGATTCCGATCGTGCTCCGGACTCTCACCACTGGGACGTCAGCAGGCCGAGCGACTTCGGGAACGATTGACCGAGACGGGCGAGTTGGCCGCCGACGTCCTCATCGCCAGCAACTTCCAGCGCGCGATCGAGACGGCCGAGGCCATCGCCGAGTCGTTCGCCGGAATGGGCGTCGACATCGATGCCGGCTTCGGCGAGCACGATCCGGGTCCCGACATCGACGGCATGAGCTTCGTCGGCTATGTCGAGCGATTCGGGTCGCCCGATTGGAACGGCGATCCCCACCACGAGGTGTTCCCCGGCGGTGAGACCATCGCCGAGTTCCACCTTCGTGTCGGTGCCGCCATCTCGCGAACTGTTCGCGAACACGCCGGACGCACGATCGTCGTGGCATGCCACGGAGGTGTGGTCGATGCAGCGTTCCGCCTGCTCCTTCGCGCCGTTCCGACGGGATCGTTCGAGCTGCAGACACTGAACACGTCGATCACCGAATTCCGACAGGCACCGTCGGGAACATGGCAGTTGATTCGCTACAACGACGCGGCCCACCTCAACGGCTTGCCCACCGAGTCGCCCCGAACCGAATCAACGCCCGACCTGACTTCGAATCAGGCGACGAGCTCAGCCGCTCATGCGTGCCATCGCCGCGCCGATGGCCGGCATCGCCGATTCGAGATCGTGAACCGGTCGCACATCGAACTCCAGGAATTCGCCGAGTGCCAGCGTGGCCTCGAGTCCGAGCGCATTCGAGGCGTCGTCGTCGGTCACGCGGCTCACCGTGAACCCGCCCGAGCCGTCGCTGTACAGAAACCAGCAGAGCCGCTCGGCGTTCGGATTCGACGCCTCGTCGGCCTCGATCTTCCCCCAGACGGCCATCATCCGCTCCATCGCTTCCGGTGACAACGGCCGCGCCTTCCAAGTGGTGCACAACAGCATGTTCGTGTCTCGCTTTCCTGTTTCGTCCCCCGATATGTGGACCGCATCATGAGCGAGCCGATATCGGCGAGTCTGTGATGTCGATCACAGACGCTGAGCGAGTCACGCGTTCAGCGGACCTCCCGCCGACGTGGATCTCGCAGTCGCGATGCGCGCGTACGGTGTCGGCGTGGAAGTCCGTTGGATCACCGTGTTCATCGACCGTCCCGACGCGAACTTCGATGCGACCGCCCGCTTCTGGTCTGCGATCAGCGGCTCGTCGTTGTCGTCGTGGCGGGGCGTCGACGCCGAGTTCGCGACGCTGCTGCCCGACGATGGCGCCGATGCCCATGTGCGAATCCAGCGCACGAAATCTGTGACGTCCGGCTCGCACATCGACCTGCACGTCTCGAACGTGGGTATCGGGGCGCAGGACGCGGTCGCGCTGTGGCGCCCGGATGTTGGCCGACCACGGCGACTACGTCGTGATGAGCACGCCGAGCGGAATGCCGTTCTGTGTCGTCGGCCATCACGGCGAACGAACACGCCAAGCGCCGGTGGCCATCGGAGCCGGCGCGGCGACGACGCTCATCGATCAGGTGAGTGTCGACGTCGATGCGGACCGATTCGACGACGAGGTCCGGTTCTGGTCAGAACTCACCGGGTGGGCGCCACTCGATGCCCGGTCAGCAGAGTTCGTCCCGCTCGATCGACCGCAGGGCATGCCGCTGCGAGTGATGCTCCAACGACGTGCTCGAGAACTCGGGATCCACGACCTGTCACGTCGACCTCGCGTGCGACGACGTCGTGCGGCGGTCGCCGACCACAGTCGCTCGGCGGAACAGTCGTCGCCGTCCACGACCGCTGGACCGTGATGGCCGATCCGGCCGGGGCCGAGTACTGCCTCACGTCGCGTCGACCGAGCACCGGCACCCTCTCGGCCTGAGCGGATCACGTCGAGATTGCGGACGCAGGCGGTCCATCCGAAACGGCGGCCATCCCCTCGGCAATCCTCGTAGTCGCAGGCGAGATGAGATCTGCGCCCAACGCTCACATCTCAACCAGAGATGCTCTTGCGACTCGCCTTCTTCGCCTTCTTGGTTTCGCGCTTCTCTTTCAGGGACTTGCCGGCCTTCTTGGGGCTGTGCTTCTGTGGCGTCTTGGTAGGCATCTTGCGTCTCCTTCCTCGTCACCAACCGTAGCTCCGGGCATCCGTCCCTTCGCTGCCGATAATGGACTCGGTTGCAGGTCGGGTCGTGACAGTCGTGACCGCTCTGCCACGATTGCGCGCATGAGCGCCTATCTGATCGTGAACTACGACGTCGACAATCCAGAGTTGTACCAGGAGTACCAGGCAGGTGCGGGCCCGGCTCTGCAGATCGGTTCCGAGTGCGAGCTCGTCGTCTTCGATCCCGCCACCACGCAGATCGAAGGCGATGGTGCCGGGCACCAGACCGTCGTCTTGAAGTTCGAGTCGATGGAGAAGGCGAAGGAGGTCTACGAGTCCGGCGAGTACCAAGCGGTCGTCGGAAAACGTCTGGATGCGACCTCGAAGCACTTCGCCGTCCTCGTCAACGGTTTCGGCTGAGGCCAGCGCGATGGGCAGTGAACGAGGTCGCCATTACCGGGTGGCCTCGGGATCGGCGCCGGGGTCACCCTTCGATCCGCCTTCAAGTCGGATGATGCTCACGAGGTACCCGCGGATCCGTCAACCGGGTTCGTGCAACGAATAGCGGGCCCTCAGTGAGAATCGATTCGTACAACCCAAATGAGACTTCCCAGGTCACGCCACGCGGACCCAGCGCCACGCTCCGAAGACGCGTCCGGCGGGCGTCCCCCTATCGGACACCTACCAGGCGCTCGATCATGGCGGATATGAACGTGAAAGTGTGACGTCACCTAACGGGTTCGCAGTGCGGCACCAAGTTCATCCCACGAACCGAGATTCTTGTGCGAGGTATCGAGTGCCTGGATCGCCAGTTGTGGGACTCTCGACGTTGACGTAGCTCGAGGGTGTCCCCCTGCCAGCCGCCGACCAGATGCCCAAGCGGGGACACCTTGGCGAGTGTCATACTTGGCGGATGTCTCCCCCGTCGGGGACGGTGACGTTCCTTTTCACTGACATCGAGGGTTCGACGCCGCGGTGGGAGCATGACCCGGCTGGGATGAGCGAGGCGCTGGCCGAGCACGATGCGTTGGTGCGCTCGACGATCGAGGCTCATCGTGGGGTGGTGTTCTCGACGGGTGGTGATGGGTTCGCCGCGGCGTTTAGCGATGCGGCCTCGGCGCTAGGGGCGGCGGTGGCCGTTCAAAGTTGCGTGGGGTTGCCGGTGCGTATCGGTCTGCACACAGGGACTGCTGTTGAACGCGACGGCGACTACTTCGGGCGGACCTTGAACCGTGCGGCGCGGATCATGGCGGCGGGACACGGCGGCCAGATTGTCCTGTCGGATGTGACCGCAGGGTTGATCCGAGACGAACAAGCAGACCTCACCGATCTGGGCGAGCATCGGTTCACCGGAGTCGACGCCCCGATCCGTCTGTGGCAGGTGGGTCGGGGCGAGTTCCGTCACTGCGCACCGTCGACGTGGTGTCCGGCAACCTGCCGGTGCAGGAATCCAGTTTCGTCGGACGTGACGACGCCGTCGCCACCATCATCGACGCCGTCGGCGGACATCGTGTGGTGACGTTGATCGGTGTGGGTGGCGTCGGCAAGACCCGCCTCGCTGTGCAGTCCGCGGCGATGCTGGCGCCACAGTTCCGTGACGGTGTGTGGCTGACCGAGTTGGCCCCGGTGATCGACCGTGATGGTGTGGATGTGGCGGTGGCGGCAGTGTTCCATGCTGCAACCCAAACCTGCACGAACCTGGCGCCAAATAATCGTGGACGGCTTGGCAGGTCGTGAGGTGTTGCTGGTGCTCGACAACTGCGAGCACGTCCTCGACGAGACCGCCGCCCTCGTCGAGGACCTCGCCGCCTGTCCGACGGTGCGGGTGCTAGTCGCCGGTTGGCGAGTCGTTGGCGGTCGGTGGCGAGTGGGTGTGGCGGGTGCCGTCACTGGCCGACGCGGCAGCGGTCGAGTTGTTCACCGAACGAGCCGACACCGCTGCGTCTGGATTCCGGCCTGATGACGCCGATGTTGTGGTGATCGGTGGAATCTGTAACCGGTTGGACGGGATCGCGTTGGCGATCGAACTCGCCGCGGCACGGGTGCGTTCGATGAGCCCAACCCAGATCCGTG